>CAWFMQ010000022.1:0-103989 GCA_963816905.1 uncultured Chloroflexia bacterium | reverse complement strand
GCTAGATCCCATAGGGTCTTCGTCCAGCCTGAACACCCGGTTGGGGTCGAAGTCCGTACCGTTGCGACAGACGCCCCAGACGTGCTGAGGGCCTTGCGCATCCCTATCTGTCAGGCTGAGGTGAGACACGAGCAGTAGCTCGTCATCCCTCCAGGGCGAGAAGGGACAGCCTGAACACCGATGACCTTGACCACGCTCACCATGGAGCGCGCGCATGCTGCTGCCATGCGTGGTGATCCACCCCTGCCGGAACGGCCGCATCGACGGAGCTTCACCGCGGCCTACAAGCTCGCCGTCCTCGCCGAGTACGACGCAACCGTCGACGCGGGGCGCCAAGGGCGCCCTGCTGCGGCGCGAGGGTCTCTACAGCTCGCACATCACCGAGTGGCGACGGGCCCGTGACGCGGGTGCCCTGGCCGGCCTTGCGACGCGGCCGAGATCCAGCACGCGGAGTGCCGAGGCAGTCGAGCTCGCGCACGTGCGCCGCCGTGCCGAGCGGGCCGAGGCGGAGCTCGCCAAGGCCCGCCTGGTGCATCGACATCCAGGGAAAAGCATCCGCGCTCTTGGAACGGCTGCTGGCCGAGAGCGACGAGGAGCGCAGGCAGCCGCGGTGATCGACGCCGCGATCAGCGAACTCATCCCGCTCGTGGGCACCAAGGGCGCCTGCACCGCGCTGGGCCGCCCGCGGGCCAGCCACTACCGCCATGCCCGGCCACCGCAGCCGAGGCCACCGACGAGCCGTCCCACGCCCGCCCAATGCACTGTCGGACGACGAGCGCGGCACGCTGCTGGACCTGCTGCATGCGCCCCGCTTCGTCGACCGCGCACCCGCCCAGGTGTGGGCCACGCTGCTCGACGAGGGTACCTACCTCGGCTCCGAGTCGACCATGTACCGGCTGCTGCGCGCTGTCGGCGAGGTCAGCGAGCGCCGCCGCCAGGCGACCCATCCGCCACGCACGGTGCCGGAGCTGGTGGCCGAGCGACCCAACCGGGTGTGGTCCTACGACGCGACCGCGCTGCCCGGTCCGGCGCGCGGCATCCATTACACGCTCTTCACGATGCTCGACATCTTCAGCCGCTACTGCCCCGGCTGGCTGGTGGTGAACTCGGAATCCGCGCTCGTGGTGCGGGCCTGGATCGAACAGGTGGTGGACGGCCCAGGGGCCGCTCGCCGCCGGGCCTCACGATCCACTCCGACCGGGGCAGCTCGATGACCTCCAAGCCCGTGGCGGTGCTGCTCGCGCGACCTCGAGATCGGGCGCACCCACTCCCGGCCCCACGTGTCCAACGACAACCCCTACAGCGAGGCCGCCTTCAAGACGCTCAAGTACTGCCCCGCCTTCCCCGCCCGCTTCGGCTCGCTCGTTCGACGCGCGCGCCTTCGCCGACACGTTCTTCGACCACTACAACCACGATCATCGTCACAGCGGAATCGGCTATCACACGCCGGCCTCGGTCCACTTCGGCACCGCCGCGGCCATCCGAGAAGGTCGCGCCCTGGTCCTCGACGCGGCCTACGCGGCGCACCCCGAGCGCTTCGTGCGCGGCGCGCCGACCCCTCCGCCGCTGCCCGGCCCCGCCTGGATCAACAAGCCGAAAGAGGAGGTGGACGGACAGAAGATTTCGTGAGGATGTGTCTCAGACCCCTTGACAGGTTCCGCATGCAGTGCCCAAGCGCGTTCATGGGACTCTTGCCGGCATCGCGCTTGCGGGCATAGTGGTTCTGGATCACCGGTTTGTGCCGGACCCCGACCACGGCGATGCGGTAGGCCGCCGCCCGCAGGTGGCTGTTGCCGGCCTTGGACATGTGCCAGCTCGTCTCGGGCCGCGCACCCTTGGTGCCCGAACTGCGCTCCGCGGGATGGACCCCGGCGTAGGCGAGGAGGGCGTCGAAGTCCTCGAAGCGGAAGATGTCGCCGATCTCGGCCATGAGTGTCGCCGCAGTGGCCGGACCCACGCCCGGGATGGTCAGCAGGCGGCGCGCGACCTCGCCGTCGAGGAGCGCCGCGACCCGTATGTCGGCCGCCTCGATCTGGCGCTCGAGCAGGTCGAATTGGTCGAGCAGCAACTCGACCTCGAAGGCCACCTCGGCGTCGAGCTCGGGCACCGCGATCGAGCTCGCCGCGGCCTCCCGCAGCTGGTTGGCGCGCGCCTCGCCCAGGCGCCGATGTCCCGGCCCCCGGTTGGCGTCGGCGAGAGTGGCGGTCCGGCGACGAATGGCCCGGCGCGCGGTGGGCGCGATGCGGAGCACCGCTCGCGCGGTGCGACAGGTGGGATCGTCGAACACCTCCCGCAACTCGGGAAAGCCCAGCTCGACCAGCCGATAGAGCCGCTGGCAGACCTTGGCCTGCGCCTCGACGAGGTGCATCGCGAAGCGAGCGGCCTGGCGCAGCTCCAGGCCCGCGAGTGGATCGCGCACCGGCAACTTGTCGCGCATGGCCATCTCGGCGAGATTGCGCGCGTCGGCCGGATCGGACTTGGTCCGACGGAGGCGGCTCTTGGCAAAGTACTTCGCGGCGAGCGGGTTGACCACCGAGACCGCCAGTCCGCTGCTGCGCAGGTGCGCGGCGAGGGGCAGCCAGTAGTGGCCCGATGCCTCCAGCACGACCCGCTCCACCGGCTCCGGCTGGTCCGCCAGCCAGGCGTCGAGGCGGTCGAAGCCGTCCCGGCTCTGGGCCAGGCGGAACACCCGCTGATCGGCCTTCGCCTCGCCCTGCCGGCAGCGCGCCACCACGTGCATGCGGCTCCCGACATCGATCCCGAGCGTGGCCATGGGGCAACCTCCCGGCGAGCTCCACCGACCCGTCGGGTACCCGCGCACTCCGCCCCACGTCACCTGATGGTCCGATCACCGGTCACGCCGTCGGATCCCAATCACCGTTCAGAGTCGGAGGGCGGGGGCCGGTCTCTAACGTCAACGGTCACTCGCCGGATAGGCGGAAACCGGTCTTCCCACCGGGGTCCGTGACATCATCGGACCCACAGGGAGATATATCAGCCGGACTCCCAAGCTCGGGCCGGGCATGCCAATCCGGGCGACCGAACGCTGGAACCGGGTCATCTGGCCCTTGACGTGACTTGGGACGCGACACAATTTCACCCCATGGACGCTGCTGGCATCGTGGTCGGGTCGGTCCTGTTGCTCCTCACTGCTTATGCCGTGGTAGACGTGCGTCGGTATCTCAAACGACTTGGCGGGCGAAGCTTTGTCAAGGAGATTGTCGCGATCTGCTTGTTGGTGGCGTTCGTGCCCGGCCTCTTCATCCTCGGCACGACGCTGATGATGAGCGGACTCCAGGGACTGGTCCACTGGTAACCGGCCTCGGGGTTGGCCATCCCCACCACGGCAATCGACCCGCACCCAGGAGATCGGTGCGCCGGCAGCCAGATCATCGAGCAGCGGCTCAGCCGGACCTACGATCGCGACCATGGACAGGCCTGCCAACCAGCCGCTTGAGCGGACCGGGCAGACGGCTCGGCCGCGGACGCAGCGGCTCGGCGTTCCGCTCGGCGGCATCGGCTGGCATGATGAACCGCATCGCGTCAGCCGGCTCAGCAGCGGCCCATTGCAGTACCAGGTCGAAGAAGCGCGCGAGCTCTTGGAGCGCGTAGGAGTCAAGCCGTGAACACGATGACTTTCAAAGGCTATACCGCTCGTGTCGAGTACGACGAGCGAGCCAACATTTTCGTAGGCCGCATCCTCGGAATCCGCAGCATCATCAGTTTCCACGGTGAAACGGTCACCGAGCTTCGCTCAGAATTTCAGCAGGCCGTCAAGGAATACCTCGCGGACTGCAAGAAGGAAGGGCTGACACCTGAGAAGCCCGCGTCCGGCAAGCTCCTTCTTCGGGTGCCACCCGAGGTTCATGGCCGTGCGCTTGTTGCGGCTCAAGCGGCCGGCAAGAGTCTTAACCAGTGGGCAACGGAGGTGTTGAAGCATGCTGTCCCAGCCGGCTAACCAGCGCAGCAGCCTGACTCGCTGTGCTCGCAGGCAATTCGCATCACGTTAGCCCCATCGACCTGCAGCACCGATGGGGTTCAGCCCGCCTACAATCGAGTCCACGCGTTAGCGGTCCGGAGAGGCGGTCATGACGATCGATGAACTCAAGCGCGAAGCAATGCAGCTGGACCCGGGTGGGCGCGCCCATCTCGCGCATGAACTGCTCGACAGCCTGGACTCTCTGACCGAGGTCGAGGTGGAGCAGCTCTGGCTCGAGGAGGCTGCCCGGCGCGAAGCCGAGCTCGATGCGGGCACGGCTGTCACGACTGAGGCGTCGGAGGTGCTGCGCCAGGCTCGCGCGCGCCGCGGGTGAGCCGCCGGCTCGGATTCCATCCCGCCGCGGAAGCGGAGCTCAACGAGGCCTCGGACTTCTACGATCTGCAGAGCCCAGGACTCGGAGACGGGTTCGTCGACGACGTCGAGCACGCCCTCGAACAGATACGCGCATTTCCGGAAGCGGCCCCCGTTTCGGGCGGCTACCGCCGGCGGCTCCTCAGTCGCTTCCCGTACGCTCTGGTGTACTCGGTGCGCGAAGACGAGATCCGCGTCATGGCGGTGGCCCATCTCCGGCGACGACCGTTCTACTGGCGCGGACGGCGATAGCATGGTCGGCGGGGCTAACAAGCGCATCAGCCTGACTCGCTGCGCTCGCAGGCTAGGGGTCGGGATCGGGCTCTGCCCGGAGACGACAGCGTTGCTCGCCGTGACGGTGGCCATCGCGCTGTCGGGATGCTGGTTGGCAGCCGAATGGTCGAAGACGCCGGCGAACAAGGCGGTCCCAGCGTTCGAGGCGCTCTTTCCCACCCTGGAGCGCCTCGGAGTCGCGACCTACACGCGCTTCACGTTCGGCGATTCGGCGGGGTGCGAGTACCTGGCTGATGGCCACGGAATGTTCAGCTCCGATCCGGGCAATTCCGACTGCAGGCCGTTCGACGCTCCATCACCCGGCCCGTTCGACGCCCGCGGGGAATTCGACCTGGCCGCGTTGCATGCTGCATACGATCGGGTGGGTCTGGGCGCCGAAGGCATCTCCATCGACTTCAATCGGGACGGCACCATCCAGCACGGCACGTTCACCGCGGACGCTTGTATCACCTTCTCGTATAGGCCCAAATGGATCATGCTGCCCGATCCGATTCCGGGCAAGCTTGAACCCTCGGCCATCAACTCAAATTGGTACCAGGAGGACTACTGCCCGTAGCCGGCGCCGTTGAGGCGAGCCCGAGCGAGACCTTGGGCTGGCTCGCCGCAGGTCTACTGTGGGCAGAAGGTGTCGGCGGCGGCGGCAGATCGCATCCTCAGCCAGCTCCGGGGAGCCGAACACGGATGAGCGGGGCCATCCCAAGACTCAGCGATACCATCCGCCGATGTTCGGGACGCGAGCCAGGGTGCCATTTCGGGCCGCGGGATGAGGAGCGTGTCCGTCCCCGGGAGATTTTCTCGAGTCCGGGCTTCGCTTTGTCCGATCGATAATCCGCCGATGGCCGCAGCCGATGGCGCCCCCGGGCAGGCTCCAGAACCGACCGCCGGCACCCAGCTCCAGCGATCGATCCTGGTCGTCCGCGGCGAGCGTGTCGAGCATCGCCCTGACACGCTGGTCGGCGAGGAGCCGCTGGAGATGCGCGCCTGTGGACCCGGGCAGGAGCCCGTCGACATCGCCGTGACCATGCGAACCCCGGGAAACGAGGACGAGCTTGCGGCCGGCTTCCTGGTCACCGAGGGAATCGTTCTGCCCGAATGGATCGTGGGGTTCTCGTATGGCGACCCGGGCGGGATGGCCCGACCCGACAACGAGGTGACCGTCCACCTCGACCGGATGCTCGACCCGAGCGCGGTGGCGACGCGGGCGTTCGTCGCCACGGCCAGCTGTGGGATCTGCGGCAAGGCCTCGATCGACGATATCGCCGCCCGGTGTGCGCCACTTCCGGACGGGCCGGTGATCGGACGCAGCACCCTGCTCGCCCTGCCCGATGCGATGCGTGCCGCCCAGCGGGTCTTCAGCTCGACAGGCGGACTGCACGCGGCCGCGCTGTTCGACGCGGACGGCCGGTTCCGTGCGCTTCGGGAGGACGTGGGCAGGCACAACGCGCTCGACAAGCTGGTCGGCGCGATGGCGCTCAACGGGGAGCTGCCGCTCGCCGGCAGCGTGCTGCTCGTCTCCGGGCGCGTCAGCTTCGAGATCGCGCAGAAGGCGGCCATGGCCGGAATCCCCATCTTGGCCGCCGTGTCGGCGCCGTCGGACCTCGCCGTTGCCACCGCCGAACGCCTGGGCATGACGCTCGTCGGGTTCCTGCGCGGCGACGGCTTCAACGTCTACACGGGTCGCGAGCGGATCGACCTTTCGCGATGACCGGGCCGGCGGCCGCGGGCGACCGATGCCGACTGAAGGCCGGGTGCCACCACGTTGCCGATCATCCTTCGCGTGCGTGCGCCGCGAAGAACTCCCAGATGACCGTCGTCGCGTCGAAGGCGCGGCTCGTCCGACCGAAGAACGGCGGCACCCACGACCGGTTGCCCGGCCACGTGTGCCCGCCGCCATCGATCCGGATGGTGGAGGAGGAGCCGCGCTCGGAGACCGCGTGCGCGTCCTCCGGCGTCGGGTGCGTATCGATCGCGGGTGCCGTGGATCTGCAGGATCGGCACATGGACCGCCGGGCGGCAGCCGGCCGCGAAGTCCACCGCCGCGGTCCCGCTGACCTGGGGGACCGCCGCGAACCGCTCCGCGTGCTCGCACGCGAGCCGGGCGGCCATGGTCGCGCCGTTCGACATCCCTCCCACGTAGACCCGCGAAGCGTCGATCGGCAGGCGGGCAGAGGCGTCGTCGATCACTGCGAGGAGGTATCCGACATCGTCGCGCTCCTCGATTTCATCCCACGGTTGGCCGCGGTAGCGCCCCTCGTTCCAGATCTCGTCGACGGCACTCGGCATCGCCAGCGCGAAGCCCTCGCCGTCGGCAGGGTCGAGAACCCTGTCCAGCGGTCGAAGGTGACCGGGTCCACGCCGCGCCCGTGCAACTCGAGGACGAGCGGGGCACGCGCCGGTTGAAGCGTCGTCGGTATGCGGAGCAGGTACGGTCGCTCGCGCCCGCCGTGCGTCAGGGCGACGGTCAGGAACCCGGCCTCGCCAGCACGAGGTTCGCCGTCAGGCTACCCCTGCCGTCAGGCGACCTCTGCCGTCGCGGCGGCCGCTCGCAGTCCGGCATCGAATGCCCGCAGGTTGCCGGCCAGCGTCTCGGGATGCTTGCGCTCCACCATCTCCCGCAGCGCCGCGCGAGCCGTGTCGCTGTCGATCCATCCCGTCGCGCCGATCAGCGCGCCCAGCGCTACGACACTCGTGACGCGTTCGCTGCCGGCCGCCCGGGCCTCCCGGGTGCACTGCAGCCGAACGACACGCACGCCGTCGGGTCGCGGGTCTGACTCGATCAGCGATTCGTCGATGACCAGCACGCCGCCGGGGCGCACGAGGTCCTGGAACTTGGCAAGCGACGGCGGGTTCAGGACGAGCGCTGCGTCGAGCCGATCCACGAACGGCGAGCCGATGGGCGCGTCGGCGAGGATGCACCGTGCAGCTTGCTGTTCCGCCGCGCATCTCGGGTCCATACGAGGGGATCCAGAGGACCTCGTCGCCGGCCGCGAGGGCCGCCCGTGCGAGGGCCTCGCCGGCGAACAGCATGCCCTGGCCGCCGAACCCGGCGAAGATGATCGATCGTTCCATGTCAGTGCTCCGCCGTCGCCGGCTTCGTGACCGGCGCGGTGCGATCGACGATGACGCCGAGCGGATAGACCGGGACCACGTGGTCCTTGAGCCAGGCCATCGACTCGACCGGGGTCATGCCCCAGCCGATCGGGCAGTTGGACAGCACCTCGACGAGCGCGAAACCCGCGCCATCGAGCTGGATCTGGCAGGCGCGCTTGATGGCGGCCCTGCGTCTTGCCCGACGCCACCGGCGTCGGCGACCGATGTGCGGACGGCGTAGGCCACACCGGGCAACTGGGCGAGCATCTCGGTGATGCGCAGCGGAGCGCCGGTCCCGTGGATATCGCGCCCGCCCGGCGACGACGTGGTGCGCTGGCCGATCAGCGTGGTCGGCGCCATCTGGCCGCCGGTCATGCCATAGATGCCGTTGTTGACGAAGATCCGCGGTGATCAGCTCACCGCGAGCAGCCGCGTGGACGATCTCGGCCGTGCCGATCGCCGCCAGGTCGCCGTCCCCCTGGTACGTGAGCACGAACGCGTCCGGCAGCACGCGCCGGACACCCGTGGCGACGGCCGGTGCGCGACCATGCGGGGCCTCGACGAAGTCGATGGCAAGGTAGTCGTAGGCGAAGACCGAGCAGCCGACGGGCGCGACCGCGATCGGTTCGCTCCCCGAGCCCGAGCTCGCCGAGCACCTCGGCAAGCAGCCGGTGAATGACGCCATGCCCGCAGCCCGGGCAGTAGTGGGTCGATCGATCGATCAGGAGGTCGGGGCGCCGGTAGATCTCGCGGGCCTCCGGGACCTGGTCGACCTGGTTGGTCGCGCGTTCGAGCGCGTCGGTGATGTCGGCGGTCATGACCACAACTCCGATGCCAGGTCGCCGAGGTCGACATCCTCGTGGAGCCACCGCCACCCGGGAGCCGGCTCGCGCGCGAACATCTCAGGTGGGTGCAGGGTCTCGTCGGGCGGAGTCGCGGGCCTGGCCGGGGGCGTGACGGTCCGCCAGTCATGCCGCCGGACGTGCGGCCGGCCGGGGCCGCTCGTCGCCTGGACGAGTCCCTGCAGCGCGGCGAGCACCTCGTCGGGTGTCGGGACCATGCCGCCCATGCGGCCGTGGAACGCGACCGGGCACCGGTCCATCGACCGCGAGTCGGACGTCCTCGAGCATCTGGCCGGACGAAAGCTCGACCACCAGCATGCCCTTGACGGCCGTCGACCGCCGCCCCAGCTCGTCCTCGGGGAACGGCCACAGCGTGATCGGCCGGAACAGCCCGACTCGGATCCCGGCTTCGCGGGCCCTGCGCGACCACCGTGCGGCAGATTCGAGCGCTCGTGCCGTAGGCGACGAGCAGCGTACTCGGCGTCGTCCGCGAACTCGGTCGGCCCAGCGGACCTCGTGGTCGCGGATCTCGGCGTACTTGGCCTGCAGGTGACGGTTGTGCATGCTCCAGCTCGTCCGCGCGGAGGTGGATCGACTTGACGACGCGTGGTGGCCGACCCTTCGCACCGGTGAGCGTCCAGTCGGCATCGAGGCGAGGTACTTCGCGGAACGATCTCCTCGACCGGCTCCATGGCCTGGCCGAGGGTGCCGTCGGCCAGCATCATCACGGGCGTCCGATAGCGCTCCGCCACTCGAACGCCGTCGCCACGAGTTCGATCGCCTCCGGGATGGAGGCGGGCGCGAAGACCGGCGTCCGGTAGTCGCCGTGGCCGTGGCCCTTGGTGGCCTGGAAATAGTCGCTCTGGGACGGCTGGATGCTGCCGAGCCCGGGGCCTCCGCGCATCACGTTGATGAGCACCATCGGCAGTTCCGAGCCGGCCATGTAGCTCATCGCCTCGGCCATGAGACTGATCCCGGGCGAGGAGCTCGAGACCAGCACGCGAGCGCCGGCCGCGGCGGCACCGAGCGCCATGTTCGCGGCACCGAGTTCGCTCTCGGCCTGGACGAAGGCCCGACCGAGCTCCGGCATGCGCCGCGCCATCCACTCGAGCAACTCGGCCTGTGGGGTGATCGGGTATCCGAAATACGCGTCGCAGCCGGCCCGGACGGCGGCCTCCGCCATGGCCTCGTTGCCCTTCATGAGGATTCGACGCCGGACAGGGGGCGTCTCGGGAGCCACGGGTGCGTCCGCGTCCGGAACCTCGTTCGCGCCCGTCGGCGCGTCGGACGCCGGGACCGCGTTCGCCGCGTGCAACGCCGGAACCTCGTCCGCCGCGGCCGCCGCGGCGAGTTCGATCGCGGGAGGGGCAAGCGCCGTCATCGCGCGCCGCCTTTGGGTGCGTAGACCGTGAACACGGCGTCCGGGCACACCCGGGCGCAGAGCGCACAACTGGTGCAGCGCTCGATCGCCACCGCCTCTATTGGGTTGTAGCCGAGGACGTTCACCTTGGTCCGATCGAGGGCGAGGACGCCCGGCGCACATGCCTGGATGCACAGTTCGCATCCCTTGCAGCGGTCGGTCTCGATCAGGAGCCGCTCGAACGCACGCTTCCCCGCGATGTGCGGCCGGTCGGGGGATGCAACTAGGACGGTGCTCATGGCGCCCGCACGCTGGTCCGTCCGCACCCGGTTGGCCAGCGCCACGCGGCCCGACCTTGCGGCCCGAACGTCACATGAGAGCATCATTTCAGGCTATGCGGGCGGCGGTTCGGCCGGAAGGGTCGAGTGCGACGCGGTCCGGAGCGCCGTCTCGCGCAGCCCGTCAGAACCTCGGTCAACCGGCCCGACGAGGCGGTCCGGCGACCCACTTCGTCATGCGGGATTCATCCGCGACTCCCGACTGATCACCGTTCCGTGGCGGTGGCCGGTCCCACCGGGTCCCCTGTGCGGCGTCATCAATCATTGCCGTGCTGGGTGTTTGATCGCGGGGCGTTCAAAGGGGCCATCGACGCAACCGGGACGAGGCAACGGCTGGTCCCGGTCGTGGTTGCGGTGCGCGCCTCTGCCACCCGGGCGGCATTCGGCGGACGTTCTGAACACCGGATGTGCCATCTGGCCTCACGACAGACCGAGCGCGACACCTGACGGCGTTCAGACGGAGTTTGGCCGGGGTCATTACCTGGCTACCCCGGCCTTCCGGGCCGGTTTGAACGGCACGCGATCAGCCCGTCGAGCCGCCCCACCATCGGCGCCTGCAGGGACACGGCGTCGATGACCCGCGCCATGTGGGTGCGATACTCGGACGATGGCAGGGAACGTGAGGCAGGGCCGCGGGCCGAGCCCGGGCGATTCGGGCATTACCGGTGCGTCGGCGAATGACCTGGGCCACAGCGTGGGTGCGCGTCCGGCGCCTGATCCGCCGCTTCTTCCCGCCCAGCGGCCCCTCCCCGCCGAGCGGCCTCTCCCCGCCGATGCGCTTCTTCCCGCCCAGCGGCCCCTCCCCGCCGAGGGGCTTCTCCCCGCCGAGGGGCTTCTTCCCGCCGACACGCCTCTCCCCGCCGAGGGGCTTCTCCCCGCCGATCAGCCGCTCCCCGTTGATGGGCAACCCCACGGGGCGCGTCCCATTCCCGCCGCATCTCCCGCCCCTCCCCGCACAGAAGAAGGCGCGCCGAATCGCGCCCGAACTCTGGGCCGGCCTCGTTCCCAACGGCCTCGGGCAGCAGAAGCCCAACCACTACCTGGAGATGGCCCGGACCGCCTGGGAGAATCGCCGCCATCCCCGGTATGCCTGGAACATCCTGCGCAACGGCGTCTGCGACGGCTGTGCGCTCGGGTCCGCCGGCCTCCACGACTGGACCATCGAGCGGCGTCCACCTCTGCACCACGCGCCTCAACCTTCTGCAACTCAACACCATGGCTGCGCATGGCCCCTGGGCGCCTGGCAGACGTCGGCGCCCCTCCGCGAGCTCGACGGCGGGGCCCTTCGGCGCCTCGGCCGTCTCTCCCACCCCATGCTTCGCCGCCGCGGCGAGCGGGGGTTCCATCGCATCTCGTGGAACGAGGCGCTCAGCCTTGCCGCCGCTCGGATCCGCGCGACCTCGCCCGACCGCATCGGCTTCTACCTGACCGCGCGCGGCCTGACCAACGAGACCTACTACGTCGCCCAGAAGGTCGCCCGCTTCCTCGGCACCAACAACATCGACAACGCCGCTCGTATCTGCCACGCCCCGTCCACCGGCGCGCTCAAGCGCAGCCTCGGTGTCGCCGCGACCACCTGCTCGTACACGGACGTGATCGAGTCGGACCTGACCGTGCTCTTCGGATCGGACGTCGCCAATGCCCAACCCGTGTTCATGAAGTACCTCTACATGGCCAAGCAAGCGCGGCGCGAAGGTCGCCGTGGTCAACCCATATCGCGAGCCCGGCCTGGAGCGCTACTGGGTTCCGTCAAACGCGGAGAGCGCGATCTTCGGCACCCGGATCACCGACGAGTTCTTCCAGGTCCATGTCGGTGGCGACACCGCGTTCCTCAATGGCGTCCTCAAGGTGCTCATCGAGGAGGGCGGCGCAGACACCTCCTTCATCTCCGACCCACACGGCCGGGTTCGACGAGACTGCGCGACGCACTCGCGGCGCAGCCCCTGGTCGACCTGGCGCGCTTCGCCGGCTCCACCGAGGACGACATCCGTCGCTTCGCCCGGTTGTACGCGAGGGCCCGCAGCGCCGTGTTGGTCTGGTCCATGGGCATCACGCAGCACGTCTGCGGCTCGGACAACGTCCAGGCGATCATCAACCTGGCGCTGGCGCGCGGCAACGTCGGCCGCCCCGGCACCGGCCTCATGCCCGTGCGCGGTCATTCCGGCGTCCAGGGCGGCGCCGAGATGGGCGCCTACGCAACCGTCCTCCCCGGTGGCGCTCCGATCACAGCCGACTCCGCCGCGGCCCTTGCAGCGCGACTACGGCTTCCCCATCGGCCCGACGCGCGGCCTCTCGGTCGCCGAGATGATCGAGGCCGCCGGCCGCGGCGAGATGGACGTCCTCTGGTCGAGCGGCGGCAACTTCCTGGACACGCTGCCCGACCCGGTACGGCGTTCGGAGGGCGCTGGAGCTCGTGCCGCTCCGCGTCCACCAGGACATCGTGCTGACGTGCGCAGATGCTCGTCGATCCGGGCGAGGAGGTGCTCCTGCTCCCTGCTGCCACCCGCTACGAGCAGCGCGACGGCGGAACCGAGACCACCACCGAGCGCCGCGTGGCCTTCTCCCCGGAGATCCCGCATCCGCGCGTCGGAGAGGCGCGAACCGAATGGGAGATCTTCCTTGATCTTGCGCGCCGGACCGACCCGGATCGCGCCCACCTCGTGCGCTTCGACTCGGGCGCCCAGATCCGCGAGGAGATCGCCCGCGTGATCCCCGCGTACGAGGGAATCCAGCGGCTCGACGAAGACCGGCGACGCCATCCAGTGGGGCGGCCAGCGACTGTGCGACGGCTGGGTCTTTCCGACGTCCGACGGTCGCGCGCACTTCGGTGCCGTGGAGCCGCGCGAGGTGCTCCTGGAGCCGGGCCGCTTCCTGCTTTCGACACGTCGCGGCAAGCAGTTCAACTCGATGATCTGGAAGCAGAAGGACCCGCTCACCGGTGCCGCCCGCGACGACCTGTTCATCTCTGAGTCCGACGCCCGGTCGCTCGGCCTGTCGAACGGCGACCGGGTCCTCGTCCGCTCCGAGACCGGTCAGGTCGGCGCCCGCGTCCGGTTGGCCGACATCCGCGCCGGCAACGTCCAGATGTTCTTCCCCGAGGCGAATCCCGCTCATCCGGGCGGGTCGTCGCGATCCCGTGGCACTCGTGCCGGACTACAACGCGACGGTCGAGATCGAGAAGGTCGGGACCCACGGCGGAGGTGCGGCTCGGGCGCCTGCCGCGGCGGCTCCGCCGCCCGGCTCGGTCGAGCCGCGGCCCGGGCAGGGGGGTTGATCCCTTCCGGCGCCGAGCCCGGGTCGTGAGCGACCTCGTCCCCGAGCCGACGCCCCCGACGTCCGGAATCGTCCTTGCAGGAGGTCGGTCGTCGAGGTTCGGGCGGGACAAACTGGCCGAGCCGGTTGGGGACAGGCCGCTGCTGCACCATGCGGTGCTGGCGCTCGCCGGCGTCTGCAGCGAGATCGTCGTCGTCGCTCAGCCGGACGGGCCGTACGTACCCCTCCCGGAAGCGATGCCGGTCCCGCTGCACCTGACCACGGATCCCGAGCCCTTTGCCGGGCCGCTCGTCGGCCTTCTGGCCGGCCTGGCGCGCGCCGAATCGAGCCTCGTGGCCGTCATCGGCGGTGACATGCCGGGCATCGTGCCGGCGGTCGTGCGCCGCATGCTTCGCCGCATGGAGGGCTCGACCGGCACGGGCGGTCGCCGATCTGGCTACTGGGACCACCAGGCGGTCGTGCTCGAGTCCGCGGGTGTCCAGGAGCCGCTGCCGTTGGTCCTCGATCGCCTTGCCGCGCTGGCCGCGGGCACCGATCTCGTGGTATCAGGCTCGCGAAGCCTGCGATCGCTCATCTCGGTCCTCGACGTGGCGGTCGTCCCGGAGTCGGAATGGCGCGAGCTCGACCCGGGAGCGGGCACCGTGCGGGACGTGGATGAGCCCCGGGACCTCGAGGCTCTATAGCAAACGCAGTCGATCCAGGCTCGGTCCGTTCGTTCTATTGGAGGCGCAACCAGGCGCCGCCGAGACCGGAGGTCGTCATGCGCTACCTGGCCCTGATCTACCAGGCCGAGCAGGATCCGTCGACGTTCAACCCGCAGTCCACCGCCGAAACGATCGACGCCTACGATCGGTTCACCGCTGCCGTTCGCGAGGCCGGCGTCTCGCCCGGCGGCGAAGCACTGCAGCCCACGTCCGCCGCGACAACCGTGCGCGTCCGCGACGGAAGGACGTTCACCACCGACGAGCCCTTCGCCGAGACCCGCGAGGCGCTCGGTGGCTACTACCTGCTGGACTGCCGCAACCTCGACGAGGCCATCGAGTGGGCCGCCCGCATACCCGGCGCGAGCGTCGGGTCGGTGGAGCTTCGGCCGATCATGGAGTTCCCGCCGGACTGACGGACGTTCGGCACAGCCGATGGCGGGTCCGCCGGGCGGTATCGGACCGTCGCAACCGACCCCTCCGCTCTGGCTGCCCGTAAAGCACCGGACCACCCACAGATCGATCCGCCGCAAAGCCCGAATCGCATGGTATGTGCCGGGTCGCGGGACTACGATGACCCGAGCCCGTTCGGGTCTCGAGGAGCGAGGGAATGGAGGGCAGATGGACGGTCGACCCATTTCGCAGCGCACCGGGACGTGAGTCGGAACGCGACTCACGAGACTGAAACACGGTGGCTGAGCCCACCGATTGCGGCGTTCGCGGTGACCGGTCCGGCGGCCCCATCTGCGGTCTCCGGCCAGAGCTGCCCCGACGCCGCAACGCCGGCCACGGACACGACTTCCGAGTGGCGTTTGATCCTGACGCCGGCAATCCCGCGGCCGGTGGTCGCCGGCTTCACCGCCCGGTCGCCCACAACGGCGTGACCGCGCAGGTCGGCGACGCCAGCACGCCACCATTCCCCAAGTCCAGGAGACCCTCCATGAAACAGCTCCACCAATCGTTGGCCGTATTGGCCGCATTCGCCCTCATCGCGACGGTCGCCCTGCAGGCCGCGCCGGCGGCGCTCGCGGCGAGTGGCTCGTCGCAGGTGTCAGAGGCCGCCCCAGCCGAATGCTCGTCCGGTGCCCATTCCCTATCCACACTTCGGGGACCGCGTCTACCCGGAAATGGGCAACGGCGGCTACATGAGCGTCCACACGGACGTCTACATCGTCTACGACGCCGCCGACGAACCTGTTCCTGCCGGGAACCACGTGGACCTCACCCAGTCCGCTCGACGCAGTGCCTCACCGACTTCAGCCTCGACTTCGAGCGGACGTCGGGTCGACCGCGGGCGGCAGTGGCCCGAACATGACCGTCAACTCGGTCGACGGTGGACGGCTCAGCCGGCGACATTCACGTTCGTCCAGCCGACCTACCCGGGCGACCCGAACGGCGCAGAACGACCCAGATCCGCTCGCCCACGCAGGTGTCGAACGTGAACCCCGTGAGCGCGACGAACCCGAACCCGCCCGCCTGTTCACCCCAGGTCAGCGGCAACTCCCAGAACGGGCAGCAGTGCCCGGCGAACAAGCTGGTCGATCACGCCCGCCGCACCCATCGCAAGCGGCACCGACGTTCATCGTCACGATCGACTACACGGGCCGGCCGGGTGTCTACAACGACGGCGACGGCACGACTGAGGGCTGGTTCAGGTCGAACACCCCGGCTGCGCCGAACGACGGCGCCTTCGTCACCACCGAGCCGGTCGGCACGATGGCCTGGATGCCGCTCAACAACCACCCGAGCGCCAAGCCGACCGTCGACGTCTACGACACCGTCAACGCCGGCAAGACCGCCATCTCCGCCGGCGAGCTGGTGTCGACCAACCCGCAGGCCAATCCGCCGGACGCCAACTTCCCCGGCGGCTCGGTGACCTGGCATCTGGCGCTCGCCGGAGCCGATCGCCAGCTACCTGTTGACGAACAGCATCGGGAGCTTACGACCTGACCAGCAGACCGTCAACGGCATCAAGTACTACTGGGCGGTGCCAGCTCCATCTCCGCCAGCCCGGAAGGCGCAGCGACAAGGCCGTCACGGACCAGCAGCCGGACATCACCCAGTTCCAGAGCCAGTTCGACGGGCCGTTCCCGTTCACCACGAACGGCGTCGTCGATCGGCCTGCCCTCCGCCAGCTTCGCGGAGGAGATGCAGACGAAGATCACGTTCCCCAACGGGCCAGCAGCACGCCCTCGGTCGGGACGCTGGCCCACGAGAACATGCACCAGTGGTTCGGTGACAACGTCGTCCGAGGCGGCCTTCAACCTGACGTTCTGGAAGGAAGGCTGGGCGACCGTCGGCGAGTACCTCAACACGGCGCGCACCGCGGCGAACAACGCGGGAGGTCTGGGCACGCCGGCCGGGAACGCCGCCTTCGACACCAGCCTGATCAACCGGTTCAACACGAACTACGGGACGACCAGCTCGAACGCGTTCTGGACGGCGGCGCCCTCGAACCCGACCGTCGGCAACCTGTTCACCACGGTCCAGCACCTACACCCGCCCGGGCACGGCGTACCTGGCCCTGCGCCAGATCCTCGACGCGTCGGCCTCGCGGCCGGCGTCCGACCGCTGGATCGGCGCCATGAAGCAGATCCAGAGCCAGTACGGCGGCGGCGTCATCACCGAGCCGCAGCTGGAGGCGTCTTCCACCAGTGGCTGCCGAACCAGAGCGCGGCGTGCAGCGCGAAGCTCGACACGTTCTTCACCCAGTGGTTCGACACCGCCTATCCGACGCCGAACAACGCCACCAACAAGCCGCAGATCACCGGGCCCGGCATCAACGGACCGGACAAGTTCTACGACGACCGAGCGCTTGCACCAGGGCCGACCAGGCGATCACGTTCGGCCCGTTGCCCAACAAGCTGCCCGGCGACCCCGACTTCAGCGTGAGCGCGACGTCGGACTCCGGCCTGCCGGTGTCGTTCGCCGCCAGCCGGTCCGTGCACGGTCTCCGGCACCACGGTGCACATCACCGGCACCGGGTCGTGCACCATCACGGCGTCACAGGCGGGGGACGGCGTCTTCAAGCCCGCGACGCCGGTCGCGCAGACGTTCACGATCGCTCCGGCCGTGACGATCGCCGCCGACTACGACCCGACCCAGTACGGCCATCCGGTCACATTCACCGCGACCGTGGCAAGCACCACCGCCGGTGATCCCGTGCCGACCGGCGACGTCCAGTTTTACCTCGACGGTGCGCCATTCGACGGCCCGCGGGCCCTCGACGCGACCGGTCAGGCAACGTTTACGACGTCCACGCTTGCGATCGGCACGCACACCGTCTCAGCGAGCTACCTCGGGTCGGCGCTCTACCTGCCGAACAGCAGCGCGACGATCAACCACACGGTCAAGAAGCGCCTCATGACCACCACCGCGGTGACGAGCGCAGGTGCGGTCGGCTTCAGTGCCCCATGGGCCCTCACAAGCACTGTCGTGCCTGAAAACGTCAGCTCCGGTCCCCCCACCGGCACCCTGCAGTTGATGGTCGATGGGGTCGCCCTGGGCACCCCGCTGCCCATTGCCGGCGGCACCCTCACCACGTCGGACTTCTCGATCACCATCAGCTGCACCTGGGTGCCCCCGCTGCGCTGCACCATCACGATCAGCTGGGCCTCTGCCGCGGCCCTCGCCGCCGGCAACCACGGCGTCCGGGCGATCTACAACGGTGACCCCAACTACACCGGCTCCACCAGCCCCACCTATACCCAGCAGGTCAAGAAGGCCACCCCCACCGGCATCGTCGTCTCCGACCTGCCCTCGCCCATCCACCAGGCCGACCGGCCCACCTTCACGGCGACGTTCGTGAACCCGGTGGCCCCTGCCGGCAGCCTGGTACCCGGCAGCGTCCAGTTCCTCATCGACGGCACCCTCATGGGCGCCCCGGTCCCGATCAGTGCCGCCGGTGTCGCGACCTTCGCTCCGACCTGGAGCCTGCCCAAGGGCACGCACACCATCAAGGCGCACTACCTTGGCAACGCCAACTTCCTGGCCGTGCTGAGCGCGCCGTACACGCTGGTGGTCAACCCGTAACCCCGCACATCCTCACGAGCAGGTCGGTCCCCGCCGTTCTGCACCGCAACAGGGTCGCCCGGTCCAACTCCCGGGCGACCCACCGCCAACCAATCCATCACCCAGGCTCGAGCTTCGACGGCTCGGCGAAAACACGGCCGCCGGGGGAGCGCAACCTCCGGCGGTCGCCCACACCGGGAGGGGCCAGATGAGCGGTCGAAGGTTGCCGTCCGTGGTGCGCCGACGGGGCGCGCTCCGCCGCACCGGGTCTGGCGGCGTCGTGTCGTTCGCCATGGCACTCGTCCTGCTGGTTCCAATGTCGGTGACCGCGGCCCCGGTTGCCGCCGCGCCCGGTGCCGCGCCTGCCGCGTGTGTCAATGGTTCGCAGGGCCTCGGCGACCCGTTCTTCCCGCGGGCCGGGAACGGCGGCTATGACGTGCAGCATTACTGGCTGACAATCGACTTCAGCCCCGTCACGAAGATGCTCAGCGGGACGGCCGTCATCACCGCGACGGCGACGGCGCGGCTGTGCCGGTTCGATCTCGACTTCCGCGGCTTCACGATCACCCGGCTCGAAGTCAACGGCATCCCGGCCGTGTACAGCCGGTCGGGCCAGGAGTTGATCATCCGGCCCCCATACCCGCTCGCGGCCGGCTCGGACTTCACCGTCGTCGTCGCCTACCACGGAGTGCCGTCGAAGGTCATCGACCCGGACGGCTCGTCCGAAGGCTGGGTCAACTACGTCACGAACGGCGACGGCGCCTTCGTGGTCGGTGAGCCCCAGGGATCGCCCGGGTGGTTCCCGTGCAATGACACCCCGCAGGACACGGCGACCTACGACTTCTCGATCACGGTGCCCAAGGGGGTCACCGCGTTCGGCAACGGCGTCCTCGTCTCGCGGACGACCGCCGGCGGAAAGACGACGTGGGTCTGGCACGAAGCTGTGCCGATGACCGACTACCTCGCCACGGTGACCAACGGGAAGTTCGACTACAGCACGGGCAGGACGGCGTCCGGGCTCCGCCTGTACAACGGGATTGACAGCAGTTACTCGGCGCAGAGCAAGGCCACGGCGGCGCGCCGCATCGCGCTCGAGTCGGACGTCATCGCCTTCTTCACGAAGCTCTACGGCCCGTACCCCTTCGACTCGGCGGGCGCGATCATGGATCGGGCACCGGCGGTCGGCTATGCGCTGGAAACCCAGACCAAGCCCGTGTTCCCGGACATCCCCGGCGTGAACGACCTGGTCCACGAGTTCTCGCACCAGTGGTTCGGCGACAGCGTGGCGCTCACCTGGTGGCCGGACATTTGGCTGAACGAGGGGTTCGCCACCTGGTCGGAGTGGATCTGGGCCGAGCGCCACGGCGGCTTGACTGCCGCGGCGCAGTTCAACGCGTACTACGCCGATCCCCCGTCGGGTTCAACGTTCAACCCGCCGCCGGGACACCCCGGCACGGCGGCGAAGCTGTTCGCCAATTCCATCTACATCCGCGGCGGGATGACGCTGCAGTTGCTGCGCCAGATGGTCGGCGACTCGACCTTCTTCGACATCCTTCGCACCTGGTACGCAGACCATCGGGGCGGCAACGTCACCACGGCCGAGTTCATCGCCCTAGCGAGCGCGAAGGCCGGACAGGACCTGGCGGGCTTCTTCAACGCCTGGCTGTACACCCCCAACCGGCCGCTGCGCTACCAACTCGTGTCGTTCGGACCGCTGCCCGACAGGCATCTCGGCGACGCGGATTTCACGGTGACCGCGACGTCCTCGTCGGGGCTGCCAGTCGCGTTGTCCCCGACGGGCCAGTGCACGATGTCCGGTACAACCGTGCATCTGACGGGCGCCGGATCCTGCGCGATCACCGCATCCCAGGCCGGTAACACGAAATACGCGCCGGCGCCGAACGTCGTTCGGAGCTTCCTGATCCAACCCGGTGCCTGACCGCGGCGCCGGCGGTGGCGGCGGGCGGGGCGGCGGTCTAGCGCAGGGCACGCCCCCGTGTCGACCAGGCCAGAGCCGCGCCGCCGAGGACGAGCACCGCACCGACGAGGGCCCAGAACGGTTGGCCGCTCATGCCGGAGCCCCGGATGAAGTCCAGGCCCTGGCCGATCCAGATCGCGCCGACGAGTATGAGCAGGGCGGCGATCACCACCCGAACGACACGCATCGCATCGACCTCCGCGGATCCCGGTTGAACGTCGCCACGCAGCAGACCTTCCGGTCCTGCCACGCCGGAGATGGCGCACATCGCGCATGGTGGGAAACGCACGGAGCGCGTCGATGGTTTTGGCCGGGCGGCGCGGGGACCGGTTCCGAGCCCGGAACAGGCGACCGCCGCGCTGGGCGCGCCGGCGATTTCAGTGCGGTCGTGGCGACGGCGATGGGCTGAGTCCCCAGAGTCCCAGCCCTTGATCTCGCGCCCGGCGCTCTGCGGCAAGAAACAGGTCGACGTACTTCACGTCCGGCGGGTACGTCGCCACCTGCGCATACCCCTCCAGCACCAGTTCGAGGTCGACCATCATCCACCGGTCGCCATCGTGAAGCCACACGTAACGGAGCAGACGGCCGAAGCGATCGGTCTCGGAGACGTCCTTCTCCAGGACAACATCGCGCCCGGCGACGAGCCGCGTGTTCGCCGCCGCCGCCTCAAGGGACATCGGCATGACGGGCGTGCCGGGCTTCACGTCCTCGGGCGTGTCCATGCCGATGTACCGCAGGCTGTGGTCCCTCCCGTTGAGGAGCACGTGGATCGTGTCCCCATCCACAATTCGAACGACGTGCGCCGGCTCCGTCGGCCCGGTGGGTTGCAGCCCGCCGAACGGGTCGGTCGTTGGCGGAGGCGGGGTGGGGGAGTCGAACGTTGGTGCGGCTGATTCGCGCGACGGTCCGCTCGCGAGTGTCGCGGTCGCCGCCGGTTCCGCCGTCGCGGCCGACGCCGGAGTCGTCCCCGCCGGCGGGGTCGCCGTGCCGGGCGGAGCGGAGGGCACGGACGAGCCGCATCCCACGATGACCACCGCGAGCAGGATGGCGGCCGGGTTCAGGCGCATGCCACAACGGTAGACAGGTTGGCGATGTCCGGTCATGCAGGATCGCTCCGGGCGAAACAGCGGTCACCGATCCGGGCGTTGCCCGCTCGGGCCCGATTCATCGCGGGGCGCCAACTCCACCGCCCTGCACAGGGCGTTGGCCAGCCGCATCTGCCCGGGGGTATGCACCGTTGGTTCCAGCAGTTCCGGACTGCCGACGATCACGGCCAGGCACCGTGCGCGTGAGGTCGCCACGTTGAGGCGGTTCAGGGAGTAGAGGAACTCCATGCCGCGCGGCGCCAGGTCGGGCGAGGATGTCGTCAGCGAGTAGAACACGACCGCCGCCTGCTGGCCCTGGAACTTGTCGACGGTGCCGACCCTGGCGGCGGCGGGCAGCGTCCTCGACAGCAGTGCCACCTGGGCGTTGTACGGCGCCACCACCAGGATGTCGCGCCACCCGATGGGCGCGGTGATGCGGTGCTGGTTCGTCCACGGGGCGCCGATCAGCGCGTCGGCCATGCGGGCGATGGCGTCGGCCTCCTCGGGCGACTGGTTGCGGTTGCCGTCGTGCGTCACGGCGATCCAGCGAAGGCCCGTCCCGGTGAGCAGACCGGGCGCATCCAGCGCCTGGATGGCGGTGCTCGCTTCCGACTCGAGCCGGCCCTCGTAGAACACCTCCGATGTGAAGCGGGTCAGGTCCGGATGCAGACGCCACGTGCGCTCGAGGAACAGGCCCATCGCGGGCTCGATCGTCTGGCGGTCGGCCAGGAGGTGTTCCAGTGCCGACGCTTCGGCGCCCGGCGGGTGGGATCCCTTCAGCGGCTGCTCAAGCTGCTGCGGATCCCCGAGCAGGACGATGGAGTCTGCGGCGGGCGCCACGGCGAGTACATTCGCGAGTGAGATCTGGCCCGCCTCGTCGACGAAGAGCACGTCGAGGGACCCTGCGAAATCCCCCCGAGCCCAGGCCCAGGCGGTGGCACCAGCCACGTCGACCTCGCCGTTCGCCAGCGCCCCGCGCAGCGAGCCGTTGCTCGGGTAGCAGGTCGAGAACGTGCAGGTCGGATCCTCGTTCGTGCCGGGCTTCTGGCCGATTCGCACGGGAATGCCGGCTTCCTGCGCCGCCCGGTGAACCTCGTCCAGCAGGTTCCCGATCACCCGATGGCTCGTCGCGGTGACCCCGACGCGTTTCCCGGCTCGGACGAGCGCAACGATCATCCGCGCTCCCGTGTACGTCTTGCCGGCGCCGGGCGGACCCTGGATCGCGAAGTACGTGTTGCGCAGCGAACCCCCCAATCGGCGAGCGGCGTCGAGCGCCGGCTCATCGGGCCGGCGGAGCGGAGAGCCGCGCTCCTGGCCGGCGCGAGGCGGCCTGCGCAGCATGAGATCGCGCCCCGCCCGGTATTCGCCCGGCGCATCGATCCCGTGGTCCGCCACCCAGGTCGCCCATCCGCATCAGCGAATCGCGCTGCTGCTGGGTGGGGTAGAGGTCGAGCGGGACCACCGAGGTCGGGTGGGGCGCCGTGCCGGTCGCCTCCCGCCGCAGGTCGAGGATGCCCGCGACCTGGTCGATCGCGACCACCTGCCCCGGTGACTCACCGGTTGCCGGATCCGTCAGCCTCGAGCCGACTCCGACCTCGTTTTCCTGCGGGTCGAAGCGATACCGGTGCACGAACCACTTCTTTGGGCGGTCGACCACGCCCTCGTACCGCAGGCACCCGATGCACCCGTCGTCGTCGACCCGCTCCTCGTCCGTCAGTTCGTTGAGCCGGTGGTAGTACTCCCACCAGGTCGACTTCTCCTCCCGCCGGTGCCAGTCCAGGAGTTGTGCCAGCAACCAGGTTGCTCGCTCCTCCGGCGTCCGCTCGTCATCCGGCGGGAGACCCGCGGTGAGCCGATCGGCAAGCACCTGCACGCGAGCCTCCGCTTCGGCGACGGCTTCGGACGCATCCGGGCTGCCGGGTACCGGCCGTGGCACGTCCACGCCGCTCGCGATGACCCCGGCCCGGCGCTGCTCCAGCCACTCGCGCAACCGCCAGTTGGAGACGCAGTCGTCGCGGTTGTACTCCCGGATGAGGTCGAGCAGGTCCTGCCGGACGCCGTCGCTCTCAAGCCAGAGCTCGAAGTTCACGATGCTCGAACCCGCATCACGCAGGTCAACCTTCCGCTCGAGCCCGTACAGCGGCTCGAGCTTCTTGATCGAGTAGCTCTCCTGCGAGACGCGGACACCCTGGCGCACGGCGCTGAAGAGGTCGACGAACGTGCCGCCGCGGAGCAGTCGATCGACCTCCTCCTCGCGTGTCGCGTGGCGGCCCATGAGCCGTTTGACCGCGCTCGGTTCGTACGCCGCGTAGTGGTAGACGTGCATGTCCGGATGCTTTGCGAGCCGATCCATGACGAGGTCGATGAACGACTCGAACGCGCGCTTCTCGCCTTCCCGGTCCAGTCCCCAGAACGCGTGGAACGCAGGATCGAGTCCGAGGCCCTCTCCGGGTTCGATCACGCCGAAGAGATACTCGAGGCCGTCGGCGCCGCCCTCCTCGACGAACGGGTCCCCCTCGATGTCGAAGAACAGGTCTCCCGCCGAGGGCGGTGGGAGGAGCGCGAGACCACGACCCGCTTCAATCGGGGCGAGCAGCTCGAACAGGACCCGCCCCCGGACCCGTGCTTCCGCCTGCAGGCGCGCCTGCTCCCGGACTCGCTCGACGGCGGCATCGCTCGTACTCTCCAGCCTCGGCCGAACAGGTAGCTGCAGGCCGCCGAGCCGTTCGACGGTGTCCACGCCGCGTCCGGTCAGCCCGATGCGCTGTGGGCGCGAGATGTTCGCCACGAGGCAGAGGTTGTCGTCGCGCCGGCGCCTCGCGAGGCAGTCGAGCACCCACGGACAGACGTCGCAATGCTCCACGGGGTCCGGGTACGTGCCCTGGGGTGGGTAGGCGACGAGTCGGTCCCCCGATACCGCGGCGTCGAAACGGGCCTTCAACGCGCGGTAGAACGCCATGTAGTCCGCGACGCGGAAGCGTTCGACTGCGCGTGCGCTGCCGCCCAGCGCGATCTCCATCCACTCCGGCTCGACGCCCTGAATTTCGGCCAGCATTTCCGCGTAGCTGCACACCTGGACCAGCGCCCCTGCCTTCGCGGCGCGCGCGAGCTTGGTGTCCGCGACCTCGTAGCTCCAGGCCCCGAGTGCGCTTTGCCGGTCGACGCGCTTCAGGAAGTCCGCGTGACCGCGCCAGCGCCCGTCGAAGAAGGTGGCCTGGTAGATGACCTCGTCGCCCCGGACGATCGCGGCACGGGTCTCCGCAGCCGCCGCCTCGAGCCGGCTGCGCTGGTCGGCCTCGTATCCATCCGGCTGGATCTCCGTCACCTGCCGCCCTTGCTGCCGAAGATCGTCCAGGTACCGGTGCTCGTGCCTGAAGCCGCGCTTGCGGATCAGCTCGAGCTCCGGATCGTCCCGCACCGGCTTCCGGACCAGGCCGGCCAGCGCGGCACGTCCGAGCTGGGTGAGGTGCTCGCACCAGAGGAACCCAACGAGGTCCGTTGCGGCGAAGACCGGCATGCCGTCAATCAGCTGCACCGAGCGACCTCCGTTTGGCCTGTGATGGGAAATGGAGGGTGGCCCTGCGCATCATGCCGTTTACCGGGATCCGTCGGTCGGGAAGACTCGTTTCCCGAGCCACCGCATTGTCGCCACGTGCCTCACTCCCGAATCGTGTCCACCTGCCCGCGTCAGTGCATACGCGCGATCTCCCCGCATCAGTGCATTGGCGGGGTCTGCCGGAGGCGTCGGGCGAGATTGACGGGTCCGCACCGTTTCCACGGCTCGCCTGACCGTGAACTCCACGCCCGTCCATCGTCCCTGGGACGTCCGACTGGTCGGGGTCCGACCGCGGAACTCCCCCGAATTCGCCGGCCTCACTGCCAGCCGTACTCTCGGCCCATTCGCTGCACCCATGGGCGCAGTCTGGCCCTCGATCGTGCCAGCTCAGGTGGCACGGCTGTTCAGGGAAACGGCCTACCACCTGCGCCCCGTGGCGACATTGGCGGCCCGCGGGGCGCCCGGCACACCACAGGATCATGTCCATGACATCCGTCGCCCCTGGCGACGTTCGCCACCGTCCCCCGATCATCTCCATGACATCCGTCGCCCCTCGCGACGTTACGCCCGCCGCAACCCGCTCCCGGTGCTCCCTTTCCGTCCCGCTGAGCGCGAACCCACCCCGGCGCCTGCTCCAGGCAACTGGCTCCCGCCGTTTAACGTCGCGTGGAGCGGCAGTTGTCATGGAGATACCGAGCGTGCCGGCCTGACCCCCGCGTCCGAGACGGCTTCACACCGGCGGCGCGCGGTCGTCGTGGTCCTGGTGGTCGGCGCAGCGGGAGCGGCCGCACGCCCGCCGGTACGGCTCGCATGGCAGGTCGGTCTCCTCGACTCCCAACGAGTTCCGCGAGCCGGCAGGGCCGCAGTTCCGGCGTTGCGGCACCGACGTCCTCCGCGAGTTCTGCGCGTTGTTCTTCAGCGCAGTCCGCGGGATCGTCCTTGAGCATTGCACCTCGACCGAGGACGGTGTGCCCACAGCGCTGGAGTTCAACGCAGTCCCGTGGGGCGGCGTGGACCTGCCGCGCTGGCCGGGATCGCGGTGCATGAGCGTGGAGGAACGGGCCACATCGCGCATGGCCGTGTCGGCGACGACGTCGAGGGTCCGGTCGAATGACATCCGCCTGACGGAGGCGCGCCGGCGCAGCGGCGGATGCGCGGGCCCGGAGGCCAACCCCGCATTCGCAGGCGCCCGCAGTGGCCCACAGCGCCCTGGTCACATCACCCCCGCAGGCCCTCGGCGACAAGCAGTACGCCGAACACGACGAACGCGCCCGCGGCGAACCACTTGATGGCGCGTTCCGGGAGGCGGTCGCCGAGGACCGCGCCGACACCGATCGCAAGCGCATCGGCCGCGACCATGCCGGCCGTCGACCCCAGCCACGTCCCGATCGGCTCCTCGGTCGTCGCCAGCGTGATCGTCGCCAGCATCGTCTTGTCTCCCAGTTCGGCGAGGAAGAACGCCGTCCCGATCGTCAGAAGCGCCCAGCCTCCGGTCCGCGCGGCCCGCCGGTCGCCGGAAGCGTCCAGCGTGTCGCCCCGGATGGTCCAGGCCGCGAACACGAAGAACGCGATGCCTGCGACGACCTGGATGGTGGAGGCCGGCACGGCCAGGGCGAATGCGGACCCCAGGACGACCGACCCGGCGTGTACGAGGAGCGTCGCCACGCTCACCGCGATCAGGACGGTCACTGCCCGGTAACGCGAGGCGAACGTGAGGGCCATGAGCTGGCTCTTGTCGCCGAGCTCGGCCAGGAAGATGACGCCGAACGACAGGAGAAACGCGTGCATCCGATCTCCGCTGGTGGGCTTCGGGTTCGTACCTTCGACCCGACACCCTGCTGGTGCTCGAAGTCGAAGGTCTCGACCGTCCGCGAGCGGACCTGGCGACCGGGCGCTCATCGCGCCAGCATGTCGATCGACCGGAGGTGGCCTACTCCCCTTCGGGATCAAGTCTGGACGACGTCGCGGTGTCGGTCAACCGGGCCATCTGTCACCGGCGACGCGGACCCTTGTGACCCGGCGGAGCCGACCGGCACGCCGGTGCCATGGTCGCCGTCGTACTCGGGGAACCTCGCGTACCGTTGCGCCGTGACCGCGTTCCCCGCGCGCCTCCGAACCTGGGTCGATCGCTGGCGTCCGCTCCTGCCGATCCTCATCGCCGAGTTCGTGATCGTGCTCGGGTTCGGCTCCCTGCTGCCCGTCCTGCCGCTGTACGTCGTGCAACAGGGTATCGACGTCCCCACGCTCGGCCTCATCGTGGCGGCCTGGCCGATCGCGAAGCTCGTCTCCGAGCCGATCTTCGGCTACTGGGCGGATCGCAGCCGTCGGCGGAAGCCGTTCATGCTGATCGGCCTGTTGCTGCTGGCCGTCTTCACGATGCTGCCGCTGGTGTTCCGGAGCGCGGCGGCGCTCTTCCTCCTTCGACTGCTGTCCGGAGCCTCGGCCGGGATGTACGACCCGGCGGCCCGGGGGATCATCGTCGACGCGACGGTCGAGGGCGAGCGCGGTGAGGCGTTCGGGCTGTATTCGGCCTTCCAGCAGGGCGGTTTCCTGCTCGGCCCGGTGATCGGAGCGGTCGGCGTCGGGCTGGGTGGCGGATTCGCGTTCCCGTTCGTCTTAACGGGCGTGCTGACCCTCGCAGCGTGCGGCTACCTGTTCCTCGTCCTTCCGGACCGCCCGACCGACATGGTCTCGAATTCGGCGATGCCACGAGGGGCCGCTGTCCCGCCTCGCTCGATCGCCCTCCCCGCCGCGGGGGGCGCCGCCCTCGCCGCGCCACACCAGGTGCTCGCCACGCCACACGAGGTGCCCATCGCGGCGCCCATCGAGTCGACCGCGGGGGACAGGCCCGTCGCGCAGGCTCCGCTGCGCGCACTCCTTAATGCCTCCCTCGCCGCGGCCGTCATCATGTATTTCGGCGTGAGCCTCGCGTTCGGCGTCTACGAGGTCATCTGGACGCTCTACATGACCCGACTCGGGGCATCTCTCCAACTCGTCGGCCTGACGTTCACCCTGTTCGGCGCCGTCGTCGTCGTCCTCTCGCCGATCGCCGGGCGAGCCGTGGACCGCATGGGTGCCGTCTGGTTCGCGGCCGGCAGCGGTGTCGCGATCGCCGTCGCCGGCGTCCTGTACACGATTGCCACGGAGCCCATTTTCCCGACCGTGGTCGTGCCGCTCGAGGCCGTGGCCGAGGCCTTCGTCATCCCGGCCCTGTTCGCGATGGTCGCCCGTGGATCGCCGCGCGGCCGAACCTCGACAGCCCAGGGCATTTTCGGCGCGTCCGGTACGGTCGGCCTGATCGTGGCCTCCCTCGCGGGAGGCATCCTCTGGGCAAGCGATCCGGCACTGCCCTTCTGGTTCTTCGTCGTGGGGATCCTGGTCTGCGTCGGGCTCGGCCTGCTGGTCGATCGGCTGGGCCGCCGGGGCCCGCTCGAACTCCGCGACTCGCGCGCGCTCGTGGAGGCATGATGTGATGGCGCCGTCGCAATCGGGCGGTCGGATCCGCCGGCGCGGGTTCGGACCGATCCACGCCCTCCTGGTCCTCTCGCTCGTTGGCGTCGCCGCCTGCAGCGCCAGCGTCACGGGACCGACGCCCTCGGGGGTGGCCACCCCGCCCGCAGCGAGCGAGCCATCCGGCAGCCAGCCGTCCGGTTCGAGCCCTGGCGCGTCCCCGGGGCCATCTGTCGCATCGTCCGGGGCGCCGAGCCCGACCATCAACGGCCAGTCCTACCGCGTGAAGTCCGGGGACACCCTCTCGGGCATCGCCACCCGATTCCACCGCACGGTCGGCCAGTTGCTCACGGCAAACCCCTCCATCGTTGACCCGAACCACATCCGAAAGGGCCAGGTCCTCATCATCCCGCCCGCGGACGCGCCCGATCTTCCGCCGAGCATCGCCGGCATCGACGACCCCGCGAACGACATGGTGGACCTCGCCGGGAACCCGACGGCCGGGCAGGCGTACGCCGACATCCTGGGGTTCAGCGTCCGACTGCAGGCAACGGACCTGCTCATGGAAATCCGACTGGTCGGCACGCCGCCGCCGCTCGACCCGTCCGTGGAGCAACTCACGTTCACCATCCACCTCGACGCCAACGGCGACGGCGAGCCGGACTTCACGATCGTGTACTCCAACGCGCTCGGTGGCCAGTCGGGCTACGCGGCGTCGCTGTCGAACATCGCGACCGGCGAGCAGTTCCTCGGCGCCGCGTTCCCCGGAACCGTGCAGGTCTCCGACGCGACGGTGCACATCACCGTGCCGCTCTCGGCCCTGGGAACGAGCCGTTCGTTCGGGCTGGCGGCCGAGGCCGACCGCCGGTTCTACCCGGGCGGGCCGGGCGATTCAGAGGTGGAGGCCAGCGTGGACATGGCGCCCAACCAGCAGTGGCCGCATGCCAATGCGCGGTGGGTCACCGTCGGCCGCTGAGGCGTGGGCGTTCGTTCGGCCGATCCGGAGGCCTGACGCTGCTCTTTCCGGGTATCGAACGGTACATTCGGACCTGTATCGAGCGATATCGCAGGCGAAGAACCTGCAATGAGCCGCCGAAGGTCCTTCCAGCACGGGCCGTTGGCACCCTCCCCGGTGTCATGCGGCACTGGATACGCCGTATGCGTCACGCGAAGAATGGCCTACCGGCAACGAACAGAGCCGCAATTCGGCTCGTCCAGCTGGGGTCGCCAGTTCGTTGCATGCGGCCTCCCCACCCGGAGCGTTCCCGGCCGCGGACGCCGGTGCCTCCCGACAGAGGTTGGACTCGGCGCCGTTCGGCCGCTTCTCTGGCGCAGGCGTCGACGACATATCGAGCAGCTCGGTCCGCCACGCGGTCGACGCTCGCTCGCGGGTGAACGTGTCGGAACGGTCGGGGATGGTCTCGACCGGTTCCGCCTGCCACGCCGCGGCGAAACGTGCACTCCCGCGGCGCACATTAGCTTGGAAGGGCGGTTGGATGATCGCGGATCAGGTTCTCCCACCCGCGGCGGGCGACGTCGGCCTCAGCTTCATGAAGCAGGTCAGTGACGCGACCGCGGGAGTTTCGCGTCTCGAGATGTGCATCCAGTGCGGCACCTGCGGTGGCTCCTGCCCGTCGGCGGATGCCATGGACCACACGCCGCGCAGGCTCTTTGCCATGATTCGCGCGGGCATGAGCGAGGAGGTCCTGCGCAGCAACACGCCGTGGATGTGCGTGTCCTGCTACCACTGCGTGGTCCGCTGCCCGCAGGACATCCACATCACCGACGTGATGTACACGCTGAAGGCGATGGCCGAAGAGGAGAAGCTCTACCCCGACGGGAAGGGGCCGGGGTTCTCGCACGTCTTCATGGGCAACGTGCAACGGTTCGGTCGCAGCTGGGAGATCGGCCTGACGGCGCGCCACTACATGCGCCACTTCATTCCGCGCCTGCCCAGGATGGCGCCGATGGGGCTCGGCCTGATGCGCCGCGGGCGAACGCCCCTGATGCCGCACCGGATCGAGAACAGGGCGCAACTGCACGCGATCCTCGAGCGCGCGAAGGAACTGGACGGCTCGCGATGAACCGCTACCTCTACTACCCGGGCTGCTCCATGGAAGCAAGCGGCCGGTCCTACCGGGAATCGCTCGGTGCCGTGTGCGAGCCGCTTGACCTGACGCTCGAGGAGATCAGGGACTGGAACTGCTGCGGCGCCACCGAGTACGTCGGCATGAGCCTCACGCCGGCCTACGCCCTGATCGCGCGCAACCTCGCGCTGGCCGTCGAGCAGAAGCAGGACGGCGAGCCGCTGGTTGCGGCCTGCAGCGCCTGCTACCTCAACCTCGCCAAGGCCGACCACTACATGGCGGAGCGCACCGTCGCTCAACAAGACGGTCAACGAGGCGCTGGAGGCGGGCGGCCTGCACTACAAGCCCGGCACGCGTCGAGGTGCGCCACCTGCTCGACGTGATCATGAACGACGTCGGGCTTCCGACGCGTCGCGCGAGAAGGTCGTCAAGCCGCTGGCCGGGCTGCGGGTCGCGCCCTACCTCGGCTGCATGCTGCCGCGACCCGACCCGGCCAACCGGTACAGGGAACACGAGCACCCCGATGATCTCGACCGCCTGCTGGCGGCGCTCGGCGCCGACGTGGTCGACTATCCCGCTCAAGACCCACTGCTGCGGCGGCCACATGACGCAGATCGCGCCCAAGCGTCGGGCTCGAGCTGATCCGGCGACTGGTCGACGAGGCGGATCGCCGCGGCGCGCGACATGATCGTCACCGTCTGCCCGATGTGCCAGATCAACCTCGACGCCTACCAGGGCGAGATGAACGCGCGGTTCCACACGAACTACAAGATGCCGATCCTGTTCTTCACCCAGCTGATGGGCGCTCGCCTTCGGCCTCGACCCGAAGGCGCTCGGGGATCGGCCGCGAGCTTCGTCGATCGCGCGGCCGGCGCTGGCGAAGATCGGGGCCCAGGCAAGCCGCGTCGAAGCGGCCACGGCACCGACGCACCGGGCCAGGCCGGACAAGCGTGCCCTGCCGATGCCGCAGCATGGCGGACCGTCGAGGTGAAGCAATGAGCGCTGAGCTCACGCCGGGCGGCGCGTCCGGGACATGGCCAGCATCCGGCCGACGGTGATCCGCTCGACCGGACGGTCGGGAACCTGCCGGACGAGGGCGAGATCAGGATCGGCGTTTACGTCTGCCACTGCGGCAGCAACATCGCCGGCACGGTCGACGTCGAAGAGGTCGCGCGACTGGGCCGGCGAAGAACGTCGCACGGACGGCGTGGTCGTCGCACGCGACTACAAGTTCATGTGCTCCTCGCTCGGCCAGCAGATGATCGAGGAGGACATCAAGGAGGAAGGGCTCACCCGCGTCGTCGTGGCGGCCTGCTCGCCGCACCTGCACGAGAAGACCTTCCGCCGCGCCTGCGCGAACGCCGGCCTGAATCCGTACCTCTGCGAGATGACCACGATCCGCGAGCACGTCTCCTGGGTCCACACGGACAAGGCGGCGGCCACCGAGAAGGCCAAGGCCGGTCGTCGCCGGCGGCGCGAGCGCGTCCGCTGCAACGAGCCGCTCGAGCCGATGCACGTGAAGATCAATCCGGCCACGCTCGTCGTCGGCGGCGGCATCGCCGGCCTCCAGGCCACGCTCGAACTGGCCGACGCCGGCTACCCCGTCTACCTCGTCGAGCGCGAGCCGTCGATCGGCGGGCACATGGCCCAGTTCGACAAGACCTTCCCCACGCTCGACTGCTCGGCCTGCATCCTCACGCCGAAGATGTCGGAAGTCGGCCAGCACGAGAACGTCACGCTGCTCACCTACTGCCGAGGTGGAAGAGGTCGAGCGGCTCGGTCGGCAATTTCAAGGTGAAGATCCGCAAGAAGGCCCGCTACGTCGACGACGACATGTGCACCGGCTGCGGCATCTGCGTGGAAAAATGCCCGCAAGAAGGTGGTCGACGACGTCTTCGAGGTCGGGCATGGGCTACCGCAAGGCGATCTACACGCCCTTCCCGCAGGCCGTGCCGCGTATCCCGGTCATCGACACGGCACAACTGCACCTACTTCAGAAGGGCAAGTGCAAGGTCTGCTCGAAGGTCTGCCCCACCGACGCCGTCGACTACGACCAGAAGGACGAGATCGTCGAGTTCGAGGTCGGCAACATCATCATGGCCACCGGCTGGAAGCTGTTCGACTGCGCGGCGCATTCCGCAGTACGGCTACGGGCGGCTGGCCAACGTCTTCACGAACATGGAGTTCGAGCGGCTCTGCAACGCGGCCGGCCCGACCAACGGCAAGATCGTGCTGCGCGACGGCAAGACCGAGCCGAAGTCGGTGGCCATCATCCACTGCGTCGGCAGCCGCGACGCGAACTACAACAACTACTGCTCGGCGTCTGCTGCATGGCGGCCTGAAGTTCGGCCACCTGGTGCTGGAGAAGACCGACGCCGAGGTCTACTCGTTCTACATCGACATGCGGACGCCGGGAAGGACTACGAGGAGTTCTACCAGCGGCTGCTGGAAGAGGGCATGCATCTTCGTCCGCGGCAAGGTGGCCGAGGTGACCGACGCCGCCCGGCGCCGACGGCGAAGAGGGCAAGCTGATCGTCCAGGTGGAAGACACGCTCGCTGGGCAAGCAGCGCCGCATCCCGGTCGACATGGTGATCCTGTCGGGCGGCCTGGAGCCGCAGGACGCCAAGGAAGTCGGCCTGGCTGTGCGGCATCTCGTGCAGCATGGACGGCTGGTTCACCGAGCGGCACCCGAAGCTCGACCCGGTGGCCACGATGACCGACGGCGTGTTCGTCGCCGGCGCGTCTGCCAGGGCCCGAAGGACATTCCGGCCTCGGTGGCCCAGGGCGCCGCGGCGGCCGCCCGCGTCGCCGGCATGATCGCCAGCGGACAGCTGATGATCGAGCCGATCGTGGCCTCGATCGACGAGGAGGGCTGCTCCGGCTGCCGCATCTGCAACAACGTGTGCCCGTACAACGCCATCAGTTCGACGAGGAGCGGAAGCGTCACCGACGATCAACCCGGCGCTGTGCAAGGGCTGCGGCACCTGCGTGGCCGCCTGCCCGGCCGGCGTCATCGGCGGCACGGGCTTCACCAACGACCAGATCCTGGCGCAGATCGAGGGTCTGCTCCTCGAGAACGTCCATCCCGACCGTTCGCGCCGGGATGCAGGAAGTGGTGCTGGCATGAGCGGTGCCCAAACTTCCGCGACTCCGGCCGCCACCGAGGCCGTCTTCGAGCCGACCCTCATCGGCTTCACCTGCAACTGGTGCTGCTACCGTGCCGCCGATCTGGCCGGCACGGCCCGCATCAAGTACCCGCCCAACGTCCGGCTCATCCGCCTGATGTGCTCGGGCCGTCTCGACCCGACGTTCGTGCTGAAGGCCCTGGCCGAGGGCGCCGACGGCGTCCTGATCACCGGCTGCCATCCGGGCGACTGCCACTACATCGAGCAGAACTACAAGGCCATGCGCCGCTTCCTGCTGCTCCAGCGCACGCTGGTGCAGTTCGGGATCGAGCCCGGTCGGATCAAGCTCGTCTGGGCGTGCGCCGCCGAGGGCTGCGCCTGGCCGACGAGATCGCCACGTTCGTCGAGGAGGTGCGCGCGCTCGGGCCGCTCAACTGGCCCGCGCCCGAGGCCCTCCCCGAGATCGACCTGGAGGAGGCGTGGCGATCCACCGGCGGCGGCGCGCAGGACGAAGCGGCGCCCGTCCAGCCCGAGCAGGGCCGCGAACTCGCGGCGGCGGGGGAGGCCCTTCGGTGACCGGCAACGGAAAGCCCACGTTCGCGATGTACGGCGCCGGTTCGTGCGGCGGGTGCGAGATCGCGGTCCTGAACATCCACGAGAAGATCCTCGAGGTGGCCGCCGCCTTCGACGTCGTCTTCTGGCCGACGATCATGGACGCCAAGTACCGCGACGTCGAGGAGATGGCGGACGGCTCGATCACCGTCACGCTGTTCAACGGCGGCCTCCGGACCGACGAGACGGTCGAGCTGGCCCACCTGCTGCGCCGCAAGTCGAGGTTCCTGGTCGCGTTCGGCTCGTGCGCCGGCGAGGGCTGCATCCCCGGACTGGCCAACCTCTCCAGCCGCGCGCGAGATCTTCGACACCGCCTACACCACGGTCACGACCGAGAACCCGGCCGGGATCGCGGCCGACCTGACCACTACGAGGCGCCCGAGGGCGTCCTCCATCTGCCCGAGTTCCTGCCCATGCTGAAGACGCTCGACCAGGTCGTCCACGTCGACTACACCATCCCGGGCTGCCCGCCCGAGTCGCACCAGATCGCGGCCGTGCTCGACGTCCTCGTGGCGGCGCTCAACGGCACCGGTCCGCTGCCGCCGCCCGGCAGTGTCATCGGCGCCGGCACGTCCACCGTCTGCGACGAGTGCGCGCGCAAGCGTGACGTCAAGAAGATCAAGCAGTTCGTGCGCATCCAGGACGTCGCGTCGTTCGACCCGGTCATCTGCCTGCTCGAGCAGGGGCTCCCCTGCAGCGGCCCGGCCACCCGGGACGGCTGCGGTGCGCTGTGCCCGGCCGTCGGTGCCCCCTGCATCGGCTGCTACGGCGCCAGCGACGGCGTCATCGACTACGGCGCCCGGCTGATGACCGCGTTCGCCTCGGTGATCGACGCCAACGATCCCGACGAGATCGACCCGATCCTCGACGGGATCCCCGATCCGGCCGGCCAGTTCTACCGCTTCAGCCTCGCGAAGTCGCTCCTGCGCGCGAGCCGCAGCGCCTGGAACGACGGGGAGCAGCTAACCATGGAACGAATCACCATCGACCCCATCACCCGGCTGGAGGGCCACGGCAAGATCGAGATCTTCCTCGACGCCGACGGCGAGGTCGCCAACGCCTACTTCCAGATCCCCGAGCTGCGCGGCTTCGAGCAGTTCTGCGTGGGCCGGCCGGTCGAGGAGATGCCGAACCTCACCAACCGCATCTGCGGCGTCTGCCCCGAGGCGCACCACATGGCCGCCACCAAGGCCGCCGACGCGGTCTACCACGTCGATCCGCCCCGCCCCGGCCGGCTGCTCCGCGAGCTGCTCTACAGCGTCTTCTACGTCACCGACCACACCACGCACTTCTACGCCCTGGGCGGCCCCGACTTCGTCGTCGGGCCGGACGCCCCGGCGGCCGAGCGCAACATCCTCGGCGTGATGGCCAAGGTCGGCCTGGAGATCGGCGGCAAGGTGATCAAGATGCGCCGCGCGGCCACCACGTCATCGAGATGATCGGCGGCCGCCAGGTCCATCCGTGCACTGCGGTCCCGGGCGGCGTGACCAAGGCTCAACGAGGAGCAGCGCGCGGAGATCGAGGAGATCGGGCGCTGGGCGATCGAGTTCGCCCAGTTCAGCCTCGGCTGTTCGACGATATCGTGCTGGGCAACAACGCCTACGCGAGATGATCCTGGCCGACGCCTACACCCACCGGACCTACTACATGGGCATGGTGGACGAGAACAACAAGGTCAACTTCTACGACGGCAAGGTCCGCGTCATGTCGCCCGAAGGACAGCGCGTCGGCAAGTACGCCCCGCCGAATACCGCGACTGGATCGCCGAGCACGTCGAGCCGTGGACGTACCTGAAGTTCCCGTACCTGAAGAAGATCGGCTGGAAGGGCTTCGTCGACGGCGAGGACTCGGGCGTCTACTGGGCCACGCCGCTGTCGCGCCTCAACGCGGCCGACGGCATGGCCACGCCGCTGGCGCAGGAGGAGTACGAGCGGTTCTACGAGACGCTGGCGCCGGCCGTCGAGGGCGGCAAGCCGATCGTCCACCACGCCTGGCCACGCACTGGGCGCGGCTGGTCGAGCTGCTCTACGCCGCCGAGCGCTTGGTGGAACTGGCCACCGATCCCGAGATCACCTCCCGGACGTGCGTGCCGTCCCGACCGAGACGCCGACCGAGGGCGTGGGCAGCGTCGAGGCGCCGCGCGGCACGCTCACGCACCACTACAGGACCGACGAGCGCGGCATCCTGACGAAGGTCAACCTGATCGTCGGCACGACCAACAACTACGCCCCGATCGCGATGTCCGTCAAGAAGGCGGCCCAGAGCCTGATCCACAAGGCACGGTGGTCACCGAGGGCCTGCTGAACCGGGTCGAGATGGCCTTCCGCCTGTACGACCCGTGCTTCGGCTGCGCCACGCACAGCCTGCCCGGCCAGATGCCGCTGGAAGTGACGATCCGCGCCGCCGACGGCGCGGTGGTGGACGTGCTCAGGCAGCACTGCTGACGGCACGGCGAACGACGGCTCGGACGACATGGCCGAGCTGACGACGCCGAACGGTACGCACACCGCGCGCACGCTCGTCGTCGGGCTCGGCAACCCCGTGCTCGGCGACGACGGCGTGGGCTGGCGCGTTGTCGACCGGGTGGAGGCGTGGCTGGGCGATGAGGCTGCCGCGGGACGCCCGCGCGACGCCGAGGTCGAGCGGCTGGCGCTCGGCGGGCTGCGGCTGATGGAGCGGCTGGTCGGCTACGAGACGGCGATCCTGGTGGACGCCGCGCGGTTCGTCGGCGACCGCAATGGCGACGTCATGACGTTGCCGCTCTCCGAGGTGCCCGCGGGGCGCTCCGGCCACCTTGACTCGGCGCACGACGCGTCCCTGCCCACGGCGCTGCGGCTGGGTCGCCAACTCGGTGCCGAGCTTCCGGGGCGCATCATGGTCGTGGCGATCCGGGCCGAGCGGGTCGAAGAATTCTCGGACGAGCTTTCGGCCGAGGTCGAGGCGGCGATCCCGGTCGCGGCGCGAGCCGTTATCGAGTTGCTGGACGCGTGAGGCCCAACCGGCAAGGAGGAGCGGGTGCACGAAGCGGGAATGGTCAGGACTGTCGTCGATGCGGTCGTCGCGCACGCGGTCAAGGCGGGCGGACGCCCGGTGAAGGTGTACCTGCTTGCGGGCGACGACATCGGCACGAGCGACGAATCGCTGCGGTTCTATTGGGACGAGATGACGCTGGGAACGGTCGCGGAGGGTGCCTCACTCGAGATCGAGCACACGCCGACGGGCGGCCTGCGGCTGGCGGCGATGGACGTCGACCGGGACGATGCGGGCGACGACGGCAGGGGCGGACGGGAGAGCCCCGGCGGCTGACCCGGCCAGGGGCGCCGGCGGCGCGCACCGCACGGCCTACGAGGAAACCACCTCCGCGACCAGGTCTCGGCCGAGGATGGCCGAGAGGCGCGCGAACTCCTCGTCGAGCGCGCTCCGCGGCACGCTCCCGTTGCCCGCGTACCATTCGACGCGGACCGTGTCTCCCGCCAGCGTCCGCGTGCCTCGCACCACTCCGCCCGACCACGACGACCGGCGCGATCCAGCCGGCCTGTCTGCTGACCGAGGTCCACCTCGCCGCCGGGACGATGCGCGGATCGTCCGTGCCCGGCCCCAGGACCCACTCGTCGAAGCCCGGCAGCAGCCGCAGGGCCGCGGTCGGTTGCGCGGCCCGCGAGGTCGTCGAGATCCTCGGACAGGACGTGCATGCGCTCGCCGTCGACGTCGCCGAGCCGGTCGCCCATCGAGCGGAACCAGGTCCGGAGCTGTCGTTTCGAGTCCGCGCCGCGCGACATCCAGTTGCCGAAGCCTTCGGCGGTGGCCGGACCATACGCGCGGAGACAGACGCCTCGCAATCGGAGCCGCGTCGTCGGGATCCGGAACGCCGGCCCAGCGTGGGCTCGCGGCCTCCGGTCGCATGAAGGTCACCCGGTTGCCGCTGCTCTGACCGCAGCAGAGGTCCCCCTGCCAGGCGAGTCGTTTCAGGAGCGTCCCCCAGCTCGAGCGAAGCTCATCACCGAGACGCTCGAGCCCGGGCACGGCGATTACGGCCGGTTCGACGCGGAACGGCACTCCCGGTTGCCCGGTTCATCTCGAACGAGGGGCGAGGCGGCACCCGGCAGACCGGGCTGATCGGCCCTGTTGTCCGCTGATGCGGCTCGCAGAATCGGTGCAGACAATGCGGTCGGGGATCGTCGGCTCTCAACGTCCGTGGGGATCGGAGGCCGGGCAGCAGGCCGCTCTCGGAGGCAGCGATGGGTGAGCCGTTCGTGGTCCAGCTGGCAAACCGGCCGGGCGAGCTGGGGCATCTGGCGCATGCGCTCGGCATGCGGGGGATCAATATCCTGCAGATGGCGGGCAGTTCCGCGGGCGATCAGGCCTGCGCGGTCGTCACCACGGACGATGACGATGCCACGAACGAGGTGCTCCACAGCATGGGGGTCGACTTCGTCACGGGCTCCACGCTGATCGTCGAGGTTCCGGACGAGCCGGACGGGATCGGCAAGCTGACCCAGCGTCTCGGCCACGAGGGCGTCAACATCCGGGGCTTCTGCATCGTCGGGCGCCGCTGCGGTCGCGCGGAGATCGCCCTGGCCGTCGACGACGAGTGCAAGGCGCGCGAGGTGCTCGGCATTCCGGCCGTCCACCTGCTGACGACGACGGGGTAGACGTCCGGGCGCTGTCCCGAGATCTGCCGGCGGGCCCTGTACCCGCCGAGCCCGTCGTCGCGACGTCAGCGCGCGCTGCCCGCACGTGGAATGCCGGCTCAGTTGGCGATCGACCACTTTGCGAGGATGCGCCCGTAGGTTCCATCGTCCCGCAGAGCCGCGAGTGCCTGGGTCAGCGACGCGCGCAGCCCATCCTTGCCATCTGCGACCGCGATGCCCTCGTCCTCCACCAACGAGGTGACGCCGTCGACGCGGGTGAGCTCGTCCGACCAGGTGGCCAATTCCCATCCGGCAAGCGCGGAGTCGACGAAGAACCCGTCGGCGCCGCCGTGGATCACGGACTGGGCGGCGTCCGTATCGCTCTTGCCTGCAGCCACCACGATCGGCCGCTTTCCGGCCTGCGCGCAGGCCGCAGACAGACCCCGGCCGGAATGGGATCCGGTGCCGGCCAGCACGGCTTCCTCTTCCGATCCCTCCATGACCTCGATGGTGCGGCCGCACAGGTCCTGTGGCCCGGTGATCGTCCCGGCCCTGGATCTGGCGATCAGGAGCGATTGCCTGACCCGCAGGTACGGGATGAGCATCATTCCGGCGGCGTCCGCGCTCGCGCTGCGCAGGGCCGAGATCGCAATGTCGCATCGCCCACTCCCGAGCGACTGTCCGATCGATGAACGCGGCGTGTTCAGGACGTTCAGCCTGAGCCCGAGCCGGTCCGTGAGTTCACGGGCGAGGTCGATGTCCGAGCCCATCGGCTGGCCGTCGAGGAAGATGTCCTGCGGCGGCAGTCGCAGGTCCGAACAGACGGTCAGGACACCCGGAGTGATGATTTCGGATGCCACGCCGGGCGCCACGGACGGCGAGGCCGTGGGCTCCGGCGTCGTGAGCCCGCGTTGGCAACCGATGACGAGCACGATCACTGCGGCGAGCGTGAGCAGCCCTCGGGCCGTGGTCGTCATGGCATCTCCCTGCGGGCCGGCTCGGGGTACGTCGAACCTCCACTCCAGTAACGCGTCCCGACGGGGCCGGCACAAGGGCCGAGCGTCACCAGGGTGCACATGAGCCGCAGCCGGTTCTTGCGACCCGCCCGAGGTACTCTGGCTCAAATCGGACGCTTCCGTCCTACGGAGCGATGCCTCCGGCGGCCTGTCGGCGCTGCCTTGCCTCATATCGGCCGCGAACTGTCCTTCTGATACATGACGGTGCCGGAACCGGTCGGCCGGGCCCCCACTTCTCGGACCGATTCGTCCGTATTGAGACAAGGCGTGCGCAGTCGGAAGCAGTTGACCGACGCGCGAGCCACCAATCAGGGTGGCGGCGTGCGGCGCGCCTCGTCCAGCTCGATTGTCGCGCCTCACATCTGCTTGAAGCGGGGGCCCTCGCCGCCCTCCGGCGGCACCCATCGGATGTTCTCCAGCGGGCACTTCACCGCGCAGGTCATGCAGTGGAGACAGTTCGAGGGGCTGAGGACGATCCCGTCGCCCCGCTGGCGATAGACCTGGCCGGGGCAGAAGTTGGTGCACGCCCAGGCGTACTTCTCGCCACAGGAGACGCAGAGCGCCGGGTCCAGGATGGTCACGTGGGAAGGTTCGTCCTCCCGGTGGTGGGTTCCGGTGAGGCCGACGAACGTCGCGCCGTCCATCCGTCCCGGATCCTTCCGACCCAGCCGTGCGCCCGCTTTCATGCCCTCGTGGTCCTCGGCCATCCGCAGCCGCCCCGGCAGCCGGTCCTGGATCAACGAGAGCGGCGCGCCGGTGTACAGGCCCCAGCGGAAGCTCTGCCGATAGTTCCGGGCATGGCGCAGGTCCGGCAGGATCCCGCGATCTTCGAGGCGCTGCCGGTAGGACGCGAGCGCCGCCCGGCGCCCGTTCCCGTCGGCCAGTGCATCGGCGATCGTATCGGCGGCGCACATGCCCGCGCGGATCGCGTAATGGATCCCCTTGATCTTCTCCATGTTGACGAAGCCGGCAGCGTCGCCCACGAGCAGGGCCCCGTCCGCTGACAGCCGGCCGAGCGCGAAGTACCCGCCCTCCGGGATCGTCTTGGCTCCGGTCGCGATCGTCACCGAGTCGGCCAGCAGATTCGCCACGAACGGGTGCGAGCGGAAGGTCTCGAACTCGCGCTGCGGGTTCAGGTCGCCGTACCGCCAGTCGAGGCCGAGGATCAGGCCCACCGCCGCGAGCTTCTCGCCCAGGCTGTAGATGAACCCCCCGCCGAATGACCGCCCCGAGACCGGGTACCCCAGCGTGTGCACGACGCGGTTGTTCCCGAACGGGTTCTCCCTGGGGAACTGGACGACCGCCTTGATCCCGATCGAATACACCTGCGGGTTCTTCCCGGCCCCGAAATGCTCGGCGAACTGGGTCGACAGTACGCCGTGCGACCCGTCCGCGAGCACCGTCACGCGGGCACGGACCTCCTCGGCCGGACGGTGGTTGGACTTCGGATGGCCGTCACCGTCGAGTCCCACCTCGGCCAGGCGGACGCCCCGAACGCCGCCGTCCTCGATGAGGAGTTCCCGCGCCGAGTACCCGCGGTAGACCTCCACGCCCAGGCGTTCGGCCTCGCGGGCGAGGAACGCCACGAGGCGGGAGAGCGACACCGCGACGTCGCCGGTGTGGTGCATGCCCTTCGGCACGACCCGCGACGGGATGCGGTATGCATCCCGACCGCGCAGGAAGTACATCTCGTCGCGTTCGACCGGGACCACCCAGTCGGTCAGGAGGCTGCGCTGCTTCTGCCAGCCGGGCACGAGTTCCTCGAGGCACGCGGGCTCCAGGATCGCCCCGGACAGGTTGTGGTAGCCGCTCTCGGGCGCCTTGTCCATGACGACGACCGACGCATCGCGACCCTCGGCCGCCAGCCGCCGCTTCAGGCTGATCGCCGTCGAGAGACCGCCCGGCCCGGCCCCGACGACCAACACGTCAATGGGCTGCAACGGGGAGGCCCTCCACCGCGCGGATGAGTTCCGGCACGAGCACGTCGATATCCCCGACCATTCCCAGGTCGGCGTAGTTGAAGATGCGGGCCCGCGGGTCCTTGTTGATCGCCACAACCGTCTCCGAGTTCTGCATCCCGGATATGTGCTGCACGGCACCCGAGATCCCGACGGCGATGTAGAGCCGCGGGTGCACGGTCTGGCCGGTCTGACCGACCTGGTAGTCGTGCGTGGTGTACCCGTCCTCGACCGCCATTCTCGAGGCTCCGACCTTGGCGTCGGCGCCGAGCCGGTTCGCCAGCCCGGCCGCGAGCGGCTCCAGGAGGCGCTCGAAATCCCGTCGCGACCGGAAGCCCCGTCCGCCGGCAACGATCACGTCCGCCGAGCGCATCGAGACCTTCGACTCGAACGACTCGAGTTCCTCCACGCTGACTCCCATGTCCACCTCGGAAACGTCGGCTGCGATGCGCACGATCCGGCCCGTGCGCGAGGCATCACCGTCCGGCGGCTTGAAGACCCCCGGTCGTACCGTGGCCATCTGTGTCGGCGAGTCCTTCGTCATGATGGTCGCCATCACGTTGCCACCGAGCGCCGGGCGCGTCTGCTTCAGGATCCCCACGAGCGACTGGCTCCCCTTCGTGTAATCGCCGATCTCCAGCCTTGTGCAGTCGGCGGTAAGCCCCGAGTCGCACGCGTACGCGACCCGCGGCGCAAGCTCTCGTCCCATCGGCGTCGCCCCGAACAGCATGGCCTGCGGTCGGTGGGCCCGGACGAGGTCCGAGATCACGCGCTTGTACGTTGTGGCGTGGTAGGTCGCGAGCAGCGGGTGCTCGATCGCGTAGACGGTGTCCGCGCCCACGGCGATGAGTTCCTCGGCCAGGCCGTCGGCGTGATCGCAGGGCAGGACGGCCCCCACCGATTCGCCGAGGCCGCCGGCAAGTTCGCGGGCCTTGCCGACCAACTCAAACGAGACGCTCCGGATGCCGGAACCTTCGCGCTCGATGAGAACCCAGAACTCCCCGCGGTAGCTGGGCTCGCGGCCGTCCAAGTGGTACGGCTCTGCGGTTGCCGCGTGCACCCCGGTGATCGCGCCCCGGTACCTCCGCTCGATCTGCTCGGCAAGCTCCGCGGGCTCCTGGACGAAGGCGCAGGTCCGGGCCTTCTCCGCGCTGGGCGAGAAAAGCCGATAGACCTGGGTCCGGGAACCCCCGAGGCCGATCCGCTTCGGATCCGCCCCGACCGACGCCGCGCTCCACTCCCGGATCGTCCCGGCCCGGGCCTCGCGCTCCAGGCGGAACGACCGGAAACACGGGTCCAGGCAGTCCGTGACGGTGATCAGCACCGGGTATCGCAGGGGCCGGACCCGCTCGATCCCCTGCGGTCCGATGCGCCGGACACTGATCTGCGGGTCGGTCTCGAGACCCTGGGCGTATGCGATCAGCTCGATCCCGAGTTCCTCGGCGATCTGCGGCGGAACCTGCGCGGTGTCCCCGTCGACCGACTGCATCCCCGCCACGATGACGTGATCGCGGCCCGGATCGAGCAGTTCCCGCTCGATGCGCCGGATCGCGCAGGCCAGCGAGTAGGCAGTTGCCACCGTGTCAGCCCCGGCGAACGACCGGTCGGTCAACAGGATCGCCTCGCCCGGGACGCGAGACTGGCAGTCGATGAGCATGTCCCGTGCCTGCGGCGGACCCATGGTGAGGTAGACCGTCCGCGCGAGCGGGTCGTCGCGGGTGACCCGGTGAGCGAACGTGAGCGCCTGGAGATCCAGGGGATTGAGGATGCTGTCGAGCATCGCTCGCTTGAGGGTTCCCTTCTCCGTGTCCCAGGCGTCCTCGGGGATGTTGGACACGTCGGGAACCTGTTTGACGAGCACGATGCAGTCCATGTCGGCCAGCCTGCCGGTTCATCGTGCAGCGCCGCCAGTGACAAACGGCTCCCGTTTCCCGTGCCCGACGTCGAGCCGACGGCCCGGAGACGGTGCGCGCGCTCGGGTCCTGGAGCCCCGGTCGGACGACGATCCTGGGCCTGCCGGCGAACGTGGACCTGCCGCCTGCTCCGTCGATTTGCCGCGGGACCGCGCAGCCTGCCGGCGGTACGGGCGGGAGGGAGGTCGACCGGGGTCGGCACCGCCCGATTCCCACCCGGTGCGCACTGCATCGAAGTTTGCGACTCGACTTCTTCCAGTGCGTAGCGTTGGCGAGGCCTTCGCGATGGTGCGAGGGTTCGCTCCAGCGGGTATTGGCTCGGAACCGAGCCGTCGAAGCTTCGGATCGGCACTCACGAAAGGCTCGTGACGCGCTCGATCCACGCTTGCGAGGCGGCCAACCCGCGACGCCGGACCCGCAGGATTGTGGCTGGATTCCGCGGAGTGCTCACCCCGTGGGAATCTGGAGGAAACCAGGGGCGGCGCACCTCGCCCGACGGTTCCTGCAGCGGCCGTCGGACCACCCGTGACCGCGCCCAACGTCGAGCGAGGGGATCCGGGCCTCGCCGGCGCGACCGCGCCTGCCCGGCCGCGGGGTGATGTCCCCGACGCACTGAGACGCGGGCCGAAGGCGCGTCACCGAGGAGGTGCCGGGGCCAGCCGGCGGCGCAGCCGCATGCCGGTCGTACTCGGACGGACGGCGTGTGGATCGCCTCTTCCCGATGCAAACTCGCAGGCCCGGCCCGCCCGCGCTCACGCTCGACGGAGCGCCGAGGAGCTCGAACGCCTGGCATCCTCGATACCGACGATCTCCACGCGGTCCGCGGCCTCGTTGTAGTCGTAGACCAAGGATCATCCAGGGCCAGGGTCCGAGGATGAAGCGTGCCCCTGCTCCCTCGCCGGTGAGCCTTCGTCCCGACAACGGAAAGGTCGCCAACTGCGAGGCTGGGTCCCGGACGCGTTCTTTCGTGGAACCAGGGAGCTCGTGTGTCGCGATCCTCGCCTCCAGGTCGCGGACCGCATCCGTGTCGAAGACGACCGTGGCCATCTCACAGGTCTTCGACCGGCACGAAACGCCCTTCCTGGATGTTGCGGCGCCCCCGCCGAATTCGATCCCAAGCCCCTGGGATACCGTCGAGGATGGCGGTCATGGTCTCCCCATCGAGATCCGCCTGATCGATCGCGGCAGACAGGAGCGATCGAGCCAGCGTGCCGGGGTTGACGTACGCGCGCTCGGCAAGTCGCTGCAGCCGCTGGGCATGTTCATCGTCCAGAACAACGTTGACTCGGTTCGGCGGGTTCGCGGTCATCGTTCAACCTGCACGGATTGTGTAGTGGTGTGTCCGAACCACAGCCCGACCAGTGGTTCGAGTCAAGCAGGATATGCGACGAGGCCTCCACGCAGGAGAATCGCTGCAAGCGCGGAGTCACGGGCCGTCGAAGATGTCGGCCGCCGTCAGCGCGATGACTCCGTCCGGGATCACCGACTCGCGCGCGGCGACGGCATACCGGAGGTCGGCGCGCACCGCGGGCAACGCCTGGACCTTGCGTTCGAGAACGCGTCGAAGCGCAGGTCCGTCTGCCGCCCTGGACCATTTGGCTTCGCCCACGAGGACCGCTTCGCGAGCGCGTCCCGCGAGCACGACGGCATCGATTTCGACGGGATCGCCGGCCGCCGTCCAGAACGGTCCGATCGCAACGACTTCATCGCCCAGGTCGCCACGGTCGGCCATGCGCCGCAAATGCGCTCGAAAGGCCTCCTCCCAGCGTGGGCCCATGTGATCGTCCAGGCTCGAGACAAGCACGGGAAGGATGGAGCCGCCCAAACCTCGCTCCACCTCCGGCCGGAACCGGTCGAGGAGGCCCAGCCAGAAGGCCATGAAGTTGTCCGCGATGCGGTACGAGCGGCGACGCGTGCGCGCCGGGTCCTCCGTGACGGGCACCAGGCGCTCCACGAGGCGGAGCTCCACCAGTCGCTCCAGCGTGCGGGTCGGATCGGCGCGGATCGCATCGGCGATCTCGTTGTGCTTCGTGCGGCCGGCGGCGATCGCGTACAGCGCCTGTCGCCCGAGGTCTCCGGTGTCACCGCCGGTCGCCAGCAGCAGCTCGCCCTCCGTGAGCAGCAGGCCGCCCGGCGTGCAGGCAAGCCTCGACAGGTTGTCGAGGACGGACTCGCCCTGGTCCCACCATTCGAGATAGAGGGGGATTCCGCCCACGATTCCCCAGACCAGGGCTCGATCGGCCGGTTCGAGGTCCGGCAGCATGGCGGCGGCTTCATGCGGCCGAAACGAGTGCATTGCGAGCCGAAGGTCAAAGCGGCCGAAGAGCGGCGCTCGTTCGTCCTGCATCTGCTTCAGCACTCGAACGGCCGATCCGGAGAGCAGGATGCGGAGGTTCGTCCGAGTCCGGACGCGGTCCCAGGCGGCTCGCAGGACGCTGGGCAGTTCCGGGGAGGCCGACAGCAGTTCGGGGAACTCGTCCAGCACCAGCAGGAGCGGCTGCTCCTGCGCGGTTGAGGCCAGCGTGTCGAGCGCGTCGGTCCAGTCCGTGAACGGCCGCTCGCGGAGGTCGCGGAATGTGGCGTCGAGGACGAGTGCCGCGCTCGTCGAGAGCGCCCGAAGCTCGTCGACCGCCGGTCGGCCGGCAGCGGTGTGGAAGATGTGCCGGCGGTCCTTCGCGAACTCCTGGAGCAATGCCGTCTTGCCGACACGCCGGCGGCCCCAGACGAGCCCGAGCCTGGCGCCCGCGCGCTCGTACCACTCGGCCAGCGCATCCAGCTCGTCACGCCGGTTCACGAACGACACGGTCGAAGTATACCGACATGAACTGTCGGCGACGGTGGCTGTCGGCGACGGGCGACGTCGGCGTAGTCAGCGATCGTGCGCCAACGGCCGGCGCCGGAGATTCCGTGGTAAGGTCGGTTTGCCCTGGTCGCGGTGGTCTGCAGGACGTGGTCCCCGCGCCGACCCACGGGGGATCCGATGCAGGTCATGCGTGCCCCACACGCCGCGCCCGCCGCGCCGTCAGACGACAAGCGCTGGCGAATCGTCGAAACACGGATGCGTCGCCTCGGCGGGCGTCCCGATGCACTGATCGAGGCGCTGCACGGCGCCCAGGAAGCGTTCGGGTTCCTCGACGACGACGCGCTGTGCTACATCAGCGATTTTCTCGGCGTGCCGCCCTCCAAGGTGTACGGCGTCGCCACGTTCTACTCGTTCTTCACGCTGAAGCCGAACGGCGAGCACACGTGCGTCGTCTGCACCGGGACCGCGTGCTATATCAACGGCGCAGGGGCCATCCTCGCGGACCTGCGGCGCTCGCTCGGCGTGCGGCCGGGCGAAACGACGGCCGACGGCAAGGTGTCCATCCTGACCGCGCGCTGCCTCGGCGCGTGCAGCCTTGCGCCGGCCGTAATCGTCGACGGTGACGTGAGCGGCAAGGTGAAGTCCGCCGACCTGGTCGCTCGGCTGGAGGGAATGTGACGATGGTGGCACCAGTGGAACGGGCGCCCCGCCGCCGCCCATCCGACGGGCTGGAACCCGAAGGAGCCGTTCGGATCTCCGCCCACGTCTGCGAGGCCGCGAGCTGCCTCTCCGCGCAATCGGACCAGGTCCTCGACGGGACTGGTCGAGCAGGTCACGGCGTCCGGCCTCAACGACGTCGCCGTGAAGCGCGTGGGTTGCCTCGGGCTGTGCGCGGCCGGTCCGCTCGTGCAGGTGCCCGAGACGGGCCACCTCTTCGAGCGTGTCCAGCCCTGACGCCCTCGGACGCCATCGTCGAGTCGCTCGGGTCGATCCAGCCCACAGGCGAGCCGGAACCGCAGGTGCCGTTCTTCTCCCGCCAGGTCCGCGTCGCCACCGAGAACTTCGGGATCGTGGACCCGGAGAGCCTCGACGACTACGTGGCCCACGGTGGCTACGAGGCGCTGCAGAAGGTCCTCACGAGCATGAAGTCCGCCGAGGTCCGCGACGAGATCACGCGGAGCGGGCTGCGCGGCCGCGGCGGTGCCGGTTACCGGACGGGCCTGAAGTGGACGACCGTGGCCAAGGCGCAGGGCTCGGCGAAGTACGTGATCTGCAACGCCGACGAGGGCGACCCGGGCGCGTTCATGGACCGCAGCGTGCTCGAGAGCGACCCGCATCGCGTCCTCGAGGGCATGGCGATCGCCGCATACGCCGTCCACGCGAACGAGGGGTACGTCTACTGCCGGGCGGAATACCCGCTTGCCGTGACACGGCTGCGCAACGCGATCCGCCAGGCGACGCGCGCGGGCTACCTCGGCGCGGGATCTTCGACACGTCATTCAACTTCGACATCCAGGTCCGCCTCGGCGCCGGCGCCTTCGTCTGCGGCGAGGAGACGGCGCTGATCGCATCCATCGAAGGCGGTCGTGGCACACCGCGGCCGCGCCCGCCGTACCCGGCGGTGGCCGGCCTGTGGGGCAAGCCGACGCTCATCAACAACGTCGAGTCCTTCGCCAACGTCACGCCGATCATCCGCAACGGCGGCGAGTGGTACGCGGGGATCGGCATCGCCGACGAGCAAGGGCACCAAGGTGTTCGCGCTGGCCGGACGCGTCGTCAACACCGGTCTCGTCGAGGTGCCGATGGGCACGACGCTCCGCGAGATCGTCTACGACATCGGCGGCGGGATCGTGGACGGCCGCGAATTCAAGGCCGTCCAGACCGGCGGCCCGTCCGGCGGCTGCGTCCCCGCCCAGTTCCTCGACATGCCGGTCGACTACGAGTCCCTGATCCAGCGTCGGCTCGTTCATGGGATCCGGCGGCATGATCGTGATGGACGACACGTCCTGCATGGTCGACGTCGCGAAGTACTTCATGGACTTCTGCCGTGAGGAGTCGTGCGGAAAATGCGTGCCCGTGCCGCGTCGGGACGACGCAGATGTACGGACGCTGCTCGACGCATCACGACCGGCGTCGCGACGCTCGATGACCTCGCGCAGCTGGAGCGGCTTGCGACAATCGTCCAGCGGCACGAGCCTGTGCGGACTCGGCCGGCGGCGCCGAATCCCGATCTTCAGCACGCTCCGCTACTTCCGCGACGAATACATGGCCCACATCGTCGACCGCGTCTGCCCGGCGGGCGTGTGCACGATCGCGCCGCAGGAGGTGCCGTGCATGACCGTCTGCACGCTCAAGATCGACGGAGTGGACGTCGCCGGCGCCGAGGGCCAGACCGTCCTCGACGTGGCGACGCGAGAACGGCATCGACATCCCGACGCTCTGTCACCTGGACGGTCTCTCCGACGTCGGCGCATGCCGGCTCTGCGTCGTCGAGGTCGCCGGGCTCGAACAAGCTCACTCCCGCCTGCACGACCTCGCGATCGCGGAGGGCATGGAGGTCACGGCCACACTCGGACGCGCTCGACGAGTACCGTCGCACGATCGTCGAGATGCTCTTCGTCGAGCGCAACCACGTCTGCGCGGTCTGCGTGGCGAACAACCACTGCGAGCTGCAGGACCTCGCGGACGAGCTGGGCGTCACCACTTCGACCTCCGACCGCTCAACCCGGCAGTCGGCGATCGATGCCAGTCACCGGCTCTTCGCCATCGACCACAACCGCTGCATCATGTGCACCCGCTGCGTCCGCGTCTGCGACGAGATCGAGAGGCGCCACACCTGGGACGTCATGGGTCGCGGCATCGACGCGCGCGTGGTCACCGACCTGGGCGCGCCGTGGGGCGAATCGACGACCTGCACCAGCTGCGGCAAGTGCGTCCAGGTCTGCCCCGACGGCGCGCTCTTCGAGAAGGGACGCTCGGTCGCCCGCGGCAGCAAGGCCCGCCGGCCGTTCCTGCCGTATCTCCGCGTCGTCGGAGAGGAGCGATCGCTGTGAGCAAGCCTCGCATCGCCACGGTCTGGCTGGACGGCTGCTCCGGCTGCCACATGTCGCTGCTCGACATGGACGAGCGCCTGCTCGAGATCGTCGAGCGCGCCGACCTCGTCTACAGCCCGCTGGTCGACACCAAGGAATACCCCGAGGACGTGGACGTCTGCCTGGTCGAGGGCGCCGTCTCGCAGCGAGGAGGACCTTCACAAGATCGAGCTGGTTCGCAGCCGCACGAAGACGCTCGATCGCGTTCGGCGACTGCGCCGTGACACGAACGTCCCGGGCATGCGCAACCCGATCGGCGTCGGAGCCGCTGCTCGCAGCGCGCCTACCTCGAGAACGCCGACCTCAACCCGAGGTGCTCCCGAACCGCGTCATCCCGATGCTCCTGCCGACGGTGCGCCCGGTGCACGCGGTACGTGAAGGTGGACGTCTTCCTTCCGGGCTGCCCGCCGTCGGCCGATCTCATCTACCAGGCCCTCGACGACCTGCTGTCCGGCCGCGAGCCGGACACGCGACGGCGCGCGGTTCGGCCGCTGACAGGAGGGCCATGCCATGACCTCGCAGATCGTCATCGACCCGGTCACGCGGATCGAAGGCCACTCGAGGATCACCATCCAGCTCGACGACCACGGCGAGGTCGCCGACGCGCACTTCCACGTCACCCAGTTCCGCGGCTTCGAGCGGATCTGCCAGGGCCGGCCGGTCCACGAGATGCCGTCGATCATGGCGCGCATCTGCGGCATCTGCCCGGTCAGCCACCTGATCGCCTCGTCCAAGGCGTGCGACGAGATCCTGGCCGTCGAGCCGCCGCCCACCGGCGCGGACCTGCGGCGGATGATCAACCTCGCGCAGATCGTCCAGTCCAACGCGCTGAGCTTCTTCCACCTCTCGTCGCCGGACCTGCTGTTCGGCTTCGACGCGGATCCGGCGAAGCGCAACATCATCGGCGTCGCTCGCGAGAACCCGCAGCTCGCGCGCGACGGCGATCGCGCGTGCGCAAGTTCGGCCAGCAGATCATCGAGTGGCTCGGCGGCAAGCGCATCCATCCCGCCTGGGTGCGTCCCGGGAGGCGTCAGCGAGCCGCTCACCGCCGAGAGCCGCGACCGGATCCTCGCCACGATCCCCGGAGGCGCTCGAGGCCGTCCTGCGCGCCCTCGCCTGGTACCGCGGGCAGATCGTGAAGTGGGAGGAGGAGGCCGCGTCGTTCGGCGACTTCCGCTCCGCCTTCATGGCCCTGGTCGACCGGCAGGGCCGACGTCGACCACTACGACGGCTGGCTGCGCGTCGTCGACGCCGACGGCAACGTCCTCGAGGACCGGGTCGACCCGCGCAACTACGCCGACTACATCGGCGAGTCGGTCGAGCCCTGGTCGTACCTCAAGTCGACCTACTGGAAGCCGCTGGGCTACCCGGACGGCGATCTACCGCGTCGGTCCGCTGGCCCGCGTGAACGTCGCGGACGAGCTTCGGCACGCCGCGGGCGGACGAGGAACTGGAGCGATTCCGCTGGCGGCTCGGCCGAACGGCCGGCAGTTCGTTCCACTATCACTACGCCCGGCTGATCGACACGCTCTACGGCGTCGAGCGGATCGAGGAGCTGCTGCGCGGCCCGGACATCCTGTCGCCAGCGGGTCCGGTCACGCGCCGACGTCAACCGGAACGAGGGCATCGGCGTCGCCGAGGCGCCGCGCGGCACGCTGATCCACCACTACAAGGTCGACGACGACGGCATCGTCCAGTGGGCGAACCTGGTCATCGCGACGGGCCACAACAACCTGGCCATGAACCGCAGCGTGCTCCAGGTCGCCAAGCGGTTCGTCAAGGGCGATCACATCGAGGAGCCGATGCTCAACCGGGTCGAGGCGGTCATCCGCTGCTACGACCCGTGCCTGTCCTGCTCGACGCACGCCATCGGCCAGATGCCGCTGCAGATCCAGCTGCTCGACCCGCAGGGAGGCGTGCTCGACGAGCTGACCCGGTGACGGGTCGCGCCGCGCTGGCCGCCGGTGGCAACTCGTTTCAGATGGGCACCACAACGCCATGATTCCGATCCGGAGCCCCCGAATTCGTTGCACCTGCGCTCCTGCCCGCACATCTGGTGCATGTTGGCGATTCGGTGGCGCTGGGGTGCCCGTCTGAGACAACGAACGCCGGCGTCGGCGGGCACCTCGCACCCGGCTGAGGTGTCACGGTGGCGAGCCGCATACTTCTGATCGGGATCGGGAACACCCTCATGGGCGATGACGGGGTGGGGGTGCGCGTCGCCGAACTCGCCGCCGCCGACGAGCGGTTCGCCGGCGTGGAGGTCCTCGTCCGAACCCAGCTCACGCCGGAGCTTGCGGTCGACTTCGCGGGGGCGTCGCTCGTGATCCTGGTCGACGCCTCGATCGAGGTGTCGCCGGGCGCGATCGCGGTGCGGGAGGTCGAGGCCGGCCCCGGAGCGACCGGAGCGTTTTCCCATCACGTCGCACCTGAGGACCTGCTCGCGCTGGCGGCCGAGCTGTACCGGCAGCACCCGCGCGCGTACGTCGTGAGCGTTGGAGCGGCGTCGTTCGATGCCGGCGACGAGTTGTCCCCGCTCGTGCGAGCTGCGCTCCCAGGCGCGGTCGATGCGATGGCGGGCGTCAAGTGACCGGGGTACGCTCAGGCCCGTGCGAGTGGACGTCGATCTGTGAGACGGGGCTGTCGTGGGGCCTCTGGCGCAGGTCCCCGATGCCGACGCAGGGCGACGCGTCGAGGTGCTCCGGGCCCTGGGCTTCCCGGGCCTGACTCGACCGGTCGACGTGGGCCTCCGGGCCGACCCCCTGCAGGTGCGGCCCGGTCTCAGGCCGCCGTCGCCTGCCATTGCGCCGGTTCGGGGGCCAGGGCCTCGGGGTGCCGGCCGGACGCGGGGTGCAGCTTCGCCGCCGGCTCCAGGGTACCCTGACCTGACGGCTCGGCTGATCGGCGCACGAGGTACGGGGCCATCGGGCCCCGGCCCCGGACGTCGATGACGCCGACCGGCTGGAGGTCGTAGCTGCCCGCGAGCCGGGCCGCCGTGGCCGGGCTGACCTGGATCGCGCCGGCGACCCCCTGGGACTCCATGCGCGAGGCGACGTTCACGGTGTCGCCCCACAGGTCGTAGCTGTAGCGAGACCGTCCGATCACGCCGGCCACGACCGGGCCGGTGCTGACTCCCACGCGCAGATCGAGCGGGAGCAGGCCCCGTTCTCGGTACGACCCGACCAGGGCGAGCATGTCGAGCCCCATGGCGACCGCCTGCCGCGGATGGTTGTCCCCGCCCGCAGTTGTGCCGGCCACCGCCATGTATGCGTCGCCGATCGTCTTGATCTTCTCGAGGCCATGCCGCGCGGCCAGCTCGTCGAAACCGCTGAACAGCTCGTCCAGCGTCGAGACCAGCGCATCTGGCTCCAGCCTGCTCGCGTATCCGGTGAAGCCGACGAGGTCGGCGAAAAGCACCGTGACATCGGGAAGGCGATCCGCCACGGACTCCGGGCGCTCGCGCAGGCGCGTGGCGATATGGTCGGGGAGGACGTTCTGCAAGAGCCGCTCGGACTTCTCCTTCTCGATGGCGAGCGCCGCCTCCTGACTCGCGATGATCCGGCGCTGCCAGTAGAGGTCGCGCGTGTTCGCCTCCATCAGGTACCCGCCGATCGCCGCGGCCCCGTAGCCGACCACCACGAGGAAAAGGTCGAACGCGCCGTTCGACCGGAGGTGCCCGCTCACGACGAGCAGGCCGTAGAGCGCGACGTAGGGCGCCGTGAGTGCCACGCCGATCGGTCCGTACCGGCTCAGCCCGAATGCGAACGCGAAGGCGACCAGCAGCGCCGGGGCGACGAGTTGTGGCAGTCCCACCAGGTATCCGCCGATGACGATCATGGCAGTCCCGCCGGTCAGGTTGACCAGCCCGCTCAGCGTCTGAAGGCCGTTCCAGCTCCGAACGCGAGGCACGAGCGCCGCGTAGGCGAGGCTGAACGCCTCCACGATCCCGATGGCCACGATGAGTGAGGCTCGCTCGAACGGGAACAACGCCGTCAGCAGCACACCGGCTGCGACCCAGGTGGCCGCGCCGAGAGCGACGGTACCTGCGACCTGCCGCCGAAAGCGATGGCAGGCCTCGGCCTGGAAGTCGCGTTCCACGCTCGGATCGGTGAAGCGCAGCGTCAGCGGCGCCCTGCCGGCGTCCTGCGTCGCGCCACCGCCGTTCTGGTTCGGGCGATCGACCGAACGATCGGAGTCTGTGAAAAGCGTCATCGCTGCGTCCCCCGCTCGCTGCAGCTCGTCGATCCCGCGACGGCGAGCCGTGGGCACGATGGTCGCCGCACGGCGATCCTGCCGCGATGGTCGGATGTCGCCAGTTCGCTACGTCATTCGTCCAGTGCCGCCGCTGCCCTGGCCGGCACGGGGGCGAGGCGATCGGGTTGCGGCGCTGCGCGGATGCCGATATGCACGGGCGCTCCGTTCCCCGTCCGACGGTCCGAACGGGCGGGACGCCACCCGGGCGCTGGCGCGGCTTCGGCGTTCCTCGCGGAGTGCGGAGTGCTCAGATCGTACCGTTCGTGATCTCCAGCTGCTCCCTGGTGCTGGCGATGAGCGCGCCCAGCTGTCGCCGGTCGAGCCGGTCGCATGCCCAGTCCCAGTGCAGCGACACCACGTCGCCGATCGCGACGTCCTCCACGAAACCCGTCCCGTCGTACCAGCGCTGGACCGTCTGGACGCGCGGCTCACCGAGGGCCAACTTGCCCTCCGACATCTCCAGGCACCGGGCCTTCACCACCAGCGATGCGCCCTGCACCTCGACGGCACGACCCCAGCGGATCCGGCAGGAGTCCATGACCTTGAGCGAATTGGCGACGTGCTCGCCGCGCAGGAGCCCGAGCCGCGGGAACACGTCGAGCACGTGGAACGCGTGCGTCGGGCTGGCGCCCTCTCCGGGCTTGGTGGCCAGCCAGCGCCAGGACTCGGGCCGCATCATGCCCTTGAAGCGCGCCTCGATCGACTCCGCCATGGCCGCCGGCCGCACGGGACGCGGCAGCGGCGCGCCGAGCCAGTAGCCCTCGACGATCCTGCGGTCCAGCGGATCGTCGATCCCGGATTCCCGGGCCAGCAGCTGCAGGTACGGGTAGGCACCCTCGAAGCCCCGGGCAAGCGCGCGGATTCCGCGGTCGTCGGCCCCGGTCGTCGCAAGCTCCAGCAGCGACCGCCAGTCCTCGGGACCGCACAGGCCCAGCCGATTTGGGCCGAACGCGTACCGCGCGAACAGCACCGGCCCGCTGGCGCGGCGGCGCGTGCCACCAGCTGCCGGCGACGAGGCCGCGGGAGCCTGCATGATCTGGGTCATGGCGCGGCCCGGTGTCCCGAGGGCTGAGCCATCCTCCGCCGCCGCGTCGCTCCGCCTCCGCCTCCTCCTCGCCGCCGAAGACCGTCTCGAACGCGGCCGCCATCTCCAGGGCCTGGTCCTCGTCCAGCCGCCGCACAATGGCACCACCCGACACGAGCACCCAGTCTCCGACGGCGACCTCCGGCTCCAGGATCGTTGAGGCTCGCCGGTGCAGGCCGGAGCCCTCCACCACCGCGAAACCGTCGTCGACCGCGAGCACCCGCGCGGGCATCGTCAGGCACATCTGGGCAACCTCCCGCCGGGTTCTCGTTGCGTGGCCACGATCGCAGGGCCTGCCTTCGTCGGCAACGGGGCACCGCACCGGCTGCAGCACGGGTCGCTCGGCGTGGGCCTCGAACGGGCGCCGCACAGCTCGCAGCGTGCCATCCGGACCCGCACCGTGAACGTCACGTCCGCCAACCCGTGGTCGGCGAGCAGTGCCTCCGCGTAGAAACGGACAGCTTCCGCTTCCGCCCGGGTTGGGTCGGCCACCACGATCTCGAGGTGCCGTCCACGGTCGGCAGGCTTCCAGTCGTCGACGGCTCGCTCGATCGCGCCGTTGACCGCGCTAGCTTCGTGCATCGCTGTCCTTGTTGGTGTGGTCTCGGCGTCGTGAAGTCCCGTGCGCGCCTCCGGAAGGACGCAGTGTCCGGACGGTCCCCGCCGCATGCTAAGCCTCATACGCGCACGGGACCGGCGGCCATGGTACTTCGGACCTTCACGGAGGGCCTGTCGGCACCGGATCACGGGACGCCCGACCCGGGTCACGGAGCGGCGCCCGAACGCACGTTGTGGTCCGGTGGTCACCGCACCGGGGGCCGGACGGCTCTGCCCGCCGAGGTGTCCGGCAGGGCACCGTATGAGCCGTGAACCAGCTTGAGGGCATCATCTCCGCGATCGACGCCACTTGGTTCGGCGCCGGCCTGTCGCCCGCCTCGCAGAGCCACCTGGCGGATATCGCCCGCGAGTACGAGGCCCCGGCACGGACCCGCCTCCTGCGGGAGACGGAGGAAACGCGCGAACTGAGCCTGCTCCTCCGCGGTCGAGTCTCGCTCAACGAGCACGTTCCAGGACGGGGAACGGTCACCCTGATGACCGTCGAGCCCGGCGACGTGTTCGGCTGGACCTCGCTGATCCCGCCCTTCCGTGCCACGTCGACGGTCACGGCCATCGAGCCGGTGAAGGTGATCGCGTTCGATGCCGCCCGCCTGCGAGCGATGGTCCGTTCGGACTGCGAGCTTGCGGCCGGCGTCTACCAGCAGGTCCTGGAGGCCGTCGTCCGGCGCCTGCTCGCGACCCGCCAGCAACTGCTCGACGTGTATCGCGCCGACACGATCGAACCCTGGTGAGGCGCTGATGCCGGGTGCCTTCTGGCTTCCGCGGGGGGAGCTCGACCGACTGATCCAGCAACTGAGGGCCCAGGGTCGCCAGGTCATCGCGCCCACCATCCAGGACGGCGCGATCGTCTACGACGAGATCCAGGGTGCGGCGGACCTGCCCCAGGGCGTGACCGACGAGCAGCGCGCGGGCTACTACCGGCTCGGGAACGGGTCGGCGAGGACATTCGACTACGCGTCCTCCCCGTCGAGCTGGAAGCGCTACACCTTCCCGGCCGTGATCCCGCTCGGCGGCGCTCGTCGGTCCGGGGATTCCCTCGTCTTCGAGGCGCCGCAGGCGGAGGTGCCGCGGCTCGCGTTCCTCGGCGTCCGTGCCTGTGACGTCGCCGCGCTGCGGATCCAGGATCGCGTGCTGGCCGAGGGCCCGTTCATCGACGACGACTTCGTGGCCCGCCGCTTCTCCGCGTTCATCATCGCGGTCGAGTGCGCGACCCCGTCGTCCACCTGTTTCTGCAGTTCGATGGGGACCGGTCCGGACGTCCATTCCGGCCACGACCTTGCCATGACCGAGCTGGACGACGGTTTCGTGGTGCGGGCCGGCTCCGTTGCCGGCCGCGAGTTCCTCGGACGGATGCAGCTGCCCCCGGCGGCCAGCGAGCAGCAGGCCGATGCCGCGTCCGTCCCGGTTCGCGCCCGGGAGCTGATGGGCGACACGCTGCCGATCGAGGGCCTCAGCGAGCGAATCCAGGCGCAACTCGAGAACCCGCGCTGGGCGCAGGTCGCGGACCGGTGCCTGGCCTGCACCAACTGCACCATGGTCTGCCCGACCTGCTTCTGCACGAGCGTCACCCAGCACACGGACCTCCTCGGCGACATCTCCGCGTCGGAGCGCCGCTGGGACACCTGCTTCACGCTCGGGTTCGCCAGCGTGGCCGGCGGGCAACTTCCGACGGCGCGTCCAGGACCGCTATCGCCAGTGGCTGACCCACAAGTTCGGGACATGGGTCGACCAGTTCGGTACCTACGGCTGCGTCGGTTGCGGACGCTGCATCACCTGGTGCCCCGCCGCGATCGATGTCCGCGAGGAGTTCATGGCGATCGCTCCGCCGCCGGAGATCGAATCGATCACGGCGGCCGACCAGAGCGCCATCGCGGGCGGCCACGGTCGCTACACGACGGGCACCGTACAGTCCGTCCGGTACGAGACCGCCGACACGTTCACGATCCGGTTCGGCGACCTGCCGCGGGCCATCCTGAGCGGCGGCCCCGGCCAGTTCCTGATGCTCGACCTCCCCGGCTTCTCGGGCGTCCCGATCTCCGTGTCGCGCTACCACCGCGACGCGATCGACCTGACGATCCGTGCCGCGGGACCGACCACTCGGGCCATCACCGGTCTCCAGTCCGGCGCACAGGTCGGCATGCGCGGTCCCCTCGGCCGCGGATGGCCGCTGGACGTGGCGATGGGCCGCGATGTCCTCGTGGTCGGCGGCGGCATCGGCCTCGCGCCGCTGCGGCCGCTCATCGACGCCCTCATCCGCCACCGCAAGCGCTTCGCCAATGTGCGGCTCTTCATCGGCGCCCGGACGCCGGCGGACATGATGTTCCGCGATGACGTGAAGGCATGGGCGGAGCGGGGTGACATCGAGGTCGCCGTGACCGTCGACCGCGGCGATGCCAACTGGGACGGCCCGATCGGCGTGGTGACCCAACTGTTCGACCATGCGCCGATCGACGCCTCGCGCAGCATCGCGTTCGTCTGCGGGCCCGAGAAGATGATGCAGGCAGCCGTCGCTGACGCTCGCCGGCCTCGGCCTGATGCCGGAGCGCATCTACCTCTCCATGGAGCGTCACATGCAGTGCGGCCTCGGGCTGTGCGGGCACTGCCAGTTCGGCAAGTACTTCGTCTGCAAGGACGGTCCCGTGTTCACGCGCCGCGAACTCGGCGACTTCTTCGACGTGGAGGGCATCTGATGAGCCGCCACGAGACGGGCACGCCGCTCAAGGTCGGCGTCATCAAGTTCGCGTCCTGCGACGGCTGCCAGCTCGCGCTGCTGGGGCTCGGCTCGCTCCTCCTGGAGCTCGGCCAGCGCTTCGACATCGTCGAGTTCGGTGAAGCAAGTTCCAACCGCTCGGACGGGCCGTACGACCTCGTACTCGTCGAGGGGTCGATCAGCACGCCCGATCACATCGAACACATCCGCGAGTTGCGTGCCCGGACCACGCTGCTCGTCACCATCGGTGCCTGTGCCACCAGCGGTGGCATCCAGGCCCTACGTGGATGGGTGGCCGGCGACGGGGTGGCCGAGAGTGTCTACCCCAGGCCTGAGGAGGTCACGTCGCTGGCCACCGCCACGCCCATCGCGGACTTCGTCCGCGTGGACGCCGAACTGCGAGGCTGCCCGATCGACGGCGGCCAGCTGGTCGAACTGCTGACTTCGCTGTCCACGGGGCGGCGACCCCAGATCCCGGACGAGGCCGTCTGCGCCACGTGCAAGCGCTCGGGCATCGTCTGCGTGGTCGTCTCCCGCGCGGAGCCCTGTCTCGGCCCGATCACGTTCAACGGCTGTGGCGCGATCTGCCCGACCTACGGTCGCGGCTGCTACGGCTGCTTCGGCCTCCGCGAGGCCGCCAATGTCGAGAGCCTGGCGCGGGGCATGGCGTTCCGCGGCCTCAGCGAGCCCGAGATCGCCCGTCGCCTGTCGGGATTCACCGCGTGGATGCCCGCGCTGCGTGCTGCCATCACCGCCCGTGGCGGCCCACCCGGGTTCCGCGTGGAGCCGCCCGCACCGATCGCCGCGCCGCTGGAAGAGGGAACGACCCATGGCCCCAACGCCTGAGCCCGGCAGCAGCGTCGTCGACCGTCGCATCGCGGTCGCCAGCCTCTCCCGCGTGGAGGGCGAGGGACGCCTGCGCGTCGTGCTCCGGGGCGACGAGGTGGTCGAGGCGCGGCTGTCGATCTTCGAGGCGCCGCGCTTCTTCGAGCGACTCGTGGTCGGGCGGACGCCGAACGAGGTCATCGATATCGTCGCACGGATCTGCGGGATCTGCCCGGTCGCCTACCAGATGACGGCGGTCGAGGGCTTCGAGCGGCTGTTCGGAGTGGAGATCGATCCAGCGGTCCGCGAGCTCCGGAAGCTCTTCTACTGGGGCGAGTGGCTCCAGAGCCACGCCCTGCACATCTACCTGCTCCACGCGCCCGACTTCCTCGGGTACCCGGACGCGCTCTCCATGGCTCGCGACCACCGCGAGGTCGTCGAACGGGGCCTCTCCCTGAAGCATGCCGGCGTGGCGCTGCTGGAGCTGCTCGGCGGGCGGGCCGTTCACCCTGTCAGCATCCGCGTCGGCGGGTTCTCGCGCGTCCCGACGAAGGCCCGCCTGGACAAGCTTCGCCCGGAGATCGAGCAGGCGCTGGCCGACTCGATCGAGACGGCGCGCCTCGTCAGCACGTTCGTCCTCCCGTCCTACGAGCGCGAGCCGCTCTACCTGTCGCTGAAGGCACCGGATGGCTACGCGCTCGACAGCGGGCGAATCGTCTCAACGGAAGGAATCGACATCGATCCCTCCGACTGGGAGACCGCCTTCGTCGAGGAGCAGCACGAGGACTCGAACGCGCTCTACGCACGCGGCATCGACGGCCGCCACCACCTGCTCGGACCGGCCGCCCGCGTCACGCTTGCCGGTGATCAGCTGCACCCGCTGGCCAAGGCGGCGTTGGCCGAGGCCGGTGGGCCGGAGGTCCTCCGGCGCAACGTCTTCGCCAGCGTCACGGCGCGGGCGGTGGAGATGGTCCATGCATGCGCCGAAGCGCTGGCCATCATCGACGCCTACCAGATGCCGGCGGCGCCGTCCGTGCCCTGGGAGCCCAGAGCCGGCCGTGCCGCGTGGTCGACGGAGGCACCGCGAGGGCTCCTGTTCCATCGCTACGACCTCGACGAAGAGGGCCACGTCACCGCGGCCACGATCGTCCCGCCCACCAGCCAGAACCAGGCGTCCATCGAGGATGACCTGCTGGGCTACCTGCCGCTGGTGATCAACCTTCCGGAAGCCGAAGCGGCCGCGCGCCTCGAGGCGCTCATCCGCTGCTATGACCCCTGCATCTCCTGCGCGACGCACTTCCTGGAGCTGGACGTGCGCCGCGAACCTCAGCCTCCGGGCTGAGCCCCACTGACATGGCTCGCCGCGTGGTGATCTTCGCCTGCGGAGAGCCGCTTCGGGGGGACGACGGCGCCGCCCGCCTGGCAGTGGCATCCCTGCCGCCACGAGCCAGGGGGGCGGCAGCCGTTCACCGCGTGAGCCAGTTGGAGCCGGAGGTGCTCACGGCGCTTCCGCCTGGGGTTCCGGTCATCGTGATCGACACGGTCGTCGGCGTCGACCCGGGAGCCGTGTGGGCCATCGACCTGGAGGATCTCCCGGCCCACGCGCGCCGGTTGCGCCCGCGGTCCACCCACCAGCTGTCGCTCGACCAGGTCCTCGGCCTGGCAGGCGTGCTCGGGCACCCGGTTGCGGGCATGTTCCTGGGGATCGGTGGCGGGCGGTTCGAGCCGGGCTCGCCACTCTCGCCCGAGGTGTCCGCTGCCATTCCGATCCTGCGTGCCGCGATCGTGGAGCACGTCGAGCGACTCGCGGCCACCCCTCCGGCCGGCCCGGTCGAGGGGGAACCCTCGCCGGCACCCGCATCAACCGGCACGGACGCCGGACCCGCAGGCCCGACGAGCAACCTGCCGGCCTGAGTCCTCAGCCGCCCTCGCGATAGCGCTGCGCGGCCTCCGCCCGGTTCCGGACGGACAGCTTGCGCAGGATGTTGCTGACGTGGGTCTCGACGGTGCGCGGCGAGATGATGAGAGCGGTCGCGATCTCGCGGTCCGTGAGGCCCTCGGCGAGCATCCGCAGCACGTCATTCTCGCGCGGGCTGAGTCCCTCCAGCGTTCCCTCGGTCATCTGTCGGCCGTCCCCGGCGCGCCGCGTCGACGAAATGCTCCATCACGCGCGCCGCAACGCGGCGTGACATCGCGAGTTCTCCGCGGTGGGCGCCCTTGAGCGCCCGCAGGAGCGCCTCCGGGCTCAGGTCCTTGGTCAGGTAGCCCGCGGCGCCGCGCGACATCGCCTCGATCATGTCGCGTTCTGAGCCGGAAACGGTGAGCATCACGACCTTGGTCTCCGGAAGGCGCGGCGCGATCTCCTCGAGCATCTGGAGGCCCTTCATGCCCGGGAGGTCGATGTCGAGCAGGAGAATGTCCGGGCGCATCGAGAGTGCCAGCGCGAAGGCATCCTCGGCTGTTGCCGCCTCCGCCACCAGTTCGACGTCACCGGTCGTGATCGCCTGGCGCACCGCGGCGCGCACGAGCGCGTGATCGTCCACGAGCATCACCCGCAGCGGCCGGGCGGGGGCGAACTGGGCGCTCATCAGGTGCATTGTCACCGACTGCCTCCTCGCAGGTTCGCGGGCGACCCGGCGGCCGCTCCGACAGGTGGCGGCAGGGCCGGGGCCGCCCCGGCCGCAGGATCCGAGGCGGCCGGGAGGCCGGCCACGACAAGCGGGAGCGTCAACTCGACGACCGTGCCGTTGCTCGGCTCGGATGAGACGTGCAGCTGGCCGCCCATCAACCGAGCGCGCTCCTCCATGCCCACCATCCCCAGGCCCTCCTCGCGGGCCGTCGTCGGGTCGAAACCCCTGCCGTTGTCGGCGACGCTGAAGACCAGCGCACCGTCCACGACATCGGCCCGGATTCGCACCACGGTCGCGTCGGCATGCTTGCGAACGTTGGTGAGCGCCTCCTGCATGATTCGCAGCCACTCGATCTGGAGTCGTGGCGAAATCCCCGCCGGCAGAGCGGCCGATGTCTGGCATTCGACCCGAAGGCCGGATCGCGTGCCGAAGTCGTCCGCCACCCGGAGGATCATGTCGGAGAGGGGCAGGTCCTGGTCGATCCCCGCACGCATCGTGACGACGGCCTGTCGCGCCTCCACGATGGCCGAGTCGAGCGCCTGGCCCACTTCTCCCGAGAGTCCCTGGGCCTCGTCGGGGACCTGCGCCGCGAGCCGCTCGAACTTCAGCTTCGCGAACCAGAGGTGCTGGGCGAGGCCGTCATGGATCTCGCGCGCCAGCCTGGAGCGCTCCTCGAGCGCGGCGCGCTCCGTCTCCGTGACTCGCAGGCGGTCCAGCGCCGCGTACGCCCCGCGGAGCGCTCGCATGTCGGCGCGCTGCTCCGCGTAGATGCCCAGCAGGAGCACGCAGTAGCACAGCAGCCGCAGCCAGTACCCGTTCGTGACGAGGCCGCTGTACACGCCGGGATAGAAGGCCTGTTGGAGCGCGGCGAAGCCGGCGATGACCAGCGCGATCGAGAGGAACCCGTCGGCGACCGGACCATGGTGCACATACGACTGGCGGTATGCCAGGGCGGCCGCGAGAAACACGGCGAGGGTGGCTCCCGCGAATACGTACACCAGCGGCGTGAGGCCGGGCAGCGGGTACGTCTTTGCGTCGCCGAGCAGGACGTTCATGCCGATCCGGTCGATGAGTTCGGGCAGATGAGCTCGCACGGGATAGAGCAGGACGGTGAAACCCGCGATTGCCAGGGCCGGCGTGAGGAGGAGCCAGCGGGCATGCGATGGCCGGGCGCGCGCAGAACGCAGGGCGGCGACCCCGCCCGCGAGGAACAGGCTCGCCGTGGTCAACCATGTAATGGCCCAGACGAACAAAGGAAGTTGCTCCGGCAACCCGAGCGTGAGACCGACCCGGCCGTCCAGCTTGAGGAGCATCAGCACCACGATGAACCCGGTCAGGAGTGAGAGCGTCGCGAACGCAGACGCCTGGAACAGCGTCGAGACTCGTGCTGTCTCGCGGTAACGCAGGAGAGCAAGCGCTGCGAGCCCGCCTGCGGCGAGCGTCGTCAGCGAACTCAGCGCCACGTCCAGCGTGCGGTCCTCGACCACGAGGCTGAATGAGGGCTCGGCGAGGAGGAGGAGGGTCAGGCCGACCATCGCGCCCACGGTCAGGACCAGCACCACATCGAACCGCTGCGGGCGTAACTGTTCGGGCAGTCCGCGGAGTCGTTCCACGCGGTCGATCATAGTCATCCGCAGTGGCTCCGCTGGGCCGTGGCGGGAATGGACAGAGCCGGACTGCGCCCCAGCGCTGTCCGGCTCCGTCACGCTCTTCGCCAGACCCCGCCGTGTTGGGTCGGCAGCTGAGACTGAAACGTACTTGCTTGGTTGTCGGAGTCAGTCGCGCCGGCTCCGACACCCGTAACGATGCATCCCCCGGAGGCGACGCGGAATCCGTGGACGTACGGATGCCTGTACGGAGTCCGATATCGGTACACGGTAAGTTGATTGTCAGTACCGGCGACCGGCTCCCGGAGAACCCCGGCACCGGTGACCCGGAGAGGGTAGGGTTGGGGAATGGCCGCGCGCACCCTGGGAGCCCGTCCCATCGCCGCAACCTGGCAGATCTGGGCCGCGCTGCTCATCGTCTACGTGGTCTGGGGCTCGACGTACCTCGCGATCCGGATCGTCGTGGAGAGCCTGCCCCGTTCCTCGCCGCCGGCATCCGGTTCCTGGTGGCCGGCGTGGCCCTGGGTGGCGGTCTCCTCGTCGCGGGTGGATTCGGTCGTCTGCGGGTCAGCCGGGCCGAGTTCGCAAGCGCGGCCCTCGTCGGCGCGCTGCTGTTGTGGATCGGGAACGGCTTCGTCTCGCTGGGCGAGCAGAGTGTTCCCTCCGGGCTCGCGGCCCTCATCGTCGGCGTCATCCCGTTGCTCGTGCTGGTGCTGCGACGGATCACCGGCGAGCCCGTCTCGCGAGTCGCGATGAGCGGCGTCGTCCTCGGCTTCATCGGGCTGGCGGTGCTCGTCGTGCCGCGGCGGGCTCGACCGGAGCGTCGACGTGGCAGGCATCCTGTGCCTGCTGGTGGCGTCGGTGTCGTGGTCGATCGGGTCCTTCATGTCCCGCCGGATCTCGCTGCCGCGCGACCCCTTCGTCTCGACGACCTACCAGTTGCTGAGCGCCGGCGTCCTGCTCCTGGCGACCTCGATGCTCACGGGGGAGTGGTGGTCGGCGCATTCGGGCACGGCAACGACGGGCTCGATCGTGGCGCTTGCGTACCTCATCGTGTTCGGGTCGCTGCTCGCGTACTCGGCCTACACGTGGCTGCTCCAGCACGCCCCAATCTCACAGGTTGCCACCTATGCCTACGTCAACCCGGTCGTCGCCGTCGTGCTCGGGTCGGTCTTCCTCTCCGAAGCAGTGCCGCTGTCGACCATCCTGGGAGCGGCGATGATCGTCGCATCCGTCGCGTTCATCGTCTGGACCGACACCGGCGCCGACGTCAAGGAGGTCGCCGAGGTGTCGGAGGTGGCCCTTGAGCCACCGGATGCCGACGAGCCGGACTGAGTGATTCCATTGGGATGGCCCCTGGGGAGCGCCCCGTCGGGGGCCACGACGCTGGACCGGCGCGCCACCAGGTGGACGCAAGTACGTGGATATCCCTGCTGAATGGCAGGGTGCGCGGAGCGCACCGGCTTGGTACCGTTCACATGTCGCCCTTCCGGCCTGCCCCAGCACCGGAACCGTCCATCGCCGCCACGCCCCAGCGTGGTGTCCTGGTAGAAAGGAGCTCCGTTGGCCGTATCGAAGGCGCCCCCGCGCGCCGCTCGTCGGATCCGTTCGGTCTTCTCGATGCCCAGGCTGCTGAGCGCCGGCATCGCCATGAGCCTGCTGCTCACCCTGGGTGCAACGTCGCCCGCTGTCACGAATGCGAGCTCGAGCCCTGCCAACGCGATCATCGCCGCCGCCCGCTCGCATCTCGGCGCCGGCTACCAGAGGGGCGCTACCGGCCCGTACCGGTTCGATTGCTCGGGCCTCGTCTTCGCCGTGTTCAGGCAGACGCACGAGCTGCCGCATATCGGCGGCACCCGAAGGACCGCCGCCGGGTACATGCACTGGTTCGCCGCGCGCGGCCGCGCCAGCCGCTCCGGCGGGCAGCCGGGTGACCTGGTCATCTACAACGGCGGCACGCACGTCGGGATCTACATCGGTGGGGGCAAAGTCATCAGCGCGCTCACCAGCGGCGTGCGCCTGACAGGTCTCCACCAGCTGAACATCCCGTTCACCGAGTTTCTGCACACCCGCCTGTCCAGCGGCCTTGCCTCGGCCGCCACGCCACCGACCACTTCGAGTCACCACGCGCGACGCCACCTTGCGGCAGCGTCCCACGTGGCGATCGGGATCACTCGCAATCCTGCCGGCCGGGACACGCATCAAGGTCCTCGGCACAGCCAGGGACGCGAGCGGGTACCTCTGGTTGCGGACGCGCACCTCGAGCGGATTGACGGGGTGGGTGAGGAAGGCCTGGACGAAGTAGGACGGGACGGCGCCACCGGCGCCCCCTGGTTGAGGGCGCCCTGCCCGCCGGCCGGCGGCCCACCCCTGCGAACGCGGGCGTCACCAACCGCCGCCACCTCCTCGCCCGCCGCCGAAGCCCCCACCGCCGAAGCCCCCACCGCCTCCGTGACCGCCGCCGAACCCGCCTGATCCGAAGCCGCCGAACCCACCGCCCCAGCCGCCACCGTGGCGACCGCCGCCGCCACCGCTCAGGATGCCGCCGACGATCGCGCCGATCACGAACGGCACGATGCTTCCGCCGCCGCTGCTTCCCGAAGCCGGCGGGGTCCATCCGCCGCCGTTGCCGCCCGTGAACCAGCTGCCGTACCCCGCCCCCGTCAGGTCCGTGCGCGCCTCGCCGATTGCCTGCTGGGCGAGTGAATTGGCATTCCGGGCAGCCTGCGTTGCCCCTGCCAGGTCGGTGGCCACGAGGCTGTTGGCGCGATTCAGCTCCGTCTGGGCCTCCGCAAGACGCGTTCGAGCGCGTCGACCGACGGCCGAGGTCGAGGCAAAGCCGCTGATGGTCGCCCCGGCCTGGGCCACGCTGGTGGTGGCGGTCTGGATGGCGGCCTGGGCCGCTGCCACCGCGCGAGCCTGTGCCTGGCGGACCTGGGCGATCCCGGCAAGCACGCCGTCGACCATCGTGTTCGCGTCGGTCGCCTGCCGGTAGGCGGCCATGACGTCGAGCGGCGTTGCGGCCGCCAGCTGCTTCGCCCGGGCAAGCGAGGCAGCTGCTCGGTCGAGGTCCGGCCTGCGCTCAGGGGCCGTCCCGGCGTTGATGATCGACTGTGCCTGCGACACGTCCGTCTCGACGTGGCTGATCAGGGCGGGCAGCTTCGATGCCATGTCGTCCAGGGCCATGGACGTGTTGCCGACGGCGTCGAGCAGCGTGCCGGCCTCCGCGAGCGCCGACTGCGCGATGCGCGCCTTGACGGTCGCCTGGTCGCGGGTGCCCGCCGCGACGAGAGCCTGGCCGGCGCTGATCGCGTCCCTGGCGTTCGCGATCTTCTGGGCGGCGGCGTCGGCGTTGCCGGCGACCGCGTTCCAGCTCGACGGCGCGTAGCGGTTCAGCTTCGACAGCGTGTCGCGGGCGACCGAAACTCGCCCATCGAGCGTGGCGGCATCGGTGGATGCCTGCGCCAGCACATCCTCCACGTGCTTCTCGAGCTCGCGGAGCTGGTCGATCCGCGCCTGTTGCTGTGCCACTGCTGCCTTGACCCGCGTGCAGCGCGTGATGATCTCCTGGAGCATCTGGCGTCGATGCTGCGGCGTGTCCGCGGCCTCGTCGTCCAGCTTCTGGCCCAGCGAGAAGGCGGCGGACAGATCCTGTTTGGCGGCCGCCAGCGCCGACCCGAGGACTGCGGCCTCGTCCGGGGTCAGCTGTGTCTGGACGAACCCCAGATCCTGCTGTGCCGTGTGCAGGGCATCGTCGGTGTCGATGAGCATGGTGTTGGCCTGCCTGCCCAGTTGCTCCTGCACCCGCCGCTCGCCCAGCTCCTCGCGGACCCGGTACAGCCGGAGCACGCAGAAGAGGACGATTGCGATCACGACGAGCGCGATGAACAGGATCAGCAGATCCAACCCTCCGCCGGAGCTCGTGGTGGTCGGCCCGGCGCCGCCTCCAGACTGGGTCGGCGCCGGCGTCGGCGTCGGCGTCTGGCCGGCGGGTGCCTGCGTCGGTGTGGCAACAGGGCCGGCGCCCGAGAGCGCGGTGCGCAGCCCGTCCGCTGTCGCGACCACGGCTCCCGGGTAGTCGCCCGACTGGAGCTTCGGGTTCAGGTCGTTCGCGATGATCGAGTCGATCGCATTCTGCGACAGCGAGCTCCGCAGGCTCGATCCGGTCTGGATCCAGTCCTTCCGATCCTGGACCGCGACGACCAGCAGGATGTCCGTGCCGGTGAGGCCGGAGTTGGTGGCTGCCTGCATCGTGTAGTCGGCGATGTCCTGGCCGCCCGTCGAAGGCACGAAGAGGACGTACAGCTGGCTGCCGGTCTCGGCGAACAGCTGAGTCTGCGCCTTGACGATCTGGTCCCTGCCGGAGTTCAGCAGCCCCGTCTGATCGGTGATTGCGCTGGTCAGGCGAGGCGGACCGGCCGCCAGGGCCCCAACTGACGCCAGCAGGGACAGGAGGGCTGCGATCAGCGCCGCCACCGGAAGGGCCCGGACGGGAAGCGACTGCGGGGTTGCGCGAGTCCTCGGCGCGCCGAACGCGTGGTTGTGCATGGTGCGGGTACCGCTCATGGAGACGGTGGCTCAGGTGCCACGGAAGATGTCACAAGAGTAGCGAGTCGCCGCGCCCCCGCTTCAGCGATCCGACCGTTTCGGATCCGGGGTGGCCATGAGACGGGATCTCAACGTACAGTGTCGACGGGATCGCGGCCAGGCGGCCCGCGAGTCGTACAGCGGGGGAGTGCCATGAGATCAAGCGGCGTCACCCGGGAGTTGGCCCGGCGACTTCGCGCCGTTCGCCGTGTCGCGGTGCCGGCGCTCCTGCTCGTCGCGCTCGTCGGGGGGTTGCTGCCGGACCCGGCAGTCCGAGCGGCGGGCTCGCCGGTTGATCGCTCGAGCCTCGATCTCCGCGCCACGTACACCGTGACTGTCGGATTGAGCTGGGCCGCGAATACGATCAGGGTTGCGACCCGCATCGGCATCACCAACACATCTGGGGGCCCCATCTCCCGCCTGGAGCTCAATACCGTGGCCGCGCGGCTCGGGTCCATGACCGGGCTCAGCGCCAGTGTCGGGGGAACGGCCGTGACGGCGCGGATCAGCGGGCAGACGCTGATCGTCCCGCTGCCGCACGTCCTCGCGGCGGGGGGCAGCCTGACCGTCCGCGTCTCGTACCGTGCGCGCTTCCGGACGGACACTGCGGGCAGCGACTGGCTGTGGTCGGACAGTTCCGGCGTGATCGCCGCCTACCGCTTCATCCCGTGGGTGAGTCGGGCGGTCGCGTTCGACCGGCCGACCACGGGTGACCCATTCGTGACCCCGGTGAGCCCCAGGGTGCAGGTCACCTTCACGCTCGACCGGCCGCTCACCCTCGCGACGAGCGGACGACGCATCGCGTCGAGCCGACTGCGCCAGACGTTCCTGGCCGAGAACGTCAGGGACTTCAACTTCACGGCCAGCCCGGACTACAAGGTCCTGAACGGCACGAGCGTCGACGGATCGATCGCGATCAGGGTGCTGACCCGCTGGGGTGGCGCCGGGCAGATGCTCGCCGAGGCGCGACGTGCGATCGCCCAGTACGAGGCGTGGATCGGGCCCTATCCCTATCCGACGTTCACGATTGCCCAGACGCCCGGCGGGTACGGCATGGAATTGCCGGCGCTCATCTGGATCCCGCGCACCACGACCGCTCTTGGGTACGTGGTCGCCCACGAGACCGCGCACCAGTGGTTCTACGCCGTGGTAGGCAACGACCAGACGACGAACGAGTTCGCCGACGAAGCGATGGCCGAACTCCTCTCGCGGACGCTCACCGCGTCCTTCCGCGCGAGCCGCTGCAGCACCGAGCGCCTGGACCTGTCGATCTACCAGTACAGCGGCGCCTGCTATTACGAAGTCGTCTATATCCAGGGTGCCGCGTTCCTTCGCAAGATCAGGAGCATCGCGGGCGACGCGGCGTTCTGGGGCGCGCTGCGCCGTTACTACGCCGCGAACCGTTACGGGATCTCGACGGATCGGCGCCTGCTCACGGCCCTGCTGGGGGCGGCCGGCAACTCGGTGCTGCCGATGTACCACGACCGCTTCCCGAGCCTTTTCTGATGCGCCAACTGGGCCTGGCGGCGCTCGGGTTCGCTGCCGTGGCCCTCGCGACGCTGGCCGGCCGCTCCGATCTGCCGGCCGCCGTGCTCTCGCCTCCGTTCGCGGTTCGGGTGATGCTCGGGATCGCCGCCGGGGTGATCGGCCTGGTCCTGCTGCTCCGCAGCGCCGACGGCATGGGCGAGCCCGGTGACCCGCGCAACCTGATCCGAGCGGTGCGCATGTCCTTTCTGGCCGTCGGCGCCTTCGCCGCCGCCGGCGGCTGGCTGATCGGTTCGCCGGTGCCGATCATCGCCGCGCTGGTCATCTGCGGCGTGGACGTGTTGGAGACCACCTTCCTGCTCCTCGTCGCGTCGTCGCGAGGGGCGGCCGGCGCGGAACGCGATCCGGCCCATGGACCGGAGAGCCGAGAGGACGGCCCGCCGGCTCGATCCGGATCCTGACGGCGGCCCGCGCAGCGCGCCGGGGATGGCTGAACGGCCCCGTTCCGGGTTCGGGTCCGTCGAGCGCCGACCCGATCGCCTCCCCGGTGTGCGCAACGCGGGCAGGCCAATCGGCCCATACGGTTATGCTGTTTGGCGCGGGCCACCGCCGTCGGCCCCGCGCCCACCAGACAGTGATTTGGGGGTCGCCTGGATGAAGGTTGCCGTCACGAAAGAAACCGCGCCCCACGAGCGGCGCGTCGCGCTCGTCCCCGAGGTCGTCGGGAAGCTCGTCAAATCCGGGATCGAGGTGCTCGTCGAAGCGGGAGCGGGAGACGGCGCGGTCATTCCCGACGTGGAGTTCGCGGATGCGGGTGCCGCCATCGTGACCACCGACGAGGCCTATGTACAGGCCGACGTCATTCTCCGCGTGCAGAAGCCGAACCCGGCGGAGGTCTCGCGGGTTCGGGCGGGCCAGGCCGTCATCGGCCTGCTCCAGCCGTTGATCGATCCCGGTACCGCGCGGCAGTTGGCCGAGCGCGGCGCGACGGCCATCAGCCTCGACATGCTCCCGCGGACGCTGTCGCGTGCCCAGTCGATGGACGCGCTGTCGTCCCAGGCCAATGTCGGCGGGTACAAGGCGGTGCTCGTCGCAGCGGCCGCATACGGACGCTACTTCCCGCTGCTGACCACCGCCGCGGGCACCGCCAGGCCGGCGAACGTCCTCGTGCTCGGGATCGGCGTCGCGGGGCTGCAGGCCATCGCCACTGCGCGCCGCCTCGGCGCACTGGTCAAGGCCTACGACGTGCGCCCGGAAACCAAGGAACAGGCGGAATTGCTCGGGGCGCAGTTCCTGGTGCTCAAGTCGGTCGGCGACGCGAGCGGCGAGGGTGGGTATGCCCGGGCCCTGACGCCCGAGGAACAGGCCGCCCAGCAGCAGGAGTTGAACGGGCATATCAGCACGATGGATGTGGTGATCACGACGGCGCAGGTGCCCGGGCGGCGGCCGCCGATCCTGGTGACCGCCGAAGCGGTTCGAGCAATGAAGCCGGGCTCGGTCATCGTTGACATGGCTGCCAGCGCTCTCGGCGGCAACGTTGAACTCTCGCAACCGGACCAGACGATCGAGACGGACAACCGCGTCACGATCATCGCTCCGACGAACCTGCCGGCGATGATGCCGGGAGGCGCCAGCGGGTTCTACGCCCGCAATATCTCGGCGCTCCTGCTGCACTTCGTCAAGGACGGGAAGCTCACCTTCGATTTCACCGACGAGATCACCGCCGGGACGGTCATCACGTACGGGGGCAGGGTGGTGAGCGCTGCGACGGCGAAGCTCCTGGGGCAGGTGGCTGCGCCCTCCCCCGCGTCCACTGGAGGCGCGGCATGAGCCAGGATCTCCTCAACGCACTCGCGATCTTCCTGCTCGCGATCCTTGTCGGGTTCGAGGTCATCAGCAAGGTACCCGCCACGCTCCACACGCCCCTGATGTCGGGCGCCAACTCGATCCACGGCATCGTCATGGTGGGCGCGATGCTGATCGCGGCCACTGCCGACAACCCGTTGAGCTACCTGCTCGCGTTCGTGGCGATGGTCTTCGGCGCTGCCAACGTGGTGGGCGGGTACGTGGTCACCGATCGCATGCTCCAGATGTTCCGCAAGCGATCGGCACCGGCGAAGCCGGGGTCGGACGGCACGGGCACCGCCGGTTCGGCGGGCCAGGGCTGAGCGGAACGCCTCGATGTCGCAGGCATGGATCTACACGTTCGCCTTCCTGGCCTGGCTGGTCGGTGCGGCTGCGTTTGTGCTCGGGCTCCACATGATGAACAGCCCCGCGACGGCGCGGAACGGCAACCGGCTGAGCGCGGGCGGGATGGCGGTGGCCGTCATCGCGACGCTGCTCTACCTGCTGGTGCGCAGCCCGAACCCGATCGGTCCGCTGGGCCTGGCGATCGTCGTCGTCGGGTTCCTGATCGGCGGTGGTGCCGGGTTCTACATGGCACGGTCCGTGAAGATGACCGCGATGCCGCAGCTTGTGTCGCTGTTCAACGCCGTCGGCGGTGGCGCAGCGGCGCTGGTCGCGATCGACGATTACGTGCGAATCGTCGGCACACCGGAGGCGAGCCTCTCCACGACCATCTTCGTGGTCCTTGGCGCCGTGATCGGGAGCGTGACGTTCTCCGGTTCGCTGGTCGCCGGGGGCAAGCTCCAGGGCGTCATTCCCGGCAAGCCGATCATCTTCCCGGGCACGCGAGTGCTGACCGCGGTGCTTGCCGTCGTCACGGTCGCAGGGTTCGCAATCCTGGTGGCCGGCGCCGGCGGAGCGGTCTCGCTGAGCTCGCTCGCATCGCTGCTCGTGCTCGGGCTGATCGTCCTGTCGGCGCTGGGCTTCGGCGTCACGATGGTGCTGCCGATCGGCGGTGCCGACATGCCGGTCGTGATCTCGCTCCTCAACTCGTTCACCGGGACGGCCGCGGCCATGGCCGGTTTCGTGATTGACAACCCGGTGCTGATCATCGCGGGAGCGCTGGTCGGGGCCTCGGGCGCCATCCTCACCAAGCTCATGGCGGATGCCATGAACCGGTCGATCATGAACATCATGATCGGCGGGTTCGGCGGCGGTGAGGGTACGCAGGCCGCGATCAGCGGAGCTGCGGGCGGGACGGTCCGGGAGATCAGTGCCGACGACGCGGCGATCCAGCTGGCCTATGCCCAGAAGGTGATCATCGTTCCCGGGTACGGGCTCGCGGTCGCGCAGGCACAGCATGCGGTCCGGGAGCTAGCCGAGCTGCTGGAGGCTCGCGGGGTGGAGGTTTCCTACGCCATCCATCCGGTCGCAGGCCGGATGCCGGGGCACATGAACGTTCTGCTCGCGGAGGCGAACGTCCCGTATCCGCAGCTGCGGGAGATGGAAGAGGTCAACCCGGAATTCAGCCGGACGGACGTGGCGCTGGTGGTCGGCGCGAACGACGTCACGAACCCTGCGGCGCGGAGCAACCCCGCCTCGCCGATCTACGGCATGCCGATCCTCGACGTCGACCAGGCGCGCAGCATCGTCGTCATCAAGCGGTCCATGGGACGCGGGTACGCGGGAATCGACAACGAGCTCTACACGGACCCCAAGACGGGCATGCTCTTCGCGGACGCGAAGGAAGGCCTCACGCAACTGGCGCAGGCGGTGAAGGCGCTGTAGGGAGAAAGGGCCGTCCCGCCAGGCGCTCCGGCGTCACTGCCGGTGCGCAGCATTCGCCGGTCAACGCGCTGGGTGCGCACCTCAATCCGGGCTCCTGATCGCAGGGGCGTCGCACAGTCGATCGAAGCGCGCCTCGTTGCCGGGGGCGACAGGCATCGTCTACGCTCAACGGGCAATGGCCGAACTGCGACCGGACCAACAAGGCTGGACGGGCCGCGGCCCGGGCGATCCGTCGACAGCTCAGGCCGCGCCGACCACTGTCGTCCAGCGACTGCCCCGGCGTGCGCTTCGCAACTACCTCCGGACCTGACGTCCATGTCCGCCCGACTTCGCGTCGAACTCCAGGCAGAAGTGCGCGGCAGCCGCGAGGTCCTCTTTTCGATGGTGGCCTCGGTCGAGGGATTGGTCACCTGGCTCGACGGCGCGGAGATGGCGCCCCGCGTCGGGTCGCCGGTACGCCTCCGCTTGCGCGACTCGACGGCAGTCGGTCGTGTGCTGGCCGTGGACTCGCCTCAGCACATCAGCTGGACATGGGACTGGGAGGCCGAGCCCCTCGGCATCACCACGGTGCTGTCGTTCGACCTCATCGACCACGCGGATCGGACGCACATCACGCTTCGGCACGTGGGGTTCCGGTCCGTCTCGCAGGTGCAGATGCACGACGCGCTCTGGCGGTACTGGTTCGCGCGGCTGGTCGCGGCAGCAGATCGAGCTCAGCCGAACGCTGCGGCGAACACGTCTCAAGGGTGACGGTCGCGGGTCGCGTCCCAGGTCGGCTCCCGGAGTTGGTCAGCTGATCTCCGGTTGCTCCGGGTCAGCGGTACCGGTCCGCGGCCCGGGCGAGGGCCGCGGCCACCTCCGCCCTGAGCTCGGGCGGCGCCAGGACCTCCGCGTCGTCGCCCCACCCCAGGATCCAGCTGCGAACCTCGTGCAAGCCGGCGACTCGGGCGACCCAGAGCAGCGAGCCATCATCCCCAGGCGTCAACTCCTGGCTCGGGTGCCACCGCGTCTCGGCGACCCGTGTCGCCACGTCAGGCCTGAACCGCACGGCGATCCGGACAGGCGTCTCGTCCGCGATCACGTCCCACGCCTTCAACATGTCGCGCGCCACCGACTCGCCCGGGTCGACCGTGAAGGTCTCGGGTGTCAGCGAGGCGGAGAGGATGCGCTCGACCTTGAAGGTTCGGCGCGCGCCGCGCCCTTCGTCGAACCCGATCAGGTACAGCGCATGCGTCAGCGCCGACGGCTCGATGGCCCACGGGTGGACCCGGGCCAGCCGCCCCGGCTTCCCGGGATCGTAGACGCCCGGACCATAGTCGATCTCGACGACCCTGCGACCTGCCCACGCCTCCGTCAGCACCCGGAAGACGCGCGTGAATCGTTCGTTCGGCGGCGTGTTGGCATAGGCGTCGACCGTCGCCTGGATGTGCTCCGCCAGCACTGGCGGGAGGACCGCAGCCAGCTTGACGAATGCCCCGATGAGCTCCGTGTCGTGCTCGTCGCTGGCTTTCGCCAGCACTCGCGCCGCCAGGAACAGGGTCATCGCCTCGTGCAGCGTCAGCGCGAGCGGCGGCAGGAAGGCGCCGGCCTCCAGGCCCCACCTTCCGCCGTCCTGCCAGATGGGGAGATCAGCGTCGAGGCTCATCGCGTCCAGGTCGCGATAGACCGTTCGAACGGCCACGCCGACCTGGCCTGCCACGGCCTTTGCGCTGATCCCTTCAGGGTGGGCGTGCAGGACCATCGCGATCTTCAGGTACCGCGCGGCACGGTCCCACTTCGCGCCGCCCCGGTCGGCCCGCTCCGCCATCACGGAGTCGCTCCGGGGGTCGCCGGGGGCCGAACCTGGATGTCGTCCCCGCGATTGGTCGCGGTGAGACGGGCCGTGATCGAGCCCTGGATGCCGCCGCTCGGCCAGGCTTCGCCCGGGTAGCCGCCGATCGCGATCACTGCCTGGCCCAGTTGCCCGTCGCCGAAGACCCACCAGTCCAGCGTGCCGCGCCACGCCACGAGCGGATGTGGTATCGCGGTCAGGTCGCTCTCCGCGAGCCAGCGCAGCGGAAGCGAGGCCCGCAGCGCGGTGGGTCCGTCGGTCACGGTCTGGCAATGGCGCGCGCGCGCTCCCTCGATGACATCGATCCCGAGGTCTTCGGCCACCGGCGTGCCGCCCTGCCCCACGACCGCAGCTCGGACCGGCTCGTCCACCGTCAAGCCGCCGACGCCCAGCATGTCGAAGATGCCGACTGCCACCGACGTCGTGCTTCCGCCCTGCCCGAGCCAGGCCTGCGCCCCGACGCGGGTGTACTCCGCCGTGCCGCTCGCGAAGTCGGCTGTCCATGCTGCCGGTCCAGTGCTCGTCCAGGCCCGCCCGTGCCCCGGACAATGTCGCCGACCCGATGGGGGAGCCATCCACCGTCGCGTCGGCCTGGACCGAGAGCACGGCCCCGGGCCCGATCGCAAGGTCGGCACCGCAGGGCGGCGGCAGGAGGCTCGGGTCCGTCGGTCCGAAGCGCGAGCCCGTCGCGGGCATCGACCGCATGGCCAACTCATTGAGCGCGACCGGAAGACCGACCGCGGAAACGCCGATCACGGTCAGGCCGACTGCTACGGCCATTGCCCGCGCGACGCCGGCACGATCCTCGATGTTGCCGCCGCGCGTCCGTACGAACCCCGAGTGATGCCAGGATGCAGGTCGTCCCCAGGGCAAGCACGGCGCCATAGGCCACCTCAGCAGACGGGAACAGTTCCTGCCGTCCGCCGGCCGCCAGTGTCTTGACGAAGTCAATCAGCAGAGGTGTCACCAGCAGCGCGGACAGGATCCCGACCCAGGCGATGACTGCCGCGTTCCGCCACGCTCGTGCCACCGGCGGCCATGCCACGGCCAGCGCCGCGATGGCTGCCGGAACGAACCCGGCGACGCCGACGGCGAGATCGAATGGTCCCCCGGGGCGGTACGCGACGAGCAGGACGGTGGCGATGCCGCTCCAGAGGCCGACCAGCGTCGCCGCGAGCAGCCGGAGGCCGAATCGGCGCACCGACTGCGAGGAGCCGGCCACGCCGGGCATCGGCGTTCCCCGACCTGGGGCGGCGGTGATCACTGGGACAGATCGATTCGCCATCGGCGGGCCAGCATAGCGCGAGGCGCGGCTTGATCGCGGCTCGGACGCGGTTCTACGCGGCCCGATCGCGGCTCGGACGCGGCTCGGTCGATTGCTCCGTGCTGTTCTCAGGACCGCGGCATTGGCGGCGGCTCGCGACCCGGAACCCATGAATGGCCCGGCTGCAGCCCGCAGCGCCGTGGCGCGCTGTGCGGCGGCAACCTCGACCCGTTGCAGCCGTCGCGTTGTGATCGCCCGCACGAAGATCGCGATGCCGCGTACCATCGCGACTCAATGGCACGCGCCTACCACCGCTCTGTTACTACGCCGGCTGCGGCGCGCATGTCACGTGCCGCCGTGCGGCCGTTCGTCAGCCTCCTGACCGACTTCGGCGACAGGGACCCGTCTGCCGGCATCTGCCGGGCGGTCATCGCCGGTATCGCCCCGGACGCGACGATTGTCGATATCAGCCACGAGGTCGAGAAGTACGCGGTTCGCGATGCTGCGCTGCTCCTCTGGTGCGCGGTGCCCTACCTGCCCATCGGGGCACACGTCGCCGTGGTCGATCCGGGGGTCGGCACGGAGCGCCGGGCGATCGCGATCGAGACATCCCGCGGCGATCTGCTCGTCGGGCCGGACAACGGGATCCTGATCCCGGCTGCCTCACGCCTGGGTGGCGTGGTTCGCGCGCACCTGCTCGAGAACCCGCAGTACCGCCTCCCGGTCATGAGTTCCTCGTTCCATGGACGCGACGTGTTCGCGCCCGCCGCGGCGCACCTCGCGCTCGGCGTCCCACTCGAGTTCATGGGCCCCGCACTCGACCCGCGGACGCTCCTGCTCGTCGACTGGCCGGAGCCAGAGGTCTATGGAGGGCTGCTGCGCTCGTCGGTGATCTACCTGGACACCTTCGGCAACGCCAAACTCTCCGCGCTCGGCGGTCATCTGCTCAACGCGTTCGGCGGGCTCCAGCCCGGCGAGTGGCTCTACGTTCGCCTGGAGGAGGGCGATCGGCCGCGCGATCTGCGGATTCCATGGGTCGGCACGTTCGGGCAGGTTCCCGTCGGCCAGCCGCTCCTGTACGAGGATTCCTATGGACGCCTCTGCCTGGCGGTCAACCGCGGATCTGCCGCCCGCGACCTCGGGATCCGGCAGGACGTCCCGCTGACGCTGACGAGGGCGCCGCTCCAGGCGCTGCCGGCGAACCCACCGGCATCTGCGCGAGACCCCGGTGCGGGACGGCCCCCGGATTTCGTCAGGTCGGCCGTATTCTCGCCGCGCGAGGTGGCACCCGAACCGGGCGAACAGGGGGCGGGTCGGCCGTCGGATCTCCCGGCGCCAACTGCGCCCCAGCCCGAGCCGGTGCCCGGTGGGCCCCCGCCCGAGCCTGCGCCAGCTGCGCCCCCGCCCGAGCCGGTGCCCGAGCCCTGGGGCCGGATCGAGCCGGTGCCGGCATTGAATTCGTCGCCCGGAGTCCCGCAGCAGCCGGACGCGGCGCACGACTCCCTTGGCCGGGACGAGCCGGTGCCGGGGTTCGAACCGGGTGCGCCGGAACTCGTCCTCCGGCCGGAACCGCCCGCAGGCGCTCCGGACGCGCCAGCTGGGACCCCGCTCGAGCCGGCGAGGGAACAGGAGTAGCAGGTCGCCGGCGTGCGCGTCACGGTCTGAATCGCCGAACGGTGCGCTTGTTGCAGGACACCCTTGCAACAGGACGCCCCTGCCGCCCTGCCGCGCCGCCCGCGTCTCAGGCGCCCGTGTCGGAGGTCGGGGTGTCGACCGGCGTCGGCGGCTGCAACAGGACGTCGCCGGCGAGCGCGAGGCCGTCCGCGGCCGTGACCGCATGGTTGCGACCGTTGCGCTTTGCGACGTAGCACGCTCGATCGGCGGCGAGCAGGAGCGACGTGCGATCCGCGCCGTCGTCCGGGTAACAGGCGACCCCGACGGAGCACGTGACGCCCGACGGCTTTCGCGACCCGGGGGTCGGCGCGGTGCGTACCGCACGGCCGACCTTCGCTGCGACCTCCATCGCTCCGTCCACGCCCGTGTTCGGCAGGATCAGCGCGAACTCGTCGCCGCCGTACCGGAACACCTCGTCCGACTCGCGGCACGAGGCGCGCAGCACTCGACCGATCTCGGTCAGGAGCCCGTTCCCCGCCTCGTGGCCACGCCGGTCGTTGAACGTCTTGAACCTGTCGAGGTCGACGATCAGCAGGCTGAACTGCGCGCCGCGCAGCACCGCGGCCTGCAGGCACTCCTGGAACGTGCCCTGGTTCTTGAGTTCCGTCAGGGCGTCCGTCTGGGCGCGGATCTCCACGGCCCGGTGGGCCAACGCGTTCTGCACGGCGATGGACACGTGGCCGGCGAACAGCTGGATCAACTCGAATTCCCCGTCGTCGAAGCACGCATCGAGGCCGATCCGCTCCACGAGCAGTGTGCCCGTGACCTTGTCCCGTGCCAGCAGCGGTGCAACGATCAGGGCGCCGGCCTGGGGTGGGCCGTCAATGGGCGCAACTCTCGGGTCGTCGAGCATGTTCTGCACGAGCTGCGCCACCCCGCAACGAACGGCCCAACCGCTGACGCCCTCGGTGTCGGGGAGCGGGCGCGCCAGGTATGCGTCGGCGTGCACACCACGTGCGAAGAGTGGCCGCAGGAGGTGCGCCTCCTCGTCGTACACGGCGATCGCCACGTTGTCGACATGCAGGAGGCCGCCGAGGCGGTCGGCGATCTCCTCCACGACGGCCCGCGGATCGAGCGTCGAGAGGATCGACTCGGTCACGCGCATGAGCTCCCGCTGGCTCGCGAGCTGCCGTGCCAGGCGATCGCTCTGCGCCCGGAGCTCCTCCGTCGCGTTTGCACGGACGACTGCCTGCGCGGCGATCGACGCGTAGATCTCGAGGTAGCGCAGGTCGTCCCCGGCGAATTGCTTCTGGCCGAGCTTCGACAGCACGATGACACCGATGACCCGGTCATCGTCGAGCATCGGGGCGAGCAGCATCAATTCTTCAAGGCCGGGCTCAGTGCCCGGGATGGTCTCGGCACGGGGATCGTACGCGGCATCAGGGAGGATCTGGGAGACCCCGTGTTCGGCGACCCAACCCGTGATCCCGACGCCGACCTTCATTCTCAGCTTCTCGCTGTCCTCCTGCGTGTACTCGCCGATATCGCCGCGCCATGCGATCGGCTCGACATCGTCGCCCCTGACCCCATAGACGCGCACGTTGTGGTAGTCGATCAGCTGGCGAAGTTCCGCACAGATCGCATGGGCGATCTCCGTCACCGTCGACAGGCGATTGAGGCGCGTGCCGAGTTGCTGGATGGACTGGAGCTGGGCGGCCCAGGTCGCCATCTGCTGGTAGTTCTGCGCGTTGTTCACGGCCACCGCCGCCTGGTTCGTGAGCCCCTCCAGGACCTGGAGATCGTCGGCGCTCCACTCGTGTGGTTGATCGTGGTACAGCGTGACGATCCCCAGCGTCGTGCCGTTGACGAGGAGCGGAGCCAGCGCGACCGAGCCGAATCCCTCGTGCTGCATCGCCGCGCGAACCTCCTCGACCCGGGGATCGGACGCGACGTCACCGACGGCAACTGCGCTCCCGCTCTTGATTGCCAGGGCCGCCAGCGCTCGCGGCGGGTAGCCGGTCGACTGGTCAACGTATTCGGACGAGAGGTTGCGGGTGACCTCCGGGATCAGCCGCCCGTCGACCATGCGCCACACGGCTGCGCGATCGGCGCGGAAGAGCTCGATCGCGTGGTCGATCAGGCTGCTCACGATGACCGGGAACTCGAGTCGGGAGCTCAGGTCGGTGCTCATGCGGGCCAGCGCCTGCGCCTGCGCCCGCTGGTCGATCACCCGCTTCGCGAGGTGGCTCCGGTCGGCCATGAGTTCCACGAACCCACTCACCGCCGCCAGGAGATCGAGGTCCGAGCGTCCGAGCGCACGGTCGCCTGCCGCCTCGGCCACCATGACGCCCCAGGCGGTGGAGCCGGCGATGATCGGCGAGAAGACCGTGACGGTCGAGCCGTTGCCATGCGCACCGCCTTGACCCGACTGCCGACGGCGTCGCGATCATGCGGCCTTCTCGAATGCAGACTTCCGCCAGCCCCGTGTCGAGGCACCCCCACCAGGCGCGGGCGCGTCGTGCACCGTCGACGAGGTGCGGGATCAGCCGGCCGTCGTGCCACTCGGCGATCCCCACCATGGCAAATCGGTGCGTCCCGAGCAACGCCCGGGCCGCGTTCCGGAGCGATGCATCAAGGTCGCGCCCGAGCCACTGCCTGTCGGTAAGCCGGGCGATCGTGGCGATGTCACCCTCTCCGCGAGGCGGAGTGCGCCATGCCAGACCCGCGCCGTTCGACCTGGCGGTTCCAGGGCCCGGGCTGACGAGGTCGAACGGGCCCCCCTCCGGACCCATGGCCGCCAAGCGCGCCGGCAACGGGCCGGCACCCGGTCGCGCCGCCACATCCGAAGGCTGCGAGGCTGCCGTCCGATCGTCATCGACCACTGCCCAGGTCGTCGACGCTGGCCGCACCCGGGGGGCGAAGTGCGCGGGCGGGGAAGCCTGGATCCCGGCGACCTCCAGGAAGGCACGCAGGTCCGCCACGCGATAGCGGCGGTCGCCACGCTCGTTGATGCGCAGGCAGCGCAACCGCCCCTGGTCGGTCCAGGCACGGACCGTGTTCGCGTGCACGCCGAGGAAGCGAGCAGCGCCCGTCACGGTGAGGATTGCGGACTCAGCCTGCGCGTCGATCGTGGTGCCCCCAGGGAGGAATCGGTAAGAGCCGGATCGGGCTGGAGCCTAAGCCCGCTTCACACTACCTTCCATGGGAGGGAAGTAACCGCACCCCGGTGCCATGCGGGCGGGGACCCTGCGAACGGCGTGCGACGTGGGACGCCCCAGCGGCGAACACCCCGCCTACCGGCACCCGATCCGGGGATCGACGGCCCTGCGTCACGGCCTCGGGGCGGGGCCATGCAGGGGCCATCCCAGGGCTATCCCCCGCGCGGGCGTGTCCACCGCAGGTACACGGCAGTGGCGCCCGCCGCGGCGACTCCGAGCAGCACGACGCCGATCAGGATGGCGAACGGTGCACCGACCAGGCCCGGACCGGCGCCGTTCGAGCGCGGGTCGCCGACACCGATCGTGGAAGGCGGCGAGGCGCCCGGCTCGAGCGACGGGGCCGCGGCTGCCGCCGCGGCTGCCGGAGAGGCGTCGGGGACCGCGGCGACGGCCGGCGGGCCGATCATGGCCGACGACAGGACGAAGAGGCAGGCCGCCAGCAGTGCCCCTGCCGTGCCGAAGCGGCGTCGCCCGGCGTGGCGGTCTCGAGGGGGCATCGGAGACGCGGGTGTTCGCGTTCGGGCGACCGGGGGCATCAGGTGGACGAGCGTAGCACCGGAACCGGGCCACGATGACGGGCGAGGTTGGCGGATCTTCGGCGGGGTCGAGGCCGACGCCGCGCGGCGCCGGACCGGGGGCCGTGCCGTGCCGCGCCGGGTGCCGTGCCGTGCCGTGCCGTGCCGTGCCGTGCCGGTGCCGTGCCGTGCCGTGCCGCGTCGAGCGTCGCCCGGCCCGTGCGGCACGCACCGCCGGTGACCCGCTACGCGCCGGCGACGAGCGCGATGATCGCGGTGGCCAGCAGCCCCAGGCCGATCACGAGCAGGGCGCCGGCGGCCAGCACCGTGCCCCGCCGGTCGGCGGCAAGAAGGCGCATCGCCGCGTCGGACTCGACCGTGCTGACGATGAGCGGCCTGCCCAATCCCGCTGTCAGCCGCGTCACGCCGTCCGGCCCGCGGACCGGTACGCCGCAGACAGTGGCCTGCTCCACGGCCGAGACCTGGTCGATGCGCAGGCGCACCGGCGTGTCCGGCCGCAGGCGTTCGGAAAGGCTCTCGGCGATCTCGGCCGGGATCTCGGCCGCGACGCCGGCGGATTCCCGCGGGATGACAACAAGCCCGTCTCCCAGCGCATCGATGTCCACCGCCACGAAAGCTCCCCGGTCCTCGACGCCGAAGGGGACGGCCAGCCGTTCCTCGTCGAGAACGCGCCAGCGACCGCGCCCATCGGCCCGCTCCCATCGCACCCGACGGAACACGAGCGGTCGTTGGGCCTCGTCGGGGAAGTCCTCGTCGCTGGTGATGCGTCCGCGGGTCTTCACGTAGCGCGGCTCGGCATCCGGCCCGAGTGTCCGCGCGACGACCTGGGCAGCGGACTGCTCCGGGGCAACGGCGAGAAGACGCGCGACCCGGTATGCGTGCCCGGTACGGCCAAGGAGGAACGCACCACCGCACAGCGCACAGGCGCCCGCCCCGGCCAGGACGAGTGCAATCACCGAGTCTCAATTCGCTTGCGGACGCCGACGACGGCGGGCAGGGCGCGGCTGCCCGTTGGCTGCGAATTGGGGGGTCCGCGCGCGCCGGCGCAGGTCCACGGCGGCCCGCGGGGCAAACGAACAGCCCAGAGAAACCTTCACGTGACGTGGGCCTTGATGCAATCGCAGCCGCTAGTCCCGATACCGGCCCCTCCGGGCTGAGAAGAACGATAGGGGGCCGCTCCCCGGCGGGTCAAGGCCCTTATCCACCAGTTGGCGTGCATCACGACCGCCCCGTCCACCGGCCGTCCACAGCCTCGGCCGACTTGTCCACGATCGGCGCCCCCTGGCCGCAGCCCGCTGAGCGGATCGAGGACCTGGCGCTCGCCGCCGTAGCTCGTGAGCACGAGTCGCCCCGCCGACGAGCTCCGCCTCCGCGACCACGTCGGAGTGCGCCACCCGCCAGGCCGGCTCCCCGCTCGTCGAGCGCGACCGTCTCGACTTCGCGCCTGCACGATCACGTGGTCGAGCCGCGAGACTGCCGAGCACCGCCACGATCGGCGTGCCGCTCGCGTGGCTCCAGCGCAACTCCCCCGTTGCGCGCCGACGAGCCCGTAGACGCAGAACCCGTACTTCACGACGAGCAGGCCGGGCGTGTCCCAGAAGACGCCGCGCGGCTCGTCGAAGATGGGCGACGCGAAGCGTGCCGTCCAGGCGCCGAGCGGGTCCCTCGACGCGAAGCTCGGCGCGGCACAGGCGGTCGGGTTGCTCCGGACACGAGCCCGCCGTAGTCCGTCGAGCCGGCCGCCGACCTCGGTCAGCGCGAAGATCGCCGCTCCACCGCCGCTGCCGGTCCAGCGGTACCGCGCCGCCAGGCCGCCCGGGTACTGGACGGTGCTGCGCCGTCCGTCCGATCCGGTGGTCCCGCCCGGATTGCTCGGGGGAGACGGTCGCGGCGACGACAGCCGGCTCGCGCTTGCCGACGTCGCTCTACGGGCGCCGGCGTCCGCCGCGTCGCCGCCCGCTTGGATCTCGTGGCCGAACGCGATCGCCGACGCGCCGCGGCCCGGCTCCGCGGCCAGCGGCGCGACCGTCGCGTTCGGCGAGCGTCCGGAGCGTGTCCGGCGCGACGCGGAAGACCGCGTTCGGTGTTCCGGCCGCGGCCCAGACGCCGGTCGAAGCGGCCGAGATCGGGATCCATCACGACGCGCAGCGGCCTGCGATGGCCGAACGGCGGGATCCCGCCGATCACGAAGCCGGTCTGCTCGCTCGCCTCGTCGGCGGTCGCACGGCGCAGGCCCGGCAACCCGACGACCGCCGCCAGGCGCGCGATGTCGACGCGGTTCGCGCCGCTGACCAGCGCGACGACCGTCTCGAGCCGCCGTCGCCGGGGCGCGACGAAGACGAGGCTCTTGACGATCTGGCCGATCTCCGCGTCGACTGCGCGCGCAGCCTCTGCGGCCGTGTGGGTCGACTCCGCGAAGACGAGTGATCTCGAGGTCGACACCCTTGCGTCGCGCCGCCTCGACGACGCGCTGATGCGCCGGATGCTGGACCGCTGGGCACCGCGCCGGAGTCTAGCATCGGCGACTCGCGACGTACAATCGGGCGAGACAACCGAAGACGGGACAGGGGAGCGCCTCCTCGGGGCGCTGAGAGTGCGGCGTCGCCGCAGACCCTCGGAACCTGATCTGGTTCGTACCAGCGAAGGGAGTCCACAGCGCACCTCCGTCCCTGCCCGACGGAGGTTGTTCGTTTGAACGCGACTTCGAGCGGTGATCGTCGCCGACGGCGACGTCGACCGGGATCGCGTTCGCGGCTGCCCGGTCGCGCCGACCGGCGCGGCGCGCTTCGTCATCGGCGCCGACGGCGGCGCGCGGCAGCGGCCGAAGCGATCGGCCGGATCCCGGACCTGATCGTCGGCGACGCCGACTCGCTCTCCGCCGAGGACGTCGCCGGGTATCGCGGGCTCGGCGTCGCGTCGAGCTCGCATCCCGCCGAGAAGGACGAGAGCGACCTCGAGCTGTGCCTCGCCGCGGCGATCGAGCGTGGCGCGCGCGAACTCCGACATCTGCGGTGCGCTCGGCGGTGCCCGGATCGAGCACGCCCTGGCGAACGTGCTGCTGCTGGCGAGCCCGACGCTCGACGGCAGCGACGTCGCGATCCTGCACGCCGGCTCCGTGATCCGGCGCATCGGCACGGCCGACGGGCCCGGCGCGGCCGACCTGCATGGCGCGGCCGGCGACTTCGTCTCGCTGCTGCCGCTCGATCCGGTGGTGCGAGGCGTCACCACCGGAGGGCCTCCGGTATCCGCTCCGGACGGAGCCGCTCGCGCATCGGCTCGACGCGCGGCCTGTCGAACGAGCTCACCGGCGACAGCGCGTCGCATCACGACCGAGCGCGGCCGGCCTGCTCGTCATCCAGACGCCGCGCGGCGCGCGGCGCCGAGCAGGACGTGCCGCGACAGGAGGATCTGCCGTGAACACGCCTCGTCGCTCGCCGTTGCCTGGCTCTGCTCGTTCGCCGGCTGCACGCGGCGCTCGTCCGCAACGTCGCGACGACCGCCGCGCTCCCGACTCCGCGCCGCATCGCCGACCGCGTCGCCTCGGCCTCGGCGGCCGAGATCGCCCGCCACGTTCGCCACCGCCGCCGGCGATCACGTCGACCGGCCACCGGAGGCACCGGGCGGCGCGGCGTCGGAGTCACCTGCTCACCCACGACGCCTTCGCGCTGTCGGACTGCGTGATCGCAGGCGTTCGAGCAGCAGACGCGGCTGACCGTCGAAGGTGCTGCAAGTCCGGCGACGCCGGCGCAGATGGTCAACCAGGCGATCCTCTCGAAGGACCACCCGCTGGGCGACGTGCTGTTCGGCGTCGACAACACGTTCCTGTCGCGAGCGCTGGACGCCGGCATCTTCGAGCCGTACCGGCTCGCCGGCGCTCGGCGTCCGTCCCGTCCGCGTTCCAGCTCGACCCGCAGCACCGGGTGACGCCCGTCGACTACGGCGACGTCTGCCTCAATGTCGACCATGCCGCGTTCGCGGCGGGCGAATCCCGGCCGCGCCGGCGATCCTGCAGGACCTCGCCAAGCCCGCCTACAAGGGGCATGCTCGTCGTCGAGAACCCGGCCACGTCATCGCCCGGGCTGGCGTTCATGCTGGCCACGATCGCCCGGTTCGGCGAGACCGGGAGCTACACGCTGGCTCGACTACTGGCGCGGCCTGCGCGCCGAACGACGTGCAGGTCAGCGCCAGCTGGGACGACGCCTACGACACGCAGTTCTCCGGCAGCGCCGGCCACGGTGACCGCCCGATCGTCGTCTCGTACGCATCGAGCCCGCCGGCCGAGGTCGTACTTCGCGTCCTCGCCGCCGCCAACGGCGTCCGACCACGGTGATCCTCGACGGCTGCTTCCGGCCAGGTCGAGTTCGCGGGCGTCCTCGCCGGCGCGGCGAACCCGGCCGGCGCGCGGGCGTTCGTCGACTTCATGCGTCTCGCAGCCGGCGCAGCAGGACATCCCGCTGCAGATGTTCGTCTTCCCGGCGGTTCCGGGCACGCCGCTGCCCGACGTCTTCACGCAGTGCGCGCAGATCGCCGCCCGAGCCCGCTGAGCCTCGATCCGGCCGCGATCGAGGACAACCGCGACCGTGGATCGACGAGTGGACGGACGCGGTGCTGCACTGAGCGCGCGCCGTCGGCGGCTGGTCCTGCTCGCGCGCGCCGCCGCTGGTCTTCCTGGCGCGTCTTCTTCGGCTGGCCGGTCGCCTCGATCCTCGGGACTGGGCTGTCGCGCCGGACGGATCGCTCGACCTGGGCGTCATCGCGCACGACGCTGGACGCAGCCGTTCGCGCTCCAGGCCGCGCCTGTTCACGCTGGCGCTCGGCGACGGTCGTCACGCTCCTGACCGTGCTCTGCGGGATGCCGGTGGCCTACGTCTTCGCGCGCTTCGATTTCCCGGGTCGCGCGCGTGCTCGCGCGCTGGCGATCGTGCCGTTCGTCCTGCCGACCGTGGTCGTCGCGTCCGCCTTCCTCGCGCTGCTGGGCCCGCGCAGCCCGCTGAACGCGCTCGCGAGCCGTCGTTCGGCCTCCCGCCGCCCATCCGCCTCGACGGACGTCTGGGCCATCGTGCTCGCGGCGTCTTCTACAACGTGGCCGTCGTGATCCGGGTCGTCGGCGGGCTCTGGTCCCACCTCGACCCGCGCACCGGAGGAGGCGGCCCGCGCCCTCGGTGCCACGCCGTGGCGTGCCTTTCGCGAGGTGACGTGGCCGCTGCTGCGCCCGGCCGTCGATCGTCCGCAGCATCGATCGTGTTCCTGTTCAACGTCACCTCGTTCGGGCTCGTCCTGCTGCTCGGCGGTGCCGGCCCAGTCGACGCTCGAGGTCGAGATCTACCGGCAGACCGCGCAGCTGCTGGACCTGCCGATGGCCGCGGCGCTCGCGCTCCTCCAGATGGGCGGCGTCTTCGTCCTGCTGCTGCTCTACGCGCGATACCAGGAGCGGCTCGCGGTTCGGCAGCGGCTGCGCCCGGCGCGTCGAGACTCCGCCGACCGCCGCGGACTGCGCGCGAACGGCGGCTGGTCGCCGGCCGTGCTCGCCGGCGCTGGCGCTGCTGCTCGGCGCTGCCGCTGCTCGTGCTCGTCGAGCGGTCGCTGGCGACGCCGCGGCGGCTACAGCCTCGGCGTACTACCACGGCGCTCCGCGCGAGTTCTCCAGCCGAAGCGGCCTGTTCGTCCCGCCGGTGGACGCGATCCGCAACTCGCTCGTCTTCGCCACGGCTGACGCTGCTGCTTGCCGGGATCGCTGGGCCTGATGCGCGGCGCTGGTGGTCGGCTACCGGCGCGGCTGGCTCTCGCGCGGGTTCGACGCCCTCATCATGCTGCCCCTCGGGACGTCCGCCGTCACCGTCGGCTTCGGGTTCATCGTCGCGCTCGACCGGCCGCCGCTCGACCTGCGCACCTCGGCCCTCCTCATCCCGATCGCCCACAGCCTGATCGCGATGCCGTTCGTGCTGCGCGCCGTGGCGCCCGTCATCCGCTCGATCGACCCGCGCCTGCGCGAGGCCGCCGCCGTGCTCGGCGCCGCGCCGCGCCGGGTCTGGCGCGAGGTCGACCTGCCGGTCATCCGGCGGGCGGCGCTGGTCGGGGCCGCCTTCGCCTTCGCCGTCTCGCTCGGCGAGTTCGGCGCGACGCTGTTCATCGCCCGACCCGACACCCCGACGATTCCGGTCGCCGTGGCGCGCCTGCTCAGCCAGCCGGGCGACGTCGCCGTTCGGGCAGGCGATGGCCATGAGCACGGTGCTGATGGTGCTCACGGCGATCTGCGGTGCTCGCCATCGAGCGGTTCCGCGGCGCCGGTCCGCAGCCGTTCTGAGGCCGACGCACCGTGCTGGTGGTGGAGCGCGTGGCAGTGCGGTTCGGCCAGCGGGCCGCGCTCGAGGACGTCAGCCTCGAGGTCGCCGATGGCGAAACCCTCAGCCTTCTCGGGCCGAGCGGCAGCGGCAAGACGACACTGCTGCGCGTCGTTGCCGGGCTCGAGCCGCCATCCGGGCGGCACGGTCCGGCTCGACGGTCGCGACCTCGCCGGGGTCCCTGCCCACCAGCGGGGCATCGGCCTGATGTTCCAGGACTTCGCGCTGTTCCCGCACCGTGACGTGGCCGGCAACGTGGCGTTCGGGCTGCGCATGCAGGGCGTCGACAGGCGGCGACAGCGCTGCTCGCGTGGCCGAAGTGCTTGAACTGGTCGGCCTGCCCGGCACGGAGCGCCGGTCGGTCTCCACCCTTTCGGGTGGCGAGCAGCAGCGAGTTGCCCTCGCGCGAGCGCTGGCGCCCCAGCCGCGACTGCTGATGCTCGACGAACCGATGGGGTCGCTCGACCGGGCACTGCGTGATCGCCTGCCGCTCGAGCTGCGCGCGATCTTCGCGTTGCTCGGCGTGACCGTGGTCTACGTCACGCACGATCAGGACGAGGCGTTCGCGGTGGCCGAACGGACCGTCATCCTGCGTGCGGGCAGGGTCGAGGCGCGAGGGCTCGCCGGAGGCGCTCTGGACACGGCCCCCCGACGGCGTTCGTGGCGCGCTTCCTCGGGTTCAGGAACGTCGCGGTGGCGACCCTGCAGGGTTGCGCGGTCGTGACCCCGTGGGGTCCGATCACGCTGCCCGAGCGTCCCGGCCACCCCCGGAGCGGCCCGGTCACGGTCGTGCTGCGGCCGGACGCCGTGCGGCTGGACCCGACGGGCATTCTGCACGGCACGGTGACCTCGCGGCGGTTCCTGGGTGACCACGTGCTCCTCGGCGTGTCGATCGGAGATCTGCAGGGGGCCGCAGGCATTCCGGCTGCCGAGGGTGCCGAGGGTGGCCAGGGTGCCGAGGCGGTCCCCATGCCTCCGCTCGAGGTCGAGGCGCGGGAGCCGGACCTGCCCGGGTACGGCCGCCGCGTGACCCTGGCAATCGACCCCGCGGGCGTGCTGATCCTGCCACCGGAAGCCGGGGGTTGAGCGGGCGGGGCGAGTCGCCGCCGGCCGAGGATCGACCGAGTCGCCGCCGGCCGAGGATCGACCGAGTCGCCGCCGGCCGCGATGCTCATGGGCGCTGAGGGTCCGGTGTCGCCGGTGGCATGCTCGCGGAGGTGGGCTACCCTATGGCGCATGACCGATTCCACGATCGTCGAGCCGATGCCGGCCGTCGGCGACAAAGCTCCCGAATTCACGCTCCCCGACGATACCGGCACGCTGCGGCGCCTCTCCGACGAGCGCGGCCACTGGCTGGTGCTCTACTTCTATCCCAAGGACGACACGCCCGGCTGCACCACCGAGGCGTGCCAGTTCCGTGACGCCGACGCCGGCTACCGGGAACTCGGCGCCGTCGTCTGGGGCATCAGCATCCTGGGCAGCGGGAGCAAGGCGGCATTCAAGGCGAAGTTCGGCCTGCCGTTCACGCTCATCGCCGATGCCGACCATGCGGTGGCGGCACGCTACGGCACCTGGGTGGAAAAGAACCGCTACGGGCGCACCTACTGGGGTGTGCAGCGCGCCACGTTCCTCGTCGACCCAGAGGGGCGGATCGCCAAAGTCTGGCCATCTGTGAAGCCCGAGGGTCACGCCGCGGAGGTTCTCGACACGATCCGAGCGCTGCGGCCCGCCTGACGCATCACGAGGCCCTTCAGCTCCAGGAGGGTGAGACCCCCCGACTTGCGCCACGAGGCATCGCTCGTGGGGGGAGACGAGCGATGCCTCGGCGTCAGCATACACACCTTCGCACCACTCGCAAGGGCCATTCGGCTTACCGTATGCACCGTGGACGCAGGAACATCACGGTTGCACTCCGATCGGCCAGAGCGCCTGTTGGTGATCGTGGCCCATCCGGACGATGCCGATTTCGGCCCCGCGGCCACGGTCGCGGGCTGGATTCGGGCCGGTACCGTTGCCCGCCTGGTCTGCTGCACGAGCGGCGACGCCGGGTCGGACGACCCCCGGACTGACCCCGTTGCGCTGGCACAGGTCCGCGAAACGGAGCAGCGCGCGGCGGCCGCGCACATCGGCTACGAGGATGTGACGTTCCTCCACCAGCCGGACGGCGCCCTCGCAGAACGACCTCGTGGTACGGCAGGAACTCGTGCGAGCGATCCGCGGGTTCCGCCCGGACGCTGTCGCAACCCCGGACCCGACCGTGGTCATCACGACCTCCGGGCACGTGCAGCACACCGACCACCGCGCCGCGGCAATGGCGGCCGTCGATGCCGTGTATCCGGCGGCGCGCAATGCCATGGCATTCCCCAACCTTGCGCTCGAGGAGGGACTCCCGCCACACGTGGTGCGCTGGCTCTACTTCTTCTGGAGTGACCGTCCCAACGCCTGGGTCGATGTGAGCGCCACGCTCGAGGTGAAGCTCGCTGCTCTCAGGGAGCACGCAAGCCAGCTGCGCAAACCGGACGAGCTCGAGGAACGCATCCGCGAGTGGGCACGGCAGGAAGGCGAGCGGGTCGGTGTCGAAGCCGCGGAGACGTTCTGGGTGGTCGAGCTCGCCTGATCGACCGGCGCCCCTCGCGCCCCGGACCCGCACCCGAGCGGCAGTGCGCGGCCCAGCGGCTCTCGTTCGACCTGCCGGCGATCACCCCCCCGGTGCGTGGCGGTCAGCCCGCCGCCAGCGCGTCGTGCGTGCTCAGCAGCAGCGGACGGAGGTGGCCCCACTCGTCCCACAGTTCGCCGAGCGAGTCGGCCGGCGGTCCCAGCAGTTCGATCAGTTGCCCCACCGTGAGATCCGGCGCGAGGTTCGCGAGGCAATCCAGCGGGGAGATCGCCAGGCTCCCGGCGAGGTCGCGAGTGGTGTTGCCCGGCGTAGACAGCCAGCGAACCGCACGGCGGTCGTATCCGGCGTACGACAGGGCCATGGCCAGGTCCGCGGTGGCGGGAGCACGGGAATTGGTCCAGCCGCCATCCGGATCGATCCGAAATCCGAGGTTGGAGAGCGCGGTCACGATCGTCCGGCATTCATCGACGCCGAACTGGCTCCACAGCGGATGGTCGCGGTTGAACGCGAGGAACCCACGCCGGCTGGCGATGTCCGCCACGTCCTCGACGAGTTCGTGAAGGAGCAGCAGGAAGTGGGACGCCGTGCCGCCCGTGATGTCGGAGAGTCTCTGGGCGACGAGCGCCAGCGTGGCGCGATCGCCCTCGAACACGTACTCGGCGACGAGACGCCCGTCGCTCGTGGGGAGGGCGACGTCGACGCCCGGTACCGCCGAGAGCGCGATCTCCTTGCTGTCGTGCGCCCATCCCACGCTCGAGTCCCGCCCCGGGTGCATCTCCCGGGCATCGTCGCCACCGGCAGCGGGTCGGCGAGGCCGGTCGTCGCCGGCGGCGGCTCCCTGCTCAGCGGCCATCGCGACGCGGCCGCGCGCCTCCAGGCATGCCCGGTGGGCCGTCTCGGCACGGATGCGCTCGGCCAGGGCTGCCTGTTCGGCCTCGTCGCCTGCCTGCCGCAGATCCATCACGCGGGACTGCGCAAGCTCAAGGACGCGTTCGGCCGCGCGCGACTCGCGGTTGATCCGGTCGATCTCCGACATCCACGCCGCAGTGGCTCGCTGCCGTTCGAGAGCGTCCACGGCCCGTGCGAGCTGCCGGTGGTAGGTGTTGCGAGCATGCGCCTTTGCCTCTGCGCGCGTGCGCCGGCTCGCAGCGGCAAGCGCCTCGTCGGCTTCCGCCTCGGCCTGCCGTGCCGCTCGCGTCGCCGCCTGAGCCGCCGTCGCGGCCGCCGCTGCGACCGACCGGCTCCGCGCGGCCTCGATGCAGAGCTGCTCCGCCTCGCCGCGTGCCCGGCCGGAGGCTCCGGCGGGAATCGCCCTGTCGAAGTTTCGCCGATCGTCCATTCCGATCGAGTCTGGGGGGAGGAGCGAGCCCCGTCAACGCGCCGGATTGCCCATGACCCGTGCGCGCTGGTAGATTCGTGCAGCAGGATGCCCCCAACCGCGCAGCTCCCGTGGAGTGAGGCTGGTCCGTAGCTTTGGCCATCGACCCAAACCAGGAATTCCTCGTCCAACCGGTCGACGCTTCCTGGCTGCAATGCAATATCGAATGCCAGGAGGCATGCCCCGTCGGCACCAACTGCCGGGGGTATCTCAACCTCGCTGCCGAGGGCAGGTTCGAGGAGGGCTACATCCTCTCTCGCGACCCGAACCCGGTCGCGGCCATGTGCGCCTACGTCTGCTCGGCGCCATGCGAGCGGGCCTGCCGCAGGGGAGACATCGACCGACCGCTGGCCATCCGGGCCATGAAGCGGTTCCTCGTGGAGTGGCACGCGGCGTCCGGCATCCCCGACGATGTACCGGTCATCACGCCGCGGGACACGAGCGTGGCCGTGATCGGCGCCGGTCCGGCCGGCCTCGCCGTGGCACGCGAGCTGGCGATCGCCGGCCACCAGGTCACCGTCTTCGACGAGCTGCCGTACGCAGGCGGCACGATGCTGATCGGCGTGCCCGCGTTCCGCCTTCCGCGTGAGGCCATCGAGATGGACTACCGGCTCGTGGAGCGGCTCGGCGTGGACTTCCGCTTCAACACCCGGATCGGCCGCGACGTGACCTTTGACGAACTGCAGGAGCGGTTCGACGCGATCGCCATCTGCGCCGGGGCCATGGACGCGGTCCCGCTCGATGTCCCGGGCAGGGACCTGAAGGGGATCCAGTACGGCGTCGGTTTCATGAAGCTCGCCAACCTCGGGGAGCCGCTCGAGGTCGGTGAGGACGTGGTCGTCGTCGGTGGCGGCTATACCGCCATGGACTGCTCGCGCACCAGCCTTCGCCACGGTGCGAAGAACGTCACGATCGCATACCGGCGCACGCGCTCGGAGCTCGTCGTCGACGAGGAGGAACTCGGCGAAACCGAGCGCGAGGGCGTCCGGATGGAGTTCCTGGCCAGCCCGCTCGAGGTGATCGGCGATGACGACGGGAACGTGGTCGGGGTCCGGTTCATCCGCAACCGCCTCGGCGAGCCGGACGCAACCGGGCGTCGCGCGCCCGTCCCGGTTCCCGGGACGGAGTTCGTCGTGAAGGCCCAGACCGTCATCCCGGCCGTCAGCCAGGCGGCGGACACCACGTTTCTGCCGGTGGAGTCCAAGTTCGAGATCAACCGGGGCCGCATTCGCGTGGATCCGGGCACCTACGCGACGAACGTTCGAGGCGTCTTCGCCTGCGGCGACTTCGTGACTGGACCGACGACGCTCATCGAGGCCGCCGGCCACGGAAAGAAGTGCGCCTACGCCGTCGATCGATACCTGTCCGGCCGCAGCACCGTCCAGGTCGACGCCAACGTCCGGATCGTGAGTTCGTGGCGTCACGAGATGCCGGAGTTCTACGACGTCCTGCCGCGCCAGCACGTGCCGATGGTCCAGCTCGACGCGCGGATGCCGTCGACGGACCCGGCCGTGAACTTCACGACTCCGGTCGAGCGCGGCTACACGACCTCGCAGGCGGTGACCGAGTCGACCCGCTGCCTGATGTGCAACTACAACATCTGGTTCGACCCGTTCCGCTGCGTCCTCTGCGGGGCGTGCGCCGATGTCTGCCCCGAGGGCGTCATCCACATGATCGACATCAACCAGATGCGGTCGGAGGGCGCGCTGCCCGAGCTCGTGGACGCCTACGGCTGGAACCAGGGCGCGGCGATGGTCCTGGACGAGGAGCGCTGCATCCGCTGTGCCCTGTGCGTCAAGCGCTGCCCTTACGACGCCATTACGATGGAGCGGTTCGAGCTCCAGGAAGTGTCGAGCGACGGGAGGCTCTACAAGGAGAGCTACCGCGACACCCAGCTGGGGCTCGCCGGTATCGGGAACCAGGCCGAGGCGGGAGGTTTCAGCAGGTGAGCTTCCTCGAGCGGATCGACCAGGGCATTCGGCGGAGCGCGGTGTGGCGCTCCATCTTCCGGCAGCCCTACCCGAACGACGAGCGTTCGCGGGCGATGGCGGTGATGAACAACGTGTTCCTCCACCTCCACCCGGTCCGTGTCCGGCAGCATGCCGTCAAGTTTGCCTACACGTTCTGTCTCGGCGGCCTCTCCTTCTTCCTGTTCCTGGTCCTGACGATCACCGGCGTCTACCTGATGTTCTTCTACGTGCCGTCGTCGACCCGGCGTACACGGACATCCTCAACATCCAGACGCAGGTGCCGTTCGGCCTGCTGACGAGAAACATCCATCGCTGGGCCGCGCACCTGATGGTGTTCTTCGTGTTCCTGCACATGATGCGGGTCTTCTATCACGGCGCCTACAAGCCGCCGCGGGAGTTCAACTGGGTCGTCGGCGTGGTCCTGCTGTTCCTGACGATCATGCTGTCGTTCACCGGCTACCTGCTGCCGTGGGACCAGATCGCGTACTGGGCGATCACGATCGGCACGAACATGGCCAACTACGCGCCGCTGCTCAACAAGCCATCGCAGTTGCTCCTGCTCGGCGGAATCGAGGTGGGGCAGAACACCCTGCTCCGGTTCTACGTGCTCCACGTGATCCTCATGCCACTCGCCGCAGCCGTCTTTCTGGCCGTCCATTTCTGGCGGATCAGGAAGGACGGCGGCATCTCCGGACCGCTTTAGGCCGCGAGGGACTTACCGCATGACCGACGAACGGACGAAACTGCCCGAGCCTGCGCCGAAGGCAGCACCGGAGCCGGCGCCTCCGGCCCGCCGATCACCGCTTCCGGCCGCCCCGCCGGAGCGAAGGACCACCGAGATCGACAAGCAGCGGGTGCCGATGGCTGCCAAGCCGTACCGCCTGCTGGCGCTCGTCAAGCAGGACGCCGTGGTGCGCGTCCAGAAGGAACCGGACGACACCGTCCTGACGTGGCCGCATCTCCTCTCGATCGAGTTCTTCGCGGCGGCCATGATCAGCCTCTTCCTGCTGTTCATGGGTCTGTTCATCAACGCGCCGCTGGAAGAGCTGGCCAACGGCAACGTCACCCCGACGGTCGCGAAGGCGCCGTGGTACTTCGTCGGGCTCCAGGAACTGCTGGCCTACTTCCACCCGACGGTGGCGGGCGTGCTGGTGCCGACGGTGGTGCTGGTCGGCGCGGCGCTCGTCCCGTTCGTCGACCGCGGCCCCAGGGGCGACGGTGGTTCGCCACGCCCCAGCGACCGCAAGGTCGGCGTACTGCTGTTCTCGATGTTCTGCGCCGCCGGGCTCGTGATCACGTTCCTCGGCGCGTTCTTCCGCGGCCCCGGGTACTCCTGGATCCTGCCGTGGAACGGACTCTTCTTCGCGCTGTAGAGCTGGGATTTCGATGGGTAACTGGAAACTGACGCGCGCCCAGGAACCGACGGCGCTGACGCAGGAGGTGCTGCGCCAACTGCGCAGCGGCCAACCCGCTGGCCTGTCCCGCCGGCAGCTGATTCGGCGATCGCTCGGCGCCACGGTTGGCCTGTGGCTGCTCGAAGTCGGTGGCGGCACGCTCGCCTTCCTCTGGCCGAACCTGTCCAGCGGTTTCGGGGCGACGATCGAGCTGGGCGATGAGAAGACGGTCGCGGCAAGCCCTGCGGTACAGGGCGCGACGCTGGCGGACGGGGCTCCGGCCTACTTCTCCGCCGCTCGCACCTACGTGCAGTTGCTCGACCCGACGCTGGGCTTCCAGGACGGGACGGAACCCGCCGGCGTGGGCACGACCACCAACGTGCGGACGCTCTATCAGCGCTGCCCGCACCTTGGCTGCAAGCCCAACTTCTGCACGATCAACTACTGGTTCGAATGCCCGTGTCACGGCTCGCGCTATGACCGGCTGGGCACCAAGGTGCAGCAGTTCGGACCGGCACCGCGCAGCCTCGACCGCTTCGCGAACACGGTCAAGGACGGCGTGCTCACCGTGGATACGAGCAAGATCACCCTCGGCCCGCTGCCGATCCCGCTTGGCCAGCCCGGCCTGATCCCGCCCAAGTCACCGACGGGGTGCATATGACCGACGAGCGAACCGGTCGCGAATTGACACCGCGCGAGGAGGGCGCGGAAGTCGCCGAAGTCACGGAGGTACCGTCCGCGCCGGGCGGCGAGCAGCTGTCCGTCGAGCGTTTCGCGGCCGGTCCGCGTGCGCACTCCGTGACGCTGACCGAGGAGCGCTCAGCCCAGATCGTCCGGCAGAGTGGCAACGCACGGAGCATCGCGTTCCTCGCGGTGCTGATCGTGGCCCTGTTCGTCCCGATCTACTGGTTCTATGACATCGGGGCACCCGCGCTGGGGGCCGGCGGCCGGATGGCAGCGGCGGCGAGCGCCCAGTACGTCAACGACGTGTCCCAGGGCTACTCGCTGTTCATTGCCAACTGCGCCCGGTGCCACGGGTCCAACGGCCAGGGCGGAATCGGACCGCCGCTCAACAGCCAGCCGAAGCTGTACAACGCGGTGACGGCGGCCGGCCTGCCGGGCACCGGCCACCTCAACCCGACCTACGTCCAGAACGTCCTGACCGTGGGAGGCCGCTTCGTGTGCGGCGACCCCAACAGCATCATGCCCACCTGGGCGCAACCCGTCGGCCCGCTGAACTATCGCCAGATCGAAGAACTGGTCGCCTGGCTGACCGCCAGCGACCAGGTGAAGTTCACCTACACGCCGCCGGTGAGCGAGGTCGGCGGGGCCGTTGCTCCGAGCCCGACAGCGGTCACCGTCAGCGGCTGGCGCGATCCCACCTGGACGCCGGCGCCCAGCGCCACGCCGGTCCCGGCCTGCTGGCGCAACCCGAGCGGCACCATCGGCGGCGCCCCGGCGCCCGGCGCCTCGGGCAGCGCCGCGCCGATCGCCGTTCCCGGCACCGCCGCGAACCCGCGCGTGATCCAACTGAAGGAGACGGCCGCGTTGACCATCACCGATGGCGCCGGCAACGTGCTCACGTCGATCCCCGTCGCGAAGGGCGAGGTGGTGGAGTTCCAGGTCACCAACACGGCCGGCTTCGACCACAACTTCTACATCGGTGCGCCGTCGGACCTCGCTTCCGCGAACACGGGCGCGCTGGTGGGCGTGCCGGCCTTCTCCAGCGGTACGCAGACGGTCAAGTACACGGTGCCGTCGTCGGCGCCCGCGGGAGGCCTGCAGGTCGCCTGCACCCTACCCGGGCACTACCAGACGATGCACGTCGACCTGGCCATGCAGCCCTGAAGCCCGGAGGAGACGGAGTCGTGGCCCAGCTCGCACTGCCCCCGGGTGCCGCGCGGCGGCGTGCCGTCTTCGGTCTGCTCGATGCCGACGGCTGGGGCTATGCCGGCGTCAAGGCCACGTTCTGGTTCCTGCTGATCATCTTCCTGCTCGGCTATATCCCGAACCTGGCGTACTACTTCACCGTCGCCAACACCGTCCAGATCGGGTACAACGCCGTGCCGATCGTCAACTTCTGCGATGCCGGGAACGATGCGCCAGGACGCCAGATCCCGTGCCCGGCGCCGCCGGGGACGGTCATTCCGTGGCAGGGGAGCCCGGGCGAACTGGCGCTGCTCGGCGGCGCTCGCTCGGGAGCCGTGGCGATCCAATCAGGCCCACGCGTCTACCTCGCCGGCGGCACGACCTCGACCGGCGCGACCGCGGACGTCATCGTCACCACGGTCAGCTCCGAAGGCAACCTGAGCCCGTGGACGGCGGGTCCGGCTCTGCCGGCCGCGCGAACGGATGCCGCGCTCGCCGTGCTGGGCGGAGTGCCACTTGTCATCGGCGGGCTCGACGCATCCGGCAAGCCCACCAACACTGTCTTCCAGGGGACGGTCTCCAACGGCGAGATCACGGGCTGGGCCCTGGCCGACGGTTCGAAGCCCGGGGTGCCCAACCTGACGCTGCCGGTGGCACTCAGCGGCACGTCCGCGATCGCAACGGGGAACGGGATCATGCTGTTCGGCGGCAGGACGGCCGACGGCATCACGGCCAAGGTCTGGAGCGCATCGTTCGGGACGGCGACTCCGCCGACACTGGGGTCCTGGACTGAGGTCACGGCACTGCCGCTGCCGGAGGCGCGAACCGACGCGACGGCGATCCTGGGCGGCAATTTCGTCTACGTGATCGGCGGCCAGGGCCCGAGCGGCCCAACCAACACCGTCTTCCGGCTGTATCTGTCGGCAGGCGTGCCGGCACCCGACCCGACGCGCCATGTCTACGGCTGGGCACTGCCGCCTGCCGGCCAGCCCGGGACGCTGCCCGCGGCCCGCTCCCGCGCGGCGGGGTTCACCGCGAATGGCTCGCTCTACGTGATCGGCGGTGTGGACGGCTCGGGCACGCCGCAGCCGAGCAACTTCTGGGCGGTGCCGAACGCCACGACTGGCGACATCCCCGGCTGGCAGCAGACGCCGGCCACCGACCTCCTCCAGGGTCGAGCCGGGGCGGCGGTCTCGGCGGTCGGATCGACGGTGTTCCTGTTCGGCGGTGACACGCCACAGGGGCCCGCCGACAGCACATTCCGCGCCGGCCTCTCCCCCCAGCCGCCGTTCTTCCAGCTGGGGCTGTTCGGGGCGACGATCCCGGCACTCTCCATCAAGGGGGAGATCGGGCAGCAACTCGGCTATATCGTCGCCTTCAGCGTGGGCATCGCCAATTTCGTGATCCTGATCCTGATCGGTCTTGCCTACTCCCATCGCGCCGCCACGTTGCGCTTCATCGAGAGGCTTTCCCGCGGTCGCTTCCGGGCGCCGCGCGAAGATGAGTTCGGGAGCGCCACGTAGGGGGAGCGGCCTCCCGCCGGCGGCCTCTCCCCGCCGAGCGTCCCCCGCCGAGCGGCCTCTCCCCGCCGAGCGGCCTCTCCCCCCGAGCGGCCTCTCCCCGCCGAGCGGCCTCTCCCCGCCGAGCGGCGAGCAGCCCCCGCCGACGCTCCTCGACGGGCGGGGAGACAGCCCTGGCCGCGGGGCCCACTCGCCCGGCGCGGCACTCCGCCGCTGCCGCCCGCCGCGATCAGGGGTGCGGCGCTCGGCTGTCCTGTATCAAATCGGGGACTCCTCGGGTTTGTGTGGGTAGGCGGAGGGTGATCCCGGTCGCGCCGGCGGCCGTGCAAGGGCCGACCGGAGGGAGGGCGGAGCGAACCCTTGCAGGGCAGACGGGCGACTGACGATGGATGCGCGGGGCCGCTGGCGGCCCCGCTCCCTGTCACGTTCCGCCCTGATCGTCTCGTCGGCCCAGGTGTCGGGATCGCGCTGCAGGCCGTGACGCGCACGCGCCCCGCCTATGGTTCAGCCGCTTGGCGGCAAACCGAACCAGGAGGGCTGTGCGCATGCGCGTCACCACGGCATTCAACCGCATGCTGGCAATTCCCGGGGCGGGCGTGACATCGGTCGAGTTCACGCCCCAGGGGATCGTGGTGGGCATCCGGGCGCGGTCGCGGCGGCTGGCCTGTCCCTGCGGCTGGTCGACCCGGGCCGCCTATGACCGGACGGTGCGCCGCTGGAGGCACCTCGACCTGGGTGCCTGCCGCCTCTACCTGGAGGCCGACATCCGGCGGCTCCACTGCCGACGGTGCGGACGGGTGCGCACCGAGCAGGTGCCCTGGGCCCGGCCGGGCTCGCGGCTCACCCGCGACCTCGAGGACGTCGTGGCCTGGCTCGCCCAGCGGCTCGACAAGACGAGTGTGGCGAAGCTGCTGCGGGTGGCCTGGGAGACGGTCGCCGCGATCGTGGTGCGCGTGGTGGCCGAGCAGCTCGACCCCTCCAGGCTCGAGCACCTCTTGCGCATCGGCGTCGACGAGGTCTCCTACCGCAAGGGCCACCGCTACCTCACCGTGGTCGCGGACCACGATCGGGAGGGCGCGGTGGTGTGGGCGGGCGAGGGCAAGTCGGCCGCGGTCCTCGGGGCGTTCTACGCCGAGCTCGGGCCCGAGCGCTGCGCGCGCCTCGCGGCGGTGTCGATGGACATGGGCCCGGCGTATGCGGCGGCCACCACCCGGCATGCCCCGGGGGCCGCCCAGTGCGTCGATCCCTTCCACGTGGTGAAGCTCGCCAACGAGGCCCTCGAGGCGACGCGGCGCTGGGCCTGGAACCGCGAGCGGGACGCCCACCCCGAGCCCAGACGGCCGCGCGGCAGACCGCCGGCCAACGCTCTCCCAACGGTCCGCTCACGCTGGGTCAAGCACACCCGCTGGGCCCTGCTGAAGGATCCCGCCACGCTCAAGGATTCGCAGCGGGCGGTGCTCGAGGAGCTGCGCGCCAGCGACTCGCTGCTGTGGCGCGGCTACCTGCTGAAGGAGGCGCTGCGCCGGCTCTACCGGCTGCCCGACGCGGCACTGGCGGCGGCCCATCTCGATGCCTGGCTGGGCTGGGCCAGCCGCTGCCGCATCCCGGCCTTCGTGACGCTGGCGCGGACGATCCGCAAGGAGCGCGAGCGGATCCTGGCCGCCATCGAGCTGGGCCTGTCGAACTCCAAGCTCGAAGGGTTGAACAGCAAGATCCGCCTCATCAACCATCGCGGCTACGGCCACCACAGTGCCGCCGCGGTGATCGCGATGATCTACCTCTGCTGTGGCGGGATCCGCGTGCGCCTACCCACAGAATCCTGAGGAGAACCCGAAATGAGACAAAGCGGCCGGCGGGCGTCCGCCGTTCACGGCGGCCCCGCTCCCCGCACCCGCTGCACGATTTCGAGATGGAGGCGCGCCTCCGAGACCGGTGGAGCGGCCCATCGGCACACCGGGTGCACGGTCGGGCGGGGGGAGGGGCTCGGCCCGACCCAGCACACCGGCACCGGACGCGAGGCCCCGGACGCGAGCCTCTGCCGCTGGACGCGAACCCGCCTCCGCGCCGTCGCTGCCCGCGAGCGCCGACCGCATGGGGTTCAGCCGCTCCCGGCTGACGTTGCCCCGAGCGGCGGCCCTGCCCGGGTGGAGCTTGCGTCTTCGACGAGTCCGCACCCGGGCCTGGCAGCGCCGTGCGTCCTGCCGGCGGCATGCGGCCCGCGTCCGCCAGCAGGCCACCGCAGGCCGTTGCACAGTCGTCAGCAGGTCGCCTCCATCGGGTGCTCCCTGTCAGGGGCGAAGGAATGTCCCCACGCGCCACGTTCCCGGGCACGCCGAGCACCTGATTCGTCGTCCACGCGGCCTTCAACACGTCAGGGCTCGGAGGATCCGGGGTAAGGAACGGCTGCGGACGGGTTACGGATCGCGGCGGGCGATCACCAGGTCCCCGCCGGCATCCGTGGCCAGCTCGACGATCCGAAGTGCGCCGACGACGGCCCCAACCCCCCGCGTCACGTGGGCAACGAGGATTCCGCCCGTTTCGACCGCCCGAGCCACCTGCCCGAGGTCGGCCATCGCCCGGCTGACGGCGACAAGCCGGAACCGCGCCTCGGGCAGTCGCGTGACGTCGTCGGGCGATGCGATCGTCCATTCGAACCCGGCCGGCAGTGCGGCCCTTGGGTCGATTGGGTGCGCCGGGTCCGCCACGAGCAGGGCCGCACCGCCGGGCGCTCGCCGTGCGGCGCTCGCCAACCACGCGTCCCATCGGGCGGCCATTGCCTCGCGCGCAGAACGGCGCGCTCCCTCCACATCGGCGATCCGACCCGCCAGCCGCGCGACGCGCCCCGGTGTGGCCTCCTCGGCGATGCCGACTACCGTCGCCCCGGAATCCGACCAGGCGCGTAGCGCATCGACCGGAACCTCGCCCACGGCGGCTCCCGTGAGCAGGACGCCGTTCCGCCGGCCGGGGGCGGACAGGGCCGCTCCTCCGAGGATCTCGTCCACGCCCTCGGTTCGGGACACCTCCAGGAGGATTGCGTCTGCGGCAGCGTCGAGCACCGCTCCGATCCACGCATCGAACGGCTCCCCGGACGGGAGCGTCGACACGCGACCGTCGCCCGTTGCTTCCACTCGCCCGATCACCCACGCCGGGCGGCCCTGTCCGCCACGGCGCTCAGCGCGACCTGGAGCTGGACGACCGTATGTCGACTCTCGACGAGGATCAGGTCGACGCCCGCGTCGGCCAGGAGGCCCGCCTGATCGAGAACGTCCCGCTCCTCGGCCGTCGCCGTCGAGGGCAACCGTCCGTCACCCGGCCCCGGGCCCGAATCGAACGCCGGCAGCGGCCCCGCAACGAGGACCCCGCTCGTGGCAGTCGACGCAGGGGGGGCCGCTGGAGCGGGGCGCGTCGCTTCGGCGGGAGCTACCGTACCGTCGGGCGCCGCTCCACCAGGGGCTCCACCAGGGGGCCACGTCCCCGCGCGCCGCGTCGCCGCACATTGCCCGCGCCTCCAACCCCTGCTCGACCGCCTCCCGCGCGAGCCGCACCGCCGCAGCCGTCCACTCGCGTGCCCGCCGCGACTCGCCCACCGCGGCGAGTGCCCGGCGGTGCGTCCCGTGCGCCGGGCGCCACGATCACCTCCGCGCCGGACGGCCACCTGCGCCGCCAGCTGCGCGGCGCACCGCCCGCCGGCTCGCGCACGTGGCGCAGGCTCGAACCAGCGCGGGCGCGATCGCGCCTGGCGGCCAGCGGCTTCGTCTGCGCCGGCCGGGTCGCGCCCGGCCAGCAGCAGCACCGCGGTCCGGCGTCGTCGCGGCGCCGAGGCCCACGCGCTCAGCGACAGCTCCGATCGAGGTGGCCGCCGGCCGGCGACGCCGGTGTCGTACTCGTGCCACCAGTCGATATCGCCCCTCGCCCAGGCGCCAGCAGAGCCAGATCGGCCGGCCGCTGCACCAGGGCGGGGAAGTCCACGAGCCCCGTGCTGATATCTCGCAGGATCACGCTCCAGGCGTCGATCTGGACGACTCGGCCGCCTCCATGCGCTTGACCGCCTCGCGCACCAGTTGCTCGCGTTGAGCCGGTCGCCGGCGTGATCCGAGTGTCCGTTGGACTGCCGGAAGCGCGCCAGATTCGGCCTGTGCCTCCGCGATGTCGTTGCGATCGTCGCGCAGCTGCTCCAGCAGCGGGCGCAGCTTCATGCCATCCTGGCGTTGGCGGCGTCGATGTCGTAGTAGCGGGTCACCGGCCGATCTGTCGCACCTCGCACGCGGGCCAGAATGCCGCGGCCCCGCGTCGGATCCGATGGAGTTGCTAGCATCCGGGGGGATGCGACTCGCTGAACGCATGAAGCACATTGGGACCGAGGGGGCATTCCGTGTGTCCGCGCGCGCCCGAGCGCTCGAGGCGACCGGACGCGACGTCATCCACCTCGGAGATCGGCGAGCCCGACTTCGACACGCCGGCAAACATTCGCGATGCGGCGAAGGCCGCTCTCGATGCCGGCTGGACACACTACGGCCCGCCGCTCGGCCTGCCCGAACTGCGCCGGGCCATCGCCGCCGACGCCACGGCACGCAAGGGCTTCGACGTCGATCCGGGATGCGTCGTGGTCACGCCCGGTGCCAAGCCGATCGTGTACTTCGCCCTGCTGGCGCTCGTCGGGACCGGTGACGAAGTCGTCTGCCCGGACCCCGGCTTCCCCACCTACGCGTCGATGATCCGGCACACGGGCGCGATGCCGAGTGACGATTCCGCTCCGCGAGAGCAACGGCTTCCGGATGGACCCCGCCGAACTCCGCTCGCTGGTGACCGGCGCGGACCCGGCTGGTGATCTTCAACTCACCGCACAACCCGACGGGCTCGGTGCTCACCGGCGACGACCTGCGTGAGATCGCAGGGGTGGTGCTGGAGCACGACCTCCTAGTGCTCGCTGACGAGATCTACGGCCGCATCGTCTACGCGGGGGAGCATCGATCCATTGCCGCGCTCCCCGGCATGGCCGAGCGCACGGTCATACTCGACGGCTTCTCGAAGACGCTGGGCGATGACGGGCTGGCGGCTCGGCTACGGCATCATGCCGGCCGACCTGGTTCCACAGATCGAACTGCTGATCATCAACAGCGTCAGCTGCACGAGCACGTTCGTCCAGATGGCGGCGCTCGAGGCGATCACGGGGCCGCAGGCAGCGGTCGACGCGATGGTCGAGGAGTTCCGCGCCCGACGTGCCCTCCTCGTCGACGGTCTCAATCGCATCAACGGTGTGCACTGCCAATTGCCGGACGGCGCGTTCTACGCCTGGCCCAACATCGAGGGCACCGGCCGTACCGGCGACGAGCTGGCCGACCGGCTGCTTTTACGAGGGAGGCGTCGCCGTGCTCCCCGGGTCGGCATTCGGGACGGCGGGACGTCACCATCTGCGGGTGAGCTACGCGAACTCGCG
>CAWFMQ010000021.1:0-36326 GCA_963816905.1 uncultured Chloroflexia bacterium | reverse complement strand
CGAACGGCGGCCGGGCGTGCTTCGGCGTCCACCTCCACGCGGGCGCGGGCGGCACGCTGGATCGCGATGACGACGCCGATCGCGGAGGAATCCGGCGCAGATCTCCAGCGCATCGCCGACGATCCCCGTGACGAGGGGGGCGTCGACCCCGCGCTCGATCGTGGACTGCGCGGTGATGCCCGGGACGGCGATCAGGATCCGGCCGACGTACAGCAGGCTCGCGCCGATCCAGGCGAGCCACCAACCGGCGATCAGCCAGGCACCCACGCTGCGCCGGATGGCAAGTCGCCGGTGGACCTGGTTCACCACCCCCAGTGGTTTCCACCACCAGAAGACCGGGACGAACCACCAACCGACCGAGCCGACGCGCCCGGTCTCGGGCCGGCCGCACTCCAGCGCCGGCACGTTGCGCCAGGCCCTGTCAAACCAGATGAACCAGGCGATCGGCGTCGCCACCAACAGGAAGATGCGCGCCAGCCCCAGCCACACGAGCAGTCGCGGCGTCGTTGCGGCCATCTCGAATTGGAGGATGCCGGCAAGGTTCGTGCGTTCGATGCCGTACGACACCGCGATGGCGGCGAGGTCGGCCACGGACAGGGCGAGCAGCACGACAACCGAGGCCGCCCGAAGGTTGCCGGCCCCGTACCGGTCGGGCTTCACCTCTGTCGTGGCGGGTTCCGGCGAGGCTGGATCGCTCGCCGCGACCTCCTCCGGGATCGGTGGGGCTTCCAGCGCGCGTACGGTCTGCTCCGACTTGTCGCGCCGGCCTCCGCAGCTGTAGCAACGGTTCGCCCTCGGATGATTCAGCGAGTGGCAACCGTTGCAGAACCAGCCGTCCATGCTCCCGGAAGTGTGCGGAGTGACAGCGTTGACCATAGGCAGCGCTCCCGACCGTCGGCCATGGCCCGGAGGTACTCCCGTATAGTCCGAAAGGAGGCGGATCCCTTGGGTATACTCCGGCGGCCCCATGGTGAGCATTCCCCAGGCGCGCCTGCGCAACTTCTCGATCATCGCCCACGTGGACCACGGCAAGTCCACGCTGGCCGACCGGATCCTGGAGCTGACGCACGCCATCGACGCGCGCCAGATGACCAGCCAGGTGCTCGATTCGATGGACCTCGAGCGCGAGAAGGGCATCACCATCAAGGCGCGCGCCGTGCGCCTCGAGTACCGGCCGCGGGACGGCCAGCACCTACGGCCTCAACCTCATCGACACGCCCGGGCACGTCGACTTCTCCTACGAGGTGAGTCGCAGCCTCCAGGCCTGCGAGGGCGCCATCCTGGTGGTCGACGCGGCGCAGGGCATCGAGGCGCAGACGCTCGCCAACGTCCACCTCGCGCTCGCGCAGGGGCTCGTGATCGTGCCGGTGATCAACAAGATCGACCTGCCGTCCGCGCAGCCGGACGTCGTCATCGAGGAGCTCGAGAACGTGCTCGCCATCCCGCGCGAGGAGGTGATCCTCGTCTCGGCCAAGGAGGGCACCAACGTCGACCTGGTCCTCGAGGCCATCGTCGAGCGCGTTCCGCGCGCCGCGCGGCGACCCGGACGCGCCGCTGCGCGGCGCTGATCTTCGACTCGCACTACGACGCCGTACAAGGGCGTCGTCGCCTACGTCCGGCTGGCCGAGGGCACGCTCCACGAGCACGAACGGGTCCGGCTGATGGCCTCGGGCGCGCGAGAGCGACATCCTCGAGCTCGGCGTCTTCCGGCCGCAGCTGGTCCCGGTCGGCGCCGCTCGGCCCGGGCGACGTCGGCTACGTGGCGACCGGGCTCAAGAGCGTCCGCGACTGCCAGGTCGGCGACACGCTGACACGGCGGCCAGCGACCGGCGCCGACGAGCCGCTGCCGGGTTACAAACCGGCCAAGCCGCTCGTCTTTGCGGGCATCTACCCCATCGACGGCCCGGACTACCCGCTGCTCCGCGATGCGCTGGACAAACTTCACCTCAACGACGCCTCGATCAGCTTCCAGCCGGAGAGCTCCGTGGCGCTCGGCTTCGGGTTCCGTTGCGGTTTCCTGGGGCTGCTCCACATGGAGATCATCCAGGAGCGACTGGAGCGCGAGTTCGACCTGGATCTCATTGCGTCCGCTCCTTCGGTGGAGTACCTGGTGACGCTGACCAACGGCCGCGGCGACGTCCACGTCGACAACCCGGCGCGCCTGCCGGCCGTCGCGGACATCGAGGAGATCTGCGAGCCGTGGGTCAAGCTCAGCATCGTGACGCCGTGCAACGCGCATCGGGACGCTCATGGAGCTGGCCACCAACCGGCGCGGCAGCTTCTCCGGCATGGAGTACCTCGACCCCCAGCGTGTCCTGCTCGACCTTCGAGCTGCCGCTGGCGGAGGTCATCGTCGACTTCTACGACCAGCTCAAGAGCCGCACCCAGGGCTATGCCTCGATGGACTACGAGGAGATCGGCTACCGTGCCGGCGAACCTCGTCAAACTGGACGTGCTGGTCGCCGGCGAGCCGGTGGACGCGCTCTCGCTGATCATCCATCGCGATCGGGCACAGGCCGCCGGCCGCGAGCTGGTCGACGAAGCTGCGCAAGCTGATCCCGCGCCAGATGTTCGAGGTGCCCATCCAGGCCGCCATCGGCTCCAACGTGATCGCGCGCGAGACCATCGCGGCGATGCGCAAGAACGTGCTGGCAAAGTGCTACGGTGGCGACATCACCCGCAAGCGCAAGCTGCTCGAGAAGCAGAAGGAGGGCAAGGCGCGGATGAAGCGGGTGGGTTGCGTCGAGATCCCGCAGGAGGCGTTCCTCGCGGTGCTGCGCTCCGGGAGGCATCGGCTGAGGCACGATGGAGCTCGCTCAAGTACCTGCGTCTTCCTCGCGTTCGCGCTCCTGCTGCTGCTGCTGCGCTTCGACGCGCGCCGCTTCGGGACGGCCGAGTACGACGACGAGAGCGCGAGGGTGGCGGCTGGCGCGGCTGGCTGCGGCGCCTGACCTGGTACGCGCTCGGCATCGGCGCTGATCCTGCTGGTCTACCGCCTCTACCCGCAGCCGATCTCGCAGCTGCACCTCGACCTGGGCGCGGACCGCGAGCGGTCACTGCTCGCCGGGCTGGCGTTCGGCGCGCTCGGGACCATCGTCGCGTTCCTGTTCGCCTGGTTGCGCTATCGGCGGTTCCGGCTGCCGCCGGCGCGGCAGTACGCCGGGCGCGGCGATCAACGCGATCGGCACCGCCTTCATCGACGAGGCGCTCTTCCGCGGCATCATCCTGGGCCTGCTGCTGGCGTGCGAACTGGCCGCCTGCGCTGGCGATCGGATTCGAGGCGATCCTCTACGGCCTGGCCACCCGGCTCGGCAGCGCCGGGACGCAGCCGGGTCATGCTGCTGATCTCGATCGGGATCGGCGTCATCGCCGGCGTGCTCGTGATCGAGACCGGCGGCATCGGTGCGGCGATGCTCGGCCACGCGGTGACCCGTTTCGCGATCTTCCTCGCGACCGGGCACGCCGGCCAGGTCGCGGCCGCCCGGCTGGGAGCCTGAGGAGGTGGTCGGCTATGCCCTGCCGCCGAGCGGCTGGGAGTTCGCCGGCGACGAGGGCGAGCCACCCGCCGACCTCCGGGTACGGGCAGACTCGGCCCAGCTGAGTCGCGGGCCGGCCCGGCCGCGCCGCGCCGCCGCGTGACGCAGTGACGACCGCGGTGGACCGGCCGCGATTGCGCGGCGCCGTGGCGCCCGGTACGTTCGTGCCACGGCCACCGGTCGCGCTCTACGTCCACGTCCCGTTCTGCCTCAGCGTCTGTCCCTACTGCGACTTCGTGGTCTACGCGGGGAAGGGCGGCCCGCGGCCCGAGCTCGCGCGATCGCCGCGTTCCTCGAGGCGCTGCACGTCGAGCTTGACCTGCGCGGCCGACGCGCTCGACGAGCGGTTCGGCTCGGAGGAGCGCGCGGCGCTGCGCGAAGCGTCTACCTCGGCGGTGGAACGCCGTCCCTGCTGGCGGCGCGCGACATCGCCGCGCTGCTCGACCACGTCGAGCGGCGGATGGGCATCGCCCCGGCGGGCGGAGATCACGCTGGAGGTCAACCCGGGTGCCGACGGAGCGCGGCGACCTGGCCGGCTTTCGCGCCGCTGGCGTGACGCGGCTGAGCATCGGCGCGCAGAGCCTGGACGAGTCCGAGCTGCGACGCGCTGGGACGGCGGCACCGGCCGGAGGACGTCGGTGGACGCGTTCGCGGCCGCAAGGCACGCCGGCTTCCGCGACGTCTCGCTCGATCTGCTTCTCGACGTGCCCGGCCAGACGCTCCGGAGCTGGCGTGAAACGCTCGCTGCGGTCGTTGCGCTCGAGCCCGACCACGTCTCCGACCTACCTGCTGGCCATCGACGACCCGGAGGCCGAGGGGCTCACGGGTCAGACCGGCGACCACCTGCCCGCTTCCGGTCAGGCGCACGCGCCTGGCGAGCCCGCGCAGCCGGCGAGCAGGACGAGGACCGGGCGGCCGACATGGACGCGATCACGGGCGAGGTCCTCGGGGCCGCAGGGCTGGCCCGCTACGAGATCGCCAACCGCGCCCGGCCCGGCCACGAGAGCCGGCACAACCTGGTCTACTGGCACCGCGAGCCGTACGAGGCGCTCGGTCCGGGCGCGCATGCGTTCGACGGCGACCTGATGCGCCGGTGGAACGCGGCCCGTCTGCAGGGGTACCTGGCGGCGCTGGCCCCCGCGGAAGGTGCGGAGCGGCGCCTGCCGCCCGGGGGAAGCGAGATCCTCGATGCGGCGACGGCGGCGGCAGAGGGCGTGATCCTGGGGCTGCGGCTGACGGCCGGCGTGGGGGCGGACGCCGCGGCCGATTCGTCAGTCGCCGCCGTTCTCGGCTGGGCGATCGAGAACGGTTTGGCCGTACGTGTCGCGGACCGCGTTCGACTCACGGCCCACGGGCGCATGCTGAGCAACGAGGTGTTCGCACGACTGCTTCCGAGCAAGGCGACCGCGTGATGCGCGGATCGGTGCGGGTGACGTCGCAACGCTCGACATCCGGTGCGCACGCCGGGCGGGCCGTCGCCGCTCCGGCGCCCCGTTGGCCAGGGTCGACGGCGCCGGTCCGGCCGGCGAGGACGCTCGCGGCGCTGCTCCGTATCGCGCTGCTCCTGACGTTTGCCGTCGCGGTTGCTGAGGCCGCGATCCTGCTGGCCGGCCACGCGACCTATGACGACCAGCGTGCCATGGGCGGCATAACCCTGAACCAGCCGCTGATGGGGGCGGGGGCGGAGGCCCTGGCGTTGGCCTCCGTGATCCTCCTCGGCGTCACGGGGATCCTGTGGATCGCGTGGTCTCGCCGGCTCGAGCAGAACGCGCCGGGGCTCGGTGGCGGCGAGGGCTCGATCGGCCCGCGAGGCGCGGTGCTCTGGTGGTTCGTGCCCGTGGCGAACCTGTTCGTGCCGTTCGGCCTGATCCTCGGGCTCGACCGGCGCCTCGCCGACGACGAGCACCCGGCACGCGACGCGCTGACGGTCGCGTGGTGGCTCGGCTTCCTGGTGGCGGCAGGAGCCATGGTACTCACTTACATCGAAGCGGCAGGAGGAACCGCGCCGAGCCAGGAGCTCCTCGACGCCGGCCTGACCGAGCTGCTCTGGGCCGTGGCGGCCCTCCTGGCGATCCTGGTCGTGTCGAACCTGCAGGGCAACGAGAACGGGCGCGTCGCCCGAAACGCGACGTGGACGGCCCCCGTACCCAACGTGTTGGGCGCGGCAGGGGGGCGCCGTGGCCTCTGGAGCCTGCCCGGCGCGGTGCAGGTCACGGGGACGCAGGCGGCGCCGGGCGCGCGTCCCGCTGCAACGCCGGCGTGGGCCCCCGCGTCCCCGTCCACGTCGGGCGCGCCGGCGCCGGCATGGGCCCCGGCATCGAAGTCCGCAGTGCCCGCGGCGACCTCCGCGTCGTCGCCCGACGCCCGAGCCGCCGGCGTGGGTCGCGCCGGGGTGACGTCTCCACGGCCGGTGGGGGCGGCGTCCGCTGCCACGGCCACGTCTCCTGCCACGGCCGGCTCCCGTGCTGGCGCGGCCTCGGTGCCGGCCGCACCGCCGCGCCGTCCCGTCGCTGCGGGCGCCGTTCTGACGCCGGCCGGCGGTGCTGCGCGGATGTCGGGCGGCGCGCCCGTGCTCGATCGCCGCTTCGAAGTGCAGCAGCGCCGCCGACCGTGGCGACTGGGCGCCCTGCTCGCCCTGTTGATCATCGGTGGCGCGTGGCTCCTTCCTCGCCTGCTGGGCGGCGCGGGTGGAACACACGTTGCCGCCCCCACGGCGCCGCCGCTCGTCACGCCGGCGCCGGTCCTCTCGTCGGCCACGCCAGTCCCCCAGGTGACGGCGCGGCCTTCGCCGTCCCCCGCGCCCGCCTCGCCCTCGACGCCGGTGTCACCGAGCGCCGCAGTTCTCCCCACGCTCCCGAACGCTGCTGACGCCGCGCCCTACCTCCTCGACCACGTGACAGCAGGCGACGGCACCTGCCAGACGGCGGCTCCGCGGCTCGCGATCGCGGGAACGCTGGCGACGATCACCTGCCATCCGTCGGATGCGGCGGTCGGGTCGCTCGCGTACGGGGTCTTCGCCTCCAGCCGTGCCGCTCGCGCCGCCTACGACCACGCGGTCGCGGCGGCCGGTGTCAGGCCGGGCTCGGGAGGCTGTTCCACGGCAGACTCGGGCGAGACCGGCTTCGCGACCGGCGGCGCGGTGGCGGGCCGGGTTCTCTGCTATCAGGACCGGACGGGTGGCAGTGCCGTCCCGACGGTGGTCTGGGTCGACGAACGACTGGCGATCCTCGGCTGGTCGACGGGGAGCGGCGGCATGGGGCCGCTCTATGCTTGGTGGAAGACCAGCTCGGGGCCGAAATGACGCGGCGAGAGCGCTCGTGGGCGCCCGGTTGACGTTCCGGCGGGGAGCGAACAGACTCGGCCGGCCGGTCGGCCGTCGACGTTGGGAGGCTGCCATGCGACTCTGGAACCACCTCGAGACCGCTGCGTGAGCCTCTGATGCGCTCCCGGCCCCGACCCGCACTCGCGTCACTCGTCGCGCTCGCCGCCGCGCTGCTCGTCGCCTGCAGCGCCTCGGTCCCGACGTCGAGCCCCGGGTCGACCGGCCCGAACTCGTCGCCGGGCGGATCGACGGCGTCCCCCGTGCCGACCGAGCCGGGGGGACCCGGCGGAACGGGCGAACCGCAGCCGGGTTCGTCGTCGACGGCTGGCGAGACGGCCGGGGAGACCCCTCCCGCCGGTGACACGGCCGGGCCGTCCGCTTCGGCCGGGTCAGGGGAGCCAACCGCTTCCGCGGGCCCGGGCGGGGCCTCGCCGTCGCCGTCGGCCAATGCGTCGCCCCTCGCGTCGCCTCCGGATGGCGGCTCGTCGCTCCCGACCTGCCGATACGCCGACGTGCCCGCATCCGGGAAACCGGCGAAGGATTGGGCGACGATGGTCCTCGACACCATCTACCGGCTCCCATCGAGCTACGTGCCGCCACACCTGGTGGACACCTCGACCGCGGGCATGCAATCGGGCTACGAGGTGATCTCGGCCGTGGTGGACGACCTTCGCTCCATCCACGAGGCCTCGATCGCGGCCGGCGCGGAGATTGCAGTCCGCTGGGCGTATCGCAGCTACGGTGAGCAGGCCGGCGCGTTCGCATACTGGGTCCGCACGTCAGGTCGCGAGGCGGCGCTCAAGGCGAGCGCGCGACCCGGCCACTCGGAACATCAGCTGGGCACGGCGATCGACTTCCGCAGCGCCGACAGCCTCGAGCCGCCCTGGAACTATCCCGACTGGGCGACCACGGCACCGGGCACGTGGATGATGCGGAACGCCTGGAAGTACGGCTTCGTCCTGAGCTACCCGAATGGGATGGAGGCGGAGACGTGCTACGGCTATGAGCCGTGGCACTACCGCTACGTGGGCAGGGACCTGGCTCGGGCCATCCACGAGAGCGGCGAGTCACCGCGCCGCTACCTCTGGGACCACTCCCGCGGCTGACGAGCAGCGCTATCTGCCCAGGTCCACCGGCTGCCAGGCCACGGCCGAGACGACCCCGTCGAGCACCCGGACCCAACCCCCGTCGATCGACACCGTGACGAGACCGGGCTCGGATCCACCGACCGCGACCGCGGCCCACCTGCCGTCAGTGGATGCGCTCGAGCCGGAGACGATGGTGAGCCCCTGCGTGAGCCGGACCGGCTCCTTCGAACCGGGATCCAACCGCCAGGCATCGCCGTTCCAGGTGAAGATCACTCGCCCGTCCGCCAGCATCTGCGGCGACCCGAGCTCGCCCACTGCGGTGTACAGGTCGGTCGCGGTGCCGTCGAGCGCGATCACGCGCATGGTGGCGGTGGTCTTCGGGTAGTCCGAACGCAGGTAGACGATGCGCCCGTCGGGCGTCCACGAAGGGTCATACCCTCCGCCAAGGGAGCGGTACCCGGTACCGTTCGGTCGGATCAGGCCGAGCTCGGCCATGCCGGTGTCCGGGTTGAGCAGGAGCCACGACCCGTCGGGTGACCATGTCGGGGATGTGCCGGCCATCAGCTTCCGCGGGCCGGAACCGTCGGCTTTCGCGATCCAGGCGTCGCCGGTGTCGATGACGCCGCGGCCGAAGGTGATCCAGGCTCCATCGGGCGACAAGTGCGGTGCGGTGCCCTCCCTGATCACCCTTGTCACGCCGGAGCAGTCCGCGGCGGCCCGATCGACGTCCGGGAAGGCGAGTCCGCCGGCGGTCGTGCGTTCGGGGCCGGCGAACACGATGGTCCCGCCGTCTGCCGACCAGCTGGGCGCGCTGCCGGTGCCGCATGAACGGTCGCCCGTGCCGTCCGGAGCGATGACGTGCAACTCGCGCGCGCTCTCCGGCCCGAGCACGTAGGCGATGTGCCCCGCGGTCGCCGGCGGCCCGGATGCGATCGGCGATGGCAACGCCGAAGCGATCGGTGTCGGGGCGGCGGTTGGCGTGGCGGTGGGTGATGTGGTTGGGGTCGGTGTGTCGGTCGGACGGACGACCGATGACGCGGTCGGCTCGGGCGTCCCGAATTGGCGGGTTTCGGTCGGCCCGGGCCCGACGCTCGGGAGCACGAAGCGCGGCAGGACGACGATGGCGGCCAGTACTGCTGCGCAGACACCGGCCGCGGCGAGCCACTGCCAACGCACGGGGCCGCGCCGTGCCGCGGGCCCCCGTTCCAGCGCGCTGGCCACCCGGGCCGCCAGCAGCGGATTCGTGCCGCGTTCCAGGTCCCGGTAGTGGTGACGCAGGCGCTCCTCGAGATCGTCCGTCATCGAAGTGACTCCTCCGCGCGGCGCTCGGCGTCGAGCGCGGCGCGCATGTGTTCCAGCGCAGAGTGGAGCCGGGACTTGACCGTCCCTTCGTGCATGCCCGCGGCATCGGCGACCTGGGGCACGCTCAGGTCGAGCCCGTAGCGCAATGCCAGAAGCAACTGTTCGTCGGGGACGAGCCGGCGAATGGCGCTCGTGATCTCGTCGCGCTCGGCCAGGCGCTCGTGGGCGCCGTCAGCGGACGGCTCGATCTCGACCACCGGTGCTCGCTCCCGGGCACGCCGCCGTAACTCGGCTCTGCAGACGTTCACCAGGATGCGATTGAACCAGGCGTCGGCTGAAGCCGTGTCACGGAGGCTCCGCCGCCGATCCCAGGCCAGCAGGGCGGCCTCCTGGACGGCGTCCTCGGCCGCGATGGGATCGTGGAGGATCCAGGTCGCCAGGCGCTGGGCACCGTCCACGCGCGAGATCAGCAGGGAGCGAACCGCCTCGTCGGTCTGGGCACCGGACCGGGCTGTCATCTCCAGCATTGTCTCCCTCCGGAACGGCGTGATTGCTCGGGTTCCACGCGACAGATGCCGGGCGCGGCCGAATCGTTCGATCTCCGTCCGGGGCGCCGCGGGGGGTGAGGTTGTTGGGGCAAAGGGGTGCCCGGCTCGCCATCGGACCGGGCCGGCAGCACGGCGTGGCCCGGTCGCGGCGGCGGGGGCACCGCGTTCGCCTTGCCTCAAATCGGACGTATCCGTCCGGAGGGTTGCGGTCCGGATGACCCGCAAGGCCAACCGCGGCGCCGTCACGTAACAGAACGACGCCTGGCGGCCGATTTGAGGCAAAGCTGTGCCGACACGCCGCCGGAGGCGTCGCCCGGTAGGACGGAAGCGTCCGAATTGGGACGAGACGCTTCGGGTGGGCCGCAGGGACCGGCCGCGTACCCGCCGACCGACGGACGAGGCGGCCGACCCACCACGCGTCCGCCCCGGGAGCCGTCGACACCGGAGCCACCCGCGACACGGGAGCCGCCCGCCCGTTGACACTCGGCGCGGGGGACTGCTACCATGCCGACGAGGGTGTTAGCACTCAACAGGTGAGAGTGCTAACGCCCGAGCAGCACCCAACCGAGGTTCGCACATGGCGCGTCGCAAGGACCGCCCGGGCCCGCTGGAGCCTCGTTCCGAGGCCATCCTCCGGGCCATCATCGAGGAATACGTCTCCACCGCTCAGCCCGTCGGCAGCGTCACGCTGGTCGCCAAGTACCGGCTCGGCGTCAGCCCTGCGACGGTTCGCAACGTGATGGCCGAACTGGAGTCCGCCGGGTACCTCGGCCATTCCCACACCAGCGCCGGCCGCCAGCCCACCGACCTCGGCTACCGCCTGTACGTCGAGTCGATCGCGGACGCCGTGACGCTCGCGCCGGTGGAGCGGCTGATGATCCGCCACCAGTTCGGGCAGGTGGAGTTCGCGAGCGAGCAATGGTTCCGGCTCGCGGCGTCGACTCTCGCTGGAGCCACGCATGCCGCCGGCCTCGCCACGCCGGCCAAGCCGCCCTCCGGCCGTGTCCGTCGGATCGACCTGGTTGCCAACGGCCCGCGCACCGCCAGCCTCGTCCTCGTCGTGGCCGAGGGACCCGTCAAGCAGGTCCTGCTCAACGTGGATCCTCCCAGGAGCGACGACGAACTGGAGGCGATCGCCATCGGCCTCAACCACCGCCTGGCCGGCCGCTCGGCGGAGGAGGTTGACACCTACCTCGAATCGCTCCGGAGCGGCGGCGAGGCGCCCGACCAGTTGCTCTTCCAGTCGGTCGAGCGAATCGCGCGGCTGATGCAACGCGTTCGACGCCGCAACCGTGGAGGACGTCTTCTCGGAGGGGTTGCTCAACGTGATGGAGGCGCCGGAGTTCGCCCGCAGCGACAAGCTGCGTCGCGTCTTCGCGGTCCTGCAGGACCGTCGATTCCTCGGTGAACTGGTGGACCTCCTGTCGCGAGGCGGCGGTGTCCGCGTGTTCATCGGCAGCGAGAACGCCCACGAGGAAATGCATGACGTGTCGCTGGTCCTGTCGGCGTACGGTCGACCTGGCCGGGCGACGGGAGTCATCGGCGTGCTGGGCCCGACCCGCATGGCGTACCCCCATGCAATCAGCACGGTCCGCTACGTCAGCGGGCTCATGAACGAATTGGTGGATCACCTGTACGCATGAACGACAAGGCACAGCGGAAGAGCAACGGCGCCCCGCCCGACGCCGCGGCTCCGGGACCGCGACAGAGGACACGGGCGGAGGAGCGCATCGAGGCGCTCGACACCTCGCCGGCCGCGCTCGCGGAACAGATCGAGGAGTTGCGAGCACGCGCAGAGGAAGCCGAGCAGGAGGCCGCCGAGAACAAGGCCGCCTGGCAGCGATCCGCGGCCGATTTCGCCAACTACCGCCGCCGGACCGAGCAGCAGCGCGAGGACGAGCTGGGGCTCGCCAACGAGTCGCTGCTGCTGAAGCTGCTCGCAATCGTGGACGATTTCGATCGGGCGGTCGCGCACGTCCCGGCCGAACTGCGGGGCTCGGCGTGGGTCGAGGGCATCGCCGCAATCGACCGCAAGCTCGACGCCCTGCTCGAATCGGAGGGGGTCACGCCGATCGTCGTCGAGGGCATGCCCTTCGATCCGCGGGTCGGCGAGGCGATCCTCCACGAGCCGACGACCGATGCACCCGACGGCTCCGTGACCAGGGAACTCGTGCGCGGGTACCGGATCCGCGATCGGGTCCTGCGGCCGGCACTGGTGGCGGTGGCCAAGAACGAAGCCACGATGGGCGCCGCCGACGCGCCCCGGTACGCAAACGAAACGACAACGGACGAACAGGACGGCGCCGCCGAGGCGCCCGACACCAGGGAGTAGCAGATGGGAAAGATCATCGGAATCGACCTCGGCACCACCAACTCGGTGGTCGCCGTCATGGAGGGCGGCGAGCCGACCGTCATCCCGAGCGCGGAGGGAGGGCGCACCGTCCCGTCCGTCGTCGCATTCACCAAGTCAGGGGAGCGCCTCGTCGGTCAGATCGCCAAGCGACAGGCCATCACGAACCCGCAGAACACGATCTACTCGATCAAGCGATTCATGGGCCGCCGCTGGGACGATCCCGAGGTCCAGCGGTCGAAGGCACTCGTGCCCTACAAGGTCCAGAAGGACGCCACGAGCGACGGGATCAAGGTCACCACGTCGGACGGCAAGAGCTACACGCCGCCCGAGATCAGCGCCATGATCCTGCAGAAGCTCAAGGCGGACGCCGAGGCGTATCTCGGCGAGAAGGTCACCGAGGCGGTGATCACCGTCCCGGCCTACTTCGACGACACGCAGCGCCAGGCAACCAAGGACGCCGGCCGCATCGCCGGCCTGGACGTCAAGCGGATCATCAATGAGCCAACCGCTTCCGCGCTCGCCTACGGCCTGGACAGGAAGAAGGACGAGCAGATCGCCGTCTACGACCTGGGCGGCGGGACCTTCGACATCTCCATCCTCGAACTCGGCGACGGCGTCTTCGAGGTCAAGGCCACCAACGGCGATACGCACCTCGGCGGGGACGACTTCGACCAGCGGGTCATGGACTGGCTCCTGACCGAGTTCAAGAAGGACCAGGGCCTCGATCTGACGAAGGACCAGCAGGCGCTCCAGCGCCTCAAGGAGGCGGCGGAGAAGGCCAAGATCGAGCTGTCGACGACCATGTCGACCGAGATCAACCTGCCGTACATCACGGCCGATGCCGACCGGAATCCGAAGCACCTCGTCATGACGCTCACCCGGGCGAAACTCGAGGACCTGGTCGCCGACCTCATCAAGAAGACCGAGGGCCCGGTGCTGGCCGCCATGAAGGACGCCGGCCTGAAGCCCTCCGACATCGACGAGGTCATCCTCGTCGGTGGGCAGATCCGCATGCCCGCGGTACAGGAAGCCGTCAAGGCCCTGTTCGGCGGCAAGGAACCGCACAAGGGCGTCAACCCCGACGAGGTCGTCGCGGTCGGCGCGGCGATCCAGGCGGGCGTGCTCGCGGGCGAGGTCAAGGACGTTCTGCTCCTCGACGTGACGCCACTGTCGCTGGGCATCGAGACGCTGGGCGGCGTGATGTCACGGCTCATCGACCGCAACACCACCATCCCGACGTCCAAGAGCCAGGTCTTCTCGACCGCGTCGGACAACCAGCCGCAGGTGGAGATCCACATCCTCCAGGGCGAACGGGACCTGGCGTCCGACAACAAGACGCTCGGCAAGTTCATCCTCGACGGGATTCCGCCCGCCCCGCGCGGCGTTCCCCAGATCGAGGTCACCTTCGACATCGACGCCAACGGCATCCTCGACGTCAAGGCCAAGGACCGCGCCACCGTCCAAGGAGAAGCAGGTCCGGATCACCGCCTCGTCGATGCTGTCCAAGGACGACGTGGACAAGATGGTCCGCGACGCGGCGGCACACGCCGACGAGGACCGCAAGCGGCGCGACGAGATCGAGACGCGCAACCAGGCGGACGCGCTGGCGTTCCAGGCCGACCGCACGCTGCGCGACCTCGGCGACAAGGTCTCGGCCGACGACCGGCGGACGTCGAGACGCAAGACGGAGGCGCTCCGCGACGTCGCTGAAGGGCAACGACATGGACGCCATCCGGCGGGAGGCCACGGAGCTGGCCGAGGCGCTCAGCCGCGTCGGCACGGCCGCCTACCAGGGCGCCGCGTCAGCGCCGCCGGAGTCCGAGGATGGGAGCGGTCCCGCCCCCGAGGCCGAGCAGCCGCCCGAGGAGGAAGCGGTCGAGGGCGAGTACAAGGAAGTCTGAAGTTCCGGCCGGGCGCCGGCCGCCCGGCGACGAATACGAGACGATGCGAGGCCCGGTCCCCGAGCGGGGATCCGGGCCTCGCAGCGTTTCCGTGGGTCACTCTCCGGTGCCGGTCTCCGCCGCCGGGTCGACCCTGAAGGCTGCCTGCTGGGCATAGAGAAGTCCGACGCCCATCGTCAGGCGTTGTTTCAGCCCGGCGGGGAACGTGCCAACGACGTCCAGGGCGCGGCTCGTCAGCCCAACCTCCTGCAGTATCTCGTCGACCTGCTGGCTCAGGTCCAACCCGCGCAGGCCGACCATGACACCCCAGAGCCGGAGGTTGTCCTGCGCCGACATGTCGTCGTACACCGAGACGACCTGGGGGACGACGGCGGGTTGCTGGGCCGTCGGCCCGCCGGCGCCGCGGCCGGGGGATCCGGGTGCGGGCGCCCCGGTTGGACTCGCGGGCCCGGTCGCCGCCGCCGCAGTCACGCAGGTGAGGATGGACAGTTTCGTCGGCGGGTAGGTGGCCGATGCGTCGGCGGCCCCGGACGGTTGCTCCTGGATCGTAAGGGTCACGTTCGAGACGGCCTGGTCGGTCGCGCAGGAGTAGGGGACTACGCCGCTCTTCACTACCGAACCTGCGAGTGCGAGGTTGACAGCGCCGTCCCCGGCGACCCGCGGAGTGCCGCCACCCTGGGTCGGTTCGGATCCCGCCGTCGTCGGCGCTGCGGGTCGGGAGGGTTGGGGCACCGGGGACGCACTGGTCGCAGCGGTGTCACCGGCGGCACGATCGGACGCGTGCATAACCCTGGATGCTGTGATCGCGCCGCTCGATCCCGTCGCGATCAAAGAGGGTGGGAGCGCCTGCGCAGCCGTCGATGCCGGGGAGATCGGAGTGGAGGCGGGCTGCCCCGGCGCGGCGGTGCCTCCGGCGGGTGGTCCGGCGCTGGCCGGTTGGGCGGTGGCAGCAACACCTGCGTGCGATGGCCCTGAAACGGAGACGGTCACGACGACGAGGCAGGCGACGAGGGTCGGCAGGCCCGCTGGGAGTAGCGCCAGGAATCGCCTGAAGCGGGCGAACGAGGGAGGCGCGGGAAGGTGTCGGGGCATGGGCATTGGACGGTTCCTCATGCGTGTTTTGGGCGGTCAGAACCTCGGGTCGGCTACCTGGCGGATTGCAGCCAGGCAAATGCGATTGCGGCGAGCAGGGCGAGGATCTCGATCACGACAGCCATCCAGCGTGTTTCGTCGGCCTTCATGACTCACACCGTGACAAAGCGTTCGGCGTGGACGTGCTCACCGGGTATGCCGAGCATCGTGAGGGCTTCGACGCCTGCGTCGACCAGCGGTGGTGGTCCACACACGAGGAATTCCCACATCCGCAGGTCGCTCGGCAGGTAGCGGTCGAGCAGTGCGGCGCTGATGCGTCCCCTGTGCCCCTTCCAGTCGGGCGGCGGCGACGAGAGCAGGATCACGACCGTCAGGTCCAGGCGCTCGCGGAGTTGCCCCAGTTCGTCCAGGAAGATGATGCGGTCGAGCGTCCGAGCGGCGTAGATGAGCACGAAGTGGCGGGTATCGCCGTCGTCGGCGGCCGTTCGCAGGACGCTCATCGACGGTGTGATCCCAATGCCGCCCGCGATCAGCAGGGCGCCGTCACCATGGGGGGTCGGGCGAAACGACCCGTGCGGGCCATCGACCATCACCATCGTGCCGGGCTCCAGTTGCGAGGCCTGCGAACTGAACCCGCCGTAGGCCTGGATCGTGAAGCTCGGCCGAGCGGGTGCCCGGGCGCTCGATGCGTACGAGAACGGGTGCTCGGCAAGTCGCGGGCCGGTTCCCGCCAGCTTGAGCCAGGCGAACTGGCCGGGCCGAAACGGCTGGCCGGCATGCCCGTCGGCGCGCAACTTGAGCGTTGCGGCTCCGCCGCCCTCCGGCACGACCTCCTCGACGACATAGGGCCGAACCGAAGATCGCTGGAGGAACGGGCCGCGAAGTACCAGGAGCGATCCGAGCCCGACCGCGGTCAGCACCGCGAGAGCGGCCAGAGGTGGTCCGCTCGCCAGGTAGCGGTTGACGCCGATCGTGTGCGCCACCGCGAGCAGCAGGGTCGCGGTGCCGAGGGTGAGGTGGACCGCCCGCCACCGGACGTACGAGAGACGCAGGCGGCGACGCAGCATGGACGTGATCGACAGTGCCACCAGCGCCACCACCGACCCGACGGCGGCCTGTGCCCGCCACGGCGCCCCGAAGAAGGACAGCAGGTACAGCCTCGAGGGATCGGCGACCATGACAACCGCGACGTGAGCCGCGACCAGCGAAACCATGACGTCGGAGAGACGTCGATGAAGCCGGACTGCCACCTCGGCGCCGAGTGGGGCCAGGAGCTGCAACCGCGAGGGCAGCAACAGCTGGAGGGCGAGCAGCACGAGCGCGACGATTCCCAGTGACGATCCGAGCTCGGTCAGGAATGGCCTCGCCGGGCCGGTCGGATTGAGCTCGATGAGAACGAGAGGACCGATGATCGCCACCGAATAGATCAGCCAGCCAGAGGGTCCTCGGGAACGCCGATGTGGCATCGTGGTATCGCAGCGCCCGCGACGGCGGGTCAGGGGCGCCCAATGACGCCCGGTCGTCGCGTGGCCCCCCGTCCCTGTTGGATCGCGGCGCGTCGGCCATCGCGGCCGCGGCCACGGAGGCAGGGGATGTTCCTGCGAACGCGGGCGGAGCCGGTCGGCCGGGTGCTGCTCCGCCAATGATCGGGATCCCCACGACGTCTGCGGTGGTCATCCGCTCGGCGGGCGGCGAGGCCCTTGGGGAGTCCGCCGGGTGGGGAGCCGGTCCGGCAAGGGCGTGCAGATCCGGCGGGACCGGCGCGCCGGCCACTTGGGCGGTCGCGGGTACATCCGCGGCTCGGGGGGCATCCCCGGCTCCGGCGCCGGGCGGGGCAGCGGAGTCGCGTGCAGCAGCGTCGCGCGCGACTCGATGGCGGACTGCCAGGGAGGCCAGTCCGGCCGAGACGATGGCTGCGCCGGAGGCAAGGCGTCCCCGGCGAGGCCGCACCGTGTCGTCCATGTGCAGTTCCTCCAACGGTGCTCGTTGGCAGTCCGGTGCCATGGCGGCAACGGACCGTCGGGCCATCCGGTCGATCGACGGTCGACGACACGCACCATCTGGTCCCCGCACCGCGCTCGAAGCGATCGAGCGCGGACGTCCCGCAGGTGCGAGCTCTTACGGCGAGCCGTCAAGCCCGAGGCGTGGCTTCCGAATGGATCACGTTCGCCGTCCACGCACGGGCACGGCTGCCGGCGAGGTACGGCGCAACGTGGGCGCGGGCCTGAGAGCTTTCCCGGGAACAGGCAAGCCGTCGGGTTGCCGCAATGCCACGCGGATATGGAGCGCGACCGGCCTCTCTGGCTGGGGCAGAGATGGGGCAACCGGCGCGTCGAGGCCCGGATCCTAACCCAAAGGCTCACCCCTCGTCCATACGCCGGCAGAAGTCGCGCGGGGCATTCCCCGCATCCGCGAACAACGGGCCGAACGACACTTGCCCGTCAACCCCAGTCTGTCATCGTAACGTCAGACGTTGTGACGCCCATGGACAAAGCCCAGGTCAAGGCGCATCCGAGGCCACAACCGGTGCCGTCCAGGAAGCAACCCGTGTTGCATCGACTCCTGAAGGTCTCGATCCCGATCGCCCTCTCGGTCATCGTCGCCGCCTGCGCAAGCAGCGTGCCGATCGCTCCGACCGCCGGCGAGCCGAGCGCGGCCGCGGACACCCGCGCGCCCACCGCGCCCGCCTCCGGTGCCGCCTCCGCCACGCCGGGGTTCACCACCCGACCTGGTGCCCTGACGCTCGTCGCCTACTCGACGCCCAGGGCTGCCTACCAGGTCATCATTCCGCTCTTCCAGTCCACCCTCCGGGGGAGAGGCGTGCGGTTCGAGGAGTCGTACGCGGCATCGGGTGACCAGAGCCGTGCCGTCGAGGCCGGGCTCCCCGCCGACGCAGTCGCCTTCTCCCTGGCCCCGGACATCACCCGGCTCGTCCAGGACGGAATCGTCGCGGGCGACTGGAACGCCGGCCGGTACAGGGGCATGGTCACGAACAGCGTGGTCGTGTTCGTCGTCCACAGGGGAAACCCGAAGAGGATCACGAGCTGGGATGACCTGGTCAGGCCCGGAATCCAGGTCATCGAGCCGAATCCCTTCACGTCCGGCGGTGCCCGCTGGAACGTCATGGCTGCCTGGGGCGCACAGACGAGGTCCGGCGGGACCGTGGACCAGGCGATCGCGTATCTCACCGCGCTGTTCCGAAACGTTCCGGTCCAGGACAGCAGCGCACGGGCCGCGCTCCAGACGTTCCTCGGCGGGACGGGGGATGTCATGCTCGCGTACGAGAACGAGGCCATCCAGGCGCAGCACGACGGCCGGGAGATCGACTATGTCATCCCTGACCGGACCATCCTGATCGAGAACCCGGTCGCCGTGACGAATGTGGGCGACGTTCCGGAGACGGCGAGAGCGTTCATGGACTTCCTCACGACCCCGAACGCGCAGATGGCGTACGCGATCACGGGGTATCGGCCGGTGGTACCGCAGGAGCTTGCCCGGTACACCAACTTCCCCAGGCCGTCCGGCCTCTTCACGATCGACGACCTGGGCGGCTGGGACGCGGTCATGACCAGGTTCTTCGAACCGACCAACGGCATCGTCGCCGGCATCGAGCGGGAGCTCGGCATCGCGCCCTGAAGGACGCTGGGTCGAGTGCTGCGGCGTCGGACCGGCGCACCGAGGCGCATCGGCGGGCATCGCATCCGCGCCGCCGAACCGCGGGTCGCAGACCGCGCCGCGCCGGTCGATTCGCCTGATCCGTGGGCCGAGCGGCGATTACCTGCCGAATGTCACTTGCCTACTCGTCCCACTTTGTCTATCGTATCGCCCGACTAAGTGGCCCCTATCGACAAGGCTACGTCAAGGCGCACCGACGCACGGCCGTCGCCGGTCGGGCGCTCAACGCCACAACCACGACCGTGCGCCGTGCAAGGAGGACCCGTGTTCGACCGACTGGTGAAGAGCTCAGTCCCGATCGCCCTCTCACTCATCCTGGCCGCCTGCGGAAGCAGTGCGACGACCGCCCCGTCCTCGGCGCCCGCCGCCTCCGGCGCGCCTGCCTCATCCGCCACGCCATTCCCGGTCACGCCCGGCGCACTCACGCTCGTTGCCTACTCGACGCCGAAAGCCGCCTACGACGCGATCACCAAGCTGTTCCAGGCGACGCCGGCGGGCCAGGGCGTCAAGATCGAGTCGTCCTATGGAGCGTCCGGCGACCAGAGCCGCGCCGTCGAGAACGGTCTTGCCGCGGATGTCGTGGCCTTCTCGCTCGAACCGGACATCACCCGCCTTGTCAAGGACGGAATCGTCGCGACCGACTGGAACAGCGGCCAGTACAAGGGCATGGTCACCGACAGCATTGTCGTCTTCGTTGTGCGCAAGGGGAACCCGAAGAACATCAAGACCTGGGACGACCTGATCAAGCCCGGTGTCGGCGTCATCGAGCCGAACCCGTTCACGTCGGGTGGCGCGCGCTGGAACATCATGGCGGCGTGGGGCGCCCAGACCAAGCAGGGCAAGACGGAGGACCAGGCGACGCAGTACCTGACCTCCCTGTTCAAGAACGTCGTGGTCCAGGACAGCAGCGCCCGGGCAGCGCTGCAGACCTTCATCGCCGGGCAGGGCGATGTCATGCTCGCCTATGAGAACGAAGCCATCCAGGCCATCCAGGGCGGCCAGGACATCGAATATGTCGTCCCCGACCAGACCATCCTGATCGAGAACCCGGCGGCCGTGACCAAGGTCGGTGACGTCCCGGACAAGGCCAAGGCCTTCGTTGACTATCTCATCACGCCTGAGGCGCAGGCCGCCTATGCCTCCAAGGGCTACCGGCCGGTGATCTCGGGGATCACGCCTCCTGACGGTTTCACGTTCCCGACGCCGAGCGGCCTCTTCACGATCGATTACGTGGGTGGCTGGCCGACCGTGACGACCAAGTTCTTCGACAAGACGAATGGGATCGTCTCCAAGATCGAGCAGGGGATCGGCATCAACCCGTGAGTCTCGGTACTCGACTGCACCTCGCGAGCCGGCCCCCCCGGGTCGGCTCGCGGCCGTCCGCGGGACTCCTCGGGCCGGGGATCACCGCCGGCTACCTCGGCCTCGTGGTGATGATCCCGATCGCCGCGGTCGTCTGGCGATCGTTCGCGGACGGACTCGATGCGTTCATTGCGGCCGTGACGAACCGGCAGTCGCTCGCGGCCCTCGAACTGACATTCACGATTTCGCTGGTCGTCGTCGCGGTCAACGCGGTGATGGGCACCTTGATCGCCTGGGTGCTGGTGCGCGACAACTTCCGCGGCAAGGCACTGGTCAATGCCCTCATCGACCTGCCGTTCGCCCTCCCGACGATCGTTGCCGGACTCACGCTCCTGGCGCTCTACGGGCCGAGAAGCCCGTTCGGGGTCAACATCGCGTACACGCAGGCCGGCATCCTCGTGGCGTTGCTCTTCGTGACGCTGCCGTTCGTGGTGCGTGCCGTGCAGCCCGTCCTCCTCGAACTGGACCGTGACATGGAAGAGGCGGCGGCGTCGCTCGGCGCCTCGCCGGCCACCGTCGTGCGAAGGATCGTCCTGCCGAACCTCGTGCCGGCGATGCTCACTGGTTGCGCGCTCGCCTTCGCCCGTGCCATCGGCGAATTCGGCTCGGTGGTGCTGATCTCGGGCAACCTGCCGTTCCGCACCGAGGTCGCGTCGGTCAACATCTTCAGCCAGCTGGAGAACGACGACCCGGGCAGCGCGGCCGCCATCTCGGTCGTCCTGCTGTGTGCCGCGCTGGTCATGCTGAGCGCCCTCGACTTCATTCGACGTCGTACCACCCACGACGAGAGCGCGTCATGACCGCCGCGCCGACCGTGAAGTCTCCGCCGGTCTCCGGCCCCATCCCGATCTCCACGACGGGGGCCCGCGTCGCCCGCCTCGGCGTTCGCTGGATCGCGCTCGGCTACCTGCTGCTCCTGCTCGCTCTCCCGGTCATGCTCGTCTTCTACCGGACATTCGAGCAGGGCATCGCCCCCGTGATCGAGGCGATCCAGAACCCTGACTTCCAGCACGCGTTCTGGCTGACGGTGACGATCACGCTGATCGCGGTGCCCGTGAACACGATCTTCGGGATCATCGCGGCGCTCTCGCTGGTCCGGAAGCGGTTTCCGGGCCGTGGCCTGCTGAACGCCGTGATCGACCTGCCGTTCGCCCTGTCGCCGGTGGTCATCGGCCTGTCCCTGGTCCTGGTCTATGGGAAGAACGGCTGGTTCGGTGGCTGGCTCACAGCCAACGGGATGCAGGTCATCTTCGCCGTGCCGGGCATGGTCCTCGCCACCGTCTTCGTCTCGCTGCCGTTCGTGGTGCGCGAGGTCATGCCCGTACTGCGCGAAATTGGCACCGACCAGGAGGAAGCGGCCTACACGCTCGGCGCATCGTCGTTTCGAACGTTCTGGCGCGTGACCCTGCCGGCGATCCGCTGGGGCGTCATCTACGGCGTGATCCTCACCACCGCGCGCAGCCTCGGCGAATTCGGCGCAGTGAGCATCGTGTCGGGGCGGATCTCGGGGCAGACGGAGACGATGACGCTCTACGTGGAGGAACGCTACTGGGAATTCGACCTCGTGGGCGCCTATACGGCGTCGGTCGTGCTGGCGCTGCTGGCGATCGGGGTGCTGCTCGCGATGAACGCGCTACAGTCCGAACGCGGCGGACGGCTTCGTACTCGTGCCGCAGGCTGGCGCCGCGCGGAGGCCACGGCCGCCCTCGATACCAACACTTCCGACGAACCACCGTCCGCTCCCGTGCCGCCATCGGCCGGCGCGGCTTCCTGACGGGAGGAGACCCGATGGCCATCACCGTGCAGCGCATCACCAAACGCTTCGGCGACTTCGTCGCCGTGGACGACATCTCGATGGATGTGCCCGACGGCGAGCTCACCGCCCTGCTGGGGCCATCCGGCAGCGGCAAGTCGACGCTGCTGCGGATCATCGCCGGTCTCGAGACGCCCGATTCGGGCGTCATCCGCCTCGGTGATCGGGACGTCACGCGCATCCCGCCACAGCAGCGGGGCATCGGCTTCGTGTTCCAGCACTACGCGCCGTTCAAGCACATGACCGTGCGCGACAACGTCGCGTTCGGCCTGACGATCCGCAAGCGGCCGAAGGACGAAATCCGGCGGCGCGTCAACGAACTGCTGACGCTTGTACAGATCGAGCACCTCGCCGACCGCTACCCATCGCAGATGTCCGGCGGGCAGCGCCAGCGCATGGCGCTGGCCCGCGCGTTGGCCGTCGAGCCTGAGGTCCTGCTCCTGGACGAGCCGTTCGGCGCGCTCGACGCCCGCGTCCGCAAGGAACTCCGCGTCTGGCTTCGCCGGCTCCACGAGGAGACGCACGTCACGACCGTCTTCGTGACGCACGACCAGGAGGAGGCGATGGAGGTTGCCGACCGCATCGTGGTCATGAACCACGGGGCGATCGAGCAGGTCGGCGCCCCGCGGGAACTCTATGAGCACCCGGCAAACGAGTTCGTCATGAGCTTCATCGGCCCGGTCAACCAGCTCGGCCACGCCTACGTGCGGCCCCACGACATCGACATCTTCACCGAGCCCAACGATGGTGCGGTGGAGGCGATGATCGAGCGGATCCTGTACCTCGGGTTCGAGGTTCGGGTGACCCTGCAGCGATCGGACGGGACGCGGGTCTGGGCGCAGATCCCACGCGACGAGGCAGAACGCCTGGAGTTGGACCAGGGTCAGATCGTCTATGCCAGGGCGCGCCGCGAACGGGTGTTCGCCCAGGGCTGAGTCGCGACGGGTGACGCGATTCGGTGTTCGGTGGCTCCGTGGTGCCCATTTGGCACGCGGCCCCGATCCGGGCGGCGGCGGCCGATCCGGGCGGCGGCGGCCCTACGGCCCGCGGCCGCCCTACGGCCCGCGGCCGCCGAGCTGCCCTCAGGCTCCCGTCGTGCCCTGGATTCGGCTCAGCGACACCCAGGCCTTCGGGTCCTTCGCGAGTTCCGTCACCGGCTCCGGCAGGTTGCCCGAACACAGGTCGGCCAGGGAGGTCGACTCGAGTACCTGGCGGAGGCTGGCGCGCACCGCGATCCACACGTCCGTGAGGTGTTCCGCAGGGCCCGAGTAGGTCACGTTCTCCGGCCTGTCTCCTCGCACGTTCGCCAGTGGCCCGTCCACGGCGCGGATGACGTCGGCAATGCTGATGTCGCGTGCCGACCGGCCGAGCGCGTAGCCGCCGTCCGGCCCCCGCTGGCTGCGTACGATCCCCGCGTGCTTCAGCTCCAACAGGATGCTCTCGAGGAACTTGATCGGGATGTCCTGCGAATCGGAGATCCGCTCCGCCTTGAGCGGCCCGGACTCCTCCGCGGCGGCAAGTTCGGCGGCAGCTCGGACGGCGTAGTCGGCTTTTGCTGAGACGCGCATGGTGCCCTGCATTGTCGGGTATTCCGACCGGTTCCGCAGACCCGATCTGCTCGCACTCCCGGCGACTCCGGGCACCGCATTCACTGAGGCCGGCGATGGGTTGCGGGCGCGGACCCACGGGTGGCGTTCGATCCCGGCCCCGGCAATGCGCCCGCGATCCCGCCGAATACATCGGTCCGCGTCTCGCCGATCCGGGCGTGAGTCGTGTCCTCAGGTACCATCGATCCGATGCCCGACTCGCCCGCGCCGCCGCTCATCCATGCCCGCGGGCTGACCAAGCGGTTCGGCGACTTCACCGCCGTCGACGCCATCGACTTCGACGTCGCGCGCCGGCGAATCGTTCGGCTTCCTGGGCCCCAACGGAGCCGGCAAGACGTCAGCACGATGCGCATGATCGGCTGCGTCTCGCCGATCTCGGGCGGCACGTTGCGCGTGCTCGGCATGGACCCAAGATCGATGGACCGCAGATTCGCGCCGGCGCCTCGGGGTCGTGCCCCAGCAGGACTCGCTCGACATGGAGCTCACGGTCGAGGAGAACCTGATCATCTACGCCCGCTACTTCGATCTCTCGTACGCCGAGGCGCGCAAGCGCGCCGCACGAGCTGCTCGAGTTCGTGCAGCTCGCGGAGCGGGCGAAGGACGAGGTCGAGCCGCTGTCGGGTGGCATGAAGCGCCGCCTGACGATCGCTCGCGGCCTGATCAACGAGCCCGACCTGCTGCTGCTCGACGAGCCGACCACCGGCCTCGACCCGCAGGCGCGGCACCTGCTCTGGGACCGCCTCTACCGGCTCAAGCGGCAGGGCGTGACGCTGATCCTCACGACGCACTACATGGACGAGGCCGAGCAGCTCTGCGACCGGCTGGTCGTCATGGACAAGGCGAAGATCGTGGCCGAGGGGTCGCCGCGGCAGCTCATCGAGCAGTACATCGACCGCGAGGTGCTCGAGCTGCGCTTCCGACCCGGATCCGAGGCGGCGCTCGACGGGACCCTCGACGGCCTCGCCGACCGGATCGAGCGGCTGCCCGATCGCCTGCTGCTCTACACGGACGACGGCGATGCTGCCGCCGTCGCGGTCCACGAGCGCGGCCTGCGCCCGGAGAGCGTCCTCGTCCGCCGGAGCACGCTCGAGGACGTGTTCCTCCGGCTCACCGGCCGGACCCTGATCGAATAGACGGCGATCCGTGCCGCGGGGCACCGTCCTCGAGCACCACCTGCTGGTCTATCGCCGCACGTGGCGCGGCAGCCTCTTCACGACCTTCCTGGCCCCGGTGCTCTTCCTGCCGGCGATGGGCGTGGGGCTCGGGCAGTTCGTCGACCAGAGCACCCGGCCGCCTTCGGCGGCGTCTCGTACCTCGTGTTCCTCGCGCCGGGCCTGCTCGTCTCGCAGGCGATGCAGACGGCGACCGGCGAATCGATGTACCCGGTCATGTCCGCCCTGACCTGGCAGCGCACGTTCCCCGCGCCATGATCACGACGCCGATCCGTCACCTGGAACGTCGTCATCGGCCAGCTGCTGTGGCTCGTGTTCCGCCTGACCATCGTGTCGGCGCGCTTCGCGATCGTGATGGTGCTGTTCGGCGCGACCGACCTGCCGCACGGCCTGGCGATGGTGCCGATCGCGGTCATCACCGGGCTCGCCTTCGCGATGCCGATCACCGCGTATTCTCGGCGACCCAGCGAAACGACAACGTCTTCGCCGTCGTCAACCGCTTCGTCATCATCCCGCTCTTCCTCTTCAGCGGCACCTTCTTCCCGGTCACCCAACTGCCGGTCTTCCTGCAGCTGATCGCGTACGTCACGCCGCTCTGGCACGGGGTGGCGCTGGCTCGGGCGCTCGCGCTCGGGACCGTTCGACCCGCTGCTGGCGGCCTTCAACCTGGCTCGTGATCGTCGCGTACATCGGCGTCGGGTTCGCCGCCGCGCCTGGTTACGTTCCGCCGGCGGCTGGTGCAGTAGCGATGACCGATCCCTCGCGGTCGAGTCCAGCTGCGCTCCACCGCCCGCACGGCGCCCGCCGCGTCGTCGAGCGCAACTCTCTAGTCTACCGTCGGGCCTGGATGATGCTCTTCACGCGGCTTCTTCGAGCCGCTGTTCTACCTGCTCGGCCTCGGGTTCGGGCTGGGCGCGCTCATCGGCACCGTCGACGGCGTGCCGTACGCGGTGTTCGTTGCGCCGGCGCTGATGGCCACCTCGTCCATGAACGGGGCGATCTACGACTCGACCTTCAACATGTTCTACAAGCTGAAGTACGCCAAGACCTACGACGCGATGCTCGTCGACGCCGCTCGGCGTCGGCGACGTCGCGATCGGCGAGGTGACCTGGGCGCTGACGCGCGGTGCGATCTACGCCGTCGTTCTTCATGGTCGTGATGCTCGCGCTGGGCCTCGTCCGTCACCCTGGGCGGCGCTCGCCGTGCCGGCGTCGCTGCTGATCGGCTTCGCCGCGGCCGGACTCGGCACGGCGGCCACCAGCTACGTGCGCAAGTGGCAGGACTTCGACCTGGTCTTCGTGATCACGCTGCCGCTGTTCCTGTTCAGCGGCACGTTCTTCCCGATCACGACCTACCCGGAGCCGCTGCGAACGATCGTCGAGGTGACGCCGCTCTACCGCGGCGTGCACATGCTGCGCAGCCTGACGACCGGGCGTCGGATCGACTGGACGGTGCTGATCGACGTCGTCTACCTGCTCGTGCTCGGGATGATCGGCTCGACGATCACCTCTCGGCGACTCGGCCGGCTGCTGCTGAAGTAGGCGGGGCCACGGGTTTGCACCACGTGAATGACGGGAAGCTGAAATCCGGGCCGCAGGCCCATCCTCGGCGACCGAGACCCGCGCGACGCCCTGGTTCCCGACGGTCCTTGCGTCTCGTGCACGATCAGGGCCGATTCGGGGCCGATCCGCGCTCGTGGAGGACCGGCGGCCGCGCCGGGCGCCTGTACCGATGCCACCTTGCGCCGAGTCATTCAGCCCATGCACATGCGTGGATGCGGGTGGCTCGCCCCACTACGACCGGACAGGCTCGGCCCGGTTCACCAGCAGTAGGGCCCACGTCGAGGCGATCACGAAGAGCACATAGCCAACGATCCACTGCAGGTAGGGCGCCTCCCAGCGAATCAGGAGTGCACCGAACCCGGCTGCGAGGGCTGCGATCGCATCGACCCAGGCGAGGATGGATCGAGATCGCCGGGCCCACCGGCAATGAGGCCGACAACCCAGGCGAGGCCGAGGACGATGGCCACGACGAGCAGCATCGAGGCGATGCCGTGCCGAGGCCGCCCAACTCGCTGGGCGCGGCATCCTCCGGCCTGATCATCTGGACCAGCAGCCACGCGACAAAGAACGGACCGCAGATCGCCGCGGCGTGGACGCCGGCGGTGACGAATCGAAGTGGGCGCTGCCGGCTCATGGGCGGCCGGCTCACGCGATCGAATTGACCCGAGGTTGACCCACGTGAGGTACGGCCCTGGCGTCGAGATGCCATCGTGGGGCGCCCGGACTCGAGCGTCACGGCTGGTGCGGGTTGCCCGCCGCGGTCCGCCCCCGCAATTTCGGTCAGAAACGCCGGGGGTCGTGTTTCATCCCGAACGCGCGATGACGCGCGCAGGCGGGCGGGTCATATGACATGGGATTCATCAGGCGACATGGCTCTCAGTCCACCACCGTCACCACGGATGGCGGCGGTACGATCGGACGGCTGGATAGACCCCGTTCGGGGATCTCATCATGGCGGCATGCGCACCGACACCGGGCGAGTCTTCGCGTGACGTCACGGTGTGACCGTCGGCTGCGCCTCGTGGCGCTGGCGGTGGTGCTCGGCGGGATTCTGGCCGCCGGTTGCGGGTCAAGCTTCACGCGCTGGATGTACAACGACAGCGACCTGCCGCTGGCCGTCAGGTTCAGGGGTCCGGAGGTCTGGCGGAGTGTGCCGCCGCACACTTCGGGCCTCCTCGACAGCAACGTCGGCAACCCGGGCTCCGGCGAGATCTGGGTGTATCGGGCCGATACCTGCGCACTCGTCGCCAGGGCCACGACGGACCTCCACGACCCGGTGTTCACGCTGCACGCCGACCTCACCCTGACCATCGACTCCTCCGGCCGCCCGAGCGGCCAGGGGACAACCTTCGGGGGCGCGACCCCATGCCCGGACGCGCCGACGCCGACGGTGGTGCCGTCGCCCTGACGTTCGCCCAGGCACGATGCACACGCAGCCTCGCCTTCCAGGCGGGCGAGCCATGAACGGTCGAGGACCATCACCGCCCCGAGGCCGTCGTCTCACCTCTCGCGGCTACGCGGTCGCGGTCAGCCAAATCCTACGGCGACGTGGGCCGGCACAGACCGAGCTTGACCAGCCGGCGCCGATGCATTGGGCGTGAGCTGCTGAGTCATGCGGCCAGGTTGACAGCCACGGCCGTGACAGCCGGGCGTATCCGGTGGGCCAGATGAACGGCGCTGAGCCGCTCCGTGGCGCTGATGCGCCGGCATGCTACTCAGCGAAGGCCCGCCGCTGAGACTTTCAACACTAGAAGTGCTCGGCTGGGCAGGAGCCCATCGGGCCGAAGATGTCCTGGTAGTTGTCGACGCGGTGACGCGCCCAGCCCGCGATCGTCGTGCTCGACCCGGGCTTGTACCAGATCATCTTGATCGTCACCCTCGCCTCGAGGTGGAACACCGGGATGTTCCGCATCCGCAACGAGGCCGCCCGGTCGTCCGAGGCGACCGCCTTGACGATGCTGGAGACCGAGACCGTGTGCCATGCCGTCTCGTCGAAGGCACGACCGCGCACGATGACCTGCCATCCGACCCACTGCGAGTCCTTGCCCGTGCCGCGGTCCTTCGCGTAGATCACCGGCGGCCGGACCCGGACCCGGTCGAGCGTGTAGTTCTCGTTGAAGTGGCAGTAGGCGCCCGGGTACTCGACCGTGTCGGTCAGGTAATGCGGGCCGTACGAGCCCGAGTGCGCCACCGGCGTGTCCGCCGCCGCGGCGCTCGGAATGGCGAGGAGCGCACAGATGAGGACGCTGCCGACCAACAGAAGGAAACCGTGACGACCTTGCTTCATGGCCTGGACCCTCCTTTGTCCGCAGCTTGCCGCGCCGCCCCGACGAACGCCAGAGTCGTTGGTCGCATTCCCGGAACTTCGGAGCTCGCCGGTGCCTCAGGATCGCCCGGGGGCGCATCGCCGTCGGATCGCGGCCCACGGGGGGCCCGCGGCCGAACCCCGAACAGCCGCCGCTCGCGGGCGAGCCCGGGTGCCCACTCGACAGACCGGGCTCGCGCGAACCGAAGGTAGGCCGCCAGGGCCTCGCGCATCACGGAGACGAAGTCGGCGTTCCCGCGCGGGTCGAACCAGGGCTCCCACCACGCGTTGAGAATCCGGACGACCCCGCCGGCTCGATCGATCCGGGGCTCGAAGCGCCCGACGAACCGATCGCCGTGCAGGATCGGCAGCACGTAGTAGCCCCAGCGCCGCTTCGCCTCCGGAACGTAGACCTCCCAGACGTAGTCGAAGTCGAACAGCCGGCGCAGCAGGTCGCGATCCCAGGCCAGCGGGTCGAGCGGGGCGATGAACGACACGGCCGGCGATCCCGGGAGCGCTCCCGCGCGTGCCGACTCCGCGAGGATCGGCAGTTCTTCGCCGAGTGCGAACCGGAGCCCGCGAACGCCCTCGACCTCGACCGGCACCAGGTCCCCGCGCTCGACCAATTCGGCGCGGAGTTCCGAGCGGGTCGGGAGCCCCGGGTCATCGCCCTCCTCTCGCCGCCCCTTGCCAGTGCCGTACCAGAGTTCGGCCTGCCCGCCGGTGCCGAGCAGGCCGTGGCCGCGGTGCCGTGACAGCAGCTTGTGGCGAAGCTGTTCCCTCGGGGAGGGGCGGTGCGCGAGCAGCTCTGCGGGGAAGAGCCGCTCCACCAGGTCGTAGTACCGGCGGTTGCCATCTCGGCGGGCGAGACCCAGGACCCCGGCTTCGCCGAGCGCCTCCAGCGCGGCGCGGACTTCGTTCGTCGGTCCCCAGTACCAGTCGACCGCGACCTTCCGCTCGAAGTCGAGCGAGCTCTGTGGCCCGGCCAGCCGGATCCGATCCAGCACGTGTTCGACGGTCTCAGCGTAGTGGGTGAACGCGCCGATGCGGTGATCCCCCTCGGCCCGATCCCAGGCGATCCGGTACCAGGGCAACTCGTCGGTCGGGAGCAGGCTCAGGCCCTTGTTGTGCGTCTCGAAGAGAGCCCGGCGCTCGTAGAGGAGCGCGTCCGTCCACGCAGGGTCGTAGTCGCGAACCCTGGCGTGGAGCACGAGATCGTGATTGCGTCCGGCGACGCCGAGGGGGTCGAACTGGACGGAGCCGAGCCTGCGGAAGACGGTCAGGATGCCCTCCGGGCCGGCGTCGGCCGATCGAGGCGGGGCGAGGAGGTGCCGCCGCACGAGGAAACGGCGGGCGGTGGCGGCGTCGATGTGCCGGATGCGCTCTGCCATGACGGCCAGTGTGTCAGAGGAACACGCCGGGAGACGGCAGGTTTGTGCGGGAAGGCGCAGGTCGTACCCGCCATGGATCGCCGCGCCCGTGGTTCCAGGGGTTCGGCGGACGGGTCGAATCCTGGTCGGGTGGCATTCCCACCAGGTCCGCGGGCCCCACGCTGCCCCACGGCCGACCTTGCCTATACTCGGCGTGCGTATGGCAACCACCCGTGACTACTACGAGATCCTCGGCGTCGCGCGCGGCGCATCGGACGACGAGGTCAAGCGCGCGTTCCGCAAGCTGGCCCAGCAATGGCATCCCGACGTCAACACGTCCCCGGAGGCGCACGATCGGTTCAAGGAGATCAACGAGGCCTACCAGGTGCTTTCCGACCCGCAACGCCGGCAGTCGTACGACATGTTCGGGCGGGCGGGAGTCGGCGGCACCGGCGCAGAGGGCTACGGGCCCTTCGGAGGCTTCCAGGGGTTCGGCGACATCTTCGACGCGTTCTTCGGCGGGACAGGGCAGGCGGGAACCCGTCGTGGGCGGCCGCCCGCAGGCTCCGATCTTCGCTACGACCTCAAGCTGACCTTCGAAGAGGCGGTCTGGGGCACCGAGAAGGAGATCTCGTTCTCCGCCCACGTCACCTGCGACACCTGTGGCGGGAGCGGCGGCGAGCCCGGCACGGTACCGATCACCTGCCCGCAGTGCGCGGGCACGGGGGAGATCCGCCAGGTCCGCGCCACCATGCTCGGCCAGATGGTGAATGTCACGATGTGCGGCCGGTGCCGAGGGCAGGGTCGGATCGTCGAGACGCCGTGCCACGCCTGCCGAGGGGACGGCCGCATGGAGCGGAAGCGGACGCTCCGGGTATCGATCCCCGCCGGCATCGACGACGGACACCAGATCCGGCTCTCGGGCGAGGGTGAGGCCGGCCAACGGGGCGGAACGCCGGGCAACCTGTACGTGGTGGCCCATGTCGACGCGCATCCTGTGCTCAAGCGCCAGGACACGGAGCTGTTCTTCGAGTTGCCGGTTTCGATCAGCCAGGCCGCGCTCGGCGCCCGAGTACGGGTGCCGACGCCGGACGGCGACGAGCTCGTCGACGTCAAGCCGGGGACGCAGCCCGGCGCGGAAATCCGTCTGCGCGGCCGGGGCGTGCCACACCTGCGCCGCCTTGGCATGCGCGGCGACCTGCACATCCTCGTCGACGTGCGGGTGCCGAGCGACCTCAGCGCCCGGCAACGGGAATTGCTGGAGCAGTTCGCAGCCGAGTCCGGCGAGGTCGCCGGGGCCGATATCGACGCCGCATCGACCGAGTCACATCGCAGGCGACCGCACAAGCGGGGCCTTGCCGACCGGCTCAAGGACGCGATCGGCTGACCGGAAACCGCGCGCCAGGCGACAGCGGCACGGCGGGCACCGCGACCGGCCCTGCCGCAGTCCGGCGAGCCGCCCGGGGCGATCGCGACGCCGAGGTCAAGCATGCCGCCGATCAGCGGGCAGACGCCGACGCCGGTCAGCGGGCAGACGCCGCGTCCGCGGAACGTGCCGCCGCCGGCGCATGGCTCGAGGCTCCCGACGGCGCCACCGCCGCCGGCACCTGGCTCGAGTTGTCGGTCGAGGCCGACCCGGAGGCCGTGGAGGCCGTCAGCGAGATCCTTTCCCGCGCCGCGCCCGGTGGCGTCTCGGTCGAGGCGCCGTTCCAGCTTGTGAACGAAGGGCTGGGCGCGCGCCCCGATCCCACCCGCCCGGTCACGCTTCGGGCATACCTGCCCGCGCTCGACACGGGAGCCGCTCGGGTCGCGATCGCCGAGGCGGACGGGAGGCTCGGGCACCTGCAGGCATTCGGGCTGCGGCCGATCGGCGAGCTGCAGGTACGGCCCGTCCACGAGGAGGATTGGGCGGCGGCCTGGAAGCAGCACTTCCCCGTGCTCCGGATCGGGCGTCGGGTCGTCATCAGGCCGACGTGGCGTCGGCACCGAGCGGCGCCCGACGACGTCGTCCTCGCGCTCGACCCGGGGATGGCGTTCGGCACGGGTCTCCATCCGACGACACGACTCTGCCTTGCGGGCATCGAGCGATGGGCCGACGAGGGCCTGGTCCGCGGATCACGCGCCCTCGACGTAGGGTGTGGGTCGGGCATCCTCGCGATCGCGGCGGCTCGGTTCGGGGCGGCGTCGATCCTGGGGGTCGACACGGACCCGATCGCCGTGGAGGCGACCCGCGCGAATGCGCGGCGCAACCGCGTGGCCCGCACCGTCCGTGCGCGAGCGCGGCTCCCTGCCGGTGACCGGCGGTCCGTTCGACCTGGTCTTCGCGAACCTGATCGCCTCGCTGCTGGTGACGCTCGGCGCGGAGCTCTGCGCCGCCGTTCGTCCCGGGCGACGGACGGCCCGGGTCCGGCGGCAGGCTGCTTGCGAGCGGCATCTTCATCGACCGGGAGCCGGAGGTGCGACGGGCGTTCGCCGCGGCGGGGCTTCGGGTCATCGGGCGCTCGGCCGAGACGGAGTGGGTCGCGCTGGAGGCGGAGCGCCCGGCGCCATGACGCCGGGAAGGGCGGCGCGCCGTGCGGCGGGGGCGCGAGCTGGTGCCCGGGCTACCATCTTCCCGATCGAGAAAGGAGTGCCGGGCTTGCCCGAGGTCGACTGCATCTTCTGCCGGATCGGCGCCGGCAACGCCCGCGCGAACGTCGTCTACCAGGACGACCTGGTCGTCGCCTTCCAGGACATCAACCCGCGCGCGCCGACCCACATCCTCGCTCATGCCGCGCGCCCACGTCGCCTCGGCGGCGGCGCTGACGGAAGCCGATGGCCCGATGCTCGGCCGGCTGTTCGAGGTCGGAGCCCGGATCGCGCGGGATCGCGGCGTCGCCGATGGCGGGTACCGGATCTCGACGAACGTCGGGCGTGACGCGGGGCAGAGCGTCGACCACCTGCATTTCCACCTGATGGGCGGTCGCCGCTTCTCGTGGCCCCCGGGATGACTGCTCGTACCCGATACAGATGGGAGGGGGTCGCGGTCTGGCTGGGACTTGCGGCCCTGTTGGCGGGATGCCTCGGGGGAGCCGGTGCCGGTGGTGGAGGGGCGCAGCCGACGCTCCCGACGCCGCTGGCGTCGCTGTCGGCGCAGGTCCAGGGGACCGTGACGCTGGTGCAGAACGCGCTCGTGCCGACGGGGCTGACACTCAACCCCGCGGTCGCGCCGTACCGTCCCTCGGAGCCGGCGGGCCTGACCCAGACCCCGCGGGCGGTGTTCCAGGTGAGCCTGGCTGATCCCGACCAGGGATTCGTGGTGATCTACGAATTGCCCGACCCCGCGACCGCCGCGGCGCGCGGGGCGGAGTTCGCCTCCTATCTTGGGAGCGGGTTCGGGCAGACGAACTACCCGCTGGATGCGCAGTTCTCGATCGGGCAGGTCGGGAGCACGCTGGTCCTCACCTGGGTGTCCCGCGACCGGGCCTCGAACCCGGATCTGGCGGAGGCGGCGTTCAACGCGATCGCGTCAGTGGGTCAGCCGATTCCCGTCCTGAAGTAGGGAGCTCTGGCGCGCCGGCAGCCGTGTCCACGATCGGCACCGGCTCGGGTCCTGCTCGGGTTCATGTAACCGTTCTGATCTGTGCGCCACCTGCACGACCCGGAGACCAACAGGAACCCGCCGCTCCCCGCGGGTCGTTGGCGTCCGTCCGCGGGGCCAAAGGCGCTTCGGTCTGTGCATCTCGCGCGCGATTCGGAGCAGAAACGGGGTCCGTGGTTCCTCGGCCGGCCCTTTGCACCCCTTCCTGTGCCACAAACCCTCTGACTCGTGCCCAACGCGCACATTTCGTCGGTGCGGGCCCCGAGCCGCCGCTCAGCGCGGAATCGCGGCCTCTTCCCGGACCCTGAGCGGGACGTCGTGCACTGCCCAACCCCGAACCACATCGCGGCGGATCTTGAGAGTGTGCGTGCGCGGGAAGTCCGGCTCCGGCCATAAGCGCCACGCATCGATCCGCTGGTGCATGCCCAGGTCCGCGTTCGCCGCCTTCACGATCGCGTCGATCTGCGTCCGGAGCTGGTCGAGCTGCACGCCCTGCGGACGATCCGGGACGACCTGCGCACTCGAAACGACCGGCTGCGACCCCGGCGGCAGCACCACCGCCTCGATCCGTCCCGGCGTCGTCTCGACGACCACCGACTGGGACAACCCGTGGTCCTGCAGCGCCGCCTCGATGTCCTCCGGAAACACGTTGAGACCGTTCGGCAGCACGATGATGTTCTTCTTCCGCCCCACCAGCACGAGCCGCCCTCGGGAATCGAACCGCCCGATGTCGCCGGTGTGGTACCAGCCGTCCGAATCGAACGCCTCGGCTGTCGCCTCCGGGTCCTTCCAGTATCCCGGTGAAACCGTCGGCCCTGCCATCAGGATCTCGCGGTCCTCCTCGGCCAGTCGCAGCTGTACCGGCGGGATGGTGCACCCGACCGTCAGCACCGGGTGGTCCTGCTCCGAGTTTCCCGCTGCCGGGCCTGCCTCTGTGGCGCCGTACCCCTGCAGCACCACGATGCCCAGGTCCTCCCAGCCGTGCTGCAGCTCCGGTGGCAGGTACGCGCCGGCGCAGACGAACAGGGTCAGCTCGCCGCCCAGCTGCCGATGCACGCTCCGGAACAGCAACCGCCTGGCCGGGTAGGGGAGGTGGCGGGCGATCCTCCGCGCCCGCTCGAAGGTACGCCGCCGACCCTGCCGGTCGATCTCCCGGCTCAGCGCGGTCCAGAAGATTTCCAGTAGTTGCGGTGTCACGACCATGGTGGTCACGCGATGCTCGCGCAGCGACTCGAAGATGACCCGCGGGTTTCGCGATCGGACATACAGGACGTCGGCCCCGATCATCGTGCCGTAGAAGAGGACGGGCGCCTGCTCGAACAGGTGCGAGAGCGGCAACAGCGACACCGCCCGGTGGTGGCGCGGCGCAAGCAGGACGTGGCAGACGCGCAGGGTTTCGAGGATGTTGCCGTGCGTGAGCATCACGCCCTTGGGGTAGCTCGTTGTGCCGGAAGTGAACACGCTCTCGAACAGGTCGTCCCGGGTGGGGCGTGGCCACGTATCGAGCTGCGCCTCCCAGTCGGCGTCGAACCCCGGATCGCCGGCGGAATCGGCGGTCAACTCGTCGAGTTTCAGGATCCGGTAGTCACCGAACCCCGCGGCCTCGGGATCGGGCGCGTCGAGGCCCGTGCCGATGACGAGGAAACGAGTCTCGGCGCGCTCGGCGATCCGACGCAGGACCCCGGGTGCCATGCGCAGGTCCAGGGGCACGACCATGAGCCCGGCCAGCATCGCTGCCCAGTACACCGCCGGAAGTTGCGGCGTGGCGGGGCTCCACGTGAGCAGGCGATCTCCCGGTTGGAGGCCGGCCGCCCGCAGCCGCCAGGCCGCGAGGCGCGAACGCCGGCGGATCTCTGCAGGGCCCCACTCCAGTTCCAGGCCGCGATCGGTCCGCATGCTGAGCGTGCGGGCGTCGCCGTATCTGCGGGCGGCGTCGTCGAGCAGGTCGACGAGCGAGTCGTAGGTCGTGGGATCCGGGTACTCGGGCACTCGGCGGAGTGTACGGGGTCCCGAAAGAGCGGCGGGTGGCCATCCACGCATCCTCGGGTCGATCGGACAGGTGGCGCCCCCCGCACACCCCGACGTACCCCCGATCATCTCCATGACATCCGTCGCCTGTGGCCACAGCGTCAGTGGCGGTTGGTCATCCGGTGGGCCGGAGTTGTCCCAGGCCGGCAGAGCCGAGCGGGCGAGCGGCCGCCTGAACACCGGCCGTTCAAACGGGCGTGCAAGGGGCGAAGAAGCGTGTCGGTTGGAACGCCCGGCGTTCAAACCGGCGCCCGAGGAGCCGAATCCCGGGCAGTTGGAACGCCCGGCGTTCAAACCGGCGCCCGAGGAGCCGAATCCCGGGCAGTTGGAACGCCCGGCGTTCAAACCGGCGCCCGAGGAGCCGAATCCCGGGCAGTTGGAACGCCCGGCGTTCAAACCGGCACCCGAGGAGCCGAATCCCGGGCAGTTGGAACGCCCGGCGTTCAGGCCGGGCGCGGCAGGGGCGGAAACGTGTCGGTTGGAACGCTGGGCGTTCAACCCGGCGCATTCGGGGCAGCATGGATACCAACCGCGGGTGACGCGGTGGGGCCTGTGGCGACGTTCGCCACCGGAACCCGGATCGCTTCATGAAATACGCCGCCTGTGGCGACGCTATGCCCGCCAAAAACCGCTCCCGACGCTTCCAGTACCTCCCCGCCGAGCGTGATCCCACCAGGGGTACTGCCCCCGACGGCCGAAACCGGCCGTC
>CAWFMQ010000020.1:0-93104 GCA_963816905.1 uncultured Chloroflexia bacterium | reverse complement strand
TGGTAAGTCCGAGGGTCGAAATGTGACACCCAAGCTGGCACGCGCGAGCCGGATATTCCTGGCATGCGATGCGTGCGTACCCACCAGCCGCTGAGAGGATCGGGTCTCGGCCGACCGCGACGCGATGTGCCCAACCGACCGACCAGTTGTCCGCTGGGCCACCGCGGTGCGGTGATCCTGTGGGGCACGCGGGCCTGGGGCAGCGCACCCTACCGCCGCCAGCGCTTCCGCTGCCGGCCGCTCGACGGCTCGCGCCCGCACACCTTTTCGATGAACCGTCGCCGCGCGCGCGAGGAGCACCCCGACGGGGAGGCCTGCCTCGTCTGCGACATCGCGCCGGGCGCCGCGCAGGGACCCCTCTCGCGCGTCGACCACCTGCACACGGGCCTCGAACTGGCCCACCTGCTCGCGCTCGTGGCCTCCGGCACGTCGCTGCGCGAGGCCAGCCAGACCGTGCGCCGCGAAGCACAGCGCTTCGTGCGCGACCCCGACGGCCTGCCGCACGCCAGCCGGGAGCACGCTCTGGCGGCCCGCTATCTCGATCTCTTCGGCGCCGCCATCGAGGCACGCCTGGCACCGCTCGGGTGTCCGCGCATCCTGGTGCTCGATTCCGGTCCCTTCGGCCTGCGCGGCGACGAGGGCGAGCGGGGCGGCGCCGTGTTCGCCGCGGTCGGCACGGACGAGCCGGGGCGCACGCTCGTGCCCTGGCGCCTCGACTTCGCACCCGACGAGACCGCCGCGTCGTGGAGCGACTTCCTCGCGGCGCTCGACGGCGGCGGCCCGGGACCCGAGTGGGTGGTGGCCGACGGTGCGACGGCCATCCGCCTCGCCGTGGCCGCGCGCTGGCCCGACGCGCAGTTCTACAGCTGCGAGTACCACCTGCGCGGCACGCTCCTGGCGGCGGCGCAACGGGACGGCATCGGAAGCGCCGATCCCGCCTGCGCCGCGTTGTTCGAGCAGGCCCTCTGGTCGACCGGCGCGTGGGACGCCCTCGGCGACTGCATCATCGAGCGGGCGGCGCACAACCTGGCGGACTGGTACCTGGACAATGACGCGCTCGTGCGCGAGCAGATCGAGTTGCGTCGCCGGTTCCCGGGCCACCAGCGCAGCAACGCCGCCGCGGAAGGCGTGCTGCGCTGGGTGAGCGGCTGCTTCGACCGCCGCCGGCGCAACGGCCTGCGCAACGCGAAGCGCCTGCACCTGGTGCTCGCCCTGATGCGCGCACAGCGCGCCGGGCAGGCCCACCTCTCGGGCCTCGCCGCGATCGTCAAGCCGGTCCTGCGCGACCTGCCGCGCGACGTCCACTTCGCCTGGACCGCGCTGCACGACCGGCGCGACGAACCCTGCTCGATCACCCTCGCGATGCGTGCCGCGCACGAGCGGGCGCGGGCCGCGCTGACCGCCTCACTGACGGCGGCCCGGCACCGCTCCCTGCTGGCCGCCACCGCGGCCGCCAATGTCGAACTGGCCGCCGCGGGTCTGCCGCCCCTCCTCGCCGAGGCCCGCCCGGGCCGCCGGGTCGGCTCGGTATCGGTGCGCGGCAAGGACCTCAAGCATGACTTCCCGCTCGTGGCGCGCGACTGGGACACCGCCGCCAACGAGCGTCCCATCGCGGGCCTCGCGGCGGGCTCCGACTATCGGGCCCACTGGCGCTGCCATCGCTGCGATCATCGCTGGGTGGCGCCCGTGCTCGGGCGCACCAGCCGCCAGACGCGCTGCCCGCACTGTGCCACCGGTCGGGCGACGGCGGCCACCTCCTTCGCTGCGCTGCATCCCGAGTTGGTGGCCGAGCTGGACCCCAACGCCAACGGAGATCTCCGACCCGACGCCCTGCGGGCCACCTCGCGCCGCCGGGTCGTCTGGCGCTGTCCCGCACAGGCCGACCATCCGCCCTACCGCATGTCGCTGGGGGCACGTGCCAGAGTCCTGGTGGGTTGTCCCGTGTGCCGAGGGCAACGGCCGTCCCGGGGCGAGCAGCGGGCCGACTCCGCCGCCTGACGGCGGGGCCGACTCCGGCAGCGGGATCGGTCGCGACCTCCCCACGCACGCCGGCCGGCGTGCGCCCCGCGCGTGATCCCAGGTGCACCGCGCTCGCGCTCGCTGCACTGCGCCCCTCCTCGCGCCTCGCCCGTCCCGCCGGCACCTGTGGTGCGCCGAGCGCGCAATTCGCCTGCCCGCCAGCGCTGGCCGACACAAGAAGATCCGGAGGTTACTGCCCGCTCAATTCCCTCGGACTTACCAACCGCGTATGACGCTGTGGGCCTGTGGCCACAGCGTCAGTGGCGGTTGGTGATCCGGTGGGCCGGAGTTGTCCCAGGCCGGCAGAGCCGAGCGGGCGAGCGGCCGCCTGAACACCGGCCGTTCAAACGGGCGTGCAAGGGGCGAAGAAGCGTGTCGGTTGGAACGCCCGGCGTTCAAACCGGCACCCGAGGAGCCAAATCCCGGGCAGTTGGAACGCCCGGCGTTCAAACCGGCGCCCGAGTGACACCGAGGAGCCGAATCCCGGGCAGTTGGAACGCCCGGCGTTCAAACCGGCGCCCGAGGAGCCGAAATCCCGGGCAGTTGGAACGCCCGGCGTTCAGGCCGGGCGCGGCAGGGGCGGAAACGTGTCGGTTGGAACGCTGGGCGTTCAACCCGACGCATTCGGGGCACCATGGATACCAACCGCGGGTGACGCGGTGGGGCCTGTGGCGACGTTCGCCACCGGAACCCGGATCGCTTCATGAAATACGCCGCCTGTGGCGACGCTATGCCCGCCAAAAACCGCTCCCGACGCTTCCAGTACCTCCCCGCCGAGCGTGATCCCACCAGGGGTACTGCCCCCGACGGCCGAAACCGGCCGTCTAAGGGACCGTCAGGAAACAACCTGATCAGTCAGTGGTAGCCGCTGCCGTGGCAGGAGCGAGTAGTTCCACTCGCCGTGGAAGGCGTCGGTCCGGAGATAGAGGGTCTCCATCTCGGCATCGCTCACGGTCACGCCGGTCGGGTAGTCGTTCGTGTCGAGCTCGCTGCGGACCCGCAGGCCCGTCCGGGTGGTGGTCGCGGCGATGAGGTTCACGATCACCTCGTGGCTCACGAGCGGCTTGCCCCGCCAGTTCTGGCTGATGGCGGAGAAGAGGCGATGCTCGATCTTGTTCCACTTGCTGGTGCCGGGCGGGAAGTGGCAGACGGCGATCTCCAGGCCGGTCTCGTCGGCGAGCTTCTGGAGCTCCAGCTTCCACAGCCGCAGGCGGGAGCCGTTGCTGCCGCCGCCGTCGGCGGTGATCAGCAGGCGCGTCGCGTCGGGGTAGCAGCGGCGCGCCCATGGTGCGCCACCAGCGGCGGATGCTCTCGACCGCGAAGGCCGCCGTGTCGTGGTCGGTGCCCACGCTCACCCAGGCCTCGTTGGCCGCCAGGTCGTACACCCCGTAGGGACTCGCCCGACCGAGTCCCTCGATCACGAAGTCGTGCATCAGCACCTGCTCGGGCTCGCCCTTGGGACGCAGCTCCTTCCCGCCGTTGCGGAAGGGACCGACCAGTTCCTTCTTCTTGGTGTCGACGCTGATGACCGGCTCGCCCAGGGAGAGCTGCAGCTGGACCGCGCCGTTGATGTGCGCGAACTGGGCGTCCCGGTCGGGATGGCTCGTGCCCTCGAGCGTCTTGCGGTTCGACTGGAGGCTGTAGCCCAGGTCGTGGAGCAGCTCCGACACGGTCTGGTGGCTGACCGCGTGGCCCCCCCGACGCAGCTCCGCGGCCAGGTTGCGGACGCTCCTGGTGGTCCAGCGCAGGGGGGACTCCGGGTCGCCCCGGGTGGTCGGCTCGATGAGCGCCTCGAGGTCCGCGCGCAGCGTCGGGTCGCGCCGCTCGATCGGCGGTCGGCCGGCACCCGCCCGGCGGACGCGTCCGCGGCCGAGTCGCTCTCCCGCGCGGACATCGTCCACGCCGCGCTGGACCGTCGTGCGCGCGAGGCCGGTCGCGCGCGCCACCGCCGCCACGCCGCCCCGCCCGACGGCCAGTGCCTCGGACCCCGCGAGCAGCCGGCGGGCCCGCTCGTCGAGCAGCGCCGCTACCGCCAGGTACCGCGACCCGATCGCCGCCTCATCGATCACCGACGCATCATAGCATATCGGTAATTCGCTGACAGTCCCTAACGTCGCGTGGAGCGGCATCTGTCATAGAGACCCACGGGCGGCGAGCGGCCGGGCTGGTCGTCGTGGTCGGCGCGTCGGAGGGACCGCGCGTCGACCGGTGTGGCTCGCGTGGCGGGGCGATCTCTCGATTTCCCAACGAGGATGATCACGGGGGACGGAGGCGTCCGACCTGAGGCGAAATCCGCAGGCGGCCTTTCGCGGCCACGGGCCGCGCGTCTCTGAGAGTGAACGTCGGGGCGTACAGGGAACGAGCCCGGCGCGAATCGTGACCTTCGGCGTTTGCCCTTCCACGGACAACCGGCTATGCTCCCCGGGCCCTCGCGCTGAGGGGCGTTTGGACGTGCCCGAGGGGGGAGCTCCTCGAGCCGAACGGAATCCCATCCGCGCGCACGCATCCCGGACTCCGGCCCCGGGGGCGTGACAAGACGATGAAACAGCCGGCAGGAGGTGATTCCGGATTGGCAGAGGTCCGTGTCGGTGAGAACGAGACCTTCGAGAGCGCGCTCCGACGCTTCAACAAGAAGATCCAGCAGAGCGGCATCCTCGCGGAGGCTCGCAGGCGCGAGCACTACGAGAAGCCGAGCGTGAAGCGCAAGCGCAAGGAAGCCAAGCGCAAGAAGGCCACCCGCCAGGACTAGGCGGACGGGAATCTGTTCGACGGTCGGGCGCCCCTCCGTCGCACAGCTACCGGCCACTCGGGCGGCTCGCCCGAGGAGCATCCGGTTGACCCTCCAGAGCGACTCCAGGCCGAAGTCCGAAGACCGCCATGCGCGACCACGACGAACTGCGTCGCGACACACTGCGCATGGCGCTTTCGGCTGCCCACAACGCGGAGGTGGCACAAGCGCCGCCCGCTGACCGACGACGAGATGCTCGGCGTCCTTGCGAAGGAGGTCAAGCAGCGGCGCGAGTCGATCGAGGCATACGAGAAGGCCGGGCGCGAGGACCTCGCCGTCGAAGGAGCGCGCGGAGGCGGCGATCTCTGGCGGAGTTCCTGCCCGCGCCGCTCAGCGAGGACGAGTTGCGCGACCTGGTGCGTGCCGCGATCGCCGAGACCGGCGCGGCAACTCCGCAGGGACCTCGGCAAGGTGATGGGCCTGCTCTCGCCGCGACACGAAGGGCCGTGCCGACGGGCCAGGTCGAGCTCCGCCGTCTCGCGGGAACTGTCCGACCCCGACCCCGCCGACGCGATCCGCGAGCTGAGCCAGTGCTTGCCCGCCGCCCGCGCCGCTTTCTCTCGCTTCACGCGCCGTGACGCGGTGCGGCTCGTCTTCATCGCCGCCTCTGCTGATCGCGGCATGACGGCGATCCTCTCGATCGACATCTTCCCGCCGCCGTTCCGCGCCGTGCTGGGCGGCATCGCCGATCCACGGACGTCGTCGCGCCGCGCATCGATCGACTACGTGAGCGCAGTGGCCACCGACCAGGCCCGCAATGCAGGCGAGCAACGCGGTCGGGCCGCAGTACGACTTCACCAGCCAGGATGGCGATCAGGTCGCCCAGAGCGGCGAGCGAGGCGTTCGACACGGCCATGGTGCCACGTCGATGCGGCCTTCGCCGCGGTCGCTCGACGCCACCTCGCGTCGCGCTGCCCTCGCCCAGGCGCTCCCGACCCTCTGCCCCGGCAGCCTGCACCACGCTCCAGGCGCTCACGCCCGTGCAGTGGACCGCCCTGCGCGCGGAGATGGCGCGCGTCCTCGAGTCGGCCCAGAGCACCGAAGTCCGCGACGCTCAACCTCGACGAGGCTCGCCGGAGCCTGCGGGCCGAGTTCGCCAGCCGCTTCCCGGCCGACCAGCGGGCGCTGGCGGCCGGAGATCATCACGCCGTTCCTGGTCGCCAACTCCACCTACGACGCGAAGCTGACCGCGCAGGCGCAAGGCGGACGCCGCGGCGAGGGTCGAGCCCGTGCGCTTCAGCATCAGTCAAGGGCCAGTAGTCGTCCGCAAGCAGGGCGAGTTGATCGACGACCTCGCTATTCGAGCGGCTGCAGGTGCTCGACCTGCTCGACCCGCACCCGGACATCGCCAAGCTCGGCGGCTGGTTCCTGCTCTCGGTCCTGATCGTCGGCTCGCTGCTCGGCTGGGTATGGCGGTTCCGCCCGGAGTTCTGGCACCGCAACAACGCGCTCGTCCTGCTCGGCGATGCTGCTCCTGCTCGTGACTGCCGCGCTGCGACTGCACGGCGGATCGCTCGGTGCTGCCCTACTTCGCCCCGGTCGGAGCGGCCGCGCTCCTGCTCGCGGTCCTGCTCGACTCGACGGTGGCGCTCGTCATGAGCGGCCCTGCTCGCGGTCGTCGCGGTGGCGCATCACCGGGATCGCGCGAGCTCGCGCGCGTTCGTCTTTCTCGGCGGGCTCGCGGCCGGATCGTCGTGATCCGGCGCGGGGACCGGCTCGGCCAATTCGTCCAGGCGGGCGTCGCGATGGCGCTCGGCAACGTGCTCGTCGTCTCCGTCTTCACGCTGCTCGGCGACCGCGACCTCACCGGCGTGATCCAGCTGTGGGGAGCGTCCCTCGCGTCGGCCGGCGGGGCCGCGGTACTGGCGGTCGGCAGCTTCGTGGTGCTCGGCAACCTGTTCGGCATCACCACGTCGTTCCAGCTGCTGGAACTGGCCAACCCCTCGCAACCGCTCCTGCGACGCCTGCTCCTCGAGACGCCCGGCACGTATCACCACTCGCTGATGGTCGGCAATCTCGGTGAGCGGGCCGCAGAGGCGATCGGCGCGGACCCGCTCGTGACCCGCGTCGCCGCCTACTACCACGACGTCGGGAAGCTGGCCAACCCGCTGGCGTTCATCGAGAACCAGGGCGGGATGGCAGAACCTCCACGACGACCTGACCCCCGAGCAGTCGGCGGCCGTGCTCGCAGCGCACGTCGCGAACGGCATCGACCTGGCCTACCAGTACAAGCTGCCCAAGCCGATCATCTCCTTCATCCCGCAGCACCACGGCACGGCGCTCATGAGCTACTTCTATGCCAAGGCCCGGGACGAGGCGATCGCTGCCGCGGGCGCGGTTCCGGGGACGCCCCAGGCGGAGGAGGCGGCGGCAAAGGTCGACCAGCGGCGCTTCCGGCACGCAGGCCCCAAGCCCCAGTCGCGCGAGGCGGCGATCCTCATGCTGTCGGACAGCGTGGAGGCCTCGGTCCGATCGCTGACCAGCCACGACGAACCCGCCATCCGCGCCATGGTCAACCGGATCATCGCCGAGCGCCAGGGCGATGGGCAGTTCGACGAGTGCGACCTGACGCTCCGCGACCTCGACCTGATCCGCGAGGCGTTCGTGGCGCAGTTCCTCGGCATGTACCACCGGCGGATCGAATACCCGCAGAACAAGATCGTGGAACTCGAGTCACGCCGGGCCGCAGCCGGTGGGTCGCGCTCCTGAGCCGGGTGCCGCGTGCGGCGAAGCGCAGGCTGGTGATCACGGTCCGACCGGGGACGCGGCGGCTGCTCCCGGTCGCTGAACTGCGACAGACGCTCGACCGTGCCCTGGACGCGGCGGGGGCACCCGCAGGCGCCGAGGTCGGGTTGACGCTGACCGGCGATCGTGAGCTCGCCGACATCAACGCGGCGCAGATGGGCCACGAAGGGCCGACCGACGTGCTTTCGTTCCCGTTGCTGGACCCGTCGGCGTTCCCCGCCCGGAAAGGACAGGATCCGGACCTGCGCACCGTGGGTGAAACGACGTCCGGGACGATTGGGCCGTTCGTGCTCCCGCCGGACGTGCCGATCCACCTCGGCGAGATCGTCGTTTCCGTCGAGCGTGCCGTGGAGCAGGCCACCGAAGGGCGGGGCGGACAGACGGGCGACGTGCGCTGGTCCGCCTCGGACGAATTGCGGCTGCTCGTGACGCACGGCGCTCTGCACCTGTGCGGCTGGGACCACGCCCGACCCGATGAGGAGGCCGCGATGCGGGCACTCGAGCGGACGTTGCTCGGCCTGGAGTCGGACGACCCGCAGGTCTGACGGCCCGGTCGGCGCCGGGGCGTCGCGGACACGACCGTCTGCTCCGCCGCGGGACCGCACGGGCGGCTCAGGTCACGGGCAGCGAGACCGTGAACTCGGCACCTCCGCCGGCTGCGTCGGCAACGCGCAGCGACGCGCCGTGCCGGTTCGCCAGCAGGCGCGCGATCGCGAGGCCCAGCCCGGTCCCGGCATCCGGCCGGTGCCTGCTCGCCAGGCGCGCAAAAGGCTCGAAGATGCGCTCGCGCTCCGGTTCGGGCACGCCCGGGCCCCTGTCGATCACGGAGACCTCGGCGGCCTGTCCGTGGGAGTTCGTGACCTTCCGGACCACCAGCCGCACCGTCGCGTCGTCCGGGGAGTGGTCGACCGCGTTGTCGATGAGGATCAGCAGCATCTGCGTCAGCCGGTCCGGATCTGCCTGGACGGGCAACGGGCGCTCCGACCCCGGTCCGGCCTGCTCGACGACGAGCTGGACGCCGCGCGCCTGCGCCATGCTGTCCGCGCGACGGCCGAGGTCGGACACGAACGCGCGGAGATCTATGGGCTGCTTGTCGATCGACATGGCACCGGCTTCCGCGGACGCCAGCGCGAGCAGGTCGCCCACGAGCCGGGCCAGGCGGTCCGATTCGGAGATGACATCCTCCACGAGCGTCTTGCCCTCCGGCGCCACCAGGTCCTCGCGTTCCAGGATCTCCGCGGAGGCGCGGATGACCGCGACCGGTGTTCGCAGCTCGTGCGAGGCCGCCGCGACGAATTGCCGTTCGGTGGCGAACGCGGCTCGCACCGGCACGAGCGCGCGGCGGGTTACGAGCAGCGTCACGACCGCCGCACCGAGCAGTCCGACAAGGCTCGCTGCGAGGATCGTCGTCAGCAACTGGGCCGTCTCCTCGTCGTGGAGCGTCATCACGAAACCCGACTGCAGGAAGGCGTCGTTCGCGTCGATCGGGTTGCGGACCACCTGCGTCAGGAGGCGGACGGTGATCCCGCCGGCCACCACGGTGCGAAGGTCCTCGTGGTTGGGGTTCCTCCGGGCCGCTGCCACGGCGTCCTCGTTCGGCAGGCCGACGAGGGCCACCCGTCGTGGGTTCAGCGAAACGGCACCGAACCTGTCCAGGACAAGGAAGAAGGTGTCCGACGACGCCGGCGGTTGATCCTCGGACCCGAGCGTGACGCCGCCGATGTTCGCGGATCCGGACGGGTTCGGGGAAGCATCGGGGGATGAGCCGCCGAGCGCGTCGGTGACCGAGTCCATGCCGGTGTCGGATGGTGTCGGGGAGGGTTCGGGAGAGGCAACGGCTCCGTTGGCGGGGGCGAGCGCCGGTGGCTCCGTGGGGACGGCGCCCTCGGATGCGGGAGCTGCGGGCGTCGGCGTGGCCTCGGTGAGGCGCGGCGGGTTTTCAGGAGTGGGCCGCGCGGGCCCCGGCGCGGCCGTTTCGGCGACCGGCGGTGTCACCTCGACGGCGGCCTCGGGCGGCGCCGCGACAGGGGCGCTGCTCTCGGTCTCCGAGCCGTCGTTGTCGCCCCCCGTCTGGTTCGGGCGAGTCGTCTCGCCGGGATCGTCGCTCTCGTTTGAACTCGGGGTAGGCGGTGTGAGCTCGGTCGGCGCCGGCGCCTCGGATGGAATCTCGGACGGCGCCGTGGCCGGAGTCTCGGTCGGCGCCTCGCCCTCGGTCGGCAGCGGGCTCTGGTCGTCGGCGTCGATTGTCGGCGAGTCCGTCGACCCCGGTGCCGGGGACTGGTTCTCGTTCTCGTTCTGCTCGCCGGCGAGCGTGGCCAGGGCGGCGGCCGCCGCGTCACGTAGGCTGCGATCGACGCTCGCATCCTCGGCCTGGATCGCGACGGCCGCGGTGACGACGCCCACGCCGAGCAGGAGCAGCGCAACGAGCAGGAGCGTGACCAGCGCCAGACGGCTGCGGGTTCGCCTGACGAGCCCGTCGATGGGATCGCTGGTGCGGTGAGGCCTACGTGCCCAGGCGAAGCGCATAGCCCACCCCTCGGACTGTACGCAGGACGTCGCGCCGGCCGAGCGCCGAGAGTTTGCGGCGAAGATAGTGGACGTACAGGTCCACGACGTTCGAGTACACGTCGGGATCCGCACCCCAGACCGAATCGAGAATCTGCTGGCGGGTGACCACCTGGCCCGCGTGGCGAATGAGGTAGCCGAGCAACGCGTACTCGCGCGCAGACAGCAATTCGCTCTTGCCCCGAACCGTCACCTGGTGCCGCACGGGATCCAGTTCGATGTCCCCCGCGACGAGGCGCTCGCCGGCGAGTTCCGGTGACCGCCGCGCGAGCGCGCGAAGCCGGGCGAGAAACTCGCTGAACGCGAAGGGCTTGGCCAGGTAGTCGTCCGCGCCGGCGTCGAGGCCCTCGACCCGGTGCTCCAGCGCCCCGAGGGCCGTCAGCATCAACACCGGGGTGGCGATGCCCTTCGACCGGAGCGCGCGCACCACGCCGACACCTTCCAGGCCGGGGATGAGTCGGTCCAGCACGATCACGTCGTACTCGTGCTGGTCGACGAGCGCGAGCGCCTCGAGTCCATCGCCGGACACGTCGACCGCGTAGTGCTCGGCCACCAGGATCCGGCGGATGGCGTCGGCCATTTTCGGCTCGTCTTCGACCACGAGGATGCGCATCAATACATCGTCTCCGTCGCGGCGCCCACCGCGTCATGGACTGCCCGAGTTTCGTTGAGAAGGCTCACACCCTCGGAACAGGGTACGCCGTTCAAACAGTCGATGCCTTCACGGACCTCGACGGCCGCCAAAGGGGATCAGTGTTGGAGTTCTCCCATGTCAGCCAAACGGGATTCACATCGGGGAGACGGACACTGATCGTGGTAGTGCAGACGTCGACCTTGGAGGAGGTTCGTGTCACATGGTTCATAAGATGGCGCTTATCGTCGGCGGCATGGCCGTCGCGGCAGTGCTGGCGGTGGCCCTTGCCGCCGCCGGTTTCGCGCCGACCACGCCGAATGCACGCGCCTCGGATCCTACGGCGGACCCGACCGCGGCTGCGACGACAAAGACGGTGACGGACACGGTGTACGTCGCACCGGTCCCCGCACCGAAGGTGATTCACGTCACGAAGCCGGCGGCAGCGAATCCGAACAGGAAGGCCCTCCCGCCGATCGTGATCCATCGGACGAAGCACAGTGGTGAAGACGACGGCGGCGACAAGGGTGGCGACTGATGACCGACGTCCTTGACGACCTCACGCGCGACGATGACCTGGGCGACAGGTCGTCCGAAGGGACAACGGTCGTGCCGCCCGTGCGCCCGACACCGGCGAAGCCGGGAGTCGGCGCAGGGGCAGGGCGACCACTCCCGCCGCGGCCCGCGGTCGCCAACCGGCCCGCAAGCGTTTCGACGGCGGCCGGACCCCGGCCCGACGCAAGGAAGAAGCCGGACCCACGGCCGATGCGCCTGGCGTACGGGGCCGGCGCACTCGCCGCCATGAGCGCCATGTCGGTCGGGCTGGTCAGGTTCGGTTCATCGTCGGCATCGACGCCGGCTGCAGCGACGACGGTCACGAATGCCGCCAATCCTTCGGCGGCGACCCAGACCGTGGCCGTGAAACACGTTGTCCGATATATCCATCTCCAGCCCGGCCAGGCCGCGCCACCTGGGGCCAAGGTCATCCAGCCGAACGCCCCGGCGCCAAAGGTCGTGGTCAGTTACGCGGCGGGACCCGCAGCGGCGGCACCGCGACGGGTGATCGTCGTGACGAGCCAGTCCGGCAAGCCATGACAACAACAGGCGGCGCGCTCCTCACCCTCCCAGGGGGCACCGCACACCGGGGCACGGAGAATGGTTCTCCGACGGCGGTCATCGGGACGCCCGATTCGGGATCCCGAGCCGCCGATGCCCCGGTATACGAGACAGCGGGCTGGACCGGTCCATCGATGGGCGGACATCTCCGCGTTCGTGTCGCCTGTTTCTCCTCAGACCACGTGACCGCCGCTGGGGCGGCGGCCAGGGTGGGAGGCCGGGTGGAAGCCTGGGCCTCTCGCCTCACGCGTTTCAGCGAACACTCCGACCTCGCACGACTCAATGCGGACCCCTCCCTCCCGCGGAGGGTCGTGCGACCCACTCTCGGCTCGGTTCTCTCGTGGGCACAGCGAGCGGCCGAGCAAACCGGCGGCCTCGTGGACGTGACGTTGTTGGACGCACGTCTGGCCGCCGAGCACCTGGTTCCGGCGGTGGACTCCGACGTACGCGGAGACTGGTACCTGGAGACCGCTGCGCGGGGCGCCGTGGTCCATCGCCGGAACAGGGTGCAATTCGATCTCGACGGCGTCGCGAAGGGCTGGATCGCCGACCGGGCGGTCGACCTGCTCCGGTCGTGGCCGGCAGCGCTGGTGGACGCAGACGGCGACATCTCGATCAGGATCGGCGGTGGGGTCGAGTGGTTCGTCGGTGTGGACGACCCCCGCGCCCCCGATGCTCCGGATCTCGCGGTGCTGCGGTTCGCCGGCGATCGGTCGTGGCACCGGACGCTCGGGGTGGCCACGTCCGGCACCAGCGTCCACCGGTGGGCCCGGGCCGACGGGACCGCCGACCATCACCTGATCGACCCGCGGACGCACCGACCGGCCATGACGGACGTCATCCAGGCCACGGTGATCGCCCCCACCGCACGCGAGGCAGAGGTGCTGGCGAAGTCGGCCGTGATTCTCGGCTCGGGGGCGGCGGCGACCTTCCTCGATCGATCGGTGACGTTCGGCGCGATCCTGCTGCTGGAGACGGGCGAGGTCCTGGCGATCCCCAGGACGGAGGGGTGGCTCGCATGAAGTATCGAGGGTTCGACCCACGGACCCGGGCGTTGCGCTGGGGCGCCTACGTGCTGGTCCTGGCAGTCGTGCTGATCGTGACGGGTCCGGGCGCGATCGCGACGATGAAGGTCTGGCTGGTCCAGGAGCACGACAAGCTGCCCTGGTATGCGACCCGGCTGTTCGGCATGCTCGCGTACCTGGCGCTGACGCTGTCGGTCCTCTACGGGCTGCTGCTGTCGACGGGAATCCTCGACGCTCTCGCCCATCGCGTCGTGTCGTTCACGCTGCACCAGGACCTGGCGGCGATCGGGATCTCGCTCGCGATGGTTCACGGCGCATTGCTGATGCTCGACTCGACGATGCCGCTCTCGCTCTTCGCGCTGCTGGTGCCGTTCGAGAGCGCGTACCGGCCGCTCTGGGTAGGGGTCGGGCAGATCGCGCTGTACCTGATGGCGATCGTCTACTTCAGCTTCTACGTCAAGCGGTCGCTGGGCACGCGAGGGTGGCGCCTCATTCACTACCTGACGTTCTTCGCATTCGTGGGGGCGACGGCCCACGGCCTGATGAGCGGCACGGACACCTCGGCGCCGTGGGCGTACTGGTCGTATGTCGTCGCCTCGGCCTCGGTGGTGTTCCTGTTCGCGTACCGGCTGGTCACGGCGATGGCCGGATCGAGCGGGCGGGCGCAGCCCGCGCGGACGAACCCGGTGGCCGCCCGGAGCGGAGGGCCCGCCGCGGGTCCGGGGCGCCCCCTGCCGCCGAGACCGGCGGTCGGCGGTGCCGCCGCGCGGGAGCTTCCGCCCCGGCCGGTGATCACGCCGCGCGGCGAACTGCCGCCGCGCCCCGCGGTCGGTGCTGCCGCGCGGGAGCTTCCGCCCCGGCCGGTGATCACGCCGCGCGGCGATCTGCCGCAGCGTCCCGCCGTCGCCGCTGCTTCCCGAGGCGAGCTGCCGCCACGGCCCGAGCTGCCGCCGCGACCCGCGCTCTCACCCAACTCGGCGCTCGCAGCGTACGGCCTGCGCTCCGAACCGTTCGGCAGGCTGCGCCTGGCCGCGCTACCTGATCGGCCGTCCCGAGCGACCGACGGGCAGCCGCTGGCCGAGGGCGACCCGGCGGCGTAATCCGATCCAGGCTCAAGACGTGCCGCAGCTCGCTTCCCTCGTCTCCGGCGAGTGCTCCCGGCGGCCTTGACCGGCATGTCACCTACGGTCACGCCGGTAGCTTCGGCTGGTCTCCTCCTGTTCCTGCCCGGCGCACACCAGTCGCCGGGGCGGTCGCAACGCGCTCCCAGCCGGCCATCGGTCGTCGTTTCGGCGCGACGTTCGCCACTGCGCCGGTGGCAGGCGATCCGAACCTCCTGTGACTCGACTCGCCTTCATGCCCGAGCGGCCGTCGTCGGCCAGACCTCAGAGGCTCCCGGATCTGCGGCGGAGCGCCGCGATCGATGCCCCTATCGCTCCTGGAGGTACGTCAGCACCGCCAGCACGCGTCGGTGGTCGTCGCTCGCCGGCTCGAGGCCCAGCTTGCCGAAGATCGTCCCGACGTACCCTTCGACGGTCTTCTCCGACAGGAACAGTCGATCCGCGATCCCGGCGTTCGAGCGACCTTCGGCCATCAGGCGAAGGACCTCTCGCTCGCGCGGGCTCAGGTCGTCGAGCGGGCCGGCCCGCCGCCGCCGAGCCAGCAGTGCAGTGACAATGGCCGGGTCGATCACGGAACCGCCGCGAGCGACCCGCCGGGCCGCATCCACGAACTCGCCGATGTCGACGACGCGGTCCTTGAGCAGGTAGCCGAGGCCCCCGTCGTCCTCGTCCAGCAGCCGCAGCGCGAACTCCGCCTCGAGATGCTGGGAGAGCACCAGGACAGCGATCCGGCCCTTGCTCTCCGCGCGGATCCGGCCGGCCGCCACGATCCCTTCGTCGCTCAATCCCGGCGGCATCCGGATATCGGTGATCACGAGCCCGGGGTTCGTCTCGTGGACGACCTGCATGAGCTCGCCGAACGAGCCGACCTGCCCGACCACCTCGAAGCCCTCGTCGGCCAGAAGCCGGGCGACGCCGTCCCGGATGAGCGCGGAGTCGTCGGCGACGACGACGCGGATCGGGCTCATCCGGTGGGAATGGTGGCCGACACGACGGTCCCGCCGCCGGACCGCTCGGTGACGCTGAGTGTGCCGCCAATCGCGGCGAGCCGGTCATCGAGGCCCCGCAGGCCGGCGCCACGCGGGTCCGCGCCGCCGCGGCCGTCATCCTCGACGCTGATGCGGACCTGCCCGTCACCCTCGGCGGCCACCAGTCGGACGCTCGAAGCCGACGCGTGCTTGACCACGTTGGCCAGGGCCTCCGACGCGACGAAATACGCGGCCTCGGAGGCGGTCGGCGACGCAGCGCCGTCGAGCGTGAGCTCAAGATCTACCGGGACCGGAGACCGGTCGACGAGAGCCCGCAGGGCGGCCGGCAGGCCGGCCTCGGTCAGCACAGCCGGGTGGATCCCCTGGGCGAGTTCACGGACGTCCCCGACGACCCCGAGGGCCTCGTCCGCGCCGCGCAGCAGGGCGGCAGCCGCGGCTGAGTCCGCCGTCGCGGAAGCCCCGGCCCGCCGGAGCGCCAGCGCAAGGGCGAGGAGCCGCTGCTGGACGCCATCGTGCAGGTCCCGTTCGATCCGCCGGCGCTCGGCATCGCCTGCCTCGACGATGCGTGTCCGGGAGGCGCGGACCTCATCGAGCTGGAGCTGCAGCCTCCGGCTGAGACGCCGGTTGTCGATGACGAGGCGGGTGACGTTGACGCCCGCTGCCACGAGGGCCGGATCCTCGGCCAGCGCACGGTCATGGACAATGGCCGCCAGGGGGCCGTCGGCGCCAGGCACCAGGGTCGCCACCATCGGGGCGCCGGGACTGGGGAGAGGCGTCGGCTCGCCACGAGCCGTCGACGAAGCCTGCCGTCGCATCGTCCCACGAAAGCACCCGCAGCGAAGGGTCGCCGAGTGCCTGACCCAGCGCCACCTCGAGGTCCGTCGAGGACGCCCCGGGGCCGACGGTCGCGATCGCGTCGGCGACCGCCGCCCGGGACCCGCGCTGCCGGAGGATGCCGACCAGCATCGCGATCGGTACGAGCGCCCGGATCGCATTCGTCACCCAGAACACCGGGACCGTGAAGTCCTCTGGCAGCGGTGCGATGAAGCCGAGTTGCGACAACGGATACCAGATGCCGTACAGGGGGACGATGGCCGACGCGGCGCCTGCCAGGAGCACCGGACCGAGGAGGTATCGCGATGGCGGGCTGGCGGCGAGCCAGCGCTGGATGATCAGGACGCCTGCGACCGCGAGCGCCGTGAGCCGGGCGAAGTCGGCCTGAGCAACGGGGGTCCAATCGGGGACATTCAGGCCGAAGAGCACGTCCGCCCGTGACAGGACCCGCGCGATCGTCTGGATGGCGAAGGCGGCGACGAGCACGGCGACCATCGCCCGGTCGCGCCGGCGGGTCGGCCAGCGGCTCGCGAACGAGAGGGCGATGAAGGCGAGGACCACGTCCGACCAGCCGACCAGCGTGAAGGAGATCGCGTCGAGCTGAAGGAAGTCATCGGTCATGCCCACGTTCGGGAACCACTGGCGGGGCGCGCCCACGATCCAGAGGAATCCTGCAAGGACGAGGAGCCGGCCGGCGGTCTGCCGCGGCCGGGCGACTGCCGCGACGAGCCCGCACCAGATCAGCAGTTGGCCGACGGCGAGGTCGATGAGGGGTACCCAGATGGGCTGGAGCCAGACCTGCCGGACGTACTCGGAGGTGAAGCCGGCGATGATGCCCCCGGCTCCGATGACGACCGCGACGCGTCGGCTCACGGCGTCTCAGCGCTGGAGCATGAGCCCGCGCAGCACGCCGGGGGCGAGCCGCATCTTCTCGATGAACGCGTCGGCGCCGGATCGCGCCACCCGGCCTCCGTACTCATCCTCGCGGCGGCCCGAGACGAGGACGACGCAGGTGCCGGGCGCGATGTCACGGAGCGGGCGCACGAGATCGAGGCCGCTGCCGTCGGGAAGGCCGATGTCGAGGACGACGAGGTCGGGCTGGAGTCGCAGGGCTTCCCGAACCGCGCCGGCCCCATCTCCCGCCTCGCCGATCACGTCGAACCCATCGCCCTCCAGCAACTGGCGCGCCTCCGCGCGAAAGCCAAGGTGGTCATCGACGACGAGCACGGATCGTCCCATGCCGCGGATCCTACGGATTCAATCGCCTCATGCAATACCGGGCTGGCACGCAACCTCTTCGCTGGGTAGCCCGGGTGTCCGCGCTCACTGCGGGTCCTACGGTCCGCGCCACTGCCGGCACCGGTCCGGCGCCGAGACCGACGGAAGGGAGCGCCCTTCCCGGTAAGGAGGTACTCGACGATGACGCAGATCGCATCGGCTCGCCGGCCGGGGCGAGAGCACCCGCCCCGGGAGAGCGGGACGCGCTCGCAGAACTCCCTGGCCGGCGTTCGTCTACTGATCATGGCCGTCGTCGTGGGCACGATCGCCGCGAGCTGCGGTGCGGCGGCGGCTCCTGCAGCCACGCCGCAGGCATCCACGGTTGCAGCCACGCCGCAGGTCTCCATGGCCGCTGCCTCTGTTCGCCCGACGACGAGTGCGTCGACACCCTCACCGCGCGTGGCGCAGCTCGTGGCGCTTCCCGCGACAGGGGCGCTCGTGTCCAGCTCCATCCTCGAGTCCGGCTTTGGCTCGGTTTGGGCTGCCTCGACCGACGGTCTCGTCAAGCTGTCGGCCACGGGGGGTATAAGCGGCGGACTCGCTGGTACGGTGCTGGACGTCGCCCTCGGGTCGAACGCCGTCTATGCCCTCGTCGGGGGCGACAGGAACCAACTCCTCGAAGTTGATCCGAGCACCGTGAAAGCGCTCCGCCACTGGACTCTCGCGGACGCCGCCAAGTCGCTGGTCGTCGCCGGCGACGCCGCGTACGTCGACCACGGGACGTACCCCGCGACGATCGACCGCGTCGACCTCAAGACGGGCGCCATCCGGACGGTCACGCTGAAAGCGATAACCGACAGTCTCGTTCCCGGCCAGGCGCTCGCCGCCGGCGACGGCCTCATCTGGGCGACGGACGGGACGACCGTCCTCGGCCTTGACCCGACGGACCTCTCGGTGCGCAGGACGGGCCATATTTCGCTCGGGGTCGAGGACATCTGGTTCGGTGATGGCAGCGTCTGGGCAGCCGCCAGGGGGTACGGCGGTGGCGTCCACCGGATCGACCCTGCGACCGGTTCGGAAACAGCACGCGTCACCTCGGACGCAGTCCAGATCGCCTTCTCCCCTCACGGCGTGTGGCTCTCCGCGACGGCCGGCCCGGTCGAGATCGACCCGAGCACGACCGCTGTGCTCGCGACCCTGCCCGCACGCGACGTACTCTCGAGTGACGCGGCCGGCATGGCCGTCGTCGGTCCCGAGGTCTGGGTCGACTATGCGGACACCGGCCAGATCCAGCGGATCAAGGTGCCCTGAACCTCGGGTGCTCCCACTGCCGGCACCCGCATGGTGCCGGCAACCCCCACGCTGCTCTCGGCGCGGAGGCCGTGATCGATCACAGGGATCAGGTGCTCGCTGATGGACCGGCAAGGGTGCGTCGTGGGCCCGGAGGGTAGCCGGTCTCCATGGCGGGCCGCTGCTACCATCGGTGACGGCAATCGGCCGCTTCCCGCGCACGACGGGGAGCGGCTCGTCCGTGTGCCCGGAAGGAGCGTGGGTGAAGATCGTCGTCGGGCTTGGCAATCCCGGCTCCCAGTACGCGCAGACGCGCCACAACGTCGGCTGGATGGTGCTGGACCGCATCGCGGACCGGGCCGGCTGGGGTGGCCGCGGGAAGCAGCGCGACAACGCCGCCGTCGTGCGCGGCCGCTACCGGGAACTCGACCTCCTGCTCGTCAAGCCGACCACGTACATGAACGAGTCCGGCCTCGCTGTTCGGAAGGTGCTGGCGCGGGAGCACACGCCGCTGGAGGACATGCTCGTCGTCGTCGACGACTTCGCGCTGCCCTTCGGCAGGCTGCGGATTCGGGAGAACGGCAGCGCCGGGTCGCACAATGGCCTCCGGTCGATCGTGACCGAGATGGAGACGCAGAAGTTCGCGCGACTGCGCATCGGGATCGGGGAGCCGTCGCGGACGGCGATCGACCACGTGCTCAGCCGGTTCGCTCCCGACGAACGGAAGGACATGGACCGGGTGCTCGACGCTGCGGCGGACGCGGTCGAGGACTGGGCGCGCAACGGGGCCAATCGGGCTGCGACGAGGTGGAACGCGTGGTCGCTCGAACCGGCGGCCGTGCCTGCGGACGGCGCAGGAGCCGCTCCCGGACCAGGGGCGGCACCGAAGGCACAGGACGAGCCGGTCGGGCCCGACCCATCCCAACCGGGAGCCGACGGAATCGTCCGAACTCGCACCGGGTGGCGGAAGCTCCTGCCGGGCCCCCGTGAAGCGGGCGGCCGTGATGCGGGCGGCCGTGGCGAGGGACGCCCGTGACGGACCCGACACATCGACTCCGGGGCCGGCGTGGCCGCGAGCGCCGTGCGGACGAGCAGGTCGCGCAGGTCATCGCCGATCGCACCACCGCCCGCGCCGATGCCCTCGTGCGCGCCGGTACCAGCCCGCCGGGGATCGCCGCGGCCACCGGCGCCGCGCGCCACCAGATTCCCGACCTCTCCGGGCTGCCGCCCCTGCTCGCCGCCCGCGGTGAGCTGACGGCCCTCGTCGAGCGATACCGGACCGCGGCCGGCCGCGCGGGGCGCGATGTCGGGGCAGGCCTGCGACATGTCACCTATGCCGGTGTCCCCCACGGCGCGAAGACCTACCTCGCCGCCGCACTTGCCGCTGCCGGCGGTGAGCGGATCGTCTGGATCGCGCGTGACGCCGAGATCGCCGATCGCGTGGCGGACGAACTGGTGGCGTGGTTCGGGAGCCGCTCGGCGGTCGTGACGCTGGAGCCGCGAACCGCGCTCGCCTACGAGCGGTCCGAGCTGGTTCGCGACGAGAGTGCCGCGCGCGTGGCATCGCTCGCCGCCTGGCGACGTCCCGACGGCCCGGCGCGCGTGCTCGTTGCCGGCGTGCAGGCGCTGTTCCAGCGGACGCTGGCGCCCCACCAGTTGCCGGAGCGACCGCTCGTGCTGCGGCGCGGCCAGCGCATCTCGCTCGAGCGGGCGCTGCGGACCCTGGTCGACATGGGATACGAGCACGTGCCGGAGGTCGCCGGCCGAGGCGAGTTCGCGCGACGCGGCGGCATCGTCGACGTGTTTCCGGCCGGGCAGCCACTGCCCGTCCGCGTGGAGTGGTTCGGCGACGAGATCGACTCACTCCGAGCGTTCGACCCCGCCGACCAGCGCGGGGTCGGGCCCGTCGAGGAGGCAGCGCTGCTTCCGGCGAGCGAGTTCCTGCTCCCGGCGATCGAGGACGCGATCCCCGGTCGACCCCAGGCCACGGTCGGTCCCCGCGAGACGATTCGGGACCGGCTCGGGCCACTCGCGGCCCGCCTTCCCGAGACCCTGGCCGCCGACCTCGCACGCCTCGACTCGGGTTCCCTCGGCGATGCCGCAGAGATCTGGGCCGGCCACCTTGCACCGGCAACCGCGCTCGACCACCTCGGCGAGGCCGTCTGGCTGATCGACGAGCCCGGCGACGTCGCATCGAGCGCCGATTTCCTCTGGACGCAGGCCGACGAGCGGCGGACCGAGCTCGAACGGGCCGACGAGCTTCCAAAGGGCTGGCCGGAGGCCTACCCGACACGCCGCGACTGGAAGCGCCGGCAGCACGAGGCTCGGACCCTGGAGCTGACGTGGGAGAGCGATGCGGAGGGCGCACCACCCGGCGGCAATCCGTTTGGCTGGCATGAGCCGGTGATGCCGCCGGCCGCCATCGGCGCACTCGCCACGACCGTCGCCCGATGGCGCGCGGAGGGATCTCGGGTCGTCCTGACCTCCGACCAGTCGGCCCGACTGGCAGAGCTGCTCGCCGACGCCGACGTGATCGTCGCTCCCGTCAACCACGTCGCCCAGGCCCCGCCGCCCTCCGGGTTCGTCCTCGTCGATCGAAGCCTCAACGGCGGCTTCACCGGCGGCCCGGACGGCCTCCTGGTCGTGACCGATCGGGAGCTGTTCGGCTCCGTCCGCGTACGGCGCCCGCGGGCGCTCCGTCGAGTGGTCCCGCGTGACCTCCTGGAACGACTGCAACCCACAGACGCCGTCGTCCACATCGATCACGGCGTGGCGCGGTATGCCGGCCTCGTGCGCCGTCCCGCCGGCGGCGATGCGTCCGAGGAGCGCGATTTCCTCGAACTGCACTTCGCCGGTCGCGACCGCATGTGGGTGCCGGTGGAGCAGATCGACCGGGTGACGCGCTATGCCGGTGGCGAGGAACCGCAGCTCTCCAAGCTCGGCGGCGGTGAATGGCTGCGTGCCAAGAGCCGCGTCCGGCGCGCCGTCGGCGACCTTGCGAAGGAGCTGCTCGAGCTGTACGCGAGTCGGGCCCGCGCGCACGGCCGCGCCTTCGGCGAGGACTCGCCGTGGCAGTCGGAGATGGAGGCCGCCTTCCCCTACGAGGAGACGCCCGACCAGCTGCGAGCTGCCATCGAGGTCAAGATCGACCTGGAGCGCGAGACGCCGATGGACCGGCTGGTGGTCGGCGACGTCGGCTACGGCAAGACCGAGGTGGCGCTCCGGGCGGCATTCAAGGCGATCCAGGAGGGCACGCAGGTCGCCGTGCTCGTGCCGACCACCGTGCTCGCCGCCCAGCACCTGGTCACGTTCAGCCAGCGGTTCGCCGCGTACCCGGTGACGATCCGCATGCTCAGCCGGTTCGTGCCTGCGTCCGAGCAGGCGGACACGATCGCCGGGATCACGGCGGGGACGGTCGACCTCGTGATCGGCACGCACCGGCTGCTCAGCAAGGACGTCCGCTTCCAGGACCTCGGCCTGCTCGTCGTGGACGAGGAGCAGCGCTTCGGCGTGAGCCACAAGGAGCGCCTCAAGGCGCTCAAGACGGAGGTCCACGTCCTGACCCTTTCGGCGACGCCGATCCCGCGGACGCTCAACCTGGCGCTCGTCGGCGTGCGCGACATGAGCGTCATCGAGACCCCGCCGGAGGACCGCCTGCCGATCCAGACACGAGTCGCCGAGGCGTCCGCCGGGCTCGTGCGCGACGCGATCCTGCGCGAGCTCGATCGCGGCGGCCAGGTGTTCTTCGTGCACAACCGTGTGGAGACCATCGAGGCCCAGGCCGAGCAGCTGCGGCGCCTGCTGCCGCAGGCCCGGATCGTCGTGGCCCACGGCCAGATGCCCGAAGGGGCGCTGGAGCGCGTGATGCTCGCCTTCGCCCGCGGCGAGCACGACGTCCTGGTCTGCACCACGATCATCGAGTCGGGCCTGGACATCCCGAACGCCAACACGATCATCATCGACCGCGCGGATGCGCTCGGCCTGGCGCAGCTGTACCAGTTGCGGGGACGGGTCGGGCGCTCGAGCCGGCGCGCCTACGCGTACCTCCTGTACCGGCGGCGCGATCGCCTCTCCGACATCGCCCGCAAGCGACTCCAGGCGATCTTCAACGCATCCGAGCTGGGTGCGGGCTTCCAGATCGCGCTCTCCGACCTGGAGATCCGGGGCGCGGGCAACATCCTGGGGGCGGAGCAGCACGGGCACATGGCCGCGGTCGGCTTCGATCTCTACACGCGCATGCTGGCCGACGCGGTCGAGGAGGAAAAGGCGACGCTGGAGCAGCGGCCGGCGCACATCAGCCGGCAGGCGGCTGTGATCGACCTGCCGGTCGACGCGTACCTGCCCGACGACTACGTTCCCGAGGAGCCGCAGAAGCTGGAGCTGTACCGGCGCATCGGGCGCGTGGCGACGGCCCACGAGCTGGGCAGGGTGCGCGCCGAGCTGCTCGACCGGTTCGGGCCGCCGCCCGGTCCTGTGGATCGGCTGCTGGAGGTGGCTCGGCTGCGGATCGCCGCCGACGCCGCGGGGGTCACGTCGGTGTCGCGGGAGGAGGGCCAGCTGGTCCTGCGCTTCGGGTCGGAATGGTCGCGCTCCACGGTGCTGCGGATTCTCGCCCCGTCGGGACCGGGGGATCGGCTGCCGGGCGTGCCGGTCGGCGGTGTCACCGCGGGCACGAACCAGGTGCGTATCCGCCTTCCCCGGGAGGCGTCCCAGGCCTGGGCGACCACGCGGTTCGTGGTGGAGCGGCTTGCGACCCGGCTGACGCGCCCGGAGCCGGCGGCGCTCGCCGACCGCGCAGAGACGGACGGCGCCGGGTAGCTGTCGGCGATCCCTGCGATCAGCCGGCGCCTCCGAGCCGGTACCGCTCCAGCTGCAGCAGGTCGCCGAGCGCTTCCAGGTCACGCCGGCCGCGCTCGACCAGTCCGGCATCACCTTCCAGCCTGCCGAGTTCCACGTGGAGCCGCGCCTCGGTCGGGCGCATTCCGAGCCGTTCCGCGACCTCGAGCGCGCCGCGGAGGATGTCCGGTTCACGGCCACTGATGCCCTGCGCCCGGCGGGCCTGCGCCGCCAACGGCCAGAGTCCCAGGCGCTCCGCGTAGGCCGCCAGCGCCGCCAGCTCGTCGGGGGGCCGGGTTACGCCGCGATCCGACGCCGCCGTGAGCCACAGCTCCGGGTGCCAGGGCGCAGCGGGCAGCGACTCAAGCAGTGCCGGGACGCTCTCCCGCAGGTCCTGGGCCAAGACCTCTCGGGTCAGCCGGTGCCGCGGGTTCGGCGGGTATCGCTCGTGGATCGAGCGGAGCACCCCGGTCAGGTCGGCCACCCGTTGCTCGTCGCGCCGGGCCCGGGCGACTTCCACTGCCCTCGTGAGTCCGAACGTCGCGTACCCGGCCGGTGGACGGCCGGCTTCCGCCCACAGGCGACGTGCGCGGTCCGCGACCGCGAGCACACCGTCCCAGTCGCCGGCGATCGCCAGCCCGTAGATCCGCCAGCACGCAAGCTGCAGGCCCCAGCTCGGCACCTGGCCGGGCCTGAGCGCCGCGAGCGCCTGAGAGGAATGGCGGTCGGCTTCGTCCAGGTCGCCCATGAGCGCCGAGGCGCTGACGTACATGTTGTGCGCGTCGTATGCCTCGCGGAGGTCCAGGCGATCGGCATATCCAAGCCGCTGCATCGCGAGGTCGCGCGACGCAGGCCAGTCGCCCAATTCCTGGGCAAGCGAGGCGAGCGCGTCGAGCGCAGGGCTGACGACCGACACGTCGTCCAGCCGCAGGCCGATGGCCAACGCCGCTCGCGCTGAAGCCTCTGCCTCGACCAGGTCTGCGTCGATGTCGAGGGGCTGATTCCGAACGTAGAACGGCACGAAGCCCTCGGCCACCAGGAACCGGGCCCGAGCACGCTCGTCGGTGGTCCGCTCGGCCAGCGCGCGAGCCCGGGCACGAAGTTCCTGGAGCCGCCCCGCGTCCAGGTTGTGCGGCACCGAGCCCAGGAACCGCATGTGCCAGGTGAGCAGGCCGGCCACGGCGCGCAACTGCCAGGTCGCCGAACGATCCTGGCCTGCAGCCAGTTCCAGCGCCGTGTCGTAGGCGGCAACGCTGGACGCCCCATCCGACGATGTCTCGGCGACCCGGAGCCACAGGTCCGGAGCGCGCCCGGGCACCGTGAGCTCCAGCGCCGCGCGGAGGTGTCGGTCGGCCTCGATCAGCGCACCGGCGGCGATCGCAGCATCGGCCGCCAGCCCGAGCCAGCGCTCGGCGCGATCGCGGACCTCGGCGGACACCTCGCCATCGACCGAGATTCCCAAGGTTGCCGCTTCCCGGTAGTGGAACGCGATCAACTCAGCGTATGTCTCCTCGCGGCCCGCGGCGCGCTCCTCCAGCCAGCCTCCGGCAGCGGCATGGAGGCGCGCCCGCTCCGATCTGGTCAGCGTCTGGTAGGCCACCTCGCGAATGAGGATGTGGCGGAACACGTACCCGTCGGCGCCGGACGCGCGCACGAGATCCCGGTCGATCAGCGCGCTGACCGCGTCGTCCATTCCAACGGCAAGGGACGGCTCGACCGCCGCGATCCCGGCCGTCCGGAACGCGCGTCCGAAGACGGCCCCGACCTGCAGCGCCCGCCGCTCGTCTGCCGGCAACTGGTCGAGCCGGGCAAGGACGGTCGCCTGCACCGTGTCCGGAAGTGTGGCCAGCAGGGTCGCGACGTCCACCTGGCCGCGGGCGGATCCGCCGAGGCGCTCGGCCACCGAACGGACGATCTCCCCGGCGTAAAACGGGTTGCCGTCGGCCCGGGCCACAACGGCCTGCACCACGTCCGGGGTCGCGCTCTCCAGCAGGTTGCGAACGAGCGTCGCAATGTCTTCGTCGCGCAGCGGCTCGATCGAGAGCGCGAGGTGATTGCGCCGGCCTCCGCCCCAATTCGGCCTCCGATCGAGCAGTTCCGGGCGTGTCAGGACGATCATCAGGAGGGGAATGTCGCCCCTCGGGACCATCAGCGATTCCACGAGGTCGAGGAGGCTGTCGCTCGACCAGTGCAGGTCCTCGAACACCAGGACGAGGGGAGCGGTCTCCGTCGTCAGCGCCACCGCCGACCGCCACGCGTCCGCGAGCACGTTCGGATCGGCGATCTCGGTTGCACCGGCGCCGATGGTGGCCGCGAGGAGTTCCGCCAGCCGAGCCGGCTGGTCGGCACCGGCGCGATCCAGCCATTCGGCGACGGCGCGCCGCAGGACCTCCGGCGGAGCGTCCTCGTCCACACCGGCAAGCCGGTGCAGGACGGCCCGCAGCGGCCAATAGGTCAGGACCTGGCCGTACGGGACGCATTGCGACACGGCGACCGCCGCGTCGGGAGCGATTGACGGCAGCCGGTCGAGGAACTCCTCGAGGATTCGGGACTTGCCGGTCCCCGCCGGTGCGCTCAGCGTCACGAGGTACGGCCGGCGCTCCCCGACGGCGCGACGCGCAACCAATTCGAGTTGCGCGAGGTCGGCCTCGCGCCCGACGATCGGCAGCTTCCTGTGCCGCCCTTCGGCGCGCCCGAGGAGCGGACGAGCGTTGACCGGGACAGTCCGGCCTCGCGCCAGCACGTCGAGCGGCGGGCCGAACGCGAAGCGCTCCGCCGCCGCACGGGCGGTCCGCTGGCCGACGAGGATCTCCCACGATCCTGCGACCTGCTGGAGCCGGGCCGCCACGTTCACTGCGTCGCCGGTGACGAGCGAGGCGCTGCCCGCGGACCCGGCCGCGATCTCCCGCGGGTCCCGCGCCGCGATCACCTCCCCTGTGTTGACGCCGAGCCGGATGGGGAGCGGCTCTCGAAGCCTCGGATCCGACTGCACGCGGTCGCGAATCTCCAGCGCCGCCAGGAGGGCGCGTTCCGCGTCGTCGCCGTGCGCACTGGGCAGCCCGAACACGGCCATCACGGCGTCCCCGATGAACTTCTCGACGGTGCCGCCGTGTGACTCGACCGCCTCGCGCGCGATCGCGAAGAACCGGCCGAGCAGCGCGCGGAGATCCTCGGGGTCGAGTTCCTCGCCCAGCGCGGTCGAGCCGGCGACATCGGCAAACAGCACGCTGACGATGCGCCGCTCCTCGGTCACGCGACCTCCCGCTTCCCGTTCGATCCCGCCGATCGACTCGCGCATGGTCGCACGGTCGCGGCGGACGTGAGCAGGGGAATGCGTACCGCCCGCCTGCGGGTGGCCACACGACTTGGATCAATTCGGATGGAACCGGTCGCTCCGAGTCGCGCTCCAAGCCACCGGCCCTTCCGGAGGTACGCTGAAGTGGAGTGCGGTCCGGAGCCGCGGTTCGGCGACCACCGCCGGCGCACTCCGGAGGGAGGCACGCGCCTCCGACCCGAGGTGCCCGGGCGGCGAGCCGAAATCAATCGGCTGGCCGCCGGGTGACTGAACGCCGGGCGAGCAAACGGGCCGCCGACCCGACCCGGTCGGGGGCGCGATCGGCACCGGCACCGGTTCCGACGACCTCCGAGCCGGCGTTGCCCCCGTTTCCGAGCACCGCGGACGCCGAGTCCTGCCCCACGGGCGGCAAGACGCCGTCGCGGGCGGCCCGGGCGGCCGTTCCGGGACCCGGCCGAGATGCCCTCCGGCGGGTTCCCGGTCGGTTTGAACGCAGGCCGTTCAGCCGCACACGGCGCCATGCCGTCCCCCTGAGGACCGGCCCTGCATCACCCTGGCCTCCGGACAGAGCTGCCGACCGCGGGTGACGCAGACGCCACGCGGCCGATTTGACACCAAGCAGCGGCGACACGCCGGCGGAAGCGCCGCCTGGTAGGACGGAGGCGTCCGAATTGATGCGAGACGCTCCTGCGCCCGTTGGTCGGAACGGCTGCCTTCCCGCCACGCCGAGGCGCATGGCTGGCCGCTCGTGGGACTGCCGGACATGCGGTGGATCTGCCCGCACGCTCTCACCGTTCCAGCCTTGACCCCGTCCCTGTGCCGTGACACCATGCAGGCCCTTGCGGGGGAAGTCCGAATCCGCCATCGCGCGCGGGGCGCCTGGCAGCCGTTCGACCAGTCGCGTCCTGTGCGCACCGCTGCGAAGGAGGCATGAACGGTGACCGACTCGGTCGCCCTGGTCGTCAACGGGGTCGCGCGAAGTGTGGACGTGGAGCCCAGGCGCCTCCTGGTCCAGTTGCTGCGCGAGGACCTCGGGCTGACGGGGACGCACGTGGGGTGCGACACCAGCCAATGCGGCGCCTGCACCGTCCTTCTCGACGGACACGCCGTGAAGTCCTGCACAGTCCTGGCGGTCCAGGCAGACGGATCCGCCGTGACCACGATCGAAGGCCTGGCTCCCGAATCGGGGCTGCATCCCATCCAGACGGCATTCTGGGAGGGCCACGGGCTGCAGTGCGGGTTCTGCACGCCGGGGATGATCATGACCGCCACGGACCTGCTCGCGAGGATGCCCGATCCGAGCGAACCGGAGATCCGGCACGCGCTCGAAGGCAACTACTGCCGCTGCACCGGGTACCACAACATCGTCGCCGCCATCCGGGACGCTGCGGGCGCCATGCGAGCGTCGTCGGGCGCCGCGATGCCGGTCGCCGCCGAAGCGTCCCAGGCGGCGCCCGGGGCGGTCGAGGGGGGTACCAACGATGGCCATTGACGTGCTCGGAACCCCGCTCAAGCGCAAGGAGGACCCGCGCTTCATCACCGGAACCGGGACCTACCTCGACGACGTGAAGCTGTCCGGCATGGTCCACGCGTCCATCCTGCGCAGCCCGTATGCCCATGCCCGCATCAAGGGGATCGACACGACGGCGGCCGCAGAGATGCCCGGCGTCATCGCCGTCTTCACCGGGAAGGACACGGCCGAGTTGCCGGCGCTGCCCTGCGCGTGGCCGGCCGGAGGCGCATCCGGCCCCTTCCAGAACAACCTGAACACGCCGCGCGTGCTGGCGATCGACGATGTCAAGTGGGCCGGCGAGGGCGTCGCGATGGTGATCGCCGAGACGCGCGAGCAGGCAGCCGACGCGGTCGCGGCGATCGAGGTCGACTGGGAGCCGCTCCCCGCCGTGGTCGACGCGGAGGCTGCCACGAAGGCCGGCGCGCCGCAACTGCACGAGAACGCGCCGAACAACATCGTGTTCACCTGGACTGCCGGCGACAGCGCCGGGACCGACACCGCCATCGGCTCGGCGGAGGTGGTGGTCCGCCAGCGGCTGATCAACCACCGGCTCATCCCCAACCCGATGGAGGTTCGCGGCGCCATCGGCCGCTACGAGCCCGGCGCCGACGAGTACACCATCTGGATGAGCAGCCAGGACCCGCACATCATGCGGCTCCTGATCACCGCCTTCGTGCTGGGAATCCCCGAGCACAAGATGCGCTGCATCAGCCCCGACGTCGGCGGCGCATTCGGGACCAAGATCTTCCTCTACACCGAGTACGTGCTCGTGGCGTGGGCCAGCAAGAAACTCGGCGGGCGGCCCGTCAAGTGGGTCGAGACGCGGCGCGAGAACTACCAGGGCACGATCCACGGGCGCGACCACATCACCGACATCGAGATCGCCGGGAGCCGCGACGGCGCCGTCACCGGCCTCAAGGTCAAGACGTACGCCAACCTCGGCGGGCGCCTGTCGACCATCGGCCCCGGCATCCCGACCACGCTCTACGGCCGGGTCCTGTCGGGCCCGTACAAGATCCCGAACGTTGCCTGCGAGGTCGTCGGGGTCTACACGAACACCACCTTCGTCGATGCGTACCGTGGCGCCGGGAGGCCGGAGGCCACCTACGTCGTCGAGCGCGCCATGGACCTCTTTGCGGCGGAGATCGGGATGGACCGAGCCGAGGTCCGGCGGCGCAACTTCCTGCCGCCCGACGCCTTCCCGCACAAGAACGCCAGCGGCCTCTACCGGAGCCACAACGGCACCGAGCTGTCGATCGACTCGGGCAACTACGCGCCGGCCCTGGAAAAGGCGCTGGAGATGGCCGGCTACGCCGACCTCGCGGCGAAGAAGTCGGAGGCGCTCGACCCACGGCAAGTATCTCGGCCTCGGCATCTCCTCCTACATCGAGGTCTGCGGCGTCGCGCCGTCCAAGTGGATCGGCGCCGTCGGCGAAGGCTGGGGCGCCGCCATGTGGGAGTCGGCGAACGTCCGCATCCATCTCACCGGGAAGGTCGTGGTGACGACCGGCAGCCAGACGCAGGGCCAGGGCCACGAGACGACGATGGCGCAGATCGCATCGCACGAACTGGGCGTGCCGGTCGAGGACGTCCAGATCAGGCACTCGGACACACTGGGCACGCCGTTCGGCTACGGGTCGTACGGGTCTCGATCGGCCGCGGTCGGGGGCACGGCGATCGTCAAGGCCGCCGAGAAGATCCGCGAGAAGGCGAAGCAGATGGCGGCCCACATGCTGGAGGCCGCGCCGCAGGACATCGAGGTCGAGGCCGGGAAGTACTTCGTGCGAGGTTCTCCCGACCGGGCCAAGACGATCCAGGAGATCGCCTTCGCAACGGACCTCGGGTTCGACATGCCCGGTGGCATGGAGCCGTTCCTCGACGAAACCGCGTACTACGACGCGCCCAACTGCACGTGGCCATTCGGGACGCACGTGGCGATCGTCGAGGTCGATCGCGACACCGGGTCGGTCGACCTGGTGCGCTACATCGCAGTCGACGACGTCGGCAACAAGATCAACCCGATGATCGTGAACGGGCAGATCCACGGCGGGATCGCCCAGGGCGTCGGACAGGCGCTCTGGGAGGGCGCGGTCTACAGCGACGACGGCCAGTTGCTGACCGGCTCGATGCTCGACTACGCCGTGCCGAGGGCATCCTGGCTGCCCAGCTTCGAGCTCGCGGAGACGGTCACCCCGTCGCCCGTGAATCCGCTCGGGGTCAAGGGGGTCGGCGAGGCGGGCACGATCGCGAGCACGCCGGCGGTTGTCAACGCCGTGGTCGATGCACTCGGCCCGCTGGGGATCCGCCACATCGACATGCCGCTCTCGGCGATGACCGTCTGGCGCGCCATGCAGGCCGCGGAGGTGAAGCCATGATCCCCGCCGCGTTCGACTACAGCCGCCCGGCCACCCTCGACGACGCGCTCGCCGCCCTGGCGGCGGCCGGCGAAGGGACCAAGGTCATCTGCGGCGGCCAGAGCATCCTGCCGCTGCTCAAGCTGCGGCTGGCGTCGGCAGAACACCTGGTCGACATCAGCCGGCTGGCGGAACTGCAGGGCATCCGCCAGGGCCCGAGCGGCGAGCTGATCATCGGCGCTGGGACGACCTACCGGGAGGTCCTCGAGTCGCCGCTGGTCGCGAGCCGCTGGCCGCTGCTGATCGAGGCCATCGGCGACGTCGGCGACGTCCAGGTCCGCAACCGGGGAACGCTCGGCGGGAGCCTCGCCCACGCGGACCCGGCGTCGGACCTGCCGGCCGTCATGCTGGCGCTCGACGCGGAGCTGGTGCTCCGCACGACGAGCGCGCGGCGGGTCGGACCGGCCGACGGCTTCTTCGTCGGGCCGTTCCAGACGGCGCTGCGCCCGACGGAGCTGCTGGTCGAGATGCACCTCCGGCCGCTTCTCTCCGGCGCCGGCACCGCCTACCGGCAGCTGACGCAGCTGGCGTCGGGCTACTCGATGGTCGGCGTGGCGGCGGTGGTCGCCAGGGCCGGGGGGGCCGTCGACCACGTCCGCGTGGGGATCACCGGCGTCGGGCCGGTGGCCTACCGGGCGAAGGCGGTCGAGGCGGCGCTGCTGAACACGGATGCCGGCCCGGAGGCGATCGCGGCGGCTGCCGCGCATGCGACCGACGGACAGGAGGTCAACAGCGACATCCACGCGGATCGCGACTATCGAGCCGCGATGGCGGTCGTCTACACGCGCCGGGCGCTCGAGGCTGCGGTCGCTGCCGCCACCTGACCGTCGATATCCCATACTCCGGGCGGTGAGGATCGAGCGCATCCGCCCGGGGGATCAGCTCTCTCGAAGCCTCGTGGGAGCCGTGCTCACGCGCGACCTGCGGGTCGGTGAGGCGCGGTGGTCAAAGGGTCGGATGCTCGCCGCCGCCGACCTGGTCGAGCTGGAGCGCGCACCGGTCGAGGCGCGCGGCCCGTGGGCGGCGGAACCGTCGACGGCTCGCGACTCGACGGAGGTGACGCTGCTGGTCCCGGAGCCGGGCGACGTTCACGAGAACGAAGCGGCGGTGCGACTGGCAGCCGCATCGGCCGGTCGCGGGGTGAACCTGCGTGGTCCGGTCGAGAGCCGCGTCGACTTCGTCGCCGCCCACGACGGCGTCCTCCGTGTCGATATCGTCGCCCTCGAGCGGATCGACCGGATCGATCCGATCGCTCTCTTCTCCGCCTACGACGGGCAGGTGGTCGACGCCGGGGCGGTCGTGGCCAGCGTGAAGGTCGGGCCGCACCTGGTGTCGGAGGCGGTGATCGAGCGGGCGGAGGCGGTCGCCCGGACGCGAAGCCGGCCGCTGGTGGACGTTCGCCCCTTCTATCGCCGGCGCGTCGCCGCGCTGGTGCGGGAGGCACTCGGGCCAGGGGCGCGCGCCCGATTCGAGGCGAGCGTTCGCACCCGTGTCGAGCGGCTGGGCTCCAACCTCGCCGAGATCAGCTACGTCCCCGACGACGTTGGCGAGATCGGCGCCCGGCTTTCGCAACTCGCAGCCGGCAGTCCGGGTGCTGACATCATCCTCACGGCAGGCGCCGGCAGCACGGATCCTGCCGACCCGGTGTTCGTCGCCCTGGAACAGCTGAAAGGGCGCGTGGTGAGCCACGGCGTGCCGGCACACCCCGGCTCCATGCTGTGGCTGGCCCGGCTGCATCGGACGACGATCATCGGCCTGCCGACGTGCGGCGCCTACTCGAAGGCCACGGCCGTGGACCTGCTGCTGCCCTGGTTGCTGGCAGGCGATCCGCCGACCCGGGCAACGGTCGCGCGCCTGGGCCACGGTGGCCTGCTGACGCGGGACATGCGCTTTCGCATGCCGGCGTACGCACGGGAACTGGAGGCTCCGGAAGGGTAGGCGGAAGCGGTGGAGACGGGAGAGCCACGCCCGCGATTCACTCGCGTGACCCCGGAGCCACCCTGTCCTGCCAAACCGGAGGACGCGCTGACGCCGGATGCCGGCGCTCGGAGACCGCACGGAGGTACGTCGAATGCAGTTCGAGGAAGTCGTCCGCCGCCGGCGCATGGTGCGGCACTTCGCCGACGATCCGATCGACAGGGTCGTCCTCGACCGGATCGCCACCGCGGCCCAGCGCGCACCGAGTGCCGGGTTCAGCCAGGGCCAGCGCCTGGTCGTGGTGACCGATCCGGAGATGCGCGGCCGGATCGCGGAGATCTGCGGTGAAGCCGAGATGGCGGGCGAGGGCTACGACCCGTGGATCAGCCGCAGCGGCGCGCTCTTCATCCCCTGTGTCAGCGAGGCCGTCTACCACGCCCGCTACCGAGAGCCGGACAAACTGCAGGAGGACGGCACCGAGATCGACTGGCCGATCCCGTACTGGTGGATGGATGTCGGCTGCACCGTGATGCTGATCCTGCTCGCGGCCGTGGACGAGGGGCTCGCCGGCGGATTCTCGGGCACGGACGCCGACGGCTACGTCCGGATGCGCGCAATCCTCGGGATCCCCGACGACTTCTCCCCGGTCGGGGTGATCCCGGTCGGCCGTCCGCTCCCCGACAAGCGGTCGCCGTCGCTCAGGCGCGGCTGGGTGCCGAACCCCGAATTCGCGCGCTGGGAGCGCTGGTAGAGGAAGACGTGCGGCGCGCTGCGCGGCTCCCGGCTCCCGGCTCCACCGGCGCCACCGGCGCCTCGGGAACCACTGTCGTAACGCACGGATCGTGTGCTACGCTTACACACGCTGTTGCACACTGTCGATCGGGAGGCCACATGGCACTCGCGCGCACGAACGTCACGCTCCCCGAGGAGCTTCTCGCGCAGGTGGACGAGCTCGCCGGCCCGCGCGGCCGCAGCGCGTTCGTCGCGGATGCTGTCGCCGCGAAGGTGAAGCGGGAGCGCCTGCGCCGGGCGCTCGACAACCTGCGCGGGGTCACTGTCGGGACACCCTCGTACATGACACCCGAGGAATCGTACCGCTGGGTACGCGAGCAACGCGAGATGGACACGGACAAGGATGTACGGTGAGGTACGTCCTCGACTCCACCGTCCTCATCGACATCAGCCACGACTACCCGCCCGGGCGGGAAGTCGTGGAACGTCTGTTCGGAGAGACGGGTGAGCTGTTTACGTGCGACGTCGTGACCTGCGAGTCGCTCTCTGGTGGAAGCCCGGAGCAGCGGGATGCTCATCCGCTCGGCGCTCGACGCCCTGGAATACGTCGCAGTCGATCCTGACGGCGCCCGCTGGGCCAGTGACCGACGTCGAGAGCGGATCGAGGCGGGAAGCCGCAAACCCAGCGTCGGAGACTCGCTGATCGCGGCCCTTGCCTGGCGCCTTGACGCCACTGTCGTGACCCGCAACGCGCGGGACTTCGAAGTGTTTGGCATTCCCGTCCTCGGGTACGGCCGGGCGCTCCCGTAGGGGGACATGACGGAACTGCACCAGGCGCTGGCTCATCGCGTCGCCGGGTGGCGCGCGGCTGGATATCCGCATGACTCCTTTCCAGCGATCGCCGAGATCCTGAGCTACGCCGTGGAGGGTGAGGATGTTGGCGCGCCCTCCCCGCGTTCGGGCATGCTCCGCTTCCTGCGCGCGGCCCAACTGCGGCGCTTCGTGGCTGGGCCGACCTGACACGTACGTGTCCGCCCTTGTCATACGCGCTGCCACGAACCATACTGCGGTTCGGACCCCGTATGAGGAACTGAGTGTATGGCCAACGTGGTCGGTGAACGGTTCCAGATCACCATCGACAAGAAGGTCCGCGATGAGCTGGGCGTCCAACCCGGCGACCGCGCGATCGAGCGGGTGGAGGACGGCCGGCTCGTCGTTTCCTTCATGCCCAGGCCACACAGCCGGTCGCTCATGGGCATCTTCCGGCGCCCGGATCTTCCGCCGATCACCGATTGGCAGGCCTACTTCGACGATGTCTGGGAGCAGCGCTCGGCCGAGCTGGAGGACGTCCTGCGGTCGGACAGCCAGCGCCACGGAGGGAAGAGCGTGTGACCGATCGCGTCTTCTGCGACACCAGCGTCCTCATCCGCTATTTCTCAGGGGACGATCCGCCCCGGGCCTTCGCCGCCGCGGGGCTCATTGACGGGCCGGACCGTGTGGTCGTGTCGACGGGTGTCCTCATCGAGGCCGCGCACGCACTCCGGACGAAGCACGGAGCCGAGAATCCCGCGCTCGCGAGGGGCCTGATCGAGTTCCTCTCGCGCAGCAACGTGGAGCTTTCGGATGCGGACCAGGCGAGCGTGGTCCTGGGCCTCCAGTCGACGTTCCGCCAGTCCGCTCGTCACATCGCGGATGCCATCATCGCGGCAGCGGCTGCGGCGTCGCGGTGCAACTGGATCGCCACGTTCGATGAGAAGTTCTCATCGCCGAACTTCCCATCGCGGTTGATCTGAAACGATCACATACCTTGCAGACTGGATCGTTGGCTCGAGCGTCGGCGCGATCACCCCGTTGCGGACCGGCCCCGCCCGGTGATTCCCGCCTGGTGCGCACTGTGTCGGACTTCGGGCCGAAGTTCCTTACGATTCCCACCACGTGCACATTACGACCGACAACGTCCCGATCTTCAACCAGATTCCCGCCGGGTGAGCGTTAGCCGGGAGATCGGCCGTCGAAGGTTGCCCAGCGACCCACCCACTCGAGTCGGGCACGCCAATTCACGCTCAGGACCGGGGGACGCAGGCGCCCGATCGCGTCGAAGAGGCGTCGGATTCCGCGTAATGCCCGCCAGGCGGGAATCTGGAGGAAACGTGACAGGTGGCTGCGGCGGGCGCCGTGCCGGAAGCCGAGGACACGCCTCCGCATCGGCTCTGAAGCGTCCCGGCTCCTGGTTCGCAGGCGGGACTCCCCTCGCCGAGCGCAGGCCGGTGCGCGGTGAACGCAAGGTTCGCGCGGCGGCGCCGGGAAGACCGTGCGGTGCCGCGTGCCGTCTCTGGTCTCCGCGCGCATGGCACCATGAGCAAGACGGACATGCTGGGCGAGGAAGTGCTCGTCGCGCTGGACCGACCCGCGGTAGCCTGACCGGCGCCGGGGGATCCCGCCTGTCTGACAAGTCGAGTCGAGCACGGGAGAGCGCGTTGGCCACAGGGCACCGGACAACGAGAACGCCGCGAACTCCGCGAACCTCCGGACGCGGCCCATCTTCCGACAATCCGGCGTCGGTGCTGGAGCCGAGCTTCAGGGAGCTCCTCAGGGACGCCAGGACGCTCTCCGCCACCGACCCGCTGGAAGCCGAGGCCTTCGCGAGCGAGATCATCTCGATCTGGCTCCACCTGACGCTCATCGACGGCGACCCCGATGCGCTCTTCGGGGGCGCCCTCATCGACTACCTGGCCCGCCGCGGAACGCCCGAAGCGCTGGTGCTCCTGCTCGGGCTGGGCGCCGTCGGCGCCCCTGTCACGGTGACCGCCGCGCAGCAGGCGGCCACAGCACTCAGGGCCCGGCGCGTCCGCGCCCCTCGCTGGGCCGACGAGATCGGCAAACCCCGCTTTGTCGACGCCTGGACGTCGAGCGACGAGTACGGCGACCAGGATGCGCTGATCGTCACGTTCGAATACCCGGGCAGTGGGCAGCATTGCTTCGTCGTCCTCGTCGACCACAATCTCGGCGGCGTCATCAAGAAGGCCTTCCTCTCCGCCGAGCCGGATTCCGTGCTCGAAGACTGGCGACGGATGCCGGGCACGCCCCTTCGCAGCATCCCCGCGGAGGAGGCCGCCCATAGGCTTCGCGACGCGCTCGATGCCGGCGCCGCGCCGAGTGCGGACGCCTTCGCGTCCGACGAGTCGTCGGAGGAGGTGGACGAGTTGCGGGCCCTGCTGCATGCCCGCCTCGGGCGGCTGCCGACCCCGTCACCAGCGGCGCCGAAGCCGGAGATGACCGACAGGGAGCGGGCCGCGCTGGTGCGAGACTTCGTGGCGTCCCCGGAAGCCGCGGCGTTGCGGCGTCCGAGGGCAGGCGACGATCGGGGCGGCGGCACTCGGCGCGTCGCCATGACCCTCGCCCGTGAGACTGCCCGCCTGTTCGTCGAGTACAAGTTCAACGAGGCCGATGGCGAGCCGCTCCGCTGGAGTCCGGCTGCCGTGGAGGCCCTGCTCGTCGACGCGCTTCCGAGGAACGTCTCGCTCAACGCCGCCGAACTGCCCGCCGTGCCGGCCGTGCTCCGCCAGTGGGTCCGCTTCGCCGGTCGCGTGCGCGGGGTCCGGGCCGATGCCATCGCCGCCACCGTCGCCGCGATCGATTCCCTCGCCGACCGGTTCCTGCTCGACGCCGTCGATCCGAAGCGCTTCGGTCCTGCAAAGCTGATGTACGCGGTCATGGAGATGGAAGGCGTCGACATCGAGGACCAGGCGGCCGTCGACCAATGGATCGACGAGTTCTCGCGCCGAGATCCGGCCGAGTTCGGTGCAGCCGTACAGCGGCTGCGCCAATGAACAGGGGCGAACATCGCATGCCCGTCACGCCAACGCACCCAGGCTGGATCGACGCCGGCGACGTCCATCCGACCGTGCTCATCCTCGGCGGGTTCATGGCTGCCCCGCCCTTCTACCGGCGCCTGCCGGATCGCCTCGTGCGGCGTGGCGCAGCAGCCGTGGTGATCGCCGATGTCTGGACGCCGGACTGGATGCTCTCGGTACGCCGCGGGGCAGGCGCGATCGCGACGCGTTCCGCGCGGGCCCTGCTGCGTGCGAGCCGGGTGGCCGGGGAGTCATCCCGGAGCAGAGGGGCGCCGCTTCTCGTCATCGGGCACTCGGCCGGTGGGATCATCGCGCGGATCCTGACGTCCAGCGCCCCCTTCGAGGGACGGCGGCTCGGCGGCGCAGACCGGATCGGGGCGATCGTCACGCTGGGCACGCCGCACGTCGTGGCGCCGGCATTGACTCGACGCGGCGAAGCGAGCGCCCGGACGTCGACATTCGCCGACGAGCATGTGCCGGGCGCGTACTTCGCGCCGGGCGTCGGCTACGTCTCGGTCACTTCGGGGCGCATCGTCGGGCGGAGCGAGGGCAACCTGCGCGAACGCGCGATGTTCCGTGTCTACCGGGAACTGCTGCCGGGTGCGGGCGGGACCGAGATCCCCGGCGACGGGCTCATCCCGGTCGGCTGCACGCTCCTTGAAGGCAGCCGGCACATCGTCCTCGATGACGCGGTACACAGCCCGCTGACCGGGGCGCCCTGGTACGGCGCCGATCCGATCATCGACGAATGGTGGCCCGCGGCATTGGAATCGTGGCGCGGGGCCCTCGACGCGCGCCGAGGGGAAGGCGTCCGAGGGGACCGGAGGGACGATGCGGACAGTCCAGGCACGGGAGCCGCACCCCAACGGAGTGGGCGAACGTCAAGTTCGTGAGGCACGCACCGGTCACTCCGTGGATCGCGGCGGCTGCGCATACCCGACGCCATCCTCGCGGCCGCAGCATGACAGGCGGGTTGCGACTGGATCGCCGCCTTCGACGAGCGGTTCTCGTCCCCGACCGTGCCGTCGCGCCTGCTCTGATCCCGCCCGACCCACACCGACTGCAGGCATCGCCGAAGACAACGTCGATTTGGCGCCGCTATCCGACTCGATCCGGCTGGCGTGCCCCGTCGTGACTGAGTTCCCAGGTCGTTCCGTCCGAGCCATCGTGCAGCTCGATCCCGGCCGCGATGAGACGATCGCGGATCACGTCCGCAGATACCCAGTCGGAGGCCGCCCGCGCGCGCGCCCGCAGATCGAGCAGCGCGTCCACGAACGGGGCAACGAGCGTCTGTGGGTCCATTACGGCCGAACCGACCTGCTCGCCGAGGCGGGCGATCATGGCGCGGAACGCGGCTCGGGCGTCATCGAGGGCGTTCGACTCCTCCGTGTCCCGGGACCAGGCGAGGAGCGAGGCATCCAGGTCCAGGATCGTGCGAACGGCGGCGGTGAGATCGCCGGCCTCGATCGCCTCCGCGAAGACACGCTCGGCGCCGGCGACGTCCTCCAGGAGCGGGTTGGCCGGCTCGCGGCCTGCCCGAAACGCACCAGCATTCGCGGCGCGCGCCTCCGGGGTGACCGGGACGCCGGCGCTCGTCGGCGCCGGGCCGGAGGCAGCCGCCCGGAGTTCGTCGATCGAGATCTGCGTGCCGGAGTCGAATACGACGCTCCGGCCTTGACGGCGAACCGTCACGACGCCGAGGCCGAAGACGCTGGCACGACCGGCGTCGAGGTCGAGCACGAGCGCCGTGTGCCCGTCGACGCCGAGGACGAACGTCTCCTCGGGCATCTCGGCCTCGAGCGCCCGGAGGCGTCGTTCGCCGAGGTAGCAGTAGCGGGTGTCGTGGTTGCCACCCTCGGCGTTGTCGTAGTGCGGGATGACAGCGACCGTGAGGCCGATCGCTGAGAGCAGATCCAGCCCCGGCACCCAATGAGGATCCTCGCCGGACTTGTAGATCTCGTAGACGGGAACCATCAGGCGACCGAGCGTCAGTGCGGCAGCACTCGCAAATACCACGCTTCCGCCCTTGGACAGCTTCCCCGCGAGCAGGCCCGGGATCTGGCTGTCGGCCCAGTGCCGCAGGGCATAGGTCGGGCTCCCGGGACCGCTGAAGACGTAGTCTGCCTCGCGGACCCGCGCGAAGGCAACCTCCCGTTCGAGCGGGTCGACCTGGGTCGAGCGGAACGAGACCACGCCGAACCGGCGACCGACCGAGTCACGGAAGTAGGAGAGCGCCCGCGCCGTGATGTCGTCCGCGTTCTCCTGGAACCCATAGGGCGTGTCGAGGACGACGGCGTTGACCGGTTCGTCGGGGAATCGATCGAAGAGGGCGCGGTGGACGCGGGACATCGTGGGCGTCGTCTCGCCAGAGCCCATGATCGTGAGGAGCCGCGGAATCACAGGAATGCGTTGCTCGTCCAAGGTATGTATAACGTCTGTCTCAACTGTGCGCCGTGTGTGCCGGCCCTGTCAAGCCCGGTCTCGCCCGCCTCGGCGATGACCATTGTGCCTGCCCTCCGGCGCACGTTGTAGATTCGCCATGTGACCGCTGATGAAGCGTCGGGAACTGCGGGGGCGATCTCGATCGACAGGTTGCAGGCCGCATTCGCGCGGCGCGACTACGTCTGCGACCGCGCGCTTGCCACCACGCTCTACCTCAGTCTCCGGTTGGGCCGGCCGCTCCTGCTCGAAGGTGAGGCGGGCGTGGGCAAGACGGAGGTTGCCAAGGTCCTCTCGGACGTGCTCGGCGCGCGACTCATCCGCCTGCAGTGCTACGAGGGCCTCGACGTCAACACCGCCGTCTACGAGTGGAACTACCCGCGTCAGATGCTCGAGATCCGGCTGATGGAGGCGCGCGGCCAGGCGGCGACAGCGTCCGCGCATGACATCTTCGGGCCCGACTTCATCATCAAGCGGCCGCTGCTCCAGGCGCTCGAGGCCCACGAAGGAGTGGCGCCGGTGCTGCTGATCGACGAGATCGATCGTGCCGACGAGGAGTTCGAGGCCTACCTCCTGGAGATCCTGTCCGACTTCCAGGTCACGGTGCCGGAGATCGGGACGATCCGGGCCGAGCGCCCGCCGCGCGTCGTGATCACGTCCAACCGGACACGCGAGATCCACGACGCGCTGAAGCGACGTTGCCTCTACCACTGGATCGACTATCCGACCGCGGAGAAGGAGTACGCGATCGTCATCGCACGCATGCCCGGCGTCCCCGAACGGCTGGCCCGCCAGGTCGTGGCGTTCGTCCAGCGGCTTCGCGAGGCCGACCTGACCAAGCTGCCCGGCGTTGCCGAGACGCTCGACTGGGCGGCCGCGCTGGTGGCGCTCGGTGCGCCCGAGATCACGCCCGAGGTGCTGGATCCGACCCTCGGGGTCCTGCTCAAGTACGAAGAGGACGTGCGGAGCGTTCGGGGCGCCTCCGGGGAGCGGATGCTCGCGGAGGCCGGCATCGACAATGGCTGAGCCGAAGGCGGTTCCGGACGCGATCGGCAGTGCTCCGGCGACTGCCTCGGATGCGGTCTCGCGCCGCGAGGAAGGGATTCGTCGCTTCGGTCCCGAGCCGCGCGTCGACGGCCGGGGCCTCCTGCGCAACGTTCTGACGTTCGGCCGCGAACTGCACGACGAGGGTCTCGCGGCGGACCTTGCCACGGTGCTCGACTACATCCGGGCCCTGGAACTCATCGACGTCGGGGATCGCGAGGAGGTACGTGCTGCGGGTGCCGCGCTGTTCGTCCGGCACCGCGACGAGCTCGAGCCGTACAACCGGGCGTTCACGGCGTTCTGGCGACGTCGCGGTCGCCGCCGGGTCCTCGACGACGTCCTGCCGCCGGACTTCAGGATCGCCGACGAGCGCGGCGCGGAGGAGTCGCAGCGCCGCGGGGAGATCAAGAAGGTCGACGAATCGGCGGACGAGGGCGCCGACCAGGACGCCTCTGCCCTGACCGCCGCACCGACCGCCTGGAGCCCGACTGACTCGCAGCGGGCACGCGCCTTCGAGCGCATGACGGCGGCCGAGCTTCGCGAGGCCGAGCGTGCCATCGATGCCATGACCCCGCGGCTCCCGCTCCGTCGCACTCGCCGCTGGGAGGTCCATCGCGAGGGGCTGATGGTGGCGCCCCGACAGATGATGCGGCGAAACCTGGCCACGGGAGGGGATCCGCTGACCTGGCTCTGGCGGCGTCCGCTGCGGCGGCCGCGGTCGATCGTGCTCCTCTGCGACATCAGCGGCTCGATGGAGCGCCACTCCCGCCTGTTGCTCCGCTTCAGCCACGCACTCGTCCGTTCACGCGTGCGCACCGAGGCGTTCTGTTTCGGCACGCGCCTGACCCGGATCACGCCGTATCTCCGCGGGCGGGACACGGATCTGGCACTGGCGCGGGTTTCGGCTGCGGTCGGGGACTGGTCGGGCGGCACCCGGATCGGTGGCGCATTCCGGGAGTTCAACCAGCGCTGGGCGAGGCGCGTGCTTCGGTCCAGCGGCATCGTGATCATCGTGAGCGATGGCTGGGATCGCGGCGATCCGCAGGTCGTGCGGGAGGAGACGGCGCGCCTGCGCCGCAACTGCCATCGCCTCATCTGGCTCAACCCCCTTGCGGGTTCCGCCGGATACCAGCCGCTGGCGCAGGGCATGGCGGCGGCCTACCCGTCGATCGACGTGTTCCTCCCGGCCCACGACCTCCCCAGCATCCGTCGCCTTGTCGACGTCCTCGCGAGCGAGGACTCGTCGCGCCGCACCACCTCCGTGCCGCTTACCGTGGAGACCCTCCGATGAAGGAACTGCTTCCCGACCTCGACGCCTGGCGATCCCAGGGAGTCGGGGCCGCTCGTGCCGTCGTCGTGCGAACGTTCGGGTCCGCGCCGCGCCAGGAGGGCGCCACGCTGCTCGTGGCGGACGATGGACGCCTCGCGGGCTCGGTCTCGGGCGGCTGCGTTGAGGGCGCCGCGTACGAGGAGGTGGAGCGCGCCCGCCGCACAGGTCGCGCGCGCGTGATCCGCTACGGCATCAGCGACGAACAGGCGTGGGACGTCGGACTGGCCTGCGGCGGCACGATCGACGTCCTGGTGGAGCCGGTGCTCCGGCCGGAGGTGGAGGACGCAGCCCGCACGCTTGGGCGTGCCGTGATCACGCCGCTCCCCGGTGATGCGCCGCCGGCCGCGTTCGGGCCGGCGGAACCCGGGGAGGGGAGCGCCCCGGTCGCGCCGCTGGTGCTGGATGCGGGCGGTCAGCTGGCCGGCACGACCGGCGATCCCGCTGCCGACACGGCACTGGCGCTGGGGGCCGCGGACGTGCTGCTCCGCGGGCGTTCGCGGACCCTGGAGATCGACGGGGAGCAGTACTTCGTCGAGGCATTTCCCGTGCAGCCGCGACTGGTCGTCGTCGGCGCCGTCCAGGTCGCGATCCCGCTGGTCGCCCTGGCTACGACCCTGGGGTACGCGACGGTGGTGATCGACGGGCGGCCCGCCTTCGCGACCCCGGAACGGTTTCCCGACGTGGATCGGCTGCTCGTCGGATGGCCGGACGAGGTTGCCGACGAGATTGGTCTCGGCCCGGACGATGCAGTCGCCGTGCTCACGCACGACGTCAAATTCGACGAGCCCGCGATCGTCGCGGCGCTCCATCGTGGCTGCCGCTACGTCGGGGCCGTCGGGAGCCGAAAGACCCAGGCGGACCGTCGCGAGCGCCTGCGCGCCGCCGGCGTGACCGACGACGAACTTGCGCGCCTGCGCGGCCCGATCGGCCTTGATCTCGGCGGCCGCGAGCCGGCGGAGATGGCGCTCGCGATCATTGCGGAGGTGGTCGCCTCGCGCTACGGAGGATCCGGCATGCCGATGCGGGAGACCGCCCGAACCGCCGCGGCCGGCACAGCGGCATCCGGGGCGCTTCGGTGACCGCAGGTGGGGTGTTGGCCGGATAGGGCAGGTCTCCGCAACTCCTCGGCGCCAGGTCGCCGACGCGCATTCGGCCCCTTGCCGGCGCCGAACCGGTAGACGACCGATCGCCGTTCACGCGCCTGCCTGAATCCGGCGGCAGCACCTGCCCGGGTCAAGGCGCAGTACGCGGAACCCATCGCGTTCGAAGCGCGAGTCTCCTCGTCGGCCGGGTCGGGCGGCGGCCGGAGTAAGTGCGGAGGTTTCCGGCGAACTGTCGAGCTTCTGAAGAGGTTACTGTCAAGGTCTATTAGTCCGTTCACATAGTCCATTCGGCCCTATCGGCGTAAGGAGCGCAGATGGAACCTGCGCCGGTCTGGGGGGAAGATTCGTCATGGGGAGGGTCTCTGATGAGACGGGCCGTGGTTCTATGCCTTGTCGTCCTGGCGTTGGTGGCACCGGGCGGCGTGGCGCAAGCGGGGGTGGCAAAGACCACGCTCGCGGCAGCCACCACAGGCAGCCAGGCACCAGCGAAAGCCGGAACGCCCGCAAAGCCACTGACTCCGGAACAGTTGATGGCCGGGACGGTCACCAATGCGGAGCGCCAGGCCGCAGCGAAAGCGCAGGTCAAGAAGGGTGTCAAGCCGGGGACCCGTACCGTCAAGGTCAACGGCAAGCTCACGACACTCGGCCTGAACACTGCCGCTCCGGCAGCTGCCACGCCGGTCACCGACTACTTCGGGTCCATCCCGAACTATGCCAACAGCCCAGTGCCCGCCAGCGTGGCGATCTGGGGCGACGGCGACGGGTCCGCTCTCGCGACCGCCACGGTTGATCCGACAACCGGCGCGATCACGAGCGTGACGGTCACCAACGGCGGCACCGGCTACACACTTGCGAACACCACCGCCTTCATCGTCGGCGGCGGCGGCACCGGGGCGGTCCTGACGCCGGCCATCACCGCCGGCGTGATCACCGCGATCGCCGTCACCTCGGGCGGCAGCCTCTATAACTCCGTGCCCGGCATCCGCAAGTTCGTCGACACGCTGCCCGGCCTCGGCTCGGCTGCCCAGAACGACCTCGGCAACTACATTCCTGTTGCGGTCGCCGACCAGACCAGCTACCCCGGCGCGGACTACTACGAGATCGCGGTCGTCCAGTACACCGAGCAGCTGCACAAGGACCTGCCGGCCACGACCCTGCGGGGTTACGTGCAGATCGAGACGCCGGTCTTCGGCGTCGGGCAGCCGCTCGCAGGAAAGAGCAACCACGTCGCGCTGACGTACCCCAACGGCAACCCGATCCTGAACAAGGCCGGCCAGCCGGTGTTCGCGGTCGACAAGCCCTCGTACCTCGGTCCCGTCGTCGTCGCGCAGAAGAACTTGCCGACCCGCGTCAAGTTCGACAACTACCTGCCCAACTCGACGATGGGCAACGGGACCCCCGGCAGCGACGGCAGCCTCTTCATCCCGGTCGACACGACCGACATGGGCTCCGGCCCCGGGCCGGTGGACAGCACCGGCGCGTCATGCGACTGGATGATGGGCGGCAACTGCGCGTACTTCTCGCAGAACCGCGCGACTGTCCACCTCCACGGCGGCTTCACCCCGTGGATCAGCGACGGCACGCCAAACCAGTGGACCACGCCCGCGGGTGAGAGCACGAAGTATCCCAAGGGTGTCAGCACCGATTACGTGCCCGACATGTGGTACGACGCGAACGGCAACGGCATCGCGTCCTGCACGGGACAGACCGTCTGCAACGTCGCGGGCGCCTCGAACAGTCCGGGCGACGGCTCGATGACGTTCTTCTACACCAACCAGCAGAGCGCTCGGTTGATGTTCTATCACGACCATGCGTACGGCATCACCCGGCTGAACGTGTATGCCGGTGAGGCGGCCGGGTTTGTCCTCCAGGATCCCGTTCTCGACTCCACCCAGAACTGCACGATCAGTGCGGCTGCTGTGGTGACGTGCACGACGGTCTCGACGAGCCTCGTGAGCCAGGGGATCGTCCCCTCGGCGCAGATCCCGCTGGTCATCCAGGACAAGACCTTCGTCCCGTCCGCCAGCCAGCTGGCGATGGAGGATCCCACCTGGAACACGACCGCCTACGGCGGCTACGGCAATCTCTGGTTCCCCCACGTCTACATGCCCAACCAGAACCCGGGTGTCGAATCCGGCGCCAACATGATGGGCCGCTGGGACTACGGGCCCTGGTTCTGGCCTCCCTACACCGGTCTCGTGAACGGCCCGGTGGCGAATTCCCTGTACAACCCGGTCACCGCGCCCTGGGAGAACTCGCAGAACCCGGGGATCCCGAATCCATCGCTGGTGCCTGAGTCGTTCATGGACACGCCGCTCGTCAACGGCACGGCCTACCCGGTCCTGAACGTCCAGCCGCAGTCATACCGCCTCTCCATCCTGAACGCCGGCAACGACCGCAACCTGAACCTGTCGCTCTTCCAGTCCGCGGCAAGCTTCGCCGGACTCACCGGCCAGATGTGGAACCCGGACGGCACGCTTGCCAATGCGAACTTCGGCGAAGTCCCGATGGTTCCTGCCTGCCCATGCGCCGGCCCCGCGGTGGCGGGCTACGTCGTGCCCGATCAGCTCGATGACCGCGCCGGTGGTGTGCCGGACGTCCGGGCCGCCGGCCCGAGCATGATCCAGATTGGTTCCGAAGGCGGCATCCTGCCGGCGCCGGTGGTCCTCAAGAACCAGCCCGTCGGCTACAACTACAACCGCCGCGACATCGTCGTCCTGAACGTCTCGCAGCGGGCCCTGTTCATGGGCCCGGCCGAGCGCGCCGACGTCATCGTCGACTTCTCGGCGTTCGCCGGCAAGACGCTCATCCTCTACAACGACGCCCCGGCCCCGGTCCCGGCGTTCGACACGCGCTACGACTACTACACGGGCGACCCGGACCAGACAATGGAGGGTGGCGCGCCGTCGACGCTGCCCGGCTACGGCCCGAACATGCGCACCGTCATGCAGATCCAGGTTGCCGCAACCACGCCGGCCGCCGCATTCAATCTCACCAACCTGCAGAACGCCTGGAACGCGGCGTACGTCGCGTCGCAGGCCGCTCCGATCGTTCCGGAACTCGCCTACAACGGCCCGACCGGCCCGTATCCGGATCCGACCGTGACCCACAACAACTACGCCCGCATGACGAACCACTCGCTGTGGATCGGCAACCCGGTCAACGGTGTCCAGGTGCTCACCGGCGGCACCGGGTACTCGTCGGTGACGCCTCCGCTCGTCAGCTTCATTGGCGGAGGTGGCATCAACGCTGCAGCCCACGCGGTCGTCACGGCCGGCGTGGTCACCAGCGTCGTGGTTGACAACCCGGGTTCGGGGTACACCACCGAACCGGTTGTCAAGTTCACCGGCGGTGGCGGCACCGGCGCCGACGCCGTGGCCATCGGCTGGAAGTACATGGAGCCGAAGGCCATCCAGGAGCTGTTCGAGACGCAGTACGGCCGGATGAACGCCACGCTGGGCTTCGAACTCCCGTTTACGACCGTCAATACTCAGACGACGATCCCCATGGGGTATGCAGAGCCGAGCACGGAGAACCTCATTGCCTCCGGGCTCATGACCCAGCTGGGGACGCTGACCGACGGCACCCAGATCTGGAAGATCACCCACAACGGGGTCGACACCCACACCATCCATTTCCACCTGTTCAACGTGCAGTTGGTCAACCGGGTTGGGTGGGACGGTGCGATCAGGCCACCTGATGCCAACGAACTCGGGTGGAAGGAATCGGTCCGGATGAATCCGCTGGAGGACGCGATCGTCGCCTTCAAGCCAGCGGCACCGATCCTGCCCTTCAAGATCGGCGACAGCTATCGCTCGATCGATACCACCCGCCCCGAGACGGCGATGATCGACACGTTCGACGCGACGACCGGCAACGCGATCACCGTCATGAACATGATCACCGACTTCGCCTGGGAGTACGTGTGGCACTGCCACCTGCTCGGCCACGAAGAGAACGACATGATGCGGCCGATGACGCTGGCCGTATCGCCGGAGGCGCCGACGAACGGAACGGCGGTGGCCTCAGGGTCAACGGTATGGCCGGCCACCATCACCCTGACGTGGACGGACAACTCGACCACCCCGAAGGCGACCAACTTCTACATCCAGCGGGCGACCGATCCGGGCTTCACCGCGAACCTGACCTACTTCACGGTTCCGGGCCCGACCCCGCCGACGACGTTCACCGACACGACGCCGGCTGACGGCACCACGTACTACTACCAGGTGCGCGCCGAGAACTCGGTCGCGTACTCCCTGTGGTCCGGCACCGCCAGCGCGCACACCCTGCCGCATCTCGTGATCACCGCGTCCAGCCCGAGCATGGTCCGCGGCACGACCGTCCCGACAATCACCCCGATCTACAGCGGGTTCCTGCCGGGTGACACCCCGGCGAACTCGCTGACCACGCTGCCCACCTGCTCGACGACCGCCACCAGCGCCTCGCCGATCGGCACCTATCCGTCGACCTGCACGGGCGCTGCGTCCACCAAGTACACGATCAGCTACGTCGCAGGGATCGTGACGGTCACCCCGCCCATCCTGACGATCACCGCCTCGAGCCCAACCGTCCAGTACCTCCAGGCGATCCCGGCGATCACGCCGATCTACAGCGGGTTCCTGCCCGGTGACAACCCCGGCAACTCGCTGACCACGCTGCCGACGTGCTCGACGGCGGCGGTCGCCGGCTCGGCGGTGGGCACCTACCCGTCGACCTGTTCGGGCGCTGTCGCCCCCAACTACCTGATCGCCTACGTCGCCGGCGTGGTGACGATCACCAAGGCCAACCAGACGATCACATTCCCGCCGATCGCGGACCAGATCATCGGCACCCCGGACTTCTCGGCCAATGCGACAGCCAGCTCCGGCCTCCCGGTCACGCTGTCTGCCAGCGGCCAGTGCTCGATCGTGGCCGGCCTGATCCATCTGACCGCTGTCGGATCGTGCACAGTCACCGCGAACCAGGCGGGCAACGCCAACTACAACGCCGCGCCGCCGGTTTCGCGGACCTTCGCGATCACGAAGGCGCCCAGCACGACAGTGTTGACCTCGAACTACAGCGTGACCAAGGTCAACAACCCGGTCGTTTTCACGGCGACCGTCAGCGGCGCCTTCGGCACGCCGACCGGCACCGTCCAGTTCCGATCGGACGGCAACAACATCGGCAGCCCGGCCACGCTCTCCGGTGGCGTTGCGACGCTGAGCTACTCCGGGCTCTCGGTCGGCACGCACACCATCACCGCCGTCTACAGCGGTAACGCCACCTACAACGGCAGCACCAGCAACAACCTCACCCAGACCGTCCGCAACCGGCTCAACACCACGACGGCGGTGACGAGCAACATCAATCCCACCGTCTACGGCCAGAGCGTGACCTTCACTGCGACCGTGACGCCGGAGAACAACAGCCTCGGCGTCGCGCCGACCGGCACAGTCCAGTGGACCGTCAACGGCACCAACGTGGGCAGCCCCGTGGCGCTCAACGGCAGTGGTCAGGCCACCTTCACGACGACGACGCTCGCCGTTGCCACCTCCAACATCCGAGCGAACTACACAGGCGACACCAACTACAACGGCGCAAATAGTGCCGTCTACGCACAGACCGTCTACAAGGCCGGCACGACCGCCGTGGTGACGCTCACCTCGCCGGTCAGCGCGGCCACAACTGTCACGTGGACCGCCACCATCAGCGTGTCGGCGCCCGGCGGCGGGACGGTCAACAGCGGCACCATCCAGTTCCGCCTTGACGGCGTGAACTTCGGGGCCCTGGTCACCGTGAGCGGCGGCGTGGCGACCCTCGTCATCCCGCCGGGCTCCCTGCCAGTCGGCACGCACCAGGTGCGGGCCTCCTACGGCGGCAACGCGTCGTACTACTCGACGCTGAGCCCCAACACCACCCAGGTGATCAACCCGTAGGCGGGCCCACCTACCCGCCTTGCGTCTGCCGCCCCGTTCATCGAGGCGGCCGACCGGGACAGCCCCCGCTTCGGCGGGGGCTGTCCTTACGGTACGGCGCACCGAGCGGTGCGCCTGCCAGCTGCCCACCCTCCAGGCCATGGGATCGGGCGCCGCCAGCCGTCCGCCCCGCTTCGGCCGTGAGGTAGACTGGCCCCTCTGCAGATGTCAACGCCACCTCAAGTGAGGGAGTCCATCCCTGTGTCCGTCGAGTCGCTTCGCGCGCTGATCCGCGAGGTCCCGGACTTTCCCAAGCCGGGCATTCTCTTTTACGACATCACGACGCTCCTGAAGGATGCCGACGCGTTTCACGAGGTCATCGACCTGCTCACCGACCCGTACCGTGAGGCCGGGATCGACCTGGTCGTCGGCATGGAATCGCGCGGGTTCATCTTCAGCGCCCCCATGGCATACGAGCTCCATGCCGGTTTCGTGCCGGTACGCAAGCTCGGGAAACTCCCCGCCGAGACCGTCAGCGTCGAATACGCGCTCGAATACGGCACGAACACGCTCGAGGTCCACAAGGACGCGATCCTCCCCGGCCAACGGGTGCTGATCGTGGACGATCTGCTTGCCACGGGCGGTACCGTGCTCGGGACCATCGAGTTGGTGAAGCAGCTCAAGGCCGAGGTTGTCGGGCTGGCCTTCCTCGTAGAGCTGCTGTTCCTCAAGGGGCGGGAGCGCCTTCGTGACCACGACATTCACAGCGTCGTCCAGTACTGACCATCTCGCCCCAACCGCGCGCCCGGGGCGCGCGCCTCGCACCTGACGATTCGACGTGACGGACGGGACAATGCGGCGAGGCGAGCAGCCTCCGGACGGCATTCTGCGAGGTGACGAGCCCCCGATCGGCGAGGGCCCCGATCCCTCGGCAGTGGTTCCCGGACTGCCGCCGCCCTTTCCTCCGGGCATTCCATCGTCGGCAGGCCCGCCGCCCGAAGGGTCCTTGCCTCCCGCCGCGCCCGCCGGCGCCGGGCCGACCGACGGCGTGGATCGTCGGTCGTTCTTTCGCGTCTTCAGCCGCCAGACGCTGACCGCCGTCGCGGAGGTAGCCGGGCTCGCGAACGCGATGTCTCGCAGCGCCTCTGCCGCCGCGGGCGTGGTCGAACTGGGTCTCGGCGACCCACGCGCGAACGCCCAGCGGCTCGCGGCCAACGCGGCCTACGCTCCGCCGGGCGGAATCGCCGCCCTCACCGGCACACCGATCAACACGCTGGATCCGAGCGGCGTCGCTTCGTACCGAAGCCCGTTCCGGATCGTCGACGGAACGCTGCTCGTCCTGGACCAGCGTGCGCTCCCGGATCGCCTGGAAGAAGTCGCCTGCCGGCGTGCCGCCGATGTCGCGTTCCAGGCGCGCGCCATGGTCGCCCAGGGAGGACCGCTCCTCGCGCAGCTTGCCGCCTACGGCCTGGCGCTGACCGCGCGCGAGACGGCGGCGCTGCGACCGTCCGAGCGGCGCTCGGAGTTGCGGCGGGCCGTGCAGCAGCTGATCTTCGCGCGGCCTGCTGCCCGCATGGTCCGGTGGGCTGTTGCGCGGATGGAGCGGACCGTTCGAGACCTCGGCGACGACGCGACGGGCGATGCCGTCGCTGCGGCGCTGTGGGCTGCGGCCGACGCGCTGGACATGGAGGTCACGCTGCAGTGCACGGGGACCGCGCGGGCACTCGCCGACCTGCTCGTCGGATCTGCATCCGGCCCGGTGCACGTACTGGTCCACGGGAACCCGGGCGCATTCGGGGCGGGGATGGTCGGCACGGCACTGGGCGCTCTCCAGCTGATGATGCAGGAGGGTGTGCCGCTGCGCGCGTGGGTGACCGAGGGCCGACCCAACCTCGAGGGTGCGCGCCTCACCGCGCGGGAGCTGCGGCTCGCCGGTATCGACCACACGGTGCTGGCGGACACGGCGGTCGCCTGGCTGCTCAACGCGGAGCCCATCGACGCGGTCCTGCTCGGCGCCGATTGGATCGCGGGGAACGGCGATACCGCGAACGTGATCGGCAGCCGGATCGTCGCCGAACTGGCGGCGCTCGGCATCCGGGACGGAACGCCGGTGCCGGTCTACGCCTGCGCGCCGTCGCCGACGGTGGCGCCCCTCACCATGGACGGGCTCTCCATCCCGACCGACCTGCGACCGGGCCGTGAGCTGGGCACCTACGTCGCGGGCCTGGAGGTCGGCGGAGAGTACGAGGTCAACCCGGCGGTCGAGATCGTGCCGGCGGGTCGCATCACGGCGATCGTCACGGAGCTGGGCGTGCTGCGGCCTCCGTACGAGGCGTCGATCGCGGCGGCCGTCGGGCCGCTGCCGCCGTCGCCCCGGGTGCCCGCCGTGGAGACGGCTGCGGCTGCGCCGGACGACCTCTCCGATGCTCCCTCGGACAGCCAGGCCGCGGTCCCGCCGGACGAGCGCGCTGCCGACGCGCCCTTCGAGCAGTTCGCGGCGCCGTCCGACCACTCGGCCCCCTGGCCGGACGACCGCGTCGCGCCTCCGCCGCGCGGCACCTCGGGCGTGGGTGACGCCTGATGGCCGCCGTCGCGCGGACAAGGGAACTGCGCGCCCCCGGGATCGAGGTGCGCTCGACCCGCGACCGCGTCCTCCTCCGCGAGTTCCTGGAGGGCGATCGCCTCTTCTCCGCCTACGCCCTCTGCGACCTCGACGAGCGCGAGTTCGCCCGGACGCGCTGGGGCGTCGCACTGTCGGGGACGGCCCACCGCCGTCGCCCTCGAGTACACCGGGCCCGCGCCGCAGCCGCTCTTCGTGATGGGCGAGACGCCGTCGATCGTCGCACTCCTGCGCGACCTCATCCGGCCGCGAATCGCGTACCTGGCCGTGCACCGCGAGCAGCTTGCCGCGAGATCGAGCGGGTCTACCGCGTCGATCCCGGGCCGCCAGATGGTCCGCATGTGGGTGGATCGTGCCGGCTTCCGACCCGTCACCGGTGTGGCCGTCGCGCCTCGTCCCCGCCGACGTCGGCGATCTCAACCGCCTGTACAACCTCGGCTTCACGTCGTGGCTGCCGGCCGAATCGATCGCCAACGGGCATCTACTACGGCGTTCGGCTCGGCGGGCGGCTGGTGGCGGCCGCCGGCACCCACGTCGTCAGCCGCGAGGCACGGCTCGCCGTCGTCGGCAACGTGATGACCCATCAGACTACCGCGGCCGCGGGCTACGCGAAGCTCACCACGGGGCCGTCACGCAGGACCTGCTGCGGTTCTGCGACCACGTCGTGCTCAACGTCCGCTCCGACAACCCGCCCGCGCTCGCCGCGTACCGGGCGCTCGGCTACAGCGAGCACGTCCGGTTCGAGGAACGCCTCGTGCACCGTCGCGGGGCCCTCTGGGATAGCATCGTCTCGCCGTTCCGGCGTTGGTTACCCGCACAGAGGAGTCCCGAGTGACAGGTCCTACCGCAACCGTGCCCGACAAGATGCAGCCGATCTCCGGTGACGCCGACCACGGCCAGACCGTCTCCCTTCCGCCGCACGACGTCACGGACCTCGGACTCGCGGACGAAGGCGTCCGCCGCATCGAGTGGGCCGAACGGGAGATGCCGGTTCTCCGGCTCATCCGCGAGCGCTTCGAGCGGGAGCGCCCGCTCGAGGGCCTGCGCATCGGCGCCTGCCTGCACGTGACCACCGAGACCGCGAACCTGATGCGGACGCTCAAGGCCGGCGGCGCGCAGCGTGGCGCTCTGCGCCTCCAACCCGCTCTCGACCAAGGACGACGTCGCCGCCGCGCTCGTCGCGCGCTACGGCATCAGCACGTTCGCCCGGCGCGGCGAGGACCGCGACACGTACTACGCGCACCTCAACGCCGTCGCGGACACCCACCCGCAGATCACCATGGACGACGGCTGCGACCTCGTGTCGCTGCTCCACCAGGAGCGGCCGCGGCCAGCTGGCCGAGATCCTGGCGGGCACCGAGGAGACGACCACCGGCGTCATCCGCCTCGCGCGCGATGGCCGCCGACGGTGCGCTGTCGTTCCCGGTCGTCGCGGTCAACGAGGCGAAGACCAAGCACCTCTTCGACAACCGCTACGGCACGGGCCAGTCCACCGTGGACGGGATCCTGCGCGCCACCAACATCCTGCTGGCCGGGCGTCGCGTCGTCGATCGCCGGGTACGGCTGGGTCGGCCGCGGCATCGCGTCCCGCATCGCGCGGCATGGGCGCGCACGTCGCGATCACCGAGGTCGACCCGATCGCCGGCGATCGAGGCGCTGATGGACGGCTTCCGGGTCATGCCGGCGGCCGAGGCGGCCCGCTGGGGCGACCTGTTCATCACCGCGACCGGCAACCTCAACGTGTTCCGGCGCGAGCACTTCGCGCGACATGCACGACGGCGCGATCCTGGCCAACAGCGGCCACTTCGACGCCGAGCTCGACCTGGAGGCGCTGGGCGAGCTGGCCGAAGGGCGCGTCCGGGAGGTGCGCGAGCACGTCCAGGAGTACGACCTCGGCGACCGGCGCATCCACGTCATCGCGGAGGGCCGGCTGGTGAACCTGGGCGCCGCCGAGGGCCATCCCGCGGCGGTGATGGACATGAGCTTCGCCAACCAGGCGCTCGGCGCCGAGTACGTGGCCAAGCACCACGACGAGCTGACTCGCCGCAGGTCTACGTCGTCCCGGACGAGATCGACCGCGAGGTCGCGCGCCTCAAGCTGGAGGCCCTCGGCATCGAGATCGACACATGACCGCCGGAGCAGGAGCGGTACGTCAGCTCCTGGCAGGCAGGCACCTGATTCCACCGGCGCAGCGGCGCCCCTCGGCTATCGCCCTGGCAGCGTGCCGGCCTCGAAGAGGGGGCCGGCACGTGCGTGTCTACTTGCTCAGTTCTCCTTCATGAGGAAGGTCCCGTTCCCGGCCGTCACCAGGTCGGTCAACAGGACGCGCGCCTTGCCCCCGGGCGTCAGGGCCATCGCCCACCACATCGCGAGGTCCGGCATCTGGGTCCGTACGAAGGCGCCGCTTGTGTTCGACAGGTAGAGCACGCGACCGACGGTGTTGCCGATCGCGTACTGGATGTGTGCGCGTCCGTTGGCGTCCAGCAGCAGGGTCGGCCCGACTCCATCACCTGCGTCGGACGAGATGCGACGGTTCGAGCCCGCCGTCCACGCTCCTCCACCCAGGTACCTGACGTAGTACAGGCCGGGCGCACCGGCGGCAACGGTTGATGGCAACACGCTGTCCGCGGTCAACGCCGGGCCGCCGTAGGAGACACGTGCCCAGGAAAGGCGCGGGAAGTCGCGGCCGTCTAACTGCAGCGAAGGACCGCCCAGCCAGCCATCGCACGCGATCGCCGTGCATCCCGTGCCGGGAACGGTGTGCCGGTTCCATGACGGATGGCTGTTCGAACCGACGTTGACCGCGTACCTGATCCCCGCGGGTGTCCTGTCGGTCCATGCGATCCAGGCGTGGCCGGTGCTGTCGACGGCGATGCTGACGCGGTACGTCTGCGTGTTGCTCAGGCCGGTATCGATCCACGCGCCCGATGCGTTGGTCCGGTAGCGGATGTGCCCATCGCCGGACAGGTACGCCAGGTGGATCTTCGACCCGTGCATTGCCAGCGCCGGCCACGAGGCGCCGGATGCAACCAGCGTCTTCGGGCTGGTTGGCCAGCCGTGGTTGCTGCCCCCATTGGCGTTCGTCAGGTACAGCATGGCCCCGTCGTGCACCCAGGCGATCGAGACCTTGCCGTCACTGCGCATCGTGGCAGAGAGGTCGCCGACTCCGAGAGCGGTCTCCGCGTACAGCGACACCGACGTCCATGATCCGGTCCTGTTCGTGCGGTAGACCAGCCCGGCAGCGTCGAACCCGACGACGTGGAGTTTGCCGGCTGAATCGACGCCGATCCACGGGTCGGCCAGCGATGCGCTCGCGATCCTTGTCGGTCCGGTCCAGCCACTGAGCGCAGCCGCCGGGGCGGCGATGACGATCGCCGCAAGCACGGCCAGCAGGGCACTGCGCAGGGCAGCACCCCGGATTCCGCGTGAGACAGATCGATGCAGCGCGTCCATGCCGTCCTCCTCGCCCCCCTCGCCCCCCTCGCCCCTCGTCGTGCGTGGCCACTCGCAGCATAGTCGCACGCGGTCGTCGCAGAAGGGTCGACGCGCGCGATTGCGACGAGTCTCGGATGCACCGGGCCACCTGGGGCGCGCGGCCATGGCGACCGACGCGGCCGGGCCGCGAGCTATCCGCCGAGCTGGGCCTTGAACCACGACACGATCTCCTTCCGGACCGTGCCGATCGATGGCGACATGGTGCCCCCCGTCGGTGCCAGGCTGTGCCCGGCGTTGTGGACGACGGTGAACGTCGCCGGGTCCCCCGCGGCGGCCAGCGCCTTGTACATTGAGCGCGATTGCCGGATGGGCACGTCCGTGTCGTGGTCGCCGTGGATGAGCAGGAACGGAGGCAGCCCGGCCCGGACGTAGGTGATCGGGCTCTCGGAGGCCCAGCGACGCTGGGGGCCGAAGATCTGCGGAAGGACGCGCTCGTCACCCGGGGCCAGATTGTGCTGCGTCAGGTCGTTCACGCCCCACAGGTCCGCGACGGCCTGCACGGCGCTCGACCAATTCGCGTATCCGCCGCCCACGAACATGCTGCTGCCGTCGTCCACGCCCAGCATGCCACTGAGGTGCCCGCCGGCGCTCATGCCCAGCGCCCCGATATGCGCCCTGTCGATCCCGTATTTCGAGGCGTGTGCGCGGAGAAAGCGGACGCCACAGGTCAGGTCCTGGATCTGCGCGGGAAAGCGGTAGGTGGGTGCCAGCGCGTAGTTGATGGCGGCCACCGCGATGCCCCTGGCGCGGAGCATGTCCACGACAGGATCTGATCTGGCATCGCTCTTGTCGCCGAACATCCACGTTCCGCCGTGGATCCACAGCACGATGGGATGCGGTCCGCCGGCCCCATTGGTGGGCTGATACAGGTCGAGCTTCAGCGGCTGTCCCGACTCGAGGCAGTAGGTGATGTCGCGAAAGACCCCACCGGACTGCGCCTCGACCGTCGTTGTCGACGCCCACGCCGAACCCAGGATGACCACGGCAAGCAGCAGCACGCAGCCGGCACGGCTCCGGCGGCACTCACGGATGCGCACGGGGATGAAAATAGCGCCTCCGTCAACGTTGCGTGCGGCAAGCCTGCACCCTCCGGCAGGCGATGGGCGGCCGTGGCTCGGTGTCCGAGGACAACATGGCCGCTCGATCCGCTATGGTCGCAGGCGTGGGCGTCATGACTTGGCAAATTCGCGCCGGCAGGGTGCTGTTCATCGCGCTGACGATGCTGGCATCGTCCTGGGGGCTGCCGGGTGTCGTGCGCGCGACATCGGGGACGGTCCACCGGAACATCACGTACTGCACGACCGGCGGACAGCCACTGAAACTCGACCTCTACCAGCCGACCAATGGTGCTCCCGGGCCGGATCCGGTCGTCGTCTACGTGCACACCGGGTCGTGGATCAGCGGCGACAAGAGCCAGGCCGCAAACGACGGCCTCGTGACACTCCTGCGGGCGAAGGGCTTCATGGTGGCTGCGATGAACTTCTCCACCGTACCGTCCAAGCGATTTCCTGCGCAGATACGGAACCTGACCTGTGGGGTCCGCTTCCTGCGCGCCCACGCCGTCAAATTCGGCCTTGACAAGAACAGGATCGGAGCCGTCGGGATGAGTGGCGGTGGCCACCTTGCCGCGATGCTCGGCGTTGACGACGGGAGCGCGATGTTCGTGGGTGCCGGATTTGCGAAGCAATCGAGCGCCGTGCAGGCCGTCGTCGATCTTTGGGGCGTGAACGACCTGACGCAGCACAACCTCGCGCCCAGCGACGAGGAGATCCTTCCCGAGATCTTCGGCCCGGACGACCTGTGGGCCTCGGAGAGCCCGATCTCGTACGTACGGCCCGATCTCCCGCCGTTCCTCCTGGTCCACGGCGACCGCGACACGGTCGTGCCCATTCGGCAATCGCGCGCCATGTACAAGGCTCTTCTCGCAGCGGACGACACCGTGAAGTTCACCGTCGTGCACCACGCCGAACACGGGCTGCACCCATCTGGCGGCACCATGTCGCCCTCGAAGGCAGCGATTCAGAAGGAGATCGTGGCCTTCTTCACGGCGAAGCTCGGCCGCGGGAACACGAACCAGGCGGCGACGAACTGAACTCGGCCGCCGGGACCGCAGCGGTCTACCCCAGGCGTCCGATTGCGCTGGCCGGCGCCGATGGTCGGCGGTCCTGAGGGCATCGCGGTCGGTTCGGGAGCCCGTGCTACCCTTCGGTCGAGGCCCACCCCGAGGAGTCCAATGACCAGCATCGTCGACGCCCCGCACTATCTCTTCACCTCCGAGTCGGTCACCGAGGGCCACCCGGACAAGATGTGCGACCAGATCTCCGACGCCATCCTCGACTCGATCATGACCGACGATCCCGACGCCCGTGTTGCATGCGAGACAGCGACCACGACGGGCCTCGTGCTCGTGCTCGGCGAGATCACCACCTCGACCTACGTCGACTTCCAGTCCATCGTGCGCGACACCGTCTGCGACATCGGCTACACGCACGCCGAGTACGGGTTCGACTACCTCACCTGCGGGACGCTCGTCTCGATCAAGGAGCAGTCACCCGACATCGCGATGGGCGTCGGCGAGGCCCTGGAGGTGCGCGACGACACAACGCCGCACCACGAGCTCGGGGCCGGAGACCAGGGCATGATGTTCGGCTTCGCCTGCCGCGACACTCCCGAGCTGATGCCCATGCCCATCGAGCTGGCGCATCGCATGGCTCGCCGCCTCGCGGAGGTCCGCAAGAGCGGCGAACTGCCCTGGCTGCGCCCGGACGGCAAGACCCAGGTGACGGTGGAGTACGAGCACGGCGTCCCCAAGCGCGTCCGCACGGTCGTCGTCGCCGCCCAGCACGACCCGGACGTGCGGCCGGAACGCCTGCGGAGCGAGATCATCGAGCGGGTGATCCTGCCGACGATCGATCGGGAACTGCGGCAGACGGACCCGATCATGCACGTCAATCCGACCGGCAGGTTCGTCGTCGGTGGCCCGATGGGTGACGCCGGACTGACCGGCAGAAAGATCATCGTCGACACCTACGGCGGGTACGCGAGGCATGGCGGGGGCGCATTCTCCGGTAAGGATCCGACGAAGGTCGACCGATCCGCCTCGTATGCCGCCCGGTGGGTCGCGAAGAACGTCGTCGCAGCCGGCCTCGCGGACCGGTTCGAGGTGGAGGTGGCATACGGGATCGGGATCGCGCACCCGATCAGCCTCTCCGTCGAGTCGTTCGGCACCGGGCGCATCCCCGACGAGGAGATCCAGCGGCTGATCGAATCCCATTTCGACCTGCGGCCGGCCTCGATCATCGAGGCCCTGGACCTCCGGCGGCCGATCTACCGCCAGACTGCCGCGTACGGGCATTTCGGCCGGTCGGACCTCGATCTCGCGTGGGAGCGAACTGACAAGGCGGCACTGCTCGCCGATGCGGCAGGCCTGCCGCTGCCCGCCCGCGCGGAGACCGTGGCGAACGCCTGACCCCAGCCGCGACTGAAGCGTCGCGGCCTCGCCGGGCGAATCGCGAGGGGATGATCTCGCCGAGCCACGCGCGGCGGGATCGTGCCGGAGGGCATCGGGAAACGGTCACCCAGCGTCGCGAATCGCCTCGCGATAGATCTCGACGTACTCGTCGACGGTTCGAGGCACCGTGAGTTGCTCGCGCAGCGCGACGACGAGCGGATCGACATCGGGCAGATCCGCGTCCAGCTGTGCGTTGATGCCCGACGCGAGCGGCCCGGGGGCCAGCGACTCGAGCAGACGCAGCGCGCCGGGGACCCGCGCGTTGTACTCGCGGAAGCCGGGAAGGTCGCTGGTGAGGATGGGCTTCCCGGCGGCGATCCACGTGGACAGTGAGCCTGAGGCGGACAGGCGCTTGAACGGTGCCACCGCGAGATGCGTCGCCGCGATCCAGGTCTCCAGTTCTTCCTCTGTCAGCCACCCGGTAATGCACAGCCGGCCGGGGCCGGCTCCGAGATCGCGCGCCCGCTCGCGCAGGAGGTCGACGAAGGCCGTCCGGCCGGCGATCGGGCCGCCCGCGAACACGACGAGCACGTCCTCGTGGAGCCCGCGGATCGCCTCGACCATCGGTTGGTGGCCCTTCCGCCCGTAGATGAACCCGAGCAGGGTCACGATCCGCCGGCCCTCCACGTCGAGCTTCGCGCGCGCTTCCGCCGGCGAGAACGCGAGCCGGCGCTCTTCCACGAAATGCGGGATCACGCGAACCCGGTCGAGGGGCACGAACCCGCGCAGTCGACCGACTTCGGCCTCCGAATGGACGACCATCCGGGTCGCGGTTCGGCCGACGACGCGCAGGCCCAGCATCTCGGTGTCGAGCCACCGGCCGCGCAATCCGCGCCGTTCCAGTACGTCGTGCAACGTCACGACCAGGGGTCCGCGCCAGGTCCGCCGGAAGTCCATCAGCCGCTCGATGGCCCGCGGGCCGCCGCTCCACCCCTGCTTGTTCCATTGGAGATGGACGACGTCGCACTCGGCAAGTTCGCGGCCATGCCGCGCGAGGCCGCCGGCTCGATCTTCGAGGACCCCGGCATCGACGGCGGTGACCCGGAGCATCGGGCGCCGTGCGGTCTCGGCGGCGAGGATCAGGCCGTAGCGGCGAACGCCGCTGTCGGAGCGGCCGACGTGCAGGATCCCGACTCGCAGCCGTCGGTCGCGGGCCGGCCCGGGGAGGCTCGTGGCGTCGGGCGCCGGCGGGTTCCCGGCGGCGTCGGGCGGGGCGGCGGAGCGAGCCTCGTCCGCCGTCATGCGTCCGCGTACCCGAGCGCCCGGAGGAGTCGTCCGGAGTCGGCCTCGATCTCGGCCAGTTGCGTGAGGCTGAACGCGCGTCGCCACGCGCCCACCGAGCGGCCCTCGGCCCCGGTGAGCGCAGTCAGCAGGAGTTCCCGCGACCTCGCCCGCCGGATCCCCAGGAACTCGAGGATTCGGTCACCCTCGCCGCGCGAATCCGCCACGAGTTGCTCGTAGCGGACCTCCAGGTAGCGATCCGGACCGAGCGGAGCGCCGTCGCGCTGCGCAGCTTCGACGTAGCGCCGCCACGCCCAGATCATCCGGTGCGCGTCGCTGGTCGTCTCGAACTCGTCGCGGCGCCACGGCTCGACCCACCATGGCGCGTGCGGTCCGTGCAGGTAGCCGCCCGGCTCGCGCTCCTTCGAGCCCTTCGCGTCGGCCCGCAGCCACGGCCTGTTCATGTGCGAGGCGGCCGCGTCTCGACCGTCCCGGATGATGTGGATGTACTGCGCACCCTTGAACGCCTCGTCAAGGAACGGGATGAGCAACGCGTTCGTGGGCGTCTTGTCGCAGAAGCGCAGGCCGCCGTCCCGGTGAACCCGCAGCAGCCACGTGGCGACGCTCCGGTAGAACCAGCGGGAGCGGCGGAAGCCCCAGAGGTTCTCGTAGACGTAGCGGCCGGCGGCCTTCGTCGCGATCGGCTCGTGGTGGTAGCTGAGTTCGGGCAGGGCGCCGATGCACTTGCCAAGGAACGTGGTGCCGGACCTGGCTGCCCCGATGATGAAGACCGGCCGGTCGAGGTCGGGGAAGATCGACGCCGAGAGTGACGCGCTCGTCCATCGCCTGGGCCGATGCAGGCGGCCATAGCGGATCCGGTCGTCCTTGTACGTCTCCAGGGCCCAGCGCCACAGGTTGTACCAGGCGATCGGCGTGGGTGAGACGTCGGCTTCGGCGTCCGCGTCGGCACCGGCGGAGTGCGCCGTTCCACCCGGGGGCTCGAGCGGGAGGCCACCTGCGGTGTCATGCCGTTCGAAGTCCGAGGAGGCAGTCGTCATCGCATCCCTCTGGTCGATCGGGTTGAGGCGGGCCGGGGGCGGCAGGCCGGTCACGATGATAGCGACCGACGCCGGGCTCCGGCGCGGCCATACAATCGACCGATGTACGCCGTGATCCTCGCCGGCGGTGGAGGGACCCGCCTCTGGCCGTTGAGCCGGGCAGGCCACCCGAAGCCATTCCTTGCGCTGCTCGGCGAGCGGACGCTGCTCCAGGCGACCGTCGACCGCCTCTCCCCGATGGTGTCGCCGCGCGACGTCTTCATCGTCACGGACGGCCGGTTCGCCGAGCTGTGCCGTGAGCAACTCCCCGAACTGCCGCCGGAGAACATCATCTGCGAACCGGTGGCGCGGAACACGGCGCCGGCCGCGGCGCTCGCCGCCGTCGCGATCGACCGCCCGATGGACGAGGTGATGGCGATCCTCGCCGCGGACCACCGCATCGCGGACGAGGCCGCGTTCCGGAGCGCGCTGGCGGCCGCCGGGTCATGCGCGGCCGCCGGCGAGATGGTCACGATCGGGATCGAGCCGACGCACCCGGAGACGGGCTACGGCTACGTGATGGCCGGCGAGGGCGAGAGCCGCTTCGGGGATCGCGTGGTGCGCCCGGTCGACCGCTTCATCGAGAAGCCGACCCTCGAGCGTGCGGGCGAGCTGCTCGCCTCTGGGCGTGCCTACTGGAACGCGAGCATGTTCATCTGGCGGCGCGACGTGGTCCTCGCCGGGCTCGAGCGCCACGCCCCGGACATCCTCGAACCGATCCGTGCCGCGGTGGCTGCAGAGGGGGATCTTGCCGGCGCATATTCGCCGCTGCGCAGCATCTCGATCGACTATGCGCTGATGGAGCCGGCTTCGGCGTTCGGCGGCATCTCGGTCGTGCCGGTGAGCATGGGCTGGAGCGACGTCGGCAGCTGGGCCGCGCTCCTCGAGTTGCTCGGTGGCGAGGCCGGCGGCGAACCCGTCCGGATCGACCAGGCGGGCGGCAGTTCGATGGACGAAGGCTCGCGCGAAATCCTGGTGCACGCCGCCGGCGGCCGGCTCGTGGCGACGGTCGGGCTGCGGGACGTGATCGTCGTGGACACGCCGGACGCGATCCTGGTCTGCGCGAAGGACGCGTCGCAGGACGTGCGTCGGATCGTGGACCGCCTCTCCGCCGAGGGGCGCCGGGAATCGCTATAGGGGCAGCCTCATGATGTCCATTCGCGCGAAGGCACCCCTCCGCATCAGCTTTGCCGGCGGCGGCACGGACGTCCCTCCGTTTCCGGCGGAGGAGGGCGGTTGCGTGCTGTCCGCCACCATCAATCGGTACGCGTGGGGATCGCTGCGCCCGCGCGACGACTCCGGAATCCGCATCGAGTCGCGCGACATCGGCATATCCCTGTCGTTCTCGTCCCGGGCCGACATGGTCCTGGACGGCCGGCTCGATCTGGCCAAGGCGGCGATCACCCGCATTGCCGGTGCGGACACCACCGGGTACGACCTGTACATCCATGCTGACGCGCCGCCGGGGTCCGGGCTGGGTGCCTCCTCCGCGATGATCGTCTCGCTGGTGGGACTGTTCAAGGAATGGAAGAGCCTGCCGCTGACGGACTACGAGGTCGCGGAACTCGCATACGAGGTTGAACGGGTCGACCTCGGGATCAGCGGCGGCACGCAGGATCAATACGCGGCCGCCTTCGGCGGCGTCAACTTCATCGAGTTTCTCCCGGATCGAGTGGTGGTGAACTCGTTGAAGCTGACGCGCGACATCATCAACGAGCTCGAGTACAACCTGCTCCTGGTTGACACGCTGCGCCGCCGGCTGTCCTCCAACATCATTGCTGACCAGGTCAGCCGCTACCAACGCCGTGACGCGGCGTCCGTGGATGCCCTGCGGCAGATCAAGCGACTGGCCATCGAGATGAAGGATCGTCTCCTGCGTCGACGCCTCGATGAGTTCGGCGAGTTGCTCCACGAGGAATGGGAGCACAAGAAGCGGATGTCGGACCGCATCTCCAGCCCGGAGATCGACGAGCTGTATGCGCTGGCCCGGCGGACCGGGGCCACCGGGGGCAAGATCACCGGGGCCGGCGGTGGTGGACACATGCTTCTGTACTGCCGTGACGGCACGAAGCATCGGGTAGCCGATGCATTGCGTGCCGTCGGTTGTGAGCCGTCCGAGATCGCGCTCGAGCCCCTGGGTCTTCAGACATGGAGAGCCGGGTGAAGGCCGGGTTCGGCCGCCGAACCTAGCGTCGTCCGACGGCGGCCCGATACAGTTCGAGGTAGTGCTCGATCATGTGGGGCGTCGCCAGGAGGTCTCGCAACCGATCGACGTTCGGGTCGACCGCCGGACTGCCGGCCCCGAGCGCCGCAGTCACCGCGTCAGCCAGCGCCTCTGCCGTGTACGGCGAGAAGATGCGCAGGCCGCCGGGCACCAGGGCGTTGTACTCGCGGAAGGCCGGCAGGTCGGACGCCAGGATCGGACGCCCGGTCGAGATCCAGGTTGACACCGCCCCCGAAGCGGACATGTCCCGGAACGGGCAGAGGGCAAGGTCCGTGGCTGCCAGCACGGCCTCGAGTTCATCATCCGGGACGAAGCCGGCGAATTGGGCTCGATCGGCCACGCCCAGGTCAGCCGCCAGCGCCTCCAGCTCGCGGCCGACGGCCTCTCTGCCCTCCATCGGCGATCCGGCGAAGACGGCGACGACGTCGGGCGAGAGCCGGGGCAGCGCCTCCAGCACCAGCCGGTGCCCCTTGCGCCTCGTGATGTGGCCGAGCAGCGTGATGACCCGCCGGCCTTCGAGCCCGAGTGCGCGCTTCGACGCCTCCCGGTCCGGCAACTCGGGCCGATACTCGACGGCAACGGGTACGATCGCCACCTTCGCGCTGGGGACCAATCCCGCCAGCCGGGCGCGCTCCTCCTCGCCGTGGACGACGAGGCTGCTCGCAGCCAGCCCGAGCCGGCGGACGGCGAGGACGCCACTCCGGAGCCACCGGTCGGAGAGCCCGCGCCGCGGGTACACATCGTGGAGCGTGACCACGACCGGGTTGCCGCATGCCCGCAGGAACACCTCGAGGGCTGCCAGCGAGCGGTAGCCGCGTCCCCAGTCTGCGGGCTTCCCCTGGATATGCACGACGTCGGCAACGCGAAGGCGCCGGGCCGCCCGCCGGAGGTCCGCGAGCGACGCGTCGCGCCCGCTCGTCCCTGCCTGCACGACGGTCAGGTCCGTGCGGAGCGCCGCAGCATCCGCGAGGATCACGCTGGATCTGCGCACGCCGCTGTCGAATTCACCGAGGTGCAGGAACCCGACCGTCAGCCGATCGGAGACCCGCCGGCGTGGCGCGCCATGCGGCGTCGCATGGCTGTGGATCAGCCAATGGCCGTGCGTCGGCCCGTGACCGGCCGCCCACCGAGCGCCGTGCGCCTGCTCCCCGGTCAGCGGCTCATCCCCGCCGTGCGCCTGCTCCCCGCCGCTCGCCTCCACCTCGTCTCGTACCTCCGTCATTGCCCCGTGTACCCCAGTTCCGCCAGCAGCGAGCGTGAGCTTCGATACAGCAGGCCGCGCAGCACCGGGTCCAGCCGCCGGCGCCCGACCCCGACCCGGGAGCGGTAGATCGCCGCGCGATCGCCGCCGACCTCACGGCGCTCGGCCGTGAACGCCGCGTAGTGGTCCGTCGTGTCGTGGGGGATCTCGTCGAACCGCAGCACCTGCGGGTCCCAGTCCTCACCCAGGAACTCGAGCAGCGCGCGCATCGTCCCCTCCGGGTCGCCGACCAGCGCCTCGTAGCGCAACTCGTGGTACCGATCGGCGGGGAGCGTCGCTCCGAACGTCCGCGCCGTCCGAACGTAGTGCGCCCACACCGAGTTGGCGGCCCGCACGCCGGCACGGTACCCCCATCGCTCGCGGAACGACGCCACCACGTCATGCCCGTCCCGGATGATGTGCACGTACTGCGCGTCCGGGAACAGTTCGTCGACGAAGGCGAGGTGCAGCGTGTAGCCCGGCGTCTTCTCCGCCCAGCGCCGCCCCTTTCCCCGTTTCGCGAGGTATGCCGCCTGGAACCCCCCGTAGAAGTCACGGATCCGCTCGAGCCACCAGTCGCGCTCGAAGCCGTAGCGGCTCAACAGCCGCCAGTGGTCGCCCAGGATCGGCGCAAGGTCCGCCAGGAACTTGGTCTCCTCCCCGCAGCTGATCCGCGGGTGGGAGTCGAGCATCATGCGGAGCAGGGTCGTGCCCGAGCGCGCCGAGCCGATGATGAAGATCGGCCGCTCGGCAACGGTTCCCAACCCTTGAGCCTCCCTCTGCGGCACGATCCGATCGCCCGGCGATCGCTGCGTCCGCGCCAAAGCATACGACGCGCCGCGGGCGGTACCATCGTCGCAGAGCAGGCCCAGGTTTCGGTTGCGACTCACTCGCCCCCGCGGACTCGTCCTCGGCGAGAGCCGTCGGACGACCGCAGTCACCAGGAGGATCGCCCGTGTCCGACAGAGCCGTTGCCCTTCCGCCGATCGTCTTCGGCACCGACGGGTGGCGGGCCCGAGTCGGCGAGGAGTACACCTACGACAACGTCCGCCGCTGCGCCCAGGGCGTCGCGCAGTACGTGCGCGACCAGGGCGCGAGCGCGAAGGGCGTCGTCGATCGGGTTCGACCGCCGGTTCTCGTCGGAGTACTTCGCGCAGGCCGCTGCAGAAGTGCTGCTCGCCCATGACATCCCGGTGTCGATCGCGTCCGAGCCGATCCCGACCCAGATGACCTCCTACGAGGTGGTCGAACACGGCTTCGCCTGCGGCGTGATGATCACCGCCTCGCACAACCCGTGGACGGACAACGGCTTCAAGGTCAAGTCCCCGACCGGGGCCGCGGCCGGCCCGGAGATCCTCGCCACGCTCGAGCGGACCATCCGCGACGGCGCCGGGACGCCGCCGCCGCGCCGCCCGTATGCCGATGCGCTTGCAGCCGGCAAGGTCGAACTCTTCGACCCGTTCGAGGGCTACCGGCGGTTCCTCGAGCGCTCGCTCGACCTCGAACCGCTCCGCGCGGCCGACCTGCGCGTGCTCGTCGATCCGATGTGGGGCTCCGGAGCCGGCTGGATCCCGCGGCTGCTCGCCGGCGGCCGGATCCAGGTCACGGAGATCCACTCGGAGCGGAACCCGTGGTTCGGCGGCGTGAACCCGGAGCCCATCCGTCCGAACATCGACGAGGCGCTGGCGCTCCTGGCCGCGGGCGGCTACGACCTGGGGCTGCTGCTCGACGGCGACGCCGATCGAGCCGGCGCGGCCGACGAGCAGGGCGACGTTCATCCACCAGCTCGAGGTCATGGGCCTGCTCATGTACCACCTGCTGGAGCACCGCGGCATGCGACTAGCCGGTGGTCTCGACCATCAACGAGACCGTCCATGGTCTTCCGACTCGGCGAGATGTACGGCGTGCCGGTCCACGAGACGTCGGTCGGCTTCAAGTTCGTCGGGCCGAAGATGATCGAGACGGGCGCCATGATGGGCGGCGAGGAGTCCGGCGGCTACGGCTTCGGCATGCACCTTCCGGAGCGCGACGGCATCTACGCCGACCTGATGCTGCTCGACCTCTTCATCCGCGAGAAGGCAGCGGGGCGCTGGCCGGTTTCGGCGGCCGTCGCGCACATGCACGACATCGCGGGACCATCGTTCTACCTGCGGCGCGACGTGCACGCGGACCGCGCCGCGTATCCCGCGCTCAAGGACTCGGCTGCTCGTGGAGCTGCGCGAGCACGCGCCCGAGTCGATCGCCGGTGAGCCGGTCGTGCGTTCGATCGCTCTCGACACCAGCGACGGCTTCAAGTTCTGGACCGAGGACGGCTCGTGGCTGCTCGTGCGCTTCAGCGGCACCGAGCCCCTCGTCCGCGTCTACGCGGAGGCGACGAGCGCGACATTGCGTGACGCCTTCCTCGACGAGGGCACCCGGATCGTGACCGGCGCATGACCGGGATGGACGGGGCCGCACCCCGGAACGGCGACGAACCAGGGAGGCACCGCGTGAACCACGCCCAGGATGGCGCAGCCAGGAGCAACGGCGGAGACGGCGCCGGACCGTCCGGGTCGAACCCGCTCGACGACGCGATCCTGCGGCGCGAGCATCGACCGGGGCGACATGCTCGGCGTCATCGCCGGTATCCCCGACCAGGTCGCCGATGCCTGGAAGCGGACGCGCGACCTGCAGTTGGCCGACCGGTATCGCGGCGTTGCGGACGATCGCGGTGCTCGGCATGGGCGGCTCCGCGATCGGCGGCGACCTCGTCGCCGGCATCTGGTCGGACCGGCTGCGCGCGCCGCTCACGGTCGTGCGCGGCTACGACCTGCCGGCCTGGGTGGACCACGTCGACGCTCGTCGTCGCCAGCTCCAACAGCGGCAACACCGAGGAGACGATCAGCGCCCTGGGCACGGCGGTGCTCGCGCAACTGCCCGATCGTCGCGATCACGACGGGCGGGGCCCTGCGCAAGGCCGCCGTTCGCGCCGGGTTTCCGCTGCTCGACTTCCCGGGCGGCGGCATGCCGCGGGCGGCCGTCGGCTACTCGGTCATGCTGCTCGGCGGGCTGCTCGAGCGGGCCGGCCTGCTGGACCTCAGCGATCGACGAGGTCGACCGGGGCCTGCGGGCGGCACGGGCCGGCGATCGCGACCTTCGGGCCGGACGTCCCGACCGATGCTGAATCCCGCGAAGCAACTGGCCTGGACGCTGCTCGACCGCTTCCCGATCGTCGAGGCGGGCGGGTTCCTCGCCCGGTGGCGCGCCGCTGGAAGACGCAGCTCAACGAGAACGGCAAGTCGAGCGCGGCGTGGGAGGACACTGCCGGAGGCGACGCACAACACCGTCGTCGGCTACCCGCACCCGGAGGTCCTCGCGCGACCACCTCCCGTGGTGTTCCTGGAGAGCCCCTTGGATCACCCGCGCAACCGGCTGCGGGCGGCGCTGTCGATCGCCGCGCTCGACGACGCGCACATCGGCCACAGCCAGGTCGGCGTCTCCGGGAGACGGCGCGTTTGCCCAGGCGCTGTCGGCGATCGTGCTGGGCGACTACGTCACGCGCATACCTCGCGCTGCTGTACGGCGATGGACCCGACGCCGATCGAGGTGCTGACGGCGCATCAAGGAGGCGCTGGCCGCGGCCGACCTGGACGTCCGCCGGCCGGAGAGTTCCGCCGGAGCCTGAGAAGACCGGCCCGACAGTGCGATCCATCCGCGCAGCCGCGGGTTCGAACACGGGCGAACGTGAACAATCGTATCGATGGTCGGAGACGATTGGCTGATGTAGGCTACCGGGATCGATCGGCGTCGGTTGCGACGACTCGGGGTCGCCGCCCGGCGCCACCAGGGGGGCCCGACGAGACCCGTCGACGGCCCCCGTCAGGAGGGTCTGACGCGATGCACTCCAGCGTCATCGGCAAGATCGAGAAGGCGAATCGCTACGCGCGCGAGCGTGACCGCATCACGGTCGACCGCATCGCGGTGACGTTCCAGGGTGACAACGACACCCATCGCCTGAGCCTCGACGCCGATGGCTGGCAATGCAATTGCCACTACTTCGAAAGCTGGCAACCTGCGCGCACATCCTGGCCATGCAGAAGATCCTCGGCGAGATGCTTCCCGAGGATGCGCAGACGTCGTTCTTCCCTGTATCGCGGCGGTCGGCGAGTAGGCGACGACCTGAACGCGGCAGCATCCCAGGAGCCGCTCGTCCCCGGCGGACGGTGGGCGCGGGCGTACACTGCCGCCTGACAACCGAACAGCTGACCGGGGTCCCGCGAAGCCGGTGCAATTCCGGCACAGTCCCGCTACGGTGACCAGCCCCAGGGCTGGAAGTCCGGTCGCCGGTGCCACGGTCGTGCTCCTACCTTCGAGAGAGAGGGAAAGCACCCATGGACCGCTCACGAACCTCCAGCCGGCCCCTTCCGGCTCGATCGGGAAGGGGCCGATCCATGCCCGCCGTGCAACGACTGAGCCGTCTCGCCCGGTCCGCGAGCGAAGCGGGGTGGTCCTCGCAGCGGTCCTCCCCCTGCTCCTCGCTGCGTGCGCTGCCGGTGCGACGCCGCAGCCATCGCTCCGGGCCGCCTCGCTTCCCACGACCCCGCCGGCGTCGACGGAGGCCGTCCACTACCCGCTGACGCTGACCGACGACGAGGGGACGTCGGTCTCGATCCCGGCGGCGCCGCAGCACATCGTCAGCCTCTCCCCGGCGAACACGGAGATCGTCTTCGCGCTCGGGGGCGGGAGCCGGATGGTCGGCGGCACGGACGCCGACGACTACCCGGCGGCCGCCGCGACACTGCCGCACGTGGTCACGTCCGGGTCGGTGCTGTTCGAGAAGATCGCGGCGCTGTCGCCCGACCTGGTGCTTGCGGCCGGCAACGGGTTCACGCCCGACTCGGCGATCACCCGGCTGCGCCAGCTGGGCTACCCGGTCGTGGTGCTCTACGGGAAGACCGTCGACGGCGTCGTGGCCGACATCCGGACGGTCGGGCGTGCGCTCGGGCTTCCCGCCGCGGGAGACGCACTGGCTGCCGGCCTACGCTCCCGGATGGGCTCGATCACGTCCGCAGTCGCCGCGCTGAGCGCCCGCCCGAAGGTCTTCTACGAGATCGGCTACGGGCCGGACATCTACGGCCCGGCGCCCGACTCCTTCCTCGCGGACCTGATCACGAAGGCAGGCGGTACCCCGATCACGACGAGTGACCCCAACGTCTTCTCGATCCCGCTCGAGCAACTGCTGACGGCCAATCCGGACGTGATCCTCCTCGGCGACGCGCTGTACGGCACCTGCCCCTCCGACATCGCGTCGCGTGCCGGCTGGTCGGCGATCGCCGCCGTGAAGAACGGAGCGGTCCGGCCGGTCAACGACACCGTCATCACGCGGCCGGGCCCACGGCTGGACCAGGGCCTGTCGTCGCTCGCCCGGGCGATTCACCCGGGACTGGCGCTGCCGGACGAGCCGGCCGATCCGCCGATGTGCACCGCCTCTGCGCCCTCGCCCGGGTCGGCCGCAGCGTCGGCCAACGCGTCGCCCGCGCCGTGAGCGCCGTGGCCGCCCCGGGGGTTGTGCCGTGAGCACCGGACTGGCGCCGGATCTCGTCGCCGTGCGGCTCGGCCGCATCGAGACGGTGCGGCGGCGTCCGGTCCTGCTTGTCGGCGGGGGAATTGCGCTCCTGTGCGCGGCGATCGTCGCGGGGATCGTCCTCGGCAACGTGCCCCTGCCGCTGGGCGACACGTTGGCCATCCTGGGTCACCGGCTGCTCGGCTGGCCGTCGACCGCATCGTGGCCGGCGTCGTCCGAGACCATCGTCATCGAGCTTCGCCTGCCGCGCGTCCTGACCGCGGCGATTGTCGGCACCGGGCTGGCCGTTGCCGGCGCGACCTTCCAGGGACTGCTGCGCAACCCGCTTGCCGACCCGTACGTGCTGGGCACCGCGAGCGGCGCGGCGCTCGGAGCGGCGATCGCCGTCCTCCTCCCCGTCCAGGTTGCCCTCCTCGGGCTCGGGCTCGTCAACATCTTCGCGTTCGTCGGCGCGCTGGCGGCGGTGACCCTCGTCTATCGCCTGTCGGGCGGTGCGCGCGGCGGATCGCTGACGTCCGTCCTGCTCACCGGGTACGCCGTGGCGTCCCTGCTCGCCGCGGGCCTGTCGATGGCCATGTACCTCGCGGGCGAGAACCTGCGGCAGATCTTCTTCTACCTGCTGGGCAGCTTCGCGACGGTCTCGTGGCAGCAGCTGGTGTTCGGCCTCCCGATCATTCTCGCCGGGACGATCCTGATCTGCCTTCGGGCCCGCTCCCTGAACGCGCTGCTGCTCGGCGAGGACACGGCGATCACGCTGGGGCTGGACGTGCGGCGCGAGCGGACGATCCTGCTCGTGCTGGCATCCCTGGTGACGGCGGCCGGGGTGGCGCTGGCCGGGCTGATCGGGTTCGTCGGGCTCGTCGTGCCGCATATCCTGCGACTCGTCGTCGGCCCGAACGCCCGCCTGGTGCTGCCTCTTTCGGCCCTGTACGGCGCCGGGTTCATGGTCCTCTGCGACCTCGTGGCGCGCATCCCGGGCGATATCCCGGTGGGGATCGTGACGGCGATCGTCGGCGCGCCGTTCTTCCTCGTGCTTCTGCGCCGCTTCCGTTCCGGGTACGAGCTGTGAGCGGGGACGGCTGGTCCGAGCCTTCCCCGGTGCCGCCGGCGCGGCCGTCCTCCGACCGCGCGGCACCGCCGGCGCACCCGGCACCCGGGCCGGCCGGCTCGGGGCGCGGGCTCGGCGTCGACCTCGACGGAGTCGGGCTCGCCTACGGCGCCCGGGATGCCCTCGCCGGCGTGACGCTGTCGATCGCCCCCGGCGAACGCCTGGGCCTCATCGGCCCGAACGGGGCCGGCAAGTCGAGCCTGCTCCGGTGCCTGGCCGGCCTCGCGCCCGGCCATCAGGGCTCGATCGCCCTGGACGGTGAACCGATCGAAGCGATCGGGCGGACCGGGATCGCGCGTCGCATCGCCGTCGTCCCCGGGCAGGTGACCCTGCCGTTCGCCATGCGGGTCGAGGAGGTCGTCGCGCTCGGAAGGATCCCGCACGAACACCCGCTGCTCGGGCCGGCCGGTGCCGACCGCGCGGCCGTGGACGCCGCCATCGACCGCGTCGGGATCGGCTCCCTGCGTGGCCGCGACGCCCGCGAGCTGTCGCTCGGCGAGCGCCAACTGGTCCTGATCGCGATGGCGGTCGCCCAGGGCGGGCGGCTGCTCATCCTCGACGAGCCGACCGTGCATCTCGACCTGCGTCACCAGGTGGCGGTCATGCAGTTGCTGGCCGACCTCAACGAGCGCGACGGCCTGACGATCCTGGCGGTCCTCCACGACCTGCCGCTCGCCGCGCAATTCTTCCCGCGGCTGCTGCTGCTCGACCACGGCCGGCTGGTGGCCGACGGACCGCCGCTCGAGGTCCTGACGCCCGACCGGATCCGGACGGTCTACGGCGTCGATCCCCGGTTCGTGCCAGCGATCACGGGCGCGCCGCCGCTGTTACCTCCACCCCACAGCCTCATACGCGGTTGGTAACCCGACCTCCACACCGGCCGACCGGGAGGTAGCACACGCGCCGGGGCACTCGATCGGAACCGCTGCCCGGTGATTGAACGCGTGGCGTTCAAACGGACCCGCCGGACGGCCGAGACGCGCGTCCAGAACGCCCGGCGGCCGCTCGGGCAGGAGGCGAAGGGGAGGAAGCCGGGCCCCGTCGGTCGTTCTGCTACGCGCGGTGTTCCAACCGAGGCGGCGAACCCGCCGAATTGCCCTTCGCGATGACCCGCCGGCCGGTTCGGACAGCCGGCGAGCGGAACGCCGGGGCCTCGTTGGTCGGTTTGAACGCCGGGTGTTCAAAGCGCCCGAGTCGACCGCCCGGCCGTCGCCCGGCGGTCCTCTGCGCCGGCCGGACCGAGGACAACCGCGCCTCCGGAGTGCGATGAAGCGGCCGATGCGAGGGGTCCTACTTCGCCCACTCCCCGCGAGCCGGTTTCGCGGCGCGCCGTTTCCCGCGCCGCCGGCGCTCGGTCAGCGAGAGGGAGACCAGCATCAACTCGTTCACCTTGCGCTCGAACTCCGGGACCGTCGCCTCCGGGATCGCCACGCAGACCTCCCGGAGTGCGGTCTCGAGCTGGTACCAGAGGTCGCCGTCCCGCACGTCGTACAGCGGGAACTGCGAGTTGATGACGATTTGCCGGATTCCGTCCTCCTCGACCATCGCGCTCCGGACGCGCGGGTCAAGTGCCCGGATGACAACGTCGCCGAAGCCGCGCCTCGAGCCGCCGCCTCTCGCCGTCGCCGGGCTGGCCGGAGCCCGTGGGAGCCGCTCGGCGGCAGGGGGTTCGCCCTCCTCTGGCGCCTCCTCGGCTTCGGGCGCCTCCTCGGCTTCGGGCGCCCCCTCGTTCTCCGACGCCTCGTCGGCTCCGGGCGCCGGCTCGTCGTCCCCGATCGTCGGTGCCTCTCCCTCGCGGTGTGCGCGGGCCTGATCCAGCGTGAGCTGACCCTCCGGCCCCTCGGTCCCGGCAGCTGTGGGACTCTCGAACAACTGGCCCGACTCGAGCAGTCGGAGCGCCCGGGCCAGGATCCTGCGCACCTGGTCGGCGGTGCGGAGCGCCTGGGGCGTCGCCTTCGGCCCCGGGTCGCGCGAGAGCCGCCGCACGATCGGCAGCAGCAGCCGGTGCAGGCGGGCCTCCACGGCCGCCCATTCGGCCGAATCGCGCTCGACGTCGCTCTTGTTCATGGTGATCGGGACGTGCGGCACCTCCACCTCGCCGACCAGCCGCGCCAGCGCGGGGTGGAGCGCCGGACCCTGGTGCCCGAACCAGACCGGCTCCCCGACCAGCCGGCCGAGGTGGTAGATGCGGAACCCGGGCGGGAGGCCGGCCGGAGGAGGGTCGGGCAGCAGCCCGTACCAGCCGCGGACGAGGCGTCCTCCTGCGCGGACCGAGATCGGCTGCTCCTCCACGAGCGGCCACGGCAGCGGCTCCACCACTGCTCGGTTCACGCGGAGCGTGACCTCCCGTGAGAGCAGCATCGGGCGGTATACCTCGGCCAGCCGCGTCCGCACCCGCAGCTGGTCGAGCCGCTTGTCGACTTCGCCGATCTCCACGTGTACGTACCCGAGCCCGGGTTCGACCAGCTTGCGGCGCTCGTGGACCTCGTAGCTGCGCAGCCGTGACCGATCGCGGTAGGCGTCGTCGGAGAACGCGTAGGCCTTCGCATCGCCCGCCGGGCTGGCGACGATCTCAAAGGTGTTGCCGAGGTGCCCGATGGCGGCCTTCCCGCCCTGCCCGTAGCGGCCGATGCGCTCGCCGCCGCGCTTGGGCGACGCGCCCCAGTGGAGGTAGTCGCGCTCGATCTGCGTGGGGCCCATGCCAGCACCGCCGACAGCAGTGAGTGCCAGGCTTCCAGGTCGCAGCGTGATGTCGACGTGGAGTTCCTGCCCTGGGATGCGGGCATCGACGGCGTTGTCGACGAGTTCGAGCAGCGCATCGGTTGCGCTCCGGTAGTTGGCGAACAGCGAGGCGGTCAGCCGTGGATCGATCCGCTCCCGGACGACCCTCCTGCGCGGCGCGTGTTGGTCATCCATCGGTGGGTTCCTGGTCCGGGCGGTGCGGATGCTTCGCGGTGCCGGCCTGCACGTCGCGGTCGAAACCGTGCCAGCTTCCGGCTGCTCCGTCGGCGGCCAGCCGGGCTCGGACCTGCTCCCGGGCCCGCGCCGGCATCCCCGGGTAGAGGCGATCGAGGATGAACATCGCACGGTCCAGCTCCGACATCGACCCGGCCACATTCGCCTGCTGCCAGACGATCCGCCGGCCGCGGTCGCGCAGTCGGGCCGCAGCTGCTGCGCGGGCGGTCATTGACATTGCCGAAAGCACGCGTTCCTGGATCGGGCGACCCGGGTCAGGGCGCATGACGAACCTGATCCAGCAGCCGGCCGAGGCCGAGCACGGGCGCCCAGCGCTCGAGATAGGGCCAGTCGATCGCCGGTGCGTTGACGCGGAGGAGCGTCGCGCAGTCTCGCAGCTGGAGTTCGGACGTTCCTTCCGACCAGGTGAGCTTGGCAAGGACGAGGTCCTCCAGCGAGCAGACCCAGATTTCGACCGAAATCCGGGTGCTCGAGCCGCCGCCGCCGACGCATTGACTCGACCGCCCACGGGCTCGGCCGCCGCATGATCAGGTCCACCTTCTCCGCCGTCTGCGTGGAGATGATCGAGGCCATCGAGAAGTCCCCGAAGTCGAGGGGCGGCGAAACGGCATAGCCGGCGGCGAACTCGTGTTCCACGAGGTCGAACCGCGCGGCGTCGAGATCCACCACGATGTCCGTGTCGAAGCTCTGCCGCACGCACCCGTAGAGCGACCCGGCCTCCGATCCGGTCAGGAAATGGTCAAAACCAAGGCGTTCGAGCACATCGAAGACCTCACGCATCGCCGAACCTATCGAACCACGGGCACTCGCGCATTGCGTCCGAGGCTAGCAGACCGCACGCAGACCGAATCGCCACCGGACGCGGCAGACCTACGATTTGGGCGCGCCGTAACCGAGGACCGGAACGCCCAACGCCTCGAAGTCGTGGACGTTCCGCGTTACTACCGTGGCACCGATCCGCCATGCCAGGCCGGCGATCAGCGAGTCACCGACAGGATGCCGGCGGCCGGCTGCCAGCAACTCTCGACGCCGGTCACCTGCCCAGCATGCTGCCTCCGGATCCACCGCGACAAAGTCGAGTGCCTCCAGCAGCGCCCTGACAGTGCGCCGCTCCTCTTCGTCACCACGCGAGGGCGCCTCGCAGGTGACAACGTCGCAGGTGCAGAGATCCGCGGTCTGCTCGAACAACCGCGCCAAAAGGTCGCTGCCGCCTCCATAACCTCGAACGTGGTCGACGATGACGGTCGTATCCAGGAGGTATCTCATTCCGTCTCGTCGCCTGTCATGTCGCGTTGCTCTCGCACCCCGCGGTAGCTCTCCTCCGGAGTCATCCACGGGCTTGCCGACGAGGGCGCCCCGCGTCTCGTCCAGTGCGCGTCGGAGTCGCTCGCGCTTGACACGATCTGCGGCAGCCTGCGCGATGAAGGCGCTACGGCCGCGCGAGCCGACGATTGCGTCGATCTGTTCGAGGACGTCGTCCGGCAGGGTGATCGTGGTGCGGACCATCACCATCGGCATGGACTCCTTGTTGTATGAGAGACAGTATGCATGTCCAGTATTCCATTCCGACACACTGGGTGTCAGCGCCCGCGCAGGTCCTGGCCCGGGATTCCGCGGCGCGTCAGCTCGGCTGTCAGCGCGTCGAGATCGGCGACGCCGACGTACACCTGCAAAACGTTGACCCATGCGATGTGGCGCTTCGCCCGCAGCCATAGGCGGACCGCGCCGTGGGAATCGCCGCAGAAGCTGATGTCCGGCTGGCCGATGGAGTGCCGGATGCCGATCGCCCTGACCCAGAGGTAGGGCCCGGTGATGTCCCAACGCTCGATCTGGTCGACCGGGATCCGACCGCCGAAGAACCCGAACCGGATGGTGACCTCGGCGTCGTCGACGGCCACGACCGCGCGGCTCGGACGGACGCCCCACAAGAGCAGGTAGAGCTTCGACAGACGGCCGAGGCTGATGGGAAACGTGTGGCGCTCGGCCCCAGGGTCGGCGACGGCGTTTGTGCTCATGGCTACCTCGCGCTGGTCGTTCACAGATCATTGCGTTCGGCTCTGTCCGAAGCATGCGCCAACCGGTAAAGTCGCCCCGCATTTCGTGTCAGCTCTACGGCCAATGTCGTGATCCGACGAGACGACATGACTTTCCGATGCCATCGAAGGCGGTCGGTCGCCGCCATCCTCCTGCTGTCGACCATCGTCGTGGGTCCGGCCGGTTGCCGGCTCGCCGGCTCGACTGAGCCGACGCCGAAGCCCGAGCCCACTGCGGCCAGGGCCGAGTCGCCAAAGCCGACCTCCACGCCGACGTCGGTTCCGGACCTCAGGTCACCGGGACCGAGGAAGCCGACCGACCCCCGCGTGACCGAGAGCCCATGCATCCAGATATCGTTCGTCGGAGAGCCGATTCCTCCGACGATCGCAAACGCGGCGGATTTCTCGGACATCGTGGTCGTCGGGACGCTCGTCGGGTATGGGCCGGACCGGTGGTCGACCGCCGACGGGCACCGGCCGACGTGGAACGAGGTGCGATCCGACGGCCTGTCCATCGTTCGCCCCGTTTCCATCGCCGTCGAGCGCACGCTCCGCGGCGACTCGACCACCCTGGGCTCCGTCTTTGTCCTGGGAGGCCGCGTCGGGTGCGATACGTTCAGCGTCAGCGACCCACTGGACGCGGCGGTCGGCACCAGGGCCGTCTATTACCTCGGTACCACGACCGACGGCCCCTCCCTTCTGGAGGCTTGGGCAATCACCGCCGATGACATGGTGGTCACGCCGCTGGACGGGCTCGTGCCGCTCCAGGAAATCGTCGACTCGCTGGGTAACGGCGCTACTCAAACTCCCGGCGCCCAATCACCCAGTCCGTAGTCGCGCGCCCGACGCCCGTCCGGCCGGGTACCATGACCTCGCCGCCCGGCGACTCGGCGTTTCCCATCCAGGCCCGGGTGATTTCGAGGGAGCAGTGCGCGAACCATACGACGCCGTCGTAGTTGGCGGAGGCCACAACGGCCTCGTTGCCGCCGCGTACCTCGCGAGGGCCGGCATGCGGACGCTCGTCCTGGAGCGCCGCCAGGTGCTCGGTGGTGCAGCCGTCACGGAGGAGATCATCCCCGGGTTCCGCTTCAGCGTCGCGAGCTACGTCGTGAGCCTGCTCCGCCCCGAGATCATCCGTGACCTCGACCTCCATCGCCGTGGGCTGGAACTCCTGACGCTGGACGGCACGTTCACGCCTCTCGAGGGCGATTACCTCTGGCGCACCGACGATCACGCGCAGACCCAGCGCGAGCTTCGTCGCTGGTCGCCCGCCGACGCCGACGCATACGACGACTACGGCCGGCTGATGGTCGAGATGGCGCGCTTCATCAAGCCGATCCTGGACCTCGTGCCGGTCGACCCGCGCCGCCCGGACCCCCGCGAGGCGCTCGGGGCGGTCCGCATGCTCCGCGCGTTCGCCGCCCTTCCGCGCAGGCAGCAGGCGACGTTCATCCGGCTCATGACCATGAGCTCGGCCGACTTCCTCGACCAGTGGTTCGAGACGGATCCGCTCAAGGCCACGATGTCCGCGTCGGGCATCATCGGGACCTTCCTGGGCGTGCGGTCGCCGGGTACGGCATACGTCCTCCTGCACCACTACATGGGCGAGATCGACGGCGAGTTCCGCGCCTGGGGCGTCCCTCGAGGCGGCACCGGCGCGGTCAGCGAGGCGATCGCGAGCGCGGCGCGGGCGTTCGGCGCGGAGATTCGGACCGGGGCGCCGGTCGCCCGGATCGCCGTGCGGGGCGGACACGCGACGGGCGTCGTGCTGGAATCGGGCGAGGAGATCGCCGCCCGGACCGTCCTGGCGGGCACCGACGCGAAGGTGACGTTTCTCGACCTCCTGGAGCCCGGGACGCTCGACCCCGAATTCGAGGACGGCGTGCGCCGCTTCCGCTTCCGTGGCTCGTCCGGCAAGGTGAACCTTGCGCTCGCCGGCCTGCCGGACTTCACCTGCCTCCCGGGAGGTGGGCCGCACCTGCGCGGGGCGATCAGCTTCTCGCCCGGGGTCGACTACATGGAACGCGCCTACGACGATGCGAAGGCCGGGCGGTTCAGCCGCAGGCCGTACATCGACGTCGTCATCCCCACCCTGCTCGACCCTTCGATGGCCCCACCCGGCCGGCACGTCATGAGCTGTTTCGTGCAGTACGCGCCATACCGGCTGGCCGACGGCGCGAGCTGGGACGACCAGCGCGACGCCTTCGGCGACACCGTGGTCGACACGCTGGCGGAACGTGCTCCGAACATCCGCGGGCTGATCATCGGCCGCCAGGTGGTGACGCCGCTCGACCTCGAACGGACCATCGGCCTCACCGAGGGCAACATCTTCCAGGGCGAGCTCAGCCTGGAGCAGCTGTTCTTCAGCCGCCCGGTCCCGGGCCATGCGCGCTACCGCACACCGATCCGCGACCTCTGGCTCTGCGGCTCATCGGCGCATCCCGGCGGCGGGATCATGGGCGCGCCCGGGCGCCTCGCGGCGATGGAGGTGCTGCGGGCGCGGCGCGGCGGCTCGTCGGCGCAGGGGCGTGCCGGTCGCGAGGACGGGCCATGACCCGGCCCGGTGCATCGCACGCATTCGACGCCATCGTCATCGGCGGTGGCCACAACGGGCTCGTCTGTGCCGGCTATCTCGCGCGTGCCGGCCTGCGGACGGTCGTGCTGGAACGGCGTTCGATCGCCGGCGGGGCACTCGAGACGGCCGAGATCCTGCCGGGCGCGCGGGTGCCGGTGCTCGCCCACACGGTCGGGCGGCTGCGCGGGTCGATCAGTCGCGACCTCGGCCTGCGCGAGGCGGGGTTGCGCCTCGTCCAACCGGCAGCTCGGGCCGTCTCCGTTCGCCCCGACGGCCCACCGATCACCACCTGGGGGGATCCGGGCCGCACCGCCGCGGAACTGGTGCGGATCTCGGCGCGCGACGCGGTCGCGTGGCCCGAGACCGACCGCGAGGTCCGGGCGCTGGCCGGCCTCCTGGATCGACTCATGCGATCGATCCCCCCGGACCTTTCCCATCCCGACCTCGGCGACGCGATCTCCGGCCTTCGGCTCGGGCTGCGGTTCGGGGGTCTCCGGACCGCGGATGCCCGGACGCTCCTCCGCGCCCTGCCGATGCCGATCGCGGACTACCTGGAGGATCGCTTCGAGACGGACGCCCTGCGCGCCCTCGTGGCGACCCGGGGCACCCGGTACACCGCCCTCGGGCCGCGGTCGGCCGGCACCACCCAGGTCATGCTCGCCGACGCCGCCGGGACGGGCAGCGGCCTGGCAGGGGAGACGGTCTACGCCCGCGGCGGCCCGGGAGCGCTGGCGCAGGCCCTGGTCGCGGCAGTGGAGCGCTTCGGCGGGGAAGTGCGCACGTCCTCGGAGGTGGTGGCGATCCGCCGGCGCGGCGGCCGCGCCATCGGGGTCGCCCTGGCCGACGGGACGGAGATCGACGCCCGCATCGTGGTCGGCGGCGTCGATCCGAAACGGCTGTTGCTCGGGCTCCTCGGTCGCGATGCCCTGGACGCCGCCGACCCCGATCTCGCTGGTGAGGTGGCGGGTCTTCGCATGGGCGGCGTGACCGCCAAGGTCAACCTGGCCCTGTCCGACCTGCCGCGGTTTGCCGGCCTCGAAGGGGAGGAAGGCCGGCTGCGGCTGCGCGGCCGCATCATCGTTGCGCCGAGCGTCGCATACCTCGACCATGCCGCCGATGCCGCCAAGTACGGGCGCGTCTCGGACGCCCCCTGGCTGGAGGCCACCATCCCGAGCCTGGTCGACCCGCTGCTGGTCGACGGTGCCCGCTCCGCAGGCGTCCGGCACGTCATGAGCATCGTGCTGCAGTCCGCCCCGTACCGGCTCCGTGACGGGACCTGGGACGCCGGTCGCGACGCGCTCCGCGACCTCGCGATCCGCACCCTCGACGCGGTGGCGTCGGGCATCGGGGACCTCGTGCTCGCAGCACAGGTGGTCACGCCGCTCGATATGGATGCCGAGTACGGGCTGACGGGCGGCGGCGCCATGCACGGCGAGCCGTCGCTGGACCAGTGGTTCGCCTGGCGGCCGCTGGTCGGCCTTGCGCGCCACCGGATGCCGCTTGCCGGCACGTACCTGTGCGGCTCGGGTGCCCACCCGGGCGGAGGGATCACCGGCCTGCCGGGGCGCAATGCCGCCCGTGCTGTACTGGAGGACGTTCGATGAAGCAGGGAAGAGCGGCGATCGTCGCGGTGGGACTGGTCGCGGTCATCGTTGCGCTTGCCGCATGCTCGGCCGTCCAACTGTTCACCTCCAAGCGGACCGACCAGCAGACCTACACCGTCGGAGCCACCACCAACCTCGTCGTGCAGACGTTCAACGGGGCGATCAACGTCACGGCCGGCCCGGACGCCACGGCGAGCGTAACGGTCACGTCGCGCGGAACCGGGAACTCGCAGGCCGAGGCGGACAGCGACCTTGCCAAGGTCGCCGTGTCGATCAACCAGTCGGGCGACACCATCACCGTCACGGCGAAACGAACCGACCAGCCGAACGCGACCAACAGCGGCGCCGACGTCACTGTCAGCCTGCCACGCGCCTCGTCGCTCCAGTTGACGACGTCGAACGGCCGCGTCGAGGCCGTGAACGTGACCGGCTCGATCACCGTCCGCACGTCCAACGGTGACGTGACGACCCGCCAGGGGAGCGGCATCGACGTCCAGACCTCCAACGGCGCGGTGACGGCGGCCAACCCGACCGGCTCGCTGTCGCTGCAGACGAGCAACGGCAGCGTGGATGTCCTTGGCGCAACGGATGTGACGGCGACGGTGCAAACCTCGAACGGCCATATTGCGTTCAACGGGTCGCTCGCCGCGGCCCAGCAGACATTCGGGACAAGCAATGCCGGCCTGACGCTCCAGTTGCCGTCCGCGGCCTCGTTCAGCATCGACGCCCACACCTCGAACGGGACGGTGCGCACCGACTTCCCGCTCACCACGACGAAGGACGGGCTGTCGGGCCAGGTCGGCACGGGTGGCGCCACGATCCACGCCAGCACCTCCAACGGGGACCTCTCGGTCACGAAGCTGGTGCAATAGCCCACAACCCCTCGGCGATCGGGGCGACCCCGAAGCGCCTCGCCCGGCGCCTCATCCCCCTTCACCAGTGGCTTGTAGCCGAAAGTTCGTGCTCGGATCGGCGCGCTCGTGCCCGTCGAGATCCTGCGCCTGCCGGTGGCGGCGCACGTCGCCTCGGAGGTGCTGCGCGGCGATCCGCGGTGCCCTCCTCGCCAGCGGGACCGAACGAAACTGCAATCCGACCGCTTGACTTCCTTATCGCCGCGCGATGGAATTGGACCGCGGGTCCATGGGCGGATTCGATCCTTGGGGGAAGGTCATGCGAACCAAGAATATCCGCATGCGGGCCGACCGCCGCCGTGCGCCGGTGGCTGCCATATGCCGACATGGTCGACGAGCGGCACGGTCTTCATCCGCGCCGGCAAGGGTTTCCCTGGCCGGCGCGCCTCGTCATCGACGAGTTCGTGTGCAGCCCGCCGCTTGCCGCGGGCGCGAACGTCGGTGGTCGGTGGTGATGGAGCGAGACCGGCTCGGGCCGCACTCTCCTTCGTGCGCGATGCTTGGCTTGCGTCCGCTGCGCGGCCCGCTGGGCTAGCGGCAGGTTTGGCGAGTGGACCCGCGATGCCGACGCGCCGCGTCCCACTCTTCTCGATGCGGTCGGGCCGGCGGCGGTGGAAGGGCCGTGATCCTGGTGGTCGTGGGAACACGACCCGAGGCGATCAAGCTCGCGCCGGTCATACTGGGCCTGCGGTCTCGCGCGGCTGACGTCCAGACGATTGTCTGCCTCACGCGGCAGCATGCCCAGCTCGTCGATGACGTCTTGGCGACGTTCTCGATCGTCCCCGATCACGACCTCAATACGATGACGCCCGGGCAATCGCTGAACGCCCTGGCCGCGCGGATCCTGGCAGGGATCGAGCCGATCCTCGCCGGCGAACGACCACACTGGGTGGTCGTGCAGGGCGATACGACCACGACGCTGATGGCGTCGATCGCCGCCTTCCACGTTCGGGTCCCCATCGCTCACGTCGAGGCGGGGCTGCGCTCCTTCGATCTGCGTCATCCCTTCCCGGAGGAGGCGAACCGCCGAATCGTCACGAGCCTGGCCGCCATCCATTTCGCGCCCACGGAGACGGCGCGGGCGCGACTTCTCGCCGAGCGTGTCGCGGGTCGAACCATCTACGTCACCGGGAACCCAGGGCTCGACGCGCTCCGGCTGGCCACCGAGGGCTCCCTGGGCGAACTACCGGTATGTGCGGAATTTGAGCCAGGGCGGCGGCTCGTCCTGGTGACCGCGCATCGCCGGGAGAGTTTCGGGGCACCACTGCGGTCGATCTGTGACGCCGTGGCGAGGATCGCCTTGGAGCATCCCGACAGTGTGAGGATCGTCTTTCCCGTGCATCCAAACCCGCGCGTCGACGGTCCGGTGCGGGAGCGCCTCGCCGCGATCCCCAACGTGACGCTGCTCGCACCACGGCCGTACCTCGAGATGGTCGCGCTGCTCCGCCGGGCCTATCTGATCCTTACCGATTCCGGCGGCCTGCAAGAGGAGGCGACCGCGTTGGGCACGCCAGTGCTCGTAATGCGCCACACGACCGAGCGGCCCGAGGCCGTCGAGGCCGGGGGCGCTCTGTTGGTCGGGCGCGGCGCTGACGCGATTGTGGCGCGGACCCTTGAGTTGCTGCGGGACCCGGTGCAGTACGAGCGTATGGCCGTACCGCGAGCGGTCTTCGGCGACGGTCATTCGTCCGAGCGCATCGCAGCTGTGCTCATCGACAGGTTGCGCGGAGGTCGCACAGGTGAGTAGCCCGCCGGTCTCCAGGATCACGTCGGCGACGGCCATCGACCGCACGCTCAAGCCGCGTCGGCCGCTGCGCGTGACTATCATCGCGGCGAACCCATTCCAGTTCGACTCGCGCTTCCTGCGCACGGCCGAGTCGCTCGCCGAGGATGGCCACGCCGTCACGGTCGCGGCCTGGTCAGGGTATGGGTTACCCTCGGACGAGCAGCTGGCGCCGGCTGTGAGGCTTCTCAGGTTGGACGTTTCGCGACCGATCAGCGACGCACTGAAGCCCCTTCCCCGCTCGCTCCGGCGGGTGGTCTCGCGCCTCCTCGGGCTTGATCCAGACATCGCGACGCTACCACCGACCACTCCCCGCCGGTTCGACCGCCTGCGTCACCCGATCCGCCGCTCGCTGGAGATCGTGGCGATCGCTCGTCGGGTCGGGCCATGGACCGACGCCATCGTCAGCGCGGTCGCGGAGACCGACGTCTTCCACTGCCAGTCGTTCGTCGCGCTGCCCGTCGCGCACGACGCCGCGCGCCGCAGCGGCGCCCGCTTCGTCTACGACGTGGCGGACTATCACTCCGAAGCCGAGCGAGTAGCTCGGATGCCGCGACTCGTTCGCGCCATCGTCCGGCGTCGTGAGCAGGCGTGGGTGCGGGACGCCGCTGGGTTCCTCGCCGTCAGTGACCCGGTGGCCGACCTGGTCGCGACCCGGTGGCACATCGAGCGCCCAGCCGTGCTCTTGAACTGCCCTCCGGCATGGCGCCCGTCAGAGCTTGGACCGCCGCACTCGGATCGACTGCGCGATGCGTTGGCGCTCGAGCCGAACCGGCCCATCGTGCTGTTCCAAGGCGGCTTCAGCATCGATCGTGGGCTGGAGGAACTCGTCTCGGCCGTCAATGACCCGCTGATCCGAGCCCTCAACGTCGCGCTGGTGTTCATGGGGTACGGTCGTCTGCAGGCGTACCTGGAGAACGCGGCGCGAGCGTGGCCAGGTCGCCTCCATGTGCTGCCCGCAGTCCCGGTCGCCGAGCTGCTCGACTGGACGGCGAGCGCCGACGTCTCGTTCGTCGGGCAGCCGCCCCGTACCCTCAACCACCGCCTGAACCTGCCCAACAAGCTCTTCGAGAGCCTCATGGCCGGGGTCCCCGTGGTCGTCGCCGAAGGCAATGAGCAGTGCCGCCTGGTCACGGCTGAGCACGTCGGGAGCTGCGCTAACATCGACGACCCGCATGCCATCGTGCTCGCGCTCGCCGGACTGATCGACCGACCGGCCGACGAGAGGCTCGCGCTCCGTCACCACTGCCGGACGGTCGCCCTGACGCGATACACCTGGGAACGCAACGCCGGAGGACTCGTGGATCTCTATCGCCGGCTCGCGGACGAGGTGCCATGACGGAGGCCACCAGAACGGATCGCCGGTCGCGCTCCGTGGCGATCCTCGTCAACAACCCGTTTGTGGCCGACACGCGGTGCCGGAAGATCGCGTCCACGCTCGCGGATGCTGGGTACTCGGTGACCGTCGTGGCACGCGAAGCCGAGGGACAGCCGTCACGGGAGACCGACGGCAGCGTCGCGGTGGTGCGGCTCAGGCAGCCCGCGCCGTTGGCACGGCTGCCGCGCGTTCGCCTCTCGGTGCACGAGCGATCGGCCCCCGTTGTCAGCCGTGATGGACGGCTTGGCGCTGTCGCGCCGCGAGCCCGACGTGTCGTGTCGGAAAGCCTCGGCCGGGGGATCCAGGCGGTGCGGTACCTCCGCCTCGCGCACCTCTGGGCGGACGCGATCGGGCGGTCGATCCCCGCGGTCGACATCTGGCAGGCCGAGGAGTTGGTCATGTTGCCCGTTGCCCTCGAGCTCCGGCGGCGTCTTGGAGGCGTCGTCGTGCACGACGCGAGGGACCTCGATGTGCACAGTGCGGGCTTCGCCCGCTTGCCCGGTCCGTGGCGCGCCCTGCTCGCATGGCGCGAACGAGCATGGGCGCGGTCTGCGGACGCGACGATCGCGGCGTCCGCACCGTATGCCGAGGAACTCGCCAGGGCATGGGGTCGCTCACCCACCGTCGTCTGGAACGGGCCGCCGGACTTCATGCCAGGCGACCCTCCGGAACGCCGCTGGCACGCGCTGCTGGGCCTGCCGGACGACCGGGCGGTGGTCCTCTATCTGGGCCTCGCGATCCCGGGGAGAGGGATCAGGGAGCTCTGTCACGCGATGTCGCTGGTGCCTGACGCGGAGTTGGTCGTGGCCGGCTACGGCCCGGACTACGAGCGGTATCGCGATCACGCGGCGACGTTGCCGCATGCGGACCGCATCGCATTCCCGGGCGCCGTGCCTGCGCCGGACGTCCTGCCCCTCGTCGCCGCGGCTGATGTGGCCGTGATGCCTGTTCGGGGGGACACGCTCAACCATCGCCTCAACACGCCCACGAAGCTATTCGATGCCATGGGCGCAGGCACGCCGGTCGTCGCAAGCGATCTCCCGGGGATGGCCCCGATCGTCCGCTCGACGGGCTGCGGCGAGCTCTGTGACCCGACGGACCCCGCCGACATCGCGCGGGCCATCCGGACGATCCTGGACGCCGATCCGGCGCGCCGCGAGCAATATCGCGCAGCATGCTTCGCGGCGGCACACGGACCGTTCTCATGGCGTCGCCAGGCAGCCACGCTGCTTGAGCTCTATGACCGGCTCTCAACGGCGCTCGCGCTCGATCCATCACCGACGATCTGACATCGGCGGACTGTCAGTGGCGCAGGATCTCCGCGGTGACCAGATCCGCGAGCGGTTCGATCGACGGCATCGTCGGGCTCCGCTTCGTGATGCCATCGAGTCGCCCCACTCGGTCGAGCACCTGCATGCGCCCTCGCTCGATGAGCATCACATCAACCGCGCCCATGGCACCGGCGAAGGTCGTCCACGTCGGGACACCGAGCACCGCCGCCTCGCGGTTCATCGACCCGCCCGCGCTGATGACGGCGTCGGCAGCGTACAGCAGCGATGGGCCGTCCACCGGATGCTCGGGGATCAGCGCGCCCGCCTGCGCGTACCGGGGCGACTGGTCCGGCGTGCGGGGCAGGAGCACGACCTGGACCCTACGCCCCAGCAGATACCAGAGGGCCTCATCGAAGATGGTGTTGTGGATCCCGCGGTGGTACAGACTCAGGGTCGCCGGCGGGCGCATCACGGCGATGAGGCGTCGTTGGTCGAGGCCGAGGCGCACCGGTACGTCCGGGTCGGGTTCGAAGTCGGCGAGCGTGACCTGCTCCTTGAGCCCCGGGAAGGGCCGATACTTCCGCGCGTCGAGCCCGAGTCTTCGGAGCGAGGCGAACGGCACGGCGTCCGGGAACATCACCTTGTCGGCGAGCAGGAAGTTGACCCGGTGCTCCAGCTCGGCTCCCTCGTAATCCTGGATAATGGTGCTGTGCAGGCGCAGCAGGCGAGCAGCCACGGCGAGATCGTTCGAGCCGATGCTGACCGCCTGGGTGAAGCCGCCGCGCCGGCCGAATCGAGCGAGAGCGAGGCTACGCCGCACGAGGTTGATCGCCTTGCCGCCCACGGCGCCGCCGCCGTGCCGGCCGATCGGCGTATGCGGGATGCCATACAGATCGAGGAGCCCGAGGGTCTGAGCGTAGTCGCGCGACGTGACGACCGTCTCAACGCCCGCGTCGTGCATGCGCCGGAGGATGGGCCGGAAGAAGAGGACCTCCGGGGAGTTCTTGATATCCAGCCACACCCGCCGGTGGATCATGTTGGGCCACCGGGACCGACGTGGGGTGGATCGATCCGTGTCATCTGTACCACCCAGACGGACCCGCCCAGTCGGGGTAGGTCACTGCGACCGGAAACGACTGCCCTGCGCAGCGTGCGCTGGGCGACCATCATCGTAGCCCCCGTGTCGAGGACCAGACCGTTCCGCCTCGCGCGACGGCTACCGCTGGCGCGATGGGATGGACGCGGCGTGACACTGGCGATCACGCCGCGGGCGGGCCGGACGTGACCGTGCTCGACAAGCTGCGCAACCGCACCGCACGCGTGCGGCAGCACCGCTGGCGCATGCGCGCGTACCGCAGTGACGAGGCGCACATCGTGATCGGGGGCTCCCCTCGGAGCGGCACGACGCTGCTGCGCCGCACCCTCGACCGCCACCCGTCCATCTGCTGCGGGCCCGAGATGGCTCTGTTCCTGCCGGTCCGGTTCCAGCTGGAGCCGCTGGCGGCCCTCTCGGGCATCGACGCGCCGACCCTTGGCGAGATGATCCGCTCGAGTGCCTCCCAGGGTGCCATGGTCGACGCCTTCTCCGTGCGCTTTCGGGCCGTGCAGCAGAAGGACCGCTGGGCGGAGAAGACGCCGCGTAACGTCCGTCATCTCGCGTGGATCGCGGAGCGCTTCCCGGAGGCGCGGCTGGTCCATGTCATCCGCGATGGCCGCGACGTCGTGTGTTCTGCTCGCGAGCATCCGGACCGCCATTGGGTCAACGGCCGATGGGTGTGGGTGCATCACCCACGCCCGATCGAGCGGTATGCCCACGACTGGGTGCGCGACACGGAGCACGGCCTGCGCTTCCGCGGCTACTCCCGGTATCACGAGCTCCGCTACGAGGACCTCGTAGGTCGGCCAGAGGAGACCCTCCGCACCCTCTGCGACTTCGTCGGCGTGACGTTTAATCCCAAGCTGCTGGCGGCCGACCCGGATGCGCGGACCCCGGGTTTCGCGAGCACGGCTGATGCCGGCCGGCCCACGTCGATGGTGACGGCGGCCGGCCGTCCGACGTCAACCTCACTGTCGGGCGTTGAAGTGCCGGTGACGACGAACAGCCAGCGGGCGCCGCATCTCGGTCGCGATCGGGGGCCCGTCTTCACGACTTCCCTGGGACGGTGGCGCCGCGACCTGACCGAGTCTGAGCAAGCGGCGGTGTCGGCCATCTGCGGCCCGCAGCTGCGCTTGCTCGGCTACATGGACTGACAGCCGCGTCGGCAGCCTCCCACACCGCTCCACGCGACGCGCATCGCTCGGGGTCTCCGCGAGCGCGCCGCCCGCCAACGGCGGCCTCGCCGATCGCTCCGACTCCACGGCCACCGTGATCACGGCGTTACGACGGCGGGGAGAGGCCGGAGCAGCCGCCGGCCAACGTGATGGCCGGCGGCCTCCAGTCCGCCAAGGGCCGTCTCGACGCGCGTGGTGAGATCGTCGGCCGTCATCCCGCCTCGGCCTCGGCAATGAGCGCGTCGAGGAGCGGAGGACGGGGTCTTCATGCGTCTCCCGCCGTGAGCACGACTCGATGCTTCCCACCCGAGAGACCGCCTCACGGATCCGCGCGGGCAGAACCGTGGGCGCCTTCCTCAGTGGCGCCCGTCGCCCGGCTCGACCTGCGCGGTCACCTGTGGGCCGGCCTGTCGGCCATCCAGCGTCGCGGTTTCAACCTCCCCGGCCGGCGTCGCCGACCGCCCCGGGAGTGCCCACGACCAGCCGTGGAGCCGCCCGAGCAGCCTCCTGGCCGTCAGGTCCAACTGGATCGGGGTGACCGCCACCCGCCGGTTGACGACCGCGTGAAAGTCGGTGCCCGGCTCAGCGAGTCCCGACGGCGGCTGGCCGCCGATCCAGTAGTAGGGCACGCCACGGGGGTCCCGTCGCTCGATCAGCTCGTCCTGGTAGATGCGCTTTCCCATGCGCGTCACCTCGACGCCCTCGCAGTCCTCGGCGCGGAGCGCCGGGACGTTGATGTTCAGCAGCTCCCCCGGCCCGAGGCCGTGTTCCAGGATGTTGGCTGCCGCGAGGTGGGAGATGCTGGCGGCGAGCGCGAAATCGGGGTGCTCGTAGTACTCCTGCGAGATCGCGAAGGCCGGGCAGCCGTTGATCACCGCCTCCATCGCGGCGCTGACCGTGCCGGAGTACGTCACGTCGTCGCCGAGGTTGGCCCCGTAGTTGATGCCCGACGCGACCAGGTCGAAGTCGACGTCGAAGAAGCCGAGGAACGCCAGGCTCACCGCGTCGGTGGGAGACCCGTCGACCGACCACCCGGTGGATCCGTCCGCGAGCGTGCGCTCCCTGACACGCAGCGGACGCATGAGCGTCTTCTGGTGGCCGACGGACGACTGGTTGGTTTCCGGTGCGACAACATAGATGTTCCCGATGGATTCGAGCGCCACCTTGAGGGCCAGCAGCCCTCGCGATTCGATCCCGTCGTCGTTGGTCACGAGAATTCGGGGCCGGGACGGCCAGGACGCGAGCGGCCGTGCCTTCTGGGTGGTCGCTCGCGGCGAGGGCGTTCGTCGCTCCCTTGCGGCGAGTGGCTCGCCTCGCTCGCGGTCCACATCGCGGCGCTCGGAGCGGTTGCGCTCCATGGGTCCGCCGGCACCCGGTGCGGCGTCTCGCACGGGCGGGCGCGGTTCTGGGGCCGGCTCGTCGGTCACGAGCGCCCGGCCGGGTCGGTTGCCACCGGATCAGCCGGGGAGGCGCCACTGTCGTCGAGCCAGGCGCTCTCCGCGCCCAGGCCGCTCTCCGCGCCCAGACCTCCGCCGGTCGCAGCTCCGTTGGTCGAGCCTCCGCCGGTACCGTCCGGCCGTGGCGCACCGGTTACAGCCGCCCCGGCGATCCCCGCGATCCCGGCGCCGACGGACGTGTCGGCGGACCCCGCGGCCGAAACCGGCGGGGGCGTGGGGACGCGCACCCGTCGACCCTCGCGCTGGCCGACGCGCATGGCCGCGCGCGTGGCCACGTCCTTCTGCCCGCCCGCCGACCTCCCGAGGTAGAAGAAGAAGAAGCTGGAGATGACCGCGGCCACGGGGATCGCGAACACGGCGCCCAGGACGCCCTGCAGCTTGATCCCGATGAGCACCGAAACGAGCACGACCACCGGGTGGATGTGCACCGAGTCGGACATCACGCGAGGCGAGATGACGTTCATGACGATGAACCAGCCCACGGCCATGACGATGATGATCGGCACCAGTGCGTCCGGCTTGGTCAGGACGGCCGCGATCACGGGCGGCGACCAGGAGAAGAACGGACCAAAGAACGGGATCATCTGCAGGAGCGCCACCGCGGCGGAGGTGGCCGGCGCGTAGTCGATCCCGAGAACCACGCTGCCGACGGCCGCGATCGCACCGTAGGCGAGGCCCTGGATCGCCTGCCCCCGGAGGAAGCCCCCGAACGACTCGGCGACGCTGGTCTCGAACAGGTTGGCCTCGTCGGACCAGCGCGGCGGAACCAGCCGGTTCGCGAAGGTCACCATCCGGTCCTTGTCGATGACGATGACCTCTTTCAAGAAATTCCAGAACGCGTCGATCTCCTCCCCTGTGAAATCCCACACGGCATTGTGCGGCGGGACGGGTTCGTACTCGAAGAATTCCGGGAGGCGGTCGTCCTTGTTCGTAAATCCGGCAGCAAGGTTGAATTCATGCTCAGCCGAAAGAATCCCTTTTCCCAACTCGAGCCACTCATCGACCGTCTTATTCACGCCATCCTTCGCATTGAGCATGCCGATCAAATGAGTCAGCATAGTAGGATCATCCAATGTCGCGAAGCCGATGAAAATACAGAGGCCGGTACTGTCCACCAATGCCGTTCGCATCTGCAGCCGCCTCGAGAGATCTACCTGCCCTTCCTTTTTCAGGGGATCAACAAAGCCGCCCACTTTCAAGACGTTGACGGGGATGCAGTACCCTGCCGTATGGTCGCTGCCCATGGTTGAGGTGGCGTAGGTGATGCCCATGCCCTTTACGGATCTGGGGTCGTACGCAGACAGCGCCTGTCCCTTGACCACGGGACCCGGATCATGCCGTACATTCTGCCGACCCCTTCAGTCCCCGACCCGAGAATGCGGCCCAGGGCGTACCGTGCCGACTTCTTTCAGCAATCGGAGAACGCCGGCGCCGTCACCAAAGGGCAGAACTCCCGCTTCCATGGCAACCCCCATGGCCGCCCCTGTTTCTATGCTGTCGATCCCGACATCGTCCATGATGTGGTCTGCTTGGGCGATGATATCCAGGTCGTCGATGAGGCAATTCGCGCCAAATCCCCAAATCGTCTCGTACTCAAATCCAGACGTGACATAATTCCCATTCTTGTCAACGTAGACTTGGGAGCATTTGATCACACACCCCTTATGACAAACATGGCTGGGATTGCCCTTTCGGTCGACGATCACATCATGCAGGGTTTCGCCGCTTATTTTTTCATGGCCTGCGAATTGCCCGGTCTTGAAATTCTGGGTCGGCAGTCCTCCCACTTCATTCATGATATTCACCAGCACGTCCGTGCCGTACAGTTTCAGGGACTCTCCGCTGACGGGATGCGTTACGAGCCCCTTGGCAAAGGGAACAGAACTTTTCCTGAATTTCTCCTTATCCGCAATCTGGACCCCGGGGCCGTCCGTCGCGTCAACGGTAATGTATTTGATCTTTTTCGAACCCATCACCGCACCTAAGCCACCGCGACCATGGCTGCGAATGTTGCCGTCAGGATCTTTCACGGAAATATTGGCGGCGGCCATTCTCATCTCCCCTGCCTGGCCGATAGACAGGATGCCGATCTTCTCTCCGTATTTCTCGGATACGATTTTCACGACGTAATAATTCCCCTTCCCGACCAAGGTATTGTCTTCCTGAATCTTGACGCCGTTCTTGTCCACATGGAGATGATAATAGGTGTCTTTCTCCGGCATGCCTTCAATAATCAGGGCTTTGATGCCCAATCGGGCAAAGAGCTGAGAGGCAGTGCCCCCTGCATTGCTTTCTTTGATGGTCCCGGTCAAAGGGCTTTTACCGCTGAAAGCCTTCCTGAGTTCGGAGCCTGTGTGCCCGCGAGCAGACCGGGTGCAAATACGAGCTTGTTATACTTACCTAGTGCCTGACGCACGTGGGCTTTACCTCCTGCGCCACGATGGTAGAAGTCAGGCCTCTGCCGCCGAGTCCTTTCCACTTCTCCGGCACATCTTCAGAAGATGTCGTCAGGGTCGCCATATTCACACGATAGATTTTCTCTGCCATAACGCGTTCCTCCTTTTTCTAAAAAAAACGTTTGTTACGTGCCGGCTATTTCTATCTCAGTTTTTTTGCCTCTTCCCACATCTCGCCGAAGGCCTTCTCAGTCTTCTCACTCATGACCTGCCATATGGCAACGGTCTGAAAGTAGGCATTGTCACCTACATGGAAGAGGCTCTTTTCCGTTGGCGTCACCAGCTTTCCCGACATTGTTTACCACCGGTGACACGCCCTGGTTCTCTGACGACGGCTGCCTGGGCTTTGGGTGAAAGCTGGAGGTTAATCCATTCACCTCGCTGAGCTTTCTCTTTGTGCCTTTTGCCGCCTGAGTTACGCACCAGTAGTCAATCCAGGCGGTTCCCCCTTCTTTGGGAGCAGCGATCAACCACTTTCCGCCCTTCTTGTTTGCCTGTGCTGCAGCGAAACCCCAATCAGTAGCAAGGGCCAACTGGGGGAATTCGTCAGGATTTGCCGAACCATCCCAGAGGCTTTTTCTGTTCCTGCGCCAGAACGTTCAGCTTCTCCTGGATCTTCGCGCGGTCCAACTTGTCGATGTCGAATATCTGATCGTATTTGTATCCGAGGGCAAGCGCAGTGATCCAGATGTTGCACTTGGGGAAGTCGTTGTTGATGGTATATTTACCTTTGTACTGCGGATCCCAGAATGCGTTCCAGCTCTTCGGGGCCTCCTTCACGATGGCGGTGTTATAATCCAACCCGTAAGGACCGCAGTTGTAAGGAAGGCCTGAACCGCTTGTTTTGATGGGTGAGGGACTTATCCGCCGCAAAAAAGGGGATCAGGTTCTTCGCGTTAGGGATGTTCTTCAGGTCCGGCTCCGCAAGCAGAAAGTTTCCCTCCTGAAAGCAATAGAACCTCGGGGTCTTGGCCAGGTCCACCGGCGGGGAAATAAGGTCAGCGGTTCCGTCCTTCGCCGCCTTGTAGAATTCATCCTGGTCCTTTGGATAGGACGCCTTAACGTCGACGTCTATTTTGTATTTCTTCTTTACCAGGTTCTTGAATTGCTTCACTGTCGCATCATCCGCATACCCTTCCCAGCAGGTGATACGAATCGTCTCCTGAGCGGCGAGGGATATTTTGACGCTGAAGAAGAAAACCAACGATAAGACAATCCCGGCAGACAAAAGGAGATTCTTTTTATAAGCCCCCCACGGCTTTATTCTTCTGTTGTTGCTTACTTCGGCTCTGGTGCTGTCTCCGTTGCTTCCGCTTTCGGTTTCTTTTCCGGCCCTTTCAATTTATACAGTCCTGCTCCTCTTTCTGCGACGGCCGGAGCATATTGATTCTCCATGGAGAGCGATTTTACGGGGCATATCGACACACAGGTTGCACGTGCAGCATTTGAGTCGGTCGATCTCCCACTCCCTGGTGTCTTTTGTGACCACAATGGCATAGCAAAGGGCATCGCTTGCTGCACATGCCGCAAAAAATACATTTGTCGATGTTATTTTCGACCCGGCCCCTGGTGATCGGCGTAAAGGTGCGTTTCTT
>CAWFMQ010000019.1:0-100718 GCA_963816905.1 uncultured Chloroflexia bacterium | reverse complement strand
GCTCGCCCGCCCGCCCGCCCCCCCGCCCCGCCCGCCCCGCCCGCCCCGCCCGCCCGCCGCTCCGCCCCGCCCCGCCGCCCGCCCCGCCGCCGCCGCCTCCTCCGCCTCGCCCCGCCCCGCCCGCCCGCCCGCCGCCCCCCTCCCTCCCCCCCCCCCGCCCCGCCCCGCCCCGCCCGCCCCGCCCCGCCCCGCCCTCCCTCGCCGCCCCGCCCCGCCCCGCCCCCCGCCCCGCCGCCCCGCCCCTCCCTCCGCGCCCCTCCCTCCCTCCCTCCCTCGCCTCCCTCCCTCCCGCCCGTCCCTCCCTCCCTCCCTCCCCCGCCCCGCCCCCCCGCCCCTCCCCCGCCCCTCCCTCCCTCCCCCCCCCCCCCCCTCCCTCCCTCCCTCCCTCCCTCCCTCCCTCCCTCCGCTCCCGCCCCCCCCCCCCCCTCCCCTCCCCCTCCCCCCTCCCTCCCTCCCTCCCTCCCTCCCTCCCTCCCGCCCTCCCTCCCGCCCTCCCTCCCTCCCTCCCGCCCTCCCTCCCTCCCTCCCTCCCTCCCTCCCTCCCTCCCTCCCTCCCTCCCTCCCCGCCCCGCCCCGCCCCCGCCCCGCCTCCCTCCCTCCCTCCCTCCCGCCCGCCGCCCCTCCCCTCCCTCCCTCCCTCCCTCCCGCCCTCCCTCCCTCCCTCGCCCCTCCCTCCCTCCCTCCCTCCCTCCCCTCCCTCCCTCCCTCCCTCCCTCCCTCCCTCCCTCCCTCCCTCCCTCCCTCCCTCCCTCCCTCCCTCCCTCCCTCCCCTCCCTCCCGGCCGGCCCGCCCCTCCCCTCCCTCCCCTCCCTCCCCGCCCCGCCCCTCCCTCCCCCCCCGCCCCTCCCTCCCTCCCCTCGCCCCGCCGCCCCTCCCTCCCTCCCTCCTTCTTCTTCTTCCTCCTTCTTCTTCTTCTTCTTCTTCTTCTCCTTCTTCTTCTTCCTCCATGGCCGAGTGGAGGACACGACCGTGATCGGTCCGCAGGGCAAAGCCGTCGAGCTGCAGATCCGCACCTACGCGATGCACCGCCGGGCCGAGTACGGTGTCGCGGCGCACTGGAAGTACAAGGAAGACGCGACCGCCGGCGCCAAGGGCGGCAAGGGTGTCGACGGCAACGACATGCTGTGGCTGCGCGAGGTGCTCGACTGGCAGTCCGAGACCGAGGACTCGGTCGACTTCCTCGACTCGCTACGTTTTGAGATCAACAACGCCGGCGTCTACGCGTACACGCCGCGCGGCGATCTGATCCAGCTGCCGGCCGATGCGACGCCGGTCGACTTCGCCTATGCGGTGCATACCGAGGTCGGTCACGCGTGCATCGGTGCGCGGGTCAACGGGCGCCTGGTGTCGCTGGAGTCAACGCTCGAAAGTGGCGACGTCGTCGAGATCTTCACCTGGAAGTCGGCCCTTCGATGCCTGGGCCGAGCCGCGACTGGCTGGAGTTCGTCGCCAGCCCCCGCGCGCGCAACAAGATCCGTCAGTGGTTCACCAAGGAGCGGCGCGAGGAGGCCATCGAGCGCGGCAAGGACCTCATTGCCAAGCAGATGCGCAAGGAGGGGCTTCCGCTCCATCGCCTGTTCAAGCACGAGACGCTCGCGACGGTTGCCCAGGAGCTCCACCTTGCCGATGTTTCCGTCCAGCACCTCCACCTTTGGCAGCCGGTACTGGGGAATGCCGTAGCGGAGCATCCCGCCCGGGGTGCGGGTCCCGTTCGAAGACGGTGACCTCGTGCCCGGCGATGGCCAGGTAGTAGGCGGCGGCCATGCCGGCCGGTCCGGATCCGATCACGGCCGCCCGGCGGCCGGTCGGCGGCTGGAGCTCGAACGGCAGCGGCGCCTTCGTGCCGGCCGCCTGCTCCCGCAGCACCTGGTCGCCGGCGTACCGGTGGCTGTCGCGGATGGCGATCGCCTCCTCGACCTCGTCGCGCCGGCAATGCTCCTCGCAGGGCGCCGGGCACACCCGCCCGAGGATCGACGGGAAGGGGATCGTCCGCTTGAAGATCCGCGCCGACTCGACGAAGTTCCCCTCCGTGTTGGCCTTCAGGAAGCCCGGGATGTCGATGTGGCTCGGGCACTTGTTCTGGCACGGCGGCAGGCAGTAGGCGTTGTGATCGGAGAAGATCAGCTCGAGGTTGGTCTTCCGGATCTGCCGGAGCCGCTCCGTCTGGGTCCGCACGACCATCCGAGGCTCGGCGGCGCGCGAGCAGCTGATCGGTGGCGTCTCGTCGCCGTCGACCTCGACCACGCACATGCGGCAGGCCCCGAACCCGGGGAGCTTGGGCTCGTAGCAGAGCGTCGGCACCTCGATGCCGTTGTCGCGGCAGACCTCCAGGATGGTCTGCCCGACTCTCCCGGTGACCTGGCGCCCGTCGATCTCGATGGTGAATGCCGGCGACACCTGCGGTCGCTGCGGACTCTGCGTCGTCAGCAGGCGCTCGGCGACAGCGTCGGGGGCGTCCGGTCGGGCCTGTGGCAGCGTGTCGGTCATGGTTTCAGCGGGCTCCTCGAGGACCGCCGGGGCTGCGAGTTCACGATGTCGCCCCCGCGGCAACCCGAACCGGGTGGCACACGCCGGCCGGGCAGGAGCCCCGGAGAAGCGTGGTCCTCGAACTCCTGCGGGAAGTATCGCATCCCGGACAGCAGCGGGTTGATGGCCGTGGCCTCCAGCCCGCACAGCGCGCCGTCCCGGACGTCAGCGGCGAGGGAGAGGACCAGGTCCTGGTCGGTGGGCCGGCAGCGACCGCTGCAGAACCCTGCGCCGAGCTCAGCGAGCCGGCGCGTCCCGATCCGGCAGGGGATGGTCTTGCCGCATGCCTCGTCCGCGACGAACCGGGTCAGGAGCGCCGCCAGGTCGACGATGCAGCTGCTGCCGTCGACGGCGAGGATGGTCCCCGAGCCGAGCATCGCACCGGCGGCGCGGAGGGCCGCGCGAGTGATGGGCGTGTCGATCGCGTCCGGTGGCAGGAAGCCGCCGGATGGTCCGCCGACCAGCAGCGCCTTGAGCCGGCCGCCGGTCGGGACTCCGCCTCCCGGCCCTTCGATGAGGTCCCGCAGCGTGGCGCCGGTGGGGATCTCGACGATGCCCGGGTTGGCCAGCGCTCCGCCGATCTGCACGAGCGTGGTGCCGGGCTCGTCCGGGTCGCCGATGGCCCGGTACTCGCCGGGCCCGTTCGCGATGATCCACGGCACGGCTGCCAGCGTCTCAACGTTGTTCACGATCGTCGGCTTGCCCCAGAGGCCACGTTCCGACGGGTAGGGCGGCCGCTGGTCGGGCTGCGCCCGTCGGTTCTCCATTGCGCGCAGCAGGACGGTCTCCTCGCCGACCACGAAGGAGCCCGAGAGCGCACGGACCTCGATCGAGAGATCGATCCCCGAGCCGAGGATGTTGCCGCCGAGCAGACCAGCCGCCTCCGCGGCGCCGACGGCAGCCCGGAGCCGCTCGATCGCCGCGAGGTACCCGGCGTTGACCACCAGGTAGGCGGTGGTCGCGTCGACGGCGAAGGCCGCCAGCGCGAGGCCCTCTACGACGGCGTGGGGGTCGACCTCCATGAGCGCCCGGTCCACCTGTGCGCCGGGATCGGCCTCGAAGCCGTTTGCCACGGCGTACCTGACATCGGACTCGACCGATCGGCATGCGCGCCACTTGCGACCGGTCGGGAACCCCGCTCCGCCACGACCGCGCAGGCCCGCGTCGTCGATTGCCCGGATGACCCCGTCCGGCGTCATGTTCATGATCGCGCGCCGCCAGGCCGTCCACGCGCCGGCCCGCCGCGCGGCCTCGATGCCGGCGCCCTCGCTCGACGGGTCGTATGCACCGGCCCGGGCGAGCAGGATCGACGGCCAGTCCTTCCGGCCCGGAAGCAGCGTCATCGTCATGCCGGCCGTCCCTGCTCCACCGTGGCGCGCAGCGCGGCGGCGATCGTGAACGCATCCGTGACGGCCACGTGCGGCAGGACCGTCCCGTCGACCGCGACGCGCGGAACGCCGCGCGACTCACCGCGGCAGTCGGTCTGCTCGAGGCGCACCTGCCCGTCGGGGCTCACGCCGCCGACATCCGTGCCGAGCGCGTCCCGGAACGCGGCGAGGACCTTGCCGCTGCCCAGCAGGGTGCAGGTCGGGCAGCGGCAGACCGCCACCGTGTGGCCGGTCGGCAGTTCGAACCGAAGGTGCGGGTAGCTGGTGGCGATCCCGTACAGCTCGCTGTACCAGGCACCCGTCTGGTGGCTGATGTGCTGCAGCGCCGCGACCGGGAGATGGCCGTACGCCTCCTGCGTCCGCTCGAGGATGCGCAGTGCGTTCCGCGGCCGGTATTCCTCGGCGGCGAGAATCGCGTCGAGCGGTGCGAGGTCGATCCCCGCGAACGGGTCGAACGTGCGGTCCGGGACCGGCCTGCCGGACCGCCGCAGCGCCGACTCCTCGCGTCGCTCGGCATACTGCTCGGAGGCGCCCCAGTGCACGTGGAAGCGGTTGCGCGTGTCCACGCCACCCATGTCGATGCACTCGATCGGGCAGGCCGCCGCGCACTGGAAGCAGGTCTCGCACTTGAGCGTGCCGAACTCGTCATACAGGAGCAGCAGCCGGCCGCGATGGCGCGGGGAGATGTCCTCCCGCACCTCCGGGTACTGGACCGTGACCTTCGGCTGGAAGAAGCGCGTGATCGTCAGCATCAGGCCCTTGACCACGCCGAGACCGGGAACCCGATCGGCTCTCACAGCCCGCCCCGCAGCTGGTGGATCACGAGGATCGCGCCGGCGGTCACGAAGATGTTGGCCAGCGACGCGGGGATCAGCCACTTCCAGGCGAACCCCATCAGCTGGTCGATGCGGACGCGGGGAAACGTCCCCCGCATCAGCACGAACAGCACGACCAGCGCGTACGTCTTGGCGCTGAACCAGAAGAGGCCGATGACCGACTCGAAGCTGATGGCCGCCCAGAGCCCGACGGCGGCCAGGACCAGGACGTTGAAGAGGATGAACGCGACCACGATCGACTTGACGAACGACCAGTCCGACCTGAATGCCCAGATGGGCAGGGCGAGCGCCAGGACGATCAGCGGCGGCACGAGGAGCAGGCCCCACAGCAGGCCCATGCCGAGTCTTCCCGGGTCGAGCGTGATGGTGAACGGCGTCGCGATGTGGAAGAACTGGAGGATCGGGTTGACGTCCAGCGGCGCGTTCCAGCCGCCGAGGAACAGCACGACCGCGAGCGCCGACAGGATGAACACGTTGACGTACTCGGCGAAGAAGAAGAAGCCGAAGCGCATGCCGCTGTACTCGGTCGCGAACCCGGCCACGATCTCGCTGTCCGCCTCGGACAGGTCGAACGGCGTCCGGCCGGCCTCCGCCGTCGCGGCGATGAAGAAGATCGCGAACGCCATCGGCTGCTGGAAGGCGAACCAGTTGAGGACGCTGCCCGACTGCGCCGCGACGATGTGGTTGAGGCTCAGGCTCCCGGTCAGCATGATGATCCCCACGACCGAAAGGGTCAGCGGAATCTCATAGCTGACGATCGCGGCCGCCGCGCGCAGACCGCCCAGGAGCGAATACTTGTTGAAGCTCGCCCAGCCGGCCATGATCAGGCCGATCACGCCGAGGCCGCCGATCGCGAAGAAGTAGAGCAGGCCGATGTCCATGTCGAAGCCGAACAGGCCCGGCGCGAAGGGCATGACGAGCAGCGTCATCACGCTCGCCAGGTAGGACACGGCGGGTGCCAGCGTGAAGACCGGCCCGTCGGCGCCGGTCGGCGTGTAGTCCTCCTTGGAGAGGACCTTGAACCCGTGGAAGACCGAGGCGAGCGTGCCCCACGGCCCGGTCCGGTTGGGGCCGATGCGCAGGTTGACGAAGGCGATCACCTTCAACTCCAGGAAGATGATCACGAACGCCGTCGGGATGGTCACCAGGAGCACGCCGGTTGCCGCGAGCACGAACCGGACGATCCCGATGTTGGCGCCCATCGTGTCCAGGAAGCCCTGGATCAGGGCCGGCACGAAGCCGGTGACGTACCCGACCATGAGCAGGACGACGAGCAGCGCCAGCAGGAAGAGCAGCGGCAGGGTGATCTTGCCCGCGAGCGTAAGGCGGTTCCACGGCCGGGTGACGAAGCTCATCTGTCGATGCCGCCCATGACCGGGTCCAGGCTGGCCATGACCGCCATGGTGTCCGCGATAAGGTTGCCGGGCATCAACAGGCCGACGGCCTGCAGGTTGAAGAACGACGGGTCGTGGATGCGCAGACGGAAGGGCTGGTCCGAGCCGTCGCTGATGCCGTACCCGGCGTAGGCGCCGCGGGGGCTCTCGAACGCCGCGAAGGCGCGACCGGGTGGCACCCGCAGCAACCGCGGCAGCTTGGCCATGACCGGGCCGTCCGGCATCTGGTGGAGCACCTGGTCGATGATGCGGATGCTCTGCCGCATCTCGTCGATGTGGAGCATGTACCGCGCGTAGGAGTCGCTCTCCGAGCGCGTCGGGATCTCGAAGTCCAACTCCGGGTAGACGCTGTACGGGTGTGCCCGCCGGACGTCGAAGGGGATGCCGGTGGCGCGCAGCGGCGGACCGGTGAGGCAGGTGCGGAGTGCCACGTCGCGGTAGATGACGCCGAGGCCCTTCGTGCGCTGGACGAAGATCTCGTTCTCGTTGAGGAGCTTGATCTCGTCCTCGATGTGGTGGCCGGCGTGGCTCATCCAGTCGCCGAGGCGGCTCATGAACTCGTGGTTGAGGTCCCCGTTGACGCCGCCGATGCGCAGGTAGTTGAAGAGCAGGCGCTGGCCGGTCAGCGCGGCCAGCATCTCCATGATCTCGTCGCGCTCGGTGAAGCCCCACAGGATCGGCGTCAGCCCGCCGAGGTCGAGCGCCATGAATCCGATGAACAGCCCGTGGCTGAGGATCCGGTTGAGCTCCCACACGAGGACCCGGATGTACTCGGCCCGCCGGGGGACCTCGAGGTCCAGCAGCTTCTCCGCCACGAGGACGGGCACCGCCTCGCTGAACATCGACGCGATGTACTCGAGCGGGTCGCAGTTGCTGATCGCGTGGTGCCAGTCGCCGTTCTCGCAGATCTTCTCGACGCCGCGGTGGAGGTACCCGAGCACGGGATCCAGGTCGACGACGCGCTCGCCGTCGATCTTGAGGACCACCCGCAGGACGCCGTGCGTGGCGGGATGGTGCGGCCCGATGTTGATCAGCATCTCCCCGTCGCGGAGCGAGTAGAACTCGGCCTCGCGCTCGGAGCGCGGCGGGTAGGGCGGGATCGCGTCGTAGATCGTGGCCGGGGTATCGACGAGGATGTCCGGGTCGTCGAGCGAGCGCACGCGGGACTGGCTCATCGGGTCTCCTCGCCGTCGGGCCGGTCCCTGGCGACATCGGCGCTCGCCGCGGAGTCAATGCCGGCCGACTCTCCGGCCGCGCCCGAGCCGCCCGGGCCGCCGGAGCTCGCGACGTCGGACGTCACACCGGTCTCCGTCACTCCGCTTCCTCCGGCGAGACCGGCCCCCGTCAGTCGGGAGGTCAGGCCGCCTGCCCCGGGACTCCGTCGGAGCACCGGGTGGAACCGCATCTCACCTGCCGGGAACGGCTGCTCCATCGGTCGGACGCCCATCCCCGGGGAACGCGAAGCGTCGTCGGCGAGCAGGAAATCCTTCCGCAGCGGGAAGCCCCGGTAATCGGGCGGCATGAAGATGCGGCGCAGGTCGCGGTTGCCCTCGAAGATGATGCCGAACATGTCGTAGGCCTCCCGCTCGGCCCACTCGGCGCCGTTCCACAGGTAGGTCACGGAAGGGACGCGGGGATCCTCGCGCGACAGGCCGTCCGCGATCACCCGCAGCCAGTCGGGCGAGAGGGGCGACCAGAGGTGATACACGACCTGCATTGTCGTGCCGGTGTCCACGCCGCAGAGGTCCGCCAGCATCTCGAAGCGGAGCGTCGGGTCGTCGTGGAGCGCCGTCATGACCTGCGTGAGGTTCCCGGGCGAAACGACGACCTCGGTCGTGTCGTGACGCGCGGCAACCTCCCCCATGAGCAGGGGACCGATTCGCTCCGTGAGTCGGCGCTTCAGTGCGGTGTCCGTGGCAGTGCTCCGGTGATCGACTCGCTGGGCCTAGACGCCGTCCGGCACGCTGGGCCCGACGGCCCGCTCGGCCCAATGGCCGCGTCGCTCCCGAATCAGTTCCTGCAGCTTCATCATCCCGTAGATCAGTCCCTCGGGGCGCGGCGGGCAACCCGGCACGTAGACGTCGACGGGAAGAACGCGGTCGATGCCCTCGACAGTTGCGTACGAGCGCTTGTAGCGACCGCCCGAGCAGGTGCAGTCACCCATGGCCACGCACCACTTCGGCTCCGGCATCTGCTCCCAGAGCCGCACCGAGCGGTCCGGCCATCTTGGTCGTCAGCGTTCCGGCGACGATCAGGACGTCCGCCTGGCGCGGGCTGGCGCGGAACGGGAACATGTTGAAGCGGTCCATGTCGTGGACGCTGGTCGCGGCCGACATCATCTCCATGGCGCAGCAGGCGAGACCGGAGAGCAGCGGCCACAGGCTGTTGAGGCGGATCAGGTCGAGGACGTAGTCGGCGTAGGTCGGGATCACATCGAGGGCACCCCAGCGGCCGTTGTCGCCCTTGTCCCGAGCTCCAGCTCCGCGAGGTGGGTGATGGTCGGCGGACGGCCGCCGCCGTACGCGGTCGGGTCGGCCGGCGTCCAGAGCGTGTTCGGGCACGATGATCGGCTCGATCACGGCCGTAGCGGCTCGACCCGCGGGCTCGATCGCGGATGATCCGTCGGACGGCTGGACCGACCGCGTCAGTTCGGCGGCCGGATCGGGACGCGGCTCGCTCACTTCCAGGTCAGCACGCCCTTGCGCCAGGCGTAGCCGAGGCCCAGCAGCAGGATGAGGACGAACAGCAGCATGCTGACGAATCCGCCCAGGAGGACATCGTCGAAGACCAGCGCCCACAGGTAGATGAAGACGACCTCGATGTCGAACGCGACGAAGAGCAGCGCGTAGATGTAGAAGGACAGCCCGAAGCGTCCCCAGGTGTCGCCGAAGGTGTCGATGCCCGACTCGTAGGGCAGCCCCTTGTGGCGATCGCCCTTGTGCGATGGCTGAGCAGCCACGCGGCTCCGATCGTGACGAACACGAACGTGAAGCCTGCGAAGGCGAATCCGAGCACGTACCAGAGAGCGGCAGTCACTCCCACCTCGATGCAAGTGGTGGTCGCGCAGCGGGAAGCCGGCAAGTTGCCGGGTTTGGGGGGTCCCCGCGCCTCGACATTCTAGCGCGACCGACGCGGGCGATTGTCCGCCCTGGAGGCCGGCTCGGGACCCGACACCGCTGCAGGGCCATCGCAACCTGTTGGCCCGCGTCGTATCGTGTCCCGGAAATGGCCGGGCCATAGGGTCTCGCTGTCGTCGGGCGCCTGCCGGGCCCCCGGTCGACGGTCCATTGGCCGCGGCCGGCGCCGTGCGGTCAGCGCAGGCAACCGGGAGTCGATAGCGTGACGAGTGAGACGGCGACGCGCAATGGGCGCCGCGTCCGGCGCGCCGCCGTGGCGGGATCATCCGTTGCGGCGTTTCTCCACGACGTCTGCCTGCCCATCGCCGCCACGCGCGCCCTCCTGGCGGCCGTCGGCATCCTGTCCATCGCGGCACTCCCGGTCTCGCCGTGGGTCCCGAGTGCGTGGCTTCGACTCTCCGGCAACCCACTGGTCGACGCGTTCAGCCGGTGGGACTCGCTCCACTACATCGACATCGCGGCGAACGGCTACCCGGCCACCGACCCCGCGAGTGCTGCCTTCTTCCCGTTCTACCCGGTCCTCGTGCGGGCCACGGGCGCGCTCGTTGGCGCCGCCGGTGTCCCCGAACTGCGGGTGATCGGGCTCATCGTCTCCAACGCCATGCTCGTCGCCGCAGTGGCCGCGTTGATCGCCCTCTGCCGGCTGGACCACGACGGCTCGGTGGTATCGCGGGCGGTGTGGTACCTGCTCGTGTTTCCCACGAGCCTCTTCCTCTCCGCGGCGTACGCGGAGTCGACGTTCCTCGCGCTGTCGATCGGTGCCGTGCTTGCGTCGCGTCGTGACCGATGGCTGCTGGCCGGGTTCCTGGGGGCGCTGGCAGCGCTCACGCGGCCGTATGGCTTCCTCGTGGCCGTGCCGATCGCGATGGAGGCGTTCGGGCGTTGGCGAGAGGGCGCCCGGCCGTGGCGAGCGCTGCTCGCCGTGCCGATGGTCGCCGGCGGCCTCGTTTCCTACATGGCCTTCCTGGGTGTGCGCTACGGCGATCCGCTTGCCTTTCTCCACGCCGAGTCGGGCTGGCACCGCTCGATCGCCCCGCCGTGGCAGGCGTTCATCAATACGCTTTCCGGTCCCATCACGGCCAACGGGTCCCACTCGGCCGTCGACCTCGTCTTCGCGATCGCGACGATCGCCGTTGTCGTGGCAGCCTGGAAGCTGTTGCGGCCGAGCTACGCGCTCTACCTGACGGCGCTCGTACTCGTCCCGCTTTCAACGGGTTCGCTCGGATCGCTATCCCGCTTCGACGTCAGCTTCTTCCCGATCTTCATCGTGCTGGCGATCGCAGGTCGGGTGCGAGCGTTCGATCGCGCGTACATGGTGGCCGCGATGGGCCTCGGCGCCGTGTTCATGGCGCTCTTTGCGCAGTGGTACTGGGTGGCGTGACGGCGTACGCGGAAGGCTGCGAGGCGTCGCGCTGGGTGAACAGGAGCCGGGCGGGACGGACGCGTCGCTCCGATTGCGCGCCCAGCCCTCACGGCTGGACAACCCGCACAACGGCGGCTGGGATCGGCCGGGCCAGCGACAGATGAACAGTGATGGTGATCGGGCCGCCGGCACAGCTCGGCCCGGCGTCGGGAGAGCGACCGGCGGTCGCGGTTTCCGGTGAGGTGGAGGCAGGCAACATCGCGTTGCAGCCGGTCGCGAGTCCCACGACGACCAGGAAGGGCCCGCCACGGGAGACCAGGCTGCGGAGGCGCCGTCTGAACTTGTCCGCGTGCCTCGCGTTTCGGTATCGGACGGCCATCCGGGAAACTCGGAGTCCGGCCACGGTCGTTCCCCATTCGTCGAGCGATGCCCCATCGGCACCTGTCCCAAGCGGGCAATTCACGATGGCCGCAGCGGTTGGACGCGCCCAGAGCCGAACGGACGGCTATGGCCGCGACGGTTCAGGATGCATGGCCATTGGCGCCACGGCGCCGCCGCGCGGCAGCCCTGAGCAGGATCGGAATCCCCGGACCGACGACCGAGTGCGCGCCGAGCAGGATCGGCAGCGGCAATTCGGCGGCCGACGCCGTGACCGCTCGGAGCCACGGATCCGATACGTCTCCAGTGCGGAGCAGGTCGCTCGCAAACCGGTCCTCCGGGACCGGCCACGAAGCCTCGTCCGCCCCGAGGCGGTCGGCCATCAGGACCCGCGAATCGATGATCGCTCCGTCGGCGAGGTCGGCGACGACTGCCGCCAGGGCGCCCGGGCCCCGGGAATCGAGCAGGCGCCCGAGCGTCGCCCTCGGTGGCCGGGACACCGGTACAGGAGCCCGAGCGCCGCCCGCGATGGCCGCGCCCGCGTGGATCGCCAGTGGGGACGACGCGCGCAGCCCGCGTTCCTCGGCGAGAAAGCGCACACGGCAACGGACGTTCCGTTCCAGCCAGCGCAGGGTCCGCGAGCCGGACCGGCCGAAGACCAACAGCTCTTTCCGCGGGTCCGCGGCCAGCGCGCGAAGCTCGGCCAGTCGCGGGACACCGAGGCCGCCCCGCGACGCGAGATCGCGCAGGCTCCGCGGCGCGCCGATGACTTGGGCGAGCAGCGCAAGGTCCAGCGGGGTGTCGAGGTCGAGCGCCAGCCGGTCGCGGCCCGGAAGTTCTGTCACCCGAACGCCGCCCTTCTCCTCGAGCCAGCGCGGGAGCGCATTGTCCGAGGGCAGCGGCGGCAGGCCGCGGAGGACGCCTGCGTCACTGAGTGCGCACACGTCCGATGAGTAGCGGTTGTTGGTGAGCGCCCGCCGCCCCCCGCCCGCCGCAACACCCAGGAGGCGCGTGGCATCGTCGCGGCGGAGCATCGGGACAGCGCCGGATCCGAGGACGACGAGACCGCCCACAGGGTCCTCCTCGGCCACGATGCGCGCCAGGCGCTCCCCGAAGGACTCGGTTGCTGCCTCGGGGCGACCGGGCACGACCAGGAGGCGATGGGCGCCGGCCCGCGCAAACAGGGCCGCGTGCCGTTCCACCAGCCGATCCCGCGATTCGGCGAGTAACCCCGTCAGCGGCGGGTCGTCTGCGCGCGGCGGCTGGTGGAAGATGACGACAAGCGGCCTGGGCATCGCCGGGCGAGTCTAGCCGGGCGTGCCCGGCCGCCGCAGCCACCCGGGATCGGAGGAATTGAGACGCCACACCGCGTTCGGGTCTATGTCGGTCTCGGAGCGAACGTCGGGGACGCCCGCGGAACGCTGACCGGGGCTGTGGGATCGCTTGCCGGCCTGCCGGGCGCTCGGCTCCGCGGAGTGTCACGCCTCTACGAGACGCGCCCCGTCGGCCTCGCGGACCAGCCCGACTTCCTCAACGCGGTCGTCGCCCTCGACGTCGCCGCCGGCGCGGATCCCGAGTCGGGTGCGCTGTCGTTCCTGGGCGCCCTGAAGGGGCTGGAGCGCAGCTTCGGGCGACGGGAGCGCGAGCACTGGGGCCCGCGCGAACTCGACCTGGACCTGCTCGTCTACGGGCGCCACCGGATCCGGGTCGAGCGGCCGCCCTCTGCCCGCAGCACCGACCCGGGTCGAGCAGGCGCCCAATGGCTCCACGTGCCCCATCCCCTGGCCAGGGAGCGACTGTTCGTGCTTGCGCCCCTCGCGGACCTTGCGCCGCGCCTTGCCCCACCGGGCTGGGGAGCGACGGTGGAGACGGCCCGCAGGCGCCGGGCCGCGACCGATGGCGACGACGCGGTCCGGCCGGTCGGGCGCTGGGACGGCATCGGCTGGTCGAGTTGAAACTCGGTCGTGGGGATCAGTCCCCGCGCTGGCATGCTGTCCTGCTCACCGAGCACCTTGAGCAACCACGGGAGCGAGCGAGAACCGCCGAGTCGACCAACCTGGTCATGCCTGATCTCGCGCCGGCCAGTTGCGATCGCGTCGTGACGCCGAGCCTGGGGACGATGTTGTACAGGTGGAACGAGATCATCCGCGGCGACAGGTACAGCTGCGCGTCGGGCGAGCAGCACGGCCGCAGCGCCATGATCGTCGAGGTACCAGGGAATGTGAGGGACGACTCGGAGCATGGTCCCGTCGGCCTGCATGTCACGCACCATGGCATCGACGTGCGGGGCAACGTCGGTCGCGTTCGAGGCCGGACCGGCGGCCGCGAGGACATACACGCCATCCTGAGCCCACCGAAGAGCAAGGAGAATCTCCGATGTCAGAACCCGCGATCGCGCCACCATCCCGGCCGCGCAGTCTCGTGAGATCGATCGCCCACCGCCTGGCCGGTGACACGGCCGAGTTGCCGGTCGAGGGCCGCCTGCCCTCGTTCGAGCGCGCGACCGGCTGGCTCAACTCACCGCCCCTGACGCCGGAGGGGCTCCTCGGGCGAGTCGTCCTCGTCGACTTCTGGACGTACACCTGCGTCAACTGGCTCCGGACGCTGCCCTATGTCCGCGCCTGGACGACGAAATACGCCGACCAGGGGCTGACCGTCATCGGCGTTCACACGCCGGAGTTCGACTTCGAGCACGACGTCGCCAATGTCGTCGCCCAGGCAGCCGCAATGCGCGTGGCGTACCCGATCGCGCTCGACAACGACTACGGTGTGTGGACGGGCGTTCGCCAACCACTTCTGGCCGGCGATCTACCTCGCCGACGCAGAGGGACGAATCCGGTACCACCACTTCGGCGAGGGCGAATACGCCATGACGGAAATGGCGATCCAGCAACTGCTGCTGGACGCCGGTGCCGCCGACATCGATCAGGGGCTCGTCTCGGTCGATCCCCGCGACCTCGAGGTGCCGGCCGACTATGGGAGTCTGCGCTCCCCCGAGACGTACGTCGGATACGGCCAGGCGACCGGGTTCGCCTCGCCCGACGGTCTCCGGGAGGACCGGGCGCACGACTACACCGCGCCCACGAGACTGAGCCTCAACCACTGGGCGCCGACCGGAACGTGGACGATCACAGGCCGCGCAGCCGCCCTTGCCGAGCCCGGCGGACGGATCGCGTTCCGCTTCCAGGGACGCGACGTCAACCTCGTGATGGGCCCGGCGCGGCGAGGAACGGCGATTCGCTTCCGCGTCCGCCTGGACGGCCGGCCGGCCACCGCCGCGCCCGGATCCGACGTCGATGCCGACGGCGGCGGCACGGTCGCCGAGCAGCGCACGTACCAGCTCATCCGACAGCGGGCTCCGATCGGCGAACGCACATTCGAGATCGAGTTCCTCGACGCGGGCGTCGAGGTGTTCTGCTTCACATTCGGCTGAACGAGTAACGCGGGGGCGGCCCCCGGCGCGCTGGAGCGTGATGCCGGTCGCCACGGTAGCAGGCCTCCGGCGCCCCGCGGCCCCGGACGAACGATTCGTGCGCCTCGAGGCGAGCGGTCAGCCGCCGATCGGCCGACCGGGTCTCGGTCGTGGGAGCCGTGGGATGGGACCGATCGGGGCGGGCGCGGCCGGGACGGCGCCCAGCAGCAGCGAGATCGCCGGGACCACCGCCGCGCCACCCGCCAGGTCGCCGGCGCGCGGGCCGGCGACCGTCGGCGTCGCCCCGGGCAGCGGTTCCAGGCCGCGCTGCGCGGTGAAGGCGTTGCTGAAGGTCGACGAACCGCCGACCACCTCTCCCAGTGCCGTGCGCCACGCCTGCAGGTTGCCTCCGAACATCGCGGCCGTGCTCGCGGCATCCAGGTTGTTGATCTGGCCCCAGTGCGGTCGCCCGCCGCGCGACACCGCGGCTGCCTCCACCTGCGCGAACCAGGCAGGATTGTCGGGCAGACCTCGCAGCGACGTGACCTCGATCGCCACCCCGTGCGCGCTCGGGAAGCTGTGCATGCTCATCGTCGCGCGCGACATCGCCGACCAGCGCAGCGAGATGTAGCCGGCCTGCTTGACATTGGGAGCCGCATTGATGATCGCGTCCAGGAAGTCGATGTAGCCCGTGGAGTGCGCGTCGAAGATCGGCTCGATCGAGTCGGCGCGGTAGCAGCCCTGGAGGCTCTGCTCGCGGAACCCCGAGATGATGAGGTTCGATGGCCCGCGCTTTCCCGCTCCCGTCGAATCCTGGTACTGCAGGCCGAACTCGACGCCGGCGATCTGGGGGATCGCCCACCCGAGGCTCAGGTCCCAGAACGCGGTCAGCACCTGCGCCAGCATCTGGCCTGCGGGCATCGTCGGGTTCGCGGTGAGGCTGGCCGACAGTGCGGCTGTCGCGGTGGCCACCGCGACACCGTAGAAGGGGATACCGCCGAACGGGCCCAGCACGACGAGCGCAGCGGCAAGGACGCCGGCCGCCCCGATCGTGCAGAGGGCGTTCTGCGAGTTCGAGACGCCCAGGTCCGTCGCGTCGTCGGTGAACCAGCGCCGCTTCACCCAGCACATGCCCAGGTTGTTCGTATCGAACACGATCTCCAGGCCCCGCGGGTTCGCCGGATCGATGGCCCCGAGCGCCGCCGGCGGGGCGGGGAGCATCGTGAGGATCGGCGCGAGGAACGTGCCCCCGGCGATGCCATCACGCAGGCCCGCGGTCAGCGACGCACGCGTGATCCTGGCCGTCCACTCGGCGAGGCGGAAGGCGCGCCGGACGCGGAGCACGTAGGAGTAGATCACGCCGAAGCGCCCGAACCCGACCAGCATCGCGTTGAAGATGTCGTCGTCGCGCACGATCTCCGTGTCGGGGCAGGGGAGCGCCAGGGCGAGCGCGACGTCGTCCGTGATCGGCTGGGAGGCGCGCTCGACCCACAGCTCGCGGCCGCCGGCGGTGACGAGGTGCATGGCCATGACCGCGTCGGCCAGCGGCGGCACATCGATGTCGCCGCCGTGCGTACCCGTCGAGATCGCTCCGGCTATGGCCTGGCCGTTGGCGCCGCCGAGCGTCGGCATCGCGAGGCCTCGGGCGGCCAGCAGGTCGTTGACGTCGGCGACCTTCGCGCCGGCTTCGACATGGAAGAGCACGTCGGGGCCGGCGGCCTGCGACGCCGCCCAAGGTGCGTTGAGGGCGCTGTCGGTGACCCCCGAGAGCGGCAAGTTGAGCCGCACGAGATCGACCATCCAGTCGGTCGAATAGGCGATGTTCTCGAACGCCCAGCCGCTGCCGACGACGTGGAGCATGTGACCCTCGGCCGTGGCGCGCTCGACCACGTTGACGAGGTCCGCGAGCGAATCGGGCTGAAACAGCCTGCTGACCGGTCCCGTGAAGCGTCCCGACCAGTTCGTCCAGGTCGTGGGGCCGGTGTCCGCGCCCGAGTATTGCTGGGAGGAACAGGCCATGGGATGCCTCCGTCGGCTGGGTGATCCGGCGTGCCGTCGCGGGAACTCGGGCCGCAGCTGTCTCGACGTGCGACGTCGCGCGAGCGATTACTTCACGATGCCGAAGTTGACGACCTCTGCCCACGCCTGGACGGGATCGTTGATCGTGCAGTAGATCTTCTTGTTCGTCGCCATCGCCGTGAACGCGGCCGCCAGGACAGGGTTGGCGTTCTGCGTCGAGCTCAGGAACCAGCTCCAGTCGAACGTTCCGTCGTCTGCCTTGAGGTCGAGCTGGGCTTTGCCGTCGCTCCGGATATGCGCGCGGCGGATCTCGCAGGTGCTGTCGAACATGGACCGCTCCTCGCCTGTTGGGCATCCTGGCTGGTCGTGGTCGTTGACTGCGCCCGCGGCGCTCGCGGGGCGCCACTGTAGTCGCATTCATGCACCTTGACCATACAGGTTTCGGTTCTGGTGATGGAACCGACCCGACACCGCGACGGGCGATCGTCGCATCGGCCCGGGTCCGCTTGCTTCCCAACGTTCCGGGATCGTGGTCGAGCGTCGTCGCGGCCGCCTGCGCCACATCCACCGAAGGGTTGATCGCGGCATCGACCGAGTACGCCGCCGGGACTGGAAGGATGTCCGATGCGGACCCCGGCGAGGCGACGGCCGATGCTGCCCAGCGGATGGTGCATCGTCAGGTCCGCCCGGCGAACGCGGTTCCCGGACAAAGGGTCGCAGGCGGCGCCGGCGCCGCCGCAGCACTCGCCGAGCAATCGGTCGGCGTCGAGGATCTCGGGCATCACCGATGCCGGCACGATCATGCCGCCGAGGTCGACATGGTTCAGGCCGATACTCCTGTCCTGGGCAAACAGGAGCGCGTCGACGTCGCCAACCGTCCGCTCGAAGAGCGCGAGATGGGTTGCCTCCGTCCGGCCCGCAAAAGCCGAGTAGAACGCGGCGATGACGGCTGGGTTGTCGCCGGTCGCGGTGGGGATGAGGCAGGCCCGCGGCCGGGGAGCAACCGCCTGCGACAGGACGAACGCGTCGAGTCGCGCATCTCCCTGCACCTGGAAGCCCCCGCCGCCGAGGGCGATGATCCGGCGGCGCTCGAGCGGCGGCGTCTCGTACCCGACCATCAGTGGCGGAAGTGGCGTCGCCCCGTGAAGACCATCGCCATGTGGTGCCGGTCGGCAACCTCGATCGCCATCTCGTCCCTGATCGAGCCACCCGGCTGGATGATGGCGGTCACGCCGCGGTCCGCGGCCAGCTGGATCGCGTCGGCGAACGGGAAGTAGGCGTCGGACGCCATCACCGACAGGTTCGCCCGGTCCGACGCGCGGTGCAGGGCGATCTCCACGGCGACCATCCGGCTCGCCTGGCCTGCGCCAAGGCCAACCAGCGTCGCGTGCCGCGCCAGGACGACGGCATTGCTGCTCACGTGCCGGACCGCCCGCCACGCGAACAGCAGGTCCGTCAACTCGTCGAGCGTGGGCCGGCGCTTCGTGACCACGTTCAGCTGCGAGTGGTCGATTTCCAGCCGATCGAGCGTCTCGACCAGCAGCCCGCCGTCGATGCGGTGGAAGTCGAGGTCCGCGATCCCGTAATCGGAGAGCCCCTCGGGCGGCGTGCCCGGGACCGACAGCAGGGCCAGGGACGGCTTGCTGCGGAGCTTGTGGAGCGCCGCGTCCGCGTAGCCCGGCGCGACGACCGCCTCGTAGGCGTTGCCGACGATCTCCGCTGCAGTCGGCTGGTCGACGATCCGGTTGCAGGCGACGACCGCGCCGTAGGCGCTCACGGGATCGCCCTCGAGGGCCCGTCGGTAGGCGTCCACCAGCGAATTGTTGGAGGCGAGCCCGACCGGGTTCGTCTGCTTGACGATGCAGCACGTCGTGGCGGCGAAGTCGGTCGCGACGCGATAGGCGGCGTCGAGGTCGAGCAGGTCGTTGAACGAAGGCTGGGGTCCACCGACCTGCTGGGCATCCACCAGCGACCGCGTGCGATGCGTGGTCTCCCGGTAGATGGCGGCACGCTGGTGTGGATTCTCCCCGTACGGCAGGTCGCGCTGCTTGTCCAGGACGACAGTCAGCTGGTCGGGGAAGCGGACGCCGTTGACGTGGTTGAGGTAGGCGGCGACCTCGGCGTTGTAGGCCGCGACCGCCGCGAACGCTCGCGCCGCCAGGCGCTGTCGCGTGTCGATGCTGACACTGCCGTTGCGGCTGATCTCGCTCACGATCCCCGCGTAGTCGGCCGGATCGGAGACCGCCGCGACGCCGGCGTAGTTGCGCGCGGCCGCCGACAGCAGGGCGACTCCGGCGACGTCGATCATCTCGACCGCCTCGTTGACTGGCACGACACCCGAGCCGACCTGGGGGGCGAACGGCTTGATGTTCACGACCACGAGGTCGATGAGCCCGATGTTCCGCTCGGCGAGGCTCGCCATGTCACTCGGGACTGATCGCCGGGCCAGGATGCCGGCGTAGATCTCCGGGTGGAACGTCTTGACGAGGCCGCCGGCGAACGTCTCGGTCGAGGTCAGCTCGCTGATCGAGCGCACCTCGATGACTTCCGCGGCAAGGCTCTCCCGAGTGCCGTCGGTGGCGTAGATCTCGATTCCGAGGTCGCGCAGTTGGCGAGCGAGAGAGGCGACTCCCTCGCGGTTCGCGACCGAGAGCAAGGCTCGCAAGGCGGGTCCTCCACCCCTCGGTACCGCGGCCGGTGTTCCCCGGGCACGGGATTTGGCGGGAGTTTCGAGTATATCAAGCGCCGTTCCGAGTATCCCGCGAGGCAGCCTGTCTCAACAGGTACGGTGCCTCGCGCCGCCTCCGCAGCTTCCCCGCCACGGCAACGGCCCGGGCTGGTATCCTGCCGGGCGTGATAGGACCGAAAAAGTGGCTCGACGCGCTGTTCTGGCCGTTCTCGCAATACCCGGACGCCGCATCCGGAAGCACCGGCTTCAGCGACCTCGTCTGGCCCGTGGGCATCGCCTCCGTCATTCTCCTCATCGTCGCCGTGATCCTCTACAACGTGCAGACGCGCCGGCTCCATCGCCATCCACCACTCGTCAACCGGGAGGAGTGGCTGCTCTGGACCGCCATCTGCGTGTTCGGTCTGCTCATCGTCGAGGACCTGTTCCATTTCTACTTCATCACGGTCGTACTGACGATGATCATCGGGTTCGGGACGTTCATCTGGATCGTCTTCTTCCGGTTCCCGCCGATCATCTACGCCTACAACCAGCAACTGCGCCGCGCACGGTTCTTCAGCGCATCGAAGTACAAGCACCCCGAGGCCACGGTCCGCACCGCACGGAAGGGCGGTCGGCCGAAGCGGCGTCGGCGCTAGCGCACCGCCGAGCCCTCGGAGCGGGTGCGGGACACCGCCGGTCGATGGAGATCCGCCGGTTCGGGCCAGGGCATCGCCGGCCTGACGGGCCGCCCGGGACTCGGGGCCTTACCGGCCAGGTCATCTGGAACGACGAGCGGGCGCACATCTCCGAGCTCGCGTTCTCGCCGCACGGCCTGATCACCCCGCATACCAACCCGAACTCCACGCTGTTCATCGTGGTGAGCGGCGGTGGCTTTGTGCAGGTGGGCGACGAGCGGATCCGCATCAATCACGGCGAGGCGGTGGTGTGGCCGCCGGACGTGCCGCACGGTGCGTACACCGACGGCGTCGAGATGCGGGCGATCGTGGTGGAGTTGCCGGCGCTGCCGGCTGCGGCGAGTTCCGTGGTCGAGGGAACGGCCGCGCGCCTTCAACCGGGTGACGCGGAGCCCCCGGCCGCAACGCCGGCCGGCGCTGCATCGGCCGGCCGAGCAGAACCCGCGCGTGGCGAGCTTGCCGACCCCGGCCGGAAGCGCTCGAGCTACGACTCGTCCGAGGGAGAGCCCTGGTAGCTCCTCGCCCGATCGCGGGTTGCGAGGCCCACCGTGCTGGCTGCGCCTTCCGACCCGATTTCCGAGCTGGTCTCAGCTCAGGTCTCGTCGCCGAGCACCGCGCCGAGCTGGCCGAGCACCCGCGCCGTCGCCCCCCAGATCTGGTACTCCGCGACCGGATATGCGCCATACCGGAGCCGCCGGCCCCCGTGGTCCGCCTCCACCGTCTCGATCGGGGCGCTCGGCAGGAAGTGGCGCACCGGCAGGCGCAGGATCGCGGCGACTTCACGCTCGTCGGGCACCAGGAGCGGTGCGCGCTCCGCGATCGAGAGGACGGGCACCAGGCGAAAGCCCGAGACGCGCACGTCCACTTCGTCGAGCACGCCCAACGTCCGGACCCCGGCCGCGATCGGATCGAGGCCGACCTCCTCGCAGGCCTCGCGGAGTGCGGTACCGACGGGGAAATCGTCGCCGGGGTCCATCGCGCCGCCGGGAAAGGCGACCTGGCCGGGGTGGCGGAGGTCGCTGCTCGGGCGCTCGATCAGGACGAGGTGCGCCTCGTCGCCGGGACCGGGGTAGAGCAGGACGAGCACGGCGGCATCGCGAACGGGCACCGGGGCACCGCGCGCCCAGGGTGGCAGGCGGTCGGGTCCGCCGAGGACGTGGGCGTCGATCGCGCGAGGCGGCGGCGGCAGCGGACTGGGCAGCCGCGACAACCTCGCCGCAGCATCTGACAGCAGCACGGCCCCGTCCTCAGAGGCTGCGCGGGCGGAGACCGCCGGCAGGCGCATGGAGCGGCCGCTCGGGCGGGAGACCGCGGAGCGTGGGATCGGCAGGGAGACCGCGGAGCGGGGGATCGGCGGGGATCCCGCGTCCCATCGCGAGGACATGGAACGCCCCAAGGTGGCGCGGGTCCAGCAGGCGGATCACGGATGTGCGGGCCAGCAGGTACTCCCCCGGGTCCGTCTCAGGATCGGCACCGAGACCGGCCAGCAACTCACCAAGGCCGAGGCGAGCCATGAACTCCGCCTGCGTGGTCGAGCCGAGCACGTCCAGGCCGCCGGCCCGTCCCGCATCTTCGAGAGCGGTGAAGTCGACGTGCGCCGTCAGGTCCTGCCGCCCGACCGCCGCGAACGGATCGTCGCTCACCCTGTGCTGCCGGTATCCGAGCAGTGTGCCGGCTCCGCGCCGAGCGGCGTACAGCTCGCCCGCCGGGTAGCCGTAGTCGATCACCAGGAACAGGCCCCGGACCAGGTCCCGGGTGGCTTCCTCGACCCAACGCGGCGCAGCCAGGGACAGGTCGGCCGCCTGGTCGTCGTCAAGGTCGGTGCCTTCGCGAGCGAGCAGGACCCCGATCTCGGGCGTTGACGGCGGGCCCTCCACCTCCCCGAACCAGCCTCCGGTCCAGGTGACGTAGCGCTCCCGGAGCGTCCCGCCACGCGCCACGACCCTGTGGACGGGCAGGGCATCGGCGAACTCGTTCGCCACGATCGCGCCCGTGAACGCGCCGTCGGCCGGGACCCCGGTGGGCGGCTCTCCGGCCGACCCGGCACGCGGCAGATCAATGGGCTGCCAATCCAGCACGTCGGCCAGCCCGGATCCGTCCGCGCGGAGGCCGTCCAGGACCGTCATGGCAAGGGTTCCACGACCGGCGCCGTACTCCCGAGCCGTGAACGTGCCCGGTTCCCCGAGGCGCGCCCAGGCGTCGTCGAGCAGCCGGCCGATGCACCGCCCGAAGAACGGGTGCAGTTCCGGCGCCGTCAGGAAGTCGCCCTCCCGCGTCGGCCGCCGATCGCTCGTGGCGTAGTAGCCCAGGCCGGGCTCCGTCAGCGCCCGCTCCATGAAGCGGGCGAACGTGATCCGCCGGTCCGGTGCCTCCTCGATCTCGTCGCGAATCCGCTCGACGAGGACCGGCTCACTCTCGGCGAGCCGGTGTTCGTCCACGGCGGCGACGGGATCCACGCGCGCCTCGCCGCCCGGGATCGTCAGTTGAGCCGCTCCCCGCCGTCCTTCCCGCGGCGGGCCGAAGGGACCTCCATCAGCCGGTCCAGGTGCGAGGCCGCAGTCTCCGGTTCGCCGGCCGCCGCCCGAGCGTCGCGTCGCTCGCCGACGTCCGTGACCATCGTCTCCTCGCCACCTTCGCCCCGGAACAGGAGCGTGCCGCCGATCGGGTCTGCATCGACGCGGATCGTCGAGCCCGGCGCGAACCGCCCCTCCAGCAGCGCCTTCGCCAGCGGATTCTCGACCAGCCGCTGCACCGCCCGCTTCAGCGGCCTGGCCCCGAACTGGGGATCGTGGCCCTCGCGGGCGATCACCGCCCTCGCCGCGGGCGTCAACTCGAGGGTCAGGTCGTGGTCCGCGAGCCGCCGCTGCAGGTCGGCAAGCAGCAGGTCGACGATCCTTGCCAGGTCATCGTCGGAGAGGGCGTGGAAGACGATGACCTCGTCGATCCGGTTGAGGAACTCCGGCCGGAAGGTCGCGCGGAGCGCTTCGGTCACGGAGCGCTTCATCTGCTGGTACGACTCCTCGTCGCGGCCGTCGTCGGTCGCTGCGATCACCGCCGACCCGACGTTGCTCGTCATCACGATGACCGCGTCCTTGAAGTTGACCGTGCGGCCCTGGCCGTCGGTCAGCCGTCCGTCATCGAGGACCTGGAGCAGCACATTGAAGACATCCGGGTGCGCCTTCTCGATCTCGTCGAGCAGGATCACCTGGTACGGCCGCCGCCGGACCGCCTCCGTCAGCTGGCCGCCCTCGTCGTACCCGACGTAGCCGGGCGGCGCGCCGATCAACCGCGAGACGGCGAACTTCTCCATGTACTCGCTCATGTCGATGCGCGTCATGGCCGCCTCGTCGTCGAACAGGAACTGCGCCAGCGCCCGCGCAAGCTCGGTCTTGCCCACGCCCGTCGGGCCCAGGAAGATGAACGAGCCGATCGGCCGCCTGGGGTCCTTGAGCCCGGCCCGGGCACGCCGGACCGCGTCTGACACGGCCTCGATCGCCTCGTCCTGGCCGACGACCCGCTCGTGCAGGCGCTCTTCCATGTGGATCAGCTTGGCCTGCTCGCCCTCCATCAGGCGAGCGACGGGGATGCCCGTCCACGCGGCGACGATGCGCGCAATGTCATCCGCGTCGACCTCCTCCTTCAGCAGCCGATGAGCGCCGCCGGCCTCCTGGGCGAGTGCCTCCTCCTGCTCCTTCAGCCTGCGTTGAAGCTCGACCTGGCGTCCGTACTTCAGCTCCGCGGCCCTGCCGTAGTCGGCGGCGCGCTCGGCCTCCTCGATCTGGTGCTGGAGGCCTTCCAGCTCCGACTTGGTCGCGTGGAGGCTGCTGATCGCGCCCTTCTCCGTCTCCCACTGGCTCTTCAGGGCACCGGCCCGCTCGCCGATGTCTGCCAGTTCCTTCTCGAGCGTCCCAAGTCTCGCCTTGGATGCCTCGTCCTTCTCCTTGCGCAGCGCCTCGCGCTCGATCTCGAGCTGGATCGCGCCGGCGCTCGAGCTCGTCCAATTCCATCGGCATGGAGTCCATCTCCATCCGCAGCCGGCTGGCGGCCTCGTCGACCAGGTCGATCGCCTTGTCGGGGAGGAAGCGCTCGCTGATGTAGCGGTTGGAGAGGACTGCCGCCGCGACCAGCGCCGAGTCGGTGATGCGGACGCCGTGGTGCACCTCGTAGCGCTCGCGCAGGCCGCGCAGGATCGAGATCGTCTCCTCGACTGTCGGCTGGTCCACGTAGACCGGCTGGAAGCGCCGCTCCAGCGCCGCGTCCTTCTCGACGTGCTTGCGGTACTCGTCGAGCGTGGTGGCGCCGATCGTGTGCAGCTCGCCGCGCGCCAGCATCGGCTTCAGCAGGTTGGATGCGTCCATCGCGCCTTCCGCGGCGCCCGCGCCGACGACCGTGTGCAGCTCGTCGATGAACAGGATGATCTGGCCCTCGGAGTCCTTGATCTCCTTGAGCACGGCCTTGAGCCGCTCCTCGAACTCGCCGCGGTACTTGGCGCCGGCGATGAGCGAACCGAGGTCGAGCGCGACGACCCGCTTCTCCTTGAGGCCTTCCGGGCACGTCGCCTTCGCACGATCCGCTGGGCGAGTCCCTCGGCGATGGCGGTCTTGCCGACGCCGGGCTCGCCGATGAGCACCGGGTTGTTCTTGGTGCGCCGCGAGAGCACCTGCATGACGCGACGGATCTCCTCGTCGCGGCCGATCACCGGATCGAGCTTGCCCTCGCGGGCGTCGTGCGTCAGATCGCGGCCGTATCGCTCGAGGGCCTGGTACGTGCTCTCCGGGTGCTGCGATGTCACGCGCTGGCCGCCGCGCACCGACTGGAGGGCGCCGAGGAGCGCCTCGTGGCCCGCACCAGCCGCCTCCAGCAGCCGGCCGGCGTCGCCACCGGACTCCGCGGCCGCGAGGAGCAGGTGCTCCGTGGAGACATACTCGTCCTTGAGCCGCTTCGCCTCGTCCTCGGCACGTTCCAGGAGGGTACGGGCGCGCGCATCGAGAGACAGCTGCCCGCCACGAGATCGCTGGCTCGTCGCGACAGGACGGCGCCCAGCTCCATCCGCAGCTGCGCGGGATCGGCGCCGAGACGGCGCAGCGTCACCGCCGGGATCCCCTCGGGATCCTCCAGCAGCGCGGCGAGGATGTGTTCGGCATCGAGTACGGGGCTGTCCGCCTCGCTGGCGAGACGTTGGGCGGCGAGGATCGCCTCCTGTGCCTTCTCGGTGTAGCGGTCGAGTTTCATTGGTTCCCTGGTGACTCCCTGAGCGTGATTCAGGCGGCGCCCGTGGGGCCTGCTGCTCCCCGCGGGTCGGCCTGACCGACGTGCTGGACGAACTCGCGGGCGAGCCGCCGTCCGTTCTCGTCGAGGCCGGTCGGCAGGATCACGCGCGTCTTGACGAACAGGTCGCCGCGTTCCTCGGACCTGAAGCGCGGCAGGCCCTGGTGTGCCAGGCGAAAGACCCGGCCCGACTGTGTCTCCGGCGGAATGCGAAGGAGCACCCGGCCGGTCAGCGTCTCGACGGGCACCTCCCCGCCGAGGAGCGCCTCCGCGAGCGTGATCGGAAGCTCCCGCGTGAGGTTGGACCCGTCACGCGTGAAGACCGGGTGGGGCCGGACCTTCACCCGCAGGTAGAGGTGCCCGGCGTCCGGACCGGATCCGGCCTTGCCCGACAGGCGGATCCGCTGCCCGTTCTCGACGCCCTTCGGGATCTTGACCTGCAGGCGGCGCTCGCCGACCTGGACAAGTGCATCTGTCCCGGTGAAGACCTCGTCCAACCCGATCTCGACTTCGGCCTCGACATCCTGCCTGCCCGACCGGCCGCGACCTCCGCGACCGGTGCCGCGCAGCTCTTCCTCGCCGAACGATCCGCCGGCCGGCGCACCTGGTCCGAAGCCCGCCGGCCGTCGAGTAGGTGCCCCCGCCCATCCCTGCCAGGAGTTCGTCGATATCGATGTCGCCCGTCGTCGTCCGGGTCGTGGTCCTCCGCCGGGTCGACCGTGCGCCATCGGTGGCTTCCGCACGGGGATCGACGCCGCCGGTGAAGAAGGTCCGGAAGAAGTCGCTGAACCCGGCGAGCCTCCTCCGCGGCTGCCGCGGAACTCGAAGCGGATGCCGCCCGGTCCGGCCGCGCTGCCGGCAAACCCCGAGAAGCCGGCGAACGGGTTGCGCTGGGCGTCCGCCCGCAGCTCCGGTGCCGGCGTGCTGGTATGCCTCCCAATTGGCGCCGAGAGAGTCGTACGCCTTCCGCTTCTCCTGGTCTCCGAGGACCGCGTAGGCCTCGTTGACCTCCTTGAAGCGCGCCTCCGCGCCCGGATCCGTCTTGTTGACGTCCGGGTGGTGCTTTCGCGCGAGCCTTCGAAACGTCTTCTTGATGTCGGCCTGACTGGCCGTCCGCGGCACGCCGAGGGTCGCGTAATAGTCGCGGTATTCCATGCGCGTCTCCGCGTGCGTGGATGGATCGGTGGGCGGGTCCGGCCGCGCCGGCCGGACCCGCCCGATACCTCAGTGTCGCTTGGTGATGACCGGGATGGCCACGGCGTTTGCCGGAATGGCCACGGCGGGCGGCTGCTCGGTCCCCGGGAAGCCCCGGCGGACGTTGGAGGGTGCCGCCGGATGATCGTCGAGCGGCGCCTCGCCTTCGATGATCTCCGGCGGGGCCGGCGGCTTGAGCGGCTGCGGCTTGCGCCGCAGGGCCGTGCGCCAGCACCTGGTCCATCGTGTCGACCAGGACCAGCTTCATCTGCTTGCGGATCTCCTCGGGGATGTCCCGAAGGTCCTTCTCGTTCTTCTGCGGCAGCATCACCATCGCGCGCCCGGAGAGGTGCGCGGCGAGGATCTTGCTCTTGAGGCCGCCGATGGGGAGGACCCGCCCGCGGAGCGTGATCTCGCCCGGTCATGGCCAGCGTCCTTGCGGACCGGGATCCCGGTCAGCGCGCTGACCATGGCCGTGGCCATGGTGATGCCGGCCGACGGCCCGTCCTTCGGGATGCGCGCCTGCCGGAACGTGGATGTGCAGCGTGTTCTTCTCGAACACCTCGCGCTTGATGCCCGAGTTCCGCTGGCGTGTGCGCGGATCCAGGACAGCCCGGCTCGAGCCGACTCCCGCATCACCTCGCCAAGCTGGCCGGTGAGGATGAAGTCCTCCTTGCCCTCCATCTTGGTGACCTCGATGGCGATCGACGTCGCCGCCGACCTCGGTCACGACGAGGCCCGTCGCGGCACCGATCTGGTCCTCCGCTCCAAGCTCGCCGTACTCGAAGCGAGGCGGCCCGAGGTACTCGAGCAGCTTCTTCGCGTCGACGACCGTCTTGCGCTTGCGGCCCTCGGCGACCTGCCGGGCGACCTTGCGCATGACGCCGGCGATCTCGCGCTCGATGTTCCGGACGCCGGCCTCCTTGGTGTAGGCCTGGACCAGGCTCGTGAGCGCCTCGTCGGTGATCTCGATGTGCTTCGGCTTGAGGCCGTGCACGGCCATCTGCTTCGGCACGAGGAAGCGCTTGGCGATCTCGATCTTCTCCTGCTGTGTGTAGCCCGGCAGCTGGATGATCTCCATGCGGTCGCGCAGCGCCGGCGGGATCGGATCGAGCAGGTTGCCGGTCGCGATGAAGAGCACCTTCGAGAGGTCGAAGGGCACCTCGAGGTAGTTGTCCTGGAAGGTGTTGTTCTGCTCCGGGATCGAGCACCTCGAGCAGCGCCGAGCTCGGATCGCCACGGAAGTCCATGCCGATCTTGTCGACCTCGTCGAGCATGAAGACCGGGTTGTTGGAGCCCGCGGTCTTGATGTTCTGGATCACCCGGCCGGGCAGCGCGCCGATGTAGGTGCGCCGGTGGCCGCGGATCTCGGCCTCGTCGTGGATGCCGCCGAGGCTCATGCGCACGAACTTGCGGCCCATGGCGCGGGCAACGCTCTTGCCGAGCGACGTCTTGCCGACGCCCGGCGGGCCCGACGAAAGCACAGGATGGGACTGCGGATCGTGTCCGCCAGCGTGCGCACCGCGAGGTACTCGAGGATGCGTTCCTTGATCTTCTCGAGGCCGTAGTGATCCTCCTCGAGGATGCGGGCGGCCTCCTTGATGTCGAGGTTGTCGCTGGTGGAGACGTTCCACGGCAGCCCGACCAGCCAGTCCACGTAGGTCCGAATGACGCCGACCTCCGGGGACGCCGAAGGGATCCGGCTCATGCGGTCGATCTCCTTGATCGCTCGCGCCTTGATCTCCTCCGGTCATGCCGGCCTGCTCGACCTTCTCGCGAAGCTCGTTGATCTCGGCCTGCTGCGGGTCGTCCTCGCCAAGCTCGCGCTGGATCGCCTTCAACTGCTCGCGCAGGATGTACTCGCGCTGGGTCTTGTCCATCTCCGACTTGACCTCGGACTGGATCCGACCCTTGAGCTCGTTGATCTCGATCTGGCGCGCGAGGAACGCGGAGACGAGCTTGAGCCGCTCGATGACGTCGATGGTCTCGAGCAGTTCCTGTCGCTGTTCGGTGGTCATGTCCGGGCTGTAGGCGACCATGTCGGCCAGCAGCCCGGGCTCGGTGATGTTGCGTGCGGCGACGGCGGCCTCAGGCGGCACCGGTGCGCCCGACTGCACGTACTGCTCCATCTGGGACTGGACGGAGCGCACGAGCGCCTGGACCTCGATGTTCGAGGGTCCCGTTCCTCCGACGAACTCGACGCGTGGCGGAGATGTACGGGTCAACCGACTCGAAGCCGAGCACGCGGACCCGCTGCTGGCCCTGGACGATCGCCCGCACGGTGCCGTCCTGGAGCTGGACGACCTGCGCGATCTTGGCCAGCGTACCGACGGCGTAGAGCTCGGCCGGATCGTTGATGTCCTCGCGGTCGGCCTCGCGCTGCGTGACCAGCGCGATCGGCGTGTTCTCCGCCGACGGCGTGGTTGAGCGCCTGCACGGACTTGTCGCGGCCGACCTGGAGCGGCACGATCATCTCCGGAAAGATGACGGTCTCGCGGAGCGCGACGAGGGGCATGACCCTGGTCTGGCCGGGTTCTGCCAGCGGCAGTTCCGGCGGTTGCTTCTTTGCGGGGCGGGTTGCCATTGAATCTCCTTGGTTCTCGGCTCTGTGACTGGGTCGGGGCTAGAGCGCGCCGCGAGCCGGCGGTTCGCCGGTCTGGTCGGCGAGGTCATCGGAAGGCCCGACGCCGTCATCGGTCAGGGGTACTGTCGTTGTAGAGCCGCTCGAGGATCCGCATCCCCAGGCGCTCCTCGAGCTCGAACAGGACGCGTACCCCGGCGAGGTTCACGCCCAGGTTCTGGGTCAGGTGCCGGATCCACAGGACCCGCCGGATGTCGTTTTCCGAGTAGAGCCGGATGTTCGTGCGAGTGCGGGCCGGGCAGAGCAGGCCCTCCCCCTCGTAGATGCGGAGCGTCCGGGGATGAACCCGCACCAGCTCCGCCGCGACGCTGATGACGTAGACGGGCCTGGTGGGATCCGGCCCGCGCGACCCGGTCGTGCGCTCGCGCACCGACTCAGCCGTTCGATGAGTTGCTCGCGGCCCCTGTGGTCGCGGGCGTGGTGTCGGCATGTTCGCGCGACGGTTGGGCCGACCCATTGCCGGAGCGGTCCGTCAGGGGCCCGGCCTCCGTGGTGGGGGTGATATGGATCTGGCGTGGCTTGGCCGCCGCGGCCTTCGGGATCGAGAGGCGGAGCATGCCGTGCTCGAACGTCGCGGTTGCGGCGTCCGGCTTCAGGTTGGCCGGCAACGACACGGTCCGGCTGAACCGGCCGCGGCGGACCTCCTGGAACAGGTACCCGCCCTCCTCGGTGCGCTCCTCGGAGGAGCTGTTGGCGGAGAGAGTCAGGGTATCGCCCAGCACGGAGATCTCGACGTCCTCCGGCTTGACGCCCGGCAGCGCCGCCTCGACGACGAGCGCATCCGGGGTGGCATACACGTCGAGCGGCATCGCGAAGCCCTCATCGGGGATCAGGCTCCGCGGCCGAATGAATGATTCCTCGAACAGACGATCCATCGCCTGGCGGAGAGAGAGCAGCTCCCCGAAGGGCGACGAGCGACGAATGATGCTCATCCGAACACCCTCCTGGTGTCGTGGTGCCGATGCAGCCACCGGCGGTGGAAGCTTGGCACGGCGGGAGGGTACTTCCTTGACAATGGCATTGTCAAGAGTGTTGCGGCGATATCGATTCGAACGGTGGATTGCCGCCCGCGGTGGGACTCTTCAGTGAGCTCGAATCGCCGATCTCGCTGGCCTTCCAGGAGCGCTTCCCACTGCCCCGAGCGCGGTCTGGCAGTCTCCCGGCCGGCAGGCGCGCTGGCTGCGGCGCCGGCACTACAACCGCCGTACAGCCACGCGCGCGCTCGCTTCCCCGTCCCTCAGTCCACTACTGCCGTGGGCAACACGACGGTCGGTTCGAGCGAGCGGGTGATGCGCTGTGCCGGTTCGGGAAGGTCGGCGGCGGCGGCGTGATCCCAGGGCCAGTTCTTCGCGCTCCCGCCGATCGACTCGAACGGCAGGTCGTGATCGAATGTCAGCTCTGCCGTCCAGTACATGGCCATCGACTCGCACCCGGGATGCGGTCCGTCGTAGTTCCGGACCCCTTGTCACGGCGTCGGCGTCGATCACGACCCTCGCGCATTGATCGCACACATGTCCGTCGATCGCGACCGGCAGCGCTCGCGGGTCGTCGGGCAGGCGCCGCGATAGGTCGGTGCGCGGCAGTGGTTGTCCGGCACGCCAGCTACCCAGGCAAGAACGCCAATCCGTCCGCCGCCGCCCGCTCACGGTTGTCATTTGTCGCTCACAGCGACGTCAGCCGGCGCGCCATTGTCATACGTCGACCACGGCGACGAATGTCATGGAGATTGGACGTTCGGGAATGCCGGACGGGCCCATTCACGCTTGGCGTCGCTCCGCGTCGGCCAGGTGCGCAATCCGGCCACCGTCTAACGTCGCTACCAGCGACAAATGTCATGGGCGCGCCGAGTGCCCGCTCCCCGCCGAGCCGCCGCTCCCCGCCGAGCCGCCGCTCAGCTCCCCGCGGAGCCGCCGCTCAGCTCCCCGCTCCCCGCCGAGCGCCTCGCTCCCCGCCGAGCCGCCGCTCAGCTCCCCGCGGTGCCCAACCGCACCGACTCGATGAGCCAGATCGAGGCATCCAGTGGGAGTGGCCCTGCCCAAGGGATCCGCACCAGCGTCGCCTGGCCGACCGTTGCCACGACTTCCGTCTCGGAGCTCATCGACGGGAGGATGCCGAAGAACGTGCCGGGCACGCTTGCCACGCGCACGATCTGGATGTCCATCGTGACCCGGCTGTCGCCATCCTGTGGCGGTCCGCCGCGAAACTCGAAATGCAGGTTGGTATACGGGTGGAGCGTGTCCAGGTCCCACTCAGGCTGGGCCTCCGCCATGTCGCCGACGCGCTCCCTGATGACACTGGTGTCCGACTTCCACTGCGCCGCGAGTCCTGCGGGATCGCGGGGCGAGACAAAGAGCCCGGCCGCCGCCGCCGGGTCCGACGTTTCCCATGCAGTCACGTAACGCTCGAAGGTGCCCGCGGGCGACGCCGTGCGACCTCCGAACAACCAGAAGGCACTGAGCACGGCGATCATCACCGGGACGATCACCACCAGCCGCACTGCTCCCCCCGAGCGCCCGGATCGCGTCCGGGCCGTCCGCTGGGCGGCGGCAGCCTGTCCGACCCAGATCACCAGGAAGCTCGCGAGCAATGCGTAGATCAGCAACCAACGATCGGTCTCCAGGAAGGCGACCGAGGAAACGAGTGCCGCCAGCCAGACAATCTCGGCGAGGAGCAACAGCCAACCGCGCCGGAGGCCCATTGCGATGTGGCCGCCTCCCCAAACGAGCAGGGCAAGGTCCATGACCCTGGCGGGGTCGATCGATGGATCGAGCGCGGCGAGGCCCGGTCGGGACGTTGCCGCGCCTTCGATCTCCGGTTCCTCGCCCCCCGGCGAAGGGGACGGCGTCGGAAGGTCGGCGGACTCGGCGAACCCATCCGGTTCGAAGTCGTCCGGATCGAACTCGCTCAGGAGCCCTGATCCTCCGACTCGACCCCGATCAGCTGCCGGCGCAGCTCGCCCTCGGACTCGGTCGTGGCGACCGCGAGCACCTTGTCGCCGGGCTGGAACACCGTGTCGGCCCGGATGGTCTGGGCGGCATCTCCCCGGATGAGGCCGAACAGCGCCCCCCCGTCGGGCATGGTGATGTCGGAAGGCCGTCGCCCTGCCGCCGGGGAACCGGCGTCGATCTGCGCCTCGAGCAGTTCGAGCTTGCCGCCGTGGAGCTGCGCCAGATGGAGCAGCTCGTGGACGGGGATGTCCTGCTCGATCGCGGCGAGCGCCATGCGGGTCGGGCTGATGAGCTCGTCGACACCGAGATGCCGAAACAGGCGCTCGTTCCTGGGATTGTTCACGCGCGCGATCGTCCGAGGGACATCGAAGTGGTGTTTGGCCATCTGGCAGACAACGAGGTTGTCCTCGTCACCACCGGTCACCGCGGCAACGATTCCTGCCCTGTTGGCCCCGGCCTCTTCGAGGTACTTGCCCTCGCAGCCGTCCCGGTTGAGGACGATGCTGCCGATCTCGTCCGCGACCTGTCGGGCCCGACGGCCGTCCTTCTCCATCAAGGCGACCTCGTGACCCGCGGCGAGCAGTTCCCGGGTCAGGTAGTACCCGACCTTGCCCCCGCCGACGACGATGACGTACACGGATCAGACCTCCGATCGAGCCGAGCCGGCGACCGATCCGACGACCGCCGCCGCGGTCGAATGGTCTCCGCCCGGATGGTGACCCGTCGCTTCGGTGACGCCCAGAGCGGCGGGGTCCCCGGCCGATCCGGGAAGCCCCAGATGGGTGGTCAGTGCCTGGACCATCATCCGGGTGCGGCAGATCGTGGCGATGCCGAGTTCCGCGTAGGCCGCCGCGCGCACAGGGTCGTTGATCTTTGCCACGACGTTGGGGATGCCCAACGATTTCCACGGCGAGCTGGGCGGCCAGGATGTTGCGATTGTCTCCCTCCGTGAGCGCGAAGAAGTTTTCCGCGCCGTCCCCTGCAGCCCGGCGCACGATGTCCTCGTCGGTCCCGTCACCGCGCATCGCCTGGCCGGGAAAGTCCTCCGGCAGCCGGCTGAATGCCTCGGTGGCGACGTCGATGATGATGACCTCGTGCCCGGCACGCGCCAGGGTCGACGCCAGCTCGGCCCCCACTCGACCGCAGCCGACGATGATTGTTCGCATAGGTGGCGGAGCCTCTCCTTCTTTAGGAACGACCGCGCGAGGACGAGTCCATGCCACTCGTCGCGCGACGCCGCTCGCTGCTCGCGACCGGCTCTCTGATGACCATGACGGCACAGGGCGCATTCTGGAACACGTACGGCACCGTGGTGCCGATGGCGAAGTCGCCGCCGAACCGCTTCCGGTAGGGAAGGCCGAGGAGCACGACGTCCGCGCCGAGTTCCACAGCCTCGTCCACGAGCGCGGCCCCGACGTTTCGGGCCTGGAGCAGTTCCGTCCTGAGCTTCACCCGGTGCTTCTCCGCGATGCCCTCAGCCATGTCGAGAGTCGACGCGGCGATCTCGCTGCTCCCCGCGATCTGCTCATCGAGATCGTGGCGCCAATCGACTTCGACCACGTGGAGGGCGACGAGTTCGACGTCGCGACCCCTCGCGAGTTCGCATCCGAACTTGACAACGAGTGCATCCGTTGGTCCGCCGTTGAGGCCCATGACGGCACGGCGAAACGTGGGGCGGGCAGCTTCAGGCACGGGGCGAAGCGTACCATCGGCAGGAATTGCGGCATCGGCCAGCGGACCCGCACCGACCCGGGTTGATCGGCGCAATTCGCGAGCACCGAGTCGCCGCCGGTGGCCGCTTGTTGGTGCCTCGCTCGTGAGAGGCCGCGCGTCAGAGGCCGAACTCGAGGCGCCGGACGAGGCGCTCCGGCAGGCCGGCGTCGCGCATGAGCTCCTGGACCTCCTCGACCGGATAGCTCACGCGAAACCACTCGGCGACCATCGTCCCCGTGTCGAGGAGCATCGCGCAGGCACGCGGATCGCCGTCACGCGGCTGCCCGACACCACCCGGATTGAGGATGACCCGGCGATCGTCGAGCTGCATCTGGTCACCATCCGAGAGGGCCAGCGATCTCGAGTCGGCCGTCCTCGTCGCGGAAGGCGAGCGGCATGTGCGTATGCCCGACAAGGCAATGAGGCGTGTCGAAGGCCCTGAAACTGCGGCGGGCCGCTGACGGCGACAGCAGGTACTCCCATAGCGGCTCGCGCGGGCTTCCGTGCGAAAGCGTGAACTCATCGTGCGTGAGCCGTTCGGGGAGGTTCCCCAGCCACCGACGGGCCTCGCGGCCCAGTTGCCCGGCGGTCCACAGGATCGCCGCCCGGGCGTCGTCGTTGAAGGCGTCGATCTCGAGTCGTCCCAGCGCCGCGGCGTCGTGGTTGCCGAGGATGGCGTCTGCGCCCTCCTCGCGGAGGCGCTGCACCACCTCGTCCGGCTGCGGACCGTAGCCCGACGATGTCACCCAGCACCCAGAGTGCGTCATACGGAGCCAGCGTCGCGAGGACGGCGTCCAGGGCAGGCAGGTTTGCATGGACGTCAGATAGGACAGCGACGCGCATCGCGGGTCAGGGTAGCAGGGTGCGGTCTGCGATCAGCCGGGCTCCGTGGGAAGTGACCCGGGGTGAGTCGTGCCTTCACCACCTCGACCAGGCAGTTGCCGGGAAGCGCCGTCGAGGCCCGGTCGATGGACGCGGATCCGCCCGCCCCCGGCCGCCCTGGTGACACCCTGCGCCGCCCTGATCTCGGATGCCGAGCGCGCCGCTTCCGTCGTCCCGCTTCCAGCAGATCAGCCGTCCCCCGACGTGCAGGAGCGGCAGGCCGAGCTCGGCGACCTCTGCCACCGAACCGACGGCGCGTGCGGTGACGAAGTCCCATGCCTCACGGTGGTCCGGCTCCTCCGCCAGGTCCTCGGCCCGCTCCGGCAGCGCCACGATCTCGGGTTCTTCCGCGTCCGTGCCACGGAGTGCGGCGGTCACGGCGGCAGCCGCGACGGCCAGGAAGCGTGCCTTCTTGCCGACCGAGTCGACGAGCGCGACCCGTCCGCAGGGGATCGCGACGGCGAGCGGCAGCCCCGGGTAGCCGCCGCCGCTCCCAAGGTCGAGGAGCGAGGGCCGCCGCGGCGTCCGGCGTCCCCGCGGAGCGCCGCCCGGATCGGGCCGAACCAGGGCGACTGCGGTCAGGCTGTCGATGACGTGGAGCAGCGCCACCTGTTCGGCGGTTCGAAACGCCGTCAGATTGATGTGGTGGTTCCAGGCGAGAAGCAGCCGCGCATGGACCTCGAGCGCGGCGAGTTCCGCAGGGCCCAGCTCGACCCGCAATTCGACGAGGGCTGCGCGCAGTGGAACAGCGAACGCGTCCCCGAGCGCGGGAAGGGTGGCAGCGTCGTCGGGAAGGGGGCTCGCGGGACGGACCCGCCGGTGCGGTCACCGGGGTCGCCGGTCCACCAGCGTCGAAGAGACGACAGACATGCGACGGGAGCGATCGTTCCCCGGCCGCCGACCCGTGTGCTTCACGGACCGCGCGGCGGGATGTGATCGCTCCCGGCGCTGACGTGCGACTCGCACCTGCGACGTTTCGGTTTTCCGCCCTCCGGTCGGTTCGCGACGATGGATCTCCCCTCGTGCCTTCCGGACGGACGTTACCGTACTTCGTCGGCCCGTCGTCCTCCGGAGCGAGGCGCGGCGGTGCAGGTCCGCGGAGTGTCGGCGCCTCGGCGGTGCGCGTCAACCCGGTTTTCCACCACTTGCCGCCGAGCGGTCGAACCTTGTGGAAAACGCGCGGCGCAATGTGCCACGACCGGCGCGAGACGACCTCGCCGACTCGCCCGATCCCGCCGAGCGGTGGCAATCGGCTGTTCGCCCGACGGCCGGGCGCTCCGGACCGGCCGGCCCATGGTGCGGCGAACGACCTCCATGACCTCCTCGGTGTAGACCTCGGCCTGGCCGGTCTTGACCGCCGTCGCCAGGCAGCCCGCAACGTGGTCCTCCATGAGCAGCAGCGTGACGGCGTCGACCGCGGCTCGCAGTGCGGAGGTCTGCTGCATGATGTCGATGCAGTACTCGTCGCGCTCGACCATCCGCGCGATGCCGCGGACCTGGCCTTCGATGCGCGCCAGACGCCGGAGCAGCTGTGTGCGATCCTTCTCGTAGCCGCGCGGACCGGTCGGGCCGCGCCGGACCCCGCCCATCTCGGCCGTCGGCCGTACCTCGTTCCGCTCGTCGCGGACATACTGGGGAGGAGTATACGCCGCCACGTTGACGCCGCGCCCCCGGCCATGTGTCTCCCGGCCCGGACGCCGGCGGGCCGCCGCCGGCCGGAGCGCCGCCGCCGGCCGGGGCGCTGCCCCCGCCGGCTGCCGCCGGCGGGACCGCGCGCCCCGGCGCAGCGCTGCCCCCGCCGGGAGGCCGTGCTTGACGGAGTGCCGCGCGGCGCGTTCAATGCGGGCACCGTGCTCCACGACGGTCCCTCGTCGCGGCGGCGGACCAGCAGGGTACTGAGCGCGCGCGTGGTGCGGGGCACTTCCATCGTTTCGCGGCGAGCCGAGCCGTCAACCGGGTCCCACGACCCGCGGCATGCCGGCGGAAGGCGCCGGCCGCGGGTCATGCTGCCGTGACCCGGCAAGAGGCCGCATCGCTCGCCGACGAGCCCGACTGGGACGGGGCCGGCGTGGGCGAGCGCCCGGGTCATGCCGGCACAGAGCCATCTCCGCGGCTGCCACGCCGTCGGCCGCTGGACTGGCTCCGAGCGAGCGAAGGGTTCGCCCGGGAGGGCGGGCGGCGGTGCGGTACGGCGCCGCCATCGGGCTCACGGCGTTGGCGATGGTCGCGACGATCGCCGCGAACGTGCTGGTGGGCGGCACTCTCGGGTACGTCGGGTTCGTCGCGGCTGTCGCGTTGAGCGCCTGGTTCGGAGGCCTCGGCGCAGGACTCCTCGCGACCGTCGTGTCCGGCGTGCTCCATGCCACGATCTTCGCCGTCACGCCCGGGGTCCCGTGGATCGCGTCGCCCGTCGAGCTGCTCCGCCTGGGGCTGTTCTGCGTCGACGGCCTGCTCATCAGTGCCGGCGCCTCGGCGCTGCGTCGCCTGTGGGTTGGAGAGCGGCGCGCACGCTCGCAGATGACAGTGCTCTATGCCGCCGAGAGAAAGGCACGCGAAGCGTCCGAGCGCAGCCTGGGGGCACTGACGTTCCTCGCCGCCGCCAGCCAGGTACTGAGCACCACCAGCGATTTGGCGACGGCATTGGATGAGGTTGCGGGGATGGCGACTTCGGACCTGGCCGATTGGTGCGCGATCGAGATCACCCGCCAGGACCGGTCGTTCCTCGCCGTGCGGCACGCCACTGCCGCGGGTACCGCGCACCTCCGTGAGCTGGCGGCAGTCGCGCCCGACCGACTGGTCGACCTGTTCATCGCTTCCCCACCGGATCCTGCGGGCGATGTGGTTGCGCCCCGCGACAGCGATTCGGCAGATCGGGTGGAGGCTCCCGCTGCCCGCGGGCTCATTGAGGCGCTCGGGGTTGCCGCCCTGGTCGTCGTCCCGATCGAGGCGTCCGCCAGGCCGATCGGCGGGATCGTTTTCGGCTCGGCGGCCGCCGACCGTTTCGACGAGCGAACCCGGGCGGTGGCGCGCGATCTCGCCGGGAGGATCGGCGTCGCCGTCGAACGGACCGCGCTCCACGAGAGCGTCCGAAGGTTCGAGGCCACGGTGGACGCATCCGTCGACGCGGTGTTCATGTTCGAGCCGGCGAGCCTCCGCGTGACGTATCTCAACGGAACCGCCGCGGCGTGGGTGGGCGCGGAGCCATCCTCCCTCCTGGGAACGAGCATCCTCGACGTCCAGCCCGTCGAATCGCAGGCGGGCTTTCGTGTGCGCCTCGAGCCGCTGCTGACCGGCCGGGAGCGGACGCTGACCTACGCGGGCGCGATCATTCGCCGCGACGGCAGGGAGACGCCGATCGAGGCGGTGCTCCAGGGCGTGGACCTCCCGGGTGGCACCCTCATCCTCGTGCTGACGGCGCGCGACATCAGCGAGCGCATCGAGGTGCAGGCCCAGCTCGCACGGAATGCGCGCGACGAACGGAATCGTGCCGCCGAGCTCGCGGCGATCCTGCGGGCAATGCGCGAGGGCGTGCTGGTTGTCGACGCGGCCGGGCGGATCCTGATGGCCAGCGGCGCGGCAGAGGAAATCCTGGGCAGCGCCCCACCCGACCTTGAGGCCCTCGCACGTCGCCTCCAGGTGGGCGTGGAGGAACTCCCGGTGCCAGGCGATTCCAGCGGTCCGAGGACGATCGCCCTGCCGGGGGAACGTTGGCTTGAGGTGTCCGCCTACCCGGCCGAGCACCTGGGCACGGAGCCGCGAGGGGTCCCGGACTCGACCGTGATCGTGTTGCGGGATATCACGGCCGCACGCGCCCTGAGCCAGGCTCGCGAGGCGTTCCTGGGCGTGCTGTCGCACGAGCTGCGGACGCCGGTCACGTCGATCTACGGGTACGCGAAGGTGCTGCAGCGACCCTCTCGCGCCGACGACGCGGCGGACCTGCTTCACGATATCGAGGCGGAGTCGGAGCGATTGTTCCGGATCGTGGAGGATCTGCTCGTGCTCAGCCACCTCCAGGCCGGGGTGACCGTTGACGGCGAGCCGCTCCTTCTTCAGCACCTCGTCGGGCCGATCCTGGCGGCCGAGGCCCAACGCTGGCCTCATGTCGAATTCGAGGCGGAGCTGTCCGCGACACTCCCCGCCGTGCTGGGTGAGCGCACGTATGTCGAGCAGGTCGTCCGCAACCTGCTCTCGAACGCGGCCAAGTACAGCGCGACGCCCTCTGTTGTCACCATCTCCGCTGTCGCCCGGTCGGCGGAGGTGGAGTTGCGTGTCCTGGACCGCGGGATGGGGATCCTCCCGGACGAGGCGGACCGGCTCTTTGGGCTGTTCTACCGTTCGCCATCGACGTCACGCGTGGCCGGCGGTGCCGGAATCGGCCTGTTCGTGTGCCGCGGGCTCGTCCACGCGATGGGAGGTCGAATCTGGGCGGCGCCGCGCCCGGACGGGGGCTCCGAGTTCGGCTTCAGCCTGCCGATCTGCGAGGTCGAGGCCGGCGGCGAATGACCGGCCGTGCCGTCCGGGGTGGGCTCGAACCGGCTACCGCGGGCCCCCAGTCGCAATGGATTTGCGATGTTGCGCGGCCGATTCCGACTGTTCGCGCGACGCTGGGGCGCGCAACATGAACGGCGAACCTCCCGGCCATCCCGGGATTTCCCAGAAAACAGGCCGCCGGGTGACGGTGGCGGCCGGCCCCTCCGAGACGGCCCGAGCACCCTCCTCGGGCCGTCTCCCTCTTCTCTCCCTGCTGAGATTGCCCCCGTTCCAGCCTCCGACTACACCGTGGTCGGCCGTTCGGCGAGCATCTCCCCGACTCCCCAGCAGACAATGAACAGGCCGAACGCAGCCAGCCACAGGCCGGGGGCCTTGTCGGGCAGGCGCAACTCCCCGTTGCCGAAGAGTTGGGCGACCTCGAGCACATACCCGGCGACGCCGACGGCGGCAGCGATCACGTAGCTGATCGGCCGGTCGAGCGACGACCGGCCGTTCCGCGATGCGTACGGCAGGACGAGCAGCGCCAGCAGGCTGATCGCCGACACGAAGACGAGGATCCCCGGCGGGTCGAAGCCGTTGCGCTGCAGTGGCGTGAGTTCGGGAATGGAGTCGCCGACGGTGACCCATGGGAGCGCCATCGCGACCAGTGCGAGAACCGCCCCGATGCCGACCAGGACTCGGCCACGACCGAGGCCGCGTCTCATGTCCCGCTGTAAACCTCCGGCTTCAGCACGCCGATGAACGGCAGGTTGCGGTAGAACTCAGCCGTAGTCCAGCCCGTACCCGACCACGAACTGGTCGGGGATCGTGAACCCGCGGTAGGTGATGTCGATCTCCACGAGGCGGCGCGCCGGCTTGTCGAGCAGCGCGCAGATCTTGAGGCTGCGCGGGTTCTTGCCGCGCAGGTAGCGCAGCAGGTAGTTGAGCGTCAGGCCCGTATCGATGATGTCCTCGACGATCAGGACGTCCTTGCCCTCGATCGACGAGCTCAGGTCCTTGAGGATGCGCACCAGCCCGGAGGTCTCGGTCGTCGGGCCGCCGTACGACGAGACCTCCATCAGGTCGATCTGCACCGGGATCGTCATGGCGCGCATCAGGTCCGCCATGAACGGCAGCGAGCCCTTCAGGACGCTGACGAGCGTGATGGCAGCGCCCCGCGTAGTCGATCGACAGCCTTCGCGCCGAGGTCGGCGACCTTGGCCTTGATCTGTTCCTCGGTGATCAGCACCTCCGCGACGTCGTTCGACGAGATCTGGATGGCGCACGTACGGTCACTCCCCTCTTTTGGACGATCAGGCAGCGGGACCGGCTGGCGTGTCCACCGGGCATGGGGACCTCCGCGGCCGGTGCCCCGGGCGGCGGACCCGTACGGCCGCTCCGCCCCGTGGGCGGGCCGCGGGCATGCCGACCTGGCCCTCGACGCCGCTCAGCGACGGCGCCAGGTCGATGCGCCCGTACTTGAGCAGCAGCGCTCGGAAGTCCTTGCCGTAGAACAGCTTGATGCGCACCATCGGGTACAGCTCACGGAGCCGGCGCAGCTTGCGGTTCTTCTTGCGCACCAGGCTCTGCTTCAGCGTGGTCAGCTCGAGGTACAGGTCGAGTTCGGGCAGGTAGAAGTCGGGCGCGAAGCTCTCAACGACATCACCGTCGAGGTTCCACAGGATCGGGAAGGCCCGCGGCTCGTACTGCCACGCGACCTGGTAGTAGTCGAGGATGCGCGCCAGCTCCTCCTCGCTGGCATGGGCGAAGCGGGCGACGGTCTGTCACCGTGTCCCCGCGGTCGGGCGGCCGTCGAGGCGATGGAGGAGCGCACGCCACGTCTCCCTCGAAGTCCGTCGAGGAGCTGGTGCATCACGAGGACGTCGTCGGCGGAGACCGGTGGGGCGGAGATCGGTCCCATTGCCCGGACGAGCGACAACTCGTCCGTCTGCGCACGTGGCCTGTCGTCCTCGTCGACCTGGATCGTGACGATCGCGACGGCCTGTGTTCCGCAGTGGCCGCAGCCGAGGTCGACGAAGTAGAGGCCGTCCCGCTCGGCGAGGACGCGGATGTGTCCGGCTCTCGTAGGGCTGTCCGCAGGCAGCGCACCCGAACGAGGTCAGCTGGGTCCGCAGCCAGTCGGCGTCCATCGGCCACAAGTCTACCGGCACGGTCACGATCGCACGGTCGATGTTGCCCTGCCTTCGGCCGGCCGACGCACGATCTCGCCGCTGGCCGGTCATGGGATCTGGCGTCTACCCTGTCGGATCCGCCCTCAGGTCGACGGCCTGACCTGCCTCCCGGCGCAGCGCGTCAATCGACGCGGTCGCGACGATCCCTTCGACGCTGCGCGCAAGTTCGGCGTCCAGGGTTATGAACGCGTCAGCCTGCAGCTGCGTGAGTGCAACGTACTCGGCCTGGTAGGTCGAGGCCCATCCCAACTGATCGGCCAGGTCCCAGGCCCGACGCCGGAGCACGGCGTCACCAAGGAGCCTGATCGGCATCCGCCCGATGCGGGCCAGGTGGTCGCGCGCGATGTCGGCCGGGATCTCGCCCCGATGGACGGCCTCGTGCAGCGCCGACAGCGTTTGGGAACGAAGGAGCGTCGGTGCGAGCAGCTCGTGTGCGCCCGGGACCTCGACCCCCGCGCTCGCCAGGTGGAGGACGGCGCTGGCATCGACGACGAACCTGGTCATCGGGGTACCTCAGATCCGGTGTGGGAGCGTCACGCTACCGTCGTTGCGTAGGGGCCTGCCGGGCCTGCGTGGCCCCAGTGTCGCCACCGGGCGCAGGAGGCACGCCACTTCCCCAAACATGTCGGTCATGGGGTTGCGCCCGTCCACGGTCGACACCCGCCGGCGCCGCGCGGTGTGGCCCCCTCCCGCCCGTTGGGGAAGATCACTCGATTGTTTCGCGGGGTGGCTCCTCGCGCGCGGCGCCGTCCACGTCGAGCAGGTAGCCGATACCCTGGAAGGTCCTGATGCGGCCGGCCTCGCCGGGTGCCGCACCCAGCTTTCGGCGGACGCGGCTGACCCACACCCGCAGGTACTGCAGATCGTCGCGATACTCGGGCCCCCAGACCTTGGTCAGCAGTTCGGTGTGCAGCACCACCTTGCCGGCGTTGGCCGCCAGGTGCTGCAGCAGCAGCCACTCGGTGCGGCTGAGCTGCACCAGTTCGCCGTTGCGCGTGACCATGCGCCGCTCGAGGTCGATCTCGATGTCGTCGAAGGCGACCACCCCGGCACCCGCGGCCGCCCCGGAGTAGCGGCGGATGACCGCCCGCACCCGGGCGGCCAGCTCGTCGGGGTGGAAGGGCTTTGCCACGTAGTCGTCGGCGCCCAGGTCGAGGCCCTTGGCCTTGTCGGCCGTGGAACCCTTTGCGGTCAGCAGGATCACCGGCACCGGGCGGCGCTCGCGCAGCTGGCGCATCACCTCGATGCCGTCGAGATCCGGCATCACGATGTCCAGCAGCACCACGTCGGGGCGGTACTCCTCGGCCTTGCGCAGCGCATCCTCGCCGCCATTGGCGACGATCACGCGGAAGCCCTCCTCGCCCAGCGAGATGGACACGAGCTTGGTGATCCGCGGTTCGTCATCGGCGACCAGGACCAGTGGTTGCGTCGTCACGCAGAACCTCCAACATCGGAAACGCTCCCGGATCTCCGGGCAGCCCGCGCGAAGCCCGTATCAGCCGTATCAGTGTCGCCCAGGACGTCCAGTCTCCGCTCGCAGGCACCCGATTTCGGCCTTGCAGAATTGTGACAGCGCCTGGGCGGCGGCGCAGGCGGCGACGGCACAGCATCTGATCGAGCAGGGACCGGCGCGCGATGAGCGCAGCCGGTCGATGCAGGCGCACATCCGGGCCCGCCCGAATCCTCGACGGACGCTCTGCGCGCCCGCGACCGGGCACATCCGGGCCCGCCCGGACGCTCGAGGTACGCCTGCCCGCCCGCGACGTGGCACATCCGGACCCACGAGGTACGCCTGCCAACCCGCCGGCAGGCCGTGTTGCGATGCGCCCGACACGGTCCGTTGGCAGGCCTGTTGGCAGGCCGCAACGACCGCTGGAGCACGCTGCGAGCCGGGGACCGGATGCCATGCGCTCGGTCGACGGTCCCCGCTCCGTCTCCATTGGCGGTTCTCAAGATCTCAGGCCGGTACGGCGATCGGCGCGTCCCAGTCTCGTTCGATGCTCCCGGTACCACGCTGCATACTGCGGGTCCGCGCCGGGAAGCGGGTCCCGGGCGCCGCATGCGGAGTGGTGTGAAGTGAAGTGCCCGCGGTCCCGTGCCCCGGGGAACGGGGCGCTCGTCGTCCTGCTGCTCGCCATCCTGGGTGCATGCTCGTCCGCGGTTCCGGCGCCGGGTGGATCGCCTCAACCCGGAACGTTCCCGGGGCCCGGATCGACCCCGCATCTGGGCGGCACGTCGGCGCCGGCACCGATCGCCTCGACCGCTGCGTCGCCGAGCGGCAGCCCGTGGACGCGGGTCGAGGTCCGGGAGCCCGGCGTGGTCACCGACGCTCCCCCCGGTTCGCCCCCGGTGTTCTGCTCGCCCTGCCACGCGGCGCAGATTTCGCTTGCGTTTGCCGTCGCGTCGACTCCGTTCGGTCTCGTCGCGATCGGAATCCAGGAGCCGCCCGCATTCGCCGTCGCCTGGGTGTCGTCGGACGCTCGCACGTGGAAGCGTGTCGCCGACTTTCCGGCGGACGAGGGCAGTGCAGCGCTGGCAATCGCTGCCGGAGCGGGCCGGGTCGTGGTCGTCGGGCGCGACAACGCCGGTGCGACGTCGTGGGAGTCCACCGATGGCACTCGTTGGAGTCGCTCCCCGGACTCCGCCGCGCTTGCCGGGCCAGCCGGCGCAACGCAGATGACGAGCATCACGGCCTGGAACGGGCAGTTCATCGCGGTCGGCTACAGCGACGATCCGATCCACGGAACGGCGACAGCCGCCGCCTGGAGTTCGGTGGACGGACTGGCGTGGCAGCGCCTGTCCGTCGGCGACCCGTCGTTGGCCGGCGCCCACATGCTCGCGGTCGCGGCGGGAGAACCGGGCCTCGTGGCGGTCGGAACGACGGGGGACGAGACGGACGGCAGCGGCGTCGCCTGGTTCTCTGCCGCTGGTGTGACCTGGAACCGGAGCGGCTCGACCTCGCTTGCGGGCGGCATCCTTCGCGCGGTCACGCCACTTGGCAGCGGGTTCCTCGCGGTCGGCCTCCGTTCGGCGGACGATGGGGCGGCGGCATGGCGATCTGCCGACGGGGTCTCCTGGGTCGCCGTTCCGGACCAGCCGGCCTTTCGGTTCGGTACCGCGCCTGCCCGGATGGTCGCGCTCGCGCAATCGGGCGATGAGATCGTCGGCGTGGGTTGGAAATCGGACGCCGGCAACGGCTCGGCCACGGCGTGGAACTCGGCCGACGGGTTGGCCTGGTCGCACGACGCCTCCGATACGAGCTTCTCCGGGGCACAGATGGCCGGAGCCGCAGCGTCCCGGTTCGGAGTCGTCGCGGTCGGCACGGCCGGCTACCCCGACAACGACGCCGCCCAGATGTGGCTCCGCCCACGCTGAGCCCAGGCTGGGTGCCGCCGGCCGGAAGCCTGACCCGGTGCCGCCACGAGCCCGCGGCCGGGGCGTCCTCGTGGTCAGGGAATCGAGAATGCCAGCGAGAACCATTCGTGGGCTGCGCCGGGCACCGCGCCGGGCACCTCGAACTCGTACAGTCCCGCCGGCCACGATGCCCCGCGGATCCCGCTCGGCGGGGCCAGGTACACCTCGCCGACCGAGGCGAGGACGGGAGCGAGCACCGCCACGTCGCGAAGCGCCGTGAAGCGGCCACCCGGCAGCTGTTGCCACAGCACGACCGTCGCCTCCGTCGCAGCAAAGTCCGGGTGGATTACGATCGGCACGCAGTATCCGATCGCGAGGAGTGCAGCGGCCTGGTAATCGCGCGGCACGATGGCCTTGTCGCGAGGCCCGCCCGCCTCGACTGGCGTCACGGGCAGCAGGGTTCGGGTCTCCAGCTGCGCGTTGCGCTCGAACGTGAGGAGCTGCCACTCCGTCAGGGTGTGGCACTCGTCGCGCGCCGGCGTCGGGCGTACGGACGGCGACCCGGTGGAAACCGAGACGGTGCGCCTGCCCGCCGGAACGCTCGATGCGACGGCAACAGCCGCCGGTGCAGCCGTATCTGCGGTCCCGCTGATCGGCGGTGCTGCCTGCGCCGCGCCCGGCGCCCCCCATGGCTTGATGGCGGCAACGAGCAGCAGCCCTACCACGGCGGCGACGAGTGTCACCGTGGTCCGCTTGGAGCCTCCAGCCCGCTCAACCCGCTCGACCCGGGCGGGCCTCTCTTCGCCCTGCACCAACTGCTCCCTGGCGTCTTCCCGACGTGGGAGCGCGATGGTACGCCGGTCGCTAGATCTCGCCCAGGTAGGCGCGACGGACATCCGGATTGGCAGCCAGCCCGGCAGCGGTGTCGGCGAGGATGACATTGCCGGTCTGGAGCACGTACCCCCGTTGCGCGACGGCCAACGCCTGAAGGGCGTTCTGCTCGACCAGGAGGATGGTCGTGCCCTGGCTGTTGATCTGCTTGATCAGGTCGAAGATCTGTTGCACCAGGATCGGCGAGAGACCCAGTGACGGCTCATCGAGCAGGAGCAGGCGCGGTCGCGACATCAGCGCCCGACCGATGGCCAGCATCTGCTGCTCGCCTCCCGAGAGCGATCCACCCTTCTGGGTCATGCGTTCGCGGAGCCGCGGGAACAGCGCGAGCGCGCGATCCATGTCCTCGGCAATCTCGGCGGGCTTACGCGTGAACCCACCCATCTGCAGGTTTTCCAGCACCGTCAGGCGCGAGAAGATCCGCCGCCCCTCTGGCGCGTGGCCGATCCCGACCGTGACGAGCGAGTGCGCGTTGGTGTGCGTGATGTCGCGGCCATCAAAGAAGACGTGTCCGTCGCGTGGGTGCAGCAGGCCGCTGATCGTCTTGAGCGTGGTCGTCTTGCCGGCGCCGTTCGCGCCGATCAGCGTCACGATCTCGCCGCGTCGCACCTCGATGTCGATTCCCTGGAGGGCGTGGATCCGCCCGTAGTAGGTGTGGACACCGGCCAGCTTGAGCAGCACCTCGGACGACGTCGCTGCGGCAGCGCCTGCGTCCTCGGGCGCGACATCGGGAGCCGTGATCGCAGCGGTCATGACGCGGGGGCCCCCAGGTAGGCTTCGATGACCTTCGGGTCGGCGCGGACCTCGGCAGGGGTACCCTCCGAGATCCGCTCACCGTGGTCGAGCACCGTGATGCGATCGCTCACCCCCATGACCACCCGCATGTCGTGCTCGATCAGCAGGATCGTCAGCCCCAGCTCCCGGCGCAGGCGGGCGATGAGCCGCGTCGTCGCCTCCGTCTCGTTGGGGTTCATCCCGGCAGTCGGCTCGTCGAGCAGCAGCAGCTTCGGGTTGCTGGAGAGGGCCCGGGCGATCTCCAGTCGGCGCTGGTCCCCGTACGGGAGGTTGCGCGCCAGCTCGTCGTCGCGTTCACGCAGCCCGACGTATTTGAGCCACTTGCGCGCCTGCTCCTTTACGTGTTCCTCTTCGGCGTTGTGCCGCGGAAGTCGCAGCGCCGCGTCCACGAGGGTCGCATGCATCCGGCTGTGCTGCCCGACCATCACGTTCTCCAGGGCGGTCATGTTGTGGAACAGCCGGATGTTCTGGAATGTCCGGCCGATCCCGAGCGCCATGATCTCGTTGGGCTTCGCGCTCCGGAAGATGCCGACCCGGGTGAGCATCACGACGTACCAGCGCGGCCGGATGACCGCGACGAGCAACGAGATGATGAGGAGCGCGACTGCCGCGAGGATGCCGATCTCGCCGAGGGTCTCCACGCCGACGACCAGGAACCCGAGGCCGATGACCAGGGCGATCACGGGAAATGCGAACCAGAAGAACGGCTCCGCCCACGCGCGAACCGGTCGTGCGACGATCAGCTCATCCTGGAACTCGATCTGCCCCTCGCTCGGCTCCGTCAGCCCGGCGATCATGTTGAAGAACGTCGTCTTGCCGGCGCCGTTGGGGCCGATGAGGCTCACGATGCTTCCCTCGGGGATGTCGAAGTCGACGGCGCGGACGGCGACGAGTCCACCGAAACGCTTGGTGATCCCTCGCGCATGGAGCACGGACCGAGGCACGGGCGCGGCTTCGGTGTCGACGGCCGCAGCGGTCGTTTCGATCGGTTCGTTCTGATCGATCACGGCTCGAGCGCCTCCTCGTCGGCCAGCTCCGCGGGCTCGTCGATCTCCTCGTGGAGCTCGCGGCGGCGGCGTCGACTCGGGAACAGGCCTTCCGGCCGCAGCAGCATCATGAGCACAAGAGCGAGTCCGTAGAGCAGGGATTGGTAGTTGAGGAAGTTGATCGACCCGAGGTCGAAGTTGATCGGGCCGAGCGCGATCACGGGGACGTGCAGGCCCTGGATGAAGCTGCCGAGCTGCTTCAATCCCTGACTCTGCAGTTCGTAGATGATGAATGCACCAGCGGCGACGCCCCAGATGTTGCCCATCCCGCCGAGGACGACCATCGCGAGCGCGGTGAACGAGACCGCGAATGTGAACTGGTCCGGCGTCGCCACGCCCAGCTTGGCCGAGAAGAACACCCCGGCGAGGCCGGCCGTCGTCGCGCCGATGGCGAAGGCGAGCAGCTTCGTGGTGGTCGTGTTGATGCCCATGCTCGCCGCAGCGAGCTCATCTTCGCGAATCGCCACCCAGGCGCGTCCCAGCCGCGAGTCCTGGAGGCGGTACAGGATGATGAACGCGATCGTGATGATCCCGATGACCGTGATCCAGTACGGCCACGGGTTTGTGAAGCCGAACCCATGGATGCCGAACAGCCCGTACCAGTCCGGCTGGCCGAGCCCCGTGATGCCGTTCGTGCCGTTGGTGTAGGTGTCCGAGTTCAGGATGACAACCGGCACGATCTCGCCGAACCCGAGCGTCACGATGGCCAGGTAGTCCCCGCGCAGTCGAAGCGTCGGGGCGCCGAGCATGATGCCGAAGACGGCCGCAACCGCCGCGCCGATGATGAGCATGAGCCAGAACGGCGTGTGCAGGTTGGTGTACGTTGACGCCCCGTAGGCGTACGTGTAGGCACCGATGGCGAAGAAGGCTGCATAGCCGAGGTCCAGCAGACCGGCGAACCCGACGACCACGTTCAGGCCGATGGCCAGCAGGACGAACACGCCGGCGTTTGCGAACCCGCCGACCCAGTCCTTCTGCGTCCCGAACCCGTCGAACGGCGGGAGCAGCACGATCAACGGGAGGACGCACAGCACCACGATCGCCCCGAGGATGATCGTGATGGACTGGTGGCGGCCGAGGAAGTTCTGCGATCGAGCCAGGAGCGGTACCGAGGCGGTCATGCGCGGTCTCCCAACTGCTGCCCGAGGATACCGGTCGGTCGGAAGATCAGGACCAGGACCAGCACCGTGAACACGACTGCCTGGCTCCACTGGCCGTAGCCGTAGACGGAGCAGATGACCTCGACGAACCCGATGATGAACCCGCCGATGGCGGCGCCCGTCGTATTGCCGATACCACCGAGGACGGCCGCCGTGAACGCCTTCAGGCCGGCCTGGTAGCCGATGAAGAAATTCGTCACACCGAGGTAGAGTCCCTGCACGACCCCTGCCGCACCGGCCAGGGCCGAGCCGATGAAGAACGTGATCGCGATCGTGCTGTTGATGTCGACGCCCATCAGCTGGGCGGCCTCTCGGTCCATCGCCGTGGAGCGCATCGCGCGTCCAAGCCTGGTCCGTCCGATGAACATCTGGAGGGCGATCATGAGCGCCACCGCCAGGACGATCACGAACAGGTTGGTCTCGCGAATCGAGAACGGGCCGACGTTCAGGTAGTTGTTCGGGATCAGCTGCGGGATCGTGACGATCGAGTTGCTGATCCCGACGAAGATGAGGTTCTGGAGGATGAAGCTCACGCCGATCGCAGTGATCAGCGGGGCCAGGCGGGGAGCGTTTCGCAGCCGCCGGTAGGCGAAGCGCTCGATGATCACTCCGACGACGCCCATCACGAGCATCGAGACCGCGAAGACAAAGGCCAGCACGGCAACGAGCTGCACCGGGTCCGTGATCGCCCCGGTGATCCCCATCGTCGTGATCAGCCACCAGGAAACGAACGACCCGACCATGAACACTTCGCCGTGGGCGAAGTTGATCAGCTCGATGATGCCGTAGACCATCGTGTAGCCGAGCGCGATGAGTGCGTACAGGGCGCCGATCGTCAGGGCATTGACGAACTGGTCGGGGGCCTGCGCTCCGGCGCCGATCCAGATCACGATGTAGGCGGCGACCAGGGCGAGCACCAGGGCCGCAGGGGCTCTCCACCGACCTGCCGACCCACGCACTCGCGTGAAGGTAGTCGTCGCAGCTGTCATCGCGCGGTCACCCTCGTGTCTCTAACAACGGCTGCACGTACATGGCGGCCGGGGCACGACGCGTGCCCCGGCCGGAAATACAGAAGTCGCCGTGATCCGGCGATCCCCTGCTACTTGAACGGGTTGGCCGTGAAATCGCGCTGCTGGATGAACTTCCAGGCCTGGGTGGCGGCGTCGTATGCCCAGTAGGAGACGATCTTCTGGCTGGTGTCGCCGGCGGCGTCGAAGTTGAAGGTGCCGAGCGCCGTCTTATAGGTGTTGGTCGGGGTCGCGACGTACGCTCGGATCGCCTCGCGGAGGGCCCCCATGTCGGTCACGCCGGTGCCGACCGCCTGGAGAGCCTGCAGGAAGACCTGGGTGCACGCGTAGGCCGCGGCGGTGTAGGCGCCGGGCGTGGTGTTGAACTTGGCCTTGTACGCGGCGGCCAGATCGTTGACCGACGGCGAAGCGTCGCTGGCAAGGGTGGTCGGGCCGGCCGTCGTGCCGTTCGTGTTCAGGTCACCCTGGGCGCCGGCGACCTGGAGGAACGAGCTCGCGGTGGTGAACGGGCCGTCGACGATGCCGTCGCCGCCACCGAACGGGATGGTCTGGAGGCCAAGGCCCGCCATCTGCTTGCGGAAGATGCCGATGCCCGACGTGGTCACGCCGCCGTAGAAGACGTACTGCGGGTTCAGGCCCTGGAGCGCCGTCACGAAGCTCGTGAAGTCCGTTGTCGTATCCGGGATGCCTTCGGTCTTGAGGACCTGGCCGCCCAGCTTGGTGAAGTCGTCCGCGAAGACACCGGCGAGACCCTTGCCGTAGGTCTGCGTGTCGTTGTACACGACGGCGGTCTTCGCCTTGACCGTGTTGAACGCGATGTCGGCGCCTGCGGCGCCCTGCAGATCGTCCGTCGTCGCGGTGCGGAAGTACGCGATCTTGGTGGGGTTGGTCGGGCGCAGGGACAGCGGGTCCATGCCGGGCCAGGCCTTGGTCAGGCCGGGGTTCGTGTTGGCCGGGCTGCACTGGGTAAGGCCCTCGGCGTTGCTCACCGGGATCTCTGCCTGTGCCACGTTGGAGTTGTACGGGCCGACCACGAACAGCACCTTGGGATCGTTCGCCAGGGTCTGCATATTCTTGGCGCCCTGCGTCGGGTCGTGCTTCCCGGCGACGGCGTCGTCCTGCTGGTTGATCGTGATGGTGTAACCGGGAACCGACAGCTGTGACAGCGCCAGTGCGACGCCGTTGGCCGTCGGCACGCCGTTCGGTGCCTCGCCGCCGGTCATCGGCAGTTCGATGCCGACCTCGATGGCGGTGGTGCCCGCGGCAGGACTGCCGGCCGCTGCAGGAGTGCCCGCGGCGGGAGTGCCAGCGGCCGAAGTCGCGGGCGCAGGTGTGGAGCTTCCGCTACATGCGGTGACGAAAAGAAGCGTCGCGACGCCGAGTGCGCCGAGGCCCTTGAGCTTCATGATGCTCTGCATCTCCTCCAAGCTGGTTGCGTTGCTGACGGCTCGCGCCGCGGGGCCTGGACCGCCCGTGCTCGGACTGGCCGACTGCTCTCCTCGGTCGGCGAAGTATCGGGGGCGGCGTCACCCTCGGGTGACGACCACCGGGTCGACGGCAGGCGACCCATCTTCCCCGTTGTGATGGTGTTCCGGACGTGCCAAGCTCTCTCCGCGCGTCTACGTCGCCGCCGACGCGATGCCGTATCATAGGCCAGCGCGTCTCGAATGCAAGGTGCCTTGCGCGCCCCGGCAGTCAATCGGTGCAGGACTCCCGGCACCGCAGATCGTCCGATGTGGCTGTTTCGAGGGCCCCGATGCCGGTCAGCCGGCACCGAGGCGGTTGCGGACGCAGGTCGCACCGGGAACCTTGGGTCGCGCACAGAGATGCCGGCACGCTCAAACCGAGCGCCGCACAAGCCCGCAATTGGGGATATTCCACTTCGTGGAACTCCAGGTCCGCAACGCACGAGTGACGGATGTCGACGGGATCACCACGCTGTTGGAGCGCGTCCATCAGCTGGATGATCCCGTCTCGGGATCGGCCGACGACCTGCTGCGGCAACTCGTCTACCTGCCCCACGCGACCGTCGTCGTCGCGTGCCATGGTCGCCGGGTCGTGGGCGCGGCGCTGCTGGCACTTCGGCCGTCCGTGCGACACGGAGGAATGGTCGGCACGCTCGATCTGCTGGCCGTCGATCCCGAGTCGACGGATTCGACGATCGCCGGCGCCCTCCTCGGGCAGATCGTCCGTTCGGCCCACAACAAGGGATGCGTCAAGATCGAAGTCGAAGGTGAGGCCGGGACCACACAACCCTGGCTCGGCTGGGGCTTCCGGGAAGCGAAGCCCCGCCTGGCCCTCGAGGTCACAGCCGGTGCGCTGCGACCGTAGCGGGGCCGCGCGCCATCCGGTTCGGGGAGGCCGGATCTGCACGCGCGCAATCAGGGCGCCCGAGGGCGCCATCGAATCGGACCCGCCGGGACGCGGGTCCGGCATTGCACAGGAGTCTTTCGTGAGCAAGAACGTGGCCGTCTTCGTGGACGTGGCGAACATCTTCTACGCGGCCAAGGCGGCCGGCGTGGACATCGATTACGTCACGCTACTGAAGTCGGCGACCGCAGGGCGCGATTTCGTGCGCGCCTACGCCTATACCGGGCTCGACCCGGACAACGAGAACCAGCGGCAGTTCCACTCCTTCCTCGGCCGTTCCGGCTACAAGGTCGTGAGCAAGGACATCCGCAAGTACGGCGACGGCCGGATCAAGGCGAACCTCGACATCGAGCTGGTCGTCGACATGATGCGCATCGCGCAGCACATCGACATCGCCGTCGTGGTCTCCGGGGACGGCGACTTCGCACCGGCCATCCGTGCCGTCCAGCAACTGGGCGTTCGCTGCGAAGTGATCAGCTTCAGGGGCAATACCAGCTCGGACCTCATCGACGTCGCGGACGTCTTCACCGACATCACGCAGATCGCGCGCGTGGAGAAGGGCGCCCGCAGCGGCCGGCGCATCGCTGCCGAAGGCGACCTGTCGATGACGGAAGTCCCCGAGAAGGAAACCGAGGGCCTCACCCGCCGCCGCCGAGGGCGACGCGGAGAGCGCGAGGAGCGCATGACGCAGGTGCCGCCCGCAGCGGCCGCGGTGGCCGCACCGGTCGCCGGGATGCCCGGCAACCTGATCGTGCTGCCCGGCGAGAAGCTGTCCCGCGCCGTCGGAGATGAACCGTCCGAGGCCGCAGAAGCCGAGGAGATTCCCGGCGAGAGTCCCGGCGAGGAGTTGACCGTGCCGGCGGGCTCCGAGGCGGAGGCGCTTGACGAGGGCGAAGGGCGTCGCCGGCGACGGCGCCGCGGCGGGCGCGGCCGAGGTCGCGGTCGAGCGGAGACAGAAGCCCAGCCCGTCGGCGAGGCTCCGATCGAGGACGAGGAATACCTCGAAGAGGAGATCGCGCCGCTGCCCCAGCACTCAACCTTCGGATCGGTCTGGGACAGCCAGATGGGCGTGCCGGCGGCACCGCAGGTCGCGTCGGCGGCACCGATTGGCACCGACGAGGAGGAATACGAGGACGAGCCGGAGATCCCCGAGTACCTGCTGGCCGAGCGGCGCCAGCGTGCGCGCGGCGGTAACCGGTTGCAGCGCGGCCGACCGGGCGGCGCCCGAGCTGGTTACCAATCGGCCGTCGACCGCGAGCGGTACGGTCGGTCGGGGACCAGTGCATTCGGCGGCGGCGCCGGCGCGTACGGCGGCGGCCCGAACCGCGACCCGAACCGGGTTCAGGACCGTGGGCGCGGACCTGCCGGCAGAGGACCCCGTCCACAACCGGCGCCACAGCAACGGCAGAGCCGGCCTGCACCGGTCGAGCAGCCACGCGAAGAACGCTCCTCCGCTCAGTCCCAGCCCTGGAGCGAGGTTCCCCCCGAGGTCCAGGAACTCCTGAAGGCCGAACTTGCCCGCAGGCAGGCCGCGAAGGCAGGGGCCGGGTCTCGCCAGTCGGAGTCGGCCGCATCACCGGTCAAGGCATCATCGTCGCCGGTTGCCGGCGAGGCCGAGGACGGCCTCGAGGAGGCCGCGGCCGATGTCCAGCCGAGCCCGGACATGCCGGTCGAGACGGTTGCCACTCCTCCGGCGGCCGGCCGGGGACGTGGCACACGTAGTCGTCGGCACCCGACGCCCGCAGCCGAAGCGGTCGGCGAGGCCCGCCCGGACGGCGAGGCCGAGTCTCCGGTGACCGTGACGGAAACCCCCGTCGAACCGACGGAAGCCGCACCTGCCGCTGAGCTGGTTGCGGGGCCGCCGGCCTCGCGGCGCCGGACTGCGACCAGGGGTCGCGGGAAGGCCGTCGTTGAATCGCCGGCTGTCGTGGATGCACCGCCCGATGCGCCGGCGGAAGTCCAGGCCGAGAGCGGCGCGACCGAGGTGACCCCGGCGAAGACCCCGCGGCGGGGTGGTCGTCGACCGACCGCAACGCCTCCGCCGACTGCAACCGGCGCAGAACCGGAGACGGTCGGCGCAACCCCGGAGGAGGCCGCGTCGGCCGCCCCCCGGCGCCGCCGAACGACGGTGCGACGAGTGGCTGCATCCGACCTTCCCGACGGTTCTTCGGAATCTGCCGGCACGGCCGACACGCCTCCCGCACCCAGGACTCGGCGCCGGACGGCCCGTTCCGCCGCCGCCGATACCGGGGCCGCCGCCTCGCCCGACGGCTCCACGCCGGGAGACGGCGGCGAGGCCTGATCCGACTCGTCGCTGACATCGAGATGGAGCGGCTGCTGACGCGAGGACATCCGTCGGCGGCCGCTGCCGTCCTCCGGGCGATCGAGCGCGAACGCCCACCGCACGCGCTGCTGCTCGTCGGTCCCGACGGCGGTCGGCAAGACGACGCTCGCGCTGGACCTCGCCGCCGGCCTGCTGTGCGACGACACTGACCCCGCTCGCCGGCCGTGCCGAGCCTGCGCGGCCTGCCGGAGGGTGGCTCACGGGAATCACCCGGACCTCCACCGGGTCGCGCCGGAGGGTGCCGGGGAGCAGATCCGCCTCTCACAGGTACACGAGCTCACGTCGGCCCTCGCGCTGATGCCGATGGAGGGCCGACTGCGCGTCGCGGTCATCGAGGATGCGCACCGGATGAACCCCGACGCGCAGAACGCCCTGCTGAAGGTCCTTGAGGAGCCGGTCGGCGCGGCATGCATCGTGCTGGCCGCCGACGATGCCGCGACGTTGCTCCCCACGGTCGTGAGCCGGGCGGCGCGTCTCAGGTTCGGCCCCGTCGCCACCCCAGTGATCGCGGACCTGCTGGTCGAGCGCGGGCTCGCAGAGCCGTCGCGGGCCCGCGCATTCGCGGCGGCTGCAGGCGGACGTCCCGGAGTCGCGTTCTCGCTCGCCGGGCGGCCGGATGCCGCTCTCATCCGGCAACAGCTCGATCGACAGCTGCTGGATCTCCTGGCTGCGGATCGTCGCGGCCGGTTCGCCGCCGCGGCCGACCTCCTGGCGGCCGGGGGCGCCCTGGATGAGATCCTCCGCGCCGACGGCGGAGGCGCCGACGCGCGCAGCGAGGCCGCCGGACCCGCACCCGGCGGCGAAACCGCGGAAACGCCGCCCTCCACGACTGCCGGCCGTGGCGGCCCCCGGAAACGGCCGGCACGAGCCGGGACCGCGTCGAGTGCCCCGAAGCGCCCGCAACCGGCCGAGCGGCGGCGAGCGGTCCTGCGGGTCATCGCCGCCTGGCGGGAACTCGGCCGGGACCTGGCGGTGGCCACCGCCGGTGGCCGCGGAGAGATCCACGCGCTCGACCTCCTCGAGGAGATCGAGGCGGCCGGGCGCTCCGTCGATCGGGCCGACCTGGTCTGGTTCCTGCAGCGGCTGGACGCGCTCGGTGCGGCCATCGAGTCATACGCCAACCCGGAACTGGCGCTCGATGTGCTCCTGCTCGCCTGGCCGCCGGCGGTGCGAGCAGCGTGACGAGCAGCCGGGGGCACCGCGCCGAGGATCGACGGCAGGACCTGACCGTTCGTGGTTGGGTCCAGGGGGTCGGCTACCGCTGGTTCGTTTCGCGCGCCGCGGCCCGGCTGGACCTCGTCGGCTGGGTGGCGAACCAGCCGGACGGCTCGGTCAGGATCGTCGCCGAGGGCCCGGACGTCGTGCTCGACAGCTTCCTCGACGTCGTTCGGCGCGGCCCACCCGGCGCGGAGGTGTCCGACGTCGAGGAACGGCGGGGGCCCGCGGCAGGCCACTTCCGAAGCTTCGAGATCCGCGCCTCCGGGCACACCGGGGATTGAACGACGCGCACCGGCCTTCCGTCCGGGGAACACGCTCGCATAGCACCCCGGACATTGCTAAGGTGTGAGCCGCCGCAACCGGATCGGAGTCAAGCAGCGCATGGCCCTCGGCACCGATGAGAAACGCGCGTGGCTCGCGCGCGTCGAGTTGTTCGCCGGGTGCCCGCCCGACGCCCTGGCCCGCATTGCCGATCGGACCGGGGAGATCGAGTTCCCCGCGGGCCACCACATCGTCCTGCAGGGCCAGATCGGGAACGGTCTCTGCATCATCATCGCCGGCGTCGCCCGTGCCGTCAGGGGGGGCGAGGTGCTGGCGCTCCTCGGTCCGGGCGACTTCTTCGGGGAGCTGTCGGTGATCGACCAGCTCCCGCGGATGGCGACCGTCATCGCGGATACGCCGACCACCTGCCTGGCGCTCGCCTCGTGGGACCTGATCGCCGAGTTGGAGCGCGATCCTCACCTGGCGCTGAACCTGCTGCGCGGCCTGGCCGCGCGGCTCCGTGCCGTCGAAGAGCTGCATCGCCACTAGCATCGGAGGATCCCCGTGAACCAGGACGAGGTCGTTGACGCGCTGGCCGGGCTGTCGCTCTTCGCGGACCTGGGCCGTCCCCAGCTGGAGGCCGTGGCTCACACGTTCAGCGAAGAGTCGTTCGCCGGTGGCCAGCGCATTCTCCGCCAGGGCTTCCAGGGCAACGGCTTCTACGTGATCCTGTCGGGAGAGGTGGCCGTACGGATCGACGGGGAGGATCGGGCGCGCCTGGGCAAGGGCGACTTCTTCGGCGAGATGTCGATGCTGCTGGGGGAGCCGCCCGTCGCGGACGTCGTGTCGCTCGGCCCGCTCCAGGTGCTGCACCTTGCCGGCCCCGGCCTCAGGGGGTTCCTGGAAGAGCACCCGACCGTCATGTACCGCATGCTGCAGACGGTGGCGCGGCGGCTCCGCAACGCCAACCGCTGGCGCAGCTGACATTCCGATGGAGCAGCAGATGGGCCAGACCGACCGAGCGCCCGTTCCCGCCCGGCGACTACCCCGTGGTCGTCGTCGGCAGCGGTCCCGGTGGCATCCAGGCCGCCTACTTCCTGTCCCGGCTGGGCATCCGGCACGCGGTGATCTCCGCCGACCCGACACCGGGCGGCATGTTTCGCCGTTTCCCGTTCTTCCAGCGCCTCCTGTCCTGGACGAAGCCGAACGCACCGTTTCCCAGGGGGACCAGGGAATACGAGTGGTACGACTTCAACAGCCTGCTGTCGATCGAGCCGGAGAACCGGGCGATCATGCCCGAGCTCATGGACGGGACGTCCGAGTTCCCGTCGCGCCCCGAGATGGAGGCGGGGATCCGGACCTTCGCCGAACGAGCCGGCGTCGCGGTGCGGTACGAGACGCGCTGGGAATCGACCGGCCGCGACGGCGACCGCTTCGTCCTGCGTACGAGCGACGGGGACTACCGCTGCGACGTTGCGATCTTCGCGGTCGGGGTGGCCGAACCGTGGATGCCATCGTCGCCGGGTTTCGAGTACGTGTCGCACTACATCCATACGCGGGACGCGGAGACGTACCGCGGCAAGCGGCTCTTCATCGTCGGGAAGCAGAACTCCGGGTTCGAGCTGGCCAGCGGGCTGCTGCAGTGGGCGAGCCGCATCATCCTCGCCTCGCCGCGGCCGGCGACGCTCTCCGTCAACGCCCACTCGCTGGCCGGCGTGCGTGCGCGCTACGTGCAGCCGTGGGAGGACTCGAACCTGGGCGGCGGCTGCTTCATCCTGAACGCATCGATCGAGCGGGTCGAGCGGGACGGCGACGGGTTCACGGTCCACACGCGGCGCTCCGACAACAGCGAACCGTTCGCCGCGCACGTCGACGAGGTCATTGCCGCCACCGGGTTCCAGTGCCCGCTGATGGACCTGCCGGACCTCGGTGTCAACGTCTTCGGCCAGAGCCGGCTGCCGACGATGACGAACTCACTACGAAAGCGCCACGGTCCCGGGGATCTTCTTCGCGGGCACGATCGGCCAGGGCGTGGCCGGGCTCAAGAAGTTCGGGATCCCGGCGAACTCGGGCGCCGTGCACGGTGCCCGGTACAACACGCGGCTGATGGTGCAGCACGTGGCCGAGACGAAGATTCGGGGTGCAGCGCGAGCGGCCGGCCGTTCCAGGCGAGGAGGTCGTCGACTACCTGTTGGCGGAGGCAACGGTCGCGCCGGAGCTGTGGAACCAGAAGTCGTATCTCGCGCGAGCGTTGTGGCGCGATGCCGACGGAACGGTCCGAGACGAGGGGATCGTGTCGCTCGCCGACTTTGTCGACACGGGCGGCCCCGACGGTGTGGCGATCACGGTGGAGACGGACGAGACGGGCGATATTCATCCGGCTGTCTACGTGCGCCGACACGGCAGGGTCGACGCGGATGCGCGGCTCGACTCCAGCCCCCTTCACGAATACCGGACGGCGGCTCACCGAGGGCAGCTGCGGTCGCTGATCGGCGGCGTGGTTGGTTGAGCCGGGCGGCCGGCGACTAGCCCGGCGATGACCGAGCGTTTCGTTCCCTCGGCGCTCGGGACCTGGCTCGAGGCGGCCGACCCGGGTGCGGTGCGCCGGGAGCGTGGCGCCCAGGCGACGCTCGCCGCGGTCAGCACCTGGCTCACGCTTCGACTCCTGATCGGTGCCGTCGCGGGACACCTGATGCCGCAGGTGTCGCTGTTCGGGGTGACCGCGTGCTTCGTGTGCGCGCTCGTGGTCGCCGATCCGCGAAGGACCGATCGGGCGGTGACCTTCCTCTGCAGCGCGCTGGTGTTCGCCGCGGTGGCGACGCTCGCCGCCCTGATCGCCGGCCTCGATCTGCTCGTTCCTGCGATGCTGCTGGTCTTCGTGTTCCTGACGTTCGCGGTGCGCCGGCGCGGCCTGCGGGCCGGGGAGTTGGCGCTCGTGGCCACGATGGGCCTGTATTTCGCCGGAGCGAATGGGGTCACGACCGATGACCTCCCCTGGTTCGTCGCAGCATCGGCGATCGGCGTCGCGTGGCTTGCCGCCTGGCAGCTGGTCCTGCTGCCGTACGATCCGAGACGGTCGATCGCGTCCGCCGGACGCGCCTTCTCGCGGCGCAGCGGGGACCTGGTCGCGACCTGCGCCGGAATCGTCCGTCGGGCGTCGGACCCGGCGGGCCTCGCCGCGCTCGAGCCAGAGCTCAGGCGCCGTCGCCGACAGGTCCGGCTCAGCCGTGAGGTCATCGAGAGCCAGTTCCCCGGAGTCCTGGCGCCCCGCGGTTGGACCCACGAGCGGGTGCGCAAGCTCAACGTCACGCTGTACGACGCGGAGCTGGGCCTCGGGCAGATCGCGGATGCCTGTACGCAGCCGGCTGCGCTGGCTGCCATCCCCGCTGACCTCGGGGCGGCGCTGCTGCGGGTACTGGATACCCTTTCCGCCACCCTGCGAGACCCGGCGGCAGCCGCCGCGTTTGCGGTCCTGCAACAGGAGGCGGCGAATCTTCGGGATCAGGTGCGCATGCTCGCCCAGGGCGCGATCGATCGCGGTGTGACCGTGGCCGCCACTCGCCCGCCGGAATGGGTGCCGGCGGCAATCCGGATGGCGGGTGGCCTGCGACAGGTGGCGCAGTCCGTCGGCCGGGCACGCGCGCTCCTGGATGCCGGGGCGGGCGAGGAGCCGGGGCCGGCCGGCACCGCGGCCCCGGTCAACACGCAGCCCGGGGCGTCGACGCGCCCGGGAACGCCCACTCCGCCACTGCGGACCATCGGCCGATTCCGGATCCACCCGACGACCGGCCTCGGGGTCCAGGCGGTCATCGCCGTCGCCGCTGCGATGCTGGTCGGGCGGCTGTCCGGCGTGGATCACGCCAACTGGGTGTTCTGGACGGCGTTCGTGGTGATTGCCGGGTCAGTGGGTGAGTCGCTGCGTCGCATGCTGCTGCGCGTGCTGGGCACTGTCGCCGGCGTCGCGATCGGGGTGGGCCTTGCCATCGTCCTCCCCGACAATGCCGAGATCGTCGTCCTGGTCGCCACGGCAGCCCTGTTCCTGACGATCTACGTTGCCCCGATCTCCTACGCCATGATGGTGTTCTGGTTGAACCTGGGGTTCGTCGTCGTCTACGCACAGCTGGGTGCGAACCCCGTCGACCTGCTGGTCCAGCGACCCTTCTCAACCCTGCTCGGAGCGCTGGTGGCGGCCGTGGTCGTGGTGACCGTCCTGCCATCGCGGTTGACGGGTCGCTATCGAGGGGCGGTGGTCGGGTTCCTGTCCGCAGTTGGCGATGCGGTGGGCACCTGGATGCAGCCTGGGGCCCCGGGCCCTCAGGCCGCCTCGGCAGCCGCCGGCGTGCGTGTTGACGGCGCGTGGCGACAGGTCGAGCGGACACTCGAGAACATGGCGTTCGAGACCAACCCGATCGTCGGGGGCCGGAGCCCGCTCACCGAGCAGGGCACGCGTCTCGGGGCGCTCGCCGCGGCCGTGACTCGCCTCGGGCAGTCGGCATCGGCAACCGACGAGCCGACCTGGAACCGCGGCGATGCGCTGCTCGTGGCGCTGGCACAGCGGATTCGCGATGGTCTTCGGTCGCTCATCGGGGTGCTCAACGGCTCCGGCGGAACGCTGGACGCCTCGCTGGTCGACCTCCTTGGGCCAGGGGAGTCAGCGGCCGCGCTGGCGTCCATCGCGGCGGGAGGACCGGCCGGTCGCGCCGAGTCGGGCGGGGCCGATCGGGCATACGCCCATCACGAGCCAGGTATCCTGTCGTCGCTTCTGGACGTTCACGCTCGCGTCATCGAACTCGCCCGTGGACTCGGGGCGACAGTCGAGGAGGCCGCGACCACGCCGGCGTCCGCGGAGGAACGCTCATGACACGATTCACGCCGATGGAGCCATCCGGTGTCAGATCCTGCTGAGCCGCCGCTGACCGCCGGCTCGCCGCTCACCACCTACTCGGCGCTGGCGGCCGTCGCCGTCGGCGTGGAGCTCGGACCTCGGCGGCGCGTCTTCGCGCAGGCCATCGGCTGGCCCGGCTGGTGTCGCGCGGCGCGCGATGAACCGCGCGCCCTGGAGCGCCTGACCGCCTACCAGGATCGATACCGGCAAGCCGTCGGCCCGCTGGCCGATCCGCTCGGCGCCGCGGTCCCGCCATTCACGGTCCTGGAGCGCGTGGATGGCGACGTGACGACCGACTTCGGCGCGCCGGGCAAGGTGATGTCGTTCGATCGCCGGCCGCTGGAAGATGGCGAACCAGAGCGGCTGGCGGCGTTCCTCGATGCCTGCTGGGACGCCTTCGATGCCGCCCTGGCGGCGACTCCCGAGGCAATGAGGCCGGTCAAACCCGAGGTGGGCCGGGCGCCGGCGGCGATCCGCGACCACATCCTGGGCGCGCAGCGGGCGTACCTTTCCTGGCTGGTGAAGCCGCTGCCGAAGCTCGACCCCGGGAGGTTCGACCAGGTCGAGTCGGACATGCGAGGCATCTTCCGCGGTGCCGTGCGCAACCTGCGACCGGGCCTGCCGTTCATCCACGAACGCCACCCCGGCCCGTACGCGGTACGCCGCGAGTGCTGGCATGTCCTCGACCATGCGTGGGAACTGGAGGACCGGCTGAACGTCGCCGGTTGACAGACCGGGGGCGATGGCGGCGCCCGCACCAGCGGTCTGGCTCGCGGAAGTCTGAGCGGCTCTATGGTCGAAGCCATAGACAGGCCCCGCGCGCCACCCGCCCCCCAGGCAGTATGGTCGGCCGCTACTCCGGGGTTCTGCGGAAAGAGTGAAACGCAGCCGCCCCAGACCGCCTTACCAACTGGTCGGGCAGTCAAACGGCCCCGGATAGCCGGCTGTCTTGCGGAAAGAACCCGATTTCTGCCGGACATGCGGTCGTTGAACACCCGCGCAATCCCGCTCGCCGCCCTCGCCGTTCACTCTTTCCGCAAACCGACCGGTAACGTCGCCGGAGCCGCCACGTCTGTTGTCCGGTCGGATGCGGCACCCGCCCCCAGCAACCGCCTGCCTCCCGCTCACCACGAACGTCGCGGCGCGCCGAGGCTACGCCTCGTCGAGGAACGCCGCGACGGCCGTTGCGAGGACCGGGGCGACGTGGATGTCGTAGTGGGTCACCCGGGGCAGAATCGCGAGGCCGTGCCTGGTCATCCCGGAGCGGTCCCAGACCGCGTCACGCTTCCCGCCGCCCAACAGCTCGAAGAACTCGACCGCGTGGCGGGGCGGAATGCCGTCCGCGTCGCCGGCAACGATCAGCACGGGCATCGTCAGGGCGCGCACTTCGTCGGTCCAGTCATAGTCGAACTTCAGCATCGTCGTGAGCTGGGTCACCAGGATCGGCCAGTCCTCGACCCGCGGCGCGATCTCCCGGTACGCCTGGTACATCGGGGTCTGCTTGAACGGCTCCGCGATCGCCGGGCCCATCTGGTCGAAGCCAACGACCATCTCGGGATGCCAGCCGGTGCGCCTGAAGGCGGCCGAGACGACGACGAGCCTGCGGACCGAGGCCGGATGCTGGATCGCCGTCCGCAATGCCACGCCGCCGCCGAGCGAGAAACCCATGATGTCTGCCTGCTCGTGGCCGAGCTCGGCAAGCAGCGCCGCGATGTCGTCGGCCATCGTCTCGAAGCGCATGGGCCGGTCGACCGCGGGCGTCCGCCCGTGGGACTGGAGGTCGACGCCGATGACCTGGCGACCGGCGGACAGGGCGGCCAGGTTCGATCCGAACATCTCCCATGAGCCGAAGCCCCCGTGCAGCAGCACGAGCGGCCTCCCGCGCCCGTAGACCTGGTAGGCGACCTCGATGCCGTTGACAGAGGCGAGCCGTGATGCTCCGGGGGTGGTGGCGGCCATCGATGTCTCCTTTCGGCGATGCAAGGCGAGCGCTCCCGATGCGCTGCTCAGCCATGGAACGGATCCGGGGGCGCGCCTGCACTGGTATCGTGATGGGCCATGGACTTTCGCGTCTCCCGCGGCGCGCGGGACCAGTACGGATTCGACGAGGCGCTGTTCTCGTCGCGCGGTGACGCCGTGTTCATCTCGCCCGCCGCGGCCCGGCGCTTTGCCCAGCGGATGGTGGCAGCCGGCGGGGCGCGGCCCGACCGGCCGGTCAACGCCGGCGATATCGACGCCATGGGGCTCATCCACGAGATCCAGCACCGCGCCATTTCCCGGTCCGCGGCGCGCATGGGGGACCGGCCGCTCAACGAGGTGCTCCGTCTGCTCGATGCCGAGCTCGGGTCCGACCGAGTTGACGCCACCCTTGCTGCGGTCGAGGACGGATTCCCGTCACCGGACGTGTATGGCGGCTCCATCGCGGGCCGCGACCACCTCGAGGGCACCACCGACGGAATCCCGAACCGAGAGGTGGACCTGGAGGAGTTGCTGCTCCTCTGGGTGGCGAACCAGAACGCCGCCTTCATGATCTACGTGGAACTGTTCGACGACGCTCGGATCGCCGGTGCCACCGACTACGACACGATCGTCGAGGCGTGGCGTCGCGCCTCCGCCCGCCGCGCCGCCGCCCACCCCCGCGGCGAGGACCTCGTGGAGCGGCTGCTGACACCCGGCCGGGTTGCACCGCGCTCGCTGCGCGCGCAGCTGCGCTGGATCCTCGACGAGTGGGGGGACATCGTCGGCGACGATCTCCGCGGGCGGCTGACGATCTCGCTCGACGTGCTCGCGGAGGAGGAACTTGCGGCGCGCCGGCCTGGGAGGCGCACGGCGCGGGCGGCGGTCGCCGCAGATGCAGCCGCGCTCCATGGCTTCGCGCGATCTACGAGTACGCAACGGTTCAGCCCGGACCGCGACTGGATGCCGAACGTCGTGCTCCTCGCCAAGAGCACCTACGTCTGGCTCGACCAGCTGTCGCGCCGGTACCGCAGGCCGATCTGGACGCTGGACGCGATCCCCGACGAGGAGCTCGACCGCTGCGCGACCAGGGGCATCACCGGCCTCTGGCTGATCGGCCTGTGGGAGCGCAGCCGCGCGTCGCAGCGGATCAAGCAGCTGCGCGGCAACACCGAGGCGGTCGCATCCGCCTACTCGCTCCTCGACTATCGCATCGCCGAGGATCTCGGCGGCGAGGCGCGCCTATGCCAACCTCCGCGATCGGGCGTGGGCGCGCGGCATCCGGCTCGCCAGCGACATGGTGCCGAACCACATGGGCATCGACTCCCGCTGGGTCATCGAGCACCCCGACTGGTTCGTCCAGCGCTCGGAGCCGCCGTATCCCGTCTACTCGTTCAACGGCCCGAACCTCTCGTCGGACGAGCGCGTCGGCATCTACATCGAGGACCACTACTACGACAGCTCCGACGCGGCCGTGGTCTTCAAGCGGCGTGGACCGCTGGAGCGGGCAGGAGCGCTTCATCTACCACGGCAACGACGGCACGTCGTTCCCGTGGAACGACACGGCCCAGCTCGACTACCTGAAGGCCGAGGTCCGCGAGGCGGTCATCCAGACCATCCTGGCCGTTGCGCGGCGCTTCCCGATCATCCGCTTCGACGCCGCCATGACGCTGGCACGCAAGCACGTCCAGCGGCTCTGGTTCCCGCTGCCCGGGCACGGCGACGCCATCCCGTCGCGCGCCGAGTACGGCGATGACCCAGGAGCAGTTCGACGCCGCGATGCCGAACGAGTTCTGGCGCGAGGTGGTCGACCGCGTCGCCGCGCGAGGCGCCCGACACGCTGCTGCTCGCCGAGGCGTTCTGGATGCTGGAGGGCTACTTCGTCCGCACGCTCGGCATGCACCGCGTCTACAACAGCGCGTTCATGCACATGCTGCGCGACGAGAAGAACGCCGAGTACCGCGCGGTCATCCGCGAGACGATCGACTTCGACCCGGAGATCCTCAAGCGCTACGTCAACTTCATGAACAACCCCGACGAGCGCACGGCCATCGAGCAGTTCGGCGACGGCGACAAGTACTTCGGCGTGGCAACGATGCTGGCGACGCTGCCCGGTCTGCCGATGTTCGGCCACGGGCAGATCGAGGGCTTCGCGCGAGAAGTACGGCATGGAGTTCCGCCGCGCGACGCTCGACGAGACGCCCAACGCGGCTGGTCGCGCGCCACGAGCGCGAGATCTTTCCCGCTGCTCCGGCAGCGCTGGCGGTTCGCCGAGGCGCGACGACTTCCGGCTCTACGACTTCCGAGACCGACGGCGAGCCGAACCAGACGTCTTCGCCTACTCCAACGGCTGCGGGCGAGGCGCGTTCGCTGATCGTGTACCACAACCGGTACGGCGAGACGCGTGGCTTCGTGCCCGGGCTGCGGGCCGAGCGCTCGGTGTCGCCGACGACGGAACCACTGGCTGATCCTTCGCGACTCCCGCTCGGGGCCTGGAGTTCCTGCGCAACGGGCATGACCTGCACGCCCGCGGGCCTGAGCTGGCGCTGCGCGCCTACCAGGCCATGTCTTCCTCGTCCTTCGAGGAGGTCGTGGACGGCCCCGAGCGGGAGTGGGCGCGACTGGCGTGGCGGATCGGCCTGGACGGAGTGCCGGACCTCCATGCCGCGCTCGCGGACCAGCGTCTGGAGCCGCTTGTCGATGCCGTCGCGCGGTTCCTCGAGGACGCGACGCTGCGCCGGATCGCGGGAGCGGCGCTGGCAACGAGCGACTCGGCGGCCGAACGCCGCTCTCGAGGCGGAGCATTCGCGCATTCGCGACGGCATGGCGGAGATCGCGGCAAAGGTTCCCGGTGAGCGTCGACTCCGCGCGGGCCGAAGCGGCCGCCGCGAGACTCGCTGCGCTGCTCAGCAGCCTGATCCGCCGCGTCCGCGCTGCCGGGGACGTTGACGCGCCGCCCGCGGACCGGGCCCTGCACGCGTGGCTGGGCACGCGGCGCGAGCGATGGGCGCGAGTCCTGGGCTGGGCCTTCGCCGACGCGGTCATCTCGCTCGCTCCGACGGAGGCTCGGGCCGCCGCCGGCGCCTTCGAGGGCTGGCAGGTGGACCGCGCGCTCGGCTCAGCCGTTCGAGCGCTGGGTTTGGACGACGCGGGCGTGTGGCGGACGATCGAGCTGGTGCGCGCGCTCATCGAGGTCGAGCCCGGTGCCCTTGCCGCGATCGCGGCCGGCGACGAGCCGCGCGTGGCCGACCTGTTCGAGGCGCCGGGCGCCAGGGCCGCCGCCGGATGGAACGAGTTTCGGGGCGCGGCGTTCGTGAACCGCGAGGCGTGCAACGACCTGCTCGCCACGCTGGCAGGGCGAGATGCGGTGGTCGGCCACGACGAGTCCTTCGAGGCCGCGGCGCGGCTGTCGGATACCATCCGGGCCGCCGGCTATCGCGTCGGCGCGAGCTCGGAGGAGGTCGCTGCCGGGGAGGCCGACGGTGTCTCGAAGGCCCCTGATCGCGGGGAGCCGCCGGCGCCTGCGTCCGCAGCTGGAGACGACAGCGAATGACGGTGGCCGACGGCCGCCCCGACGGCCGACGGCGGGTTGTCGTCGAGAGCCCGACACCGGTGGTGGACGGCGGGCGCTTTCCCGGTGAAGCGCATCGTCGGGGATGAGGTCGTGGTGGAGGCGGATGTGTTCGCCGACGGCCACGACGAGCTGGATGTTCGGCTGCGCTGGCGTCAGGATGGATCGGCGGCCGGCGCGGCCACGGCGCGCGCCACGCGGTGCGGGCCCGGGGGCTGGCGCGAGATCGCGATGGCGCCATGCGGGAACGACCGCTGGCGGGGCTCGTTCCGCCCGGAGTCGCTCGGCCGCTACCGCTACACGGTCATCGGCTGGATTGACCGGATCGCGACCTGGCAGCGCGACCTGCTGGCCCGGGCCGAGGCCGGCCAGGACCTCACCGTTGACCTGCGCATCGGCGCCGAACTCGTGGACGCTGCGCGCACGGCGCGCCTCCTCGGCCGGTGACCGGGCCGTCGCAGAAGACCTCGCCCGTCGGGCCGGCGATCTGCGCGCCACCGCCGCACCGCGCGCCACCGCCGCACCGCGCGGCGCCACCGCACTCCGGGCCGCCACCGGGCTCGGCGCCCCCACCGATCCGGCGTCCCGCGTCGCCCGCGCCCTCGACCCCGGCCTGGCGGCCCTCGCCCGGCGCCACCCGGACCGCGACGAAGCCGGGGCATGGGAACCCGACCTCACCGTGACCGTTGAACGCGAACGGGCCCGGTTCTCGTCCTGGTACGAGTTGTTCCCGCGTTCCGCCTCGCCGGACCCGGGGCGGCACGGAACGTTCCGGGACGTCATCGCGCGCCTGCCGTACGTCGCAGGCATGGGCTTCGACGTCCTCTACCTGCCGCCCATCCACCCCATCGGTCGAGCCCACCGCAAGGGCCCCAACAACACGGTCGGCGCCGGCCCGGATGCCCCGGGCGTGCCCTGGGCGATCGGCGGTCCCGAGGGCGGCCACACGGCCATCCATCCCGCGCTCGGCACCATGGGGGATTTCGAGGCGCTGGTTGCCGCGGCCCAGGATGCCGGCATGGAGATCGCGCTGGACATCGCGTTCCAGGCATCGCCCGACCACCCGTGGGTGACGGAGCATCCCGAGTGGTTCCGCCACCGCCCGGATGGAACGGTCCAATACGCCGAGAACCCGCCGAAGAAGTACCAGGACATCTACCCGTTCGACTTCGAATCGGAGGACTGGCGCGGGCTGTGGGACGCGCTCGAGGGCGTCTTCCGGTTCTGGATCGATCACGGCGTGGCCATCTTCCGGGTCGACAACCCGCACACAAAGCCGTTCGCGTTCTGGGAATGGATCATCGCCCGTCTCCGGAACGACCGCCCGGACGTCCTGTTCCTCGCCGAGGCGTTCACCCGTCCCCGGGTCATGCAACGACTGGCAAAGCTCGGCTTCACGCAGAGCTACACCTATTTCACGTGGCGTAACACGAAGGCCGAGCTGACCTCGTACTTCACCGAGTTGGCGAACCCGCCGCTGGTCGAGTTCTACCGGCCGAACGCCTGGCCGAACACGCCCGACATCCTCCACGAGATGCTCCAGGTGGGCGGCCGGCCGATGTTCGAAGCTCGGCTCGTGCTGGCGGCGACGCTCTCCTCCTCGTACGGGATCTACGGCCCTGCCTTCGAACTCGGGGAATCGCAACCGCTCGAGCCGGGTTCCGAGGAGTACCGGGACTCGGAGAAATACCAGCAGCGCACGTGGGACCTGGAACGGGCGGACAGCCTGCGCCCGCTGATCACGGCGGTCAACCGGATCCGCCGTGCGCATCCCGCGCTGCAGCGCACCGAGGGCCTGCGCTTCCACCCGGTGGACAACGAGCAGCTGATCTGCTTCACGCGGCGCAGCCCCGACGGCCACGACCTGGTGCTGGTCGTGGTGAACCTGGATCCGCGGCACGTTCAGCGCGGGATCGTCGAGCTTCCGCTCGAGGCCCTCGGCCTCGATCCCGCCACGCCGTTTGAAGTCTCGGACGAGCTGAACGGCGAACGGTACCTGTGGGGTGGGCCCCGCAACCCCGTCGAACTGCGGCCCGGCCAGAAGCAGGCCCACATCTTCGCCGTCCGCCAGGGCCGGCGCAGCGAGCACGAGTTCGAGTACCGGTGAGCACGCCGGTCCCGGCGCCCGGGCGGGCCGCCGATCAGTCGATGGCTGCCCCTCGTGCTGGGCGAACTTCCCGGCTGGCTGCACGCACGGCGCTGGTTCGGAGCCAAGGCCCGGACGATTCGCGGCGTCGGCATCGTCGACGCGGTGGCGCTCCCCGAGTACGAGGGCCTGGAGTCGACCTTTGCGATCGTGCAGGTCGACTTCGCGGAGGGCGAGCCCGAGTGCTACACGCTCGCGCTCGCGGTTGGCGACGCCCTGACGGCCGAGCGCCTCGGTCGGGATTCCCTCGGCCCGGTGATCTGCCGGCTCCCCGGCGGGGGTGCCCTCGATGACCGTGTCGTCTACGACGCCTTCGCCGACCCGAGGATCTGCGGCGCGCTCCTCGACATGTTCGAGGACCCTCGAGCGCTCTCGGGTGCTTCCGGCAGTCTCGCCGCGGTGCCGACGCGGGCGTACCGGCGAGTGCGCGGCGAGATTCGGGACGAGCTGATGGCAGCGCCACTCGGCGGTGAGCAGAGCAACACGTCGCTCGTACTCGGGGATCGACTGATCCTGAAGGCGTACCGCCACGTGGAGCCCGGCATCAATCCCGACGTCGAGATCGGGAGCCTGCTCACGGAGATCGACTTCGCCCACATCCCGGCCGTCGCCGGTTCGCTGGAGTATCGCCCGGCTTCCGCCGAGCCGATCACGGTCGCGATCCTCCAGTCGTTCGTGCCGAACAGGGGTGACGCGTGGGCCTGGTCGCTCGCTGCCGTCGAGGACGCCCTTGGTCGGGCCCTCGCCCGACCCGGCATACCGGTCCCACCGGCGCCCTCGGTACGCAGACTGCTGCGGCTGGCCGGGGAGCCCACGCCTCCCGACGTCGTCGAGTGGATCGGCGACTACCTGGCGTCGATTCGAGTACTGGCAACCAGGACGGCCGAGTTGCACCGGGCTCTTGCCACGGCGTCGTCGGACCCCGCGTTCGCGCCGGAGCCGTTCACCGCCCAATCCCTCCGGTCGGTGTACCTGGACATTCGGGGCGGGGTGAACGAGGCGCTGTCTCTCCTGGCCCGCCGCCGCGACTCACTGGCCGCCGACATGCACCCGACCGTCGACGCGGCGCTGCGCCTCGCGCCCGCGGTCGGCGAACGGCTGCGCGGGCTGCTCACGGTGAGAGTCGGGGGGCAGCGGATCAGGATCCACGGCGACTACCATGCGGGCCAGGTGCTGTGGGACGGGCGCGACTTCATCATCATCGACTTCGAGGGGGAGCCCGGGCGTCCGCTCGCCGAGCGCCGACTGAAGCAGTCCGCGCTCCGTGACATCGCCGGGATGCTGCGCTCGTTCCACTACGCCGTCCACGGCTCGCTGCTCGGCGGAGGGCCGGGCGGCGCCACTCGGCCGGAGGACCTGCCGCGCCTCCGGGCATGGGCCGGGACGTGGTACGAGTCCGTGGCCTCGACCTTCCTCGGCACGTACCTGGAGGCCATGGCGGGCTCCGCGGTGCTTCCTGCTCGCGCCGACGACCTCGGGGCCTTCCTCGACGCGCTGCTGATCCAGAAGGCCTTCTACGAGATCGTCTACGAGCTCAACAACCGGCCGACGTGGGTCCCGATCCCGCTGCGGGGCGCGCTCGAGCTGCTCGAGCCCGCGGACGGCGCGGCCGCCTGAACCGCTCGAGGCACGGGTGAACGGGCAGGGCCGGGTGCGCGCGACCGAGCGCCTCGCGGAGATCACCGCCGAGATCGTCGTCTGCGGGCGGTGTCCCCGACTCGTTGCCTGGCGCGAACAGGTCGCTCGCGAGCGGGTCCCGAGGTATGCCGCCGAGCCCTACTGGGGTCGGCCGGTGCCCGGGTTCGGCGACCCGGATGCACGGATGCTGCTGGTGGGGCTGGCGCCGGCGGCGCACGGCGGCAACCGCACCGGGCGGGTCTTCACCGGGGATCGTTCCGGTGACTTCCTCTTCGCCGCACTGCATCGAGCCGGGTTCGCCGACCGGGAGACGTCTGTTTCCGCGGTCGACGGGCTTCGCCTGCACGGCGCGTACATCGCGGCCGTCAACCGCTGTGCTCCGCCGGGCAACCGGCCCACCCCCGCCGAGCGAGACGCCTGCCTGCCCTACCTCGCCCGAGAGATCGCCGCCCTGTCCAGCCTCCGCGTAATCGTCGCGCTGGGCGCGTTCGCGTGGGATGGTGCCCTGCGAGCACTGGGTGCGCTGGGCGAGCGCCCGGCCGGGCCCGCCCGCTTCGGGCACGGGGTCGATGTCGAGATCGGCCCATTTCGAATGGTCGGCTGCTTCCACCCGAGTCAGCAGAACACGTTCACGGGGAAGCTGACGGCGCCGATGCTCGACGACATCCTGGCGCGATCGCGGGCGCTCGCCGCGGCCGGCTGACGCCTTCCGGCTCGCCGCGCGACCGTCGATCCGGCGACGCGCACCTGGTTCGCCGTCGAGACGCTCTCGAACGTACTCGGGCTCCGTGTGCGTTTATGCGGATTCTCCGCCCGTCGGGCCGTGTAAAGTCAACGTCGTCCATCGCCGGCGCCCGAGATTCGAACGCCCGTCTGCATCGTGACGGGCCCGGCGAGGGGTCGAGGGAGGAGGGCAACATGCCGTCAGCTTTGTTCCACGCGCGCCCGGGGCCCGGCACGGCCAGACCCACGGTCGGGATCCGGCCGCATCACAGCCGGCTCGCGGTGGCGGTGTCCGCCATCATGGCCATGTCGGCGGCGGTCGTCGCCGTCGGCCCCGTTCATGCAACGGGGGCAGTTCCCACGTTCGTCGACGGGCTGTCCCAGAACGTGTTCTCGTCGAACACCGCCGATTGGATTCGCGGCGAGGCCTGGGTCGAGTCGTCCGTGGACGGTGACTTCGACGGTAAGCCCGACCGGATCCACGTTGACTTCACGCTGCCGAGGGAGACCGTCACCGATAACCTCAAGGTGCCGGTCATCCTCGAGGAGAGCCCCTACTACGCCGGTCTGGGCCCCGATGCCCAGATGGACTGGCCGGTCAACCATGAGCTCGGTTTCCCGCCGACCAGCAAGCCGTGGGTCACAGGTTGGGCCGCCAGCTACGTCAGCCCGAAGATCACCACGATCTACGAATCGACCTGGCTGCCACGTGGCTTCGCCGTGGCGCACGCAGAGTCGCCCGGCACCGGGTACTCGCAGGGCTGCCCCATCGCGGGTGGCCCGCTCGAGATCCAGGCGGCGAAGGCCGTCGTCGACTGGCTGGCCGGGCGCGCAACTGCGTACACCAGCCTGACCTCCACGACCGTGGTGTCTCGCCGACTGGTCGTCAGGCCACATTGCCATGATGGGCACGTCCTACAACGGAACCCTGCCGATCGCGGTGGCCTCGACCGGCGTAGCCGGCCTTGACGCGATCGTCCCGATCTCCGCGATCTCCAGCTGGTACGAGTACTACCGCACCAACGGTCTCGTGCACGGCCCCGACGGCTACCAGGGCGAGGACCTCGAGATCCACGGCGAGGCGGTCTACTCGCGCCCCGACCGCGAGATCTGCAAGCCGCAGCTCCAGTACCTGACCGACAACGAGGATCGCGTCACCGGCGACTACAACGCCACGTTCGACGCCCGCAACTACCTCAACAACATCGGCAACTTCCATGCCGCGGTCCTGCTCGCGCACGGCAACACGGACTGGAACGTCATGAGCAAGGGCGCGAGTGACCTCGATCTGGCGCTGCAGGCCCACAACATCCCCCACCAGTTCTACTTCCACCAGGGCGGCCACGGCGGCTCTCCGCCCGACGTGATGATCAACCGCTGGTTCACGCGCTACCTGTACGGCGTCCAGAACGGCGTCGAGAGCCTGCCCAAGCTGTACGTGGTTCGCGAGAGCTTCGCCTGCCCGATCAGTTCCACGGCGGCCGGCGACCAGACCAACGTGACCAACGTTGCCGTCGTCTCCAGCAGCAGCTTCAGCGCCGGCGTCGTGCCGGCCATCAGCGGTGTCTCGCCCAGCCGCACCGTCACCGCCGTGCCGGATGCGACGCACATCACCCTGAGCGGCCTCGCGACAACGATCTCGGGCGCCAGCACCACCATCTCGGGTGGCAACTCCGGTCTCGCGCTCGCCACCGCCGTTGGTGACTCGATCATCAAGACCGGCAGCGTCAGCAACTTCGCCGCCGGCCAGACGGTCGTCATCGACTCCGGTGCCGCCGTCGAGACCGCCATCATCGCGACGGTTGGGACCGCAGGCGCCGCCGGGACCGGCATCACCCTCACTGCGCCGTTGACCATTGCGCACGCACCGGGCGTGCTGGCCGTCACCACCACCCTGGTCGGCGCGACCAACGTCAAGGTCGGCAGCGTCACGAACTTCGCCGTCGGCCAGACCGTCTCGATCGACGCGGGCGCCCGCGCCGAGAACGCCACCATCAGCGCTGTCGGCACCACCGGTGCCACCGGCACCGGCATCACCCTGGCCGGACCGCTGGCCTTCGCCCATCCGTCGGCTGCGGCGGTGGTCGGCATCCTGCCGGCCGGCACGACCCTTCTGCGCCTCGGCAGCGTCACCAACATGGCCGTCGGGCACACGCTCACGATCGACACGGGCTCGAATGCCGAATCCGGGAGCATCGCCTCCCTCGGCGCCGGCGGCAACACCACCCTCGGCCTCGCTTCGGCCGTCGGGGACACGAACATCAAGCTCCCCAGCGTCAGCGGCTTTGCCGCCGGCAACACGATCTGGCTTGATGCCGGCACGGCCACCGAGGCAGCCGTCATTGCGACCGTCGGCGGATCCGGCGCCAGCACGGTCCGGATCGCTTCGGCCGTCGGCGCCACCACCATCCAGGTCGTCAGCACCACCGGCTTCGCCAATGGCTCGACCATCACCATCGGCTCCGGCGCGACGATGGAGACCCGCGTGGTGTCCTCGACCTCGACGAGCGGCAGCAACCCGCGCGTCGTGGTCACGGCGGCGCTTGCCAATGCCCATGCCGTCGGCGAGCAGATCAGTGGCAGCGGCGTCACCCTGACCGGACCGCTCGCGATCGCCCACGCCGTCGGTGCGATGGTCACCGGGACCGCCGTGGTCCTCGCCGCACCGACCACGATTGCGCACGCCAGTGGCGCTGCCGTGGTCGATCCGCTCTCGGGCATCAACATCGCCAACGGCGCGCTGATCTACCAGTGCAGCACCACCTACCCAACCGCGTATCCCGAGTGGCCGGATGCGAACGCCTCGCCCGCGGTCTTCAGCTTCCGGCCCGGAGCGCCGGCCATCGGCGGGCTCACCCTTCAGACAGCCGATCCCACCTCCGGCACGGAGACCCTCACCGACAACGCCTTCATCACCGTCTCGACCTCGATGAATGCGGCGAGTTCCGGCGTCCGGCTGCTCTACAGGAGCACCCCCGCGGCGACCAACCTGCGCATCAGCGGCACTCCCTGGGTGACCGTGCGCATGGCCTTCTCCAAGGAACGCGCCAACCTGACCGCGGTCCTCATGTACTACCCGGCGGCCGGCGGCAACGGCACCATCCTCGACTATGGCTGGATGGATCCGCTCAACCGCAACTCGGTCTCGCACGAAGACCCGATCGTCCCCGGCACGTTCTACGACCTGCACTTCGACATGCAGCCCAAGGACATGACCATCCCCGCGGGCAGCCGCATCGGGGTCATGATTTTGTCCTCCGATAACGCCCACACCATCCGCCCCGCGGCCGGCACCCAGCTCACCCTGGACCTGGCTCACAGCAGCTTCAGCCTGCCCATCGTGGGCGGCACGGGCGCGGTCGGTGGCGCCTTCGGCGGCGCGACCACCACGACCATCGCCCAGGACTACGACCCGACGCAGTACGGCCACCCGGTGACCTTCAGCGCGACCGTGGCCCCCGTGGCCTCGTCCGCCGGCACCCCGACCGGCAATGTCCAGTTCAACCTCGACGGCGCGCCGGCCGGCGCGCCCGTGCCGCTCGACGCGGCCGGCAAGGCGACCTGGGCCCCGACGACCCTTGCCATCGGCACGCACACCGTCTCGGTCGACTACCTGGGGGCGGACTACTTCACCCCCAGCAGCAGCGCGACCATCAACCACATCGTCAAGAAGCGCCTCGCCACCACCACCGCGGTGACCAGCGGGCTCAACCCGTCGGTCTACGGCGGTCCGGTGACCTTCACCGCCACCGTCAACCCGGAGAACCTCTCCTCCGGCATCACGCCGACCGGCTTCGTCCAGTGGAAGGTCGACGGCGCCCCGGTGGGCGGCCCGGTCGCCCTCAACGCCGTCGCCCAGGCGACCCTCACCACCAACGCCCTGCTCGCCGGCCATCGCAACATCCGAGCGGTCTACGCCGGCGACCCCAACTACACCGGGTCCACCAGCCCGGCGTTCGTCCAGACCGTCAACAAGGCGACCCCCACCGGCATCGTCATCAGCGACCCGCCGTCACCCGTCGGCTACGGCATCAAGCCGATCACCTTCACCGCACTCTTCGCGAACCCGGCACCCATCGGCTCGCTCACGCCTGCCATGGTCCAGTTCCTCATCGACGGCACCAACATGGGAGTCCCGGTGGCGCTCGATCCCAGCTATCACGCCATCTTCAAGGTCACGTGGAACCTGCCGGTGGGCAACCACACGGTCAAGGCCAGGTACCTGGGCGGCGCGGACTTCGCCCCGGCCTTCAGCGCCCCGTACCCCTTCAAGGTCAACCCCTAGTCAGCAGCGAGGGCGGTTCGCCGTCCTCACGCCACGGGTCGGGGGCCGCGTACGGTGCGCGGCCCCCGTCTTCGTACCTTACTGGGCGGGCCTGATGCAACACGTGGGCTGGGTCGACGAGTGCATCACGGTGCGCCCGTTCACCGAATCTGTTGATGGCGCCCAGTGAGCCGGTGCCGAGGGCCTCGAAGGCGGACTAAATTCCACTTCGGTCCCGGGAACCACGTCATGCCAGGCGCCATGGGCTTCGCCCAGGTGCCTGACCCATCACAAACCAGCAGGTCGGGAGAAGGAATGGAAGAGAAGGTTGCCGTCGTCGGCCTCGGCTACGTTGGACTTCCAGTGGCCCTGGCGTTCGCCCGCCACTTCCCCGACACGGTCGGATTCGACATCAACGAGCGAAAGGTCGCGGAGCTTCGGGGAGGTCACGATCGCACCGGTGAGGTCGACGGATCGATCCTCCACGAGACGACGCTGCGGATGACGTCCGATCCCGAGCAGCTCCGCGACAGGACGTTCTTCGTCGTCGCCGTGCCGACCCCCGTCGACGCCGACAACCGGCCCGACCTGTCGCCCGTGGTCCGCGCTTCGGAGACGGTGGGCCGGGCTCTGTCACGCGGCGCCGTCGTCGTGTACGAGTCGACGGTCTATCCGGGTGTTACCGAGGAGATCTGCGCTCCGGTCCTGGAGCGGGTCTCCGGCTTGCGCGCGAGAACGGACTTCACCCTCGGCTACTCACCCGAGCGCATCAACCCGGGCGACACGGAGCACACGCTGGAGCGCATCACCAAGGTCGTGTCCGGGCAGGACGCGGAGACCCTGGAGCGAGTCGCCGGCGCCTACGGCCGCATCATCGCGGCAGGCGTCCACCGGGCCCCGTCGATCAAGGTGGCCGAGGCGGCCAAGGTCATCGAGAACACCCAGCGCGACCTCAACATCGCGCTCATGAACGAGATCGCCCTCATCTGCGACCGTCTCGGCATCCGCACCGCGGACGTGCTGGCCGCGGCGCGCACCAAGTGGAACTTCCTGCCCTTCAGTCCGGGCCTGGTCGGCGGCCACTGCATCGGTGTCGACCCGTACTACCTGACGACGAAGGCCGAGCAGACTGGGCTACCAGCCCGAGGTCATCCTTGCCGGCCGGCGCATCAACAACCGCATGGGCGAGTACATCGCCGGCAAGCTCGTCAAGCTGCTCATCAACGCCGATCGGCCGGTGAAGGGTGCGCGGGTCGGCATTCTGGGCTTGACGTTCAAGGAGAACGTCTCCGACCTCCGCAACAGCCGGGTGCCGGACATCGTGCGAGAGCTTGCCCAGTTCGGGATCGAGGCGCTGGTGCATGACCCGATGTGCTCACCGGAAGAGGCGCTCCACGAGTACGACATCGTCGTGCAGCCGTCCGAAGCGCTGACGGACCTCGATGGCCTCATCCTGGCAGTCCCTCACGCCCAGTACCTGGAACATGGCCCGGGCGAGATCGTCAATCGCGTACGACGGGGTGGCGTGATGATCGACGTGAAGTCCGTGATCTCGGTCGAGTTCGGCCCCTCCGGGGATCGCACTCTGGAGTCTGTGACCGACTGTCCACCAGCCTGGACCCGGTCGCCCGCCCGGCGAGCAGGCGACACCCTCGCCGCCGAGAACTCCGGGCCTCAGGGCGAGGTGGCAGACGAACTCTGGTGCCAGGGAATATGCGACGCAGGGCGCCACACGCAAGGATCGGGCAGGAGCAACTTTCACATCGACACGGTTGGGTGGAACAGCCACGAGGCGCCAGGCCGAGTCGCGAAGGGCGTCGGGCCAGCGTCGTGAACTGCGGGCTTCGTGGGACGACGCCGGGACGACGCCGAAACGACCATCTCCCTGGTGTTCATTCACTGTACCCTTGGTGCCCGCGGTCACCGTTAAGTACCCCTCGGACTAGTCAACTCGGGTGATTGAACCGGGTTCGGGTCAATCGGCCCTAGACGCCCGACCGGCGGCACCCCACTATCCGTGCTGTCGTGGTCGGCACGACCGAGGACTCCGGGCCCGAAGCATCCGGAAATGGGCGCTCCGTCGCATTCCGAGCCTTTCTGAGCCAAGCACAGCCCTTTGGTCCTCGCGGCAGGGGGGATTTGCCGGGTAACCGACCCTAGCGTCGGCCTCCGAGAGGGAGATAGATGTCGGCTCCGCGGAGCGGGCGCGCCCGCGCGTTCATGCCGTTGGCCGTCGCCGAGACGGTGCTTCGATCGACCGCGCAGATCTCCCATCTTGGTCCACACGACCACTCGCGCCTGCGCGCGCAGCTTCCAGAAAGAGGGGTTGGAAAGGCCATGCGTCCCGCATCCGGAGCTCGGTCGATGTTCGCCGCACGCACGTTAATCATGGCCACGGTCATCGCGCTCGTCTCGTCATCATTCGGTGGGATTCCTGTGCGCGCGGCCGCGGTAGGTGCGAATCCCGCCACGGCGGAACCCGCCGCGCGGCGGGTGACCGCAGCCGAGGACCCGATCCCGGGCATCCTGGCGCAGGTGAACGGCGCGACCCTCGCCGCGAGTACCGAGGCGCTGGTCTCCTATGGACCTCGAATGGTCGGCGCCTATCAGCGCTACATTGATGACCAGTGCACGCTTGGCCCAACGATCTATGCCAAGGACAATTACACGGCGTCGGCAGATTGGGTTGCGGACACCTTCCGCGCGCTCGGCTACTCGTCGAGCCAAATCACAATGGAGGACAACGGCGACTCCGGCCCCAACGTCGTCTTGACGAAGGTTGGCACCACATACCCGAATACGTACATCGAATTCGGCGCCCACCTCGACACAGTCCTGTCGGCGCCTGGCGCCAATGACAACGGAGCCGGCGTCGCTGCGCTCATCGAGCTTGCTCGCGTCCTCAAGGACTACCCGGATCGCTACAGCATGCGATTCATCGCGTTCGCCGACGAGGAGTCGGGCTTCGTCGGCAGCCGCAACCACGTGGTTGGTGCCCTGGAGCGGGGCGAGCAGATCAAGGCGGGTCTGATCATGGACGGCATCGGCTGGGTCGGTGCGGGAGGCCCTTCCGACTATCGGAACAATGTCTGGTACACGGACGGTCCCTCGGCGCGTCTCGCGGATGCGTTCGACGACGTTCGTTCGGCGTATGGCATCGAAATCGGCTATGCGAAGGTTCACAGCGATATCGGGTACGGCTCCGACCAGTCGAGCTACTGGATGTACGGCTTCGCAGCGACCGGCAGCTTCGGCGGTTGGCGATCGGGTGCGCCCGGACACCACGGCTGCGACGACACGACCGCCAACGTGTCCGTCACGAACGCTCTTCGAGCCGCGCAGCAGAACCTGGCCGTCGGCCTTGAGCTCGATCTCGAAGCCACGCCTCCGAAGGTCTCGATCACCCTGGATCCCGCGACGATCAGCGCCAACGGGACCGATACGAGTCTCGCGACGGTCACGGTGACCGATGTATCGAATGCACCCCTTCCCGACGAAACTGTGTCGATCACCACCGACGGTGATGCAACCGTCGGACCTGTTGCGAATCGCCACGACGGGACGTACGTCGCGACCATCAGGGCGTCACGCAATCACGGCGACGAAGCGATCACTGCAACGGACGGAGCGGTGAGCGCCTCGGCGGTATTGCACGTCGTATACGCGTGCCCCGGCCGCTGCATGACCGACCGGACGACGGCGGACTTCGCCCTGGGCACGCCCGATGCCGGCGCCTACAGGTCCGCCATCGATGATGGCGAGGTGATGCTCGCCCCGACCCTCGGCCAGGAGTTCGGCGGATCGTCGCTGCCCGATGACTGGACCGTCTCGGTGTACGGCGGGACGCCGGATGTGTCCGTCGGTGGCGGAAGGGTGAGCATCGATGCGGCCCAGGTCGAGTCCGCGGACAAGTACCCGGCCGGCCAGGTCGTCGAGGTCCAGGCCACCTTCGCGGCGGGCAACGCCTATCAGGCCGTCGGGTTCATGAACCAGGACGCATTCCGGTTCGCCGTCTTCGCGCTCGACCCCAGCGGCGAACACCTCCAGACCGATACCAACAACGCCTCGTACTTCACGCTGCCGGACAGCCTGATCGGCAGCCCGCATCGCTATCGCGTCGAGTGGACGTCCACCGCCGAGCGGTACTTCGTCGACGGGATCCTGGTCCACCAGGACGACATCCCGATCACCGTGCCCCTCGGCGTCGACCTCCAGGACTACGGCAGGAACGGCAGCCCGCTCCGCGTGGACTGGGTGCACCTGCTGCCCTATGCCGCGGCCGGTGTGTTCACGTCGCGCGTCTTCGATGCCACCGACGCCGCGAACTGGTACGCAGTCAGTTGGACGGCCGACCTCCCGGCCGGCACGGACCTGACGATGGCGGTTCGCTCCGGGGACACGCCGACCCCCGACGACACGTGGCAACCCTTCGCCGCGGCCGAGGATGGCCGGGCGCTTGCCCTCAGCGGTCGCTACATCCAGTATCGGGCGCACCTGGCGACGAGCGATTCGACGCAGACCCCCCTACTCCGGGATGTGACGCTGGCCTATGTTATGGGCGGCGACACTGAACCGCCGGTTGTCAGCGGGCGGGCACCGCTTCCTGGAGCGACAGGCGTCGATCCGTCCGCCGCAGTCCTCGTGGTGTTCAGCGAGCCGATGGATGCATCCACCGTCGACGGCGCCGCCATTCATCTACGTGCTGCCGGCTCGGCGACGGATACTCCGGCTGCCGTTGTCTACAACGCCGGGTCTTGGAGGGCAACCCTGACGCCGGCGAGGAGCCTGGCGAGTCTCACCGAATACGCCGTCTCCGTCGCAGGCACCGTCTGCGACAGAAGTGGCAACGCCTTGGGCGTCGACGACACCTGGTCGTTCACCACGGGCCAGGTCACGTTGTCAATGACCGACCGGACGACGGCGGACTTCGCCCTGGGCACGCACGATGCCGGCGCCTACAGGTCCGCCATCGATGATGGCGAGGTGATGCTCGCCCCGACCCTCGGCCAGGAGTTCGGCGGATCGTCGCTGCCCGATGACTGGACCGTCTCGGTGTACGGCGGGACGCCGGATGTGTCCGTCGGTGGCGGAAGGGTGAGCATCGATGCGGCCCAGGTCGAGTCCGCGGACAAGTACCCGGCCGGCCAGGTCGTCGAGGTCCAGGCCACCTTCGCGGCGGGCAACGCCTATCAGGCCGTCGGGTTCATGAACCAGGACGCATTCCGGTTCGCCGTCTTCGCGCTCGACCCCAGCGGCGAACACCTCCAGACCGATACCAACAACGCCTCGTACTTCACGCTGCCGGACAGCCTGATCGGCAGCCCGCATCGCTATCGCGTCGAGTGGACGTCCACCGCCGAGCGGTACTTCGTCGACGGGATCCTGGTCCACCAGGACGACATCCCGATCACCGTGCCCCTCGGCGTCGACCTCCAGGACTACGGCAGGAACGGCAGCCCGCTCCGCGTGGACTGGGTGCACCTGCTGCCCTATGCCGCGGCCGGTGTGTTCACGTCGCGCGTCTTCGATACGCGCCGCCCGGCTGATTGGCATGCCGTCCCAAGTTGGACGGCCGACCTCCCGGCCGGCACGGACCTGACGATGGCGGTTCGCTCCGGGGACACGCCGACCCCCGACGACACGTGGCAACCCTTCGCCGCGGCCGAGGATGGCCGGGCGCTTGCCCTCAGCGGTCGCTACATCCAGTATCGGGCGCACCTGGCGACGAGCGATGGTGGGATCACCCCCGTGCTCGATGACGTATCCCTGTCATTGTCCCTGAGTCTGCCTGGGAATCGCCCTCCGTTGCTGACGAATCCGGGGGACCAGACGAGCCTGGCCGGGGACAGCGTTCACCTCGTGGTGGCCGCACAGGACGCCGACGGCGACCAGTTGGCGTTCGGCGCGGACGGGCTGCCGAGCGGTCTTTCAATCGACTCCCAGACTGGCGCTATCAACGGCGCGATCGGCAGTGACGCCGTAGCGCACGGGCCGTACGACGTGACCGTCAACGTCAGCGACGGCATTGCGCCCCCTGTGACTGCCAGCTTCACTTGGACTGTAGCCGCGGTTCCCACCACGACGACGGTCGAGTCCTCAGCCAACCCGTCGGCTTACGGCGATCCTGTCACGTTCACCGCGGCGGTGGTCCCGGTTTCTGGAGTGGGCACATCGGTGGGCAGCGTCCAGTTCGGGATTGACGGCACCGCCCATGGCGACGCTGTCGATCTCGTCGGCGGCTCGGCCTCCCTGGTCGTCTCGCATCTCGCGGTAGGGACGCACATCATCTCGGCGACCTACAGCGGTGACAACACATTCGGAGGCAGTGCGTCGGACGTACTGAACCAGGAGGTGGCCCGGGGCAGTCAGGCCATCTCCTTCACCTCGATCCCTCCCAGCGGGGCGGTCGTCGGTGGGACGCCCTACTCGGTAACCGCCACGGGCGGCGTCTCGGGCAATTCGGTCATGTTCAGCGTTGATCCCTCCAGCGCCAGTGTCTGCTCGGTCAACGGTTCTGCCGTGAGCTTCATCGGCGCCGGGATCTGCACAATCCGCGCCGACCAGCCCGGCACCGATTCCTATGAGCCCGCCCCCTCGGTGAGTCAGAGCTTCGACGTCGACCAGGCCAGCCCGGTCATCAGCTGGTCGGCGCCCGCTCCCATCACCTACGGCACGCCCCTGGGCGACGCTCAGCTGGCCGCCGGCAGCGGCGGCCTGGCGGGCCACTTCGCCTACGACCCGCCGGCCGGTGCCGTGCTCCATGCGGGGCCCAGCCAGCAGCTCTCCGTGACCTTCACGCCCGACGACGCCAACTACGCGCCGGTCACCAGCAGGGTCGGCATCGAGGTGCTGCGCGCGCCCCTGACGGTAACCGCGACCGACGCGAGCCGGCCCTACGGCCAGCCCAATCCGCCCCTCGGCGCCACCTACAGCGGCTTCGTCAACCGCGAAGACGCGACGGTCCTGGCGGGCAGCCCCGCATGCACCACCGGCGCCACTGCGGCCAGCCCAGTGGGCGAGTACGCCATCACCTGCGTTGCGGGCAATCTGGCGGCCGCCGACTACTCCTTCAGCTTCGCGGCCGGCCGCCTAACGGTCTTCCCAGTGAGCCAGGCCATCACCTTCGGTGGCCTCTTGAACAAGATCTACGGCGACCCGCCGTTCAGTGTGAGCGCCACGTCGAGTTCTGGCCTGGCGGTCACGTTCACCACCGAAACGGGCACGGTGTGCAGCGTAACGCCCGTCGGCGTGGTCACCATCGTCGGCGCGGGGTCGTGCACGATCATCGCGTCCCAACCGGGAGACGCCAACTGGCTTGCGGCGACGCCCGTGAGCCGAGCCCTTACCGTCAACAAGGCGACCAGCATTAGCCACCCTCGTGTCCAGCGCGAACCCATCGACCTTTGGAGCGTCGGTGACCCTCACCGCCACCGTCAGCTCGTCGGGCGGCGCCCACCGGCAGCGTGACCTTCAAGGACGGTGCCACCACCCTGTGCACCCAGACTCTCAGCTCCGGCCGGGCGACCTGCGCCACGAGCGGCCTCGCCGTCGGCAGCCACACCATCAGCGCGACCTATGGCGGCGACCCGAACTTCGCCTCGAAGCGCCGGCGCCCTGACTCAGACGGTCAACAAGGCGACCAGCGCAACGCAGCTGAACAGCAGCCTCAATCCCTCGACCTACGGAGCGTCGGTGACCTTCACCGCCACCGTCAGCTCGTCGGGCGGCGCACCACCGGCAGCGTGACCTTCAAGGACGGTGCCACCACCCTGTGCACCCAGACCCTCAGCTCCGGCCGGGCCACCTGCGCCACGAGCGGTCTGGCCGTGGGCAGCCACACCATCAGCGCGACATATGGCGGCGACCCGAACTTCGCCTCGAGCGCCGGTGCACTCACCCAGACGGTGAGCAAGACCGCTACGAACACGACCGTGACGGTCGCTGCCACGACCACCGTGTACGCGCAGCCGCTGACCTACACGGTGACCGTCACCGCGGTGTCTCCGGGATCCCGGACGCCCGACGGCACCGTCCAGTGGAAGGTGGACGGCGTTTCGGTCAGCAGCCCGGTGACACTGGTCGGCGGGAGCGCGACGTTCGCCGTGCCCACCCCGCCGTTCCCGTTGGCTGCCGGTGGCCACGCCGTCCGCGCCATCTATAACGGAAGCGCGACCTTTGCCGCCAGCAACAGCAACACCATCAACCAGACCATCACCAAGGCGCCCACGACGAGTTCGAACCTCAGCGGGACCCCCAATCCGGCGGCCCGCAACGCCACGGTCACCTACACCATCACTATGCGGCGCACAGATGTGTACCCCGGTACCCCCGACGGCTCGATCCAGTGGACCGTTGACGGCATCGTCAAGGCCACGCTGCCCGTCGGAACCCGGTTCACCTACAGTTGGTCTGCTGCGGGCAGCCACACCGTGCGCGCCCTCTACCAGGGCAGCACGAACTACGCCTTGAGCACCAGCGCCCCGTTCTACCAGACGATCGGGGCCTTCTAGCCCTCGACCGCCTGCGACCGTGCTGACCGGCAGCGCCGAACCTTCGCGGACCAAGACCTCATGAGTCACGCGGGCGCGCAGGTCTGGCGTCCGTCACGTAAGCCTGAGACCGGACATCCGGCCGGACATCGCACTGCGGGCCGGCAGGGTCCTCGATCGAGACCCGTGACCCAGTCGAGGCACCATGGGGCCGTGGCGAGCGGCCGGGACGGGCATCGGCATCGGTGGCGCGGCCCCCGACCCAGCCACCGGGCGGCGCAGGAGCGGGTCCAAAGTTGAGCCGATCGGCTCTTGCCGCTGACCGGCGGTATGGCAGAACGTCCGACGGCCGATCTCCGAACGCAACTGGGCGGGCGACCAATCAGGCCGCGACCCCTGTCCTCGGATCGGTCGGCACGGACAGAGAGCATCGAATCCTCGGCAGGAGGGCCGCAATGCCGGACCGCGCGCTTGATCTCGGGCATGAACAACGGCGCAACGCCGTGCGCACTGGGCCTGAGGAGACACGGTCTGCCGTCGACCTGTTCGGCCTGCAGTTCGATCGGCAGGCGGTGGTGCACCTCGAGCCGAGCCATCGACCTGAAGAACCGGGCGCGGCTCATCGCCGGCCCTGACGATGGCCGCCGCCACCGCGAGGAAGTACGCGGCGCCTTGCTGCTTTTCGGTCGAGGTAGCGCGCATGTTGCTCCCCGGGGACTGGGTCGAGGTGCTCCCGGGCGGCAGATCGCTCAGACGCTGGACGAAGAGCAGTCGGTCGAGCGCCTGCCCTTCATGCCCGAGAGGCTCCCATTATTGCGCCAGCCATACCGGGTCGCCCTCCGCGCGGAACGAACCGTTGCGTCCTCCTCAGCGGGTCCCCCGGTGCCTCGCGCAATCCGTGGTGCTGGAAGGGCTTCGCTGCGATGGCTCATCGCATGAGGGCTGCCAGCTCGGCTGCATGATCTTCTGGAAGGAGTCGTGGTTGAAGGGGGTCGAGGTCCGGGACCGCTCCGGACCGACGACGTGCCCACGGAAGCGCCGACTTCGTGTCACCCTGGTGCGGATCCCGATATCTACTTCTGCCAAGGAACCGCACTCGTGAAAGCAACCGAGCCCGGGGATCCCATGTGGAAACCGGGGCAATACCAGAGACTCCTGCGTGTGCGGACGCTCACCCCGGTGCAGCTCAGGGATGCTCGGCAGGGCGTCGGTCGCCGACTTCGAACGTTGCTGCATTCCGTCATTGGAGATCGCCCAGCCGTGAGGAACGTACCGGGTGATGTACTCGATCTGCGCCCCGGTGACCTGGTGCGGATCAGGTCCAGGGAGGAGATTCTGCAGACGCTCGATGCGCGACGAACGCTGAAGGGGCTGGCGCCCAGCATCGACATGTTTGAACAGTGCGGCCGGACGGTGAACGTCGCGAATCTGGTGTCGATACGGTCATGGGTGAGGAGACCGGCAGAATTCGCCACGTCCGTGACACGGTGATCCTCGAAGACTCAGTCTGCGACAGGTACTTCGGCTGCGCTCGAGGAATGCCGTTCCTCTGGAGGGAGGCCTGGCTCGAGCGAGTCGACCCCGCTCCTTTGCCGGCGGGCTCCCACATGCCCTGACGTTGTCCGGTGCGGCTCGCCGGAGCGGTCCGCAGAATGGCAGCTACGAGCGCCGCCGTCGGATCACTGTCGTGCGTGTCCCTCGACGCACTCGATGAGTGCTTCTGCGACGTACGTGACATCCTCATCCGTCAGCCGGCTCGAGAACGGGAGCGCCAGGGTAGACGCCGCGACGCGCTCCGTGACGGGGAAGTCGCCCGGCCCGAATCCAAACGTCGACCGGTAGTACGGCTGCAGGTGCAGGGGAGCGAAGTAGGGCCGAGAGGCGACCCCAAGAGTCGCAAGTTGACCGATGAGCCGGTCCCGATTGATCTCGGCCTGCAGCCGGATCACGTAGACGAACCAGTCAACTTCCTCGCCCGCCCCCGCCTGCGGGAGCCTGACCCAGCTCGAGGCCTCCGAGCGCGCGCTCGTATGCGTGGGCGACGCGCTCACGGCCCGCGCGCAATTCCGTGAGCCGCTCCAACTGGGCGACCCCGAGCGCCGCGGAGAGCTCGTCGAGGCGGTAGTTGTAGCCCAGGCGCACGTGCCGGAGCCACGTCCCATCCGTGTCTCGACCCTGGTTGCGAAGACTCCGCATGGTGTCCGCCAGGACGGGATCGTCCGTCACGACCATGCCACCCTCACCCGTGGTGATCTGCTTGTTGGGGTAGAAGCCGAAGGCGGCCACATCCCCGAAGCTGCCCAGCGGCCGCCCGTCGAGTGTGCATCCGAGACCTTCGCACGCATCCTCGATGACCGCCCACCCTCGCTCGCGTGCGAGCGACGAGATGACATCGATTCGGCAGGGCCGCCCGAACACGTGGACCGGAAGCACCGCGCGCGTCCGGGCCGTCGCCGCCTGCTCGAGCAGGTCCGGGTCGATGCCGAGGCTGTCGTCGTCGATGTCCACGAAACGCGGCACAGCACGCTCGTAGAGAAGGCAGTTGGCGGATGCCACGAAGCTGAACGGTGTCGTGATGACCTCGTCGCCCTCGCCGATTTCCAGCGCGCGCACTCCCATGTGGAGTGCCGCAGTCCCGCTCGAGCAGGCGATCGCCTCGCGTCGACCCGTGAGCTCCGCGACACCAGCCTCGAATCGCTGGGTGAACGGCCCCATCGCGAGCACGTCGGTGCGCAGAACCTGCGTGACGAGTTCCAACTCTCGCGCACCGATATCGGGCCTCGCGAGCGGGATCACCCTCTCTCGGGTGTCGCGTAGCGGAGGTCATCTCGTCCCTCGAGGGTCGGCTCGTGACGAGCGATCCAGAAGGCCTCCTTCACAGGGCGTCACCGGTCCAAGAATACTGTTGTCGGGCCGGACTCGCGGCGCCGAACGCGGACGGGATCCGCAGTCAGATGTGGCGACCCGTGTGTCACCTCGTGCCGTCTGCCGCGACCCAGAGTCGATCGAGGTCGAACGACGCCCTGCGTCCTGGGTTCCGCGCAGGGGGCCAGCGCAACGACCGGCCGTTGGTGGAGGATTGCTATCGCAATGCGTCCATCCAGCATGCACCCGATCGCGGCCCGTTTGGTCGTTGTCGCGACGGTCATCGCCGTATCGGCAGGCTTCACCAGCCTGGCTCAAGGCTCCGCGAGCCGACCCCGACCCCCGCTCCGACTCCGGCGTCGGCTTACGCCCCGACCACCACACGGAGCGCGGAGCCAGGCCTGACCGGCGGCCGTACCTCCACGACCCCACCCCCGACGCCGACCCGACACCTGCGCCGGTCGGCGTCACCGTCCCGGCCTCGATCGACGCCACCTGCGGCACCGACGTGAGCAGCGCGCTCAACGCCTGGATCGCGGCCGGCCCAACGGCAGCACGCTCGTCTTCCCGGCCGGCTCCTGCTACCAGCTGGGCGGTGACGCGGGCCTCAACCTGGCCAACCGCAGCGGCCTGACCCTCGACGGCACCGGCAGCACGCTGCAGCTGCGCACCAGCGGGGCCAGCAACTTCTCCTCGGCCTTCTTCCTGCAGAACAGCAGCCACATCACCATCCGCGGCTTCAGCGTCGACGGGGGCAACACGGCCACCGGCACCACCGCCGCCTATGGCGCCGTCAACGAGCGCAAGAACGGTGCCCTGGTGCGCGCCGGGTGCAGCTTCATCGAGTTCGACCACGTGACCTGGGACCGCCTGTACGGCTTCGGCGTCCTCATCGGCGCCGACGGCGGCACGACCTGGCCGTCCGACATCTCGATCCACGACTCGGTCATCCGGGGCGGCGAGATGGGCATCGCCGTGGTGGCCGGCCGGCGCATCAGCATCGTCCACAACGCCATCAACGACAGCGTCGACACGGCCATCGACCTCGAGCCCGACGCCAGCCAGCCGGGACCCAACGGCGAGGCGGGTGCCGGGGGCGGCTTCATCGACGTGCTGATCTCCGACAACGACGTGACGCGCTACTCCTGGGCCAGCCCCTCGACCAGCTGGTTCGTGGCCGCCAACCCGCAGGACGCGGTCCTCGCCAGCGCGGTCATGGACGGCCTGACCATCACCGGCAACCGCGTCTGGGTCGGTGCCGCCACCGCCGACAACGGCAACGCCGACGGCCTCGGCGGCCTGGGCATCCGGGCCGACAAGACCAACCTCAAGACCAACCTCGTGATCACCAACAACTGGACTTCCGACGACGACAGCCGCAGCGGCGGCGCGGTCATCAACCTCGCCAACGTCCAGAACCTGACCGTCACCGGCAACCGCCAGCCCATCGCCGGTCGCGCCGCCTTCGTCGCCGACAGCGGCACCAGCGGCACGCGGGTGGTCAGCGGCAACGACATCACGCCATAGGGGGCGCCCGGACGACTGGGGGGAGCAGTCCGCGCGACCCTCATCTGCAACGGACGACAGGCGGGTCAGTGATCCGCCACATGTCCGCGCCGGTAGAGGGGAAAGAAGCCGCCGAGGTCGCCCGGATCCAGCGATGGATCACGAGCGGTCACGAGGCGGCGGTACTCCGGCTCCGAGATCACCACCCGAAGCGTATGGAAGGGCTGGCGTAGCGGAGAGAAGCCGGCCTTGAACAACATCGACGAATCGTCCGCTGCTCCCAGGCCGCCGCCGAGGTGAAACCACCGGTCACCGCGCTCCTTGGCCCAGCTCCGAACGCCGTGGTAGATGAGTTTTCCGGGGGCCAGTCTGGCGAACCGCTCGTCGGAGGCCTCCAGGTGCATCTGGACGATGCCGCACGTCTCCGTGATCAGTCCGGCGGCCGCAACGATGCCATCGATCTCCACGACGGCGAGGTGCAGCAGACTTCCCAGGGCCTCCTGAAGCCCGTCGAAGTAGGCGTCATCGAAGAAGTAGTAAGCGTCTGCGGAGACGCGAGCCATCGTCCTGCGGTACAAGTGCCTGAAGGTCTCGAAGTGCGGCGGATCTGTGTCGATGCCGAGGTGGTGGCCGGCCTTCAGCAGCCGATTGATGTCGTACCGGTGGCCTCGTCTCGTCTGACTCCAGAGCGCATCGGAGGGCAGCGTCAGGTCGATGGCGACCGTGTCGCCGTGGCGGACGAGCACGCCGATCCCGGTCGGCTGCGCGCGATTGAGCAACGGGTGCATCCGCACGAACAGGGACACCAGCCCCTCGGACTCGAGCTCGCGAATGCCTTCGGCAAGGGCGTCCTCGAGGAACCCGCGGTCCTCCGTCCCGTTCAGCAACGGCCCCGGGTAGCCGTACGGTGAGCTGGCGTCGTGGCCGCCTTTCGGGATCGGGCGGACGATGATCGGCAGCAGCATCGCCCTCTGTCCGTCCTGGACATGCAGAGCACGCGCCTCGCCGCCCTCCTGCGCGGCGCACAGTTCCACGTAGGCCGGCAGATGGTAGAAATCGTGCGGCACATCCTCAAGGAAGGAGGCCCATGGGCCCTCGCCCGGGCGCAGAATGCGGGATCTCATTCGATCTGGTTAGGGCGTGTTCGAGTCGCCATAGTCGCTGGTCATCCCGGCCGGGAGCTCGCCCGTCGCCCGGTAGTGCGCCGGGGGACTCACCTTTCGGAGCAGTGCCTTCATCAGGCGCGGCGACCAGAAATAGGCTGGTACCCTGACGATGGGTTGGCCGATCCTTCGCTTGAATTCCCCGATCCCGGTCTGGTCCGGCATCGCCGGACCGGAGCACAATTGCGCAACCTTCCCGCTGCGCCGGTACAGCTGGGCAACGTCGAAGAAGAGGACGGCACTCACGTTGAGCGATCGCGCCTCGTCTGCGAGGTAGATCCGGTCGAGGTATGCCGTGTTGTCGACTGCGAACGACTGCATGTACCCGACGAGGCGGTCGTCCGCCATCGCCCCGATGACCAGTCCTCGGTCGTCGCCGACGAGGGAGTCCACCTCGGCGAGGTAGCGCGTCTCCGTCATGTTCTTCGGGACGCCGAGCCTCCGCATGTTGTCCGAGACAACATGCCACCCCTGCTCACGCAAGGTCCGCGGATCTGTGATTCGCACCAGACTCAGTGACGCCCTGGCTTTGCGCAACTGTCTGCGCTTGACGTCCAGCACGCAGCTTTCGTCATACCGGGACAGGTCGCGAACGAGGTGCAGGGGAGCGTGCGCGTTCGCGAACGGAGCATCCTCGTCCGACAGGGCGACCTGGTAGGCCCAGCATCGCAGCGCGGGTCGTCGAAGCTCGCTCGCTCGCACCGTCGCGGCGAAATGGGTGAGCCGGAAGTATCCCGGGTGCGTCTCGTCGACCAATACCGACCGTGTGCCTGGACGACTCTGACCCCAGACTCCCGCAGCCACTGGCCCAATTCGGCCTCGGTGAGGACACGAACTTCCGACCCGGAGACGTCAGGGTTGGCGTAGCTCATCAGCGGCTCTCGCACCGCGGCGGCACCTGCCCGTCCGGGGGCGAGCCGGGCCGAACCGGTCGTCCGGCGGCGACTCACGGCTTCGCCGTCGAAGTGATGGAGGCCACGATACGCTGAACCCCCCTGTTGCTGAGCGCTGCCCGAAATGTCATCGTCCCGGGATCGGACCTCGGCGCGGCTCGCAAAGACGCGGCCGTTCCCGACCGACCTCATGGTGACCGCCGCCCACAATAGCAGGGGGAGCAGGGACCGGGAGCGACCGATCGGCGGACAGGCTCATTGTGCCGGAGGCAGTTGCTTTGCGATACGCCGGGAAGAACCCGTCAGCGAGGTCCGGCGTGACACCGGACTGCGCCTGCCACTGATCGCAGAGAACGCTGTACGTTCGTGCGTCGGCGACGACGCGCCATGACAGGATCGGATAGCACGAGAGGGGAGAACCCGACCTTGAACCGGCTGAGTGGTATCGCCTTTCCGGAGGCTGCCACCCAGGTAGAAGTCCCAATTCCCGCGCTCCCTTGCCCAAGACGTCGCGAAATCGATGATCAGCTTTGAAGGACTGGCGGCCCGATGGGCCTCGTCCGTGCCCGCGAGGAGGTATCCGACGATGCCATCGATCTCCGTCAGAAGCGCTCCGGCAGCGAGTTCACCTTCGATCTCGACGACACACAGATGCAGGTGTCGGCCAAGGGTCTGGCGCATGTCCTCGAAATACTCGCGCGGAAACCGCCAGTCGGCGACGGCACCGAGGCGCTCCATCGACTGGCGGTAGATCTCCACGAAACCGTCGAGGCGCTCCCACGAGTCGTCAATTCGCGCGGAATACCCTCGGCGCGTTGCCGCACGAATCTCGTACCGGTGGCTCTTGCGTGTCTGCTGCCGGAGCACCTCGACCGGCTGCGTCAGATCGATCGACACCGCATCCAGGTGCTCAACGACGGTTCCCGAACGCCGGAGAGGCTCGAGTCGCGGGAGCAGCAGTGGGTGAAGCCGGAGAAAGACCGTCACGATCCCCTCGTTCGCGCAGGGAGACCTTGAACGCCTCGATCGCGCGATCGAGGAAGCCGGCGTCGCCCTGATCGGGTGCAGCAGAGCACAGTGGACCGGGCTGGAACCGCGACGAAGTCGCGTCGAGCAGTCCGTCGCGGCCGCCGATCTCGGGTGGAATCCGTCGCACGAGGAATGGGACGAAGAACCGCCGACCTGATTCCTCTGCGACGAATGCGCGCGGCTCTCCGGCCTCCTGCCATCTCGCGGCAAAGCACGCGAACTCGGGCAGGTGGTAGACGTCGTGTCGCAGTCCGGACAGCGCCGCGTTCCACGCTTGCGGTCGCCGCTTCCAGGAATTCGGTCCTTCACACCAGCTCCGACTTGGGAACGCTTCGCATTCGGGCTCGCACTCATTGGACGGCGATCTCCCGCGTCGACCGCGGCGTGGTCGGGCGCCGGCGGCAGCGACGGTTCGGCCCAACGCTGGTCGAGTGCCTCCACTTCCGCAACTGGTTCAACGGCGCGTCCGCTGACGACCATCCGGAGCGTGCGAGCGAGGATCTCCACGTCGAGCCGTAACGACCAATGGTCGACATACCACAGGTCCAGCGCCAGGCGCTCCTCCATGACAATGTGGCGCCGGCCACTGACCTGGGCCAACCCGGTGAGGCCGGGCCTGACGTCGTGTCGCCGTGCTTCCTCGTGGTCGTACACGTCCAGGTACCGCATGAGCAGCGGTCGGGGTCCGACAAGGCTCATGTCTCCTGTAAGGATGTTCCAAAGCTCGGGAAGCTCGTCGAAGCTGGTCCGGCGCAGAACACGTCCGAGCCGTGTCGTCCGCTCCGCGTCATCGAGAAGGCGCCCGTCACGCCCTCGCGCCTCGTTCATTGTCCGGAACTTGAGCAGCACGAACGGGCGGGCCAGGTAGCCGGGCCGCTCCTGGCGGAATAGAACGGGCGATCCCATCGTCAGGCGGACCAGGACGGCGATCACACCCATGAGCGGAGCGCCGGCAACCAGAGCTGCGCCCGCAAGCAGGACATCCATCAGACGCTTGACCAGCGGGCCCATCCCAACTCCGTGCTCCTGAGCAGTGCCGTCGGCGATCCGCGTCGAGCCGGGCACCCCTCTTTCAGCGTTTGCGAGAAACCCGGTTACTGCGCGAGGATCACGCCGGGCGCCCGCGACTGAGCGCTCCCGGGGGCACGGCCGGGGGTTTCCATCCGCTCCGAAATCAGTGTAGCGCGGACGAATCCCCGACATTGGGCGAGGATCCACCGCAGGCGCGATCTGTGGGCCGACCAGGGCGTTTCGAGCCGGTCATGGGCAATCGGTACCAGACGCATGCCCTAGGCACGTACCGTATAGTACGAGGTGGCGACTCGGCGGAGTCGGGGCCTGAAACTCGCCCCCGTCAGGCGGGTGCAAGGAGAGGGGGACGGTGACTCTGCGCCGTCAGGTGGGGACTGCAATTCGGTGGTTTCCCCTGCTCGTTCTCGGAATGCTGCTGGCAGGCGTGCCCACATACCTGTACGCCAGCAGACAGCCGCAGGTCTACGAGGTCTCCACGACCCTGCTTCCGGAGCAACTCCTGCCGGCGGCCAACCCGAACTACAACACTGTGTCGCTGGAACGCATGGTCGGGCTTTCCACGAACTATGCGTTCATCGCCAGGAGCCGCGGACTGCTGATGCAGGTCGCGACGCAGCTCAATCTCGCCGATGCCCCCTACGATCTGGCCAAGCGGGTCGATGCCCGGGTCGACCCGAACACCGCAGTGCTGACCATCACGGGCCGTGCCGGTGATGCAATCGCGGCGGCAGCGCTCGCCAATGCCGTGGCACACGCGATCGAGGTCAAGTCTTCGCCTGCCCCTGTCAACGATGAGCCCCTCCTGGCAGACGTCGCCGCGGTTCGACAGCAGATGCTGGAAACCGAGGCGGAATACCAGCGCCTCCTCGCCATTCCCGCGCCCCGGACGAGCGATCAACAAATGGCCCTGTCGAACTCGCTCGTACTTCTTCACGAATTGACGACGCTCTACAACTCCCTCACGGCCTCCCTCAACACGGCGCCGGAAGGATTGGGCCTCGTCGACAGCGCAGACCCCCTCCACGCCCAGGTTGTCGCGCCGCGGCCCCTGTACTACGCTCTTCTTGCTGTGGTCGCCGGCCTATTGGTCGCCGCCGGCGTTGCCTCGGTCTTCGAATACTTCGACGACCGGATCAAGACTCCGGGCCAGATCGCCGCAACAATCGGCCTGCCGACGCTGGGCGCCATCCCCGGGAGACGGAGGCTTGCGCGCGGGGGCGAGAAGTTTCGCCTCGCGACGCTTCGCGATCCACGCTCGCACTCTGCAGAGGCGTACCGGAGCCTCCGTGCCCGTATCCAGCTCGCCTCAGCCGATGCGCCGATCCGAACGTTGCTCCTGACCACTTCGTCCCCCTCCGAGGGTAAGACCCTGACCGCGGCGAACCTGGCCGTGGCGTTCGCGCAGGCCGGCCGTCGCGTCGTGCTCGTCGACGCCGACCTGCGTCGCCCGGCGGTCCACGCCCTCTTTCGGCTGCCGAACACCGAGGGTCTGACGACGCTCCTGCGCAGCGAGGGTGTTCCAGTCGACGACGTCGCCCAGGCGGTCGAGCAGAACAACCTGCGAATCCTGACGTCGGGTCCCCTTCCGCTCGATGCGGCCGCGGTGTTGGGCTCCGACCAGATGCGAAACGTCCTCGAGCGACTTCTCGTCGACAGCGATCTCGTGGTGCTCGACTCCGCTCCCCTCGAGGCGGGAGTCGATGCGGCTTTTCTCGGCTCATACGTCGATGCGACGCTGCTCGTTATCGATGCGGCCCGCAGCCGCCGCCCCTCCGTGAGCAGCACCGTCAGCTCATTGGCCGACGCTCACGCCAATGTGATCGGGGCGGTGTTGTTCCACGCCGCTCGGGGTAGCCTCTCCGACTACCACGACGACCTGGGGGCGCGCTACGAGACCGCCAAGGTCGCAACGCCTGCTGTCGAGCGCGCCGACACCCACTGACGTGGTTATCGCAACGGCGGCCGCTCGGGGCCACGAACGAGCCTCGGACGGTTCCGGCGAGCTTGTCGATCGCGTCCAGTCTCACCATGACGTGCTGGTGCTGATGGTCGGCCTGGCCATATCGTCAGGAATCGTCGCCGGGATGTTCTTCGAAAGCGAAACCCTGGAAATCGCCTCTGCGGTCGCGGGCATCGTGGCGGCAATCCTGTTGCCTCCGCTCGGGCTCGTCGTGCTCGCATTCATGGGGCCGCTCAAGCCGCCGTCCGTCATCCCCGCGCCCGGTTTCGACGCGATCCTCGTGGGGGCGCTTCTCCTGGGCTGCGTGTATCGGCTGCCGACAGTTCAGACCCGGCTGCGGGCGGGTCCGGCGCTCTTGTTCATGTCCGGGTTCGTCCTGTACGTCTTCGTCCAGCAGCTGCCCGACATGGTGTCGGGCTACGCCGGAGACAGCGGGCACGATGTCGGATACCTCTTCATCCAGCTCATGACGGGTTTCGGTGCGGTCATCGCGGCTGCGCTCGTGCTGCGCGGTCGGTCTCCGTACCCGGTCCTCGTGGCGCTCGTGCTGTCAGCGACCGCGGCTGCGGGCCTGGGCATCCTCACGGCGCACGACCTCCCCTTGGCGCGGCTTGCGAATTTATGCCCACCCCTGACGCGCAGAGCAGGGTGGCCGGTCCGTTCGGCAATCCGAACTCGTTTGGCCAGCTTCTCGCGTACGGGGGGATCCTTGCCGTCGGTTGGCTCGCGAGCACGAGCTCGTCGCGTCGTCGGTGGCTGCTTGTCCCCGCCGTCGGCGTCATGGGCTACGGGATCTGGCTATCCCTGTCCCGTGGAGCAATCGCTGCCGGGGTGGCCGGGCTGGTCGTGCTTGCGTTCAGCCGGAACCGAGCCATGGGGTTCGCTGCGGTGACGTTGGCGCTTGTGGTAGTAGTCGTTGGCTACCCGATGTTCGTCGACTGGCGGCTCACCACCGAAACCGGGTCGGCATCGCTGACCTCGGCTGCCCAGCTGGCGGCGAGCGACGAAGGCAGGTTCAGTGCCGTGCTGGCCGGGCCGGCGCTCTTCGCAACGTCTCCGGTCTTCGGGATCGGATTCGGCCAATACAAGTATTTGAGCGGCCCGTTCATCGACTCCAGCTCGGGTCTCGTCGCCCACAACTGGTACGGAACGGTCCTTGCGGAACAGGGGCTCCTGGGCATCGGTCTCTGGGTACTCATGTTGTTCGCAGTCGCCGTAAGGATTCGGTCCCTGCCACCGCGCCCACGGCTGATCGGTTGCGCAACGTTCGGCGCGTTAACGGTCGGCTGTATGTTCCTTGAGCCCCCGACGTCCTTCCAGACGTCTGTCCTGCCGGCATTGGTCCTCACGGCTGCTCTGGTGGCGGACTGGACTGCCCGTACGGGTCTCACCACTGCGTCGAATGGGCAGCGGCTGCACCCCGTAAGACCGCCCGTGTGGACGCGACCTCCGGCTGCGCGGTCCAGTCCTGGCTCCTCGCGACCGAGCGCCAGGACGGCACCGGCCGCTCCAGGGTCACCCGATGATCCTTCCCCGGAAATGACTGCCGCCGAGGTCGCGGCCGCTCATGAGCAGGCGGGGTCGGCTAGAGACGGAACGGACAGGCCGTTGCCGGCACCAAGCCTCGCGACCGAGGAACCAGCCGAGCCTGGGTACACCGCCTTGACGAGCGCAGATCGAGATGATTCACCCGTGGTCGCGCCGACGAGCGGTGGACCCGTGGCGCTGGTGGGCGCCCAGGCGCCGCTCACACGTCCGACCGGTTCCCCCCGGGTCATCTCCGCGAGCCGTCCGCTTCGCGTTGCACTCCTGACGCCGTCACTCCACCCGGGCGGTGCGGAGCGGCAGATGCTCATCCTTGCGGCGGCGCTGCCGAGGGCGACGTTCGAGATCCGCTTCCTCGTTCTCTGGGAACGGGGCGCTCTTGCGGACGAGGCCGAAGCCCTGGGTCTGCCCGTCCACGTCCTCGGCCTCAGTCGCGAGATGTGTCGCGTGTTTTCTCCGCGGTGCCTGGAGTCAGCCCTCGGCGCGGTCCGCGCCTATGTGCGTCTCACCCGACGCGTCGACATCGTCGATGCGTGGCTCGTGCCCGCCTATACCTTCGCCGGAATCGTCCAGCCGCTTGCTCGGGTCCCGGTGCTTATGGCCGGTCGACGCTCGACGGCGGATGTCCGCCGAACGCGGACATCGTATCGAGGGACCGCCGAGGCGTTCGCCATGCGCCCGATGAAAGCTGTGGTCGCCAACTCGCAGGCGGTGGCGAACGATGCGATCTCGCGCGAGCACCTCGATCGGTCACGGATGCACGTGATCCGAAACGCGGTCGTGCCCGCCCAGACCACGATCGCCGAGCGACAGAGTCTCAGGCATGCGTGGGGGTTCGCGCTCGAAGACGTCGTCGTGGGATGCGTCGGAAACTACAAGCACGGGAAGGGCCAAGAGCTGCTGCTCGAGGTCGCGTCCGACCTTCACGATCGCTGCCCACAGGTGCGTTTCGTTTTCGTCGGCGATGGCGTCCTGCGGGGGTGGCTTGAGGACGATATCCGCCGACGGGGCCTCGAGTCGATCGTCGTCCTGCACTCAGGCGAACAGGATGCGCGTCGGGTCTACGGGGCGTTCGATATTGCCGTCCAGGCCTCGGACAGCGAGGGCATGCCAAACGCCGTCCTGGAGGCCGCTGCAGCCGGACTGCCGACTGTCGCCACGGCTGTAGGCGGAACGTCGGAGATCATCACCTCGGGAAAGGAAGGCCTCCTCGTCCGCAAGGGCGACCGACGCGGGCTTGGAGAGGCGATCGGGACGCTGGCGCAGGACGCGGATCTTCGGCGCCGGTTGGGTGGCGAGGCGCTGGAGCGGTCGCGGCAATTCTCACCCGCAAAGCTGGCGAACGATGCCGGCTCGCTGTACCTGCGGCTCGCCTCCGGCCAGACGTCGAGATCCCGATGACCGCACCGTCGCGTCGTCGTCGCTGATCTGACGTGACCGCGTCGGACAGGAGCGAAATCTCGCTGAGACCGGTCGCCCGAGCGGCCGCGATCCTGGCGGGCGCGTCGGTCGGGGCCCAGATCCTCGGGTTCGTCCGCGAGCTCTACCTGGCAGCGCAGATCGGCATCTCGGTCGAGCTGGATGCGCTGCTCATCGGGCTGGTCCTGCCGACGATCCTTTCCAACATCCTCACCTCCGGGATTGAGACAGCGCTCGTTCCAGCCTACCTCGAGGCACGCCGGAACGGCGGCATGGGCGAAGCTCGTCGGCTCGCCGGCACGGTGCTTGTGTGGATGGCGCTCGCCGGACTCGCAGTCTGGATCGCCCTTGACCTGCTCGCCCCCGTCATCGTGGCCATCACCGGGCCCGGATTGAGCACGACGGGACAGGAGAGTGCGGCGGCATATCTCCGACTTGTCGCGCCGATCGCATTCGCCGTTAGCATCTCCGGGGTGCTCTACGCGGTCTGCCAGGCCGAGGAGCTGTTCGCGTGGATCGGATGGTCCACGTTTGCCGGACCCGCGTTCATCCTCGGCAGCATGATGATCCTGTGGAACTCAATGGGCCTTACGGCTTTTGCCGTGGGGAACCTTGCCGGGCCCTTCGCCAGTGCGGTCGTGCTGCTCGTGGCCACGGTCCGGAAATCGATCGTTCCGCGCCCGCACATCATCTCGCGTGGCATCGGACTCGGCGCATTCGCCCGGCACGCCCTGCCGCTTACCATCAGTTCCGCGATCCTCCAGCTGAACACCGTCTTCGATCGCGCCGTCGCCACGCTCGTCGCCCCCGGCGCTGTCAGCGCGCTGCGCTACGGCGATACCCTCGTGCGAACGCCGATCAGCGCAACGATTCCGGCGTTCAGTTCGGCCGTCTACCCCACCATGGTCCACGCAGCGCAAGGGGCCGACCCAACCGGGCTCGCGACTGCTACCTCCAAGACGCTTCGATATGTCATTGCCATCTTCGTGCCCGTGTCGGCGCTGACACTGGCCGTTGCCCCGGTGGCGGCGTCGGTCGTATATGGCCGGGGAGCGTTCACGGCCGCCGATCTGAATGAGACGGCCCGGGTCGTTGGTGCGTTCGCACCGCTGCTGGTGATCTTCCTGTCGTCGCAGATCCTGACCCAGGCCCTCAACGCCCGGCGCCGGGGCCGCCTTCTGCTCGCCGCAGGGATCATCAATGTCATCTCTAACTGTGTCCTCGATGTGGTGCTGGGGTTCTCGATGGGCGTGGCTGGAATCGCCCTCTCGTCGTCGATCACAGCGGCGATCGTGGTGGTCTTCAAGGCGCGGCGACTCGCCCGAAGCGAAGCGACCTTCCGGTTGCGGCCACTGGCCCGGAATTCCTTGCTCGCATGCCTGGCCGTCGCCCCGGGTGCCCTTGTGTGCGGAGCGCTGTCGTGGGCTGGACTTTTCCCGTCCGGCATAATTCCGGGCCTCGCCGTGCTCGCCGCGTTCGGGGCTTTCGGGATGATCACGTACCTAGTCCTCGCAACCCGACTCGGGCTGAACGAGCCCAAGATCCTCCTGGGTCTCAGCCTGGACCGCCTGGGCCGCGGCCGTTTCGCCGTCAGGCCCGCGAAGTAGAGAGAGAACGCACTGCGCCGGCGGCGCGAAACTCGGTGGCTCACCACGGCCGCGGGAAGACGCGGAGCAACTCTTGCTTCTTGTTACGGGAGTAGGCAGGCCGATCATAGTCGAGCATTGCCTGCCGGCAGCGGACTGCGTACTCGTCGAGTGACATCAGAACCTTTGCAGGAACGCCACCTGCGACGCTGTCTGGTGGCACCGACCTGCTCACGACTGCCCCGGCTGCCACGACGGAATTCGGGCCTATTTCGATGCCGGGCAGCAGGATCGCGCCTTCGCCGATGAAGCAATTGTCGTAAATCGTAATGCGTCCGTACTTGATGACATCCGAGTACTTCTTCTGGCTCCGGAAGACCCATGTACCACCGTCGTGGTTGATGAAGACAACGCCGCTCGCGATGGTCACATGCTTCCCGATGCTGATGAGATACGGTTCCGAGCCCCATCTCGGCCACGACATCACGCGACAGTCGTCGGCGATCTGGAGCCCGGCCTTCTTGAGGCGATCGAAGCGCCACGAATATGCCAGCTGTCTCAGTCCCATCTGCATCCCTCTCTGATCGGGCTTCTGACCGCCGCGGACATCGGCGCCATCGTCGGCCGCCGCCGGGCTACGTCAGCCGGCGCGCTGGGCGAGGAGATCCAGGTACAACGCCTGGTGTTGAGCAATGAGGATTCCGAGTTCGTAGCGGTCGACCATCCTGGCGCGGCCGCACTGGCCCATCGAGCGTGCCTCCGCTGGATGATCCACGATCCAATCCATCGCCGCGGCCAGCGCCGGGATGTCGGCGACGGAAACTATGAGCCCGGCGTCGGGCGCAACAAGATCGGGATTCCCGCGCGCGTCGGTCGTGATCACCGGTACCTCCAGCGAAAGCGCCTCCATCGTCGAGCGGGGCAGCCCCTCCCGACTGCTGGCCAGCACGAGAGCTACCGATCCGGCGACAGCCGGACGCACGTCAGTCAACGAGCCCAGGAGGTGCGCGCGGGCCCCGATGTCGTATTTCTGTATCGTCGCCTCGACGCGAGGCCGCTCCGGGCCATCGCCCAGCAGCACAACGTGGCATTCGCGGTGCCGCATTTGGCCGAGCGCCGCCACGACGTCGAAGGGGCGCTTCCGAATGCTCAACTCTCCCACCACTGCGAACAGCGGAGTACCTGGGTTGATGCCCAGTCGTGCGCGTGACCGCGCAATCTCCTCAGCGGGGACGCGCGGCCGAGAGTACCAGTCCGTATCCACGCCGATCCCCGGCATCAGTACGAGGCGACGCCGGGACACAATCCGATGCCTCAGCGCAGCGGCATAGTCCTGGTCGTTGATGACAATGAGGCGGTCGGTCCATCGACCCGCGACTCTCTCCGCGGTCAGAAACAGGGTGTTTGTGGCGAAGCTGCCTCGCTCGTGGAAATGGAACCCGTGGGCAGTGTAGGCAACGGACGGCCGGTGTCCTCTGGGGATGCGACTGACGGCCGCGCGAGTCACGAATCCCGCGATGGGAGAGTGCACGTGAACAATGTCGTAGTTGGCCTCGAGAACCCGCGAGATGGCGCTCAAGCCGCGCAGGATCCCGCCGGCATCCAGGATCGAGCGGGATAGCGGGAGCTCGTGCAGCTGGTCGAAGATCCCGCCGAGCGCGGGGTCGGACATTGCTCCGTTGGCGGCCGCGTCGACTCGCCAGCCCAGCTGCCGGAAGTGCAGTGCATAGGGGATGACGAACCCGAGGGTGCTCGAGACAGTCGACACCATCAGAAGTGATGGGCGGGACCGTCCGGCCGCGTCCGCCCGAGAATCGTGATCGGTCATTGACGCCTACGGTCCATGCGCCCCAGGGGGACGTGCGACCCCTCGGAGCAGGGCTCGAGGCGCCGCTCCCCACCTTCCGGAATCCCGGCGGAAAGCGCCGACACTACGCTGATACCTCTCCGGAGTCCGGGAACCCTGTTGCACATCATGTGCCAGCTTAACCCGCCCATGGCGAGCCCGACATGGGATTCGCATGATCGCCACACTGAATGGATGGCTCCGGCGTCCTGTCCAAACGATCCGGAATGCTACGTCTCAGGGCCTCTGGGCCGAACGATCCCGTTCAGATCGGCGAGTCTGTGCCAGCATGGCGCACCGGCCTCCATCCCGCGTTGCCCGGGCAGATAGCACCGGTGGCAACCGGTGGGGGCAAGGGGGCATTCGCCGGTATCGTCTCTGCGGGCATGCCACCGTCCCGGCCCCCGCGGCGGACGCGGGCCCTCTTCTTACGCAGCACGGAGAATTCTACGTGATCGGGGTGTGAGCCTCCTTCCATTCACCGCAGAAGTCGCACGGCGACCACGGCGTCACGAACTCGCTCCACGTTGTGAAGGCGTGATCGGCGATTAGCAGCGTCTTGGTCATGGCGCGACACAGGCTCAGCCATTCTGGGCACGGAGGCTAGAACG
>CAWFMQ010000018.1:0-271873 GCA_963816905.1 uncultured Chloroflexia bacterium | reverse complement strand
AACGCATTCGCTCGGCGACGTCCAGGCCCGATTCGCCGTTCAGCAATGCCCTGGTATCGGCCAAGACGAACGTCGTGCCGGGCATGTGCACCTACGCATCTGCCGCCGGCGCGGGAGATCCGGTGGGCGTGCTACTGGCGGTAACTGCCTACCGAGTCCGCGTCGGAAGCGATGGCCGCCCACGCGGTGCACGAGCAGGATGAGGTCAACCTTGGGACCCCGCCAACGCAGATCGGCGGCCTGGGAGACGCCGCGTCGTCGGCAGGGCAGGACGAGGTCGGGGTCCAGGCCGTGCAGGGGAACCTGGTCATCGACGCGAACCTGAAAGGTGAGTGGCCGGCCGTGACCGACACCGCGAAGGTCACCGCCGGTACGGCCCTGATCCGACTGATCATCAGCCGGCTCCCCTGACTCGGACGGGCGTCAGCCCGGCACGGGCCCCAGTCAGACCCCCGTGTGAAGCTCGACGGTCTCTTCGCGCGCGACCTCGTCGCAAGAGCGACCCCGGAACCTCAGCGAGCCACGTCCCGCCGGCGCATCCCCCAGCCACCGAGCGCGAAACCACCGGCGGCCAGGACCAGGCATGCCGCAACACCCGCGAAATCCGCAGGCGCCGACCATCGGCTGTCCCAGGTGGGCGGTGAGTGCGAGTTGATGCACCAGGTCCGGGAGCTTCATCGCGGGCGCGAGCAGGTCGATGAGGTACATCGCGATCACGACGAGCGCCACGATCTCGGCCGCGATGGTGGTCCTGAACAGGCCGCCGACCGCAAAGCCGACGCCGGCCAGGCCAGCCGCGTAGAGCCCCAGCGTGATCGAGCCCGTCATCGGGGTGAGCGCATCGCTCCCGGCGATCGCGGCGCCGATCCCTACGGCCAGCGCGATGATCGCCGTCATCAGCGCGATCGCCGCGAAGACGCCGAGGCCGCTCCGGATCGCCCATTGCGCCCGGGCGAGCGGCGTCGTGAGCAGCATCTTCGAGCCTGCCTGACGTCTCGTCGGAGGCCCAGCCGGAAACCAGCGTGGCAGCGGCGAACCCTGCCACGATGAACATGAGCTGGATCATCAGCTGGAGGAACCCGCCGGCCGTCGCGAGCTCGAAGTTCGGGAAGACGCTGCGGAAGGTCGCGGCAATGTCCGGCGACCTCAGGAGCTCGTCTGCCAGCGTGCGGCTGATGGCGGCCATGACGAGCCCGAAGAACCCGATGCCGAGGCCCCAGGCCAGGGCGACCGAGAGCCGCTCGCCGAAGGCGCGCCCGATGGGCCCGCGCAGCCCGAGCGTGACGGCCGGCAGCCCGGGCGTTCGCACGGAGCTCGACGCACCGAGGTCCCGGCGTGCGAATGCTTCGATCCCGACCGCGAGCAACACGTAGAGGGCGAATTCGCCGGGCAGGTACCCGATCCGCCGGTGGATCGCGACCGGGTCGACGGTCGTCTCGATGCCGAAGACGGTCGCCCGCCCGCTCGTCGGGCGGATCAGGTCGAGCAGCAGGCGGATGGTCGTCGTCTTGCCGGCACCGTTTGGCCCGAGAAAGCCGAACACCTCACCCTGTTCCACGGTGAGGTCCACGTCGACGATTTCGCGGTGCGACCCGTAGGACTTGGTGAGCTGCTCGGTCTGGATGATCGCGGTCATGGAGATCTTTTCGCGGGGTTGCCCCGTCAGCTGAACCAGAGGCGCAGGGTCGCCTCGTTGCCGATCGTCACCGACCGTGGCGGAAGCCCGAGGATTCGCTCGTAGGCGTCGCTGTAGGCGCCGAGCGTCCGCTCGACCTCTTCGTATGAAATGGCATTGGCCCGGCGGGCGAGGAACAGCCGGCTGGCCGTCTCGCTGGCGCCCTGGAGCAGCGAAACGAGGACGCCGGCAGTGGCCTCGGGTGAGTTCACGGTGAACGTGCTCTCCTCCCTCCCCTGGCGGATGATCGTGGCCAGGAGCGGGGTGAGGCGGGTCTCCATGGTGCGCCGCAGCTGCTCGCGGACGACCGTGTTGCCGTCGGAGAACCAGACGCGCAGGACCTTGAGCATGAGGTCCATCCGGTCGACCTTCCACTGCGCGATGCCGGAGAAGAGCCCCTTGAGCTTCTTGACGGCGGGGATGTCGGGGTCCATCACGGCGGGAGTGAGGCCTGCCAGCGCGATGTCCGACATGCGATCAACCATCGCGGCAAGGAGCGTCCCCTTCGAGTCGAAGTAGTGGTAGAAGGCGCCCTTTGACGTACCGAGATCGTCGAGGACATCCTGGATGCTCAGGTCCTCGTACGTCTTGGACGCGCTCAGCCGAAGCGCGGTGTCGACGAACGCGTCCCGCTTGAGAGCGTGAGCTTCCGGGTTCAGTGTTCGCGCCATCGCCCCCTGAATAACAAACCGACTACCGGTCTATCTTACGGAGGATGTCAAGCCGGGAGGACTGACCTGTCGACGGCCAGCGTTGGTCCGTGGCGCGACGACGTGCGGGATCGTTCGGGCGGATGCAACCAAATACGGGCCGTTTGGCAGATGAATCTGGTACCGCGTTCAACCATCCTGCCGAATGTCAGCGAACCCACAGGTTGCTCCGCGCGAGGGCAGGTTTCGGGCGGCACTCGTGCGCGGATGACGTGGAAGGTTCCCCTGTAGCGGGCGCCCAGGCCTGCCGGGTCGGTGTCCGATGGGCATGGTCGGCGGGCGTTGCACCGTTCCGGCCTCGTTGTCTCAACGATCGGGGGACGACCTCCCGGTTCCGGCGACTGTCGCGGGACCGGTGACACGGCGAGGGGAGATGCACAGATGTCTGGTGCGCGACCTCGGGCCCTGGCGCGGCGACTGGGCGGATTCCTTTTGGCGGCGAGCCTTGCCACGAGCGCGGTGGGCGCCCCGGTTCCAGTGACTGCCACGGTCACCGGAACTCAGTTGTCCACGCCGACCGCGTCCCTTGCGACCCTGGGTCCCCCGGCCTCCACCATCGCCTCCGGATGGGCCCATGCGTGCGCCCTGCTCGCAGGGGGTGCGGCTGCCTGCTGGGGGAGCAACTACTACGGCCAGGCGGGCGACGGGACGGGAACGGACCGCCCGTCACCGGTCGCGGTGAGCGGAATCAGCGGTGCCACCGCAATCACGGCAGGCGGCGAACATGCCTGCGCCGTGCTCGCCGGCGGCAGCGTCGCCTGCTGGGGGTTCAACCAATTCGGCGAACTCGGCGACGGCACGTGGTCCACCCATCGTGTCCCGGTCGCGGTCATTGGCATCAGCGGCGCTACCTCGGTATCCGCTGGGCTCTGGCATACCTGCGCCCTGCTCTCCGGGGGCAGCGTGGCCTGCTGGGGTCGAAACACCTGGGGCACCCTCGGCGACGGCTCCTACACCAACCGCCCATCCCCGGTCGCGGTCAGCGGAATCAGCGGCGCCACCGCGATCGTCGCAGGCGGCTACCACACCTGCGCCCTGCTCGCCGGGGGAAGCGTGGCCTGCTGGGGGACAACGAGTCCGGCGCGCTCGGCGACGGCACCTGGATCGACAGTCCCAACCCGGTCACGGTGAGCGGCATCAGCGGCGCGACGGCGATCGCTGCCGGAGACAACCACACCTGCGCGCTGCTCGCAGGGGGCAGCGTGGCCTGCTGGGGGTACAACCTGCACGGCCAGGTCGGTGACGGGACCACGGCGGATCGCCCCTCGCCGGTCACGCTGAACGGCATCAGCGGTGCCACGGCCATCACTGCCGGCGGATGGCACACCTGTGCGCTCCTCACCGCGGGAAGTGCGGCCTGTTGGGGCGACAACCACGACGGCGCTCTCGGCGACGGGACCACGACTGACCGTCACGCACCCGTCGCGGTCACAGGTATCACCACTGCGACGGCGATCGCCGCGGGTGGTCGCATCTCCTGTGCCCTGCTCTCCGGGGGCAACGTGGAGTGCTGGGGATGGAATTGGGACGGGGGAATCGGCGACGGCACCGCGACCGACCGGCACGCTGCAGTGGCGGTCGTGTGGCCCGCGCCGGGGACACCGAGCGTCCCGACGGCCGTCACGGCTGTCCCGGGCAACGCGTCGGCCGGCGTGTCCTGGTCCGCACCGGCCGACAACGGCGGCAGCGCGATCACGGGATACAGGGTCACCGCGTCCGGGGACCAGGTGTGCACGACCAACGGTGCCACGTCCTGCACGGTTTCCGGCCTGGCGAACAACACCGCGTACCGGTTCACCGTGAGTGCCACGAACGCGAACGGGAAGGGAGCGGCCGCGATATCGGAGCCGGTCGCGCCGACCACCGGCTCCCTCACGGCTGTCATCGCAAAGACTTCGGTCGGCATGTCCGGCACATCGACGATCCCGGTCAAGCTCTCCTGGTCCACCGGCCTCGATGGGGCTGACGTCGAATACACCCTTGAATGCCGGGTCAACGGCGGCACCTGGACCACGGTCGCTCTTCCAACCTGGAACGCACGCGCGATGACCGTCGCCGCCGCACCCGGGACCCGCTACCAGTACAGGGTCCAGCCGACGACGGATGAGGCCGTCGGCGCATGGATCACGGGGTCGACGTTCCGAGCGCTCCCCCGCCAGGACGGCACGAGCACGGTCAAGCTCAAGGGCACCGGTTGGACGAAGACCTCTGCCGGCTCCCCGTACGGAGGCACCCTGCGATACACGAGCAGGGCCGGCCGCACCGCGACGACAACCTTCACGGGTACCGGCATCGCCTGGGTCACCACCCTCGGAAAGAACCGGGGCAGGGCCGCGGTCCTGCTCGACGGCAAACGGGTCGCGACCGTCAGCCTGTACTCGGCGGCCACTGCACCACGGCGCATCGTCTGGTCGACCCGCTTCACCACGGCCGGCACCCATACGCTGGTCATCCAGGTGCTGGGCACCCACGCCCCGGGAGCCACGGGGTCCCGAGTCGACATCGACGCGTTCGTGGTGCTGGCCCGGTAGGGCCGCCGCCGGTCAGCCGCCGCACGCCGGAGCGTACGGCCGGGTCGGCAGGTATTGCTGCCATTCCGCCTGTGTGAGGCTGCGGCCCGCGGTGGAGCACGCCAGCGAGCTCCATGTCGTCGGGTCGATCGACCAGTCGAAGCCCTGGCCCGTTGCCGTACACGCCGATCACGTGCCGGCCGTCGGGCGGAACGCCGCGCGCACTTCCACGTTATCGAGTGCTTCCGGAAGGATGCCGTCGAGCGGTCGCGCAGCGTCTCGCCGGAGCGCAACCGGACGCGTCACTGGATCGCTTCGACCCACGGCCTCCGCCACGCCGGAGCCTCTGAGGTCGGAGCGAAATACTGCGTCTCGCGCAGCATCTTGCCGTCCCGTAGCTCCATGAGGACCGCAGCGAACCAGACGGCCCCGTCTGGATAGGTGAACCGGCCTTCGGCCCACCAGGAAATCGCCGGTTCCGACGATCCGGTTGACCAGGAGGACCGGGAATCCGGGGCCTATCACCCATTCGTCGTCGCTGCCCACGACGCGGGACAGCGTCGATGTCCGGCAGGCCGCCCGGATAGGCCTCGTCGATGGCCAGATCGTTGGCATGGCCGCGGACGCGCTCCCCCGTTTGCGGCCAGTCGCACGTCCAGTCCGCGTCGCGGAGCAAGCGGAGCGTGTCAAAGTCGTGCGCGGCGAGTGCGTCACAGTAGCGGCGCACGATGGCCTCGTTCGTCGGCGGCGGCACCTTTACACCTCCTGAGTGGATGCGGGCGAAGCGTAACTTGTGGCACTGCGGGTTCCAAGAGTGGTGCCGAGGTGGCGGCGCGAGCAGGCCGAGCTGCAGGAGAGGCTCATCTCGCCGCGGCGCCGCGACGTACCGGCCGGCCGCTACCCGACGGTCGCGGGCTCCCCCTCCACGGGCCGGGAGACGAGCCGCACGAGGACAGTGCCGGCCCCGATGCCGACCGCCACGGTGGCGATCATGGCCACGTAGACCTGCGAGCCGATGGCGCCGGCGGTGCTATGGTGCATGTTCACCATCCGGCTGGTCGAGTCCGGACCCGGACCCGACACAGCACGGAGCGTTCAGATGCGTTGCCGAATCGCGGCAGTGAACCGGCCGGGAGACCTCCCGGCAGCGAAGGGCAGGCTGCGCCGCCGTCACTCCCGCTCGAACCGGCCGAGCAGGGTCACCCGAGAACGCTGCTCATCACGGATACCTGCGAGCCGCCGTGGGACTGCGCGGGGTACTGTCCCCGGTGGACCGTGCGGGGGATCGGCTGGATGAACGCTCTTCGGGCTCTTGTCATGGTGGGCGCCTTTGCCCTGGTCGCGGCGGCCTGCTCCAGTGACGCCGCCCATCCGCCGCCCACCGCCGCCACGGAGCCGACGGGCGTTCCGACGGCGGCGGCAGCCCCCGGCGGTGACGGACCCGGCCACGGGACGCCCACCGTGGTGAGCGTCGGCGACTCCTACATCTCGGGCGAAGGCGGCCGCTGGGCCGGCAATGTCAGCGAACTTCTGAGTGGCTGGTCAAAGATCGACGCCCTGGGCCCCACCGCCTACTTCGACAACGCCGATCACAGCGCCGAGACGATCGCCAATTGCCACCGTTCAACCTCGGCCGCGATTCACATCGGCGCGGTGAACGGGCCGAACGGGCCGAACGTGCACTCGATCAACCTCGCCTGCTCCGGGGCGACGACGCAGACGGCCGATCCGGACAACACGGAGGACTTCAAGCCGGGCCTCGACGCCTACGGAGATGCCGACGGCAACCTGGTGACCGACGAGCCGACGGCTGCCGGCGCCCACATCAGCCAGGCGGTCGCGCTCAGGAAGGCCGCCGGGACGCACAACGTGACGATGGTCGTCGTCAGCATCGGGGGCAACAACTTCCATTTCAGCGACACGATCAAGGCGTGCGTCAAGGACTACGTCCTGTCGACCAGGCTCGCGAAGAACTACTGCAATGACGACCCGGTGGCCGCCAATTTCGACGCCGCGCACGCCGCCGAGCGCCAGTCGGAGATCTCGAGGGCACTCCAGAACGTGCACGACGCCATGACCGGCGCGGGCTACACCGACGCGACGTGGACGCTGGTCGTGGAGACGCCCCCCTTGCCGATTCCCGTGGGCAGCGCCTTCCGCTATCCGGAGACCGGGATCACCATCCCTCGGCTGCGGGTCGGCGGCTGCGGGTTCTGGAACGCCGACGCGGATTGGGCCGGTACCTCGGTCCTGCCGGTGGTGAGCAGCACGATCAAGGCAGCCGCGGCCAGGCTTCCGTACCCCAACGTCCGGGTCCTGGACCTCAGCGCCGCGTTCAGCGGCCACCGGCTCTGCGAGAACACGGTCGGCACGCTCGACGAGCAGGAGCTCGCGAGCTGGCAGAGCGCGGGTGCGGTCGACAGGACCGAATGGATCGCCCCCATTCGCGGGTTCGTCACCGCGGACAACCTCCTGCCCGGCGTGCCGTACCAGATGCAGGAGAGCTTCCATCCGAACTACTGGGGCCAGCTGGCGCTCCGGAGCTGCCTGCGCCAGGCCTACAACAACGGGTCGGTTCGCGGCGGCACCTGCAGCGTGGGCGGCACCGGCCTGACCGACCACGGGGAACCGGTGATGCAGCTCGCGCCGAGTTGATGACCCGGAACTGATCGAATTCGTCAGCGTCGCCGACGCCCGCGCCAAGTCTGACCGTCTCACGACCAACGGCCCTTGTCCACCGGGTCAGCCTCGGTTTCCCACGCAAATACAACAGGGGAAGCAAGCGTCCCCGGCAGGATTCGAACCCGCGACCGGCCGCTTAGAAGGCGGCTGCTCTATCCACTGAGCTACGGGGACACAACCGACATGGTACCGGGCTGCGTCGCGGGCGCTCGCGCGTCTCTGTATGGTGGCGTCATGAGCCCGCGGATCCTCGTCGTGGACGACGAGCCGCACATCGTGGACGTGGTTCGCGCGTACCTGATGCGCGACGGCCACGAGGTACTCACGGCCGCCGATGGGCTACTCGCCCTTGAGATCGCCCGGACAGCCGGCCCGGACCTGCTCGTGCTCGACGTCATGCTCCCTGGCGCCACCGGCTTCGACATCCTCCGATCGCTTCGCGGTGAGGGCTCTCGGGTGCCCGTGATCATGCTGACCGCCCGCGACGACCTGGTCGACCGGGTGGCCGGGCTGGAGTTGGGTGCCGACGACTACGTCATGAAGCCGTTCGAGCCCCGGGAACTCGTCGCGCGGATCGGCGCCGTGCTCCGGCGCCTCGACCGAACGGGCGCACCGGCGTCATCGACCGCCGGGACGCCGGCGACCACCGAGCAGCCGCCGGCAACTCCGAACCCGCCACCAGGCCTGGTCCGCCCGGGCCCACCCTCGACCACCGACGCCTCGACGCACCTGTTCGACCTCTCGATCGACCCGGATGGGCGAGAGGCCAGGCGCGGGCCAGCGGCCATTGACCTTACGCGGGCAGAATTCGACCTGCTCCTCGCGCTTGCCGAACGGCCGGGCCGCGTGTGGACGCGCGAGCAGATCGGGGCCCGCGTGTTCGGGAAATCGTTCTCCGCGTACGACCGCACGATCGACAGCCACGTCAAGAACCTGCGCCGCAAGCTCGGCACACGGCCCGACGGGGGCGAGTACGTCGAGACGGTGCGCGGTGTCGGCTACCGGTCGGCACGGGAAGAGGCCGCTTCATGACCCTGCGCGTCAAGCTGGCCCTCGCGTTCGCCGCCGTGGCGATCGGGACGGCGGCGGTCACGTCGCTGGCCATTCCGTTCGTGGTGAACCGTGGGATCTCCGAGCTGCAGCAGGAGTTCGAGAACGAGACAGGCGGCGCGGCCGGCACCGAGCCGGCCGAGGATGGCTCGGGACCCACGCCGACCCCGACTCCTGCGCCGACACCGCCACCCAACCTGTCGGATATCTCCGGGCAGATCAAGCAGAGCACCAGCGTCCTGCTGATCATCGTCGCCCTCGGCTCGGCCGCCGTTGCGTCGGTGGCAGGCTTCGTGATCGCCGGCAGAATGGTCCGTCCGCTCTCCAGGCTCAAGGACGCCGCGGCGGCGGTGTCGAAGGGCCTGCTGGACCGCCGGTCCGGCCTCGGAGATCGGGGGGACGAGTTCGGCGACCTGGGTCGCTCGTTCGACGCCATGGCCGAGCAGTTGGAGCGATCCGAACAGGAACGGCGCCGCTTCCTGCAGGACGTTGCCCACGAGCTGCGGACACCGCTGACCGTGATCGACACGACGGCCGTCGCGCTGCTCGACGGTGTCTATCCTGCCGACCCGCGCCACCTGGAGACGATCCGAGCGCAGGCGGGCCTGCTCTCGCGAATCGTGGACGACCTTCGGACGATCAGTCTTGCCGAGGGTGGCCATCTCGTGCTCCACGTGGTTGCCGTGACGGTGGCGGACGTCCTTGGGGAGACCGTCGATGCATTCGCGCCGCGCGCGGCCGACGCGGGAATCCGCCTGACTGTCGACGCCGACCCATCGCTGCGAGCGGACGCGGACACTGATCGTGTCCGCCAGGTGCTGGGAGCCCTGGCCGACAACGCACTCAGGCACACGCCGGCCGGCGGAGAGGTTCGCCTGTCTGCGGCACGGGTCGAGGAGCGCGGCTCCGACGTCTTCACGGGGCGGCCATCCGCGGACGGGGTGCCTGCCGGCAGGGGCGCGGCCGAAGGAAGCGATCTCGGTGGGGGCGCCTCGTTTGTCCGGATCAGCGTGGAGGACACTGGACCCGGGATCGAGGCGGCGGACCTGCCGCATGTATTCGAGCGCTTCTACCAGGCGGACCGATCGCGGGACCGCCGAACCGGCACGACCGGACTGGGGCTGTCCATCGTCCGCGCGCTCGTCGAGGCGCACGGTGGCCGAGTGGGCGCCGAGAACCGACCTGACGGCGGTGCGCGCCTCTGGTTCGAACTGCCGGCAGAGGCGCCTTCGAGGTCGAGCTGATCGCATCCCGCGGGATCGAGCCATACCGGCGTTTGTCTCCGGCATTTGCGGCAGCGAACGTCGGAAGGCGTCCGGGCCGTATCGACGCCGCGAGGCGCCTCCGGACGGAGTTCTGACCCGGAATTGCGGATTACGCGAAGAACCAGCGGTCTATCAGGGCCGCGCCGGGCATACAGCCGCCGCGGGCCCTTCGGCATCGCTCATTCCGGAATTCGCGGCCACAACGGGCCGTCGCGGCCCTCCGCTGCCGGAGTCCTCCATCGATTCCCCACGTGCTCTCCACGCAGGCTCCATCTCGGCTGCAGGGCATCAGGGGAGACTCTGTGCAGCGACAGTGTCGGCACCGATCGGCCACCGGGCACGAGGGCCGCGCTGCGCCGGTCCAGGAAGCGCCGTCGAATCGGTTCGTCGCCAACGACATGGCGGGCCGTGCACGACGGACTCGCGACACCGCCTATGGAGTCTGACGATGAAACTCTCCGTCCACCGCGTCGCCCTGGGGATGGCCACCCTGGCGGCCGTCGGCAGCTTCGCGGTATTCGTGGTGGCCGGCGGACAGATCACGGCGCAGCACGCCGCGCTGGCGGCTGCGGCCGCACCGAACACGACCCGGACCACGACCACGATCGCTGCTCATCCGACCTCGGCCGCCGCACTGGCGGCGCCGCCGCAGGTCGTCTACGTCCGGCCGGCGCCATCGCCACAGGTCATCCAGGTCACCCAGACCGCACCCCCCGTGCCGCCGACGGTCGTGACAGTCACGGTCCCGTCGCCGGGAGGCGAGAACGACGACGACGCCCACGAGGGGAATGGCTGATGGCACGACCGGTAAATCCAGCCGCTGCGCCTGTGCGGGCGAAGGAACCAGGAGGCCACCCTGTGGTTGCCGGGCGGCCGTTGCCGCCCCGACCGGCCCTGCCGCCCCGACCGGCCCTGCCGCCCCGGCCCGCCGCCGCGGCATCCCCATCGGGTCCCGCCGGCGTCTCGACCGCCCATGCCCCGCATGCCAGGCCCGACCCGAGCCGCCTTCGAAATCGTCCTCGGTGCAGGTGGCGTGGCCGCGTTCTCCGCGCTGATGACGGCGATCGTCGCGCCACCCGCGCAGGCCCCCACGACCTCGGCCACCACCGCACCGATCGACCAGACCGCCACAGTGTCGACCGTGTCGGTCCAGGCTCCCGTCCAGTACGTCCAGCTCCAGCCCGGGCAGAGCGCGCCTCCCGGGGCAACCGTCATCGACGCCGCCGCGCCCAAGCCGATCACCGTCGTCACGCAGGTCCCCGCGCCGCCGCCGAAGACGATCATCGTCCACACCACGCAGTCCGGGAAGATCGTCCCGTGATCGGCGCGTCGCCTGATGCTCGCTCGCCGCTCGCGCGACCGCAACCCGCGTCGCTTCCCGGCGCCCGTCCGCGGCCCCAGCGGTCCGGGCCTGTCTACCGCGGGCTTCCGAGGCCGATCCAGTTCATCGGCTGGATCGCCCTTCTCGCGCTTGCCGGCAGTGTCGTCGGCGCAACCCTCCCGTCGGCAGCGCAACTCCTCGCGGCAGCTGTGGCGCTGGAGCCGGGCAAGCTGGCGTGGTACGGGGTCCGCGCGACCGGGTTCCTCGCGTACCTTTGCCTGGCCGGATCGGTCGTCTACGGCCTGATGCTCTCGACCAAGCTGCTCGACGTCATCGCGCACCGCCCGGTCACCTTCGCGCTCCACAAGGACCTGGCAATCGTCGGGTTGCTCCTGTCGACCGCCCACGGAGTCCTGCTGCTCGGCGATCACACGTTCGGCTTCACGCCGGCCGCCATCCTGGTGCCGTTCGCATCGCCGTATTCGCCCCTCGCGGTGGGCATCGGCCAGGTCGCCTTCTACATCGTCGCGATCGTCACCGGAAGCTTCTACGTCCGGCGCCGGATCGGGCAGCGAGCCTGGCGGCTGATCCACTACCTGACCCTCCTCGGCTTCGTCGGCGTCGCGGTGCACGGCATCACCGCCGGCTCCGACACCTTCGCGCCGTGGGCGTTCTGGCTCTACACGGTCCCGACGGCGGTCGTGATCTTTCTCTTCGTCTACCGGATCGTGACCGGGATCACGGTCGCGCGCGACCGCCGGCGTGCCGGCCGTCCGGGAGCCGTCACGATCTGACTCGACCGACCTCGTCGATCTGCGGACGCGTCGTCGCTCCATGACGCCCGTTGTGCGGCCGACCCGATGGTCGGAGTACCCTGATCATGCGCTCCGGCGAGAGGTGATCGGACCCTGTTCGATCGCGAGCCCGGTGCGCGGAGAGCCTCATGCATCCCCACCGACACGCCCTTGCAGCGCTCCTCATCGGCGCGCTGGTGGCCGTCTCGTGCGCCTCCGTGAATCCCACGATCCTCCCAGCGACTCCAGCGACAGAAGCGACCCCGTCGACCCAGGCGACTCCGCCCGCATCGACCCTCCGAGCCACGCAATCCGCCGCGCCGATGCGCACGGTCCCGCCCATGCCGGCGCCCACAGCCTCCTCAATTCCCACGCAACAGGCGTCGCCATCGAAGCCCAACATCGTCGTGGTCATGATCGACGATCTGGCCGAAATGGACACCCGGATGTGGGAGCGGCTTCCGACGATCAAGGCGATGTTCCTCGATGATGGGGTGCGCTTCACCAACTACTACGGAAATGATCCTCTCTGCTGCCCCGGGCGATCCAATTTCGTCACTGGCCAATACACGGACCACCACGGTGTCTGGTGGAACAACGCAACGCTGCTGAATCCGAGCGTCACACTCGCCACTCAGCTCCAGTCCGTGGGCTATTACACGTTCATCAGCGGCAAGTACCTGAACCTCACGGAGCGACTGGCGAACAAGATGCCCCCTGGCTGGACTCAGGCTGCCATCTACAGCGGCGGTTACTACAACTATGACTCTTGGATCAACGGCGCCCTGCAACACTACGGCACCAGCACGGATGACACACCGAGCTTCGACAACCCGAACGATGACTACTCGACGGACGTATTTGCCAACTACGCCGTCTCATTCATCGAAAGGGCTCCTACGACCCAGCCGATCTTCGCGTTTCTGACTCCATTCGCGGTTCACGGTGGCAAAGATGCCAACGGCATCGACAATCTCTACCAACCCGCGGTGCCTCCACGTTACAGGGGGGATCGACGGTGCGCCGGGATCGCTCCATGGAAACCCGCCAACTACAACGAAGCGGACGTCTCCGACAAGCCCGCGTACATACGGAACCTGCAACCGCTCGGATTCATGTACGGCCAGTCGTACGCCGGCGGCTGGCCCCTGACGCTGATGTGCGAGTCGTTGCTCGCCGTCGATGAAGAGCTGGCCCGGGTGATCACCGCCCTGGGCCCGGCCAGAACCGCGAATACCCTGTTCATCCTCACGGCCGACAACGGAATGGGGTTCGGCGCGCACCGCTGGCCGAAGAAGAATGTTCCGTTCGCCGCGCAGCTGCCGCTGTTCATGCACTGGGCGTCCCAGGGACTTACCGGGACGAACACGACATTCGTCGAGAACGTCGATTGGGCGCCGACGCTGTGCGAACTGGCGGGTTGTACGATGCCGGCCATCTACCCCGACACGGGTAAGACATACCACGTGGACGGCCAAAGTGTCCTGGGGCTCTTTGCACCACGACTGTCGAGTCTGGTTCCGCGCCGAGATGCGCTGTACATGGAGCACCGGGAGGCTTCGGGCTCCGGCCGGCCCGTCTGGAGGGCACTCATCACGACGCCGTCGAATGCGCTCGGACCGTGGTTCTTTGTCAACTACGACGGAAGCGGAGAGAAGGAGCTGTACCGGCTCTCCTCGGTTGCCTGTGGCGATTGGAAACCAGGCGATGCCGGCGATCCCTGCATGCTCAATAACCTGGCCAACAAGCCCGCGTACGCGGCCGTCCAGCGGCAGCTGGCTGCGGAGCTCAGGAGCATGGTGGTCGATAAGCTTCCGAGCGTTCCGTAGGGAGCTTCCTCCTGCGCCTGTGGGATCGCCGCTGCCCGCGACCGCCGGCGCCCCGCCGTCGATGAATTGCCGTCGGGGAACCGCCACGGACCTGGCACCGTGACAAATGTTGCTGGTGGCGACGGTAACCAGCGACGCCGGCCATGGTCCCGCCCTGCGGCCCGCGTTTCGTGCAGTCCCCTGCCCGCTGCGAGCGTGAAGGCAGGATCTCGAGCGCGTCAGGGCAGGCGCGCAGGGTGTCGAACGTCGCCTGTGGCGACATTCGGCAGGCAGGTGTCGTGTAACGTCGCCTGTGGCGACATTTGTCATGGAGACCCGCTCGGCGGCCGTCCGAGGCCCGCTCGGCGCCGGCGCCCACGGCCCGACCCGGCCAGCGGACCCTGCTCGCGGAAACGTCATGCGTCCTCCCCCGCCGCGTGCTAGCGTCCGGCGCCCGTGGAACAGCCGCCGCCCGCCGATCGCCCGAATGACGCCCCGCCTCCGTCTGCGGCGCGCCCGACGCCCCTGACCCTGGGCCTGGCCGAACCATGCCCGCTCCCCGAACTCCCCATCCCGCCCGAGTGGAAGTCACAGCCCCGACTCTGGGGCCACAGCTTCCACCCCATGTGCACGTACCTCGGCGCGTTCCCGCCGACCATCGCCCATGCGCTGATCGCGAGGTACTCGCGCCCCGGCGATGTCGTCCTCGACCCCTTCGCAGGCCGCGGCACCGTGCCCCTGCAGGCCTGCGCCGAGCGCCGAGTCGGCGCCGGGAGCGACGCCAACCCGCTGGCGGCCCTGCTCACGGCGGCCAAGGTCGACCCGCCGAGCCGCCCGGAGGCGGAGGCCAGGCTCGCGCGCCTTCGGATCGATTGGACCTTTGAATCGGACGACTGGATGGCCGTTGCCGCCGCCGGGCCGGGTGCACTTGCCGAAGGACCGGAGGGCAGGCTCGGGACGCTCCCGCGGGAGGTCGCTGCCGCCTTCCACTGCCGCACGCTCGCCCAGTTGCTGTTCCTGCGCCGTCACCTCGACCTGCGCGACCCACGGGATCGTTTCCTCGCCGCGGCGATCACCGGCATCCTCCACGGCGGCAGCGGGAGCTACCTGTCGGACGCCATGCCCAACGGCTTTGCCCTCGCGCCGGCGTCCACCACACGAGCGCTGGCAGCGCGGCCCGGACCCCGACCCGAGCGCGACGTGTTCGACCTGCTCGGAGCGAAGCTGCGTCGCCTGTTCCGCGACGGCGTGCCGGCAACCCGTGGAGTGGCGCTCCGGGCCGATGCCCGCGTCGCCACCGAGCCGCTTCGCGCCGCCCTCCGCGCCCGCGCCCTGCCCGATCGTGCCCGGCTCGTGGTCACCAGCCCGCCGTACCTTCGCACCATCCGCTACGGCGCCGCGAACTGGCTGCGGCTCTGGTTCCTCGGTGAATCACCGGCCGATGTCGACGCCCATCTCGACGCGCCGCCGGCGCTCGCCGAGCTACGGCCGCTTCCTCCGGGACGTGCTGCGCGGGCTTCGCCCCGTCCTCGCCGACGACGCGGTCGTCGTGCTCGTGCTCGGCGACGTGGCGACCGATCTCGGGCGCGCCCGGCGCGAGGAGCACGCGCTGGCGCGCTTCACGTGGGAGGCCGCCGCCGAGCCCGAGGGCTACCTGTTGGCCGGGGTCGCTTCCGACGAGATCGACCCGCGGCACAAGCTCACGCGTCTCTGGGGCCCGGAAGCCGGCAGGGCGACCCGGATCGACCGGTTGCTCGTGCTCGGGGCGACCGAGCTGGGGCGGCGGAGAGCGATCGCGTCGGCCGTTGCGCCGGTCCAGTGGTCCTGGACCACCGGAGGCCCGGGTATACTCGGACGCGATGCAGCAGATGTACCACCCCGACGATCTCGCGTCGATGGATCCGCTCGTGCTCATGAAGAACCTCGACCACGTGCGGATGACCTCGAGACGGCTTGTCCTACATCCTCCAGCAGCAGGTGCACCTGTACGTGCCTGAGGCCAATCAGCTGCGCATCGAGATCGACCGCTACGTGGAAGCGGAGCGCCAGATCGAGTCGGAGCTGGCCCGGCGCCGGATCCGCGCCTGAGCACCGGCCGGCCCCGCCCCTTTCGCTTCTGGGCGGACGCAAACGAGGTCACCGGCGCCCGCGGCCTCGGCGAGCACGCGCGCCGCGCCGAGGGGATCGGCTACCACGCGCTCGTACGTCCCGACCACCTGATCGACCAGCTCTCGCCCGATTCCCGCGCTGGCCGTCATCGCAGCGGCGACCGAGACGCTGCGGATCGGCGCCTTCGTCCTCAACAACGACCTGCGGCACCCGGCCGTGCTCGCGCAGGATCTCGCCTCGCTCGACGTCCTCAGCGAAGGGCGCCTGGACGATCGGCATCGGCGCGGGCTGGAACGGCCGGAGTACGAGGCGGCCGGGATCCCGTTCGACCGGTGTCCGGACCCGGCGGCGACCGGCTGGAGGAGGCGGTCGCGGTGCTGAAGGGCTCTTCGCCGATGGCTCGTTCAGCTTTCGCGGCACGCACTACGCGATCACCGACATGGACGGCCGGCCGAAGCCGGTCCAGCGACCACAACCGCCGCTGATGATCGGCGGCGGCGGGCGTCGCGTGCTCCAGCTGGCCGCGCGCGAGGCGAACATCGTGAGTCTGGCGGCACGGCACGTCCCCGGCGCGGGAACCGATGTTGCGAGCCTCCTCGCCCCGGCCACCGCCGAGAAGATCGGTTGGGTACGCGAGGCCGCCGGAGCTCGGTTCGAGGAACTGGAGCTGAATGTCTACCCGTCGTTCGGGGCAACCCTGGTCACGAATGACACGGGCGGGGCGGTGGCCGAGCTTGCTGCTCGCCTACGCGAACGGTACGGCACCGACGTCGCCCCGGACGACCTGCTGGAGGCCCCGGGCGTCTTCATCGGGTCGGTGGATGGGCTCGTCGAGAAGTTCAGAGGACTGCGCGAGCGGTTCGGCATCACGTCGATCATGGTCGGTGACGTAGATGCGCTCGCTCCCGTCGTGGAGCGGCTCGCGGGCACCTGACCGGCCGGGCATCGGTCGCCTGCCCGCGAGCGACCGGGGGCCTCTACCCCCGGTATCGGGTGCGAGCGCGGATCACCCGGACTGCGTGCGACCGAACGGCCCCGAACACGCGGCGTGCGACGCTGCCCGCTCCTCCGCCACGATCCGATGGGACAGCGCGATCAGGTCCGACATCCCGCCCAGCGTCAGGCGGATCCCGAGCTGCTCGAGGTCCTCGTAGGCCATGCCGTGGAACGAACCGCGGGCTGCCACGGCGCACATCTCGTCATAGAGCTCCGGCCAGGACACGCGTCGGCGCCGGTAGCAGAAGCGAACGAACTCGATCATGCGCGGATCCACCGTGGTCGTGGGTTCAATCGCGATGACCGTCGGTTCTCGGATTGCCGCATGGCGGGCGGCCGCACTGCGGCCGGCGTTCTCGATCAACACGCTCCCTCACCTCGACGGGCATGCCGGTTCGCCACGCACGCCCCGTGAAACACTCGACACCGCCGCACGATCCGTGCGCGGCGGTGCCGCTGAACCTCCGACCCCTCTCGGGCGATCCTGGGGGGTACGCTCGGGCCGGTCGCAAGATGGTACTTCCGGGCTACCGGACTGCGAAAGGGCTCCCGTCCACCAACTTGTCCACGACTTCTCCACAGCATGTGGAAGTACCACCGTGACGTGAGTGGATTGACGGCGGGCCGTGGCGTACGCCAGAGTTGGCGTCACGGCGCGCACGTCCGGGGTACATGCGCCGCGGGGGTCGCGATCGTTGAGCGACAACATCTCGGAGAGCGCGGGAAGCGGACCGGTGGTCGGTCCGGGCTCGGGTCCGGTGGACCCGGCATTCCGGCCGGCCCGACGATGGTCGCTGGTCGCGATCCTGGTGATCGTCGTCGAAATCGCTCTCCTGCTTGCGGTGTGGCGGTTCCTCCCCGGCCCGGCGGCCCCGGCGCAGACCGTCTGGCAGGCAATCACGGCCGGGATCAGCGATGGGGTCGTCCCGAAGAACACCGCGCTGGAGGCGTTCGCGTACCTGTATCGCGTGAGCATCCCGGGCGTGACGGTGCCGGGCGGCCGCGACGCCGGTGACGCGCCGACGTCGGGCACAGGCGCGCTCACCTGGGTCCAGGCGCACTGGGACGAGCTGACGCCGGATCAGCAGGCGATCATCAACCGGTACACCACGCCGGGTCCGAACGACATCGTCCTCACCATCGACGCGACCAGGGGCGCGACTTCGCTGCTCCGGCCCCCGCCGGTGGCCAGGACCGCCGCGTCGGGCCTCCGGGTCCGGCCCGCAGTCGCGCGTCCCCGACCGGCCGCTGCGGATCCTGGAAATGCCCTCCCCTCGACGGCCCTCCAGACGGCGATGGAGCGTGAGCTGATCGCCGACGTCCAGCACATCGGCACGCGGCTCGGCATGCCCGTGATCACCGAGGGAATCGCACCCTTCTGGAAGAACATCACGCTTCGATTCAGCGACACGAGCGGCGGCATCACCGTGTTCAACGCCATCGGCGACCTCAACGGCGCCGGTCACTACAGCCCGTGCAACATCGTCGCCTGGAAGGAAGCGTGGGAAGGCGAGTCGCCCACCGGCAACGGCGGCGTCTCGGATCGCCTGCACGTCCTGATGACCCACGAGGTCGTCCATTGCTATCAGAACGTCATCTGGGGCAGCCCGGCGACGGGCAAGGCGATACCGGCGTGGATCTCCGAGGGGACAGCGATCTGGCTCGCCGCCGACGATACGCAGATCGCCGAGCCGATGCTCCCGGACATGTGGCGGAACGGCTACTTCACCCCGGAGATCGCCCTCACCAACCGTACCTACGACGCCTACGGGTACTACGCGCTGCTGAATCACCTCGGTCGGAACCTGTGGAGCCTGATGGTGCCGGCCTGGAAGGCGGCCGCCGCCAGTTCCACCCGTTCCGACGCGTTCATTGCGGTGCTGACCGGCGACGCCGACGACGTCCGTGACGCATGGGCACCCTCCTACCTCCGCCAGGCGACGTGGGGGGATCCGTGGATCGCGTACGGGTTCGGGCTGCCGGACGCCGCCCAGGTCGTTCGGCGCCGGACCAACGCGTTTTCCGACCCGGGGTTCAGCGGCTCGCTGCCGAGCCGTTCCAACACCGTCCGGAGCATCGAGTCGTCCGACGGAGAGATCGTGATCGTCGAGACGAGCGGCCTCGCCAGCGCCCACGACGAGAGCAGCGACAGCGCGCTCAACTTCCAGTCGCGGCGCTTCTGCACCTCGGGCGACTGCGTCTGCCCACCGAACACGGCCCGCGCCGGCGAGCACGTGGCGGACCAGGACATGCCACTTCCGATCGTCGTCGCCTTCAACGCCCCGGAGGGCGGCTCGACGTGGACAATCATCGGCCGCAAGCTGGATGACGAGTGCGCTCGTCCGCAGGCCACGCCCCGGCCCCCGAAGCCGGGCACCGGAACTCCGTGCAAGACCGATTGCGCCGATTCCAACGGCGACCCGCACATGCGCACCACCAACGGCTACCGCTACGACTTCCAGGGCGCCGGTGAGTTCGTGCTCCTCCGCTCGGGCGACGGAACGGAGGAGGTCCAGGCTCGGGAGGAGCCGTTCGGTACGAACCTCGGCGTGGCGACCAACACCGCGGTGGCGGCGCGCGTCAACGGGCACAGGGTCGGCGTGTACGCGACTTCGAGCGGGCTCGTGACGAAGGTCGACGGGAGCGCCGTCGATCCGAGCACGCCGGTCGACCTCGGGGCGGGCGGCCGGGTGATGTCCATTGCGAAGGGCATCGAGGTCGATTTCCCCGACGGCAGCGTGCTCTGGGCGCTGTCGGTCGGACGGTGGGGCATCAATGCGCTCGTCCAGCCCTCGAGCAATCTCCGGGCCACCGGCGTGGGACTGCTCGGGCCGATCGTGAAGGGCGGGCTCGGTGTGCCGGCGCTCCCCGACGGAACCCGGCTCCCCGCGGCCACCGACCGGCACGCTCGCCACCAGGTCGTCTACGGCCGGTTCGCCGACGCATGGCGCGTCACGGACACGACGTCGCTCTTCGACTACGACGCGGGGAAGTCCACTGCCACGTACACCAGGCATGACTTCCCGTCGGACACGCAGGACATCACGTTTGCCGACCTGCCCGCCGAGGCGCAGTCGGGGGCGGAGGCCGCCTGCGCGCAGGTCACGGACCAGGGCCTGCACGATGCATGTGTCTATGACGTGGGGGTCACCGGCGAGAGCGGGTTCGTCGACACATACCTGGCGACGCAGGACTTCTTCGACAGCGGGATCGTCCCGCCGACCGCACCGCCTGGCACACCGCTCCCGGTTCCGTCGAACTCCCCGGGCACGGTGAGCGGTGCGGTCGCGCTGACGCAGGTCAAGAGCCTGGTGGGAATGGCGACCGGGCAGGACGATTCGATCTACCTGTCGGTGAAGCTCCCCGGGGACAAGGCCTCGCTCCTCCGCGTGGACCCGGGGAAGGGTGCAGTGGCAGCCCAGGTGGACGTCCCGCAGGCGACTGAGCTCCACGTTGCGGCGGGCTCGGTGTGGGCACCCGGCCTGAAGGTGGACGCCAACCTCAACAACTGCAACGTGACCCGGTTCGACGCGCAGACCCTGTCGGAGCAGGCGACCATCCCGATCCCCTGCACGCCCTTCGGGCCGTGGATCGTCTCGGATGGAGACGCGGCCTGGTTCGTCGACACCACGAAGTACGACAGCGCGACGGGCAAGGGCGCCGTGCTCACGCGCATCGATCCGGCCACCAATGCACCGGGGACCATTGTGCCGCTGCCGTTCATCAACGGGTACCGGCTCGACGGGCAGGGCGCGCTCTTCTACTGGGACACCGACCACGGCTACTACCGGCTGGTGACGGGGACGAGCGCGATGGAGCCATTCGGCAAACATGGTGCAAGCGCGTATCCGGGCGGCACCGGCCTGTGGTTCGAGAGCGACGACCAGACCCAGGCCCAGTACTTCAGCGGCGCGGGGGCGCCGCAGGCGGGCGTGCCGCTCAACAACGGGACAGTTGTGGCCGGCGATGCGAATGCCGCCTACGCGGACGTCTCCGCCCCGGACGGCTCGGCCCAGCTGTGGCGCTATCCGGCGGATGGCTCGACGCCAACGCAGATCGCGACCGGGCCGACGATCGTGGATACTGGCTGCCCGTCGTGCGCCCCGGTGACCCCCGACTACTTCGCCGATCCGCAGCCGCTGGTGGCCCCGGACGGCCTGGCCAAGCTCTGGCTGCCGATGGTGAGCAGCGACACGTCCGGGACGCTGTACCTGCAGTGGGTCCCGAAGCCCTGACCCGGAGCGTTCGTCGGCGGAGCCAACGGTGATTTCATGACCGCAGTGGTGCCCGTCTCGCAGGTCGGGAGCAGGTGCTCAGCCGTCGAAGTCGAATGCGGAGGTGGCGTTGCCGCGAAGGGCGGCATGAACCCACATCACCGACCATCCGGGCCATCCACTGCGTGAGATCTGCCCGACGGGGCACGCAGCCGCCCTTGACCGCGCGCCGCGCCACTGTGTAGAGTCGCGGCAAGGCAGGTGCGCTGAAGCGGGGGCGGGAAGCGCGCCGGCTGGTCGTGGAGGCGTTGCCCATGACAGTCGACCGAGCGTGGAGGTCGCGGACCTCTGGCATTCGCGAAACCGCGCGCGCAACGACCGGGGCTCAGCGGCGCGTCGATCCCCCTCATCCGTTTGCTGATCGGGTCGGTGGCCCGATGCCGGAGGAGAACCAGGCGCCCTGCCATGTCGAATTATCGGCACGGCAAATGAGGTCGATGGCCCTGCGCCGGCCGATGTTCGCCCAGATCGTATCTGCGCGCCAGTGGCCCACCTGATCCACGCTCGGGCACTGACCGTTTGCCGGAAAGTGTCGCCGTTCGATGCCTCCGCTGCCGAGTTCATGTTCGCGGGGGCTCGACATGGCGCACAGCCCGAAGCACCATCAGCCATTCCATTCACTCACCCGGGCGCTTTCAGTCGCTGACAAGGAGAAGTACCGATGCCCTCAGTGTTGTCCTATCCGGGCGTATACATCGAGGAGATCCCCAGCGGTGTTCGAACCATCACCGGTGTGGCGACGTCGATCACGGCGTTCGTGGGTCGCGCCCCGCGAGGACCGGTGAACGAGGCTCGCACCGTCAACAGCTTCGGGGACTTCGAGTCGACATTCGGAAGCCTGTGGGGGAAGAGTGCGCTCGCGTATTCCGTCCGGGACTTCTTTGCGAATGGGGGGAATCAGGCGATCATCGTCCGCCTGTACCACGCAGACCCCGGCAATCCGCAGGCGAATCCGGCGGTCCCCGCTCCGGCGACGAAGGCGTCGATCCAGGTCGGCAGCTTCAAGTTCCTCGCGGCGAGCCAGGGGACCTGGGGCGTCAAGCTGCGCGTGGTGATCGACACCAACAACACCTCTGCCGACGTGGCGGCGCTTCTCGGCGTCGCCATCACCGACCTCTTCAACCTGACTGTCACGGATACAGGGACGGGGCGGACCGAACGGTTCATGAACGTCACCGTCAAAAACAGCCCGCGACGGGTGGACAAGGTTCTGCTCGACCAGTCGGTGCTTCTCCTGTACGACGGTGCAGTGGATCCCACGACGGCTGTCCAAGCAGGAATGGATCCGCTGAGCACTGCTGAGGATGCACTGGCTAAGGCGCAGAAGGCCCTGACGGACAAGCAGAACGCCGATCCGAAGGCCGATGTATCGGCGGAGAAGGACGCAAGAGACAAAGCGCAGACCGACCTGAACAAAGCCGTGACCGACGCGGCCGCTGCGGTGTCCGATGGTCTGGCGCTCGCGGTCACGGACTTCCTGCCGCCGGACGGCGAGACCCTCAAGCAGGGGCTGTACGGCCTGGAGGACGCCGACCTCTTCAACCTGCTCTGCATCCCCCCGTATCACTCGCCGGTGGACCCCATCGATGTGGACCCGAACCTCGTGAGCGCCGCGGCCGCCTACTGCGAGAGACGCCGGGCGATGCTGTTGCTCGACGCGCCAAAGGGCTGGACCGACAAGGAAAAGGCAAAGAAAGGCTTCACGGACGCGAACAACGACAACGTCGGCACGCGAAGCCGGAACGCGGCGCTGTTCTTCCCGCGCATTCGCCAGCCGGACCCACTGCACGACGGCCAGTTCGACACCTTCTCGGCCATCGGGTCGCTCGCCGGCGTTTTCGCGCGCACGGACGCCAATCGCGGAGTATGGAAAGCTCCGGCCGGGATGGACGCAACCCTGACCGGCGTCCCGCAGCTTGCCGTGTCGCTGACCGACGCGGAGAACGGGGAGCTGAATCAGCTCGGCATCAACTGCCTTCGCGCGTTCCCGATCGGCGGCCGCATCGTCTGGGGGGCCCGGACACTGCGCGGCGCCGACCAGCTTGCCGACGAGTACAAGTACATTCCCGTTCGTCGCACCGCCCTGTTCATCGAGGAAAGCCTCTACCGCGGCCTCCGGTGGGTCGTCTTTGAGCCCAACGATGAGCCACTCTGGGCGCAGATTCGGCTCAACGCCGGCGCCTTCATGCACAACCTCTTCCGGCAGGGCGCATTCCAGGGGAGTTCGCCCCGTGACGCCTACTTCGTCAAATGCGACAAGGAGACCACGACGCAGAACGACATCAACCTTGGCGTTGTGAACGTGATCGTCGGCTTCGCTCCCCTGAAGCCCGCGGAGTTCGTGGTCATCAAGCTCCAGCAGATGGCGGGCCAGATCGACGTCTGAGGCGATGGCGACAGGAGCAGGGAGAAACGAACATGGCACAGTTCACGGTCAATGCGCAGCGGTTCGATCCCTACAAGAACTTCAAGTTTCGCGTCAAGTGGGACTCCCGGTACGTCGCCGGGGTGAGCAAGGTCAGCGCGCTCAAACGGACGACGGAGGTCGTAAAGCATCGCGACGGTGGGGATCCCAGCAGCAGCAGGAAATCACCCGGTCGAACCGAGTACGAGGCGATCACGCTGGAGCGGGGCGTCACCCACGACAAGGAATTCGAGCAGTGGGCAAACAAGGTGTGGGACTACGGCGCCAGGCTCGGCGCCGAGAGCTCCCTGAAGGACTTCCGCAAGGACATCATCATCGAGCTGTACAACGAGGCGGGACAGCTCGCGATCTCATACAAGGTGTTCCGGGCATGGGTGTCCGAGTTCCAGGCACTCCCGGATCTGGACGCAAACGCGAACGCGATCGCGATCCAGCATCTCAAACTCGAGAATGAGGGTTGGGTTCGCGACACCGAGACGCCTGAACCCGCGGAGCCAACGTTCACGGATCCCGCGTGATACACGCCGATGGTTGAAGCGCGGCGGTCGGATCGATGGAAGGCGGCCGGGCGACCGTGATTCAGGCACCGAGCTCGGAACAGCTGCTGCGGATCTGGGAGGAGAGTGCGGGCTCGCATCCGATTCGCCGTGCGCTTGCGCTTCTCGATGCGGTCTGGCCGGAGACCGACGTCGGTCGCTGGGCGCGCGCACCGATCGGCACGCGCGATGGCTGGCTCCTGACGCTGCACGAGTCGCTATTCGGGCCGCAGCTCGAGACGGTCACCGCCTGCCCACAGTGCGGCGAGAGCCTGGAGTCGTCGTTCACCACGCGCGACGTCGGCGGCAGGACCCCCGGCGCTCCCCGCGAGGTCCGAGCCCTTCCGGCTGCGCGCAGGGGGCTGCGACGTCGAGTACCGCCTCCCGACGAGTGAGGATCTCCTCGACATCGTGGAGGCGGAGGATCGCCCTCCCGATGCCCCGCTGCGCCTGATTTTGCGTTGCCTGATCGAGGCGCGCTGTGGCGGAAGCGCTCAGGCGCCCGAGGATCTGCCGCCCGAGCTGCTCAGCCGGCTCGGCGCAGCGATGGCGGAGCGGGACCCGCGGGCGGACATCCGCGTCGGCCTCGACTGCCCCGCCTGCTCGCACGCCTGGAGCATCGGCTTCGACATCGTCTCGTATCTCCTCGGCGAGCTGGATGACTGGGCGGAGCGGACGCTTGCCGAGGTGCACACCCTCGCGAGGGCCTACGGCTGGACGGAGGCGCGACATCCTCCACCTGAGCCCGACTCGGCGCCAGCACTACATCGAGATGGTGCGGGCATGAGCGACTTCCTGGCTGACCTGATCGGGCGAGCCGAGCAGCGATCTCCGATCCTTCAGCGTCGCCAACGCGCGCTGTTCGAGCCCCTCACGCCGTGGCGCGCTCTCGCCTCATCAGGTCCGGCCGAAATCCCAGAGGAGGCCTTGGCGGAAGAGAAGGCAACGCCTCCGCCCGCCACTCCGTGCCGTCCGACCGCATCCACCCACTCGCCCCGGCACCGACGAACCCTCGAAACGCCGGGAGGAGGCACCCTCGCTCGACGTTCGAGCCGCCCGCGATGGCGCGCCCGCGCGCCCCTCGTCCCACGCCTGAAACGGAGGCACCTCCGGATGAGCGGATCGCGCCGGCGGAACCGCGGATGGCGCCTGCTGCCATTCCGCGGGCCATTCCGGCCGTCCCGCCTCTGCTCGACACACGGGCGGTCCAATCGCCCATCCGGGTTGCAGCATCGCTCGTCACCCGCACGGCCAACCGTCCGTCACGCCATCGCCCGTGAAGGCGATGGGGCTCCTCGCGGAACCGCCCCGAGCGCCGCGCACGTCTGCGACGGCGAGACAGGATCGTGCGCCGGCGAGCACGCCTCGCGCGATCGAGAACCCGACACGACCGACCGTGCCAGGACCTGCGGTCGCGAGGCCCGCGATCGTCCCGACGATCGAGCGGGCCGTCGCCCTCGCCAGGGCGGTGCAGCCGAGGGTGGCTGCGGCGCCTCCCGTGACCGCGGCTCCGGGGCCGCCTCCCGTGGTGGTCACGATCGGCCGCGTCGAAGTTCGTGCCGTGCTGCCGCCCGAGCGCCGGCATCCCAGGGATGAAGAGCCAGCTGCTCCCAGGCTGAGCCTCGAGGAGTACCTGCGCGAGCGCACCGCAGGTGGACGATGAGCAGTCCGCTGGCAATCGCCGCCGTCACCGCCTCGCTGAAGGACCTGCTCAACGAGGGGTTGCTGAACCACGACCTGTCCAGCATCGGAAGCTTCTCGGTAACCGCGCAGCCGCCAGATCGCATCACGACCGGCAACACGGAAACCAACCAGCTGAACGTCTTCCTGTACCAGGTCACGCCGAACCTGGGGTGGCGGAACGCCGATCTCCCGTCGAGGGACGGCGGCTTCGCGCGGCTCACGAATGCCCCGCTCGCGCTGGACCTCCATTACCTGCTGACAGCCTATGGTGCGCAGGACCTGAACGCCGAGGTTCTGCTCGGCTACGCGATGCAGCTCCTGCACGAGAACCCGGTGCTCACGCGCAGGCAATTGCGCACCGTTCTCGGCGCACCATCGCCGGTGGACGGGACGATCCTGCCGGGACCCTTCGGCACGCTCTCGGCGGTCGATCTCGCCGACCAGATCGAGCTGATCAAGATCACGCCCGTCTTCCTCAGCGCCGAGGATCTGTCGAAGCTCTGGACGGCAATGCAGGCGCGCTATCGACCCTCGATGGCCTACATGGTCTCGGTTGTCCTGATCCAGGCGACCGAAGGAACGAAGGCCGCGCCTCCGGTGCTGAAGCGGGGCAGCCAGGATCGGGGCCCGATCGCGCGGGCCATGCCGGCCCCCGTGTTGAACGGCGTCCGGCCTGGCGCCTCGCCGCTCCTCCCGGCCGCACGGCTCGGCGACGACCTGATCCTGAGCGTCACCAACCTCGATTACGGGGGGACGCTCACCGCGCTCCTGGAGGACGTTCGGCTCGGGATCAGCCAGACGCTGTCGCTCTCCGCCGGAGGGTCGGCTGGAGAGCTTTGCGCGCATCTCCCGAGCGTTGCCGAAGACGCGAACGCGATGAGCGACTGGGGGGTTGGCGTCTACACGGTCTCCGTCCAGGTCACGCAGCCGAACACACCGACGTGGTCGACAAACGGCGCGCCGATCGCCCTCGCACCGCGGATCACGGTGAACCCGCTGAACGCGGCACCCGGAACCTTGAATCTGAGCGTCACGTGCATGCCGAGGCTGCGCCCGCAGCAGGAGGCGGGGGCGCGCCTGATATTCGGCCGCGGCGAGGTGCTTCCCGCATCGATCACCACGCCGCCGGATCCGAAACAGCCGAGCACCCTCCTCTTCGCGGTCGCCGGCGTGGCAGCCGGCGAGTATCTCGTCCGGTTGCGGGTGGACGGCATCGACAGCCTCCCGATCAACCTCGTCGGCACACCGCCCGCCTTCGAGTTCGACCCGCTCCAGACGGTGAACGTGGCGTGACGGCGGAGGAGTGGCGCGACGCCAACAATCGCTACCTCACCGCATCACTCCATTGGCTGCGGCTGAAGCTGCGGCAACTCGCTCCGGCCGAGGTCGACCTCGCCCTCGCCGCTTCGCGACCCGCGGTCGCTCCGTCGCGACGTCGATGGTTTGGAGTCAGGGAAAGGTCCACGAGTTCCGCCGCAGCCACGGATCTGCCCGGACTTCTACAGGCCGTGGCGTCCGACGACGATGCGCTCGCGCGCGCCGCGGCGGAGCGCCAGGCGGCGGCCCTCGTGGAACCGCTGCCGGCCCTGCTGGACCTGGAGCGTCGATTCGAGCTCACCGCCTTCGAGCGCGACACGCTACTCCTGTGTGCGGCGGCCGACATCAACCCGGCCATGGGCGTCTTCTTCGCCGCCGCCCAGGGCGGCACCTCACGCGCGTATCCGACCTTCGGCCTCGCGCTGCAGGCGCTCGATCAGCCGCGCTGGGACGCCATGTCGCCACATCGACCGCTGCGGTACGCGCGGTTGATCGAGATCACGCAGTCGGGGGCGACTCCCCTCACGGCAAGCGCCCTGCGGGCGGACGAGCGGATCGTCAACTACCTCAAGGGCCTGAACGACCTCGACGAGCGGCTCACCGCGCTCCTGACACCGCCGGGCGAAGCCGATCCGTCGATCCTGGCCCACTCGCAGGAACGGATCGCCGAGCGAATCCTCGACCAATTGCGTGCGTCCCTGGCGGAGTCGCACCTACCCGCGATCCAGCTCGTCGGCTCCGACTCGGCGAGCAAGCTAGCGGTCACCGGCTCGCTCTGTTCCACCCTCCACCGCACCCTGTATCGCATCAGCCTCGAGGCGCTCCCGATCACCAAGCCCGAGATCGAGCACCTCGCGCGGCTCTGGTGGCGCGAAAGCATGCTGCTCGCGGTCGCGCTCTACGTGGACGCGGAGAACCTCGACAGCGTCGCGGCGGACCTCGCCTCGGCCTTCCAGTGGTTCATCTCGCGCGAGATCGGCCTCCTGTTCGTCGGCCTGCGCGAGACCTCGGCCAGGGGGAGCGGCGCAGGCTTTTCGATCGAGGTCGCGAAGCCGACCGCGCAGGAGCAGTACGAGGCGTGGGCGTCCGTCCTCCCGGCCGCCGAGGGGGACGGGGACGTGCGGGCCCACGACGCGCAGGCGCTCGCCGGCCAGTTCGACCTCAACATCCGTGAAATCCGGATAACCGCCGGGATCGCGATGCGGGCCGACGGCCCGGAACCGGCGTTGACGCGCATCTGGGACGCCTGCCGCGGGCTCACCCAGCCGCGCCTGGACGTGCTGGCGCAGCGGCTCGACCCCAGGGCGACGTGGGACGATCTCGTCCTCGCGGATGAGGCGACCAATCTCCTGCGCCAGATCATCGGCCAGGTGCGGGAGCGGTTCCACGTCTACGAGGAGTGGGGCGTTCGCCCGCAAGATGACGCGGGGGCTCGGGATCAACGCGCTCTTCACGGGAGAGAGCGGAACCGGCAAGACGATGGCAGCGGAGGTGATCGCCAACGAGCTGCGGCTGGCGCTCTACCGCATCGACCTCTCCGCGGTCGTCAGCAAGTACATCGGCGAGACGGAGAAGAACCTGCGGAGGCTCTTCGACGCGGCCGAGGCGGGCGGCGCGATCCTCTTCTTCGACGAGGCCGACGCCCTCTTCGGCAAGCGGAGCGAGGTCAAGGACAGCCACGATCGCTACGCCAACATCGAGATCAACTACCTGCTGCAGCGCATGGAGGCCTTCTCGGGGCTCGCGATCCTCGCGACGAACATGAAGAGCGCCCTCGACGACGCATTCATGCGGCGGCTCCGCTTCATCGTGCACTTCCAGTTTCCAGGCCCGGCCGAGCGCAGGCTGATCTGGGAGAAAGGGCTGCCGCCGGATGTGCCCCGCGAAGATCTCGACTACGAGCGACTCGCGCGGTTCAGCCTCACCGGGGGCACCATTCACAGCATCGCCCTGAACGCCGCCTTCGCCGCCGCGAGCCGTGGCACTCCGGTGACGATGGCCCTGCTGTTCTCTGCCGTTCGGTCCGAGCTGCGCAAGCTCGAGAAGCCGATCAACGACGCGGAGTTCCGGTGAACACGAACGCCGACTCCGCGCCCCCGGCCGCCACGGTATCGGTGCACATCGACCTGGTGTCGCTCCAGGGCCTGCCGTTGACCGCCGCACAGGCGGCGCAATTCCAGGCCGCGCTCGAGCATGAGCTGTCACGGCTGGCGGGCCGCGCAATCGGGGCACGATCATTCGAGCCTTCGGCACAACCCTCCCTGATCGCGCCCGCCCTGCGCCTCGAGCAACCGCTGAGAGTCTCGGAGCTGGGCCGCGAGGTCGGACGCCGCGTCTGGGCGGCATTGGATGCGGCAGGGTCCGCGTCCAGAGGGCTCGGTCCATGAGCGTCCATGCGCTCGAAGAATGCTCGCGTCGACGGAAGCTCGGGGAAGAGCCGCACCAGCCCCTCCGTGGTCCACTCGACGGTGAACTCGTCCGCGCCGGCGGCCTCTGATCGCTTCGGCGACTTCGAAGCGGGCAGCGCAGGTCGGATCTCACCGGTTGTGGGCATCGGCGACCCGCCGGCCGGGGCCCCTCCTCGACGTCGGCAACCGCTGGTGCCGGGCCAGGGCGCCGCGGATTACAGCCTGGTGGAGGCTCATTCGCCGACGTCGAACATCCGCGACGACGATCCGGCGCGGGCCCAGGTCACGCGCCTGCTGATCCAGGAGCTGGCGCCGCTCCTGGGCATCGACCCCGGGCGTGTCGTGGTGAATGCCGACCGGCAGGCCCTGCGTCGCCTGGCGCCGCGTCGGGCCACGGGACTGCAGGAGCACGGGGAGGTCTTCCTCCATCCGGACAGGTACCGCCCGCAGGAACCAGCAGGGCGGTATCTGGTTGCCCACGAGCTCGCGCATCTGGCCCAACGCCGCGTTGATGCCAGGGGCGACCGGAAACGGCAGGGACTCGCCGGCGCCGAGCGCGAGGCCCATGAGATCGCCCGCGCCTTCGTCCGCCGACAGGCCCTGCCCAGGCCTGCCGTCGCCCTGGTGAGCACACTGACTGCCGAGCACTCGGGCGACGTGACGACGGCCGCCACTGCCGTCACATGCGAAGCCACGAAGGCAGAACCGTCGCTCGATGACCAGCGCAGGGAGCTTGACGGCCTGGTGGCGCAGACGCGCAGCAGCGAACTGGCGCGAATGATCGACCTCCTCTCATACGGTCTCCTCGACTGGGCGGTCACCGATGACGACGTCACCGAGGTGCTGCGGATCCTGATGACACTCAACATGGTCGGTGCCCGCTCCCTCGTAGCTGCGCTTCCGATCAAATATCGCCACCGCCTGCTCGACAACCTCGACACCGACCACTACAAGCATCATCGCGCCGAGGTCCTGGCGGTGTACTGGGGCTCTTCGCGGGACGAACTGCGGTCCTTCAGCGGCGAGTTGCAGAAGGCCTTCGAAACCATGGACCTGCGCCGACTTGACAGGGCCGAGGCGTCCGCCGCGCAATACGCGCTGAAGAACATCGACGATGCGGCCGTTCGCCCGCTGCGCAACGGCAAGCGGCGCGACGAGATCGAAGCGATCCTCGCGTTCGTGCCCGATGAGCGAGAAGAGGCACGCCTGCTCAAGGAGCAGCTCCAGGAGGACAGGAGCCTGCAGGCAGAACGCGCCGCGGCCGAGGATGCGTTCACCAGGGGCCCGAGGGCCAACGACCTCGCGGCTCTCGTCAGACAGATCGCGGTGCAGATCTCAGACCCCGACTTCTCGACCGAAGGCGCCATGAGCATTCTGGAGAAGCTCATGCCGTACGCGTTTCGGAAGGCCGAGTTGCGAGCCATCGCCGACCATCTGTCCGGCGTCAGCATCATTCCAAGCAACAACCCGAAGGACAGGCCCGAATACGAGGAGCGCTTCGACTATCTCGATCGCCTCATTCGCCAGGTGCGCGTCGAGGATCTCTACGGCAACGCCAGGCTCCAGCGGATGTTCTTCCTGCTGCTCACGTTCCGGCCGGCGTACAAGAACTCCGAGCTGGCCGAAGAGCTGACCAACGACTCGCGGTTCATCCTGGTGAGTCTCCTCATGAAAGCGCTGGTCGATCCGTTCACCGACAGGGTGACCAGCGAGGATGCCTACCTCGCGTTCCTCCTTGTCAAGGCGATGCCGGCGAGTTCGCGCAGGGCCTTCTTCAGCATCGAAGGCGGCGAGCGCTGGAAGCTTGTGATGACCAAGCTCTCGCAGCAGCAGCGCGAGTCTGAGGCACTGAACCTCTACAGTGGCGGCAGGGGAGACAGCGATCGCAACGCGCTCCTCTCGCAACTGCTGGCCGACGACGTCTGGAAGCCGGAGGCCACCGGCCGGCTCGACGGCTTGATCCGGCTGGCGATCACGGCCGGGGAACACGAATTCGTCTTCACGCTGTCGAGGCAACGCAAGGCATACGCCAGTGGCTGGCTGAAGCCCTATGTCGACAAGTACAAGCTCTTCGATCCCGAGGCACGCGACCGTGACGGAAAGACAAGGACCGAGTACTCGCCCGAGTTGCTCGAGGGGACCCCCTGGTACACGCGCGGTTATCTCTTCGGCGGCATCTCCACGGCATGGCAGGGCTTCGACTTCATCTTCAGTAGCAAGAACGTTGAGGTGGCGACGAAGAGCGTCGGGGGCGAGGGCCTGAACCTTGTCGAGCTCCAGGATCTCTTCGGCGGCAACTTCATGGGCGTGCGTTTCAGAGAACTGTCCGGGCTGGGCCATGAAGGAGAGGCCGCGCGCAGAGACAAGAAGGGCGTCAACTTCGCGAACGTGAAGTGGGACACCGGTCGCGGCGTCCTCACGATGGACACGCCCAAGCTCGAGATCGAGGCGATCCGCTACCCGATCGAGGACTTCGAGTTCCAGTCATCGCGCGGCACGATCCAGGGCCTGAACCTGGAGCTGCGCTATGGCACCGGCGATCGACCGAAGCCGTCGCTGATCGACGTCAACATCGACCAGCTGACGCTCCACGATGTCGCGCTCATCTCGCCCGATTCGATGAAGAGCGCCAACCAGCTTGGCGTGAGCAGCATACACATGCGTTCCGATGCGCCGGGGTCAGAGTCGGGGACGCAGCCGACGCCACGCGGTGGCCTCAAGGTGCCGATTCCCATCGTCGGCATTCCGCTCGGTGGCGCATGGAACCTATTCCTGGGATCGATGTGGAACTCGCTCCTCGGACTGTTCAAGGTCCAATCGCATACCGGCATCTCGGGGGGCACCGCCGAGCTGGCCAACATGCTCGATGCGGGCACCCCGATGGGCTTCCGATTCGAGTTCGGGTCCGTGAACCTGTTGGGGTCGACCACCAGCGGGGGCCAGTACATCGAATCCATGAGCTTCACCGATGTGGTGATTCAGGGCGGCGGCGACCCCGAGAGCTACCGCGTCGCGTTGACCGCATCGATCGAGCGTATCGACAAACGGCTTGCCGCCCTGCGTGAGACCTTCGGCCGCAGCGAGGCCTCGCAGCGCGATGGGATCGCGCGCTCAATTCGCGGCCTCCAGACACAGCGCGACCACACACAGGCCGAGCTCGAAGAGCTGACCGCAACCGAACGCGAAGTGGCGCGCCTCGAAGCCTTGCAGGCGAAGTCGCCCGCCTCCTTCGGGACGCAGGAGCGGTTGCAGTTACGCCGGCTGAAGTCGCAGCTGAGCGGCGCGGTTCTCGACGTGGGCCACGTCGGGATCAAGGGGATCGCAGGCGTCAGCAAGGGTGAGTTCAGCCTGGAGAACGTGCACGGCAGCGGGCGCTCGGTCAACGCCGCACTGAGCCTCCTCACCAACTCGGACCGGCTCAAGAGCTTCATCACCGGCGCCGAGGGTCGTCCCGTCATTGCGGGCGCCGACAAGGACCAGGATCAGTTCACCCTGGACATCGGCCATGTGGAACTGCCGCCACTCAGGATCGTGGGGGCCATCCCCACGGCCGAGGCTGCCAGGAAGGACTTCGAACGGTTCGAGTCCTCGTACGAACCATGGCGGCAGAACCATAGGGACGAGCACGCTCGGCTGAAGCGGCGCATGGATCTCGCCAAACAACGCGGAGACCTGCTCGCGGACCCCGGGATCAGTGGCATGAGCGAGCCGCAACAAGCGCAGTTCAGGGCGATCGAACGCGAACTCGAGGAGATCGAGGCCAGGGCCTCCCTGACTGTAGGTCGCGTGGTCATGGAGGGCGCACGGCTTGGCATCGCCGGCGACGAGCGGATCTCCGTCGGCGCGGAGCAGCTCCTGGTCGAGGACATGCGCAAGGGCAACATGCGCGTGGCAAGGATCGAGGGCAGCAACGTCGTGGTCGGGGTGGACGTCCACGATGGCATCGCAGGCCTGGACGAATGGCGCAAGAACCTCCGGCGCATCGGCATCAAGGGTGAGAGCGTCATCGCCACCGATATCACCAACGACGAGATCGGCCTCAGCGTCGATCGCGCGACGTTGATGGGAGTCGACGAGGCCAGCCTCGATGTCGGGGAGCGGAATGCCTCGGCGCGCATTACGACGAAGCTCGTCCTGGTCGAAGGCGTTCGCCTGCGCAACATGGAAGGGATGCTCGTCAACGAGCGGGACCATCTCGCGGGCCTCACTGCGAGAACGGCGAAGCAGCAACGGCAGCTCGACGGCGCCGAGGCGGCGCTGAAGGCACTGGCGGCGCTTCGCACGGAGGTCTCGGACGCAGAGGCCGCAATAGCAAGGGCCCGCAGGCCGAAAGAGAAGGCGGCGGCACAGGGTCGTCGCGACACGGCGCAGCACGAACTCGACCGTTGGGCCGAGGGCATGATCGCGAAGAGCCTGGCGGTGAGCAACCTGGACGTCGACGTCACGGGGCTGGGCGACGTGCTGTCGAACTCCTTCGATCTGACGGGGGCGCTGGCCGGTGGAATTGGTGTGCACGGACGCGGCGGAGCCGGTGGCACACGGATGTTCAGCGGAGCGACCGGGGTCGACGTCGGAATCCCAGGTCTGACGGCCAGCCGGATCGGTCTCGGCGAGACGAGCGGCGAGATCTTCCCGTCCGATGCCGGCACGAACCTCAGGGGCATCCACATCGACACCATCGCGGCCCAGGGAATCGAATGGCGCGACGGCCAGCGGCACGCCTTCTCACGCGGCGAGACTCGGTTGCAGGGCGTGGACGTATCGGCCTTCATCGGCGACCGGCAGATCGTGGTCTCGACCCTCGAATGCGCCGCGATCACGGCTGACCAACTGGGCTACGAGGATGAATCGACCGGCCTCAGTGCCGTGGTTGAATCGGGTGGGTTGGGAGGCATCAGCATCACCAACCTGACGGTGGACCTGCCGCAGAAGCAGGCGGGCACGGAGGAGAAGACCGAGGCCGGGTTCTCCGCCGGCAAGATCAATGCCCAGAGCGCAAACGACCTGAAGGTCAACGCGCTGATCGGGGGAATCGGCGCCAAAGGCACGCTCAACGGCAGCAACCTGTCGGTCGAGTTCGTCACCGACCGCAAGCGTGTCTACAGGGTCGGCGACCTGCGCATGCGCGCGGGCGAGATCACTGAGCCCGGAACGCCGAGCAACCTCCACGTCTCGTTCCGGGGACTCAAGGGCACCGTGACGCAGGAGACGCTGGATAGCGGCCAGACCCAGTACACGTTCGACGGCATCGGCCTTGGGGCCTTCGAGGTGGTGGGCAGGAGCCTCTGGGCAGGGAGCGGCTGGCGGATCGAGGTGGGCGGCGGGGCATCATTGCGTGGCGTCACGCTCGACGCGGTTGCGCTGCAGGAGAAGAAGAGCGCCGACGGCCGGGCCGGGAAGCTCTCGCAGTTCACCTTGACCGATCTGCGCGTGGCACAGATGGAGGCAAACGACGTTGCCTTCCAGATTGACGCCGTGGCACCAGATCCGAAGAAGCCCGGCGACCCGGGGAGCCCTGCGACGAGCACCCACGTCAGCAAGGCAACCATCCTGGATCTCGCGATCCGAGGCATCGACCTGAAGAAGAAGCTCCGAGACATGACCGGCAAGGTCGAGGTGCGCGACTCGATCGACGTGCAGAAGCTCCGAATTGCCGTCGGCGATGCGGGCAAGGACCAGATCGTTTCCACGCTGTCGTTCAAGGCCTTCGGCAGCCACGCGAAGAACGAGGGCCTGCGAGGGCGCGAGCTGAGCGCACAACTGTTCGGGCCGGACGGCAACAAGATCAACTTGGGAACGATCACGGAGATCAGCGGCGACTTCGAGGGCCTGGGCGCCAGGGCGGCCTTCTCGACCGGCCGGATCACGATGAGCCCGGTCGAGATCAGCGGCGACGGGAGGGAGGCCAGGGTTTCCGACGTGACGGTCGACAGCGTCCACCTCGACGCTCCGACCTACAGCGATGGCAAGGGGACGGACATCAAGCTCGGGGGCGCCAATGCTCGGAAGATCCATATCGAGGGAGTCGTCGCGACGTTCGGCGAAGTCACGGAGCCGAGCGGCAAGAAGTCCCAGGGTATGACCAACCTGGACATCAGGGGACTCAGGTTCGAGTTCATCGATGCCCGGGGATTCAACTATTCCGGCAAGACCACGCTCAACGGCGGCGACACGAAGGACCGCACCGTCACGGCCGACAAGGCCGAGCTGGCGGACCTGCAGCTCGACCGGCTCTCTCGCGACTTCAATACGCGCATCACGACGCTGAAGAACGCACGCCTGGCGAAGACCACCGTCACCGGATTCGTGGCCGCCTTCGCGGAGACGATCTCGGGTAAGACGTCCCAGACCGAGATCACCGGGAATGTCGAGGCCGAGGCGATGCACGCGGAACTCATCCTCACGGGCACCAGAGCCGTGGGTGAGGACTGGACGAGTATCGACGGTCTCTTCGAGCTCGCCGACCCGACGCGGGGGCTCGGGCTCACCAACGTCCACATCGTCCACAAGGCAGGGACCGGCGGAAAGCTGGCCACGACCTTCGAGCTCGGTGTGGACCCCGGAAAGACGGGCGGCTTCGACCTGAAGGGGCTGAAGGTCCACTTCGCACCCAACGGAACCCTCTACGTCGAGTTCGCCTCACTCGAAGGGAAGAAGCTGCACATCGTGTCAGGGAGCACGAAGGTCGACATCGACCTGGCCACTCTGAAGACGGCAGCAGCCGGGCTTCAAGGTCCCACCCCGGACCAGGCGTTCGACGTACTGGGCGCCACGCTCGCTGATATGCAGGTCAGTGGCGTGACGGCGACCATCGACAAGGCCTCCGCGGGATCCGGCGCATCGCCGTCGAAGTCGACGACAGACAGATGGGTGCTCGGCGCGCTCGGTAGCCTCGACGGCTCAGTCGGGATGTACATCACCGATGCCGTGGGCCCGGTGGATGCAGACATCTCGGTGCCCATCTCAAAGGGGGTGATCGACTGCAACAAGGTGGTGATCGAGGTCGTCGGCCCGAACGCGAATCTCGGCGTCGATTCTACGGGCATCTACATCGATTCGATCACCGGGCGCGAGTATAAGTACGAGCATAGCCCAATACCCGGAGCCAAGCTCGAGAAGCGCCGGGACTTCAGAGGCTCCAGCGTCGTGACCGACCGCGGCAGCCTGGACCTGAAGATGCTGTTGGAGGACATCCTCAATTCGCCGCCGGCGCCAAGCTCGGGCGGCGGGTCGTCGGACCAGGGGACCCTGAACCGCGCGAAGCTGAAGGGCGACCTTGGGCTCGGCGCGGGACCCATCGGAACAACCAAGAACAACATCGAGGTCACCGGCCACGCCGGCACGAAGAACCGGATGACGCTGGACGGTGTCAGTTTGGGCAAGGAACTCACCATCAGCCTGCCGGAGTTCCAGGCGGCCCGCTCCACGTTCGAGATCGGCGAGAAGGAGCCGAAGACGGTGACTACGGGGCCGATCGATGCAAATGTCCACATCAGCGTGGAGGGTATCGGCGGCACGATCGATTTCAAGATCACCCTGACCGTCATCGATGGCAAGGTCCGCGACATCAGGTTCGGCAATGTCACGCTGGCGAGCCAGGCGGCAATGCGCGCGCTCCCGGCTCCGCCCAAGGAGAAGTGACGATGTTCTTTCATTCGCCGGTCAAGACGAGCGGGCGGCGAGGAGCAGAGGTGGTTCGTTCTGCCCTGCTCCCGCGACCGACGCAGACGCTGCCCGGCGCAACGCCGGCGTCAGCGGACCTGGGACAGGGACAGGCGCTGCCATCGAATGAGCGCGCACTCTGGGAGTCGCGCCTTGGCCAGGACTTCAGCGGCGTACGCGTGTACGCGGATCAGGCGGCCGCCGCTTCGGCCCGCGATCTGGGCGCGAATGCGTACGCGATCGGCGAGGACATCGTCTTTGCGGCGGGACGGTATCGGCCCGGCACCACTCAGGGCGACCGCCTGCTGGCCCACGAGCTGGCCCATGTCACGCAACAGCGGCGCGGCGGATCGGTCGGTTCTGCGGGGGCCGAGCCTCGAGCCCGCGCAGTCGCGGACACGGTGTCCGCAGGAGGGCAGGTCTCGCAAGAGGGGATCGGGAGCGCGCCGGAGGGCGTGTACTTCGATGACGACGAGGAGAAGAAGGCGGAGGGCGGTGATCCGGCCCCGGCGCCCTCCCCAGGACCATCAGGACCATCGCTGCTTCCGCCCATGCCGCCGCTCACCCTTCCACCGCTGGACTGGCGAACGATGCGCGAGTCGTTCACGAGTCGGGGCCAGCGTCTGACGATGCGTGATATGGACTCGATCCTCTTGGAGCGCCAGCGCAGCTCTCAGCTCCTGTCCACTCTCGGCATTGGCGAGGGGTTCAAGTTGGGACCGATCACGAAGGACTGGATCCTCGAGAAGGGCCTCTCGAAGCAACTGGAGGACCAGCAGGCCAGAGAGAACCCGACCGCGCTCGACAAGATGGACAGGGAATGGAAGCAGGCCCATCCGGGCGGCTGGGAGACGCCCATGATCATGTCGCCGAACCTCTTGCCAGGCATCCTGAACGTCTACGACTGGCTGAAGGCGAGGCGCAACAAATGAGCGGCTTTCCCGGCTCCCCGAAGCTCCTGCGCGGCGGCATCGTGCTGGTCGACCCCGACACCGGCTCGGTGCTGCGGATCATCGCCCTGCAGTACAACCCGGACACCCTGACGCGCAGCCTGCAGATCAAGGGGGTGAGCGGCGAGAGCGGCGATCACCTGGAGGCGCTGCGGCTCAAGGGCCCGCCCGTCGAGACGATCAAGGTCGAGGTCGAAATCGACGCGACCGATTCCCTCGAAGCGAACGACACCCAGACCACCCAGGCCGGCCTCCATCCGCAACTCGCCGCACTCGAGACCATCGTCTATCCGACGAGCAGTCACCTCTTCGAGAACAACCGTCGAGGCGTCCGTCGGGCTCGCTGGAGATCGCCCCGGGGGTGGCGCCGCTGCCGCTGTTCGTATTCGGCCCGAAGCGCATCGTTCCCGTCCGCATCACCGAGCTGTCGATCACCGAAGAGGCGTTCGACACGAACCTCAATCCGATCCGCGCCAAGCTGAGCCTCGGACTGCGAGTGCTCACCGTCGACGACCTCGGCTTCGACGCCAAGGGCGGCGGACTGTTCATGACCTACCTGCAGGCCAAGGAGCAACTCGCGCAGCAGAGCACGCGGCGGCAGCTTCGCCCACGCTCGGCATCAACGGCATCTCCTGAAGGAACGAGGAGCCATGGCCAACTACAACTTCCCGCCGACCAGCCGCTACTACGGAATCGAGATCGCCTCGCTCACGACGGACGAACGGCGAGCAGATTCCCTACCTGCGCCGCCGCTTCGTGCCCGCTGCGGAGCCGCTTCGCGCTGCTGCGCGAGCACGCCGTGAGCGACGGCGAACGCATGGACCTGATCGCCGCCCGTGAGCTGGGCGATCCGAGGCCTTCTGGCGCATCTGCGACGCCGAACGACGCGATGCGGCCCGAGGATCTCACGGCGCCCATCGGGCGCAGGCTCCGCATCACCCTGCCCGAGGGGATTCCGGGAACCCCGGGGAGCTGAGCCGCATGCTGGAAGGCATCCACCTGACGCTGATGATCGGCCCGGGCGTGCCCGTGCCGGCGCCGAAGATCGGTGATGGACGCCCTCCAGTCCGTGCAGGTGACGCAGCGGCAAGGACAAGAGCGGCTTCCAGCTCACGTTCGGGGTCAGCAAGGAGTCCATGCTGCTGACGACCATGCTCCCGGCCGGCTACTTCGACCCGATGACGACGCGCGTGATCATGATCGTCACGCTGGGCGGCTTCCCGCACGTGCTCATGGACGGCATCGTGACACGCCAGGAACTCACGCCGAGCAGCGAACCGGGGCAATCGACGCTGACCGATCACCGGCGAGGACCTGAGCGTGCTGATGGACGTCGTCGAGATGCCGTGCGTTCCGTTCCCGACCATGAACCGCATTGCGCAGGTCTACTCTGATCCTGGCCAAGTACCTCGCCTTCGGCATCGTGCCGATCGGGATCCCGCCGTTCATCACCGACGTGCGCAGTCCCACCGAGCGTCATCGGTCACCAGGGCGGGACCGATCTGCCAGTATCTGAAGAAGCTGGCCAACGACCACGGCTACGTCTTCTACGTCGAGCCCGGTCCACTGCCGGGACAGAGCATCGCCTACTGGGGGCCGGACATCCGCATCCCGGTGCCGCAGCCGGCGCTCAGCGTCAACATGGACGCCCACACCAACGTCGACTCGCTGAGCTTCAGCCTCGACGGCCTGGCCAAGAAGATCATGGTCGTCACGATCCTCGACCCGGAGCACAGAACCCGATCCCGATCCCGTGCCGATCCCGAACCTCAACATCTTCAAGCCGCCGCTCGGCGCTGCGGCCGACGTTGCCCTCGAAGGTCGAATTCCCCGACTACTTGACGAAAGAGGAGGTTGCCCAGTGTGCTCAATCGGGTCCTCGGGAGTACTTGCGCGTTCCTCGGACGCGATCACGCGTCTCGGGCTCGCTCGACGTGATGCGCTACGGCGGGATGCTGCGCAATCGGATGATCGTCGGCGTGCGCGGCGCGGGCCTCGCCTACGACGGCCTCTACTACGTCAACAGCGTCACCCACAACATCAAGCGCGGCGAATACAAGCAGAGCTTCCAGCTCAGCCGCGACGGTCTGATCTCGATCACGCCGAAGGTTGCCGTATGAGCGAAACTTCGAGCGATCGGAAGTTCTACGGGCAAGTACCGCGGCACCGTCGCTCAGAACGTCGACCCCGAGCTGCGCGGCCGCATCATGTGCCTGGTGCCGGACGTGCTCGGCCCGGTGCGCCTTCGACCTGGTGCGAGGCCTGCACGCCGCTGGCCGGCCCGACCGGGCCGCCGATGGGCGTCTACATGGTGCCGCCGATCGGCGCCGGCGTCTGGGTCGAGTTCGAGCACGGCGACCCGAACAACCCGATCTGGACCGGCTGCCGCTTCGACACCGGGCGATCGTCCGACGCTGGCCCTTGCCGGCAATCCGGCCGACCCGAACATCTGCATCCAGTCGCTGCTGCAGCACATGGTGATGATCAGCGACATGCCGCCGACGCCGGTCACGGGCGGCATCATCCTGAAGAGCACGACCGGGGCGATGATCGTGGTCAACGACTCCGGCATCTACATCACGAACGGCAAGGGCGCGATGATCACGATGGTCGGGCCCGACCATCGACTTCAACATCGGCGCCCTGACGATCACCTGAGGGAATGCACCGATGCCCGGCTTTCTCCTGCACGTCAACGCGGTCGTCCAGTGCACGCACGCGTCCCGGCGACAGATCATCGCCGGCCCAGCCGCGGGTGCTCGTCAGCGGGCAGCCGGTGGCCACGATGGCGAGCCAGATCGTCGTCGCCGGCTGTCCGTTCACGATCCCGGGCCCGAAGCCGCAGCCGTGCGTGACCGATCAAGTGGACTGATGCCGCTCGACGCGCGTGCTCGTGATGGGCCAGCCGCGCCATGCTGGTTCCGGCGCCCGGCTCGGTCCGGGCATCTGCCAGAGCCCCGATCAGATCCCGCAACGGCCCGCCCATCGTCAGCGCCGTGCAGACGCGCGTGATCGCCACCTGAGCGCAGAATGGAGAACGAGATGGACATCGACTTTCCCTACCACTTCGACAGCCGCGGCCGCACCGCCGGCGACGGACCAGAGACGATCACGTGCGCGACATGATCGAGCAGCTGATCTTCACCAACCCCGGCGAGCGGGTGAACCGGCCGGACTTCGGCAGCGGCGCTTCTGCAGCTGGTGTTCGCGCCGAACAGCCCGGAGCTCGCGGCGACCGTGCAGTTCACGCTCCAGGCCGCGCTGCAGCACTGGCTGGGCGACGTGATCGAGGTGCGCGACCTCGAGGTCAACGGCCGTCGACTCGACCCTGTCGATCGACCTGCAGCTACCTGATGTCGTGACACGCGGCCTGGACGCAGAGCGCAACCTTCACGCGGAGCGTGTGAGCCGATGGAGCCGACACTGATGGACATCGCCTGCCAGACCGACTCCGCGCCGTGACGCGGTGCGCGCGCCGTGCGGTCGCAACGGCCTCGACTATGTCGAGGTCGGTGACGATCAGCCCACGCTGCTACGCCTACTTCCTGGGCAAGCTGCCGCCCGAGCTGGCGACGAAGGGCCCGGCGATCAGGGTCATCTCCGTCTCGACGGCGGCGACCGCATCACCGGCGTGCAGAATCATCGACGTCGAGCCCGTCGGTATCGGCCGATCCGGAGCGGGACGATTTCCTGGTGCTGCACGCTCGATCGCGACGGGGGACTTCTCGCCGCTACACCCTGCGTCTCGTCGACGTCGAAGGCATCGATCCGCGCTACGAGTCTGCCCGGCTTCAATTTCCGCATCGACTGCGCCTCCGACCTCGACTGCGCGCCGGCCTGCGCCTGCCCGCCCGTCGCAGCTGGACGAGCCGAGCATCAACTACCTCGCCAAGGACTACGCAGGGCTTCCGCCAGCTGATCCTCGATCGAATGGCGCTCCTGGTGCCCGACTGGACGGAGCGTCACGTCCCGGATCTCGGCATCACGCTGGTCGAGCTGCTGGCCTACGTCGGGGACTACCTGAGCTACTACCAGGACGCGGTCGCCACCGAGGCATACCTCGGGACCGCGCGGCAGCGCATCTCGGTGCGTCGCCACGCCCGCCTGGTCGACTACCGCCTGCACGAGGGCTGCAACGCGCGCGCCTGGGTGCAGCTATCGGTTTCGGAGAACGTCGAGCTGCCGCGTGCGCAGGTGGCGTTCGTTACTGCGCGGAACGCCGCTCTCGGGACCCAGCCCAGCATCCTGGGGACCGACCAGCTCGCGATGATCCCAGCGAGCGCATACGAGTACTTCGAGCCGCTCTCCGACGACCAGACGGCGTCCATCGATCTGCGACAGGCGCACAACGACATCCCCTTCTACACCTGGGGAAATCGCGAGTGCTGCCTGCTGAGAGGATCGACGCGGGCGACCCTCGTCGACAAGTGGGCACCGCCTGCCGCCGCCGGTACTGCCGCTGCGGGTACGGCCGCTGCCGGTGCGGCCGCTGCCGATACTGCCGCTGCGGGCAGTGCCGACCGACCACCGCGGGCGCTCGCGATCGCACCTGGGGACGTGCTGATCTTCGAGGAGATGCTGGGACCACGGAGCGGGCTTCCCGCGGACGCCGATCCGAAGCACCGACACGCCGTCCGAGTGACGGATGTGCGCGCGGCCGAAGACCCGCTCTACGGAGTGCCCCTCGGTGAGGGAGCAATTCGACGACGCTGCCGACACCGCTTCTCGAGGTCTCCTGGGCGGATGAGGACGCCCTGCCCTTCACCCTCTGCCTATCGGCGATCGGCATCGGCCCCCGGGTGCGCGTACATCTCCGACATTTCGGTCGCGCACGGCAACGTGATCCTCGTCGATCACGGACGGACGCTCGATCCGGAGCCTCTTCCGCCGGTGCCCGGCGTCACCCTCGACGGGTGCTGCGAATGCGAGGGGCAGCCGTCAGACGTTGAGACCCGGGCCGGCCGCTACCGCCCCACACTGAGCAGGACCGGCTGACGTTCCGCGAACCCATTCCGGGCCGCATGACCCCCGCCTCGAAGATGCTGACGCAGGATCCCCGCGCGGCGGTGCCGCAGGTCACCCTGTTCGACGGCGCGTACTGCATGGAGCGCACGCCAGGACCTCCTCGCGAGCGGACCGATCGATCCGGACTTCGTGGTCGAGATCGACAACACCGGCATCGCGCACCTCCGCTTCGGCGACGGACTGCTCGGGCGCGCGCCGACCGTGGACCGCGCTTCAACGCCACGTACCGGGTCGGCTGCGGAGCGGCCGGCAACGTCGGGGCGGAGTCGATCTCGCTCCTCGTCCTCCACGACCTGACGATCGATGGACTCTCGGTGACCGTCCGCAACCCGCTCCCCGCACAGGGAGGGATCGATCCTGAGCCGATCGCAGAGGCCAGAGTGCTCGCCCCGGGCGCGTTTCGAGAGACGATCGAGCGGGCGATCACCGCCGACGACTACGCAACCATCGCCGCACGGAGCCCCGGACTGCAGCGAGCAGCGGCGCAGCTCGACTGGACCGGGAGCTGGTACGAGGCCGATGTCGCCGTCGATCCGTTGGGCACCGAGACGGCCGGCGCCCGACTGATCGATGCCGTCGAGACGATGCTCTACCGCTATCGGCGCATGGGACACGACCTGCGCGTCGAGGCGGCAACGTACGTGCCAATCACGCTCGGGCTCGAGATCTGCGTCGGGCCGGGATACGACCGTGGTCATGTCAGGTCCGCGCTGATCTCCCGCTTGGGCAATCGCGCCAACGCGGACGGTACCCGTGGCTTCTTCCACCCCGACTCCCTGAGCTTCGGCGACGACGTCTACCTGAGCCGCATCGTCGCGGCTGCCCTGACGGTCGTCGGGGTCGAGGACGCGACCGTCACCGAGCTCCATCGATGCCTCATGGAGCCCAACCACGAGATCGCGAACGGCGTGCTGCCGCTCGCTCCCGGTGAGATCGCTCAGCTCGACAACGATCCGGATCATCCGGAGCGGGGCGTGCTTCACATCGTCATGCGCGGTGGGCGCTAGAAAGGCTCGGGGAAGATGAGTGGATGCTTCCTCGTCACGGGAGGATGCGCATGAACGACGGACATACGTGCGGATGCGATTCCAGGCCGTGCGGCTGCTGCGACGGCATCGAGCAGCTCACGCCGGCATCCATTTACAACCGGCCCGGGCTTCCGGCTATTGCCTACCGCGTCGGGACGCAGGCGCGCTTTCTTCGAGACGATGAAATCGCGCCTCTCGACGATCGGCGTCGAGGGGCTCGCCGCGGACGGTCAGACGATCGAGACGACGCGTCCGCTCGAGGGGCTCACGACCCGCGATCCGAGCGATCCGTCGATCGCGCTGCTGGACGGCTGGGCGACCGTCGCCGATGTTCTGAGCTTCTACCAGGAACGCAACGCCAACGAGGGTTACCTCAGGACGGCGACCGAGCGACGCTCCGTCCTCGAGCTGTCCCGGCTCGTCGGCTACGTCCCACGGCCGGGCGTTGCCGCCAGCGTCTACCTCGCCTACACGGTTGATGACAGGCAGGTCGATCCGACCGTCATCGCTACGGGCGCCGCAGTGCAGAGCATCCCGGGCCCCGGGGAGACTGCCCAGGTCTTCGAGACGGGGGAGGACCTGGAGGCACGCCGCCTCTGGAACAACCTGCAGGTCCGCCGGACCAAACCGCAGCACATCACCCTGGACAATGTCCTGTCCCTCGCGAACCTCTTCATCGCCGGCCCGACGACGACCCTCAAGAAGGGCGACCCGCTGCTCTTCGTCTTCGGTGCAGACGGCGACCCATCGGTGCTCCGGCGGGTGCTCGAAGTGGGCACGGCGACCGAGGACGGCAAGATCGACATCACCCTGGTTCCTGTGCCGGTCGCGGTCGTGGCAACGGTCCCATCGCTGGCGGCCCTGGTCGCCGGCTTTCTCCCGCTGACCGAGCTCGACGACGCGACACGCCCCGCGGGAGAAGAAGCGAATACGATCCTCCAGAAGACGTACTTGGGGGACTATTCGGATGATCCCGCCGGCTGGGCCGCTGCGATCCTGCGCGCGCCGGATGTCGCGATCGCCGACCATGTGCTGGGCGAGATCAAGCAGTTCGGCGTGGCCGTGCAGGCCATCCTGGATGCGATCACCACGAGGGGCCCTGACAGCTCAACCAACCCGGAGCAGTTCGTCACGCAGCTCCTCCAGCCGGTCGTCCCCCAGGTCGCGAACACGCTCCAGCTTCGGCGGGATCTGAAGTCGTCCTTCCTCACCGGCGCCGACACGAGCCCACAGGTACTGGTCAACCTCGCTCCCGTCCTCAAGGATTCCTACTACACCGCCTGGTCGAACGCCCAGGTGAAAACGGCCCCCGTGGCGCTCATCGGCATCTATGCCCTGCGGGTCAGCGCATCCCTCTTCGGGGCTAGCGTCTCGAAGCAGCCGACGTACTACGGAATTGACGACCCCAACCATAGAGCCGGTGAGCTCAAGCCCCAGAGCGAGTGGCAGGAATGGGCGCTCGAAAGTGACGAAGACGCGAAGGTCCTGTACCTGGATCAACCGTCGGACGCGATCCTCCCGCAGAGCTATGCGCTCGTGCAGCACGTGAAATCCGGCGAGGTTGACCGCCACGCCTTCCGCGTCACGCGCGTCGATGCGGTGCAGCGCACGGCGTACGGGATCAGCGGGAAATCGACGCGCCTGACCCTCACAAGCGACTGGTGGGATCCATCAACGGACGACAAGCAGGATCCATCAAAGGATGGCATGGCGGTCCTGAGAAGCACCCTCGTCCTCGCACAGAGCGAGCCTCTGACCCTGACCGAGACCCCCATCGAGGGCGACGTCAGCGGCCAGGCGATCGAACTGGGGGATCTCTACCGGGAGCTCGTATCAGGTCGGTGGGTGATCTTCTCCGGAGAGCGGGCGGACATTCCGGGCGTAACCGGCGTCCATGTCAGCGAGCTCCTGATGATCTCGGGACTCGAGCACGCATACGATCCGAACCTGCCGGGAGACAAGACTCACACGACCCTGCATCTCGCCACGGTGACCGCGTACGCCTACAAGCGCGACACGCCTCACGATCTACGGCAACGTCGTGCGTGCCACGCACGGCGAGACGCGCAACGAGGTCCTCGGCAGCGGCGACGGGGCGCAGAGCCTGCAGGCGTTCACGCTCAAGCAGCCGCCGCTGACATTCGTCTCCGCACCGACGTCCGCGGGAAGCGCACAGTACGCTGCACGTCTATGTGAACGATGTCGAGTGGCACGAGACCGGCTCGCTCGCCCATCTGCAGGCCAAGGATCGCGGCTTCGTCACCATCACCGACGACGACGGCGAATTCCACGCTGATCTTCGGCGACGGCGAGCACGGCGCGCGGCTTCCGACGGGGGTTCTGAACGTCGCATCCGTCTATCGCCGCGGCATCGGCGCGCCCGGCAACGTCAGGGCGGAGCAGCTCAGCCTCCTGATGACGAGGCCGCTCGGAGTCAAGGCGGTGATCAATCCGTTGCGAGCGTCCGGCGGCGCCGACAAGGAGAGCCGCGACCTCGCGCGCGAGAACGCGCCGCTCTCGGTGATGGCCCTCGACCGACTCGTCTCGATCGAGGACTACGCCGACTTCACGCGCGGCTTCGCCGGGATCGCAAAGGCGCGCGCGCAGCAGAGCAGCGACGGACGGCGTCCACCTGCTCTACCTGACGATCGCCGGCGTCGACGACGCCCCGATCGACACTTCATCCGACCTCTACCGCAACCTCCTGGCAGCGCTTCGCCGGCTGGGCGATCCGGACCTGCCGCTGCGGGTCGAGCCTGCGGGAGCTGAAGGTCGCTGGTCCTGAGCGCGCGGTATCCGGGTGCGCCCGACGTTCGCTGGGAGCGCGGTGGCAACCGACGTTCGAGCGCGCCTGCTCGACATGTTCGCCTTCGACAATCGGGCGCTCGGTCAGCCCGCGTTGCTCGGGCGAGGTGATCGCCGCGATTCAGAAAGTGAGCGGCGTGGAATACGTGGACGTGGACGCCTTCGGAGCGATCCCCGAGAAGACCACCGACCCGAACGGGACGCGCCGTCTCATGACCCAGAAGGAAATCACGAAGCAGGTCCAGGCGATCGTGACTCCGGCGGGTGGGCAGGTCGCAGGGGCGAGTCCCATACCCGACCGACTGCCTGCGAACGTCACGGCCTGGGAGGCGGGCTCCGATGGCGGTGTACTCCGCCCGGCCGAACTCGTGGTGCTGATGGCCGCCGTGCGCGACACCATCATCCTCAACCAGATCCTGTGAAGAGCACCGATATGCGTCACTCCGAATTCGCCCGACCATCTCTACGAGCTCCTGCCCGCCATCCACCGAATGCGCGATGCCGAACGCGGCTATCCGCTGAAGGCGCTGCTGCGCGTGATCGACGAGCAGGTCGACGTCGTCGACGACGACATCACCCAGCTCTACGAGAACTGGTTCATCGAAACCGCCGACGATTGGGCCGTGCCGTACATCGGCGACCTCGTCGGCTATCGGCCGGTTGCCGAGGCAGGCGCTGCCGGCCGACGCGCCGGCATGCGAGATCCCCCACGTGCTCGGTTCCGCGGCGCGAGATCGCGAACCTGATCGGCTACCGGCGCCGCTAAGGGGACGCTCGCGCTGCTCGAGCATGCTCGCCACCGACGTCGCGGACTGGCCGGCGCGCGCCGTCGAGTTCTTCAAGCTGCTCGGCCGGACGCAGAACATCGACCACCTCTGGATCGGCCCGCCACCGGAACGCCGATCTGCGCGACATGGAGGCGCTCGATCTCCTGGACGGGCCGTTCGACTCGATCGCCCACACCGTGGACGTGCGCCGCATCGACTCGACGCCGGACGAGGGGTCGCTACAACATCCCGAGCGTCGGCGTCTTCGTCTGGCGCCTGAACAGCTACCCGGTCACGGAAACTCCGGCCTTCTGCGTCGAGGAGTCCGGACCGCAGTGCTTCACCTTCAGCGTCCTCGGCCAGGACGCTCCCCTCTTCGTGCGGCCGCAGCCGGAGACCGACCCGACCCACATCGCCGGCGAGCTGAACGTGCCGGCCCCGATCCGCCGCCGCGCTTTCGACGGCCACCCCGGCGACTACTACGGTTCCGACACGAACATGCTGATCCGCGCCGAGGGATGGGCGGGCTTTCCGTCAGACGAGCCGGTTCCCGTCTCCCTCCTCATTCCGGCGGATCTGACCGACTGGACGTACAGCCGCCGCTCAACCGCATCGCGGTCGACCCGGTGCTGGGACGCCTTGCCTTCCCGCCGAGCCAGCTGCCGAAGAAAGGGGTGCGGGTCAGCTACAGCTACGGCTTCCCGGCCGACATCGGAGGCGGCGAATACACGCGACCGTTGCTGCATCACCCTGGCGAGCCCGCGACCTACCGGGTCGGCCCGGGCCAGAAATACACGCGCGTCGCGGACGCGCTGGGACAATGGCAGATCGACAAGCCGGCGAGCGCGATCATCGAGATCGCCTCGAGCGGCGTCTACGTCGAGCCGTTCGAACATATCGCTGGACAAGGACCAGGACCTGCAGCTCCGCGCCGCCGATCGCGTGCGGCCCGGTGCTGCGGATGATCGACTGGCAGACCGACATGCCGGATGCGCTCTCCGTCACGCTCGACGTGGGCAGCCGCTTCACGCTCGATGGTGTCATCGTCACCGGACGGCCCGTGCAGATCCAGAGCCGGCGGAGAGGGCAGAGACAACGGCTCCGACTGCCCTGCGGAGGTCGTGATTCGCCATTGCACGCTCGTGCCCGGATGGGGGATCGATTGCGATTGCGAGCCGAGACGCCCCGCCGAACCGAGCCTCGAGCTGACCAATGTGCGCGCCCGCGTGCGGATCGAACACAGCATCATCGGCTCGATCCAGATCCACGAGGACGAGGTCAGGCTCGATCCGATCCCGGTGGAGGTCAGCGACAGCATTCTGGACGCTACCGGTGACGAGCGGCAGGCGATCGGCTCGCCGGGCGGTACCTGGGCCCATGCGGTCCTCACGATCCGGCGCAGCACTGTTCTCGGGATCGTCGACGTCCACGCGATGCGGCTCGCCGAGAACAGCATCTTCAGCGGATGCGTCAACGTGGCCCGCCGCCAGCTCGGCTGCATGCGCTACTGCTACGTTCCCGCGGGGTGCCGCACGCCACGGCGCTACCACTGCCAGCCGGACGGTGTGATCTCCGCAGTCAAAGAGCGCGTGCCTTATCCCGCCGCGCAGGCCGCCGAGATCGTCGAACGAACTGCTGCGCGTGCGGCCGCAGTTCACGGCCGTCCGCTACGGCAAGCCCGCCTACGTCCAACTCGCCATCACCTGCGCGGCCGAGATCAAGCGCGGGGCGGACGACGAATCCGAGATGGGCGTGTATCACGATCTCTACCAGCCGCAGCGCGAAGCGAACCTGAGTGCTCGGCTGGAGGAGTACACGCCGGCCGGAATGGACACCGCAATCATCTTCGTCAACTGAGCAGGAAGGGACAGGGACATGAAGGCCGACTTGTCACGGATTACCTTCGACCCGAAGGACCATTTCCGTCGGGTGCTCATGCAGCAGGGTCGCGTCACACTCGATGCGGACGTCAACGAGCAGACCTCGATCCTCCTGCACTACATGCGGACGCTGGTTCGGGATCTCTTCGGTCCCTACGGCGGCCCGGCGGATGGCGGCGGGTTTGCCCTGAGCCTCGACAAGAGCCAGAAACCCTATCAGCTCAATGTGGGAGCCGGCCACTACTACGTGGACGGGATCCTGTGCGAATGCGACGGATGCGACTACACGAATCAGCCTGATTACCGACCGCGCACGCCCGACGCGAAGGGAGACGGCGGGGATGCTTTCGGTGCATGGCTGTCGAAGCAGGGGGATGGGATGTTCGGGGTCTACCTGGACGTCTGGGAACGTCATATCACCTGGATCGAGAACGACCGGATCCGTGAGGTCGCCCTGGGCGGACCTGACACGTGCACGCGAAGTCAGGTGGTCTGGCAGGTAAAGGCGATTTCAGTTGATACGATCGATCAACCTTCGTGCGACGCGCTGATTTCGCTCGTGCCCACCAGCGACGCGAAGATGGCGGTACGCCTCGATCCGGGGCTGGCGATCAAGGATCCCTGCGTGCTCCCGCCCGATTCGAAATACCGCGGCGCCGAGAACCAGCTGTACAGAATCGAAATCCACATCGGTGGGAACATCGAGGACAAAGATCAACCGACCTTCAAGTGGTCGAGGGACAACGGAAGCATCGCGACCCAGTGGCTCAGCACGGAGGGAAACGACCTCATCGTCGGCAGCAGCCGAGGCTTCACCGAGGAGATCTGGGTCGAGCTCTCCGACGATTGGAGAGATCGGAACAACAATCCCGGAAGCCTGGTCAAGATTGCAAAGGTTGAGGGTGACCGCCTGAGCGTCGATCCCGTGAGCATCACCGATCCCGCCGCGACCGTCTGGAGCAGCGATCTCTCGAATCCCAAGGTGCGCCGCTGGGACCAGGCCGGCACCGATGTCACGACCCTCGAGTCGGGTGCAGTGTTGATCACCGAGGGAGACTGGATCGATATCGAGGATGGAATCCAGGTCCAGTTCACGTCCGGCGGGACGTATCGAAGCGGTGACTACTGGGTCTTCCCCGCGCGCGTCGGGGCCGGTATCGAGTGGCCTCTTGGCACGGAAACTCCCTTACCCGTTCCGAAGTCTCTGCCGCCGATGGGGATCGAGCACCACTACGCGCCGCTCGGCTTCGTGTCCAATGCAGAACAGCCCATCACGGACTGCCGCATGTGCGGCTCGCTCACCCTCGACCAATGCGGTCCGGTCGGGGGGGATAAGTGACCCAGATCCTCTCCTCGAATTGTTGCGGCGCCCGTACTGTCAGGTCGCGCGGCGACTGATGCCAAGGCCCGGTTCGTCCGTCAACCGCCAGCGGCAGTCCGGATCAAGATCGAGGCCCTCGAACGGGTCGGCGGCGAGGAGCATCGGTTCCCGTCAAGGTCGATCCAGTCGGCCAAGCCCCGCGACCATGGCGCCGGCTGCCACGCCCAGGCTCGTCTCCTCCATGCATCCGAGCATCCGCTTGAAGCCGAGGTCGCGCGCCCGCTGCAGCATCCGCAGCCCCGGCCCGACGCCACCGCATTTCATCAGCTTGACGTTGACCCCGGCGACGACGCCGACCAGGCCCTCGAGGTCCTGGATGGTCACCGCACTCTCGTCGGCGACGATCGGCAGCCGGCTGCGGTCCTGGAGCCAGCGCAGCTGCCCCAGCTCGTGGGCGGGGAAGGGCTGCTCGATCAGTTCGACGCCCAGTCGCTCGAGCTCGGGGAGGAGCGCCAGCCCGGTTTCGGGCTGCCAGCCGGTGTTCGCGTCGACGCGGATCGGGCCCCGTAGACGGCGCGGACCGCCTCCAGCGTCTCGATGTCGGTCGGGCCGCCGACCTTGATCTTGAGGGCCGGGAACCGAGCCGCCCGCATCGCGCGCCCGGCGACCGCCTCCGGCGTGTCGATGCCGATCGAGAAGTCGGTCGGCGGGATCTCGCGTGGCAGCGTCGAGCAGCTTCCAGACCGGCAGGCCGAGCCGGCGTCCCAGGAGGTCGTGGAGCGCGATGTCGACGCCGGCCTTTGCGCCGCCGTTGTGGCCGATGGCATCGTCCATGGCATCGGAGGCGCCGTCCAGCCAGGCTCGAGCGCCGGCCGGGTCGGCGGGCGGCTCGCCGGTCGCCTCGACCGCGGCGACCAGGACCGGCAGCACCGCCGCGATGGTGCCCGTCGTCTCGCCGTAGTAGGCGACCGGGAACGCCTCGCCGATCCCCTCCGCCGCTCCGTCGCGGAGCGTCACGACGACGGTCGTCGCCACCCGGTCGGGCTCCGCGCGGGCGATGCGGAACGGATCCCGGAAGGGCAGTTCAAGGACCTCGCTGGAAACCTCGAGGTGCATCAGGTCTCACTCCACGTCTGCAAGCTGGGCCCGGATGCCGTCCATGAGCCGCTCACCGCCGAAGCGCACGGGGTCGTCCGTCGGCAGGCCGGTCTCCTCGGCCACGCGGGCGATCTCCGCGCGGGCTGCCGACTCGCTCATCTGGCCGGTATGGAGCGCGATGGCGACGACCTTCGACGGCGCCACCATCCCGGCCACGGCCTCGTGGAGCCGGATGAACGGGACGAGCGGCTGCATGTGGTCACCGGGCACGTCTTCCCAGCCGTGGTGCTGGGCCCGCCCCGGCTCGTGGACCATCACCATGCCGTGCGGCGTGGCGCCGTGGATGAGCCCGAGCGTCACCGACGAGTAGGCGGGATGGTCGAGCGAGCCCTGCCCCTCCACGAAGACCCAGTCGCCCATGCGCCTCGCCCTGTTCCACGAGCCACTCGACGGTGCCCTGCGACGAAGTCGGCGATCACGCGGTCGACCGACGCTCCCCAGCCCTCGATCATGATGCCGGTCTGGCCGGTCGCGACGAACGCGGTCGAGCAGGCCGGCGTCGCGCGCGGCTCTGCGCAGCTCCAGCGACACGCTCATCTTGCCGATGGCGCAGTCGGTGCCGACCGTCAGGATCACCCGCTTGCCGGGCTCGTGCGGCCGAAGGGCGGCCACCTCCAGGCGATCGGGCGGGCGGCGGTGGTCGACGATCTCGACGCCGCGGGCGCGCGCGGCGGCGGCGAACTCGGGGTCGTCGCCGACGAACTCGTGGAGGCCGGAGACGATGTCGAGCCCATCGTCGATCGCCCCGCGGATGGTCCGGCGCCAGTCGGGCGGAATCTTGCCGCCCTGGGGCGCGATGCCGATCAGCAGCGCCGTCGGGCGGTGCGGCAGCGCTTCCTCCAGCGTCGCGACGATCGGGATGTCGTACGGCGGACCGAGCCAGTCGCGCACGTTGCGCCCGGCCTGCGTCGAGTCGATCACCGCGACGACGGCGTCGTTCGCGTAGCGGATGACGCCGATGGCGGTCTTGGAGGGAAGCTGCCCGAACCGGCCCTCGGAGAGGATGACGTACCGTCGGCGGGGATGGTCCGGGCGGTCGTTCGTGGTCGGTGACACGCGGCGAGTCTATCGGGTCGGGCCGCCCACGCGCCCCATGGTCACAGAGACGCCCCCGGGGCGCGGTCCGGGGGCGTCAGGGAACTTCTGTTGGTACCGCATATCGGATTCGAACCGATGGTCTCCGCCTTGAGAGGGCGGTGTCCTGGGCCTCTAGACGAATGCGGCAGGCCGGCCGCAGTCTACCAAACAGTCAGAACAACTGGGCGCACCACGGTTCGCGGGAGCCGCCGAAGAGCAGATCCGCCCGCCCGAGCGCACCCGCAGTGCCCTCGCGACCGCGTCCGGCCCGAGCCAGCTCGCTGGGATGGACGCCGCCGAGGTAGATCGCGCCCAGGTCGGCCGGATCGAGTACGAGGTCGGGAGGCCTCTCGGTCCGGGTCACACGAGCCACGCCGTCGTCGACCTGCAGGAGCCATCGCCCTGAATTCCAGGGGCACGCGGCGTCGGCGACCTCCACGACCAACGCGCCATCGACGCCGTAGCGTCGGGCTGCCAGCGCCGCTTCGACATCCACGAGGCGGACCCACAGCCCATCGCTCACGTGGAGGTTCAGGCGGCTCGGCTCGGCGACCTGGAGGAGCAGCGGCGGGCGCGATTGCAGCCGATGCGCCTCGATCCGCTCCATCAGGTCCACCCCGAACGCGTACTGCCAGAGGGCCCGATACGCGCGTTCCGTCGTGGCCATGAGCTCCACCACGGCGAGCACGCCCTTCGGCCCCGAGGCGTCCCAGTCGCCCTTGACGCGGTAGACGATGTACCCCTCCGGAGAGCCGGTCGCCGAGAACAGCCCGAAGAACCTTGGTGAGTAACCGGCGCGGCTGTGCTCGGGGTCATGGAAGGTCTCCGATTCCCACCATGCCTCCGAGCGCGCGAAGAACCCGGGTTGACCGCCGCGAATCGCCTCGTAGATCGGTGGCAGGGAGCTCCGCGCCTCGGGCACGGTGAGCAGCTCCACGCTGCCTGCCGGCGCGGCCGGGTCTCGGAAGGCTGCATGGTGGCGGTCGATCGCGATCCGCCCGCTGAGGGTGCCCAGGCCGTACCCGAATCGCTGGTAGATCGTGCCCTCCGACGCCCACAGCACCGCGAGCGGCTCCCCGCGCTCGTGGACCTCCTCGAACTGGCGGGCGATGAGCGCAGTGAGGATCCCGCGGCGACGGTGGGTCGGCAGGACTCCGATCGCGGTGACACCGGCCGCCGGCACCTCGCCACCGGGCACGGACAGGCGGAAGGAGAACGCCGCCGCGCCCCCGACCATGCGCGGCCCGTCCATGGCGCACAGGAGCCGATCGAGCTCGTAGATGGCCTCACGGCTCGGGCGATCGAGCTCGTTGAACACCTCGCCGAATGCCAGATCCACCACCTCCAGGTACGGCCGGAGCGCCCCGAAGGGGTTGACCTTGATCTGGATCGTCACAGTCGGTGGTGTTCCAGGAAGAGGCGCACCGATTCCGCCACCTGCTCGTGGCTCAACTCACCGATCACCATCCCGTAGTGCGAGTGCGCCCCGAACGGCTGGTACTCCGCACCGAGCCAGAGCGCCAGTCGCTCGCTGTCCGCCTCCGGGAACATGCGATCGACGCCCGCGCCGACCACGAGCGTCGGGAAACCGGTCAGCAGCTCCCGATCGACCGGGATGCCCTCCAGCATCTGCCGTCGCGCGGCGCCCGACTCCGCGCCCATGAGGTGCTGGATGCGGAGGACGTCGCGACGGGTCAGGTCGGGGTTCTGACGCTGGAGCTGGTCCGGACCGCCATCCCAGCCCAGCAGCTCGCGCCTGAAGATGGATGGAACCAGGCGGACCACGTGGCCGGGGGCCTGCGGCCGGATCGGGCGGGGCAGCGCCGGGCTGAGCAGGACCAGGCCGGCCGGCTGGTGCCGTTCCGCCAGCTTCATCGCCAGCAGCCCGCCCATGCCGTGCCCGACGATCACCGCCGGCCGCCCGAGCGCGCCGAAGCCTGCCTCGGCGTCGTCGAGGTAGGACTCGATGTCCAGTTGCTCCAGGTCCGCCGTTTCCGACCAGAAGTGTGCGCGCAGGTTCAGGGCATGCCCCTCCCAGCCGCGCTGTGCGAAGTACGAGAGCCACGGCTCCCACAGCCAGGAGCCGGCAAGCTCTCCGTGGAGAAGGAAGAGCGGCCGGCGGCGCGAGCGTCGTTCGGGAAGCCACGACTCGACGTATAGGCCGCGATCTGCGACCACGATCTCGTCCTTGCGGACCGGGCGCCCCGGCGGCCGAGGTTCAGCCGGGCGAGCGCCGAGCGGACGCGGGTCGACGGGGTGCACAGGACCGCCCGACCCGGCGGTTGCCCCGTCCTCTCGTCCGGCGGTCGAGCCCGGCGGCTCTGCGGGCGTCACTCCTACCACTCCAGCGGCGCGAAAAGCAGGCCGGTCGGCGCCTTGGGATGGAAGTAGGTCGACTTCTGGGGCATCACTTCACCGGCCGACGCCACGCGCGACACGGCGGCGACCGGCGTCGGGTCGAGGAGGAAGGCGCTCGCCGCATCGCCGCGTGATACCAGGTCGACGGCCTCCGCCGCGTCCTTGGTGTAGGTGAGCCGGCCGCCGGCGACGAGCGCCGGTGCGTCGACGCCGAGAACGCGCTCCATCGCCACGGCGAGCAGGTTCACGTCGAGCCATTGCCAGGCGTGCGAGGCATCCGGATCGACGAGCGCCTCGAAGGCATCGCGCCGCGCATGGAGCACCGCGCCGACGTCGCCGGTCCAGACCCCGAACCGCCCGGATCCCTCCTCGCCGCTCGCGGTGCGGGGGTCGGGGACGTCGGCGGCCATGCGCGACAGCAGTTCGCCGGCGTCGGGCATTCGCTCGATGGTGAAGAGCGGGGCGAGCGCCGCGAGGAGGTCCTCGCCGGCTGGGCCGTCCCTGACCACGCGGTGTGTCGGCAGGACGGTGGGCGCGTCGGCGATCCCGTAGATCAACGCCAGCACGTAGTCCCAGGCCGGGTCGCTCTCGCAGGCGCGGTTCTGGCCCCGTTCGGCGCGATAGCGGAGCGCCGTCTCGTAGCGGTGGTGGCCGTCGGCGATGGTGAGGGGACGGCCGGCCACGAGCGAGAGGAGTGCCGTGGCGTCCGCCTCCGCGGCCGTGGCCGCCGGCTCGACGGCGGGGGCACCGGGCTCGTCGCCGCTCGGCTTCGGCACCGGGCAGATCCAGAGCCGGTGATGGACGCCGTCTCCGTCGGTCGCGGCGGAGTCCGGTTCGCGGGCAGTCAGTCGGTCAAGGAGCGCGCCGGCCTCTCCCGGGTCGGCGTCGTGCAGCAGGACCACCGGGCTGAGGTTGGTGCCGGTGGCGCGCAGGAGCCTGAAGCGGTCCTCCTTCGGGCCGCTCATCGTCCGCTCGTGTGGCAGCACGCCCGCCCCGGGTCCGAACGGCTCGAAGCTTCAGGCGCGCAAGCAGCCCCCGGGAGACAGTTACCTCCCCGCTGCCCGGTGCAACCGAGCGCATCTCGTGGATGGTGATCATGGGAACGCGATCCTTGCGAAGCGTACCGTCCGTGCGCCACTCGGCCAAGACCCGTGCCGCCCCCTGGTACCGCGAGTCCGGCTCGCCGGCCGGGTTGGGTTGGGTGAGCTCGAGCCGAACCGCGTTGTGCGGATCTCGGGCGCGAAGTCGCTCGCCTTCCTCGGTCGAGATGACGTCGTACGGCGGGCAGAGCACGGTGCCCAGGTCCGGGACGCGGTCAGCGCCATAGCGAAGCGCACGAAAGGCACGAAGGATGGGCATGGTCACGGAATGGTAGCGGGAGTCCCGAAGGGGCTCCAAGTGCGCTTCGGCCGGGTGGGAACAGGGCCGGGAGTCCTCCGGGGGCGGCAGGGGTGCGCCGTCGGGCCGGCCGTGTGCCAAGCGCCGCTCCGGGCTACGCTCTGCGGGTGCATGACGACACTTCCCGCCGAGTCCCCGGTTTCCCGGCCAGTCTCTGTCGCGGCCGGATCGCCGCGCTTGGGTTGGTCGTCCTGTTGCTTGCCCCCGGACTGCTCGCGGGCTGCTCAGGCTCGAACACGAGCGCGCCGACCAAGATCCCGGGAGACACGAGCCAGCTGATCCTGGCGATGACGAGGCGGGGCGCGAACGTGCTGACGACGGTGAGCGGGGATTCGGCGTGCTCGGACCCGAGCCTGGTGGCCAACGCCCTCCACCTGACGGTCACCGTCCCCACCGACCTGAAGGCGCGAGACGTCTACATCTATACGTTCCGTTCGAAGTACTGGGACGCGAGCGAGGCGATGATCAACGCCTGCCAGACGGCGTACGCGTCGGCACATCCGGGCGCCACGATCGAGCGACTCGACGTTCCCGACTACCGGACGCTCGGCGCGGACTGGTCGCAGCAGTTGCAGGACCTGCTGCAGAGCGCGCTCGCGGAAACGTCGTCCTCGGGGATGCCCGACCAGGGCGAGTGATCGGCAGCGGCGAGCGGTGGGGTCAGCGACCGACGTGACCCGAGTCTTGTGTCTGTTGCTGCTTACGAGCGTGCTGGCGTCGTGCAACCTTGGGGAGGGACCACTTGGAGATGTTGCGATCGTGAACGACACCGGGACCGTCATGACGGCCTTCTACGTGGTCAACGGTGCCGAGAGGAGGCTCTCCGGCATCGGGCCGCGGCAGAAGATGTGGGTCAACTTTGACCCGAGCCAGGACCATCCCTCGGCTCGCACCGACGGCGCGGCGTGCTCGACTGGCGACGTGGTGATCAGGTTGCCGGCCGGCACCGAAGTGACCCGATTCCCGCCGCCGATCTGCCGGTTCGACGAACGCCACATCACGGGACCTATCCCCACGCCGTAGGACGCCGCACCTGGCGGACCGGAGTCCAAGGCAGCCCTCCCTCGCCGAAAGCCGCCCGAGTTGCGGCCGTCTCGTGGCGCGGGTCGATCGCACCGGACGACGGATCGCGACGTCCACGGCGATATTCGGGGTCTGCCGCCCATCGGCGTGCTGGGAGAGCAAGACGAACGCCGCCGCCATCCTTCCCGTCCGCACGGAGTGTCCCGGTGTCCCCCGGTACGCTCCGGGTTTCCTTCAAATTCCCAGCCGGCGAACATTACGCAGATTCCGATGCATCTTCCGCCGGACAGGACACCGTCGGGCACGTTCCGCTGAGCGCGGCCGAGCGTGCGCGACCCGAGCTGGCGCGGGCGACGGGCCAACTTCGACGGCGCATGTCCCGGTTAACGATCGCGTGGTGGGAATCCGATGGAAGATGGGGTCGGCTGAGGCAGTAATGCTCACCACATGGGAATTAAGCTCTTATCTTGTCAAGCCCCGGAAACGAGAAGTGGCGCGCCTTCCCGCAGGAGCCGAAACACGGTGCGTACGAGCTGTCGCTTGAGCGCCCGAATGGCGTCTCGGTTGGACTTGCCTTCACCCACCTTGCGCGCGAGGTACTGCTGCGCGGCCGGATGATGGCGAGCCTGCACGGTGGCGACGGTGTGGAGGGCTCGGTTGAGTTGACGGTTGCCGCCGCGATTGAGGCGCAGGTGCTGGGTCTGGCCGGAGCTCGCCGGAATGGGCGCCACGCCCGCCAGCGCCGCAAACGCGTCGGCGGATCGGAAACGGTTGAGATCCCCGCTCTCGCCGATGAGCTTGGCCGCCACGAGGACGCCGACGCCGGGCAGCGCCAGCAGCGGATGGCCGGCCACGCGCGCGCTGATCCGGGCGGCGAGCCGGTCGATCTCGCTGGCCAGGCGGTGCAGCCGGGCCAGCCGATCCCGGGCGAGCTCGGCCTGCACACCGGCCCGCCCACGAAGCTGGCGGGCGACCGTCCGCAGATGGCGCTGCGCGGTGAGGTTGGCCGCCGTCGAGCCGTAGCCCGGCAGCAGGGTGCGCAGATCCGCGTGCAACCGGTTGCGCATCCGCGTCTGCTCGGCCACCAGGTCCTCGCGGGCCTCCACGAGCAGCTGCAGCTCGAGCGTCCGGTCGACCAGTCGGACCGGCGGCAGGTCGGCTTCGCGCAGCGTCACCCGGGCGATGGCCAGCGCATCGGCCGGATCGCTCTTGCCGGCCCTTCGCGTGCGGATGCGCTCGTGGCGCGAGAGCTGCGGCGGCACTTCACGGACGGCGCGGCCGGCGGCCACGAGGTAGCGCGCCGCCGGAGCACCGAAGCTGGCCGAGCCCTCGATGCCGATGATCACCTCGGCGCCGCCGGCGTCGGCCCAGGCCAGCAGGTCACGATGTCCGCTCGGCGTGTTGGCGAACGTCCGCTCGTCGAGCGCTGCGCCGAGCGCATCGATCCGACAGGCCGCCAGGGTGTCCTTGTGGGTGTCGATCCCGATCGCCTGCATGGGAACCCCTTTCCCGAACTCGCTACGATGACCGCGGACCGCGCGGGCAGCAGTGCGTTGAGAGAGAACCACGCTCCTATGAGGCCACGCCTGGTCCGCTAGCTCCGGCGGATGGAGGCACTTGATTCCATAGCCATCGCCAACCGGCGAGGCGCCGAAAGAAGGAGCCATCCACCCGCTGGAGCGAACCCTCGCACCATCGCGAAGGCCTCGCCAACGCTACGCACCGACAGAACATCGGCCCGAAGTTCGCCGTCGTGCCCACCTGGTGGGAATCGCCGGACGCGGCGCGCGTTCCCCGCCACTTTGCAGAAGGAATGAACCCAGCAGGCCCCCGACCCGTTCAGGGCCGCCGAAATCCGCTCATCAAACCTCCGATCGGCGTGCATCAGATCGCGAAGTAGCCGCAAACGGCTGACAAATGTTCGCCGGCGGCTTCCGACGCGCCGCCCGAACTTCCATGCCACGGAGTGGGGCTCGCGGCGTGCACTTCATCTGCAGACGTGCCAGGTAAGGTCCGGCCGCCCCGCGGCGCGGGCGACCCGACGCCCGGCGCATCGCCGCGGCCCCGATCGAGGCGCTCCACCCTTCCCGGGCCGCGGTAGCATCCCTGCCGTGAGCCGCGGGGAGGTGCCGACGCTCGGGGAATGGCCGATCTTCGGCCGCGATGTGCCCGACGCCGCCTGGCGCCCCTCCCGGTCCCTGCTGGCACCGACAGCCGGCTGGCCCGCTTTCTCCGAGCGTCCGGCGAGCGCGACCTCACAGCGCTCCAGGTGCACGCCGCGCGCGATCCCGCCTGGTTCTGGGGCGCCGCCGCCGACGACATCGGCCTCGCCTGGCAGCGACGCCCGCTCGAGGTGATGGACCTCTCTCGTGGGGTGGAATGGTCGCGCTGGTGGACCGGCGGCGCTTTCAACTACGCCGCGGCCGCCGTCGACCCGCGCGCTGCGGCCGATCCCGACGGCCCGGCGATCGCCTGGGAGGGCGAGGACGGCGAGGTCCGTCGGCTCACCAACGCCGAGTTGAAGGCCCGGGTCGATCGCGCGGCGGGGATGCTCGCCGGCGCTTGGCGTCGGGCCCGGGGATCGCGTCGGCATCTTCCTGCCCATGCTCGTCGAGACCGCGGTGGCCGTGCTGGCGCTGGGCCGGCTGCGCGCGATCTACACGCCGATCTTCTCCGGGTACGCCGGGCCGGCCGTCGCCAGCCGCCTCGCGGACTGCGGCGCGACGCTGCTCATCACGGCCGACGGGTTCCGGCGTCGCGGCGGGATCGTGCCGCTCAAGCGGATCGCGGACGAGGCCGTGGCCGCGGCGCCCACGGTCGAACGGGTGCTCGTGGTCCGGCGGATCGGCGACGCGCGCGGTGCACCCGCGCTCCCTTGGACCGAGGGCCGCGACCTCTGGTGGGACGAGGCGATCGTCATCCCGTCGGTCGTGCCGCTGGAGCAGGCGCCGGAAACCGATCCCGAGACGCCCTACATGATCATCTACACGTCGGGAACGACCGGCCGCCCGAAGGGCGCCGTCCACGTCCACGGCGGGTTCCCGGTCAAGGGCGCGCAGGACCTCGCCCACTGCTTCGACCTGGGCCGCGGCGACACCCTGTTCTGGTTCACCGACCTCGGCTGGATGATGGGCCCGTGGGCCATCTCCGGGTCGTTGCTGCTCGGCGCTTCGCTCGTCATGTACGAGGGCGTGCCCGACCACCCCGCGCCCGATCGGCTCTGGGACATCGTCGAGCGGCACCGCGTCACCCACCTCGGCCTATCGCCGACCGTCATCCGCGCGCTGATGGCACATGGCGCCGAGCCCGTCCGCGCGCATGACCGCTCGTCGCTGCGGATCCTGGGGTCGACCGGCGAGCCGTGGAACCCGGATCCGTGGTGGTGGTATTTCCGCGAGGTCGGCGAGGGCCGCTGCCCGATCATCAACTACAGCGGCGGCACCGAGGTCAGCGGCGGCATCGTCTCCTGCAACCCGATCACGCCGATCAAGCCGGCCTCGTTCGGCGGCCCCAGCGTGGGTGTCGCCGCGGACGTGCTGGGACCGGACGGCGAGCCGGTTCGCGGCACGGTCGGGCGAGCTTGCCATCCTTCGGCCGCTACCCGGGTATGACGCGGGGCTTCTGGAACGACCCGGCCCGCTACGTCGAGGCGTACTGGTCCCGCTTCCCCGGCGCGTGGGTGCACGGCGACTGGGCGCAGATCGACGAGGACGGGTACTGGTTCATCTCCGGTCGGTCGGACGACACGCTCAAGGTGGCGGGCAAGCGCGTCGGCCCGGCCGAGGTCGAGAGCGCCGCCGTGACCCACCCGGCGGTCCTCGAGGCGGCGGCCGTCGGCGTCCCGCACGAGGTCAAGGGCGAGGCGATCGTCCTCTTCTGCGTGCTGCGGCCCGGCGAAGTCGACGGCCCCGGCCTCCGCGCCTCGATCTCCGAGCGGGTGGTCCGCCAGATGGGCAGGGCCCTGCGCCCGACGCGGTCGCACGTCGTGCCGCAACTGCCGAGGACGCGGAGCGGCAAGGTCATGCGACGTGTGGCGCGGGCGGCCTACCTCGGCACCGACCCCGGCGACCTCTCGGCGCTCGAGAACCCGTTCGCGGTCGATGCGATCCGGGATGCGGCGGCGGGCGGCGCCGGCTGACTCAGCGGGACGAGCCGCGTTCAGCCGCCCGGAATCAGCACCTCGAAAGCGTCGACATCGACGCGGCTTCCCGTCGAAGCTGCGTTGTGTGTCGCCGTCACCGTCACCGACAGGACATGCCGACCGGGCGTGACGCTCGTGACGAAGACCACCGACGCGGGTCGGAGCGTCGAGGCGTAGAGATCCACGAGCTTCACGGTGACCCCGTCGAGTTTCAGCCTAGCGATCCCGCGGTTGGGGCCACGGGTGCTGACGAAGGCGACCGCGGAGCCCGTGAACGCCAGCTTCGCTCGACAGGTCTGGAGCCCGCACCGGTGCGACCTTGCCGCCCGATGCGCCCGGTGAGCGTCGATCGGACGAAGCCTCCGGCCACGCTGACCGAGGGCGCGTTCTCCTGGACCAGGGGAAACGGACACGCGGGGGCCGGCCCGCCCAAGCACCGGCGTTCCCGGCGAGGTCATCTGCGCTCAGCCGGGGAAGGTGTACGTCTTCCCGGTGGACAACTGGACCGTCGTTTGCCGTGCCGTCGGCGTCGGGAGGCCGACCGGCGCGTCCAGGTCAGGCCGTCGATTGTCTGCTGGAGGTGGATCGCGGCGATCCCGTTCGCGTCGATCGCGGGCGCCCAGGACACGGTGACCGGCACGGTCGATCCGAGGTGGGTCCCGGCGGCAAGCGCCGCAGCGGGCGGCCGGGCCAGCGGGGCCACACGGTCGCGGACCACCGTCACGTTGGAAACCGCCGAGATGTTGCCGGCCCAGTCCTCGACCCACCCGTGCAGCGTCTTGGCGCCGTCCCCCGGTGGGACAGGTCGAACGTGGCCGGGGCGGTGTTCGAACCACATCGATCCCCTCGAACACCGGCGGCGTCGGGTCCTCCGACACGTAGTAGTCGAGGATCCCAAATCCGATCCAGATCGGTCGTCGAGAACCCGACCGGGATCGTCTCGCTGCGTGTCTCGGCCGGCGCGGTCACCGCGTGACCGTCGGGAGGGCCGGCGCGACCTGCAGCCAGCCACGGGCCTCGAGCGCCTGCAGCATCAGGCGGGCAATCAGCTTCTGGCCGAGCGCGCTCTGGTGCACTGCGCGGCATACAGCGGCCCGACGAGTTGGTGCCCGATGTTCCACCAGGAAATCCTCGAGGTCGACGAGGTGGGGACCCGGCTGCCTGCGGATCAGGTCCGCCATGTCGTCTGGGTACCGGCCGGAAACCCACGGTGACGTAGCTGGCGGGGAGGTGGCCATGAGGACGCGAATCCGTGCGTTCTCGAGCGTGGCGATGAGCGTCTGCAGGCGCGCGACGTAGTCGGAACCCGGGTTGTCCGCGTCGTGCCGCCCGACGATCACGATCGCGACGTTGTACGGGCTGAGGTCCATGGCATTGACCTTGTCCTGGGTCCACTGCCAGGTTCGTGCCGCCCTGGCCCTGGTTCCTGACCGAGAACTTGTGCGCCGGGTCGGCCGCGCGCAGGAGTTGCGTCAGCTGGTACTGCCACCACCTGGGCTCGAATCCGGGAGGTTGCGTCCTGCGGCGATCGAGTCGCCGAGCACGATCGCATGCAGGTTCGGATCGGTCGACAGGTCCTGCGGGGAGGCGCCGCGTGACGCCGCGCTCCCGGTCGCGCTGAGCCCTGCCACCAACCGCGTGGCGATGAGCGTCGCTGCTCCTCCCAACCTGTGGATCCCCATCTGGTGCCTCGTGGTTCCTGCTGCACGAAGGATTGCCCGGCCGGCAGGCCGCCCGGCGGATGCTGGGGTTTCCACGGGGTCCGCCGCGAGAGCCGACCGTCCCGATCGCACGGCTCCGTTCGGCCCCGTTCGGCCCCGTCCGGGACGCGCGCACGGGACGCCATACTCACCGGTGATGGCCTCGCCCCCGCTCACCAGTTCGCATAACCCGGGTTCCGTTCGGCGCTGGCGTTGCGGGACGGGGCCCGACGTCGGCGGTGCCGGCTCACCTGGTCGACGGGGCGCGGGAGATCCGGCGGGGCGTGGAGTCCGGATGCCTGGCCGCATCGACGGTACGTCAACGAGGCACGCGTCGAGGCGGCGGGTGACGAGGCCCGGCTGGCGTTCGAGGCGGTTCAGGCGACCGGCGCGACACTGGTGGAGGTCGCCGTCGACCTGCTCGATCGGCTGGCCTACGGCGACCGCGACCAGGGAATCGTGATCGTCGCGCAGATGCCCGAGTCGCGGCTCGATGGGCTCGACCTGCCGGCAGACCCGTTGATCGGCGTCATCGAGCGGATCGAGAAACCGGGGAACATCGGCGCGATCCTGCGTTCCGCGGACGGCGCCGGGCTGAACGCGGTCATCGTTGCGGATCCCCGGACGGATCCCTGGAACCCGAACCCGATCCGTGCGAGCCTGGGCACGGTGTTCACGGTCCCGCTGGCGGTCGCTCCGGCCGCCGACGTGCGCGTCTGGCTCCGCGAGCGCGGAATCCGTGTCGTCACAGCAAGAGACGACGCTGCGCGCGAGTACACCGACGAGAACCTGCGCCGGGTCGCTTGCGATGAGGCTGCCCTCGGAAGCGAGGCGGAGGGACTCGGCGCGCTCTGGGGCGGCCCGGACGCAAACGGCGGTGCGCATCCCGATGCTCGGCGAGGCGGACAGCCTCAACGTGTCGGTGAGCGCGGCGATCCTGTTCTACGAGGCGCGCCGGCAGCGGAACGCGCTCGAACACAGATGGTGACAGCCCACGCTCAGACCCGGAGCCGACCCCGCGCCGTGGCGCTTGCCCGGTCGACCCGCCGATCGATTCACGGTACCCGCCGTCCGTCGACGTTGGCGGCTTCTCGGCCGCGATCGAGCCCGGGAGCCGTAGCCCACGCCGGGGCGACGCGTGCCGCACCCGAATCGCGCTACCGTCTGGGGGAGCGGCCGGGGGGTCACGGATGCTGCGGCAGGTGACGCTCATGGTGTCGAGCGTCCGCGCCTCCGTCGTTTCGCACGGGGAACCTGGCTCCGGCGGTAGGAGTTCAAACCGACGACCAAGCGGTAAACAGCCATCCGCTTGGGTGCCATTCTCGTGCGGGAAATGCCGGGTTGGCGCGGCCGGGGTAGTCACGGGGGAGTCACGAGCCGCCTGCTGCCGGTGCTGGGTGCCGGGTGCCGGGTGCCGGGTGCCGGGTGCCTCAGGAGGTGTAGGTTGACTGACCTCGGTTCCGCGATAACGTCGTTCGTGCGCTACTCGCCACCTTGGGCAAAGCCGAGCGGGACTGCCCGCTGCCGCCGCGAGCATGAAGCCCGGCTCGGTCCGCCCAACCGCCGACGACCGTATTGGCGGGCCTTGCGTGCGCGTGCCATCCTCGTACCATGACGGCCGCGACTGCAACCGACTTCGGCGTGGGCTCATGGATCGAGCGGCGTGCGCGGATCGCGCCGACACGTGGCGATCATCGCCGGCTTTCCGCCCGGCTACGCTACGCCAGAGCTTGCCGCACGCGTGCGCCGTCTTGCGAACGGCCTCCTCGCTGCAGGACTCATACCCGGCGAGCGGGTCGCGTGGCTGGACCCAAACCATCCGGCATTCCTCGAGGCACTCTTCGCGGCTGGCCTGCTCGGGTGTGCGCTCGCGCCCGTGAACCACCGCCTCGAGCACGATGTCATTGCCGAGGTGCTCGACGACACCGAGCCCGACCATCCTCATCGCCCACGAGTCCGTCGGGCCCATCGACATCTCCCGCATCGTCCGGCTGCTGCGCCTCACCGTGGGCGAGGGTCGCGAGAGCGATGCATCGTTCGAGTTGCTCGTCCAGGCATCGCCGGACGTCCCGATCGACGTGCCCGTGGCACTCGATGACCTGTTCCTGCTGCCACACACGTCGGGCACATCGGGCCGGCCAAAGGGCGTGATGCTGAGCCACGCGACGTGACGTGGAACGTGGTCAACTTCCTGTCCTGCGCAGACTTCCGCGGATCCGACGTGACGATCGCGATCGCCCCGTTCTTCGGGCCGGCGGAACCGGCGTGAACGTGCTCCCGGTCCTCTTTGTCCGGGGGACTGTGGTGGTACCGAGAATCCATTGCAGAGGGCATCCTTGGATCGATCGAACGGCACGGCGTCAGCGTCGGGTTCGGGAATCCCGACCTGCTCGAGGCACTGTGTCGGTCATCTCTCTGGTCGACCGTCGACCTGTCCAGCATCCGGTTCATCATCACCGGCGGCGCGCCGTCCCGGAGCGACTCATCCGCACGTACCTGGAGCGAGGGATCACGCTGCTGCAGGGCTACGGATTGTCGAAGGCCCTCGCCATTGGCACTGCTGCTCGATCCGCAAGACTGGCAGCCCGGCGAAGATCGGCTCCGCAGGCAGGCCGCCGCTGCTGGTGGACGTGCGAGTCGTCGCGGCCGACGGACGAGATGCGAGGCCGGGAGAGACCGGCGAGTTGCTCGTCCGCGGTCCCGAATGTCATGGCGGGATACTGGCGACGGCCCGATGCGACGCGAGCGACCCTGACGGCCGAAGGATGGCTATGCATTGGCGATGCGGCGCGCATCGATGACGACGGGTTCGTCTGGATCGTCGACCGGGTGAGCGCGCGGTTCGCCACTGCTGGGGGCAGCGTCTTTCCGGGTGACGTCGAGCGCGTCTCATGGAGCACCCCGCGGTCGCCGATGCCGCAGTTCTTGGTGTCGCCCTTGATGGCAACGTGGTCGGCGTCGCGTTCGTCGTCCTCTCGGCCGACCGCACCGCGTCAGCGGAGGAGATCCTTGAGTTCGGCCGGGTGCGGCTCCCGGCGCATGCGCTGCCGGTCTCGGTATCGTTCATCGACCGGCTTCCCCGCAGCTCGGTTGGCAAGCTGCAACGAGAGCAGCTGCGCGGCAGATGCGCTCTGGCGGCATGTCCGGATGAGGATGGTGATCGCGCCCCACATCCCGTCGCGCCCTCGGTAGGCCACGACCGAGATCTACAGCCACGTCACCGCGGCACAGGAGCGCCAGGCGGCGGAGGTTCTGGAGGCTGCGCTCGCGGGCTGACGGACGCGCGCCAAGCCTTGACTCGGTGCGCGCCCGGAGGACGTGGCGTTCGCGACGCCCATCCAGCCGGCCCTTCCGTCTCGACGAGATCGCCGAGCCGAAATCTTGTGACCCCTTGCGCACCCTGGCCTGCTGGAGTGTGGCCCTTCGGGGCGCGACGCGTGGCGCCGACCCAGCTATTGCACGCGCAGGTCGAGCACCTTGCGCGCCGATGACCAGCCGCTGGATCTGGCTGGTCCCCTCCCCGATCTCGGTCAGCTTGGCGTCGCGCAGGTAGCGCTCGACCTTGTACTCCTCGACGTAGCCGTAGCCGCCGTGGATCTGCACCGCGTTGTTGGTGGCGCGCTGCGAGACCTCCGAGGCGAACAGCTTGGCCTGCGCCGCGGCCAGCGAATAGTCGCGGCCCTGGTCCTTGAGCCACGCGGCGCGATAGACCATCTGGCGCGCCGCCTCGATCTCGGTGGACATGTCGGCGACCATGAAGGCCGACGCCCTGGAAGCTGCCGATCGGCCGGCCGAACTGCTTGCGCTCGCGGGCGTACGGCACCGACGCGTCGAGCGCAGCCTGCGCGAGGCCGAGCGCCATCGCGCCGATGGAGATGCGGCCGCCGTCGAGGATCGCCAGGAAGATCTTCCAGCCGTCGCCGCGCCCGCCGAGCATCTGGTCGGCCGAGCACGCGGCAGTCCTCGAAGAGCAACTCGCCCGTGGCGCTCGCGTGCAGGCCCAGCTTGTGCTCGATCCGCCCGACGGAGAAGCCCGGGCGTGTCGGCCGGTCACGATGAACGCGCTGATCTCCGGCGAGCCGTCCGGCCGGGTGCCGGTTCGCGCCGTGACGATGTAGGTGCCGGCCTGGCCGGCATTGGTGATGAAGCGCTTGCGGCCGTTGATCACCCAGTGGCTGTCGACCGCCCTCCTGGCGCGCGGTCGTGCGGGTTCCGCCCGAATCCGATCCGGCACTCCGGCTCGGTCAGGCCGTAGGCGCCCAGTACCTGGCCGTGCGCCATCGGCACCAGCCAGCGCTGCTTCTGCTCCGCGTTTCCGGCGAGGTGCAGCGGACCGCAGCCGAGCGACGTGTGCGCGGCGACGATCAGCGCGAGCGACCCCCAGGCGCGTGCGAACTCCTCGACGGCGATGGCGTAGGCCAGCGTATCGAGCCCGGCGCCGCCCTCGTCCTCGGGGATCGGGATCCCGAGCAGCCCCATCGGCCCGAGCATTGCGACGATCTCGGTCGGGAAGCGCCGATCGCGCTCGTGCTCGTCGATCGACGCCGGCGACTTCGCGGGCACAGAAGTCCTGGATCGTCTTGCGAAGCAGGCCGTGCTCGGCGGGACAGGTCGAAGTCCATGACCACCTCACCTGGGGTCTCGGTGGCGGAGTCCCCAGCGTCGGCCGGTTCGCCTCGCGGTGCGCCACTTTGGGATCGTGCGGGACGGCTCGCGTCTCACGGTGCGGATGGTAACCGCGGCAGCACCGGCGGGCGAGAAGCGCGTGCACACAGGCACTTCGGCAGGTCGGGGGCTCGCAATCGCGCGCAGCACCGTGACGTTGTCGACTCCGCATGTCACGGAGGTCGCGGACGCCGGTACATCGGGGCGTACACTGGGATGCGTAGCGCGGACTGACGCCACGTCGGCCCGCCGGGGGGAAGCAGGCAATGCCGGTCGGAACCGAGCATCGCGGGGGGCGTGCTCGGATCGGCGGCAGCGACCGTCCGGCCGGCAAAGAGGGAGCGGCCGCTCGCCTGCCGCCGAACGGCCGGAGGGAGGTCGGTGCCGTGCTTGACATCAGGCCGCGCAGGCCACACGGACTCGTTCAATTCCTCGTACCGGCCATATCCCTGGCGTTGGCGTTGGCGTCTTTGGCGATGGTGCCATCCGTCTCGCGGGCGACGAGTCCCGGATTGTTCATCACCGCCCTGAGCGGTCAAGCGGTCGCCGGCTCCCCGTACAGCTTCCTCGTCTGGATGGGCGTGGCCGGATCGCGCTACTCCTGCTTCGCCGACAAGGTGCACTTCACGGACACCGATCCCGGGGCCGGCCTCCCGGCCGACTACAGGTTCATTGAGTCAGGCTACTTTATCGACGAGTGCTTCGGCGGCGACGCCCAGGGGCACACATTCACGTTCACCCCGGCGACGGCGGGAATCCAGACGGTCACTGTGAGCGACCTGGATGATCCGTCGATCCTCAGCGGCACGCTGACGCTGAACGTCGTGGCAGGCGCGGCCACAAGGATGATGGTCTCGAATCTCGCATCACCGGTCGACCAGGGTGCCGGCACCTCCTTTCGGCTTACTGTCGCGGACTATTACTGGAACGTCGCGACGGGCTACACGGGAACTGTCACGTTCACATCGGACGACCCGAGCGCACAGCTGCCACCGCCGTACACGTTCACCGCAGGTGATGCCGGGACGCGGCTGTTCACGGTCGCGTTCGGATCAATCGGCACGGACATGGTGACCGCCTACGACAACGCCCACGGGCTCGTGGCCTCTGTGTCTACCAACGTTGTGCAGCAGGTGCACTTCTACGTCGTGTGCTCGGATTCGTCGGCTGGGTACGAGACATCGTGCACCGTGATCGCCGAGAAGAACGGCTCGATCGACAAGGGCTACACAGGAACAATCCATTTCGCCAGTTCCGACCCGCTGGCCGTGCTGCCGGCGAACTACTACATCAACGCCGGCGTGCAGGGTGAGCCGCCGCCCTTTCCGGTGACCTTCAAGACCGCCGGCGCACAGACATTCGACGTGACCGATGTCGCCAATCCGACGATCATGGGCACGACCACGGCCAACATCATCGGCGGGGACACCGTCGGGGTCTCCGTCGTCGGGCTCCCGTCATCAATGGTCGCCGGATCGGTCTCGATCATCGTCAAGACGCGCGACGCGTTCGGCAACTGGGGCGCCAGCGGCACGCTCAGCTTCTCGAGCACCGATCCGCGCGCGGTGCTCCCGAGCCCATTCACGTTCCACGGCATCGACTACGGGACGCATGCCTTTACCGTGACGATGAAGAGCCCCGGCCAGCAGACTCTCACGGCCACGGCGGTCAACTGGCTCGGGTCGTTCCCGGGGTCAGCATCCACGATGACCTACAAGGGCAACGCGACGCGATTTGTCGTGTCCGGGATCCCGAACCCCGCGATCACCGGCACCGGCTGGGCGTTCAGCGTCCGCGCGACGGACGCTTACGACAACACCGACACCGACTACCGCGGCACCGTCCATTTCTGGAGTTCCGATCCCGACGCGAGCTTGCCCTCGGATTACTTTCTGCGTGCCGCCGACGGGGGTAGCCACTCCTTCGTGGTGACGTTCGCGCACGACGGCTCCCAGACCGTCTGTGCGACGGACATGCTTACCGGAAGCATCACCGGATGTCAGACCGTGACCGTCAACTACCCGCCGACGTCCTACCTGGGCGTGTCCGGCATTTCGAGCCCGGCGGTTGCCGGTGTCTGGCAACCGGTCACGATCACGGCGCGGGCGGCCACCGGCGCCGTGGCGATCGGGTATCGCGGCACCGTGCACTTCACCAGTTCCGACGTCGCGGCGCTGCTGCCGAACAACTACACCTTCTCGGCGGCGGACGCCGGCGTCCACACGTTCGCGTTCAGCCTGCCGGGTCACTCGCGCGGCGTGCTGCTGCGGACCGCGGGCCCGCAATCGGTGACCGCGACCGACGCGGAATTCTCCTCGATCACCGGAATGCAGGCGGGCATCTCAGTAGTGGCCGGCGGCGCGGCGACGTTCGCGGTGTCCGGCCTGCCCTCGTCCACCTCCGTGAAGGTTCCGCGCACCCTTACCGTGAGCGCGAAGGACTGCTGCGGGAATACGGCGACCGGCTACCGCGGGTCGGTTCACTTCACGAGTTCCGACCCGCTCGCCGTCCTGCCCGCGGACTATGGGTTCCTCGCGGCCGATGCCGGCATCCGCTCATTCAGCGTCACGTTCAAGACCGCCGGGTCGCAATCGGTGACAGTGACGGACACAGGCAACGCCGCGATCACCGGATCCCAGGGCGGCGTCACCGTCACCGCCGACACGACCCCGCCGACCGCCTCGCCGCCGACAGCGTCGCTCGTGAAGGGCGGGAAGCTCACGTCCACGACGTCGGTGAAAATCAGCTGGCCGGCAGCGTCCGATCCGTCGGGGATCTCCCGGTACGACCTGAAGCGGCAGACCAACGGCGGCGCATGGAGCACCATCAGCCTTACGTCACCCACCGCGACGTCGGCGACGGTCGCCCTGTCCCCCGGGTCGGCCACGTACGCATTCGAGGTACGGGCCACGGACGGTGCCGGCAATATCGGCGCCTGGGTGACGGGCAACGCATTCAAGCTGATGCTCGCCCAGGAGAACGCGTCGGCGGTCACCTATACGGGCGCGTTCACCCGCACGACGCTCACCGGCGCCTCCGGCGGATACGTGAAATATGCGTCTGCCGCCGGCCGAGTCGCGAAGTTCACATTCACCGGGAGAAGTGTCGCGTTCGTCGGGACGAAGGGACCCGACCGCGGCAAGGCGGAGATCTGGCTCGACGGCGCCAAGCTGGCGACGATCGATTGCTACGCCGCGTCCCGCGGTGCCGCGGCCGTCCTCTATGCGGTCTCGGTCACCGGGACCGGGACGCACACCCTGCAGGTGAGAGTCCTCGGTACGAAGAACGCGAACTCGAGCAGCAAGCGCGTGGACATCGACGCGTTCCTGGCGATCAGGTAGCGCCGATCAAGTGGCGCCGACGCTCGACGCGTCGTCCCCGCCTCTCGTCGAGCCCGACATCTGCGCGGTTCTGGTCGAAGCAGGCGCCGTACGCGGTGACGCGGAGGCACGCTGGGCCGAGTCTCGGTACCCTTGGCGGGACATGTGTTTCGGCATTCCAGGACAGGTCATCGGATCGTCTCCGGACGAACCGCAGTTCCTGCGCGTGTCGGCGGACGGCGTCGAGCGCAACATCCAGGGCCTCCTGCTTGACGGCGATCCGCCGCAACCCGGCGACTGGGTCCTGATCCACCTCGGCTTCGCGCTCGAACGACTGAGCCCGGAGCAGGCCGCCGATCTCTTCGCGGTGATGGCCGAGCTGGGCGAGGGCGATCCCGAACCCGAGCCCGGTCTCGAGCCGGTGGCCAAGGGCGCGCCATGGAGCCCGGCCGCGTGAACCCCGTCGTGCCGTCGGCGCGGTCGACCTCGCTTGAGCTGGGTGCCGTGCCCGACCTGCCGGTGCGCGCAGGTGCCTCCGAATCGGAGCCCGACACCCGTTCCGGGTCGGGGGCCGTGCTCTTCGCCCGGTTCGCCTACCCGCCGAACGAGCTCGGGTATTGCGGCCCGAACGACCACACTGCGCTCCTCCAGTACGGCGCCGGCGGCCGGGCCGACCGAGGTCTCGCACAGCTCGCGCGCGGGTTCGGCGGCGCGTGGCCCTATCTCGAGTTCATTGCCGGCCGCAGCGGGATCGCGGATCCCCTCGATCGACGCGTCGTCGAGGCGTACTGGCTGGGCAACGAACTGCTCGACGCCACGCCCGTCAGCGCGTTTGGGGCGAGCCTGCCTCGAGCGATTCCGCCGCCGCGCTGGGACCGGCTGGGCGGTGATCGAGGACGCCGTGCCCTCTGGAGCGCTCCCGAACCACGCCTTCCACGTCTTCGGCGTCTACCCGTGGGTGGGGCTGCTGGGCAAGGGCGGGGATCACCCGCTGCACGTCCTGGATCGGTGCCGGATCCGCTGGGGTAAGGTGATCACGGTGAGCGGGAACGCCGTCGTGGTCGCCTCGCGGTCGCTGACGTGGGACGGCTGCCGGCTCGACCTCGGGCCGTACGGGACGGAGACGGTGACCCGCGGCCTCGACGGGACGACACTGGTCGAGCAACTGCGGCCCGGCGACGCCGTGGCCCTGCACTGGGGCTGGGTCTGCGCCCGCCTCAGCCGTCGCCAGCTTGCGAACCTGCGCCGCAACACGGAGCTCCAGCTGGATTTGGCCAACCGGCGGCTCGCCGCGCGCCGCCTCGAGCGCGTGCTGGAATGAGCGCTGCCCGAGCCGGGCCCCTGCCGCGTCGGACGCCGAGGCTCGGCCCACCCTGCCACCCTCGCCAACGGAGGAGGTGATCGACAGCCAATCACCCGCACACGACTCGCCCCGGCAAGCGTGGAAGCCGGCGTTTCCGCCGTGAGCTTCCGCTTCCCCACCACGAGGTGCGCACGACATGCTCTCTCCAGTCCACCGATCCCGGCTGCGCGGCGCTGGCGCCGGCCCGGGCATCGGCCCCCGCCGATCGACCTTCGTCTCGATCGGCGCCCTTGGCCTCTGGGTCCTCCTGGCTGCCTGCAGCAGCGGCGCTTCGACGTCGTCCCCCGGCGCGCCCACGATCGGCGCCTCGCCGGCCACAGCGTCAGCCCCGTCGGGCTCCGGAGGGACCGGTTCAACCGGCGCGACGATTCGGCTGTACACGTCGGTCACCCAGGACACCGTCGACGCCGTCCTCGCCGGATTCGCGAAGCAGCATCCCGAGATCAAGGTCGACGTGTTCCGCGCCCCGACCGGCCAACTTGACGCCCGCATCGCGAGCGAGCAGCGCTCTGGTGGGATCAAGGGCGACGTCCTCTGGACGACCGACCCGCCGTCGATGCACCAGTACGAATCGCAGGGGCTGCTGCTGGCCTGGAACCCCACCGAGGCGGCGAAAATTCCGGCGAACTACTCCACCGCCGCCAGCTGGGGCACGCGGCTGCTCAACATGGTCCTGGTCGCGTCCAACAGCGCCACGCCCCAGCCGGCAAGCTGGCTCGATCTGAACTCGGGCGCATACGACGGCAAGATCGCGATCCCCGACCCGGGTTTCGCAGGATCGGCGTTCGCGGCGCTCGGGTACTTCGGCACGACGCCGACGTACGGGCTCGACTACTACCGCTCGCTCAAGCAGCATGGCACGGTCCAGGTGAGCGCGATCGGCGACGTGATCACGGGCGTCGCCAAGGGGCAGTACCTCGTCGGGATGGCGCTCGACAAGAGCATCCGCGACGAGGTGACCAAAGGGTCACCGATCAAGCTGGTCTGGCCGAAGGAGGGCTCGATCGCCATCTACAGCCCGATCGCGGTGTTCGGCAGCAGCGCGGACGTCGCGGCGTCGGAGGCCCTGGTGAACTTCATCCTCTCGACCGACGGACAGATGGCGATCGCCGGGACGGGCTGGCAGCCGATCCGCAGCGACATCCCGTGGAACAAGAGCGGAGGCGGGGCCCTGCAGCCCGACTGGACGACGATCTTCGCCCAGCAGGACCAGTTGCTGAAGGACTATCGAACGATCTTCGGTGGCTGACGCCGGGGCGACGGGCGCGCGCGGCCGACCGTCGATCGCGCTGCCGCGCCTCCGTTCGGGATGGCCGGGGCGATGGGTCCTCGTCCTCGGCCTGGTCCTGGTCGCGCTTGTGCTCGTCGGGTATCCCGTGCTCGCCGTGGTCCGCGCCGTCCTCCAGGACGGCGGCTCCGGGATCGCTTCGGGGCTCGACGCCGTCACGCTCACGGCGGTCGGCAACAGTCTGGTCACGGCGGCGATGGTGACCGTCCTGGCGGTCGCCGCCGGAACGGCCGCCGCGTTCCTGACCGAGCGGAGCAGCGCTCCCGGCAGACGTTGGCTCCGGCTGGCGCTGCTCCTGCCGCTGGTCGTGCCCGGGTTCGTCGTCACGCTCGGCTGGGTCGGAGCCTACGCGCCCGGTGGGCTGCTCGACCAGGCCATCGGGGTCTCGTGGCCCGGGCTGTACGGGCCGGTCGGGATCGTGCTCGTGCTGGCCGTCGAAAGCATGCCGCTGGCATACCTCGTGATCGCCGGGGGACTGCGGTCGCGTGTCGAGCCGGACATGGAGCGGGCCGCGCGCGCTGCCGGCGCCGGTCCGTGGGAGGCAGCCCGGACGATCACCCTTCCGCTGATCCGGCCGCAGATCGCGGCAGCGGCCGTCCTCGTGTTCGTCGCGAGCATGGGCGCATTCGCCGTGCCGGTCGTGCTCGGTCGGCCGGCGGGCTTCGCGACGATCACCACGCGCATCTACCAGGACCTCGCCTTTTCGGCGCAGCCGGAGGCGTTCGCCCGCGTCCTCGTGCTCTCGTGCGGCCTGATGCTGCTTGCGCTGCTTGCCGCCGGTGCGGCAGGCGCGGCGCTCCCGACGCAGGAACTGACGCGCACGGGCGGGCCGGCCGGGCACGTCGAGCGCCGGGCAGGCGCCGGGCCTGGGCAGCGGCCGCCCTGGCCTGGGTGCTGATCGCCTTCACCGTGTTCGTGCCAGCTCATCGCGGTGCTGCTGGAAGCACTGGTCCGCGCACCGGGCCTGCCGCCGACCCCGGCCAACTGGACGCTCGACAACCTCGCCGGGGCGATGGACCAGCACTTCCTGCCGGCCCTCGGCAACAGCCTGTTCCTGGCGGTCGCCGCTGCCACCGGGGCGGTCGTCATCGGGATTATGTTCGCCGTCGGGCGCCGCCGCAGGCTGGGAATTGTCCTGCTCGCCGGGTTCGCGCTGCCCGGATCGGCCTCGCGGTCGCCGTGCTCCTGGCCTACGGGTCGTGGCTGGGCGACTCGCTGGCGATCATCCTGATCGCGTACCTCGCCAAGTTCCTTGCGCTCGGCCATCGGCCGATCGCGGCGGCCATCGATGGGACGGCGCCGAGCCTCTCCCACGCGGCGCGGGCGAGCGGGGCGACGCGTTCATGGCGTTCCGAACGGTCGCGCTGCCGCTGCTTCGGCCGGCGATTCTCGGGGCGTGGCTGCTCGTCTTCCTCTTCGCGATCCACGAGCTGACGATGTCGAGCCTGCTCTACGGTCCCGGGTCGGAGACGCTCGCCGTGGCGGTCCTCGGGCTGCAGCAACTCGGCGACCCGACGGTGACCGCGGCGCTGGGTACAGTGCTGACCATGCTGGTCCTGGTGCCGGCCCTGCTGCTGGTAGGTCTGACGTCGACCGGTCGATGGAGTCGGCGGTGACCGGAGAGCGAGCCGACGCGCCACCGGATGCGGCTCCCGCGCCCGGCGCCGGCGCGCTCGAGTGCCGCGGGCGTGACCGTGAGCTACGGCGAGGCGACCATCATCGCCGGCGTCGACCTCGACGTCCCGGCCGGATCGTCGCTCGCCGTCCTCGGCCCGTCCGGCTCCGGCAAGACGACGCTGCTCCACGTGATCGCAGGCTTCGTGGACCCGGCCGCCGGTGAGATCCGCATCGGGGGACGGCTCGTCGCGCGGCCCGGCCACTCCCTGCCACCGGAGCGGCGCAACGTCGGGGTGGTCTTCCAGGGCTTTGCCCTCTGGCCGCACATGACGGCGGTGGACACGGTCGCATACCCGTACCGGCGGCGCGGCGTGCCGGCCAACGAGGCGCGTCGACGCGCACTCGACCTGTTGGGGCGCCTGCATATCGGAGGCCTCGCCGATCGATACCCCGCCCAGCTTTCCGGGGGCGAGCAGCAGCGCGTCGGGCTGGCGCGAGCGCTGGCTCGCGAGGCATCCATCTACCTGTTCGACGAGCCGACCGCGCACCTCGACACGGACCTGCGCGCGGGGCTGCAGGCGGAACTCACCGACCAGCGGAGCCGGCTCGGTGCGGCCGCGATCCACGCCACGCACGATGTCTCAGAGGCGATGGCCGTGGCCGACCGCGTTGCCCTGCTGCGCGCCGGCCGCGTGGTCCAGGTCGGAACCCCAACCGGGGTCTACGAGCGCCCCGTCGACCTCTGGGCCGCCCGCCTGACCGGGCCCGCGTCGGTGCTGGAGGCACCAGTCATTGGGGTGGACGAATCGCGCGTCAGGCTCCGGATCGCCGATCGGGAGGTTACGGTCGTGCTCGCCGAAGGAGGCGTGTGGCTGCCGGCCGTTGGCGGGGCGCGCCTCGACCATCTGCATGCCCTGGTGCGGCCCGAGTGGGTGCGGCTGTCAGGTGATCTGCCCGGTCGCGTCCGGCAGGCCTGGTACCGCGGGCCGCACACCGACTACAGGTTGGAGACCCCGGCCGGGCCCGTCGATGCCCGGGAGTCCGGCCCGCCGCACCGGCGCATCGGCGAGCAGGTCGGCTGGCGAATCGAGCGAGCGTGGCTGGTTCACGGTGGCGGCGACCTGGCGGCGGCGCACGACTCCGACGCAGCACGCAGCTCGGACACCTCGGACGGCTCGGCCCTGAACCCGTAGCCGGATCCCGGCGGTTCCCGTCAGCCCAGCACGAACCAGGCGGCCTTCGTATCGGCCGTGCACACCTTGTTCAGCCTGATCTGGAACGTGCCGGCAGTGGCGTTCACGGAAACGAACTTGAGCAGGACGCCGCTGCCCGGGTTCGACTGCAGGGTGCAGAGAACCAGGCTCGCGGCGTTGAGCTTGACCGGTGGGGTGACAGTGACGCTCGACGTCCCGGAGGTGATGACCGCCGTACCGGCGCTGTTGAACGACAACCGACCCGTTGCGCTGATCGCGAAGCCCGTGTTGGACGAGAACGATCCCCCGGCATTGGTGATCGAAATGCCCTGCACGCCGATCCCGGTTGGCGAGAACCCCTCCACGCCGACTCCCGACCCTCGCGTTTCGCCGTAGACGCCGACCGGCGAGGAGCCGGTCGCCGTGCCGTGCACCCCGACGTTGTTGCCGGACGGCCCGCTGGCGAAGCCGTGGACTCCCGTCCGTCCGTTGGTTGCAAGCACGGTCACGTTTCCGGGGGCCGCAACACCGCGGACACCGACCGCGAGCGTCCCCGGGGCAACGCCATGCACGCCGGTCGCGAGCCCGCCCGACCCCGTATCGGCATAGCCCATGATCGCCGTCTGCCCGATCGGGCCCGGCAGTGTCTGCGGCACCGCGTTCAGACCGTAGACGCCGACGCCGGACGGGCTGCGCGACTCGCCGAGCACCCCCTGGCTGGTTCCAGAGGCGTTGGTGGCCAGCCCGTGGACCCCTGACCCGTTCGAACCGGCCGTCTCGCCATGGACACCGACTCCGTCCCCGCTCGTCTTGGAGGACGAGCCCCAGATCGCCGTGAGCCCGGCCGAGTTGTCGACGACCGTCGCGAGCGTCTCGTTCGTCTGGCGGCCCGCCAGGACGGCGTCCCCGTTCGCGGCACTGGATGGCCGAGCACCGACCAGCGATGCCGCCACCGCCGCGGCGGCAGCGCCGGCCCCCGCCCGCATGAGCGCCCGTCGCGACCGCACAGTCGTCGCCGAATCGACGGTTTCCCCGGCCTTCCCGCTCCGCCGATGATCGTTCATGGTCCCAGCCTCCCACAAAGCGAATCGGGCACATTGCCACCCCGCGTGCGCCATCCTATCGGTGGACACAAGCGCGCCACAGCGGGAGATGTCGCACTCGGACAGGTTCGAAACCGGCGGCCTGCGACGAACCGGGAGCCCGCGACGAACCGGGAGCCCGCGACGAACCGGGAGCCCGCGACGAACCGGGGCCGAGGACAAGTCGGGGGCCGGCGACGAACGGCGAGGTACGCGAGCCGCCGACAAACGGCGACGAGTCGCGAGCCGGCGGACCGGACCGCGGAACTGCGATCAGCCGCCCGTTCGACGAGGGCGATGACTCAGGCTGGATCCTGATCGCGAACGAGCTCCCGGTAACCGGCGTCAGACAGATCAGACTCGACGGCCGCGACGACAGCCCCGGCGAGAGCGACCGCCGCGGCGGCCTGCTCCCACGTCGTAATCCGGTTCGAGTTGCCGGGCTGCGGGTAGCGCACCCGCACGGCAAACGGATTAAGCGACTCCAGACCGGCCAGCGCCCGGACTCGAGTCGCCCAATCGGGCATCAGGCCACCCAGCGCCGACATGTCGTGGGTCCGTTCGTGGGGAATCTGCGCGAAGACGAGAGCCGCCTTCATCGCCTTCTCCGCCGCCTGCTGCGCATGGTGTGCGGCGAACCAGCCTCGAGTCCCCACGTGACGTTCGAGCGCGCCTCTCGCCTCCGCGAGGTCGACGAGCGCCAGCTCGAGCCAGTCACCGGTCAGTTCCGCGACCGCGGAGCCGACTTCAGCCATATATCGCCACACCCTCCTCGAGAGCGGGACGCAGGACGGTGCCGTGGAGATTCCCGAACCGTTCGATTTCTCGGGGCGTGGCCACGACGATGTCCTTGCCCATGGGCAACCAGGCCAGAGCCTGATACATCGCGACTTCGGCCTCGTAGCCGGCCTGGCCGTCCGGAACCACGACCAACAGGTCGAGGTCCGAGTCCGGCCCGGCATCGCCTCGCGCCTGCGAGCCGAAGACGATGATGCGCAGCGGATTGGAGCGAGTCACCAGGCTGTCGACGACCCGCGGAATGAGCCTCGCAATCTCGGGTCGCAATACCTGGACAGCGCGATTGGCGTGTTTCGGCCTGCCGCGGATCGGGTCGGCCATCGTCCGCTTGAATTCCGCCAGGTCGGATTCCCGCCACACCCGGGTGCTCGCGAGATGGGCAATCGGCGACGGGAAGTCCGAGCGTGACGCAAGGTCTCGCAGGAAATTGGTTGTCCTGACCCCAAAGAAGGCTGCAGCCTCCTTAGTGCCCACCAGCCGCTCCGTCTCGATCTCCATGCCGACCACGATAGCGATGTGATCAATCCCGTCAAGTTTCGTGTGGGCCGTCGCGACATGTCGGAGAGCGCGGCCGCGGTCGGGTTGCTGTCGGAGTCGGGAAACAGGTGTGTCCGTTGACCACGTCAGGAACGCGGTCAATTCGACTCCAACGGCTCTTGACCGTGCTTGACCTTCGACCATGATCCGCCCGACATGGGTTCTCTTGGGTCTGGCCATGGTCGTCGTTACTCTCGATCAGCGTGGCCATCATCGTCGCCACGGCGGTCGTCGCAGCGGACAAGGGCCGCCGAGCGGGACTGCCGGTCCAATGTGCCCTGCGGCGACCTCTTGAAACGGGATCGGCGAGTGCGGTCGCTCCATGTCGCCCAACTTCATCAAGCAGCGGCGAGCGTCCACTGCGTCATATGCGGTCGGTCTTGCCGACACGGGTTCGGCTCGAATGCCGGCACGAGCGGTCCGGAGGACATTCGACTCCGTGGTCGGTGGCGGGCGTCACGGTCATATGCGACTGGAGGTAACGCAAGGCCACCTTGCCACCTCCGCAGGTGGGCGCACCGACCCGGAGCCGCTGCCGTCCGAGCGTGGAACGAGCGTGGACAGCGGCTCGGAGCAGACTTCAGGGCCCGATCGGTCCTCGATACCTGGCCTCGCGTTACCACGGTTGGCGTATGACCGAGGCCCGGCCCATCCCGGCCGATAACGCCACGGGGAGTCGCATCTGGCCACCTGTCACTCAGTCGCCAGAGGAATGCGGCACCGCAGCGCGACATCCCAACCGGCTACGACGCGGAGGCGGCCGCACTGCCCGCCGCTCTCCCCGGCCGGCACCTACGCCTCCTCGCGCTCGATCACCATTCGCGGCACCGGCGGGCGGTTCGGCAATGGGATCTCGCTGACTCCATCGACGAAGGATGCCTGGCGCGCCCATTCGGCGGCCTGGGCCTGCTCCTCGACCGAGAGGATGCCGAGCCGCCCGAGGGAGTTGAGTTCGTCGCGGATGTACGTCTTCAGCATTTCCGGGCCATCCGTGTTGATCGTGTAGCGGACGCCGTTGCGCCGGAACGTGTCGAAGATCCAGCGGAACTCGTCCCAGTCCGCCACAACCCGGGTGTTGAGGTTGCTCGTCGGGCACAGCTCGAGCGTCGTGCCGCGCTCCCGCAGCATGGCCATGGTGCGCGGGTCGTACGCCGACTTGACGCCGTGCCCGAGTCGCGTGGGCTCCAGCTGTTCGACCACGTCCGCGATCTCCTCGATCGGCCCCGATTCGCCCGTGTGCACTGTCGTCCCCAGGCCGAAGCGCCTGCAGCGTTCGAACAGGCGCTTGTACTCCGCCGGTCGGAAACCGTCCGACTCGGGTCCCGCGATGTCGATGCCGACCACGCCCCGCCCCCGGTAGGCGATCGCCTTCTCCGCGATGATCTCGTTCAACTGGAACGGGAACGCGCGATCGAGGCAGAGGATCAGGCCGGGCGTCACCGGGTACTCGAGCCGGGCGCGATCCATGCCCCGGATCGCCGCGCTGATGATGTGGTCGAGATCCTGCTCGCCGCCGCGGTTGCGCTTCATCGGGTTGAAGCGCAGTTCCATCGTCGTCACGTTGTTCTTGCGGTAGGCGCCCCCCACCACCTCGTAGACCGACCGCTCGACCGCCAGCGGCGACGACTGGATCAGCTCCGTCCAGTGGAACAGCTGCAGGTACCCGTTCGAACGAGTGCCCGTGACGCGACGAGACCGTGATCATGTCGCGGAACTCCCAGTAGTCCTTGGTCGGGAGCCGAATTCCCTGGGAGTGGGCGATCCCCCACATGATCGCCGGGGCAACGGCGCCGCCGAGGTGACAGTGCAGTTCCGTCAGCGGGACCTTGCGCGACAGCACGTTGGGCACGCCGGAATCCTAGCCGTTCGCGATGTTCGATGGAGAGGCGCGGGGCCGGCGGCATAGCATGGCCGCGTCAGGACGCCACCGCGCCGATCGGGTCCGGTGCGACCGCAGGGACCTCATCTGGTGCGGGTCGAGTCGACCCGGCCGGCAGCCGCCGCGTGAACCAGAACGCCAGCACCGCGAAGAACGCGACCGCGCCGAGGGCGTTGCGCAACCCGTCGAGTTGCGCGGCTCCATAGTCCGCAGCGACGGCGGCGGCCTGGTCCGGGCTGAGGCCGGCGTCGATCAGGGCCGCCTCCGCCTGCGCCACCGGCACGACGTCAAAGCCGCTCTCCGTGGCATAGGTGGACAGCTGCGTCTGCACCGGCAGCACGAAGAACGTGCCCATCAGAGGCCGTTGCGTTCGATCTCGCCGGGGCGAATTCGGGAGGCCGGCCGGGAACGGCGCACCGCCCGAGCCTCCCGGGCAGCATGCGCCTTCCGAGTCCCCGCGTTCCGATTGCCGCGCCGAATCCCGTCTGGGCGAGTACAGTAGACCCGTGGTCGATGTCCGTCGGGACTCGCTTTCGGTGCGCGCTGAGGCTTCACCGCCTCCGCGCGACCGTGACGACGTCGCTCCCCTGGACGAACTGGACGATCCCTGTGACGATGTGGTGGAGCCGCAGCGCATACGCACGCCGCTCTCCGCCGAGCGGATCGTGGACGCTGCGCTCGCCTACATCGAGGCGCACTCCCTCGACGAGCTGAGCATGCGCCGCCTCGGCGGCGAACTGTGCGTCGAGGCCATGTCGCTGTACCGCTATTTCCCGAGCAAGGCGGCCCTGCTCGACGCGGTCCTGTGTCGCATGCTATCCGAGCTGAGCCTCCCCGCACCGGGCGACGGGTCGGATTGGGAGCAGCATGCACGGGTGTTCGCCCGATCATTCCGTTCGATGGCTCGCCGCCACCCAAGGCTCTTCCCGCAACTGGCGCTGACCGGCACGACCAACCAGGACATCGCGGGCGTCTCGGCACGCATGATCCGGATGTGGCGGGAGGCAGGGCTGGACGACGAGCATGCCGCTCGGGCGCAGTACGTCCTCCAGGGCTTCCTCATCGGCAGCGCCGTGTGGGAGGTCGCCACCCCGGAGTGGTCAGAACCGTCGGCGCAGGTCAGAGCGATCGGCCGGATCAGTGCCGTGCCCTCCTCGCCGTGCACGGGCGATCCCGACGCCGACTTCGAGTTCGGGCTTCACGTCCTCGTCGCCGGCCTGCAGTCGACGATGCCGCCCGGCGACGACCGGCGAGCGGCGCCACCACACACCGGGGGTCGGGACCTCAGCTCACGCAGACCGTGACGCGTCGCGTAATCCCCGGCCACTCGAGGGAGAAGACGTAGTCGCCCGAAGGCCAGGCGGCCGTGTCGAGCGGCTCCACCAGGACCAGGCCCGGGACGGCCTGGCTGATGCGCGCGTCGACCTGCTGCGGGCCGAACTCGCCCAGCACCTCCGCCCGGACACCGTCCACGGGAGGGCCCGGAAACCCGAATCCGACGTACGGCGGGGTGACGCCGACGACCGCTCCCCCCGCGCAATCGGGTCCCGCCGAGCCGGGCACGGCTGAGCCGGCGTCCGGAACCACGGGTGACTCCCTGCCCGGGGACACGACGGACCAGGTACCTGCCGCCGATGCGTACCACGACCGCGTTGCCTGGAGGAGTGGCGACGCGGTCCCCACGGAAGAGGGCCACAGGTCGAGCAGCCAGCTGTGCTGCGAGACCCTGCCGCCCGCACGCATCCTGCCGTTGATCAGGTACCGGCCGAGCGGCCACCTCCGATCGCCGGCCGGCGGCCGGAACAGCACCAACCGGGGCTGTGATTTCGAGCCGCTGCCCGGGGCGAGGACGCCCGCGCCCAACTCCACGTGGACCGGCGCGACGCGGGTGAGCGAGGCGCCCAGCAACGTGGCGCCCGAGCCCGCCGCCACGCCGAGCAAGGTCGGGGATCCGAACAGTTCGGACTGCGCCACCGACAGGCCGGGGGCCCGGTCGGGCGGCGGCACGCCGAGCGCGAGCCACTGCGCGGCTTCCGTCTGGTGTCCCGATACCGGACCGATGCCCAGGTACTCATAGGTCGTCGTCACGACGCCGCCGTTCCCGGAGACGACGAACGCCCCGGGTACGAGCGAGAGCTGCGCCAGCTGGCGCGCCGTGAGCGGTGGCGTGCCCTGCGGGTCGGCGGGGAGACTGCCGGCCGCGCTGGTCAGGTCGAGCTCCACCCGCCGAATCCCCGACCCGGTCAGCGCGTCGATCCGGTAGCGCCCCGACGGCCAGTTCGACCAGCCCTCCGCGCCGGGCAGGAGCAGCAACCGCTCCGTCGGATCACCCGAGACGGAGATGCCGTAGACGGTCAGCGCACGTGAATGGGCACCGGCGAGGCTCGTCACCCGAATATCCAGCGCCGTGATGTTCGCCGGTGTGGTGATTCCGAGTGCCGGAACCGGCTGGCCCTGCGTGTCGATCTTCGCCGGGCTCACGGCGGCCACGCCCGACCCCGTCGGATCGATCGCCCCCGCGACGGGAGCCGGCTCCCAGGCCTCCCGCAGGCCGGCTCGCCCCTCCGGGGTCGAACGATCGGGCTTGCCGGTGATTGCGAGCGCGCGGACGCCCCATGTTGTCCTGGGCCGGATCCCGGCCGTGGCGGCCGCCCAATCGATGGTGTGGGCGTCGAAGTGGGCCGAGGTTGCCGGGTTTCCGCTGGTTCCCGTGCCCGGCGCAGGAGCGCCCGGGGGGCGAGGCGGAGGCGATCCCGACGCCGTCGGCCCGCCGCCGGCGCCAAGGGGCGATCGTCCGGGCGTCGCAGCGCCAACCCCCGCCGGCGGGGCGATGGACTGTTCCGGCGCTCCGGTGGGTACCGGCGCACGGCCCCAGTCCCAGGGCTTCACGAGGGCCGTAAGGAGGAACAGCCCGAGCAGGAGGCCGAAGAGCTTTGCGGGATCCCGCCGGCGGCCACCACCACCGATCCGGCCGTGATACGCCGGACCAGTCTCGGAGCCGGGCGGCCCGGTCATCCCCCGGCGATCTGTGGGCCGGGTCCCGGAGCCGCAGCCGCGGCGCGGCGCGCGACGCGAGCTCGTTTCGCCTCGTCCGGCACCTGGTCCCGGGCGTGGTACGAGGAGCGCACGAGCGGTCCCGACTCGACGTGGCGGAACCCGAGCGCCAGCGCCTCCGCCTTCATGTCAGCGAACTCTTCGGGCGGAACGTAGCGCTCGATCGGCAGGTGCCGCATGGTCGGTCGCAGGTACTGCCCGATCGTGAGGATGTCGCAGTCGACCGCGCGCAGGTCGCGGAACGTCTGCGAGAGTTCGGGTCGCGTCTCACCGAGGCCGACCATGATGCTGGACTTGGTGTGCACGGTCCCCCGCCGGCCCGCGATCTCGATCCCGAACTGCTTCGCACGCGCCAGCACCTCGAGGGACCTGTCGTAGCGGGCCCGCCTGCGGACCGGCTTCTGCAGTCGCTCGATCGTCTCGACGTTGTGGTTCAGGATGTCCGGCCCGGCGACCATCACGGCGCGGAGCGGCTCGGGATCGCCGTTGAAGTCCGGGATCAGCACCTCGACACCCATGCCGGGACATTCGTGCCGGAGCGCCCGGATGGTTTCGGCAAAGATGTGGGCGCCGCCGTCGGGAAGGTCGTCTCGCGCGACGCTCGTCACGACCACGTGCTCGAGCCCCATCAGGCGGATCGCCTCGGCGACTCGCCGCGGCTCGTCCTCGTCGTTCCACGTGGGACGGCCGGTCCTGACGGCGCAGAAGCCGCAGGCGCGGGTGCACGTATCTCCGAGAATCATGATCGTCGCGGTGCGCTGCTCCCAGCATTCCGCGATGTTCGGGCAGTGGGCCTCCTCGCAGACCGTGTTGAGGGTCAGGTCGGCGAGGATCGACTTCAGGTCACGGTAGTTGAGCCCCGATGGCAGCCGCGCCTTGATCCAGTCGGGATGCCGCCGGGGCGCACCGGATCCGTCCGATGCATCCTCAGGGCGCCCACCGCCGAGCGCGATCGTGATCGGCTCCGCAGGTTCGTGGGAGTGCGCGGCGGACGCTGGCTGGAGCATGGGAAGTTCGCGCTGCATTGAGGTCGCGAGTGTAGACCTGCACCACAATTCGAGCCTCGACGCCGGTGCCGAGGTGGGCGGTCGTCGCCGCCCCGACGCGATCAGAGGGCCCCTGGCCTGCCGACCCCGAACGGCCAACCGTTGGACACATCCGGAGCCACCGCGTCGTCGGCGGAGGGCTGCGGAGCCAGCGCAGCGAGGATGATGGGTACGAGATCCGGCCCCAGTCGACGGGCGTAGGTGGCGGTCAGGTGGCTCTCGTTCCGCCACATCAGCACGTGGCCATCGATGACGGGGCAGGGGTCACCCGGGCAGATCACCGGGTTCAGGCTGGCGAATGCGGCCCCGGCTGCCTGGGCCGTCGTCTGCTCGGCGAGGTCGTGCGCCGGGCTGAGCGCTGTCGATCGCGGCTCCTCGCAGGCCGGGACGTAGGTGCGGTGGTGCCGAAGGCAGTTCGGCACGTCCACGCTGGAGCGTGGCGCGTCCCCGAGCACCAGGACCCTCGAACGAGGCGGCATGGCGGCAAGCGTCGTCGCCAGGCCGGCCGCCCACGTGTGCTCCCGGTCCCGTGACGGGATCGGGCGTCCTCGTGCATCGATCAACCCGTAGCCGCGGGTGTTCGAGATGAGGACCAGGTCCGGCGGATTCGCCGCGAGCCACGCCTCCGCCCTTGCGCGCCACGTGTTACAGGACGCATCGGCGCCCGGGAACACGGGCTCTGCCAGGAGCACATGCACGGACGGGCAGCTCGACTTGGTCAGCACCACGATGCGCCATGCGTAGGTACCGGCCACGGCGATGAGCGCCGGTACCCACTGCTGGGCGTGAGAGTCCCCGAATGCGACGATGGTGACGTGGCCGGCGGCGTCCCCGTAGACGCATGGGTGAATCGCCGAGTCATACGGAAGGCTGTGACAACCGTCCCTGTATGCAGGCGAAACGTCGCGGGCGGCGTTCGCCGGCGACGGCACGAGGTTCGCGGGAACGGCGTTCGGAGAGGCGGCGAGGATTGTCGGGGCAGGCAGGATTGCCGCCGCCATGATCACCATGGCGACAGCGACGAGGCGCGAAAGGTGGCGCCGGACCGGAATCGGGCGATTCCTCGCGCCCGAGTGCGGCGATTGCCGCATTGGCTCTACCTCAACGATATCGCGCCGGCGGCGCAGACCCGATGTGCAGCCATGGCGCGATCGAACGAAGCGCTAGCCTAGCACCCGGTTTGCGGGTCCGCGGGCGAACGGCGCCGCGGCTGCGCGGCCGGGGCGTGGGCCAGTGCGTCGGGCAGCGCGCGGCCCGCTCCGCGCTCACGGTGCGGGGCCGCTGACCGGCCGGGGGAGCGGGCGCGCACCTGCATGGCGCGCGGCGGGTGGCTCACGGCACCGGGCCGATCGCGGCACCCAGGAGCGGTGCGATCTCTGCCGTGAACGTTGCCGTCAGGTGCTGGTTGTCGCGGTACACGAGGTACGTGCCCCGCACAAGCGGGCAGGACGTGCCCGGGCAGAGCCAGTCCGTCGCCGAGATCATGTCCACCCCGGCCTGCTGGACGGCGGCTGCCTCCAGCGCCGCGTACGCGGGGTCGACCATCTGGTCCCGGGGCGACGGGCAATCCTCGATCACCGCGTGGCTGGCGAGGCATTCGAGCGGGTCGGAGCCGAGCCGCGGCGTATCCGCCATGTACACGACCCGCGTCCCAAGGCGCGCCAGGCTGTCGAGTTCGCTGACGAGGCCGGCGCTCCAGGCGGGCAGCGCGTCCGCAAACGGGTGGCGTCCGGTGGCATCGACGATGTCGTACGCGCGCGCCGAGGCGGTCACGACGAGTGCCGGGCGTTCGGTGGTGATGCGCTCCAGCGCCAACTTGCGCCACTGGTCGCACTCGCGAAAGACGCGCTCCAGCGATGTGTTCCAGACGTCGATGTTGACCGCGGGGCAGCTTGACTTGGTGAGGGACACCAGCCGCCAGTCGCGCTGGGCCGCGAGTTGCTGCAATGCCGGGAGCCACTGCGCGGCATGCGAGTCCCCGAAGAGCACCACGGTCGTGCGCGAGTTCGGGTCGCCGTAGACGCACGGTGCCGGCGTGACCGTCGCGAAGTTCAGCTGGCAACCGTCCGAGTAGCTGACCGGGAGGTCCTGGCGGGCCTGCAGGAGCGGTGGCCGAAGGCCGGCGGGCAGCGGCCCGGACAACACCGGCGCAGGCAGCGGCGGGACGGTCGGCTGGAGGGATTGCGCCGGTACGGGCGACGATGGCGTCGTCGATGCCGGCGACTTCGTCGGGCCGCCCGAAGGTCCGGAAGCCGGCGCGGATGAAGTCGCTGTCGCAGTCGTTGACGTCGGCGCAGGCGCGGGACTGCCGACGGGGGGCCCGCTCGGCACAGGCGTGGGATCAACCAGGGCGGTCGGCGACCCGGGAACCTGCGCGGACGCCGGAGATGGCTGGAACAGGCCCGGCAGGCCGGCCAGGCCGACCGCGACGAGCGCCACCACCACCGAGGCGCCCAGGGCCATGCCGAGGCTCCGCATCGGCGGCATGCGCAGGATCCTGCCCTCGCGGAACGGGATCTCCACGTACCGGGTGCTGAGCGCGGCGAGCCCGATCGCGGCGACCGCGAGCAGGAGCCGGGTCGCCATGTCGTCGCGGTCGATCATCACCGGCACGAGGATCAGCAGGGGCCAGTGCCATAGGTAGAGCGAGTACGAGATCTGGCCGAACCAGCGCGGGACGGGCGTGGCGAGCCAGCGCGACGGGGTCGCCCCGGGCCGGACACCGGCCATGATCAGCAGGCCCGCGCCCACAACCGGGACCATCGCCACCACGCCGGGGAACGGCGTATCGGGGGTGATCATGACCACGGCGAGGAGCACGAGGCCGAGTCCCAGCCATCCGGTTGCGGTGGCGACCCGAGTCCCGGCACGAGCGGGAAGCCGCAGCAGGCCGATCTCGATGAGGGCACCGAGCGCCAGTTCCCAGGCGCGGGTCGGCAGGGAGAAGAAGGCCCATTGCGCGGCAATGTCGGTCCAGGTGATGCAGCCGATCAGCGAGACGACGGCGACCGGCACGATGAGCAGGGCGAGCCGGCGCGGCGACAGGAGCCGGGCGCCGAGGAAGATCAGGAGCGGCCAGAACAGGTAGAACTGTTCCTCGACAGCGAGCGACCAGTAATGCAGCAGCGGCGACGGATCGGTTCCCGCGGCCAGGTAGTCGGTCGCGTTGAGGACGAACCGGTAGTTGGAAACGTACAGGGCGGCAGCGGCGGCATCACCGGCGACATCCGGGAAGCGCAGCCGTGACAGGGTGAAGAACGACACCACCACGGTGACGGCGATCACGAGCAGCGCAGCCGGCAGGAGCCGCCGCGCCCTCCGAGCGTAGAAGGTGACGAAGTTGATGCTCCCGGTCGACAGCAGCTCCCGGCGCAGCAGGCCGGTGATGAGGAAGCCGGAGATCACGTAGAAGACATCGACGCCGATCAGACCACCGGTGAAACCCGGCAGGCGGACGTGGTAGGCAAGCACCGCCAGCACCGCGACCGCCCGCAGCCCCTCGATGTCCGGACGGAAGTGGCCGCGCGCCGAGGGTCGCGCAGGTGGGGTCGGGGCGGAAGTCGCCGGGTCGGCGGCGGTCGCCGGGACCGGGGCCGGGGCGGTCGCCGGGACCCTGGCGGAAGTGGCCGGGGCCGGGGTCGTTATCGGGACCGGGGCGGTCGCCGGGACCGGGGCGGAAGTGGCCGGGGCCGGGGTCGTTATCGGGTAAGCGGCCGTCGCCGGGTCCAGGGTTGTCATCGGGTCGCAATGCGCCGATCGGCGATCGGCCTTCGCCGGGCCGACGCGCTCGGGTGGACTCCCGCCGATTTGGGCTGCGTTGTCCCAATCTGCGGCGGCCTTCGGTCAGTTGCCACGATCCCTCCCGCCGAGGACGTGTCCGGTCGGACGTGCTGCCGCGGCGCTTCGCTGACGTGACAATGCCACGAAGTCGACCAAAGCGACGGCGGCGATGTCGCGGCGCCACTTCGGGACGGTTGCAAAATCGACCTGGGGGTTGTTATGACGCGGAATGAGGGCATTTCCGACGCGTTCTTTCGGTGATGACCCTATTGCTGCGTGCCGTCCCGCGCCCAACGATCCGTGTCGCAAGGGACGCGGCACAGTGCCCGAGCCAGCGGACACGACAATTGGAGGCCCCATCCATGATTACCACGTATCTACGACGGTGCGCGCCGCTTGCCGCCGCCGCCCTCCTCGTGGGGGCGTGTACCGGCAGTTCGACGCCGCCACCCGCCGCCACGCCGCCTTCGACCGTCAACGTGGACATAAAGGAGTTCAGCGTCACCGTGGACTCGGCGAAGGCGGCGAAGGGAAACGTGACCTTCACCGTCCACAACCAGGGCACGGTGACCCACGAGTTCGTCGTCTTCAAGTCCGACCTCGCCGCCGACAAGCTGCCGCTCACCTCGGACGGCAAAGTCGACGAGGAGGCAAGCGAGGTCACCCACTTCGACCCCGAGGTGGAGGATCTGTCGCCCGGGTCGACCGGAAGCACGACGATCAACCTCGCGCCGGGGCACTACGTGCTCATCTGCAATCTCCCCGGTCACTACGCGGGCGGGATGCACGCGAGCCTCGACGTCAGCAGCTGAACCACGTCGCGGGCGGCGCCAGGGGCCCTTCGGATCGGTCACTTCCTACTGGTCTCGTAGGCGTCCGTGAGGCCGTCCCCGTCGCTATCTACGGCGGCCGGTACCACGGCCGGTTGTCCGGCGTCGGGTGGCGCGGAGGCCTCTGCCACTGTCTGCGCGGCCGGCGTCAGCAACCCGGACGCCACCGTAGCGAACGACGGCGCCAGCAGCGCGGAGAACGTGGCCGTCATGTGGGTCTGGTCGCGCCACATGACGACGTTGCCGGCCACCACGGGGCACGGGTCGTAGGAGCAGACCACGCCGTTGAGGCTGGAGAACGTCGCTCCCGCCGCGTCCGCTGCTGCCTTCTCCGCTCGATCGTGTCCCACGCCGATGGCCGTGCTCCGCGCGGTCTCGCACGCGGAGATCCGCGTGCGGTGCGCCGCGAGGCAGGACGGCACGTCGTGTCTGTCGACCGGGCCGGCCGACACGAACCCGACAAAGGTCCCTACCTGCGCTGCGGTTGGGGCGGGAACACTCGCTCGATGATCGCGGCGAGCGATGGGGCAAGCTGCCGCGAATAGGTCGCAGTGAGATGACCCTGGTCCCGCCACATCAACAGCTCATTGACCACGATCGGGCAGGGGTCGTACGAACAGACGACTCCGCTCAAGGTGGCGTAGGTGGCTCCCGCATGCTGCGCCGCCAATTCCTCTGCGTGGTCGTGCCCTGGGTTCACGGCCAGGCTGCGCGCCGTCTCGCAGGCGGAGATCTGATCCAGGTGCAGCCGCAGGCACGACCGGACATCAACGTTGCCGACCGGGGTGTCCCCCAGCACGAGGAGCCTGGACGAGGCGGGCATCTGGCTGAGCGTTGCCTCGAGCCCCTGTTGCCATGTGGTGTCGACGTTGGCGGACGAGATGCGACGTCCAGTTGAGTCGATCAGGTGGTACCGCCCCAGGTTCGCCAGTAGCACCAGATTCGGCGGATTGTCGCGCAGCCATTTCACGGCTCCCTGGCGCCAGGTTTTGCATGCCACCGCGTCGGAGGCGCTCTTCTGCTCGGTGTCGACCTGCACGGAGGGGCAGGAAGCGTGGGTCAGGCTGACAATCCGCCACGGTCTGGCCCTGGCCGCTTCGATGAGGGCCGGCAGCCACTGCGCGGCGTGTGAGTCGCCGAACAGGGCGATGGTCAGCCTCCCCTGTGGGTTGCCGTAGACGCAGGGGTTGACGACCGAGCTGCCCAGCCTGTCGTGGCACCCATCGCCGTAGCTCGGCCCGGTGTCTGCCATCGCGAGAGCCAACGGCGGCACGAGGTCCGCCGGAACGATGCGAATGTCCTGTTCCAGCCCGTTCGAGACCCCGTCGTGGTTGGCATCCGCGCGACTGTCGGAGACGCCATCTCCGTCGGTATCCGCGAGCAGGGGCGACGTGCCGAAGCGCTGCTCGCCGAAGTTGGAGAGGCCATCCCCGTCGGGATCCTCGGCCACGTCCCGCAGCCCGTCACGATCGGTGTCGTTCGAGGTGGGGTCGGTGACGCCGTAGTGGACCTCGAATGCGTTGGTCAGCTGGTCGGCATCAGCATCCTCGGATCCGTCCGGGATGCCGTTCCCGTCGGTGTCCGCGCTGAGCGGATCCAATCCGAGCGCCTGTTCCCAGGTGTTGGTCAGGCCGTCCGCATCGGGATCTTCCGCCCCGTCAGGGATGCCGTTCCCGTCGGTGTCGGCGAGACGCGGATCCGTGTGGCTCCGGGTCTGCTCGAAGACGTTGGTCAGGCGGTCCCCGTCCATGTCGGTCGTGGACGGCCTGCCGGCGACGGCAACGAGTGGGAAGAGAAGGGCGAGGATGGCGACCAATACGGCCACGCGCAACGCAGATTCGGCGCCTCGAGGACGTCGTCGCCGACCGACGATCGCGGGACCTTGCCCCAACTGAAACACCGAACCCCTCCCCCACCCCAAGAGGTGATCGGAGACAGCGTAGCACGGCCAAGCGGCGCCCGACCGCTCGTTTGAGCTTTGCGAGACTGGCCCTGGAGGCCGGGGCAAGCTCCATCGGCTGATTCACGCATGGAGAATCGGCCGCTTCACCAGATCGCAGTCCCGCTGTCGACCGACTCCAGCCAGCGCCTGATATCGCCCACGAACCGACCGGCCTGCGCGCCGTCGGTGGCCCGGTGGTCGAAGCCGAGGCACATGTTCATGACCGGCCGGATGGCCAGCGCGTCGCCGCCCGCGGTCTCGACGACCACCGGCCGCTTCACGATCGCCTCCATCGTCAGGATCGCGACTTCCGGCACGTTGATGATCGGCTGGGTCAGGATCGAGCCGGTCCAGCCCGTGTTGTCCACCGTGAACGTCCCGCCCTGGATGTCGTCCAGCCGGAGCCGGTTGCTCCGTGCCCGGTCGGCGAGATCGTTGATCGCGCGATTGAGCCCGTGGATGCTGAGGCCGTCGGCGTTCTTGATCACGGGCACCACGAGCCCGTCGTCGACCGCCACCGCCACGCCCACGTTGACCTGCCGGCGCAGCCAATGGCCCTCCTCGGTGTAGTGGCCGTTGAAGTCGGGGTGGCGGCGGAGGGCCTCGACGGCGGCCTTGGTGACGAACGCGACGTACGACAGGCCGATCCCCTCCTGAGCCTGGTAGTCGCGCTTGGTCGACTCGCGCAGCCGGACGACGGCCGACATGTCGACCTCGATCGTGGTGAACGCGACAGGGCACCTGGAGTGCGCGCGTCATCTGGGCGGCGATCGCCCGGCGCATCGGCGAAGCGGGCTTCAGCGAGTCGCCCTCGGCGACCGCTGCTGGGACCGGCTTCGGCTCGGTCGGGCGCGGAGATGCCGGCGCGATGACCGGGGGAGCGGCAGGCGGTGCGGTGGCGGCCGGTGCCGGGGTCGGACGTTGGCTCGGCAACAGCGATCGGTGCCGCCGCCGTCGCGCCACCGGCGTCGACGAACCGCAGCACGTCCTCTCGCGTTACGCGCCCGGCGTGACCGGTACCCGGGACGCGAGCGAGGTCGACGCCGTGCTCGCGCGCCAGCCGGCGGACGGCCGGTGTCATTCGACCCTCGTAGACGGCGACCGCGGCGCCGTCGGGTCTCGGGTCCGGCAGCGCGACGGGCGCTCGCGACCGCCCTTTCGGTCGCCTCCACGCGGCGCTCGTCGGCACCGGCTGGCCGATACCCAGCTCGTGCTCGATTCGGCCACCACCGGCAGAGGGGCTTCCGGCGCGCCGCCATGGTCCGCGGCTATCGGCGCGGCTGCGGCGCCGCTCCCGGCGCCGGTGCCGCGCGTCGGCGCCGCGTGGCGCCGCTTCGGCGGCCTCGATCACGGCGATCTCGGCGTGGTTGGGCACCGTGTCGCCTTCCTTGACAAGGATCTCGGTAAGCGTCCCGGCGAAGGGCGACGGGACCTCCGCGTTGACCTTGTCGGTGATGACCTCGACGATCGGCTCGTACCTGTCGACGTGCTCGCCGACCTGCTTGAGCCACTTGCCGATCGTTCCCTCGGCCACGCTCTCGCCGAGTTGCGGCATCGTCACTTTCGGCACTGGGTTACCTCCGGACCGCTCCGTCGAGCGTGGTGCTTCGGCGCATGTCTGGCGCACAGTTTCGCGCATCGCCGCGCCGACCGTCTCCGGACCATGCCGCGCGACGGATCGGCCGGCGTCGCGGGCCGCCTCTCCACTTCGTCTCAGCACGGACGACCCCGTTCTGCGTGACTCGCGGTTGGCGGGTCCGTCCGCGGGCCGGGATGATGCAGGGCCGGTCCTCGTTGGAACGGCACGGCGGCCCCACGTGGCTGAACGGCGGGCGTTCAAACCGACCGAGAACCCGCCGGAGGGCGCGCGGCCGGGTCCCGGAACGGCCGCCCGGGCCGCCCGCGACGGTGGTGTTGACGCCCGCGGGGCAGGGTTCGGCGTCCGCCGTGCTCGGAATCGGGGGCAATCGCCGATTTCTGGGTGATGGGAACCGGTTCCCATGGCGACCGCGCCCCGATCGGGTCAGGTCGGTGGCCCGTTTGCTCGCCCGGCGTTCAATCACCCCACCCGCCTACCGATCGATCCGGCTCGACGCCGGGCACCCCGAGGTGGCGGGCGTATGCCTCTCCTCCGGAGTCCGCCGGTGGTGGTGAGCCGACCCGGGGCTCCGGCCAACGCCAGCCAGATTCCCGGCCGGCGCGCCCGCCGCGGACTCCATCATGTCTGCCGCGCTTCCGGACGCCGTCGGCTGCCCGCCGCCGAGCGTGGCGGACAGGCCCCGGCGGGTCCACGGACGTTCGTCGAGGGCCCCGTCGTCCGGATTGGCGATCATCCTGTGGGAACGTGACTGAAGATCGGGCCAACGGCGCGGTCAATGCGCGCCTGGGAAGAGTTGCGGGCAACACTGAGACCGGGCACTTGCTACCGCCGGTGACGCACTGGCGGAGCCGTCCGGGGGTGGGTCCGGCCGACCCGCCCAGCGCCGTCCCTGGAGCTGTCATTGACCAGGACGGCGCTTCGCGGCCGAAGTGGGTAATTGCAGCGCCGAGGCGCAACCGGCGGCGCGTCCGAGCAGGTCGGAAGCGTCCGATTGAGAAGAAACGCTCGAGAGCGTCGCAGGGGTCGGTTGCTCTCCGTCATCGTTCGCCAGGTCCGACTACGATTGGCGGCCCGTCCCCAGCGCCAACAAGGAGAACGCCGTGTCCGAGAGCCAGCCCGTTTCGTGGCGTTCGATCGTGTACGAGACTCCCGTCATCTCGAGCGACAACGCGAAGGTCGGCCAGGTCCGTGAGGTGCTGGGGGACGATGCCGAGGACATCTTCCACGGCATCCGTGTCTCGCTCCCGGGTGGGCATCGAGACGTGGTGGTCTCCGCCGAGGTTGTCGCGAGCATGGCGACGGACGAGGTACGGGTCGACCTGACGCGGTCCGAGGTCGATGGCCTTCCCACGTACCAGGAAGAAGCGACGTACCACGTCGGCACTGTCGGCCGGTTCCGCAAGCACCTCGGGTGGACGAAGGACTCGGAGACCGACGAGGAGCGCTGACCGGGCGAAGATGCGCCTCTCAGCCCGAGCCGCGGGAGGGCGCCGCCAGTGCCTCGGCACCGGCAAGGACCAGGTCGCGGAAGATCGACGGGCTGATGTCGGGTGACGGGAGGCCGATCACGCAGGTGGCAGGCGGCACTGCCATGACCACCGGTGACGGGTAGTCGACCGGCAACAGTTCCAGCGGCGGCAGGCGGCCCCGATAGGGCTTCAGCGCCTTCCACAGGCCGTTTCCGCCGTGCCGGCGGTGGATTTCGTCGGGCACCGTCATGCGCCGCATCCACGCCTCCTCGTCCTGCTCCAGCGCCTGCCACGCTGCATCCAGACGGGCACGCAACGCCTCCGATCCGGGGCAGAACGAACCCGGTTGGCGCAGGATCCGCACCAGCTCCAGTCTGACCGCTGGTTCGAGCATCCACTCGAGAGGGCCCGCCGCCAGGTCCCCGATTCGCGCACGGCCCTCCACCAGCGCATCGAGCCAGTCCCGCCACATCTCCGCGGTCAGGCCCAGCGCTCGGAGGCTCCCGTCACCGTCCGGGTGCGCGTCGAACGGCGGCATGCGCAGTCCGTCCCGGCGAAGCATCCTGACCGCGAAATCGACGGGGGGATGGGCGTCCTCCGACAGGGTCCATGTGTCCCGCGAGCCGAGGCGGAACATCGGATCGGACCGGCGCCGATCAGCCGCGGATCAGTACGCCGCCAGCCGCTTCACCGCCGTCGCGATCCGGTCCGGGTTCGGCATGAACCACTCCTCGAGACGCGTGGTTGTACGGCACGCCGGGTACGTCGGGACCCGTCACGCGCACGATCGGACCGTCGAGGAAGTCGAACGCCTCCTCCGCCAGCATCGCCGCGATCTCCGCGCCGAACCCGCCGAAGCGGTTGTCCTCGTAGACGACCACTGCCTTGCCCGTCTTGCGCACGCTGTCGAGGATCGTGTGACCGTCGAGCGGGCGCAGCGTCCGCACGTCGATCACCTCCGTGCTGATCCCGTCCTCCTCGAGCAGTTCGGCAGCCTCCAGCGCGTACTGCAGCATCAGCCCGTAGGCGATCACCGTCACCTGCGAGCCCTGTCGCACCACCCTGGCCGAGCCGATCGGCACCGTGTACTCGGTCTCGGGGACCTCGCCGCGCACCGAGCGGTACATCTTCTTGTGCTCGAAGAAGAGCACCGGGTCGTCGTCGCGGATGGCGCTGCGCAGCAGGCCGCGGGCGTCGTACGGGGTCGACGGGATGACCACCTTCAGCCCCGGCACGTGCGCGAAGAACGCCTCCACCGACTGGCTGTGATAGAGCGCGCCGTGCACGCCTCCGCCGTACGGAGCGCGGATCGTGATCGGGCAGGCGAAGGCGTTGTTCGAGCGGTAGCGCATGCGCGCCGCCTCGCTCACGATCTGGTTGAAGGCCGGCATGATGAAGTCGGCGAACTGGATCTCGGGCACCGGTCGCAGCCCGTTCACGGCCGCGCCGATCGAAGTGCCGACGATCATCGATTCGGTGAGCGGCGTGTCCAGCACGCGATCGCCCCCGAACTCGTCGAAGAGCCCGTCGGTTGCCAGGAAGACGCCGCCCTTCCTGCCGACGTCCTCGCCCAGCACGATGATCGACGGGTCGCGTCGCATCTCGCTCCGCGAGCGTCTCGCGGATCGAACTCGATCAGCGTCATGACTGCCATGACGCTCAGCCCTCCCCGCCGGTGAGCGGGCCGCCGTCGCCCATGAACCGAGCCGTCCGCCAGAGCGGATCGTCCATGCGGGCCGGTGGCGCGTCGGCGTAGACCCAGCGCTGGGCGGTCGACGGGATCGGGATCGAGCTCGCGTCGGCGCAGTCGGTCGCGTCCTCGACGTCGGCCTTGATCGCGGCGGCGATGCGCGCCTCCTCGGCATCATCGAGCACCCCCGCGTCGCGGAGGGTCTGCCGCAGGTGCGGCAGCGGATCGCGGGTCCGCCCCTCGGCCAGTTCCTCGGCGCTGCGGTACTTCGTCTGCTGGTCGTCGGACGAGTGGCCCGTCAGCCGGGTGACCTTGGCCTCCAGCAACGTCGGTCCCTCGCCCGCCGCGCGCCCGTCGATCGCCTCCTTCGCCAGCCGGTAGCAGCCGAGCACGTCGTCGCCATCGAGGATCACGCCGGGCATGGCGTAGCCGGCGCCTCGAACCGCGATGTCCTCGACCGCCGACTCCAGCTCCGACGGCACGCTGATCGCATAGCCGTTGTTCTCGATCACGAAGATCGACGGGCAGGTGGTGGATGCCGGCGAAGTTCATGGCCTCGTGGACGTCGCCCTGGTTGCTGCGAGCCCTCGCCGGTGTAGCGTGACGGCGACCTGGCCCGTGCCGCGGACCTTGGCCGCCCAGCGCGATCCCGGTCGCGTGCAGCACCTGGGTCGCAACCGGCGACTGAGAGCGACAGGATGTTGCGCTCGGCGACGCCGTAGTGGCCGGGCATCTGGCGGCCGCCGGAGCTGGGGTCGCACGGCCTTGGCGAACTGGGCGAGCATGATCTCGCGCGGCGTCATGCCGAAGGTGATCAGGCTGGCCACCGAACGGTAGTACGGAACCATCCAGTCGAGGCCCTTGCGCATGCCGTAGGCGATCCCCACCTGCGCGCCCTCGTGGCCCTGGCCGCTGATGACGAACGGGATCTTGCCGGCACGGTTGAGGATCCACATGCGCTCGTCGATGCGCGCGGGCCAGCGCCACCAGCCGGTACATCTCCAGGAGGTCGTCGCGGGTCAGGCCGAGGTCGGCGCCGAGCTCGGTGCCCCCCGGTCCCGCGTCCGTCGGCGAGCCCGATGCAGTCGTGTTCATCGCCATGCCTGTTGCCTCTGTCTGCCTGTCTGCCCCTCGGCGTGTGCGGCCGGCGTGCGGGCCATCAGAAGTTGATCGAGCGGTCGGTCGACGGCGAGGGCGGCCTCGCCGAGCACCTCCGAGAGCGTCGGATGCGGATGGACGGCCTCGCCCGATCTCCCAGGCCGTGCCCTCGAAGAGCATCGCCGCGCTCGCCTCCGCGATCGAGATCCGTGACGTGCGGCCCGATCAGGTGGACGCCGAGCATCTCGTCGGTCTCCGTGTGGGCGATGACCTTGGCGAAGCCCTCCGTACTCCCCGCCGATGAGCGCCTTGCCGATGGCCTGGAACGGCACCTTGCCAACCTTGACCGGGATGCCGTCGCTCTCGCACTCGGCCTGCGTCCGACCGATCGAGGCGACCTGCGGCCGCGAGTAGGTGGCGCGCGGCATCTGGATGTAGTCGATCGGCTCGGTCTCGACGCCGGCGATCGTTGCTGACGGCACGAATGCCCTCGTGGGCCGCGACGTGGGCGAGCAGGAGCCCGCCGATGATGTCGCCGATGGCATACAGGTGCGGCTCGGCGGTGCGCATGCGTGCGTCCACCTGCACGAACCCGCGCTCGACCCTGGCGCGCGTCGTCTCCAGGCCGACGTCGTCGGTGTTGGCGGCGCGGCCGGTTGCGACGAGCATCTGGTCGGCACGCAGCTCCTTCGGTTCCTCGCCCTTCCCTTGCCGACCATGAGACAGACGCCAGAGTCGTCGGCGACGACGGATGCCGGATCGAATCGGGCGCGGGTGATGACCTTCATCCCGCGTCGCGTGAACGAGCGCTCCAGTTCGCGGCGAGATGTCGGCGTCCTCCAGCGGCACCACCGCCGGCAGGTACTCGAGCAGCGTCGACCTCGCACGCCGACGTCCTTGTAGAAGCTGGCGAACTCCACGCCGACGGCGCCTGCGCCGACGACGATCAGGACTCTGCGGCAGCGACGTGCTGCGCAGGATGTCGTCGCTGGTGACGATCCGCTGGCCGTCGGGGACGAGGCCGGGCAGGCTCTTGACGCGGCTGCCGGTGGCCAGGATGACGTCCGTGCCCTCGAGCACGATCTCGCCGTCCGGGCGCCGTCCGTCGGTGAGCTTCGACACCTTGACCCTGCTTGCCGCCCTGGAGCGTACCCGCGGCCCGGATGAACTCGACCTTGTTCTTCTTGACGAGGCTCATCAGGCCCCGGGTGAGCCGGTCGACGACGGCTGCTGCCGGCGGGCGGCGAGGGCGACGGAGTCGATGCGAGGCGGTGCCGTCCAGCCGGATGCCGAACTCCTTCGCCGCGGTTAGCGCGCTCGTAGAAGTCGGCCGACTCGAGCATGGCCTTGGTCGGGATGCAGCCGATGTGCAGGCACGTGCCGCCGATCTTGGCCGGCGTCGACGAGCGCGACCTTCAGGCCGAGCTGCCCCGGCGCGGAACGCGGCCGCTGTAGCCGCCGGTACCGGCGCCGAGGACGACGAGGTCGAAGCTGTTGGAGGAGCCGACGGCCACGAGTCAGGGTGCCGTCGCGAATGGGCTCACGTCGCGTAGCGTATCAAAGGGGACGAGCCCGGCGACGGCGCGATGGACGGCGGTGGTGGCGAGGAGGGGCAGCGGCCGCGCCCTCTTCACGGCTGCCTGGTGACGATATGTGCGCAGGGAGCACGAGCTGGCGAGGTTCCGGGCACCGAACGGCGTGCCGCGGGCACGATGGCCGCGCCCAGCGGCCGTTGGCCTCCGAGTCGTGCTCGCGGAGCACGAGCTGGCGAGGTTCCGGGCACCACCGCGCCGAGCTGGGGCACCATTGCCCCGTCGAACGGCCGTTTGCCTCCGAGTCGTGCTCGCGGAGCACGAGCTGGCGAGGTTCCGGGCACGAACGGCGGCCGCGGCACGAGGCCGCGCCGAGCCGTTTGCCTCCACGGCTCGGGGGCACCATTGCCCCGTCGAACGGCCGTTTGCCTCCGAGTCGTGCTCGCGGAGCACGAGCTGGCGAGGTTCCGGGCACGGAACGGCGTGCCGCGGGCACCATTGCCCCGTCGAGCGGCCGTTTGCCTCCGAGTCGTGCTCGCGGAGCACGACTCGGCGCGGATGATCCGGCGGAGGATCGCTCGCAGCCGCGCCGAGACATAGGTGGCGGACCGAGCAGGAGTACGCGGCAGCCTCGACCCGTCGGCCCGCGCCGGGGAACCTGAAATCGGATTCAGCGCGGCCGCAGCGACCGGTAGAGCACGTAGGCCGTTCCGACGACGAGCACGATCACCAGGATCGGCAGCGCCTGGAACAGCCGGCTGATCCCCGGCACGAACGTCGACAGCGCGATCGCCGCCAGTACCACCACGACCACCGCCGCCATCACGACGAGCACGTCGCGGTCGCGGACGCCGCGGGTTTCGCTCATGTCGGGTCTGCCGCGTGCGGGATTCCGATCGGCGCCACGAGAACGCGACCCGCGAGCACACGGCCGTCGCGGGCGAGCAGCCCCAGCTTCGGTCGATGGAACGTCACTGTCGCGTCGGCCCGGACACACGGATCCGAGGGCACCCCGCTCGTCAGGTCGAGCGCGGTCGGCGTATCGACCGCCAGCGCCGGCACGCCCTCGGCGCGCGCCCGCTCCACGAGATCGACGGCCGTGCGGATCGGCTCGCGGAGCGCTCCGCGCACGCCGGTCCCGAGGAGGGCGTCGACGACAAGGGCCGCCTTATCGACCCCCGCGAGCAGCATCGCGACGTCGTGGGCGGACGCCGCGTGCAGCCGCTCGACGCCATCCACGCCACTCAGGCGGTCCCAGTTGCGTGCCGCGTCCGCCGTGGAGGGACGCTCAACAGTGGAGACAAGCAGGACCGCGGATCGGAACCCGGCCCTCGCCAGGTGGCGGGCCGCGACCAGCCCATCGCCGCCGTTGTTGCCCGGGCCGCACAGGATGAGCACGACGGCTCCACGGGGCCGCTCGGCAGTCCGGTGCAGCGCACGCGCAACCGCCGCGACCGCGGTACCGGCCTGTTCCATCAACTGGTCGCCGCTGATGCCCATCCGCTGCGCCCGGGCATCGGCGCCCTGCATCCCCTCCGAGCTCATCGCCGGCAGAGCGGCCCGTGCCGCCCAGTGCGCGGCCAGGGAATCGAGATCGAGGCTCTCATCATCGAGAAAGGGGTCCTGCGCAGGCAGGATCTCGGTTCCGGTGCTCCCGCCCAAGGCGCTCATTGGTAGTCAGGAGCGCGGTGCGCGTCGTGCGCGCCCGTTTCCCCATTCCCCGTTCAAACCGTGCGTGGGGTTGGCCCGCACACGGCTTATGGGTGGTCGTTCGGACATGGTTACGCTGCCTCCGGATAGCGGATGGTCCCACGCAGGCGATAGAGGCCGTGGCCCTCGAACAACTCACGCGTCCACGCATTCGCCCGCCCGGCCTGCAGGGTGCGACCGCAGCGCTTGACGAGCAGGCCCCGCAGCCGATCTGTGACGGAGCGGTCGATGGTGGTGAACACGAGCACGACGAAGTCATGCGAGTAGCGGGTGAGGTCTCCATCGGCCGGACGCCACGGTCGATCGAGCACCCGCCGGTCCGACACGCGTCGCTCCACGAGGCGAACGACAACGGCGTGGTCGATCTCATCGAGACAGTGCCGGATGTCGGCCACCGCGGCCCACACGTGCCCCTGCGGGTAGCTCCCTCCAACGAGGCTTGTGACGCCCCGCTCGGCCCGCCGGGTCTCCCCGACGAACCGGGGCCTGCTACGGGGCGCTCCGATGCCTACCCGGGCGGGACTTGCACCCGCAGGACTGGTCCAGCTTTCAGGACGCACCATCGGTCGATGGTAAGCGTGCCGAGCGAACCCGTCGGCATGCGGACCTACCGCCGGTTCGATCCAGGCTCGACCGGTCCCGAATTACGACTCCGCCAGTCGTGCTCGGCTGCCCGAATCCAACTCGATGAAGCCCTCCATCTCGAGCGCGCCGAGGGTCTCGCGCACCGCCCGGGCGTCGTGGACGCCCCGCGGGCCGGAGATCGTGGCCCACGCGCCGGGTGACGCACCGGCGACTTCGCGCAGCAGCTGACCGCGCAGCCACCGACGAGTGGCACGGAACGGGGCCCGTTCGGCGCCAGAGGCCGTGCGTGCGGCCGTCGAGCCCACCAGTCCCCCGACGTCGCTCAATGGCGCCGGGCTCGCCGGCCGTGCCCGGAGACCGGCGCCGGCCGTGACTCCCTCGACTCCTGTCGAGCACCATGGCAGCAGGGGGCAACTCGGGCAATCGGGAGCACGCGGCCGGCAGACGAGGGCAGCCAGGTCCATCAGCGCATCCGCAACCCGCCCGGGCAGGGCAGGGTCCGGTGCGCGGACTGCGCCTCTCGGCGGCGCCCCGGCGAGTTCGTCGGCCAGTTCCTGCGTCGTCGGCGGTCGGTCGTTGCCGAGAACCCGACCCAGCGCACGGCGGACGTTGACGTCGACCGGGCCGACCGGGCGGCCGAAGGCGCGTGCCGCCACAGCGCGCGCTGTGTAGGGGCCGACTCCGGGCAGTGCCAGCAACGCGTCGATGCCCGACGGCACCTCGCCCCCGTGGCGCTCGACGATCGCCCGGGCCGCTGCGTGCAGCGCAAGGGCTCGCCGGTTGTAGCCGAGCCCCGCCCACGCCCGGACCACATCCGCCTGCGGAGCAGCCGCGAGCAGGGCGGGCGTCGGGAAGCGGGTGACGAGCCCCCCGGCCGCGTCCAGCGATCGCCGGATCTGCGTCTGCTGGGACGCGATCTCGATGAGCAGCACGCGCCATGGATCCTGCGTCCGCCGGCCGGGCAGCCGCCGGCCGTTCGCGCCGAACCAGTCGAGCAGGGCGGCTCGCATCGACCAGACGTCGATCGGGAGGGGCGCGCGCCGCGCGTCGCCGAGAGGCCGTGAGGGTGAAGAGCCGGATCCTTCGGGTTGCTCGATCACCGGTCGAGGGTACCCGGCCCCGTGTCAGCCCGCGGGATCGCTGCCAATGGGGGACTCGGGGGAGAAAAAGGGGACGACCCGGGTGGGAGGAACCCGGGTCGTCCTGGCAACACCACCTGGGTGTGTCAGCGCCAGGTGGCGGCGCTCAAAGTGAGATTCCCGATGATCGACCGGTAGTACCAGCGGGGTTTGAATGGATCCATCAGGGCGGTTGCCCAGTTGGGTGAGCGACGCGCACGGAAGCTGACCGTCCACTTTCCGGTGGCGCTGGGTGCGCTCCAGAAGATCTGCCGGAGCGACCTGTTCGTCCGGAAGAGCCCGGTGAGCACGTAGCCAGCGCTGCCCAGCCCCTCGGCAATCACGGCCTTCGCCCCGGTGCGCAGGAACCCGGCGCCGTAGTTGTCGACGCGAGCCTTTGCGGTGGACAGAGTCGGGATCGGGCCGCCCCACTCGGGGTTGCCCGACGCGTAGCACAGGTGGAGCAACAGGACCACGGCGTTCGTGCCCAGGCGAAGGCCCTGGCTCAGAAAGCTTTCACCGTAGTACCTGGTGTTGTAGTCGGTACCGCTCGCGGAGGCGTTCAGCCCAAGGCCGTCCTTGCTCCTGGTCTGGAACGGAGCGTAGGGACTTGGCCAGCCATTGCCGTGACCGAGGTAGATCAGCAGCTTGGCGCCACGCGCCGCTGAGCGCACACGACTCCAGGTCGCGTAGGGACTGTAGACCTGGACGACGTACGCGCCGTAGCCGGCCGCCTTGTGGGCGAGACTTCGCGCGATCGACCGATAGTACGAGGTCGTCGATCCAGTCGCGCCGACGACGATCACGACCTTTGGATGCACCGCGGCCTGGGTCGATTGAGTCGTTGTGACCACACCGCCGACGGCGATCAGCACCGCCAGGACCCCGATCAGCAATAGTCCAGGCGTGCGCCGTGCGGGCGTCCTATGGACGCCTTGTTCTAGGGGCGACATCCTGCCTCCTCTCTACCGGAACATCGCGCGGGCACGCGATGACGGAGTGACTGGTCCAGCACGCGGGGGCGGCGACGGTGATCACGGCGTAGCGGGAACCTGCGTTCACGCAACGGGCCTCCTGACCGGGAGACCACTTGCGGATCGGCTGGGGCCGATCCACGTACGAGGCACTGGGGTGCACTCGCGGCGCGGCGCAGAAGCTGGGGCCTTGGCGCGCTGGTAGGGACTGTTCAGTTGTCGAGACCGAATGCGGTCCGCCGTGACCGACGCCTACGAGGATACCCCCTTGAAGCGGATCCGTCACCCCTCAAACGGATTCAACATGCCCCGAAACTGATTCCGACACGCCCGGAACGAAATCAGCATGCCTGAAGGGCGCAGTCCGTCACGCCCTTCGCTCGCCAAACGTCTCGTTCGGCGACCCGGGATGGAACGGGAGCGACCCTGTCCCGGGATTCGGCGCCGGCGAAATCAGCCGGCGAAATCGGCCGGTGCGCTCACCGGCACGCCGCGACCAACCTGCCGATCGGAGGATCCAGAGCGGTTCATGACAATGTCGGTCATCATCTGACCCATGGCGTATCGCGCACGGCCGGGGCGTCTGCCGGCGAAGCGGGGCAACGGATTCCGGTATCAGCCAACGCGGGCCGGCCGAATCGCGATCACGCGCGCCCTCGGCCGCTCGAAGAGCCGATCGGGCGGCAGCCTCCTGATCATCACCGGGCTCCTCGTCGTGAGCCTGATCGGCGTGATGGTCGTCTCGGTTGCCACGGTCGGGAGCGCCGGCGTCATCACGGTCCAGGACATGATCGCCGGCCTGCCCGACGTCAGGCAGTTCGATCAGCTCCAGTTCGCGCAGCCGACAGTCGTCTACGACCGCACCGGCACGGTCCAGCTGGCGACCTTCCAGAAGGAGCAGCGCAACGTCATCACGTTCGACCAGCTCCCACGTCTGGTCCTCGACGCCACGACCGCGACCGAGGATCACACGTTCTGGACGAACCCGGGCGTCGACCTGCAGGCCACGCTCAATGCGGCCGTCTCGTGTTATGCCCTCAACGACTGCTCACGCGGCGGTGGGTCGACGATCACGCAGCAACTCGTGCGGGCGCGCCTCCTGCCGACGGACCTCGTCAACGATACGGCGCGCCTCCAGGAGCGCAAGGTCAAGGAGATCCTGCAGGCCTGGCGGCTGACCGATTACGTCGACAGCACGTACGACAGCGCGGCCGACCCGGTCCTCGGCAAGGAGAAGATCATCACCGCCTACCTCAACCAGATCTTCTACGGCCACAATGCGTACGGCATCTCGGCTGCCGCGGACGTCTACTTCGGGGAGACGCTCGACCAGCTCACGGTTGCCCAGGCAGCGCTCCTGGCCGCCATCCCGCAGGATCCCGTGTGCTACGACCTCTACCGCTGGGTTCCCACCGACGAGAACGGCGAGATGGTCAAGGACGTCCAGGGCCGGCTGGTCATCCCGCTCACCGGGGCGGTATCGCCGAGCGCCGCCTGCAACACCGCCAACATCGTCGTCCGCAGGAACCACATCATCGCGCAGCTGTACAACGACAACAGCGGCGCTTCGTGGGGGAAGTGGACGCAGCTGACGGACCAGGAGTACCAGGCCGCAATCAACGAGCCGATCGTGCTCGTCGGCGACAAGCCGAACGTCTTCCTGGCGCCGCACTTCGTGTGGGCGATGAAGAACGCCCTGGACCAGATGCTGGTCGACCGCGAGCCCGCCGAGAGCGGCGGCTACACGGTCATCACCTCGTTGGACATGAAGGCGCAGCAGACGGCGGAGAAGTTCATCACCGCCGCGACCATCATCCCGCAGCTTCGGGGGACCGCGTACAGCAAGGCGATCAGCAAGTACGGCCTCGGCAAGGACCGGAGCTGGATCTCCTTCCTGCAGGACAAGGGCATCTACAACGGGGCCCTGGTCGGCGATGGACTACCGAACGGGCGACGTGCTCGCCTACGTCGGGAGTGCCGGTTACTACCGCGACGACCTGCGGTCGCCCAAGTTCAACCCCAAGTTCGACGTCGCGGGGACGGGCTTCCGGCAGCACGGGTCGTCGTTCAAGCCGATCGTCTACACGACAGCGTTCGACCAGCGCAAGCTGACGCCCGGATCGATCCTGCTCGACGTCACCACGCCGTTCGGGCGCAACTGGATCCCCAAGGACGCGGACTGGACGTGAGCGCGGCCCGGTGCGCGCGCGAAAGGCGCTCCAGTACTCGCTCAACATCCCGGCGATGCGTGCCATGGCCGTCGTCGGCCCGGCGGCAGTCGACCAGGCCGCGGCACGAGCCGGCCTGTCGTTCCTCGAGGGCGCCAAGGCACTCGAGATGGCCGGCCTCGCGGGCGCCATCGGCACCGTCGAGATCCGCGTCATCGACATGACGGCCATCTACGGCGCGTTCGGCAATGGCGGCCTCGTAGACGATGCCGCGCATGATCCTCAACGTCACGGACTCCACGCGGCAACGTGATCTACCAGTCGGGCGCGGCACAGACCAAGCGCGTCTGGTCCGCCGCAGGCCGCCTGGCTGATGGCCAACATCCTCGAGGGCAACACCAATCCCGCGGTCAACATCGAGTGGGGTCCGCTGCTTTCGCTTAACAACGGCCCCAACGGCGCGTACCGGCCCGGCTGCGCGTCAAGACCGGCACCACGAACGACGTCCGCGACATGACCGACGTTCGGGCTGCTGCCAATATCCCAAGGACCCGAACCAACCGGCGATCGCGGTGGGTGTCTGGATGGGGAACAGCAACCACTCGCCACCCAGGTCGGGGACGGCGGCGATCTTCTCGCTGGACGGCCCCGCCAAGGTCTGGCACGCCTTCCTGCGCGACTACATGGCAGGCAAGCCGGTCACCGACTTCCAGCGGCCGTCCAAGGGCCTCGTCTACCAGTCGATCGATAACTTCTCGGGCGGCAGGCCCGGCCCATGGACCAAGCAGACGGTCGGCGAATGGTTCATCGCGGGGACGGAGCCGACGAGCTCGAACCCGGTCGACCCGCCGGGGCTCATCTACACCAAGCAGTGCGGCGGCTACTACGTCGACCCCACGAAGGCGGAGGTCCCGGGCGCGCCCGCCACGTGGCTGGCCGCTGACAGGAACTGGGCCGCGAGAGCGGCCAGGGGACCGGGGGTCGGCGGGGCATACGGAACGTCGACCGCCTACTTCTTCCTGCAGAGCAGCTGGGGCGGCCCGATCTACGCCGGCACGTGCGCAACGCCGTCGCCCAGCGGGGGGCCGACCGGAAGTCCGGGGCCGAGCAAGCCCCCGAAGCCGTCGCCGACGCCGGCAGTGACGCCGCATCCGACGAGGCCGCCGAGGCCGACGCCGACGCCGGTCGTGACCCCGAAGCCGACCAAGAAGCCGAAGCCGAGCAAATCGCCGAAGCTGCCGTCGCCGGCCGCGCTGACGATATCGACACCGGCGGCCGATTACGGCGGCGGAACCGTGGCGCTCGTGGTCGGTGGGACGCCGGTCGATCGGTTCACCATCAACCTGGTCCTCCCGAGCCTGGCCGGCACCATGCCGCCGGCGATCATGCCGGAGCCCGTGGTCGCGGCCCGCGTGCGCATCGGGCGCAGGCGACGGCGTCGAGGGCATCCGCGCCGGGGAACCCTCGGCAGCCGCCGGTAGCCCCGCGCCGGACAGCCGGGCCGGCCGTCCCCATACGCGCGCGCCGCCTGCCGCTCGGCGGCGAGGTTGGCGGCATCGTGGCGCGGCAGGCGGTCCCGGGGTTCCCCTCCCGGGGCGGATCGTCGACACTTGGTGCGATGCCTCTTGACGCATACCGCAGCAAGCGCGACTTCGCGAAGACGCCGGAGCCGGCACCGGGCATGGACGAGCCCACCGGCGAACGCCGGTTCGTGGTGCAGCGGCACCGCGCCACGCGCCTCCACTACGACTTCCGGCTGCGAGATGGACGGCGTGCTCGTCAGCTGGGCTGTGCCGCGCGGGCCCGTCGCTGCGGCCGCTCGAGCGGCGGATGGCGGTCCACGTCGAGGACCACCCGATCGAGTACTTCGACTTCGAGGGCGTGATCCCGACGCGGCGAGTACGGCGGCGGCGACGTGATCGTCTGGGACTGGGGGACCTGGGAGCCGGAGGAGACCGACGATCCCGGGCGCCGCTGTGCGCAAGGGCGAGCTGAAGTTCGCCCTGCTCGGGGAGAAGCTGCGGGGCCGGTTCGTGATCGTGCGGACGCGCACCGACGACGCGCGGCAAGGACGCAGTGGCTGCTCATCCACAAGCGCGACGAGTTCGCCGACCCGGACTGGGACGTCGACGCGCTGCCCCGATCGGTCAAGAGCGGCCGCACCAACGACGAGGTGAAGGCCGGCGCACCCGCCATCTGGGACAGCGACGCGCCGGCCGCGCGAGGCCGAGATCGACCTCGCCGGCGCCGTCGAGGAGCCGATGCCCGAGTTCGTCCCGCCGATGCTCGCGACGCTGGTCGACCGGCCGTTCAGCGACCCCGACTGGCTGTTCGAGCTGAAGCTGGACGGCTATCGCGTCGAGGCGGTCGTCCGGGACGGGCACCGTCCAGCTCTGGACGCGCAACAAGCAGGACGCCGCGCGCTACTTCCCGCAGCTGGCGGCGGCGAAGCCGACCTGGATCAACGCGACGCGACGCGATCGTCGACGGCGAGGTCGTGGCGCTCGACGAGGACGGGGCGAGCCGGACTTCAGCCTGCTCCAGGACCTGCGCCGGGATGAAGGGCTTCGCGGCCCATCGAGGTGAGCGCCGCTGGGAGGAGGGCGAGTCGGATCCGTCGGCGTCGGCGCGCCGAGCACGGCCAAGGGGACGCTCGTCTACCTCGTCTTCGACCTGCTGCACTACGAGGGTCGCTCGCTGGTCGACGTGCCGCTCGAGGAGCGCAAGAAGCTGCTCCGGAGCTGCTGCGCGACCACCCCAGGTGAGGTACCTCTCGCACGTCGACGAGGACGGCGAGGACTTCCACGCGGCGGCCGGCGAGCGCGGGCTCGAGGGCATCGTGGCCAAGCTGCGGCGCTCGCGGTACGAGCCGGGCAGGCGGTCGCGGAGCTGGCTGAAGCTCAAGATCCGGCGCGAGCAGGAGCTCGTCGTGATCGGCTACGAACCCGGAAAGGGCACGCACAAGGACCTCGGCGCGCTGCTGGTGGCGGTCAACGGGAGGGTGACGACTGCGCTACGCCGGCGAGGTCGGCAGCGGGATCGACACGCGGACGAGCGACGCTCTGCCGCGAGACGCTGGACCGACTGGCGGCGGACGAGTCCGCCGGCCACGGGCGTGCCGCGCATGCCGGGCGCGCGGTGGGCGGAGCCGCGCATCGTCATCCGGGCCGAGTTCACCGAGTGGACGACCGACGACCTGCTGCGGCAGGCCGCCTTCAAGGGCATCGAGCCGGACCGGGACCCGCCGACGGTGCTCCGCGAGCGAGCGGTGCGACGGCAGGCGATCGAGCGAGGCCGGGCGGCCGACGACGCGCAGCGGCTCCCGGCAGCCGGCGAAGCCAAGGCCCCGCCGGCACGCGGCCATCGCGTCGCAGGTGGCGAACGACGCCGGGCGCAACGGCCGCCGCCAGGAGCAGTCCGCACCGCGCCAGGGTGCGACAGCCGCAGCGCCACCAGCGCTCGAGGTCGCGCGGAGCCATCGCCGGCGTGGGCGACCCGGCGGAGGCGGCGACGCCGGACGAACTGGCCGCACTCGACGCGATGACGCGCGACGGCACCTGGTCGATCGGCGGGCACACGGTCAACCTCACCAACCTCGACAAGGTGCTGTTCCCCGACGCGGCGTTACACCAAGCGTGACCTGATCCGCTACTACGTCACGATCGCGCCGGTGCTGCTGCCCTACCTGCGCGAGCGGCCGCTCAACGTCGATCGCTGGCCGAACGGCGTCGACGGGACCGCACTTCTGGCAGAAGCAGATCCCGTCCCATGCGCCGTCGTGGGTGGCGCGCTGGGACTACCCGGAGGCGGGCAAGAACGAGTCGCACACGTACGTGGTCTGCGATCGAGTCGCGACGCTGGCCTGGCTGGCCAACCAGGCGGTGCATCGACCTGCACCCCTGGACGAGCCGGCTGCCCGACTGGTGGCGGCCGACGTACGCGCTGATCGACATCGATCCGGGCGAGCGGACGACCTTCGAAGATGCCGTCACGCTGGCGAAGCTGTACCGGACGGCGCTGGGACACCTCGGCCTGCGGGGGTTTCCCGAAGGTACCGGCAAGCGCGGCATCCAGGTCTGGGTGCCGATCGTGCCGCGGTACACGTTCGACGAGACGCGCGACTGGGTCATGGGCCTGTCGCAGGCGGTCGGCGCGCGGTGCCGGACCTGATCAGCTGGGAGTGGGCCAAGGCGGGACGCGCGGCGGCCTGGCCCGTCTCGACTTCACCCAGAACGCGGTCAACAAGACGCTCGTCGCGCCGTACGCGGTGCGCCCGGTGGCGCGGCGCGTCGGTCTCGGTGCCGATCACCTGGGACGAGCTGGACGACCCGGAACTGCGGCCGGACCGGTGGGACCTGCGGACGATCGTCGAACGGGTCGAGGAGCGCGGCGACCTGTTCGCCGGGGCGCTGGAACTTGAGCAGGAGCTTCCGGCGCTCTGAAGGCGGGAAGAGGCGGCTCGGCGGGGAGGGGCCGCGCAACCGGGGAGAGGCGGCCCGGCGGGGGAAGAGGCGGCTCGGCGGGGAGGGGCCGCGCAACCGGGGAGAGGCGGCCCGGCGGGGAGAGGCGGCCCGGCGGGGGAGAGGCGGCTCGGCGGGGAGAACGCCCGCTCCTCTCGGCGTCCGTCAGTCGACGAGGGCCGCCAGTACCTGCACCAGCAGCTCGGGGTGTGCCGGCTCGTGACGGCCAGGCTCGCTGATCCGCTCACAGAATGCGTCGATGAGGAGCGCCCGCAGCAGGGTCGACGAATCGCCGGGATCGCGTGGCACCATTGCCAGGTCCGATGCCGCCAGGTGCGACAGGTAGCCGTTCAGCACGGCAGCGGATGTACCGACGAGCCAGCTGATGAGCCACGACTGCAGCCACGGGCCATCGTGGCGGACCGTCGAGCGCTGGCGAGCCAGGTCCAGGCCCGCCGCCGCGGCCTGCGCCGACGAAGCGATGAGCGCCGCGAGATCGGCGTACGGGGAGCGCTTGATGCGGCGCTCGGACATCGGTCGGGTCGGGTCCCCTTCGAAGTCCACGATGACCATCTCGCCGTCCGCGTACAGGAAGTGTTCCAGGCGGAGATCGCCGTGCCCCCGGATGCGAAGGCATTCGAAGGGATGGTCGAGCAGCGGACGCAGTCGTTCGGCGGCGGGACCGAACAGCTCCCGGGTCCGCGCCGCATCGACCTTCGCCTGGTCGCTCTCTCCGGCCCGCTGGAGCGCCGCCACCTGCGCCTCGTTGAAGCGGTTGCGGACGGACTGGTACAACGCGCGCTGGTACAGCTCCCCGAAAGGTTCGGGCCTGAACGACGGCTCGTCAACCCGCGCCAGCGCGGAATGGAGTTGCGCGGTCCGCATCCCGAGCCGGCCTGCGGTCTCCGCCCAGTCGCCGATGACGGCGATGACGCTCGCGCCGGGCTCGGCACCCGGGGCGGAGAGAAGCACGTCCATCCCGAGCGGAACCGCAACCGACTCGGGCGTCGCCCGCTCGACGGCCGCCGACACCGCATCGATCGCCAGGCTCCACCCGTCACCCTGGCTTGTGACCCACGGTCCGACCCCACCCACCACCATGGGCGCGCCGGCCCTCCGATAGGAGAGCCCGACCGTCAGCGAGGAGGTCCCCTCGACCGGTCGATCGCGCATCGCGCGACCGACCTCGAGCTCCGACGTGGACGCCCGGCTCCACCCGACGGTACAGCTTGACGAGCGCACCGCCGACGCGGAGCGAGATGTTCCGGGATCGCGGCGCGACCGGCCCCGACACGTCACCGGCGCCCGCCCGCACAAGCCCACCCAGGTCGGCAGGGGAATCCGCGGTCATCCGCCCGTGCCAACCACGGAGCACCCTCCGTCCGCCGAGGGCCCGCAGCAATGCGGGGCCGAACGAGGGCTCATCGGAAGCCTCGACGAGCAGCGCCTGCCCGTCGCGCGATCGAGCCAGGACGCCGGTGGCCGGAACTGCCTGCCCGTCCGCGCCCGACGCGATCCGGAGCGGGACCAGGTACAGGGTGTCGTCGCCATCGAGGAGGTCGGTGCCCGCAAGGACGAGTGCCGTGCGACGCTCCCGGTCGATGGGGAGGACGTCAAGCACCCGGACTGCCGATGCCTGTCGGGGCGTGCCACCGAACCAGGGCTGGTACGGCAGGTACGCACTGAGCGCACGGGCCAGTGCGTCGGCGAGGAGTTCGTCCTCGGCCTGGGGCCACCCTTCGAGATCGGGCATTTCGGTCGGGCGCCGCCGCAGGCTGGCCGGCTGCTCGGATGGATCGGCCGGGGGCTCCACGGAGAACCAGAGGAACGTGTGCGGCGCCATGGTGAGCGAGCAGGCTCCGTCCTCGCCGATGGCGGGGAACGCAGTCTGGCCGAAGAGCTCGGTAGGTCGCCAGCCCGCATAGGCCGGCAGCGACAGCCGCACCGGTTGCGTGAAGCGGGACAGGTTGGCAACGACCAGGATGTGCTCGTCGGATCCGGACCGCACGTACGCCAGGATTCGGCGATTGTCCGGCTCGAGCAGCTCCATCCGCCCGCGACCCAGGACCGGGTGGCGCCTCCGCAGATCGATGAGACTGCGCGTCCACGCCAGGATGGAGTTGGGGTTCCGCTCGAGGACGGCGACGTTCGCCGTCACGTAGTGGTAGTCCGGGTCGGTGATGACCGGGAGGTACAGGTCGGACGGTGGGGCCTCCGAGAAACCGGCGTTGACGTCGGCGCTCCACTGCATCGGGGTCCGCACGCCGTTGCGGTCCCCGAGATAGACGTTGTCTCCCATGCCGATCTCGTCGCCGTAATAGATGAACGGCGAACCCGGGAGCGAGAACAGCACGCCGTGGAGCAGCTCGATGCGGCGACGATCCTTGCCGAGCAGCGGAGTCAGGCGCCTGCGGATGCCGAGGTTGATGCGCATCTGAGGGTCGTGCGCATAGGCCCGGTACATGTAGTCCCGCTCTTCGTCGGTCACCATCTCGAGCGTGAGCTCGTCGTGGTTGCGCAGGAACAGCGCCCACTGCGCGGACTCGGGAATGTCTGGCGTCTGCCGCAGGATGTCCACGATCGGGAAGCGATCCTCGCGCCGCACCGCCATGTACATCCGCGGCATGATCGGGAAGTGGAAGCACATGTGGCACTCATCGCCCGTGCCGGGGCCGAAGTAGGCGACCGCCTTCTCGGGCCACTGGTTCGCCTCCGCCAGCAGCATGCGGCCGGGGAAGCGTTCGTCCACGTGGCGGCGAAGAGCACGCAGGAACTCGTGCGTCTCCGGCAGGTTCTCGCAGTTGGTTCCGTCGCGTTCGTAGAGGTACGGGACGGCGTCGAGGCGGAGGCCGTCGACGCCCATGCCGAGCCAGAAGTCGACGATGGAGAACAGGTCACGCCAGACGACGCGACTGTCGAAGTTGAGATCGGGCTGGTGGTTGAAGAAGCGATGCCAGTAGTACTCGCCGGCTACGGGATCCCAGGTCCAGTTCGACGCCTCGAAGTCCTTGAAGATGATCCGCGCGTCGCGGTAGCGATCCGGGTCGGCGCTCCACACGTAGCGCCGGCGGGCGGCGCTGCCGGGCCGGGCATGGCGGGCACGCTGGAACCAGGGGTGCTGGTCGGACGTGTGGTTCGCGACCAGTTCGGTGATGACGCGCAGGCCGAGTCGATGCGCCGCGGCCACGAACCTCCGGAAGTCGCCAAGGGTTCCATAGTCGGGGTTGACGGACCGATAGTCCGAGATGTCGTAGCCGTCGTCGCGGCCGGGAGAGGGATAGAAGGGCAGCAGCCAGATGGCGGTCACGCCGAGCTCGGCGATGTAGTCGAGCTTCTCGGTCAGGCCCCTGAAGTCGCCGATCCCGTTGCCGTCGGCATCCCGGAAGGAACGGACGTGGACCTCGTAGAAGACGGCGTCCTTGTACCAGAGCGGGTCGGGTGCGGAGTCGGGCCGGGCGCGGCGGCTCATGGGAGGTTGGCGGCCTCCGCGACCATGACCGCGCCGCCGTCCACATCGCCGGCCGGGGCATCCGGGACGACGTCCTTTCGGCGCAGGGCATCTCCGGTCGACTCCATGGTGACCGTCACGGCCGCCTCACGGCTGCGCACGAACTGGACGTTCATTGACCTGACTCTCCGCGGCTCTCTGACGCGCGATGGGCCGGAACCACCCATCGGACCTCCTCGGTCTGCGCGACCCACACCGGTCGGCCGTGGCCCGTTCCCGACCGGTGATCTGGTCGTTCGATACTAGAGGATGGTGCCACGGGTCGGGGAGAGGGTCGCCGGAGGTGCCATGCCGGCCGCAGGGCCCCCTGCCCCATCTGTCGGGGACGAGCGGCGGCTGACTCGGACGCAAAAGCGACATTGGCACGCGCACACCCCGATCATCTCCCTGACATCCGTCGCCCCTGGCGACGTTCGCCACCGTCCCCCGATCATCTCCCTGACATCCGTCGCCTGTAGCGACGTTAGGCCCGCCGAAACCCACTCCGGGTGCTCCCTTGCCGCTCCGCTGAGCGTGAACCCACCCGACGCATGCCCCAGACGGCCGAGGCCCGCCGTCTAACGTCGCCTGGGCCGACATCAGTCATAGAGACGCCGACCGTGCCCGCCGGCTGACCGGGCGACCGGGATCGCGCCACACCGGCGGCGAGCGGTCGAGGGTCCCTGTGGTGCCCGTCCGAGACAAACCGCCGCAGCGTAGCGAGGGCTTGGGGCAGTCACCGTTCAGGTCGGTCGTGAGTGGTCGCCCAACCCTGCCCATCCGGCGGGCCTACATCAAATCGGACGATTCCGCCGCCAGGGCGAGCGCCAGGGCGAGCGCCGGACTCGGGCGGAGGCCCTCCCAACGCATGGCTTTGGATCAGGGCGGCACATTCCGGCCGCAACGATGCAAAATCCGCTGCCGGGGAGGTGCCGCCGGCCCCGGTTTGGCAGGACGCTATCGTCCGATTTGGTGCAAGACATCTGAAGCAGGGCCCCTCTCCGCCAGGCGACCGACACTGACGCGGAGGCCACCCGATCGAATCGCGCGCGCCTGCCGCACCGCCCCCTCGCCGTCCCCTCGGCGGCCTGCCGTGGTCACCGCATCCGGTGTGCCAAGATTGGCCCTTCATCGGGGTCCTGTGGACCGCCCGTTCGGGAGAAGCGGATCTCGCCGCTCCGAGCCCGGCTTCACGACCATCGACCCCCGAGGAGGCGTGCTGGAATGGATTCTCGTCGCGTGGTGATCATGGGAGCGGCCGGACGCGACTTCCATGACTTCAACGTCGTCTATCGCGGCGATCCCGCGGTCAAGGTCGTGGCATTCACCGCCGCCACGCAGATCCCGGGCATTGCAGACCGACCCTACCCGCCGGAGCTTGCCGGTCCCGGCTACCCGGACGGCATCCCGATCGTCGCCGAGGCGGAGCTTGAGCGCCTGATCCGCGACGAACGCGTCGACACCGTCGTCTTCGCCTACAGCGACGTCAGCCACGAGTACGTCATGCACGCCGCCTCGCGCGCCATGGCGGCCGGCGCCGACTTCGAGCTGCTCGGCCCCGGCCGGACGGAACTCCCCTCGAAGCGCCCCGTCGTCGCCGTGTGCGCCGTCCGCACCGGCTCCGGCAAGAGCCAGACCACCCGCTTCGTGGCCGGCCTACTCGAAGAGGCGGGCCTGAAGACCGTCGTCATCCGGCATCCCATGCCCTACGGCGATCTGGTCGCCCAGCGCTGCCAGCGGTACGCGAGCTACGCCGACCTCGACCGCTACGACACCACGATCGAGGAGCGCGAGGAATACGAGCCCCACCTCGATGCCGGCCGGATCGTCTACGCGGGCGTCGACTACGCGGACATCCTTGCCGCGGCCGAGGAGGAAGCCGACGTCGTCTTCTGGGACGGCGGCAACAACGACTTCCCCTTCTACCGGCCGGACCTGCTGATCGTGGTCGCCGACCCGCTCCGCGCCGGTCACGAGCGCACGTTCCACCCGGGCGAGCTCAACGCGCGGATGGCCGACGTGATCGTGATCAACAAGATCGACTCGGCCGACCCGGCCGCCGTGGACGCGGTGGACGCCTCGGTGCGGGAACTCAACCCGCGAGCCGCGATCGTCAGGGCACGATCGTCGCTGGCGCTCGAGGGTGGGGAGATCGCGGGCAAACGCGTAGTGGTCGTCGAGGATGGCCCGACGCTGACCCACGGCGGCATGACCTTCGGTGCCGGTGTGGTCGCCGCGCGCCGGTTCGGCGCCGCCGCGCTCGTCGATCCGCGGCCGTTCGCGGTCGGCTCCATCCACGATGTCCTGGATCGCTATCCGGCGCTGGAGCCGCTCGTCCCCGCCATGGGCTACGGCGCCGCGCAGATGGCCGATCTCGCGGCGACGCTCAACGCCTGCGACGCCGACATCGTGCTCTCGGCGACCCCGATCGACCTCCGGCGCGTCCTGAAGCTCGACAAGCCTGTGGTTCGTGTCCGCTACGAACTCGACCAGGTGGACGGTCCCCCGCTCGTCGACCTCCTTGCGCCGATCATCGAACGGGCACGCGCCGCTGCCGTTCCCACAGCCACTGACGGATGAGGACCCAGGCCCGGACCCACCCAAACGCCGGCCGAACGCGGCTGCGCCGCCGGCTGGTCCTGCCCGCTCCACGTCACGCCCTTTCGGCACGCGTCAGGGCCGCTCGCAGACGACTCCCCCGCGGCCGGACTGGCGCTGCGCGCCACGCGATGCCGCGAGGCTCGCGTCCGGGGCCGGTGTGCTGGGTCGGGCCGAGCCCCTCCCCTCCGCCCGACCGTGCATCCGGTGTGCCGATGGGCCGCTCCACCGGTCTCGGAGGCGCGCCTCCATCTCGAAACCGTGCAGCGGGTGCGCGGGTCGTCCCTCGACGTCGGGGCGGCCGTGACGGCGGACGCCCGCCGGCCGCTTTGTCTCATTTCGGCCGTTTCCGTCCGCAGGAATCGCGCTGGCGGCGCTGCTTCTGCTCAATCCGGCATCGAAGCGCCGATCTGTGACAAATCGAGGCCCGCCACGCGATTCGGTCGGCCGATCGCGTCCGATTTGATACAGGACAGCCGAGCGCCGCACCCCTGCTCGCGGCGGGCCACAGCGGCGGAGTTCCGCACCGGGCGAGTGGGCCCCGCGGCCAGGGCTGTCTCCCCGCCCGTCGAGTAGCGGCGGCGGGGGCTGCTCGTCATCGCGAGGGCTGCGCTCCCGAACCACCCGCTGCGCAACCCGGGCCGCCGGCCAGATTGGTTCACTGGCCCGGGTGCACGGATCGGCCGGCGCTGCGGGCGCCCGGGAGGCCCCGCGGCGCACCTGCCGGCCGACTCGCACCTGTGGTGGACACCGAGCGCGGCGGGCGGCCTCGCTGGACTTCGAACGGGCGGCGGCCTTCCTCGAGGGCCGTGCCGGGACCCGGTTCAGCGCCTGATTCGGCCGGCGGGCGCGCCGTCGGCGCGGGCCGCACCACGCCCGGGAGCGGCGTATCGCAGAATGTCGGGGTCCGGAGAGGAACCGAACCCCAGGAGGAGCAAGACATCATGCGCACCCGCCTTCCTGCGCTCGCCGCGGCACTCGTGGCCGCGCTGTTTCTCGCAGCATGCGCCCCGGTCGCTTCCCAGGCGCCGGGCGCCACCCCCGGCCCGACGCTATTCCCGGCCACGCCGACGGCCGCGCCACCGACCGCAGTGGCCACGCCCACGGCCGCTCCGGAGACGGTCGCACCCAGCGTCGCGCCAACCGCAGCCGAGACCGCCACCCCGGCCCCGGCCACCCCCTCGACAGCCCCCGCGGCCAGCGCGGCACCCAGCGCGGCCAGCGCAGCACCCAGCATCGCCGCCGACTGCCAGGCCGCCAGCCTCACCACCGTCACGCCCGGCAAGCTGACCGTCGGCACCGACAACCCCGCCTATCCTCCGTACTTCGAGCCGCGGCCGAGCGGCAACACGCCTCCGTGGGACGCCTCGCAGGGTGACCCCACCGACGGCCAGGGGTTCGAGAGCGCCGTCGCCTACGCCATCGCCAACGCCCTCGGCTTCACCCAGGACAACATCACCTGGGTCGTCGTGCCGTTCACCAACTCCTATGCGCCGGGGCAGAAATCCTTCGACTTCGACGTGAACCAGGTCTCGTACACGCCCGATCGCGCGCAGACCGCCGACCTTTCCGACGGCTACTACTTCGGCAACCAGGCCGTGGTCACACTCAAGAACAGCAAGTTCGCCAAGGCCACGACGATCACCGAACTCCAGGGCGCGAAGCTGGGCGCCCAGATCGGCACCACCAGCTACGACGCGATCGTGAACATCATCAAGCCGACGACCGATCCTCAGGTGTTCGACAGCAATGACGCCGCCGTGACGGCGCTGAAGATTAAGCAGATCGACGCGATCGTGGTCGACCTCCCGACCGCCGACCTGATCGCCAACGTGGAAGTCGACGGGGTCATCGTCGGACAACTGGCGGGAGCCACGCCGGAACACTTCAGCGCAGTCCTCACCAAGGGCAGCAGCCTGACCGCGTGCGTGAACCAGGCGATCGCCGTCCTCACCGCGAACGGCACGCTGGACCAGCTCGTGACCAAGTGGCTGCCGTTCAACGGCACGCCGGCGCTCAAGCCCTGATCTTCCGCCCGCCGGCCTCGGTGTGACCGGACCCCTCGACCAGAGATCGCTCGGCTCGGGAGGCCTCAGCGGCCTCCCGACGCCCATGCGCCGGCGGGGCCGTCCGGGTCGGGGTGGACGCGACTCGGACGCGCTCCGCTCGTCGCTGATCGCGGCGATCAGCACGATCGTCTTCTTCGTTGCCATCGGCTGGGTCGTCGTCAACGCGCCGGGCTGGCCGGCAGTCCAGGCCTCGTTCTTCAACGGCGCCGTCTTCGCGGTGTCCTGGCAGCTGATCGTCAAGGCGTTCTGGATCAACGTCCAGCTGTTCCTGATCGCCGAGTGCCTGATCCTCGTGCTGGGGCTCGTCGTTGCCGTGCTGCGCAGCCTGCCGGGTCCCGTGTTCTTCCCGATCCGCACCGTGTCGACGTTCTACGTGGACATCTTCCGCGCACTGCCGGGCATCCTCGTCATCTACATCCTCGGGTTCGGGATCCCGGGCCTCGGGCTCGCCGGCGTGCCGGTGGATCCCTTCTTCTACGCCGTGATCGGCCTCACGCTGATCTACTCGGCGTACGTGTCCGAGGTCTACCGCGCGGGCATCGAATCGGTCCACCCGAGCCAGGACGCCGCGGCACGGTCGCTGGGGCTGAGCCGGTTCCAGTCGCTCCGCCATGTCGTGTTGCCGCAGGCCGTACGCCGGGTGATTCCGCCGCTGCTCAACGACTTCATCGGGCTGCAGAAGGACACGGTCCTGGTGTCGTACATCGGGGTCGTCGAGATCTTCCGCCAATCGCAGATCCGCCAGGCCGGGTCGTTCAACTTCACGCCCCTGATGGCGACCGCCCTCGTGTTCATCGTCGTCACGATCCCGCTGGCGCGACTCACCGACCTCGTGATCGCCCGTGACCGGCGACGTGGGGCAGTGGGCGCACGATGACGGAGGCTGCTCTGGCCCCCGGCCCGCAGCGCCCGGACATCGCCCTCCGCATCGAGGGGTTGTACAAGTCGTTCGGCAAGCTGCAGGTCCTGCGCGGAATCGACCTTGCCGTCGACGAGCACGAGGTCGTCTGCCTCATCGGCGCCTCCGGGAGCGGCAAGTCGACGCTCCTCCGGTGCATCAACCTGCTCGAACCGATCGACGAGGGTCGAATCGTCATCGAGGGCGAGGAGATCACCGCCCGCGGCGTGAACGTCGATCGCATTCGGCGACACGTCGGCATCGTCTTCCAGGCGTTCAACCTGTTCCCGCACATGAGCGTGCTGGACAACGTGACGCTGGCGCCACGGAAGGCGGCAAAGATGCGCCGGAGCCAGGCCGAGGCACTCGGGATGGACCTTCTCGCCCGGTTCGGCCTCGCCGACAAGCGTGACGAGTTTCCCGATCGGCTCTCGGGTGGCCAGCAGCAGCGCGTGGCGATCGTCCGTGCGCTGGCGATGCGTCCCGAGATCCTGCTGCTCGACGAGGTCACCTCCGCCCTCGACCCGGAGCTCGTCGCGGAGGTCCTGGATGTCATCCGGGAGCTGGCCGCAGCCGGCATGACGATGCTCATCGCGACGCACGAGATGGGGTTCGCGAAGGACATCGCCGGGCGCGTCTGCTTCCTCGACGCGGGCCGCATCCTCGAGGACGGGCCGCCGGACCAGATCTTCAAGGCTCCCCGCGAGGAACGGACGCGGCAGTTCCTGGACCGCGTCATCCGGGCGGGCCGGCTCTCGGCGTAGCGGGGCCGCTCGCGGACCCCGGCGCCTGCATTTCACCCCCGTCGCGCCGTCCACCTTGAGCCTGCGGGCGAATGGCGGCCCGAGGGCGGCCGGTGCACCTGCCGCCGCTCTGGTCAGCGCTCGGCGGCAACGCGCCGGCTCGGCGGCCGCAGACTCGAAACCGGCCGCGGTGCCGGCCGGATCGAAGCGGCGCGCTGCGCGACCACATGCCGGGCCTGGCCACGTGGTTGTCAGATCTCGGCCACCGCGACGTTCGCCGACGCGTCGTTGCCATATGTCGCTCCAGGCGACGTTAACGTTAACCGGGCTGCGTGGCCGTTCCGAGCGCTCTGAGGGGCCGCCACACGCTGGCACGACCCGGAAATCGGGCGTTGTGCGTCCCTCGCGCGGGCTAACGGCGCCACCAGCGATCGGCCCGCACATTGATCGTGGATCGCGCGGAATTGGGACGTAAGTCGGATTCGGCATGGCGGCGGCATCGTCCGACCGGATGCCGACGGGCCCGACGCTCCTGCCGATCCCCCGTAGAACTGGACAACCTTGTACCATCGGCCGCGAGGGGCGGGGCGTCAACCGGACAACGCCCGCGCCGCACGGAGGAGACCAGCATCATGGCAACACACCGTCGCGCCCGAACGGCGGGACGCGCGCTCCTGGGCCTTGCGCTCATGATCCTGCCCCTGGCGGTCATCGCGCCCTCCGGCCTTGCAGCTTCCTACTCCGGCACCGTCAGCGGCAACCTCCAGGTTTCCGGGACCCCGTCCGCCAGCGCAGTCGCGGTCGTGACGATCGTGGACCAGGGTGCCACCGGGAGCGAGGCTGCGATCGTCGGGCAGCAGCGGATCGCGAGCCCGTCCGCAGGCAGCGTCGCATTCGCGGTGCTCTACGATCCCTCGCGGATCGACCCCAAGCGCCCGTACGACCTCTATGCCGCGATCGTGGATGGCAGCAAGGTCCAGCGAGCCGTCAACCCCGTCCCGGTCATCACCGGAGGTCCGGAGAGCGGGCTGACGGTGAAGCTGGCACCGGCCGCCGCCCTGCCTGCCTCCCTGCCGGTCACGATCACGAAGAAGGACAGCACCGCGCTCAGCCCCAATACGGTCGTGCAGGCGGTCATCGCCAAGGTCGGCAGCGGCCGCTTTGCGTTCGGTACGATCTCGGTCAAGCCCGGCCAGGTTCCGATTTCCATCAAGATCGGGTACGACCCGTCGCTGTACGACCCGACGGCCACCTACATCGTCCGGGCAGTAATCGTGGACACCGGGTCCGTTTGGGAGAACCTCACCCCGGTCACGGTAACGCCCGACTCGACCAACGTGACGGTGGACGTCAGCCTGCTTCCGACGAAGATACCCGTGGCAGGATCGCCGACGCCGAGCCCGGCTCCGACTCCCGCAGCGACGCCCACGGCGGCGCCGACGCCGAAGCCGACGCCGAAGCCGACGCCCACGCCGGCACCGACTCCCAAGCCCACCCCGAAGCCCACGCCGACCCCTGCGCCGACTCCGACTCCGGCCCCGACGCCGACGGCGCCTCCCGGCCCGACACCCACGCCGCAACCGGGCGCCACTCCCACACCGACGGCTGCGCCGACTCCCACTCCGGCGCCGACTCCCACTCCGGCGCCGACGCCGACGCCCACTCCGGCGCCGACACCGACACCCACGCCCACACCGGCGCCGACTCCCACGCCGACACCAACACCGGCACCAACCGCCACGCCCACTCCGGCGCCGACTCCGTCGCCGTCCCCCTCGCCGACGCCCTCGCCCACTGCCGCGTCCTCACCCACGGCGCCGCCGTCCGTGGCGCTGTCGGGCACCGTGAGCGGCACCCTGACCTACCCGGAGCCGGCCACCCTCTCCGCGAGCGCCGTGGCGATCGTGACCCTGCTCGATGAGGGCAACACGGGGTCTGTTGCGGTGGTCGCGACCCAGCAGATCAACGACCCCGGGCAGAAGCCGATCGCGTTCGCCGTGACCTACGCGACAAGCACCATCAACCCCTACAAGTCGTACACGATCCGCGCAGCCATTGTCGACGGCCAGAATGCCTGGGAGTCGGCGACCGGGACGCCGGTCCTGACCAGGGGAGCACCATCGAGCGGCGTCATCGTCCCCCTGACCTATCGCCCCGACCTGCTCAGCGGAGAGGTCACCGGGAGCCTGACGGGCCCGACGGGGACCCTCGCAGCGGGCACCACCAACGTGACCGTCGTGGCGCGGGAGGACACCGGCGCCGTTCTCGGCTTCGATGCCAGCCCCGTTTCGGGGATGGCTGCCCCGATCGCGTTCTCCGTCCCCTTCAGCGTCGCCAACGTCGATGCCTCGGCCACCTATGTGGTCATCGCCAGCATTGTCGGGATCGACCCTTCGTGGGGCACCGCCTCGCCGCCGCCCGCGGTTATCACGAACGGCAATCCGCTCTCGAACGTGCAGATGCAGCTCGTGCCCGTCGCGGCGCCCGTTCCGCCGCCACCGCCATCGAATGACGACGGAATCCGCTGGCTCCTCCTTCTCCTGATCCTGCTGATCGTGGTCGGCGTGATTGCCCTCTTCCTGTACCTGCAGCGAACCCGAAAGTCCCCCGTACCGGTGGTCGGCGGCGAGGGATCTGGAACGTATACGTCGACAAGCGCCTCGGCGGGCGTCACCGAGTCCACGACCGAGTCGATCGAGTCGGCGGCGGGCGCGCCCGGAGCCGGGGCGGTCGCCGCCGAAGCCGAACCTGCGGCCGCGTCGTCGGACGCGGGAGCGCCCACCTCCGATCCGGCCCCGCCCCCGGCAGGCGGGCCGCCAACGGGAGGCTGATCCGGTCGACCTTCTCTGACGGACTTCGGCCCGGCGACGCGCTCCGACGGAAATCGGGGAGCGTTTCCGGGCTGAATTCCACGGCGCCATGCCGGCAGGGAGAGCCGACGCGAGACCAGACTGTGGAATGAGCACCCCGATCGACAGGGCCCGGGAACCTGGAGCGCCGCAGCAGCAGGCGCGGCGGAAGCGCCGCGGCGTGCCGATCCACGACACGTCGGTCGTGAACGTCGGGCAACTGGGTCGCGTCGCGACCGCGGACGGGCTCTTCGTGACCGATGAGCGCCAGCGGATCATCACCTGGTCGAGCGCCGCGCAGCGAATGCTCGGCTACTCACCGGAGGAAGTCGTCGGCCAGCCCTGCTACCTGGTGCTGATGGGCCGCGAGCCCGACGGGCACCCGGTCTGCGGCCCGTTCTGTTCGGTCACGCGGAATGCCGGGCGGGGCCGCGGCACCGCCGCCTACGAGGTCACGGCACGGGATCGCGCCGGACACGTCAAGTCCTTTTCCAACAGCGTGCTCGTACTCGAAAAGGATTCGCGCAGCTTCAACGTCATCCACCTGCTGCGCGAGACCGCCGCCGCGCTGACCGGCCGGCGCCCGGCGCCCGAAGCCAACGAAGATCCGGGTGACGACCCGCCGATCGAGGCCCTGACGCGCCGGCAACTCGAGGTGCTGCGCCTGTTTGCCGAGGGACTGTCGATCGAGGAGATCGCGGAGGTGCTGACGATCAGCGTCTTCACCGCGCGCAACCACATCGCGAGCATCCAGCACAAGCTCGGAGCACGCAATCGCCTGGAGGTCGTCCTGCTGGGGATGCGGCACGGGCTGGTCTGACGACCAGGGCATGGGCGCCGCCCGGCGCCCGGCGCCCATGCCCGGTGCCCGGCGCCCGGCGCCCGGCGTGATTTCGGCCCGGAATTGGTTCCGCCGCACCATGAAACGGCCTCGAGGTCGGCGCACAGTAGCGGCAGGAACGGTCATGCCCGCAATCCGGCCGTTTCCCTCGGGCGCGCGGCAGCCCCCCCGCCGAGCACCCCCGATCCCAGGCGAATGACGGCTTCACGGTTGAGGAAGAAGGGAGCGCCGCATGAGTCCCCTTGACCTGTCGAGATGGCAGTTCGGCATCACGACCGTCTACCACTTCCTGTTCGTCCCGCTGACGATCGGGTTGGCATTCTTCGTCGCCGGCTTCCAGACGGCCTGGGTCCGAACGGGGAATGAGCGGTACCTGCGGCTCACGCGCTTCTACGGGGAGTTGTTCCTGATCAACTTCGCCATCGGCGTGGTCACCGGCATCGTGCAGGAGTTCCAGTTCGGCATGAACTGGAGCGACTACAGCCGGTTCGTCGGCGACATCTTCGGTGCGCCGCTGGCCATCGAGGGGCTGCTGGCGTTCTTCCTCGAGTCGACGTTCCTGGGCCTCTGGATCTTCGGCTGGGATCGCCTCGCGGAAGAGGACCCACCTCGCCACGATCTGGATCGCCGCGATCGGCACCGTGCTGTCCGCGTTCTTCATCCTTGCCGCCAACTCGTGGATGCAGCACCCGGTCGGCTACACCCTGAACCCGGTCACCGGCCGTGCCGAGCTTACGGACTTCTGGGCCGTGATGACCAACTCGACCGTGCTCGTGACGTTCCCCCACACGATCGCAGCCTCGTTCATGACCGCCGGGGCGTTCGTGGCCGGCGTCGCACTCTGGAGGCTCCTCCGCGAGCGAGCCAAGGACACGGCGGCGTTCACCGCCGCGGCACGGGTCGGTGCGGTGACGCTCCTGGTCGCCGGGGCCGCGGTCGCCATCACCGGCGACCTGCAGGCTCGCGTCATGACCAGCCAGCAGCCGATGAAGATGGCGGCCGCCGAGGCCCTGTGGGAGACCTCCGCGCCGGCGTCGTTCTCCCTCTTCACGATCGGCTCGCTCGACGGGAATTCCGAGGTCTTCTCGATCCGGATTCCGAACCTGCTGTCGTTCCTGGCCACGGGCGACCTTCGATGGCCAGGTCGAGGGCATCAACGACCTCCAGGAGCAGATGACGGCGCAGTACGGACCGGGCGACTACCGGCCGTCCATCCCCATCACGTATTGGACATTCCGGTTGATGATCGGCACCGGAGTCCTGGCCGCGCTGGCCGGCGCCTGGCTCCTGTGGAAGATGCGGCGCCGCCGCGAGGTTGGGGTGAGCCGCCTCGCCGTGGCGATGGCGCTGTCGCTGCCCTTCCTCCCGCTCCTCGCGAACACGTTCGCGTGGCTCTTCACAGAGATGGGCCGGCAACCGTGGATCGTGTTCGGGCTCATGCCGACGGTTGCGGGCGTCTCTCCCCTGATGTCCGGCACCACCGTCCTGATCTCGGTCGTCGGCTTCACCGTCCTCTACGGCGTGCTCGCCCTGATCGAAGCCGGGCTGCTGACCCGCCGCATCTCGGCCGGTCTCCCCGATCCCGCCCCGACCGACTCCGGCGACGAGCCGGACCGGCCGACAACCTTCGCGTACTGAGGTGGCCGGCATGCAACTCACGGACGTCTGGTTCGCCCTGATCGGCATCCTCTGGGTCGGCTACTTCGTCCTCGAGGGCTTCGACTTCGGCGTCGGAATCCTCCTGCCGTTCATCGCCGGGAACGACGGCGAACGTCGGGCGGTCATCAACACGATCGGGCCCGTCTGGGACGGCAACGAGGTCTGGCTGATCGTCGCGGGCGGCGCCACCTTCGCAGCCTTTCCCGGCTGGTACGCAACGCTCTTCTCCGGCTTCTACCTGCCGCTGTTCCTGATCCTCGTCGGCCTCATCGTCCGCGGTGTCGCGTTCGAGTACCGCAGCAAGCGTCCCGAGGCAGCCTGGCGCGGCCGGTGGGACGGGGCCATCTTCCTTGGTTCCCTCATTCCCGCCGTCCTGTGGGGCGTCGCCTTCGCCAACATCGTGGCGGGCGTGCCGATCGACGCCCAGCACAACTACACCGGCGGCCTCCTCACGCTCCTCAACCCGTACGGGCTGCTCGGCGGGATCGTGACACTCACCCTGTTCGTCACCCACGGCGCGGCCTACCTCGCGCTCAAGACGACCGGCGAGATCCGGGCCCGCGCGAACCGCATCATGCTGCTGGCAGGCCTCGTGGCCGCGATCGCCGCCGTGATCTTCCTGGGCTGGACGCAGGTGCGCGAGTTCGTGCCGGCGGCGGCAGCCCTCTCGGTCCTCGCGGCGGTCGCGCTGGTTGGCGCCCTGCTGGCCAACCGCGTGGGTCGCGAGGGCTGGGCATTCACCGGTACCGCGGTGACGATCGCGCTCGCCGTGGTATCCCTGTTCGTCGCGCTCTACCCGAACGTCATGCCGTCCTCGACCGATCCCGCCTTCAGTCTGACGACGACCAACTCCTCGTCGACGCCGTACACGCTCGGGATCATGACCGTGGTGGCCCTGATCTTCACGCCGCTCGTCCTCGTGTACCAGGGGTGGACGTACTGGGTCTTCCGGCAGCGCATCTCGGCGGACCGGATCTCCGACGACGCGCACCACGGGGCCGGACCGGTCAGTGAGACCGTTTGACCGAAGGCTCCTTCGGTATGCGCGAGCCACGGCCCTCGCGCTTGCCGCCGCCGTGGTCCTCGGCCTGATCACGGCCGGCCTCGCGATCGCGGGAGCGGCCCTGCTCGCATCGTCGATCGACTCGGCGTTCACGGGCGGTGCCGATGCCGCCGCGATCGGTGGGACGCTGGCGGCCCTTGCAGCCGTGCTCGCCGGCCGCGCGCTGGTGGCTTGGGCCGGCGAGTCGGTCGCCCATCGCTGCTCGGCTTCGGTCAAGTCGAGCCTTCGCATGCGGCTGCTCGAGTGCGCCGCCGGCCTCGGGCCGCGCTGGTCCACGGGTGCGCGCAGCGGCGAGGTCGTGGCGCTGGCGACGCGCGGACTGGACGCGCTCGACCCGTATTTCGCGCAGTACCTGCCGCAGCTGGTGCTGGCGGCGATCGTGCCGCTGGCCGTCGTGGCGTGCCTTGCGGCGGTGGACATCGTCGCGGCCCTCACCGTGGCGCTCACGGTGCCGCTCATCCCGGTCTTCATGGTGCTCATCGGCAATGTGACCGAGCGACAGCGCCGACGCCGCTGGTCGGCCCTCAGCCGGCTTGCGTACCAGTTCCTCGACGTGGTCGCCGGGCTGCCGACCCTGCGCGCCTTCGGCCGGGCGCACGGCCAGCTGGCGCACCTGGAGCGCGTGACGGACGACTACCGCCACGAGAGCATGGCGACGCTGCGTGTGGCCTTCCTCTCCGCGCTTGCGCTGGAGCTTGCCGCCACGCTGTCCGTCGCCCTGGTCGCGGTCGGGATCGGCCTGCGCCTGGTGGCCGGTGACCTCGACCTGCGGACCGGGCTGTTCATCCTCGTGCTCGCGCCGGAGGCGTACCTGCCGCTCCGGCAACTGGGGCTGCACTACCACGCCAGCGAGGAGGGGCTGTCGGCGGCCGCGGCCGCGTTCGACATCATCGAGGCGAAACCGGCTGCGGCCGGTGGCCGGTTGCCGGTCCCGGAGGGCTGGCGGGGCGGGATCCGGGTCGAGTCGGTCACCTGCCTGCAGCCGGGACGCGCACTCGCCGCGCCGTACGAGGCATCGTTCGATATCGGGCCGGGGGACGTCGTCGCCGTCGCCGGCGGGAGCGGCGCGGGCAAGACGACGCTCCTCCAGGTCATCCTCGGTCTGGTGCCGGCCGACGAGGGGCGCGTGCTCCTCACGGATAGGACGGCTGCCGACGGCGGAGGCCGGGGCTCGGGCGCGCTTGCCATAGAGATTGCCGTCTCCGCCCTGGACCGGGAGGATTGGCACCGCCATGTCGCCTGGGTGCCGCAGGCGCCCTTCCTGTTCGCCGGCACCATCTCCGAGAACGCCCGCCTGGGGCGGCCCGACGCGCCGGACGCGGAGGTGCGAGCCGCGCTGGCGGACGTGGGGCTCGGGGAGATCGACCCGGCGCTCCGCCTCGGTGAGGGCGGGATCGGCCTGTCGAGCGGGCAGCGCCGCCGCGTCGGAGTGGCCCGAGCGCTCCTCGGGAAGCGACCGCTCCTGCTGCTGGACGAGCCGACCGCCGGCCTCGACGCTGCGGCGGAGTCGGCCGTCCTGCGGGCCATCCGGGACGCCGCCCGATCTTCGGGGAGTGCCGTGATCCTCGTGGCGCACCGGCCCGCGGCGCTGGCGATCGCCGATCGGGTCGTGACCGTGGTCGCACGCGAGGGGCCGGCCGCGGCGGGCACCGGGGAGGCCGCCACTCGGCGCGCCGCCTCCCCAGCGGTCGCGGCCGCCTGACCGGGCGACAGGCAGCACCATGGGTCCCCTCCTGTCCATCATCCGGCTCGGGCGGCCGCTCACCCCGCGCCTCGCCCTCTCCGTGCTTGCCGGCGTCGGTGCCGCCGGTGCCGCGATCGGCCTTGCCGCGACATCCGCCTGGCTCGTCTCCCGGGCCGCGCAGCAGCCCCCCGTGCTCTACCTGATGGTCGCCATCACCGCGGTTCGCGCGTTCGGCGTGAGCCGCGGTGTCCTTCGGTACCTGGAGCGGCTGGCCGCGCACGATGCCGCGTTCCGGATCCTCGGCCGGCTGCGGGGCGCTGCGTACGCCCGACTGGAGCGGCTGGCGCCTGCCGGCCTCGCCGAGTTCCGGTCGGGCGACCTGCTCAGTCGCCTCGTCGACGACGTCGACGGACTGGCGGACCTCTGGCTTCGCGTGCTCCTGCCGTACGCGGTCGCCGCAGCGGCCGGTGCCGGTGTCGTGATCTTCGCCTGGTGGCTCGTCCCCGCCGCGGGGCTCGTGCTCGGCGTCTCCCTGCTGTTCGTGGCCATCGTCGTGCCGCTGCTCGCCGGCGCGGTCGCGCGGCACGCCGAGCGTGGCCTGGCGACGGCGCGCGGGGAACTGGCGACCGCGACGCTGGACGTGCTCGCCGGCGCCCCGGAGTTGCTGGTTGCGGGCGCGACGCGATCCCGCATCGCCGCCCTCGCCACGATCGATGCCCGGCTTGCCGGGCGCGAGGCGCGAACGGCGGCGGGCACCGGGCTCGGGGCGTTCGCCGCGGGACTTGCGTCGGGAGCCGCGGTCTGGCTCAGCCTCCTGGCGGGAATCGCTGCCGTCCGAGCGGGCAGCCTCGACGGCGTCGCGCTGGCGGTCGTGGCGCTCACCCCGATCGCGGCGCACGAGATGGTCGGGGGGCTCGTGCCGGCAGCCCAGCACCTGCCCGGCCTGGCCGCGATGGCGCGCCGCGTGACGGACGTGCTCTCGCGGCCCGACCCGGTGGTCGAGCCTGCCGCGCCGCTGCCGCTGCCGGCCGGTCCGTATGGGTTGCGACTGCGCGGGCTCCGGGCGCGCTACCGGCCGGACGCGGCCGATGCGCTGGTCGTGCCGGACGTGGAGATCGGGCCGGCCGAGCGGCTCCTCGTCACCGGACCGAGCGGGTCGGGAAAGAGCACGTTGGCGGCGGTGTTGCTGCGCTTCCTCGATCCGTCGGCGGGCACGGTCGAGCTTCTCGGCCCGGACGGGGCAGCCGACATCACCCGGCTGGCCGGCGACGACGTTCGTCGCGTCATCTGCCTCTGCGCACAGGATCCGCACCTCTTCGACACGTCGATCCTCGAGAACATCCGGTTGGCCCGGGCCGGCGCAACCGACGAGCAGGTCCGGGACGCAGTGCGCGCCGCGCAACTGGCGACGTGGGTCGACGGCCTGCCAGGTGGGCTGGATACACCGGTCGGCGAGCATGGGGCGCGGCTGTCCGCAGGCCAGCGCCAGCGGCTCGCACTGGCTCGGGCCCTCCTTGCCAAGGCCGCCATCGTCATTTTCGACGAGCCGACGGAGCACCTCGACGAGGCGACGGCAGTCGAGCTGATCGGGGACCTGCTGGGGGCCACCGCGGGCCGGACGGTGATCATGATCACGCACCGCCCCGAGCTGATCGGGGCGACGGGCTGGTCGGCGACCGTCACCCTCGGGACGGCAGAGGCCTCCGGCGGGCGGTAGGCGGCGGGCGCCGCGGGCGGAGGGTTCGCGGCCTCCAACGCCCTGCGCGCCGGCGCATGGAACCTTTTCATCCGACGGGGGGTGACTTTCGTACTCCCCCGAGTGAACGGACGTCTCATGGCGCGCGCCACTGTCCACCCTGACATTCGCCCCTGTACCGCGCCGGGCGTGACCACCGGCTTCTGCCCCAGCAGCCCGTTACCGTCGAAACGGCATTGTCGAGTGCCACACCGGGCGCGGTCCGGGATGGAGAGGGATGACGAGGTTCAGCCGCCTCATCGCGGAGGTCGATCGTGGGTGGCTCGCCTGGTCGGCGCTCGTCGCCGCCGGCGTGCTGGCCTATTACGCCGCGCTCGACGCCACGACCCAGGCCTGGCTGCTCAGCGCCGTGGTCCTCGCTGCGCCGGCGGCCGTGGCTGTGGGCATCCTTCGCAACCAACCGACTCGCTCCCGCTCGGCATGGTGGGTGATTGTCGCAGGGCTGGCACTGCAGGGGATCGGCACCGCGATCGACTGGCTCGGGCCCATCTACGGGATGGTCATCTCGCCGCCGTCGATCGCCGACCTGTTCTACGTGCCCGGCTACATCGCCACGTTCCTCGGTTTCTGGCTGCTCGTCCGCGGGCGAGCCACCAGCAGAGACATCCAGACGAGGATCGACGTATCGATCTTCGTGACGCTGATCGCGACGGTTGCCTGGGCGTTCATCCTGGACCCGCTCATGCGGAACGGGGTCCTCTCACCGGCAGGGCTCGCGGTGGCCACCCTCTACCCGCTGATGGACCTCGCCATGCTCGGGTTGGCGATCAACCTGCTCCTCATCCGGGAGCAGCGCACCCCGATGGCGGGATTCCTTGCGCTGGCGGTGCTCTACGCCCTGGCCAGCGACCTCGGATGGGCGTACCTGGCCTCTGCCGGCGGCTATTCCACGGGCACGATCGTCGACATCGGGTGGCTGCTCGCGCCGCTGTTCTGGGGCGCAGCGGCGCTCCACCCGTCGATGCGAGGCGGGACCAAGACCGTCGCCGAAGGGGTGCAGGGCATGGAGCGGTGGCGAATGACCGGCCTCGGTATCGCGGCCGTCGTGGGCCCCCTCGTGCTCGTCCTCCAGGGCCCGCTTCGATATCACGTCGACGATTTCACCATCGGCACGGGCGCGGCCCTCCTGTCGCTGCTCGTGGTGGCCCGGCTCGGCGGCGTCTTTCGGGACCTGGCGTCGTCACACGAGGGACGGCGCAACCTGGAGCTGCAACTCGAGCACCAGGTCAGCCACGATCCGCTAACGGGGCTCGCGAACCGGGCCGAGTTCACCGAGCGCCTGCGCATCGCACTCGCCCGTTCCGAGGGCGAAACCGCGGTCCTGCTGCTCGATGTCGACGATTTCAAGGTGATCAACGACACGTTCGGCCACGCGGTCGGGGATCGGCTCCTTGCAGCGCTGTCGGCCCGTATCGCGACGGTGCTCCGCCCGGGCGACCTGGCGGCCCGGCTCGGCGGCGACGAGTTCGGCATGATCATCGCGGCCGGGGGGCCCTCGGCCGCGGAGTCCTTCGCCCTCCGGGTACTCGACGTACTGCGCCCCCCGTTCGCCGTGGACGACCGCCCGATCTACCTCCACGCAACCGTCGGGATCGCGCTCGGCGCCCCGGGACGATCCGGCGAGGACCTGATGCGCGAGGCCGACGTCGCGATGTACCTGGCGAAGGGCGGGGGCAAGGACCGCTGCCAGGTGTTCGACCCGACGACGCACACGGCGGTCATTCGGCGCATGGCGCTACGGTCGGAACTGGAGGAGGCGATCGAGCGCGGCGAGTTCGGGCTCCACTACCAGCCGATCGTCTCCTTCTGCAAGCGCAACGTCCATGCCTGCGAGGCCCTCATCCGCTGGGAGCACCCGCGGCGCGGTCGCCTCGATCCGCACGAGTTCATCGGCCTCGTGGAGGAGGCCGGGCTCATCGTGCCGCTCGGCCGGTGGATCCTGCGGGAGTCATGCGACCAGGCCCGCCGCTGGCTGGACGAGTTCGGCGAGAAGGCACCGGGCGTGACGGTCAACGTGTCCGCGATCCAGTTCCGGCACCCGTCCTTCATCTCGGATGTGGCGGCCGCGGTCGCCGATGCGGGGATCGAGCCGGAACGGCTGACACTCGAACTGACGGAGGGTACGCTCATCAACGAGGGGGAGGCCCCGAGGATTCTCGGCGCTCTGCACGGGATCGGTGCCCGGATCTCGATCGACGATTTCGGCACGGGGTACTCCTCGCTGGCGTATCTCGCACGTTATGACATCGACGTCCTGAAGATCGACCGGGCGTTCGTGGCTGCCATTGGCACGGGGGCGCGAGAGGATCGGCTGATCGCCGCGATCGTCAACCTGGGGACCGATCTCCGCATCGAGGTCGTCGCAGAAGGCGTGGAGACGGAGGCACAACGAGAGCGGCTGGCGCTCCTGGGGTGCGGCTGGTTCCAGGGATTCCTGGTCAGCCAGCCGCTCCCCGCGGAAGCGCTGGCGGCAATGCTGCGGAACTGGCCATGGCGCCTCCGCGAGGTCAACGCGGCGTAGGACCGGGGGAAGGGGCTCGCGTGCCGTGTCGGCGTGTATGGGAGGTGCGAGCCGGCCGGCTTCACACGGGCGAGGCTCCTCTGGTCCCGCCCGATCGTGCATCCGGGGCACCGATCGGCCGCTCGACTTGGCTCGGAGGCGCCCCCGGTCTCGAAACCGTGCATCGCGTGCACGGTTCGGTTGCCGCGGAGGCTCCTGAAGGCCTCGGTGGCGACGTGGCCGGCCGACTCGCAACTGTGATGCGCAACGCGACTCTGCGGGCGGGCTCGTTGGTCAGGGCGAACCCGGCAGCCGTTCTGCGGATCGGGGTCGGGCACATCCACCGAAGGTTGAGGCAGTCGGCCGGACAGCCACGCTCGTTCGGTGCGCTTCCCGGTAGGTCGCGGACCGGCGCGGTGCGGGGCGCCGCGATGCTCGCGGCCGGCAGCGGGCAGCGGCAAATTCCGACACCGCGGTGATCGGTGCGAGAGCGATACTCTTTTCCCAGGGACATCGCGACCGGATCGCGCGGTCGTGGCCACGGTCTCCGGTGACCTGGAACCCTTTGCGAAGGTGTGCGTGCCCGATCAAGATGGCCGTCGTGGCCTCTGAATCGCGGAACTGGAGCGTGAGATGACAATCGCGGAGTCCGACTGGCCCCGCCCGATCCCGGCCGCGCCCGCGACCTTCTGCGGTCGGCGCGCGGCCCCGAGCTGGCCCAATGGGTGATCGGCTGACGTTCCTCGGCCATTCGACCGTTCTCGTGGACCTCGACGGCGTGCGCGTGATCACCGACCCATTGTTCGGCCATGCGGCGGCGGGAACCATCCGGCGTCACGTGCCGGCGGTGCTCCCCGATGCGCTGGACGAAGTTGCTGCCGTGTTCATCAGCCACGGCCACCTGGATCACCTGGACCTGGGATCCCTTCGGGCACTCCCCGGCCGTCCGGCCCTCATCGTCCCGGCCGGCCTCGGGCACGTCGTCGCGAAGGTGGCACGCGGGGTCGTCCACCAGGTGCGGGCCGGCGATCGGCTGCAGGTCGATGGCCTCAGGCTGGAGGCGGTCCATGCCGAACACGGCCGGCGCCGCTCGCTCTTCACGACCGCGGAAGGCGCCCTCGGCATCCTGATCGAAGGGTCGACCAGCGTGTACTTCGCGGGAGATACCGACCTCTTCCCTGGAATGCAGCGTCTGGCCGGGCGCGTCGACGTGGCCCTCCTGCCCGTGAGCGGCTGGGGCCCGCGCCTCGGGCCCGGCCACCTGGACCCTTCGCGGGCGGCCGAGGCGGTCGTGCGAATCGGCCCCGCCGTCGCCATGCCCATCCACTGGGGCACCCTGTTCCCGTTCGGGCTGCGGCGCCTGACCGGCCACCAGCTCCAGGGGCCCGGTGAGGCCTTCCGCGAGGCCGTCGCGGCGCGCGCGGCCCACGTCGACGTGCGCGTGCTGCAGCCGGGGCAGTCGATGACCCTGGAGGGGCGCGCCGGGCGGTGAGGCACGCGGTGGTGATGTGGTCCCGGGGCAGGGCCGCGCCGTTCCGGTACTGACGCGCGGACGGGCATCCTGCGGACGACCTGACCGCGGCTTCGAGGCAGGCGTTGGCCCTGAGCGCGACGTCGCGCGCGGACTGTCGCTCCCTGTCCTGCGGCCCGGTCCGGCGGCCCCTGGCCACGTATACTGCGGGCGGGTCCTGCCCGACCCACCGCCATCAGCGGTCCGAACCTCGTTGCGCGGCGCCCCGATCGCGCGACGCGACGTTCCTCGCCGGACTGAAAGCGGTGACCACCTGTGAGACCGGCGCGAGCCCCGCACTGAGATCTCCGCCGGCGTTGCCGGCGAGATTCCGTTCAGGACCGGGCGGCGGCGGCCCGCGGGCCTACGGCAGGGCGAATGAGTACCGCGCGCCGGGATGATCGGTTGCCAATCGACCGTGACCTGGCAGACGGAAGGAAAGAGGAGGAAGGGAATAGTGAAAGCTCCGCCTGTCTTGATCTCGGTCCTGGGCTTTTTCGTCGCCATGGTCGGCATCCTCGACATCTTCGGCGGCCTCAGGCTGATCGGCTTCGATTTCTTCGGACTGTTCAAGGACTACCCCACGACCACTCACCTGTGGTTCTGGGGCCTCATGTGGATCGTTCTCGGCGTCATCTACCTCGCGGTCGCCTGGGCCCTCTGGTCCCTCCGGCCGTGGGCATGGGTCTTCGCGTCGATCATGGCCGTCTTCGGCCTGGTCTCGGCGTTCTTCGTCATGTTCGACGCCGGAATCGGCGCGGCGCTGGGCGCGGCGCTCCTGCCCGGCATCATCTTCTTCTACCTCCAGTCGGACAAGGTGAAGTCGGCCTTCGAGGTCGAGTAGGGATCGGGTATCCGCCGGAGCCGTTGTCGCGCCGACTGAACCGGCTCCGGCAACCATCGGGGCCATGGCGTGACCGGCACGCCGCCCATGCCGGGGTTCGCAGCAGTCCCGGGAGCAATTCCAATTGCTCCCGGGTTGCCCGGCATATTTCGCGAACCGGTTGGTGAGCACCGCCGGGCGGGACGTCCACCGTTTTGCGTCCTACCGTCCTCGAGTTGGGCGAGTCCGTCGCCCGTCCCATTTGCGGGACGGCGCACCTTCAACCCAACCGTGTGATGCATCCAACCTGACGGCTCATGTTGAATCGAGGTTGGTTTCGTGCAACTCGGGCCGTGATGGACCCGGGTTGCGAGGCAAGTTCAGAGGAGACTCTCCGTGCGCAGATTCGCGTTCATCGCTCTCCTGGTCGCCGGGTCGTTCGCCATCGCAGGCTGCTCGTCCGGCAGTTCCAGCGACCTCACGAAGAACCCCTGGCAGTGGACGGGCTCCACAACGAAGGTGCCTGCCTCGCAGACGGCAGTGCCTGATCCGACCAAGTACACGCTGACGTTCCAGAGCGGCGGCAAGGTCAACATCATCGCCGACTGCAACACGATCGCCGGGACGTACACCCAGAACGGGTCCTCCCTGACCATCAACACCAGTGGTCCGTCGAGCCTCGTTGCGTGCGGCCCTGATTCGCTCGACAGCATCTTCCTTGCCGAACTGGCAACAGTGGCCTCGTACAAGACGGGCTCCAACCCCGACCTGACGCTGACGTTCGCGGCCGATGCCGGCACGATGCAGTTCAAGGCCGGGAGCTGAGCAGCCATCAGCACGCGGCCAGGACAATCACCTCGCGCCGGGGACCGTCCGTCGACCGTGATCCAGCAGACTGAACGTGCAGGGGGACTGCAATCCTGCTCTTGCATCTCCAGTCGACCCAGGTGAGGGCGGCCTTTCAGGTCGAGTCGAGTTCCACGGTCACCGCCGGAGCCGTCGTCGCGCGACCTGCGCGATCGGCTCCGGCGACATGGCGTTCCCGGCCGGCGACAGTTCGCCGGCCAACAGGCTCGCCGTGAGGCCTGCAGCGATGTGCCCAGAGAACGGAAGAGGAGGAAGACAGCCGTGAAGACCCGGCCCGTTTTGATCTCGATCCTGACCTTCCTGGTCGCCCTGAGCGGCATCTACCACATCTTCAGCGGCCTCAGGTTGATCGGCTTCAATTTCTTCGGAGCGTTCACTGATTTCCCCATCTCCGGGTCACTCTGGTTCTGGGGCATCATGTGGATCGTCGTCGGCATCGTCTACCTCGCCGTCGCCCGAGCGCTCTGGCTGCTCCTGCGATGGGGATGGGCGGTCGCATCGTTCGTTGCCATCTTCGGCCTCGTCTCCGCCTTCTTCGTCATGTTCGAGTCCGGGGTCGGCGAGGCGCTCGGCGCGGCGCTCCTGCCCGCCATCCTGCTCCTCTACCTCATGTCAGCCCCGGTCAAGGCTGCGTTCCAGATCGACTGAGACACGGCACACGACACGGCACTTCCACCCAATGCGATCAGGGTCGGCAGCGGCCCTGTCCCAGGTCGCGGGCGCGCCTGGGGCCGGGAGTCCGACTTGGGCAAGGGGGAGCGTCGCCTGCCCGATGGCTCAGGCGATTGTCGCAGGGCCGGGAGCCGGCGCGGTCTCCTCAGCCGCGGGTGCCTGCGCGGCCGGCTCACCGGGATCGTCTTCCATCAGCGCGCGCCTGACGATGACGTCGGCGATGTCGCCGCTCCCGCCGAGCTGCACCATGGCTCGGCTGTTGCCGGCGAGCGCTCGGGCGACGTCGAGCTTCTCGGACGCCCAGACCCATTGCGCGGCTGCCGGGTAGGCAGCCAGCCGCTCTTGCAGGCGGGATAGCCGGAGCGCCTCGCGATCGGCATCGAGCTCGGTCTCGAGCTGCTTCACCTGGGCGGCCAGCCTGACGCGCTCGAGCTTGCGCGCGAGGCGTGACTGCGTCTGCTCCTTGGCCAGCGTTTCGCGGTCGGCCTGGATTCGCCGGTTCAGGCCGAACTGCTGCTCCTGCTCCGACGTCTGGAGGACGGCCAGCCGTCGCGCCTCGAGGGTCGTCAGGAAGTTGACGGGTGGATCGACGCGCACGATGAGCGTACGGGTCACGATGACGCCGTACTGATCGAGTTGATCGGCGATCGCCTGGCGCAGTGCCTCCGATTCGGTCGACGCCAGGTCCAGGACCCGGCTGGATTCGATCCCCCGGACCGCGAGCCGGATGGCGGTCTGGCCTGCGCCCTGGCAGACGGCGTCGAAGTCCGGCGCCGTCGTGTTGTAGACGAACTTGGCTGCATCGTCGATGCGGAAGGTGACGAGGATCTGGACATCGACCCTGACGTCGTCCGCAGTCGGGACGGAGCGCGAGAATGCGGTGAACGGGACCTCTCGAATCGACACGACGTGCGAGCACCGGATGTTCGGCGGCACGCGCTGGACGCCCGGCACCGCGATCTTGTACAGCTTCCCGGCCCGGGTCAGGACGCCCTTCGTACCCTCGGGAATCGGCACGAACACGGCACGAGAGCTGCCGGCGAACACGACGCCGACTGCGACGACGATACCGATGATGGTCAGGATCGGGCCGACGGGGAGGGCAATCACGCCGGCCGCGATGACAGCCGCGACGGCAAGCATCTCGAGCTGGAAGCGGCGGCCCTGCCGGACCACCACGACGATCGGGTACCGGCCCTGGTCATCCGGCGTTCCCAGGGCCTCGGCGGCCTGCGAGAGGCTCGCGCGGGCCTGGGTCAATTGCACGTAGGGAGCGGAGGCGACGGATTCGAAGTCGGAGGTGTCGCCCGAAGTGGCGGCATAGGGGTCGGTCATCGAGGCACACCTCCAACGGGAGCAGGCGGGACGGATCCGGACGGGACGGCGGGCGAACCGGCGGGCCGGACGAGACGGGCGGCGGCGGGTGTGGGCGGCGCAGCAGCCGGCCGTGGCGCGGCGGGTCGACCGGCGGCCAGAGGCGCCGCAGCGTACAGCGGTGGAATCGGCGCAGGTCTGGCCGCGACCGGGCGAACCTTGGCCAGCTCGTGGGGCAGGACGCCGGCGGGCGTGGGCGGCTCGGAGAGGCGTCCGCGGAGATAGACGATGACATCACGGGACACCACGAGGAGCGGCGCCGACAGCAGCAACCAGACGGGTCCGATCTCCGAGATCACCACGAACGCCGGGAAGGCGATCGCGGCACGCACGTTGAGATCGCGGCCCAGCCGCGCGCCGACCAGGAACCCGACGAGGCGAAGCACGACCAGGTACACGGCCAGGTAGACGATCGGCACGAGGGGCTCTCCGGGCCGCACGATGAGCCCGACGACCGTGGGCAGCAGGCCGAACAGCCAGCCGATCTGCGGCAGCACCTGGACGACGCCGGCGAACGCGGCGATCGCGATCGCCTGTGGGTACGCCGGCCCGCCGAGCTGTCCTGACGCCGTAAGCCCGGCCCAGACGCCGACGCCTGTCAGCAGCGACGCGGCGACCTGGACGCGGAGGAACGTGCTCATCGCGCGGTGGACGATGCGCAGGATCGCCATCACGTCCGGCCGGATGCCCGGGGCGAGCTGCCGCTCGATGAAGGCGGTCATCCCCTTGCCGTCATGGACGGCCGCGAGCATCCAGATGGGCAGCAGGATGATCCCGAGCAGGGCGCCGATCGCGCTGAACAGGTGGACCGTGTTCTCCACCAGGAACGCGGCGATGACGTCGAGCAGCCCCGACAGGCCAGCATGGAACTGCGTCGCGACGCGGTCCAGGACGCCCTGGACGAGGAGGCGGGTCGTGTCCGGCAGGGTGGCGAGGTAGTCGTCGACCTGGACCTTCAGATGCTGGAGGTCGGCCGAACCCGGGAGATTCGTCAGGAGCGTGAGCGCCTGCTGCAGCAGCGGCGGCACGATGACCGCGAAGACACCCACGATGATCGCCACCGCAAAGCCGGTTGCGAGGAGTGCCGCCAGCGGCCGCGGCATGAACCGGTCGAGCCATCCGACGATCGGGAACACCGCGTACGCGATGATCCCGCCCACGGCGAACGGGAGCAGTGCCGGCCACGTCGAGGCCGCGAGCCAGGCCGTGATCAGCGCGACGGTGACGATCAGTGTCCCGCGTCCGAGCGCCTGCGGCGTGATGGTGCGAAGTCGAGCGCGGAGGAGCGCCCATTCGGCACTCGATCGCTCGAGCGCGGGTGCCAGGCGCGCTGTTGCCTGGGCGGTGGCGGATCGGCGCGGTTGTACTGCGGGCATACTCGAATCTCACTGGAGGACCGCGGCTCGGACCGCGTCATCCCGATGGGAGGATACGCGACCAGGGAGGCCTCGTGCGGTTCTCGCCGCCCGGAATCAGGTCTTCGGTGGCGTCGAGATCTGCCCGGCCCTGATCGCGGCCAGGTAGGCCGCGTGGTCGCGCTCGTTCTGGTCCGCGTACGTCTCAGCGAAGTCCGCGATCGCACCGTCAAGCGCCTCGCTCGACCCAAGGTATGCCGCGATCGCGACTGAGTCACCTGTGCGAGCGTGCGCCCGCGCGAGAGCCCAGGCGCAGAGCCGAGCATAGGCGCTGAGGCCCGGCGCCTGGAGAGCTGTCGTGTCCACCGAGCCCTTCATGTCCCAGAGTTCGCGGAAGTAGTAGTCGTGCCCGCCCGCTCGCGTCCAGCCAAGGTAGGCGTCGGAGCTGGCCTGCATCTGCTCCTGGCCGACCACCACCCGCCGGCCGTGGTTGGCATAGCGACTCCTCCGGAAGTACGGCTCCAGGACCGAGGCGGTCGCCTCCTTGGCCTGGAGGATGAGTGCGTCGTTCTCATCGCGCCCCTCGAGGACGACGATGAAGCAGCGGGTCGCGACGCTCCCGACGCCGACGACCTTGAGTGCGAAATCGACGAATCGGAACCGCTCGAGAAACGCGCGGCGGCTCTCCGGCAGGGACGCCCGATAGGCGGTGAAGAGCCGCTCGAGGGACCCGGGGCCGCCCTCGAGCTCGACGTGCATGACCACCGGAGGGTCATCGTGGATCACGTGGCGCCCATTGACGATCGTGGTCAGTTCCTCGAAGGCCCGCGTGCTGTCCCGCTGCCTGGCCTTCGTGAAGACATGCTCCAAGAGCTCCGCTCGGTGTGCTCCGACGTGCCCCGCGAGCAGGCCACTCTCCTCGATCGCCGCACGGATGTCCTCCGCCGTGACCGACGCGTGCAGGACCTCAACCAGGCCCATGCCCGCATAGCGATGCATCCAGTGGCGGTAGCTGTGCACCACGTGCATCGCGGCCGCCCGGTTTGCGGCGGCGCTGAACCCGTTCGCGCGCCCGGCGATCACGACGCTCGCGGCGAGGCGCTTGATGTCCCATTCCCACGGTCCGGGGAGAGTCTCGTCGAAGTCGTTGACGTCAAAGACGAGCGTCAGCTCAGGGGACGCGAAGAGCCCGAAGTTCGAGATGTGAGCATCGCCACAGGCGTGGACGACGAGGTCCGACCGCGGGGTGTCGGCCAGATCGAAGGCCATCACCGCGGCCGCGCCCCGGTAGTAGGAGAAGGGCGACTGGGCCATGCGCTCGTGGCGAAGGGGAACGAGATTCGGCAGCCGGCCTTCCTCCTGGCCCGCGAGGATGGCGATCGGGTCGCGATCGGCCGCGGGTTCGAACGCTGCATGGCGCTCACGGGGCACGCGCGTTCGCGCGGCCTTACCGTGTGCGGCACGCGCCGTCGGAGATAGCCAGGGCCGTGCCGTCCAGACGTCGCCTGCAGGCTCTTCCGCGCTCCAGGCCTGGTCGACCACCTTCCCGGTCGACCCATCCGCGACGGTCTGCTTCGCTCCCCGGGCGCCCTTGGATCGTTCCGCCATCGCTCCTGGTCCTCCGAGTCCGGTCGCTCTCCGCCGCAGTTCCGGTTACCGGGGCATCGTACGCGTGACTCTGCCCCACAGCTCGTGAAGGTGCAAGGCGTCGCATCGACTTGTTGCCCTGATACGGCCCGAGCCGAGGTTCCGTGGCCGCGAAAGAGAACCTGCTGCTCAGTGAGGTAGGTGCCACCGGCCCGCCGACAACCAAATTAAGGGCACGACCCTCGGCCGTGCCCTCTCTGGCGTCAGCAAGAAACGATCAGGCGGCTCCGCCGCTCGGGGCCGCATCGCTCGGGGCCGCCTCGCTCGGGGCCGCATCGCTCGGGGCCGCATCGCTCGGGGCCGCCTCGGCCGCAGCCTCGGCCGCAGCTACCGGGGCTACGTCCTGGCCGGACAGCGCCTGGTCCAGGGCTTCCTCTGCCTCCGAGGACAGGGAACTCTTGAGCACCGTCCCACCGAAAGGCGCGAGGACTGCGACTGCCTTGTCCGGGGTGACCTTCCGGTACATGATCACCAGGGCGGCGGTGCCCGGCTTGAGCAGGTCGCGCACCTGGTCTATGAACTCCTGCTTGATGCCCAGATCGCCCATCTTGCCGAACATGGCGCCCATGATGCCGCCGATGATCAGCCCGCCAACGGGGATGAAGAAGAGCAGGCCGATGATCATGCCCCACAGGGCGCCGCTCGCTGCACCCGCGCCCGTGGCGTGAGTCGGAGTGCTCACCTTGAGCTTGCCCTTCTCGTCCGCGACGACGACGGCCGCGCCCGCGAGATCGATGACAAGGTCATGCTGGAGCTGCCCGAGGCTGGCGAATGCGGACTCCGCAGTTGCCTCGTCCTGGTATCCGATGACGACGAGTTCTGCCATGTACCGATCTCCTTTTTGTGGGGTTGGGTGGACGGCGAAACCGGGAGCGCGGCCCTCTGGGCGGCGAACCCGGCCCGAGGCAAGCATACAGTCATCGGTGCGCCGCGCACGTCCAGCGGCCGGGCGTACATCGTGGCGACCGTCGGGGTCGGCCGCGTTCCGGACTCCTGCGCCGCACGATCGCGCGGCCGCCTCACCGGATCGTCATGGAGCGCCCAAACTGAGCGTGCATGCTGCGTATCCGGATCGTCACGCCCCCGGATCTCACCGATGCCGTGGTCACTGCCGCACTGGAGGACGACCGCATCGTGTCCGTGAGCGTGCATCGCGGTGCCGGCGCGGACCCAGTCGGCGACGTGGTGGAAGCGATCCTTCCCCGCGATGCCCTGACGCCGTTCCGCATGCGCCTCGAGCCCTCCGGGCTGCTCGGGCGGGCGGCGATCGACATCGCCCCCGTCACCGCCGTGGCCGGCATCATCGGGCGTATCCGGTCACGCGATGACGAGGACGCCATTGCGTGGGAGGAGCTCGCCGCGCACGCCAGGGAGGGCGCCTTTCTCTCGCTGATCTTCCTGTTGATGATCGCGCTTGCCGGGGTGCTCGCCGCCATCGGCATCATCACGAACAATTCGATCCTGATCATCGGCGCCATGATCCTCTCGCCGGACTTCGGTCCGGTCGCGGGGTTGTCGCTCGGACTGTACCGGCGACAGTGGGACCTGGCCCGCGCGTCCGGCATTACGCTCGTCCTCGGGTTCTCCCTTGCCGCGAGCGCCGCGTTCCTGTGGACCGTGGGGATCAGGATTCTCGGGCGGATCCCGGAGTCGTACATCGCAGGCCAGCGGCCGGTGAGCGACTTCATCTCCAGTCCGTCCCTTACCTCGATCACGGTGGCGTTCGTGGTCGGGCTGGCGGGGACCCTGGGTCTCGCGCAATCGCGCTCCGGAATGGTGGTCGGGACGCTGGTCTCTGTGACGACGATCCCGGCCGCGGCAAACATCGGCGTCGCGCTTGCGACGGGTCTCCCCGAGCAGGCGTTCGCGTCGCTCTTCCAGCTGGTGCTCAACGTCTGCGGGCTGACAATGGCCGCCGTGCTCGTGTTCGGCGCTGCGCGCCGGACGGCGCTGCGTCAGCGGCGACTGCGAGTGCGGACCTTCCCTCCGACGACGATGCCGGGTGGCTGAGCCCCCTCGCTGAGGCTTCGCGCCGCCGGTCAGCCCGGGGGCGGCGCGAGGTCGTCGACCTCCCTCCGGCCTGCGTCGGCGATGGCCGGGAGATGGTGCTCCCACCAAGGCGATCAACGAATCCGGCCGACGGCGAGGCCGTTCCGCGCCCTGCGTGTTCATCGCGGCGCGCATGTGAAACTCCTCGTTGTGCAATCGCATTCGAACCGGGATTTCCGTCGCGGTCGACTGAGCCCGACGTGCCGGCCCCCCTCTCACCGGCGGACCGCACGACAGGCCGCGACGGACACGCACCCTTGCGGCACCCCGTGCACCCGCCGCGCAGTCTCAGCCGTGGTCGAACACCCGGCGATGAAACCCCCGCTGACCCCGGCCCGGCCAATTCGACCTGGTCGAATTGACGCTTCCACCCTGTTCCGCCGATGACCGGGGCAACGTCGCCTGCTCGCAGGCCCATCGACGCGGTCGTGACCTGGCTGCGCTGGGTGGCACCGAAGCGCGGCACCATCATTCCCGAGCTGATCGCCGGCATTCCGGGTGCCATCGGAAGCGTCCCCGACGGGATGGCCGCCGCGATCCTGGCCGGCGTCAATCCGATCAGCGGCCTGTATGCGAGCCTGTTCGGACCCGTGGCCGGCGGCCTGACCTCGAGCACGGCACGGATGGTCGTCACCACGACCTCCGCTGCTGCCCTGGCCGCCGGGTCGGCGCTCGCCGCGGTGCCGGCCGTGGATCGCAACGAGGCGATCTACCTCCTGACGCTCCTCGCCGGGGTGGCGATGGTGGCGGCCGGACTTCTGAAGCTGGGCCGATACACCCGCTTCGTCTCCAACTCGGTGATGATCGGATTCCTGAGCGGGGTGGCGGTCAACATCGTGTTCGGGCAGATCCCGGACCTCTGCGGCGCGACCGCCACCGGCGCGTACCCGCTCGCGAAGGCGTGGGACGTGGTCACGCATCCGTCCGGCATCGACCCGGCGTCGCTGGCGGTCGGCCTCGCCGCCATCGCAATTATGGTTGGGCTGGGCAGAACCCGATTCTCGGTGGTCGGCGCGCTCCTCGCCCTGCTGGTGCCGACGGTCGCCGTCGTCGTCCTGGGCTTGGACAGCGTGGCGCGCGTTTCGTCCGTCGGCACCATCCCCACCGGCGTCCCGCTGCCCCATCTGCCCGAGCTCCGCCTCCTGTCGCTGGGGATCGTGACGGGTGCGCTTTCGGTGGCGGCGATCGTGCTCGTCCAGGGCGCGGGGGTCGCCGAGTCGGCGCCGAACCTGAACAGGGAGCCGTCAAACGCGAGCCAGGATTTTCTGTCGCAGGGAATCGGCAATGTGGCGGCAGGACTGTTCCGGGGCCAGCCGGTCGGCGGATCCGTCGGCCAGACCGCACTCAACGTCACCGCCGGCGCGTCCACACGCTGGGCGGCGATCTTCTCGGGACTGTGGATGTTGGCCATTCTCGTCGCCTTCGGCGGGCTGGTCGGGCAGGTCGCGATCCCTACGCTGTCCGCCGTCCTGATCGTGGCAGCCGTCGGCTCGTTTCGAACCCAGGCGATCGTGACCGTCTTTCGCACCGGACCCACGTCACAGATCGCGATCACGACGACGTTCCTGGCAACGCTCTTCCTACCGGTTGCGGCCGCCGTCGGCATCGGGATCGCGCTGTCGCTGCTGCTCCAGCTGAACCGGGAGGCGCTCGACCTGCGCGTGGTGGAACTGGAACCGCGGCCGGACGGGAAGTACGTCGAACACCCCGCGCCCCTGCAGTTGGAGAGCCGGCACATCACCGTGCTGGACGTCTACGGCAGCCTGTACTACGCGGGCGCCCGGACGCTCCAGGCACGACTGCCGATGACGGGAGCCGCGGAGCGGCCGGCGGTCATCCTCCGCCTCCGCGGCCGGACCGCCGTGGGCTCCACGTCGATCGTCGTGCTTTCCGACTACGCCGCCCAACTCACCCGCGCAAATGGCCGGCTGTACCTGACCGGTGTCGATGCCGCGCTACTCTCGCTGCTGCGCCGCACCGGTCGGTTGGGGGAGGATGCGGGCGTCCACGTCTATGCCGCGGACCCGGTCCTCGGCGAATCCAGCGCCGCGGCCTACCGCGACGCCGAGGCCTGGCTCGCCGCGGAAGGCTGACGTATTCGGGCCGCCTGCGGCACGACGCCCGAAGCCCAGGTCAGTCCCGCGCGAACTGCGGCTGCGCGCCGGTCATCCGGCCAATGCGGCTGCGCGCCGGTCATCCGGCCGGTGCGGCCGAAGCGGCGGCAGCCTCGTGGCGCAACCTGCGGTACGGGCGAAGGCCGAACCAGATCAAGCCGGCGTGGAGGAGCAGAAAGTAACCGAAGAGGAGCGTCAGGCCGACTGCCGCCACGTTCGTCAGGCCGACGATGCGATCGCGAAAATCCGACGCGCTACCCCGCAGGCTCGTCAGGCGGTCCTGGAACGACGTCAGGGCCTGGCCAAGGTTTGCGAACGCCGACTCCAGGGTGGCGGCCGCTTTTGCCACGACGCCCGCCTGGACCTGTGGGTCCGTGCCGGGAGCAGCAGGCTGCGTGATCGTGGTGACCGACGCATTGATGTCCGTCAGTTTCTGGTCGATCGAGGCCAGCAGGTCGGTTGGAATGTCCGGCACCGACACACCGGGGAGGAGGTTGCCGACCCGGTTCGCCGCCTCGATCGCGGTCGTGACCTTCGCCTTCACGCCCGCGTACGCCTCACGCACCGGTGCGAGCTTCGAGTTGATGCCATCGACGAGCTGTGTGCGCAGGGCCTCCACGGCCGGCAGGTTGGCGATGAACGACCGGGGGTTCGCGGCCGCCGCCTGCACCGCCGCCGCCGCCTGCTCTGCCTTGGAGGCGCGATCCACGACCGATCCCGTGATCGTGACACCGCTGGCGATGGCGGAGTCGACCGTGCCGTAGAGCAGGTCGGTCTGCGTGACGGCGACACCCCGCGCATACCAGGTCGCCGCCACGATCACCAGGCACACGACCAGCCCAAAGATGCCGAGCCCGACGAACAGTGCGGGCGGAGGGCCCGAAGCGCGGCGCTTCTGCGTAGCCGTCGGTGCAGCGGGGGCGACCGGCTGGGAGTCGTCTCCGGTCGCGGATCCCTGCTCAAGCGTCATGTCGGCCCTCCGGCTCATCCCGAGCCTCGCGTGTTTCCGATCTGATCAGTATGTATCGCATCGGACCGGCTGCGCGTTGCCCGCGCGACAGCAGAACGGATGCGCACACCCGAAATCCGGTCCGCGACGGCATGTCCGACCGGGCAGCCATCATGGCAGTTCCCACGTTTCCGCGGCGGTATCCGGTTGCATCTGGCTCGATGGTGCACCAAAGGCGGTCGGGCCGCGGTGATTCCGGGCCAGGTCCGTCGCGCGCTGGCGTACCATGCGCCGTGGAGCGGCGCGCCGGGTGGCAGCGAAGCCGCACGGTTCAGCATGAGGCCATGTGATCCCGAGCGATGTTGATCGTCGAAGTCCTGCTTGATACCTTCCGCATGTGGTGGTATCCGCGCCGCGCACGGATGGCCGACCTTCGAAGCCGCGCCGCCGCCATGGCCTTCCTCGGTGGTGCCACTGCCCTCGTCGCCGGTCCATCGGTGCAGCGGCTGGCGATGCGGACGGCCGAAGCTGCCGGCCGGATCTCCGAGCAGCGAAAACGGGGAACCGCCGACGGAGCCACTCAACAACCCGAGCCTGGGGCCGCCGAGCACCCGCCGGCCGGGCGACTCCACCGCTTCCTCGACGGGCCTCGCGCTCGGTTCGGGGGGCTTCGCGCTCGGTTCGGCGGGCTTCGCGCTCGGTTCGGCGGGCTTCGCGCTCTCGGTTCGGCGGGCGCCGTGATCGCGGGGCGATCGCCCCGGACGCATAGCGGCAACCAAGGAAGGCCGCAGCGAGCCCGTCGGCCACCCAAGTTCGACGCTACGCCGAGGCACTGCCCACCAGGGATCGATAGGCGTCGTTCCATCGGCGTGAACCGCCGCTCGCGGGCACCGGTCCTCGCGGGCGGACCGGACATCGTGACCCGGCGCTGCCGAGCGCCGCGGGCCGGCGGCTATCGCAATCGAGCGCCGCTGGCCGGCGGCTGCCGAGCGCCGCGGGGCGGCGGCTGTCGGACGCCGCGCGCCGGCGGCTATCGCAATCGGGCGCCGCGCGCCGGCGGAACGGGCGCCGCGCGCCGGCGGCTATCGCAATCGGGCGCCGCGCGCCGGCGGAACGGGTGGCGCGCTCTCCAGGACGCCCGCGGTCTCCCCGTTCGCCGACGGATCCGGCTCGCCCGAGGCACGTCCGGCGGCTCGTGCCGTCATTGCCCGGTAGACCGGACGCAGCAGGTCGGGAAGATCGGCCCCGAGCACCTTGAGCGCGGCCGGTTCCAGCTCGCGCAGCAGCGCGTCGGGGACCGGTGCCGCCCCCGGCGCGATGCGCAGCGAGGCCAGTTCCGGGCCGGCATCCCAGAATCGCTCCAGCAGCGACTCGAGCGCCGGCTCCTCGAGGATCTCCGGGACGATCCACTCCGCGTCCGACCCGGGGCCCGGCGCAACCCGGTCGGGACCGGCGGCCGAGCCGCCGCGCAGCGCCCGCAGCTCCTGCAGCAGACGTTCCCGTGTCCGGCCCCGCCATTCGAAGATGAGGAACGGGTCGTCGTCGAACGCCTCGCCCAGCAGGTAGTAGACCGCGGCAATGTGCTTGCACGGGTTGGACGAGTCGGGGCACGAGCACGACGACTGGAGACTGCGCCCCGACTGGCGGGAAGAGCGACAGCCTGCAGGCCGACGAACGCCTCCTCGATCTCGCCGGGCATCTCCGCTGCGAGCAGGCGCGCGAGGAAGACCGCCTTCGCGGCCATCTGCCGCTCCGCCCGGCGCCAGTCGGCATCGCTGAGCACCTTCACGCCGATCCGCACCGATACGGGGTCGGCCGTGATCCCTGGACCCGCGCCGAGACCGCACCCGCCTGCACCTCGATGTCGAGTACCTGGCCGGCTCGCGCATAGGTACGGCCGCGTGTGAGCCGCGCCGGTTGGTTGAACTGCTCCAGCACCTCGATGAACCGGCGCGACCACCACGTCTCGCCGATTGCGCCGCGCTGGCTTTTGGCCCGCAGGCCGCCCTCGACGGGGATCGGGTGGCTCGGCGGGTAGCCCCAGTCGCTCCAATCGCCGCGGTTGGGCCAGCTGCGCTCGCCGCCCCTCGAGCCGGGACCGCGGCCCGTCCCGCGCCCGGATCCGGAGCTTCTCCCCCTTGATCCGAACCTCGGCGGCATCGGCTCAGCCCTCCCCCACCGCGTCGGACGAAAGCGCGACCACCCTGCGCAGTTCGGCCGTCGACAACTCCGTCAGCCAGGCCTCCCCGGTCCCGACGATCCGCTCCGCCAGCTCGCGCTTGGCCTCGATCATCTCGGCGATTCGCTCCTCGAACGTTCCCACGCAGACGAGCTTGCGGACCTGGACATTGCGCTGCTGGCCGATCCGGTAGGCGCGGTCGGTCGCCTGGTTCTCCACGGCCGGGTTCCACCAGCGGTCGACGTGGATGACGTGGTTCGCGGCGGTGAGGTTGAGCCCCGTACCGCCGGCCTTCAGCGACAGCAGGAAGATCGGCGGGCCACCGGCCGCCTGGAAGCTCGCGACCATGTCGTCTCGCGCCGCCTTCCGGGTCCCGCCGTGCAGCCAGAGCACCTCGCGGCCGAAGCGTGCGCGAAGATGCGGCCTGGAGCATCGAGCCGAACTCGGCGAACTGGGTGAAGCAGATCGCCCGGTCGCCCTCCTCGAGCACCTCCTCCAGGATTTCCTCGAGGCGCGCCAGCTTCCCGGATCGACCCGGAATTGGCCGATCCGTCGCCGAGCAGGTGCGCCGGGTGGTTGCAGACCTGCTTGAGCCGGAGCATGGTGGTGAGGATCAGGCCCCGGCGCTCGATGCCCTCGCTCGCATCGACCTTCTCGAGCATTTCGTCCACCACCGCCTGGTAGAGCGTGGCCTGCTCGCGGGTCAGGTTGCAGAAGACCGTCATCTCGAGCTTCTCCGGCAGGTCCGGCGATGATCGAGCGGTCGGACTTCAGGCGCCGCAGGATGAATGGCCCCGTGACGCGACGGAGCAGGTTCGCGGCCGCGTCGTCGTGTTGTAGCGCTCGATCGGCTCGCGAACCGCACCTGGAAGTCGTCGCCGAGCCGAGCAGGCCGGGATTGAGCACTTCCATGATCGACCAGAGATCGGAGAGCCGGTTCTCGACCGGTGTCCCGGTCAGGGCCACGCGCTGCGCCGCCGCGAGCCGCCGCACGGCCTGGGTCTGCTGGGCGACGCTGTTCTTGATGGCCTGGGCCTCGTCCAGCACGACCCGACCCCACGGGATGGCGGCGAGCGCGACGGCGTCGCGGACGACCAGGTTGTAGGTCGTGATCACGAGGTCGACGCCGGCAGCGAGCTCGGCGAGTGCACCTGCGTCGAGCCGGCCGGAACCGTGATGAACGTGCACGCCGAGCCCGGGAGCGAATCGCTCTGCCTCCCGCTGCCAGTTGCCGACGACGGACATGGGGCACACGACCAGCGTCGGAGCGAGCCTCCGCGGAGGGAATCCCGTTGCGCCGTCGTCCCCTGCGCCGTCGTCGGCCGGCGCCGCCCGTTCGGCCACCAGCAATGCGAGCACCTGGGCCGTCTTGCCGAGCCCCATGTCATCCGCGAGGCAGGCACCCAGGCCCAGCCCGCCGAGGAACGCCAGCCAGCCCAACCCACGCTCCTGGTACGGTCGAAGCTCCCCGTGGAATCCCGCCGGCGTGGGAATTGGGTCGAGCCGCGACTCGATCGCGTCCCCGGACACGAGTGTGCCGAGCCAGCCCGATGCCTCGATGCCGTCGATGGGCAGCCCGACCTCGTCGGTCGAGAGACCGAGCCCGATGCGGAGCAGGTCGCGGACCGGCATCGATCCGGCGCCGCGCGCACCCTCCACGAGCCGTAGTGCCGCCGCGATCTCGTCCGGCCGGACCTCCACCCACTTCCCACGAACCCGGACGAGCGGAGCCTTCAACTCGGCAAGTGCGTGCAACTCGTCCGCGGAGAGCGTCGCGTCCCCAAGCGCCACGTCCCACTCGACGGTTGCGAGCGACTCCAGGCCCAGGACCCCGACGCTACCACTTCCTCCCGCCGACCGTGCCCGCGCACGAAGGCGCGCTCCCAGTCGAGGTCGACCCTGGCGCCACCACGAGGGCAGGATGATCCCGAATCCGGCATCGGCGAGCAGCGGACCACCTTCCAAGAGGAAGGCGTGGGCGCCGGCGGTATCGAGATCCTGGCCGATCGGGTGCGCGACGGAGAGCGCCGGGTCCAGCGGTGGATAGAGGCGGGTCACGCGGCCGAGGTCGGCGAGCAGGTCCTCTTCATGGCCGCTGCCCCAGACGCCCTCCGCCGGAACGAGTAGGCTCGGGTCGTCACGTGCCTGCAGCAGGAACTCGAGTCGCCAGGTGTCCTCGCCGGCAGACGCGGGCCCCGGCGGCGATGGGGCAAGCGGCGTGGTCTCGCTGTCGGATTCCCGGCCCTCCACGACACCCTCCGCCTCGCCCGCTCCGGCGATCGGCGGCACGAGCCGGAAGCAGGTCCGGAATGGCCGCGCGGTCGGTGTGGCCGCCCGGCGCCACGCAGCGAGTGCGGCAGCGATCCGCCCGAGGCCGGGGGCATGCGACGCGATGGTCGGGTCGGGGGCGACGAGAGCTCGGAGCCACGCCGAGCGTGCGTCACGTCCACCCAGGCCGGCCGGCAGGGCAACCAGCTCGACAGAGGCTCGCACGATCGCGTCGACAGCCGCGACGATGAACTCGCGGAGGATGACCGCAGCGGATCGGCCCAACGTCTGCGGACTCCCACCGCCGGCGGCGCCGGGAGCGCCGGGCAGCCGCTCAATCGGAACGGACTCGGCCCTGCAGACCGGTGGCATCTGCCGAGCCAGCGTCCCGAGTCGGGCAACGTCGCCAGCTCCCGGGCAGGGCAGCCACAGCGCCCGATTGATCGCCGCGGAAGGGCTGCCCCGGCCGTTCTCCTCGGCGATCCCGGGGAGCACCCGGCCTCGCAGCACCAGGTCGAGCGCCAGCTGTGCCGCGGCCCCGAAATACCGGACCGAGGCCCCGATTGCCATGGCCGGGCTGTCGGGCCCGATCGCCAGCAGGAGATCGATCGCCGCCGGTGCCTCGTAGACCCGCGTCGGCACCGTCCACGGCGCCAGCTCGATGGTCCCGTCAAGTGCGTGCAAGCCTCCCGCAATCGCCTCCGGCGACGGGATCGGCCGGCCCCGGCGGGTCGGAAGGAGCAGCGTCAGCGAGCCCGGGGCGGATGCCGGGGCAGGTACCAGCGCCGCCCCGCGCGCGCCGAAGGCGGAGGCAATGGCCCCCGCGACGGATTCGGCGGACCCGGCGCCCGGGTGTGCCGGCGTGGGTGCGGGTGCGGCGGCCGAGCGCCCGGACCGCGGTCGTCGAGCGGGCACCTTCGCCGTCCGTCCGCCCCCGGTGACGCCCGCCACCGTGGCGCCCGACCATGAGCCGTCCTCCGACCAGACGTGCAGTCGGTTGTCCGTCGACCACGCCGCGTGAAGCGCGAGCACCTCGATCGCTCAGACCGGGCCGCTGCCGCGGAGCGGCGTCGGCATGGGCCGGTACCCTTCCCGCACGAGCCAGGCCCGCGCCCGACCAGCCTGGCGGTCATTCGAGTAGCGGTACCAGGCGTCCAACTCGCCGGGCATCTCCGCGAGCGTGTCCTTGAAGCGCCGGAATGCACCACGGCCGCTGATCGCGCGCGCGAAGCGGTCGACCGTCCGCGGGTCGTCGAACCTTGCGATGTAGCCCTCCATGTCCTCGAAGCCGGGCCGGGACCCGAGCGTATCGACCCGCAACCAGCCGGCCTCCATATCGTCGACCCTGTCTGGTCCCTCGGCGTCGCCATGCTCTCGCTCGTCGGTCTCCGGGTCTCCGGGCTCATCGGTGAAGAACGGCCGCACCTCCCCGGTCCTGACGTTCACTCGTCCGCCCGACTGCATCGGGTCACCTTCGAGCACCATCGACAGCTCCTCGAGGTCGAGGGGCGTCGACCGAAGCAGCGGCATCGGGGCGACGCCCAGGGCGGCATCAAGTTGGTCGGCCAGTTCCTCGTCGCCTTCGGCACCCCGCTCGCTCAGCCGTTCCGAGCAGCGGGCAGCCATGTCGGGCGCTCCCGGGACGCCCTGCGAGAGCGCGACGAGCAATCCGTCTCCCACGAGTTGCAGGAAGTCTGTCGGCATCCGCCCATCGAGGACGCGCAGGATCTGCGCGCCGTCGCCCTTGTACGCGGCGCCCGAAGATCACGGAAGGACGCCTCCGTCCAGTCGTCCGCCATCTCCCAACCCCATCATGCTCCAGCGCCGAGCCGCGGCCCGCGGGTCGAGTTGTTCCCGACCGTGTCCAATCGGCGGATGTTGCCAGCGTAGCCGTTCGGACGGGCGCCGGTGGCCCGGCGCATACTCGTCCGCAGCGGACGTTCCGGCCGGACACCGGGTGCCGGGCCGACTTCGCGCCCAATCAAAGGAGACCGGCGATGGCCGACTTTGGACTCTTCATCGGATTCGGAGCACCGGCCCGCGGCCGCGAGGTCGCGGCGACCAAGGTCTTCGAAGAGGCGATGACGTATCTCGGTGGGCTCCAGAAGGCCGGAGAGATCGAGAGCGTCGAGGTCGGCATCCTCGAGCCGCACGGGGGCGACCTCGGCGGCTTCATGCTCGTGCGCGGCGATCGCGAGCAGGTCGCCCAGGTCCGCGGCTCGGCCGAATTCGAGCTGTTGGTGGTCCGAGCCGGCTTCGCCGTCGAAAACCTCGGGGTCACCGCGGTATACCTCGGCGAGGAAGCAGCACGCTACGTGATGCAGGCGAACACGCTGACCGCCGACCTGGCCTGAATTCCGGGGGCGGCCGAGGAGAGGATCGATGCCCGAGCTCGACCCTGCGGACCCGACGCCGGCCGATCCGACCGGTGACGATCGAGGGTCGGTGAGCGGGTCGGCGCCCGACCCCGGCCCCGGGGCGGCAGCCGAGGGTGAGATCGCGGCGCCGCCCGGCCGCCTTCCCGCCATCTACCTCGGTCACGGCGCCCCCACGCTCGTCGACGACCCGGTCTGGCCGGCGGAGCTGGCAGCCTGGGCCGGGACGTTGCCACGACCGAGTTCCATCCTGATCGTGAGCGCGCACTGGCAGTCCGCGCCGCTGACGATCGGTGCGACGGCGACCGTCCCCCTGGTGTACGACTTCTATGGGTTCCCCGAGCGCTACTACCGGACCCGGTACGAGGCACCCGGCGCTCCGGACCTGGCGGCCACCGTGCGGGGCCTCATGCCCGCCGAGGAGCCGGTGGCCCAGCGGCCGGCCCGAGGCCTCGATCACGGGGCCTACGTCCCCTTGACCCTGATGTATCCCGAGGCGGACATCCCGGTGCTCCAGATCTCCATGCCCGACCTTGATCCGCAGCACCTGTTCGCCCTCGGGCAGCGGCTGGCGCCGCTCCGCGACCAGGGCGTCCTGATCGTCGGCAGCGGGTTCCTGACGCATGGCCTCCCGTTCGTCCAGGAGTACCTCATGGGGCGACCCGGCGCCCCGGAGTGGTCGGTCGAGTTCGACATGTGGGCGGCGGAGGTGCTTGCCGAGGGCGACCTGGACGCGCTGTTCGACTTCCGGCGGCGTGCTCCCGGGATGCCGTACGCACACCCCACCGTGGAGCATCTTGCCCCGCTGTTCGTGACGCTCGGCGCGGCGACGGCCCCGGACGAGGCGCCGAGGTTCACGATCGACGGCTACTGGTACGGGCTGGCCAAGCGCTCGTTCGAGGTCAGCTGAGACCGGGCACACCGACGACGGCCGGTCGCGAGGCGCGCATGCCCAGGGTGGTGCGGGCGTTGCCCTCAGGATATGCACCTGGGCGTCCCTCGATGCGCGCGGGCGTTGCGAGCCGCCGGGCGGTCCCCTCCCGGGTGGACGACGGGCAACGGGCACCTGCAGACTCGGCACGCCAGGGTCGGCGAATCCGTGCCGACCACGCAGCCGCCGAGAACAACCTCTCCCGCCTCGGCAGCGACGAGCAGTTCATAGGTCGGAAAGCCGTACATGATGCGCAGGGTCCGGATCCGCGCTCCGCATGCCGGGCAGATCCTCTTGTACGCCGGTTCGTGGGTCCTCATGGGGCGCAGCGTGTACCGGCCCTGTGCCAGCTTGCGTGTCACTGCCCCGAACTCAGGTTCGGTTGGATCGCCGCCACTCGGCGACCCCAGGCGCTACTCCATCAGTCGACCTGGGCGCCGGGAGCAACGCCTCCGAGCACCAGGCCCGCCGCCCGGCAGTCGTCGGCGAACCGGGCCTGGGCATCGAGCGTCGGGGACCACCGCGTCGGGAAGCAGACGATGCGGTCGAGCCCGGTTGCCGCCAGCTCGCCGAGCACATCGACCCTGGCCTGTCCGGGATTCCGCATCTGCTGGTCGACCGCGTAGAGGGAAAACCGCAGGGTTGCCGGATCGCGCCCCTCGACCTCGCAGCGGGCGCGGACATCCGCCATCCGCCCCGTGATCTCGGCGGCGTCGAGGAAGACATAGTTCAATTCGTCGGCGTACCGGATGGCATACCCCGCGGTGCGCCGCGGCCCGTTGCCGCCCACGATGATCGGGATGTGCGACTGGATGCCCTTGGGGATGTTGATGGCGCCGCGCACATGCGCGTGGGCTCCCTCGAAGCTCGCGCGACCCGGGGCCAACATCCGCGTGACGATCTCAAGGTGTTCGCCGAGGGCGTCCATGCGCTCGCGGATGGGCGGGAAACCGTACCCGTAGGCCAACCACTCCTCTTCCTTCCACCCGGCACCGATTCCCAGCTCGAACCGGCCGCCGCTGATCGTGTCGATGGTCGAGGCCAACTTGGCCGTCAGCGCCGGGTTGCGGAACCCCGCGCAGACCACCATGTGCCCGAGTCGAACGCGGCGCGTTCGCATGGCCAGGGCGGTGAGCACGGAGAACGACTCGAACGTGATTTCGTCGGTCGGAGCCGGGACCGTATGGAAGTGGTCGAAGACCCAGAGCGACTCGAAACCCAGCACCTCCGCCCCCTCGGCCAGTTCGAGCGTTCGAGCCCATGCGCCGGCGGCCGACCACCCGTCGTACTCGCCCTTCCAGCCCTGCGGCGCCATCAGGCCGATCTGCATGCTCGACTCCTCGTGCTGTCTGTGAGCCGGGACGACCGCCTCTGCGAGTAACCCGGACGTCGCATCTGCCGTTGGTGTTGACGTGCCGCTCTCAGGCTACAGCGGCTCGCCCCCCGGCGGCGTCGCCGAATGGCAGGAGCATGGGACCCGCGGAGCACCTCGTCGCGACCCGGCGTTGATGCTCGCCGGGATCGATCCAGACCCGTGACCCCGTGGTGGCACTACCAACGCCGCCGACCCGTACTTCTGGCCACAACCGCCCCGCACGGGCCCGACCGATGCTTGGCCGTGAGGGCAGGCTCGGACCACACCGGAGCTCCGCGCACTGCCCCGGCACCACGGTGGCTCAGACCCAGGGCGACGACCGTGGGCACAAGGAGTCCGCGCCCCGTGGATCGATCGAGGAGCCGGCATGGAACTCGAGCACAACCCGATGCCGGGCCCAGTGGCGGATGCGACCATGGGCGACGGCCACGAGTCCTACCGACTCGTCGTCCAGTCCGCCCCGATCGGCATCGTCAGCGTGGACGCCCTGGGACGCTTCCTGTATGCGAACCGGGCGTTCCGGGAGATGCTCGGCTACGGGGAGGACGAACTCCGCGAGCTGGCCTTTCGGGACCTGACGGCACCTGAGGACGTCGCGGAGAGCCTTCGAGGGCTGGCGGATCTGCGCGAAGGGCGCACGGACCGGTTCCAGCAGGAAAAGCGGTACCGCCGCAGGGACGGGAGCCTCGTGTGGGCCCACGTCACGGTGGCCGCGCTCCGAGACGCCGGTGGCGCGCTTCGCGCAACGGTGACCATGACCGAAGACATCACCGTGCGCAGGCAGGCCGAGGAAGCACTGCGCGCCAGCGAGGCCCGGTATCGAGCCGTGGTCGATACGCTCCCGGAAGTGCTCTTCGAAATCGACCGCGCCGGGCACTGGGTCTTTCTCAATCCCGCATGGACGACGCTCACCGGCCGGTCCGTCGAGGCCAGCGTGGGCACGGCGGCCGCAGACTATCTCCATCCCGAGGATCGCGCCGGCGAAGGCGAGCGGATCTCGGCGGTGCTGGACGGCCAACGCGAGGGATACCTGGCGGAGGCGCGCTACCTGACGGCCGATGGCACCGTGCGCTGGGTCGAGGCACGCGGTCGCGCCACCCGTGATGCGGCGGGCCACATCGTGGGACTCGGCGGAACCCTCGCGGACATCACCGAGCGCAAGGCGCTGGAACGGCAGCTCGCCCACCAGGCATTCCACGACGCGTTGACCGGACTGGCCAATCTTGCCCTACTTCGCGAACGGCTCGACCACGCTCTCGCCGGCACCCGGCGCAGGCCGGGCACGGTCGCGGCCCTGCTCCTCGACCTCGACGGTTTCAAGCGCGTCAACGACACACTGGGGCATGCGGTCGGCGACGCGCTCCTGGTTGCCGTCGCAGGCCGGCTGGCGGCCGCGACGCGCGCGGGCGATACGGTGGCGCGCCTCGGCGGCGACGAGTTCATCGTCGTACTCGAGCACCTGGGCGTGCCGACGGCGGAGGCAGAGGCCGAGGCGGCAGCGGCACGCCTGCTGGCCGAACTGGCGCGACCCATCGTCATCGACGGTCGCGAGTTCTTCGTCGCGGCCAGTATCGGCGTGGCGCTTGCCGGGCCCGGCACCCCCGACGGCGCGGCAATGCTTCGACGTGCCGACGTCGCCATGTACGCGGCCAAGCGAGGGGGCAAGGGCCGGTATGTTCGCTACGACCCGGCCATGGATGCGCTCGATGCCGCACGCCTGGTGCTGGAGGGAGAGTTGCACCGCGCCGTGGAGCGCAGCGAATTCGAAGTCCACTACCAGCCGACCGTCGAGCTGAAGACGGGACGCATCACGGGAGTGGAGGCGTTGCTGCGCTGGCGTCATCCCGCGCGCGGGCTCCTTCCGCCGGTCGAGTTCATCTCCCTCGCCGAGGAGACCGGGTTGATCGTGCCCATCGGCACGTGGGTACTGGGCGAGGCCTGTCGCCAGGCGGCCATCTGGTCAGCCCACTATCCTGCCGATCCGCCGCTGACGATGGCGGTCAACCTCTCGGCACGCCAGCTGCAGCGACCCGAAGTGGTCTCGGAGGTCGCCGGCGCGCTTGCCGCCGCCGGCCTGCCGCCGGGCCGGCTGATGCTCGAGATCACGGAGAGCCTGCTGGTCGTCAACGCCGAGGCCACCATCAAGCGGCTGTGGGCGTTGAAGGAACTCGGGGTTCGACTGGCGGTGGACGACTTCGGTACCGGCTACTCCAGCCTGAGCTACCTCCAGCGCTTCCCGATCGACGTCCTGAAGATCGACCGTGCGTTCGTCAGCGCGCAGGGCGGCGGACCGGAGGGAACGGCGCTCGCACGCGCCATCGTGGAGATGGGACTGTCGCTCGGACTGACGACTGTCGCCGAGGGGATCGAGGAGGCTGGGCAGGCGACCGCCCTCCAGGCGCAGGGCTGCGAGCTGGGCCAGGGATACCTCTACTGGCATCCTCTGCCGGCCGGCGAGCTCGACGCGTTGCTGGCGGAGCGCACGGCGGCAGCCGTATCGACGGCGGCGGAGCCCGCGGCGGCGGCCTGAGTTTCCGAAGGAGCGCCGCCGGCTCCTGTTCCACGCGTCCATCGACCGAATCGCCCTGTGCCGCGTGTCCGTCGGCCGGTTTGCCCTATTCTTCGAACGCCATCGACACGTTCGCGGCGACCGTGGGGGCCGCAGGGTCTCGTCTACGCGAGCCGCGTCCCGATGAGCAAATGAGCCCGGGGAGTCGCCGCCACGTGAGCACCCAGACACCGACCCCGACCGAGCGAGCGGACTTCATCCGCGAGATCGTGGCCGCCGACCTGCGGAGCGGCAGGCACGCGACCGATCGTCACGCGCTTCCCGCCCGAGCCGAACGGCTACCTGCACATCGGCCACGCCAAGTCGATCTGCCTCAACTTCGGCATCGCGCAGCGAGTTCGGCGGCCGCTGCCACCTCCGCTTCGACGACACGAACCCGACCAAGGAGGAGCAGGAGTACATCGACGCCATCCAGGCGGACGTCCGCTGGCTCGGGTTCGACTGGGGCGAGCACCTCTACCACGCGTCCGACTACTTCGAGCAGCTCTACGAGTGGGCCGTCTACCTGATCCGGGCCGGCAAGGCCTACGTCGACGACCTCACGGCCGACGAGATCCGCGAGCACCGCGGCACGCTGACCGAGCCCGGCCGGAACAGCCCGTGGCGCGACCGCCCGGTCGAGGAGAACCTCGACCTCTTCGAGCGGATGCGCAGCGGCGAGTTCCCCGACGGCGCGCGCGTGCTGCGCGCCAGGATCGACATGGCCTCGCCGAACATCAACCTGCGCGACCCGGTGCTGTACCGGATCCTGCACGCGGCGCATCCGCGCACCGGCGACGCGTGGTGCATCTACCCGACGTACGACTTCGCGCACGGCCAGTCCGACGCGATCGAGGGCATCACGCACTCGATCTGCACGCTCGAGTTCGAGGTCCACCGGCCCCTCTACGACTGGCTCATCGAGAACCTGCCGGTGCCGTCGCGGCCGCGCCAGTACGAGTTCGCCCGGCTCAACCTCACCTACACCGTCCTGTCGAAGCGCGTGCTGCTGCGCCTCGTCAACGAGGGCCACGTGCGCGGCTGGGACGATCCGCGGATGCCCACGATCTCGGGCCTGCGCCGGCGCGGCTTCCCGGCCGAGGGCATCCGCGACTTCGCGGCCATGATCGGCGTGGCGAAGGCCGACAGCGTCGTCGAGGTCGGCATGCTCGAGCACGCCGTCCGCGACGTCCTCAACCGGACGCGCGCCCGCCGCTTCGCCGTCCTGCGACCCGCTCAAGGTGGTCATCGAGAACTACCCCGAGGGCCAGGTCGAGGAGATGGACGTCGTCAACAACCCGGAGGACCCGTCGGCCGGGACGCCGCAAGGTGCCCTTCACGCGCGAGCTGTGGATCGAGCGCGACGACTTCATGGAGGAGCCGCCGGCGAAGTTCTTCCGCCTGGCGCCCGGGCCGCGAGGTGCGGCTGCGGTCCGCCTACTTCGTCACCTGTCGCGAGGTCGTGAAGGACGCGGCCGGCGAGATCGTCGAGCTGCGCTGCACGTACGACCCGGCCACGCGCGGCGGCGACGCGCCCGACGGCCGCCGGCCGAAGGCGACGCTCCACTGGATCTCGGCCGACCACGCGATCCCGGCCGAGGTGCGGCTGTACGACCACCTCTTCACCCGGCCCGACCCCGGGGCCGACGGGCGACCTCTTCGCGGACCTGAACCCCGACTCGGAGACGGTGCTGCAGGGCTGCTTCGTGGAGCCGAGCCTCGCCGAGATGCCCGTCGGCGAGACGGTGCAGTTCGAGCGGCTGGGCTACTTCGCTCCGGACCCGGACTCGACGCCCGACCACCTGGTCTTCAACCGGACGCTCACGCTCAAGGACACCTGGGCGAAGGTCCAGGCGCAGGGCCGGCAGGGGGGCTGACGCAAGGCGGTCGGGGAGAGCCGGACGGCGATTGCGGTACACTCCGGCCGCGAGCGGAACGCCGATCCGCTGTCGCAATCGAGGCCCGCGAGCGCGCTGACGGGCCGTTCGCTGGCGAGTGGCCTAACGGTAAGGCACCTGACTCTGGATCAGGGGATTGAAGGTTCGAATCCTTCCTCGCCAGCCAATTTCCCTGGTCGAAATGTCGGATTCCGTGCGTCCTCGACCGACCGGGGCGAGAGTTGACATCCCACGCTCACGGCCACGGCGCGGTGTCCCCTCGTCTGTGGATCGACGAGCGCGCTGCGGCGGCCAAGTTGACGAAGTGAGACAAGGGACCGAGGATCGGGCAATGAAGCGCCTGTTCTCCGTGCCCGAGGTCGCGGAACGGTTCGACGTCACGAACCAGACCGTCCGGAACTGGATCGCCGGCGGCCGTCTGCGAGCAATCCAGGCAACTCCCAGGGGGAGGCACCGGATCCCGGCGGAGGCGCTCGACGCCTTCGAGCGACAGGCCGTTCCCGCGAGGTCCCGCTCAGCGACATCGGCTTCGGCTGACCCGAACTCGTCACCGCTCGAGCGTCGGAACATGCCCGGAACGCGGATGGCCGACGCGGAACTCGCGCGCATCGTCGGCGCAATCGTGGCCTCGCTTCACCCCGATGCCGTCGTCCTGTTCGGGTCGCGTGCGCGCGGCGACTTCCGCGCGGACTCTGACTTCGACCTGGCCGTCGTCGCCCCGGATGGGTCGGAACGGCGCCACGTGGCGATGAGGGCATACGAGGCCATTGCGCGCATCGAGGGGCGCACGATCGGTGTGGACCTTGTCGTCCTCACGCCGAGGATTATCTCGGCCAATCGAGACCTGGTTGGATCGGTCGCTCGCGCCGTCGTACAGGAGGGGGTGCCAGTGTATGGATCCATTGCCTTCGCCTGAGGAAGTCCGACGCCGGGCAACGACGGCATGGTTCGCCGACGCACGGGCGGACCTCGCGACCGCGAGAAGCGCGTCGGTGCACCGGGATGAGGGCACGGCTGGGGGCTGCGCGCTTCCATGGCGAGCAGCACGCTCGATGCGGCACTCGATGCCGCAGTCCAGGGCGGCGGCACGGCGGCCGCGATCATCGCCGGCTCGCTCTGGGGCGCGGCGCATGGCGCCACTGCCATCCCGGGCCCCGCCCGCGTCGCACCCGACGTATCCGCCGCGACCGAGGAACTGGCCGACGCGATCAGCGTTGCGCATCGCGCCTGGGTCATGGACCGACCCGTTGCGCAGGCACAGGGGGACCCGCTCGATGGCAGCGCAGTCGCTCATCTGCTGTGGACTCGGTTCCCGGGCTACTGACCCCGACGCATGAGCGAGACGCCTCGTGACCTGATCGGCCGTACGGTGCACGTCGCGGGCTCGAGCGACGACTTCGGGTTCGATCTGCCCGGATGGGTATCGCCCTATCCGGGAGACCGAAACCCGGGCGATGCTGCTGGAGGTCGAGGACCGACAGGTGATCCTGGTCCGCGGGACAGCGCTGGACCGTGGCCTTGACCGGAGGTGTCGTCCGTAGCCATTATCGCGGCAGAAGGCGGCCAGAGCGAGTTTGCTGGCCCCCGACGTCAAGCCTCCATCGCGGGAAGGGGGTGCGCCCAATCGACCTGTGCCCTTGCCGGTCGGGGACGCCTGATCCGATCAGGCGCAATCGGTGCCGTCTTTCAACCGAGGAAGGGAGATCGGCGTCGGTGCCGTGAGTGGTGCCGTGCTCCAGGGTGTCTTCATCGGCGACTATACGGCCATCGCCATGGGCAGCGACGGCGTGATCCATCCCTGCTGGACGGATTTCCGCGGCAGGCCCGGCGGCAACACGCCGAACCAGGATGCCTATACGCAGGCGATCAAGCCGCGCGCCTGAGTATTCAGAGGTTCGTGGGGGCCGCAGGAAGACCTTCGGCCCCTCGCAGGCTCAGTTCAAACGGGTCTCGGCAGTGCGAACGCGGCCACTGCCCACCAACAAAGGGAGGCAGATGCATGAACGATCACGGCCTCAACGTCGCCCACGCGTTGATCCCCACGAACCTGCCGGGCGCGTTCGCCTCGCCGGCGCCGCCACGCGATTTCGACGCACGGACCGCCAGCGCAGGGTCCCTTCTTCAGCAGGGCCTGCTCTGGCGACGTCCGACGCCGGATGATCCGCCCGCGCTCCAGGCTGCCTGGGACCGCGTCTTTTCGCGCGTCTGGCGCCCAGAGGACCGGATCGTGCCCCTGCTGGAGCCGCAGATCGGCGTGACGCACAACCTGCGGAGTCCTGTGCAGGGGGGCAATGGCGCCTATACGGGAAGCCAGTGGGCGGGCGCAGTGATCCAGGGCAACTGGACGGGAGCGATCGGCTACTGGGTCATCCCGTGGGTGAGCGTTCCGGGCGAACCGCAGGGGACGGAAGGCGGCTGGAACTCGTCGTCCTGGGTCGGCATCGACGGTTTCAGCGGGCCGGGCTACACCGGCTCGAATGACGTGCTGCAGGCGGGCATCCAGCAGCGGATCGACGCCAACGGAAACATCTCGTACGTCGCCTGGTACGAGTGGTTTGCGCCGAAGCAGAAGAATTCGCCCGGCTACATCTATCAGACGAATATCGCGAACTTCAGCGTGAGCCCGGGCCAGACCGTCTACTGCTCGGTCCAGTACGTCAACAACACGGGCTACGTCTACTTCGCCAACGACGCAACCGGGGAGCACTTTTCGATCACCCTTGCTCCCCCTCCTGGCGCAACCTTCAACGGCAACTCCGCCGAATGGATCATGGAGGCCCCCGACGGCGGCGAGACGACGGCGTCGCTGCCAAGTTTCACGCCCGTGCAGTTCTCGACCGCGATCTGCTGCGGAACAAATGCTGCCGGGGCAAGTGTCACCGGCGACCCCGCAACCGCGGACACGGTCAACATCACGGGGTTCGGCACCACGCTGACCTCGGTCACGCTAGGGCCGAGCACGGCCACGATCGACTATGTCGGACCCCACGACTGGTCGGGCCTGTTCGACCACTGGCGATCGGTGGGCGGTTTCTTCCCGGCCGGCGCGCCGATCGCGGCCGTCTCTCGGAAGCCGGGCCAACTCGACCTGTTCGTCTGCGGCAACGACGGCCGTGTCTACACCTCGTGGTGGACCGAGGGCCAGGACTGGTCGGGGATCAACGACAACTGGCGCTCGATCGGCGGAGTCTTCCCGCCGGGCGCCCGGCTCGCGGCAGTGGCGCGCACGCCGGACAACCTGGACGTCTTCATCTGCGGCAACGACGGCCGGGTCTACACGTCGTGGTGGTCTGCCGGGGCCGACTGGTCCGGCATCAACGATGACTGGCGCTCGATCGGCGGCTTCTTCCCCGCAGGTGCGCCACTCTCGGCTGTTGCCCGCACCCCCAACAACCTCGACGTATTTGTCTGCGGCAACGACGGCCGGGTCTACACCTCCTGGTGGTTCGCGGGGGCCGACTGGTCCGGCATCAACGACGACTGGCGCACGATCGGCGGCTTCTTCCCCGCAGGTGCGCCACTCTCGGCTGTTGCCCGCACCCCCAACAACCTCGACGTATTTGTCTGCGGCAACGACGGCCGGGTCTACACCTCCTGGTGGTTCGCGGGGGCCGACTGGTCCGGCATCAACGACGACTGGCGCAACATCGGCGGCTTCTTCCCTGCAGGTGCGCCACTCTCGGCTGTTGCCCGCACCCCCAACAACCTCGACGTATTTGTCTGCGGCAACGACGGCCGGGTCTACACCTCCTGGTGGTTCGCGGGGGCCGACTGGTCCGGCATCAACGACGACTGGCGCTCGATCGGCGGGATCTTCCCGGCCGGCGCCCCGCTCGCCGCAACCGCCCGCACCCCCAACAACCTCGACGTATTTGTCTGCGGCAACGACGGCCGGGTCTACACCTCCTGGTGGTTCGCGGGGGCCGACTGGTCCGGCATCAACGACAACTGGCGCTCGATCGGCGGGATCTTCCCGGCCGGCGCCCCGCTCGGCGCAACCGCGCGCACGCCGAACAACCTGGACGTCTTCGTCTGCGGCAACGACGGGCGCGTCTACACCTCCTGGTGGACCCCGTAGCCAAAGGCGAAGACACGCTCGAACTCGTCGTCGTCACAGCGCACCCACGAACCAGCGGCCCGCCTTCGAGGGTTCCGCAACTCCATCCGGCGGCTGGAATCGGCCTGCTCGGCGCGTCGCAACAGGTCAGCCGGGGAGCGGTTGCTGTGCGCGTCCCTCGCCCGCGTGTCCACGCCAGCATCGCGCGAATGCGCGCCAGGCTGGTCACACCCGCCCACAAGTCCGGTGGACGCCATCGTGCATGCTTCCGACGCCGTTACCGGTCGACCACGGTCCGGCTGGAGTCGACGGGCGGCGCCGGCCCGATCCGGGGATCGCCGGACCTGCCCGCTTGTGACTTCCGGCCTTTGTGGCGCCGTGCCGAGGGCGCAACCTCTCGGAAACATGCGTCGCGGGCGGTTCGATACCCACCGGGCTCGGCGACGCCAACGCGCCCAACCACGGTCATGGTGAGGTCAGTGGAGCCGACATCCGGTGTGCACGCGAGCAACCACGGGTCGAGGTCGGTTGGCAACGGGAATCGCATGGTTTCCGTCGCCCCGATCGACCTCGAGCCGGCTGCGGTCGGGGCGCCAGCCTGTCCTGCGGACGACCGGCTCTCCGACCGGAAGCCGAGTGACCTGCTCACGACCGTCCAGAGAGGGCTCAGGCTCCTGGAGGCAGTCGCGGCCGACGAGGGGCTGACGACCAAGGCCCTCTCATGTGGTGAATTGGTCGCCGAATGCTGCCCAGCCGGCGGCCCGCGTCATTCCGACGATTCCGTCCGCAACGGCGAGCGCCGGACCCGCGCCGACGTTCGACCCGGGTCGAGAGTTCAACCGAAGTCGTCGTCGGGGAGTCGAGCGAGCAGCACCCTCACGCCGGGCGCGGAGCCTTCGACGAGTCGCGGCGTCTCCCCGACCTCCATGTGGTACGCGCCCGCATTGGCCGGGATCACGAGCGATTTCGAACCTGCCGAGGGGCTCTCGCCACCCGTTCCCCTCGATCACCGCCGTACCCGTGACAACCGTGAGCACGTGGACTGAGGTTCCGGCCGGATCTCCGTCAAGCGGAACCGCGGACGTCGGGTCGCGATGCTCCAGCACGAAATGCGCACAGGCGACCAGGACACCTGACGGGCTCGCCGGTTCGGCGGCCGGCACAGGGAACGGTCGCCGCTCGGGCGCGACCGAGGCGAGCGCCTGCTCGGTGTGCAGCGGGCGCGCCTGCGTCGCCGGTCGACCCCAATCGTCGACGCGATAGGTCAGGTCGGAAGGCTGCTGGATCTCGTAGATCAGGGCTCCGGGCCCGACCGCGTGGAGGGTTCCGCTTGGCACCAGGTAGGTCTGGCCCGCGGCGACGGTGCGGCGCTGAAGGAGCGCGGTCAGGCCACCCGTCCTGATCGCGTCACGAATGGCATTCGCCGGGACGTCGGGGCGCGCGCCGAGCAGGATCGATGCGCCCGCGTCCGCCTCGACGATGTACCACGCCTCGGTCTTGCCGACCGCATGCGGCCCTTCCAGGCGACGAGCGGTGTCGTCGTCGGGGTGCACCTGGACCGAGAGCCAGTCCGCGGGGTCCAGCAACTTGATGAGGAGCGGGAACCGTCCCTGTCCGGGTGCCCGGGTACCGACGAGATCGGGACCGAGTGCCATCGCGAGGTCATCGAGCGTGGAACCGGCATGCGGCCCGTCGGAGACTCGGATGCCCGGCCCGGCCAGCCATGACTCGCCGATGGGCAGCGTGCGGCGGGGCCCAAGGCGAACCCCGCCCCAGACGCGCTCGTTGAGCTCGGGTTGGACGCGAAAGGGCATCAACCCCCATGCGTTGCGGTGCACCGGTCGTCTCCTGATGATGGTGGTGGTGGTGGCGCGTCCTTCGCGGAGGACGCCCGTGCGCATTCCTCGTCGCTGATTGCGACCGGAGTATCGCTCGGAGCCATCGACGAGCCCGACTCGCCACGCGGAAGGGACGCGCTGCGCACTCGACGCCTGCCGTATGGGATGGCGCAGCGGGCCGAAATACGGATCGCTTCCCGATGCCCGCGAGTCCGCGAATGCGCAGCCTGTCGGGCGGACAGGAGGCGAGCCGGGAGTCGGGGACGAACGGACCGTGAACCGAACGATCTACCCCGATCCTTCCGGCCATGGCCTCGGCAGCCATCGGGAAGGAACCCGGGAAAGGGATCAACCCATGTTGTTCGTGTTCGGTGATGCGCAGCGGCATACCCGCCGCCTGAACATCGTACGCCCGCGCCGTGCCTTCAATCGGCACGCGTCGAGGAGCTCAGGAGTCACATCCCGCCACTTCGGCGCTCGCTCACCCGCAGTCGTGACGATCGCCGTGTTGCTCACGGCGTCGATTGCGGGCACCGCGTGGGCCGCGCCGCCCCCGGCGGCCGCTGCTCCGGCCGGGTCGAGCGCCGCCGCGTCGTCCGCGAAACTGCCGACGGACTGCGCAACGGTATTGCCGGTCGGCGACGTGAAGGCCGGCATGACGGGCCGCGGCTGGACCGTCGATTCCGGCAGCACGCCCAAGCCGTTCACCGTCAAGGTCCTGGCCGTCCTCCCGGACGGCATCGCGCCCGGCGTCGACATGATCGTCATCAAGGCCGGCGACGTCGCGGGAAGCCACATGATCAAGAACGCGGGCGGCATCTGGCAGGGCATGTCCGGATCGCCCGTGTACGTCCATGGCAAGCTGATCGGCGCCGTCAGCTACCGACTCACGTACAACGGCGGATCGCCGCTTGGCGGTCTGACTCCGGCGAGCACGATGATGGAGCTGCTGGGCTACCCGACGCACGCGACCGTGACGAAGGCCGGCCCGCGATTCCGAGCGCACGTCGCCGTCCCCGTGTCCATGCGGGCCGCGCTTGCCCGGCAGGCCGGCATCACCGAGGCACAGGCCGCATCGCTCAGCATGCTGACGCTCCCGTTGGCCGTCTCCGGTCTGTCGGCGATCGGCCGCAGGACCCTGCAGACGAACCTCGACCGACAGGGACGTCCGATGGACGTGACGACCGGCACGCGAGCGACCGCTCCCGGGGCCGCATCGACATTTGCAACACCCCGCCCGGGCGGCAACTTCGCCGCACTCCTGTCATACGGTGATGTGACGGCCGGAGCGGTCGGGACGACCACATACGTGTGCAAGGGCGTCGCCATCGCCTTCGGGCATCCGATGGACTTCTCCGGGCCCGCGACGTACGGCGCCAGCGACGCCCCGGTCTTCGCCATCGTCAAGGATGCCCTGATCGGGCCCATGAAGCTGACATCGATCGGGGCGCCGTTCGGCACGGTGGACCAGGATCGCCTCACGGGAATCCGCGGCCAGGTCGGGACGGCGCCACCGCTCATCCCGGTGACCTCGAAGGTGACGGACCCCGACAACGGGCGGGCGCGCTCGGGTGAGACGGACGTGACGAGCGCGGACTACGTGGCAGACCTGGCCGCGTCGCATGTCTACGCGAACTTCATCACAGTGTTCAGCCAGGAGACCGCGGGCGGAGCGTTCGTCAGCTGGACCGCGACCGGACGACGCTCGGACGGCACGCCGTGGACGTACACGCGCACCAACCGATTCGTCTCCGGCTGGAACATCGCCTACGACTCGCTCCAGGAGCTGTACTCCCAACTCTGGGATATCTACGCAAACCCGTTCGACCACGTGACGTTCGACGCGGTGTCGGTGACCGCGAGCATCACGGCAAGGACCGACTCGGATTCCCTGAAGGGCGTCGACATCTCCGTCAACGGTGGTCCATTCAAGGAGCGGACCACGCTGCACGTCAAGCCCGGTGACAAGCTTCGCATTCGCCCGATCGTCCAGACATCGACCGGAACGATCACCGCGCCGACGATCAAGATGACCGTCCCGGATACGGGTGGCAACCCGGCCACGCTGACGCTGAACGGCGGCAACGGCCAGTACTCGAACTGCGACTACGACCCGACGAGCTGTGCCACCACGTTCGACGGCTACCTTCAGGCTCTGCACGGCTTCCAGCGTAACGACGCGATCAGCGCGCAGATCCTGGTGAACGACCCGAACACCGGCGCGACGACGGTCACGGCGTCGAAGTCCGTGCTGGAGGACGCGGTCGTGAACGGCTCGGTGGGGGTCACGCTGTCGATCCCCTGATCCCCGCGCGCGTGCGGATCTGCCGGCCGGGTGTTCGGGGAGCATCCGGCCGGAGGTCATGTGCCGCCGGCGACCGGTGCCGCGCCGCGACCGGTGCCGGGCCGCGTGGTCGCAGCGGCTCGGGCGGCGTCCGCGGATTCAGGTCAGGTACGGGCGCGCGACCTCCCGCTTCAGGAAGCGTCCGTCACCCCTGGTGCCCGTGTAGGTGCCGTTCTCGACGATGACCCTGCCACGCGAGAGCACGACGTCGGATGCGCCCTGTACCTCGCGGCCCTCATAGCACGAGTAGTCCACGTTCATATGGTGCGTGGTCGCGGAGATCGTGTGGCGGCGATCGGGGTCGTACACCACGAGATCGGCATCGGCCCCGGCGGCCACGATCCCCTTGCGACTCGCCAGCCCGAACATGCGGGCCGGCGCTGCGCTGCACACCTCGACCCAGCGTTCCCGCGTGATCCGGCCCGCGACGACCCCGCCGTCGTGCATGAGATCGAGCCGATCCTCCACGCCCGGCAGCCCGTTGGGCACCTTCCGGAAGTCGCCGCGGCCCATCTCCTTCTGTCCGTGGAAGTCGAACGGGCAGTGATCCGTCGAGACGACCTGGAGATCGTCCGTCACGAGCCCGGTCCACAGCTCGGCCTGGTGATCGGCCGTCCGCAGCGGAGGCGAACAGACGAACTTGGCGCCCTCAAAGCCGTTGCCCAGGTCGTCGAGCGAGAGGAACAGGTACTGCGGGCATGTCTCCGCGAATGCGGGGACGCCGCGGTCGCGGGCCCACCGCACGGCGTCGAGGGCGTCGCGGGCCGACAGGTGGACGATGTACACGGGCACGCGGGCGGCCTCCGCAAGCCGGATCACGCGGTTCGTGGCCTCCCCCTCGAAGATCGCGTGTCGGACGATGCCGTGGTAGTACGGATCGGTCTCGCCCGCCGCCACGGCCTGCGCGGCCACGACGTCGATCACGGGGCCGTTCTCGGCGTGCATCAGGATCGTCCCGCCATTCTTCGCGGTCTGCTGCATCGCCCGGAAGACGGCCGCATCGTCGCTGTAGAAGACGCCGGGATAGGCGGTGAAGAGCTTGAAGTCGGTCACCCCTTCGGCCACGAGGACGTCCATCTCGGCAAGCGTGTCGTCCGTGACGTCCGACATGATCATGTGGAAGCCGTAGTCGATCGCGCACTGGCCTTCTGCCTTCGCGTGCCACGCATCGAGGCCGTCGCGGAGCGCCGTTCCCTTCGACTGCACAGCGAAGTCGATGATCGTGGTCGTGCCGCCGAAGGCCGCCGCACGCGTCCCGGTCTCGAACGTGTCCTTCGCGAATGTCCCGCCGAACGGCAGTTCCATGTGCGTGTGCACGTCGATCGCCCCGGGGATGACCAGCTTCCCCGTCGCGTCGATCGTCCGGTCGACCCCTTCCGCGAGCAACGAGCCGGCAAGCCCACGGCCGACGGCCGCGATCGTCTCGCCGTCGATGAGGACATCCGCCCGCGTCGAGGCGTCGGCGTTGACCACGGTCCCGTTCGAGATCAGCGTTCGCATCGAGGTCTCCTCCTTCGGGATGGCCATCGTGGGCGGGCGGAAATCGGTGCGGCCCGACGCTTCGGGCGGCGTTGGTGGTACCGCGGCGGGGTCAGGTCGACACAGCGCGCATCACGCGGCCGCGGCCGCGCCATGGAGAGCGGGGATGATCTCCCGGCCGTAGATCTCCAGTTGCCGTTCCTCGTCGCCGTTCATGAGGTAGATGTTGAACTGTTCGACGCCCGCGTCGGCCAGGATGCGAAGCTTGGCGATATGGTCCTCGACCGAGCCGAGGACACTGAAGCGGTCGGTGACCTCGTCGTCGACGAATACCGCGTTCGTCGAGCCGACTTCGGCATGGTGCAGGTAGTCGTAGCCGGCCCGGTCGCGAATGTACCCGGTCAGCGATTCGGGAAGCTCGTCGCGCGGGTAGCGGTTCACGAGATCGACCACGTGGTTCGAGACCAGGGCCGGGAACCAGCGTGTCCGCTCCCGGCACGTCGCAAGGTCTCCGATGTGAGCGGGCGCCGCGGCCTGGACCTTGACCAGCTTCGGATCGCGCCCGGCCACGCGGGCGGCGTCCCGCATCTGTCCGCCCATCCAGCGGATGAGGTCGGGGTCGGCGACCTGGAGGATGAGCCCGTCGGCGATGCGACCGGTCATTCGGAGTGCCACTGGGCCGTACCCGGCGACCCAGACGGGAAGTTGCCACCGTCCGGTCCACGAGAACGTCAGCTCCGTGCCCTCGAACTCGACGCTCCTGCCTTCCACGAGGTCGCGGATGACGCCGATGGCAACCTCGAGGGTGGCCATGGAGACGGGCGGCTTGCCGAGCACTCGCCGAGCGCTGTCTCCGCGCCCGATGCCGAGGTCCATGCGCCCGCCGCTGATCTCGTCGAGCGTCGCCAGGGCGCTGGCGGTGACCGACGGCTCGCGCGTGGCGGGATTGGTGACGCAGGTGCCGAGCCGCAGGCGCTCGGAGTTGAGCGCCATGACGGTCAGGATGGGATACGGGTCCTTCCACAGCACGTGCGAGTCGAAGACCCAGCCATAGGTGAACCCGGCGGCCTCGGCCTGCCTGACCAGGCGGATCGTCCGCTCGATGCTGTGTTCCGGCTTGAGTGTGAATCCGAACTCCATGGACCCGGGAGGGTACACCGCGCGCGGGTGGTGTCCGCAGTCTGGGCAGTCGCGAGACCAGCCGCAAAGCGTGGTGCGCTCCCGGACGCCCGGTCAGCCCGGCACGCTCGGCGCCTCTATGACAAATGTCGCCCCAGGCGACGTTAGACGGCCGGCCTCGGCCGCCGGGAGCACGCGCCGGGTGGGCTCACGCTCAGCAGGGTGGCACTTTGAGCACAGGGAGCGGGTTTCGACGCGCATACCGTCCCAGGGGCGACGGTATGCCAGGGAGATGATCCGGAAACGGTGGCGAACGTCGCCGGGGGCGACGGATGTCATGGAGATGATCGGAGGGGCCTGCCGGTCGGTGTGCCGGGCGCCTCGCTGCCGCAACTGTCGCCACGGCCTGCGTCAGGGCCGGACGAGGTCCCCGTAGGCATCCGGTCGACGGTCGCGGTAGAACTGCCACGTCCGGCGCACCTCCTCGATCATGTCGAGGTCCAGGTCACGGACGAGCAGCTCTTCCCTGTGCGCGTCGCCGACCGAGCCGATGAACTGGCCGCGCGGATCGCAGAAGTAGCTCTGGCCGTAGAAGTCGTCGTCGCCCAGCGGCTCGACCCCGACCCGGTTGATCGTGCCCACGAAGTAGCCGTTCGCGAGGGCGTGGCTCACCTGCTCGACGCGCCACAGGTACTCGGAGAGGCCCCGCGAGGTGGCACTCGGTATGAACACGATCTCGGCGCCGTTCAGGCCGAGGGCGCGGGCACCCTCGGGGAAGTGCCGGTCGTAGCAGATGTAGACGCCGATCTTGCCGACCGCCGTCTCGAACACGGGGTACCCGAGGTTGCCCGGGCGGAAGTAGAACTTCTCCCAGAACCCCTTGACGTGCGGAATATGCGTCTTGCGGTACTTGCCGAGGAAGGTGCCGTCCGCGTCGATCACCGCCGCGGTGTTGTAGTAGATGCCCGCGGCTCGCTCGTCCTCCTCGTACATCGGGACGACCAGGACCATGCCCGTCTGCTTCGCCAGGTCCTGCATCCGTTTCGTGGTGGGTCCGTCGGGGATCTTCTCCGTGTAGGCGTAGTACTGCGGATCCTGCACCTGGCAGAAGTACGGGCCGTAGAACAGCTCCTGGAAAAGCATGACCTGGGCGCCCTGCTTCGCCGCCTCGGCCGCCTGCGCCTCGTGCTTCTGGATCATCGATTCCTTGTCGCCGGTCCATGCCGCCTGGAGCAGCGCGCCGCGGACGATACGGGGCATGCCTTCGAACCTCCGCTGTGAGTGGGCCGGCCTCCGCGCCGGTGGCCCTTGCCTGTCGAGTCTGCCGAGGGTACACCGGGGCGGTCAGGCGGTACACCTGCATTCCATCGCGGCGCGGCGCGCAGGGACCCGAGCGTGGCGGTATCGCCACGTGGCCGTCACAGCTCCGTCAGCCGGTACCCGGTCCCGTAGACCGTCGTGACGTGGCGCGACCGGTTGTGCTCGTCGAGCTTGGTGCGAACGTTCCGCACAGCCACCTGGAGCAGGTGGTGCTCGTTCTCGTACCCTCGCCCCCAGACCGCGAGCAGCAGCTCGCGGTGCGAGATCACGCGTCCCGGATGGTGCACGAGGTAGGAGAGGAGTTGGAACTCCGTCGGGGTCAGGTGGATCTCGCGTCGGCCGACCAGGACGCGATGCCCCTCCGATTCGACCACCAGGTCGCCGTGGCGGATGACGCTCGCCGCGGCCCGCGCCGCTCCCTCCGCCCGTCGCAGTGCCACCTCCACGCGGGCGATCAGCTCCGGGAAGCTGAACGGCTTGGTGATGTAGTCGTCCGCACCGCTGCCGAGGCCGCGCAGCCGGTCGGCCTCCGCCCCGCGCGCCGTGACCATGAGCACCGGCGTGTCGCTCACCGCCCGGATCTGGTCCAGGATTTCCCAGCCGCTTATTCCCGGAACGCTGACGTCCAGCAGGACGACGTCCGGTCGCTCCGCGTCGAAGCACCCCACGGCTTCGGCACCATCGGCAACGATGATCGACCTCCACCCGCGCTGTTCGAGCCACAGCGCGACAAGGCTCGCGAACTCGGGCTCGTCCTCCACCACGAGGACCAGCGCTGCCCGGCCCCCGTTCGTTCCGGTCACGAGAGTGCCCTGCCCGACCGGACGTTGACCGCCATCGGGATGCTGAAGGACACCGACGCGCCCGCCTTCGGCTCGTCGAGCCAGATCTCGCCGCCATGCGCCTCGATGATGCGGCGGCACAGGTAGAGCCCGAGGCCGCTGCCGGGCGTCCGCGACTGGCCGACCGCGCGGCCCCGGTAGAACCGCTCGAACACGAACGGCCGCTCGTCCTCGGCGACGCCGGGCCCATTGTCGACGACGCTCACGACCACCCTGCCGTCCTCGGCCTTCCGCGCGCGCACATGGATCGACGCCCTGGGCCCGGCGTACTTGATGGCATTCGAGAGCAGGTTCGATACCACCTGCTGCAACCTGTCGGGATCCACCCACAGCGGCGGCAGGTCGAGCGGCACCTGCAGGCCGATCGGCGGCGCCACGGCGCCGTCACCGAGCTCGGCGGTCGCCCCGGCCACGATGGCGGCGAGGGATGCCGGATGCCGGTCGAGCTGGAGCTGGTCGCTCTCAAGTCGCGCGATCTCCAGGATCTGGTTGACGAGCCCCGTCAGCCGCTCGGTCACCGCCTGGATCTGCTCGAGGTAGTACCGCCGCCGCTCCTCGTCGAACTCCAGGTTGATCAATGTCTGCACGTAGCCGCTGATGAGGGCCAGCGGCGTGCGCAGCTCGTGCGAGACTGCGGCCACGAAGCTCGACTTCAGATCGTCGAGCTCGCGGCCGGGACGGAGGTCGCGAAGCACGCCGACGGCGCCGCTCTCCCCGGGCATGAGCGCGTAGCTGCCGGCGACCGGTACGGGGCCTTCGCGTCCCTGGAGTTCGCGCTCGCGCCCCGCGATCGGCGGCGCGCCGGAAAGCACCTCCTCGAACGGGCAGTGATCACCGCATGCGAGCGCCGGCGGAATGCCGGGCCTGTGCGCGAGGACGAGCAGCGGCCTCCGGCAGCCGAGCAGCGATTCGCACGTCATCCCGACGGGATTGGCAACATCCAGGAGTGCCAGGGCGGCAGGGTTGACCCGCACGACGCACAACCCGGCGTCGACGGCCACGATCGCATCGCTCGCACCATCGAGGATGGCGGACAGCATGGCGCGCTCACGAACCAGCATCTCGCGCAGCTGCGCGGCTCGGAGCGCAGTCGCGAGCTCGTGGCGGACGAGGCCCAGCAGGCGGGCATGATCGCTGGCCAGCCGGCCGCCCGGTGCCGGCAGCAGCGCGACGACCCCCGTCGCCTCGCTCCGCAGCGCCCCCGCTCCGGTGTCGTGCGTCTCCTCGAGGGTGACCGCGTACCAATCGCGGGCCCGAGCCCACAGCAGGGCCGCGGCGGCCGATGCGAACGTCGCCGGAATGCCGTCCCCGGCGACACTCCGGCCATCCGTGACCGGCCCGGCATCCTCCTGCGCGACGCTCACGAGTTCGAGCGTCGACGACCCCGGAGGCGCCAACCACAGCGCCCCCACCGACGCCTGCGTGTTCCGAACGAGCTCGTGGAGCACCGCACGGGTCATCATCCACAGCGAGTCGCCCGAGGCCAGCAGCTGGCTGAGCTGGTACTGGGCGAACATCGTGTCCGCCTCGCGCTGGGCATCCGCCAGGATGCGCCAGCGATCCGCGCCCGATCCGGCCGGTGGACCGGCATTCGAGGCGCCCGATCCGGCCGGAGCGCCCGAGGCGGCCGAGTCGGCCGAGCCAGCGGGGGCACTCGAGGCGCCGATGGCGCTCGCGGCGCCGCGTCCCTGGAGCCCCGGGGAGGCTGGGCGCCGCCCGAGCGGGCCGCTCATGCCGCGATCGATCCCCGGTGCGACCGATCGCGGGCGACGGCGAGGGCCGAACGGACGAGCAGGAAGCACGAGGTCGCGCCGGGGTCCTGGTGGCCGCGCGACCGCTCACCGAGGCGGAGGGCCAATCCACGCCGAGCGATCAGCGGGACCGTGGCGATCATCCCACCTCGCGCGGCTCGGGCGGCGGCGGCGAGCGCAAACGCGATCGACTGATCCTCCGTCGCGGCGCGTGCGACAGCGACGGCGGCCGGCTGGAGCGCGTCGTAGATCGTCTTGTCGCCGACCGTGCAGCGGCCGCGCCGGGCCAGCCCGGCCGCCGCGGCCCCGAATGCGCCCGCAAGCCCGGGGAGATCCGCGCTCTCGCGCCCGTGGAGATAGATGCCCGCCTCGATGAACGCAGTGCCGTAGAGCGGGCCGCTGGCACCGCCGACGCTCGAGATGAGGGTGTGGCCGACGCGGCGGAGCAACTCCCCGACGTCCTCGGGGAGGTCGTCCCCGATGACGCGGGTCACGCTCTGGAAGCCACTCAGCATGTTCTCTCCATGGTCCCCGTCCCCGAGCGCGGCGTCGAGACGATCCAGGTCCGCGGCACGCTCGCCGATGACGCGCGCGGCCTCGGACAGGAAGGTCGCCAAATCGGCGGACGTGATACCCCGGTCAGGATTCCGCTGCGCCCGACCGGCCCGGGCACCGTTCATCTGCTGCGCCTCATCTGGGACTCGACGCATCTATCCTCGTCTGGTAAGAGTCTAGCTGCGCGATTCGCGCCGCGGCTCCCCGGGTGGTGCGGCGTTCGCGATGCGGTTCGACAGAGCGCAACGCCGCTCCCCGGGGCTCGTGAGGTCGAAGTGATCGGCATCGTACTGGTGGCACACAGTCGCGAACTGGCGAATGGGCTGGCGGGTATGCTCGCCCAGGCGGCGCCCAACGTCACGGTTCGTGTTGCCGCCGGCGCGGACGGGCGTGGGCTCGGTACCAGTGCGCCGCTCGTCGAATTGGCGCTGCGTGCCGCGCTGGCCGACGCCGGGACGGACGGTGTGATCGTGTTGCTCGATCTCGGAAGTTCGGCCATGGCGCTCGAGATCGCGATGGAGAACCTCACGGCCGAGGAGCGGGCCCGCCTGCACGCGACGGGCGCGAGTTTCGTCGAGGGCGCCCTGCTCGCGGCGATCTCCGCGGCGCGAGGCGCGTCCATCGACGAGGCATTGGCGGCCGCGGTCGACGGGTCGCGCATGCGGAAGTTGCCAGCCGACTGGCTGTGACAACGGCACTGGTGGTGGCATGGCTGCGTGACGCCGCCGCAGTTGTGCACGAACAGCGAACCTGGCTGACCGACCTGGACGCCGCGATCGGCGACGGCGACCACGGCATCAACCTCGACCGTGGGTTCGGACTGGTCGCGGGCCGGCTCGCCGACGGCGCACTCCGAGCAACGAGCCCGGGCCAGGTCCTGGCCGACGCGGGGCGGTCGATCATGGGCGCCGTGGGCGGGGCGAGCGGCGCGCTGTACGGCCGCGCGCTGATGCGCGCCGGGCAGTTGATGGAGTCGAACGGGGCGGCACGCGATGGTACGCCGAGTGCGGGCGCCGACCTGGTCCTCGACGCGCTCGGCACGGCCGCTGACGCGATCGCCGCACTCGGCCGTTCGACGGTCGGAGAGAAGACGATGCTCGACGCCATCGTGCCCGCGGTCGCGGCAGGCCGACGCGCCCGGATGAGCGGCCTCGACCTGGTCCAGGTGCTGACCGCGGCCGCGGCCGCGGCAGAGGCAGGCGCCCGACAGACGATCCCCATGCTCGCCACGAAGGGCCGCGCGAGCTATCTCGGCGAGCGCTCCATCGGTCACCAGGATCCGGGTGCTGCCTCCAGCGCGCTGTTGATCGCGGCGCTGGCGGCCGCGGCACAAGCCGACGGGACCTGAGGGAGCCCGACCGACCGCGCCACCGCCACGCCGCCGCTACCTCCTCCGCACTCGGGCACGACCCGGCTGCAACCCGGCCGCAACTTCTGAGGATGTCTTGACATTTCCATGAAGCGCGCGGCCCTAGAGTGCCCCCTTGAGGGATCCGTCACCTGGCCCCCAGGCTGGGTGTCCCGCGTGCCACCTGGCCGGGGTGGACGCGACAGGCTGAAAGGAGGGTCGCCGCAGGCTCGCGAATACAAAGCCCGCCGGGCCGGCTCATCGCCCGCGGCCGCGGTTCTGGCTGCGACGCGGATGACCGAGTCGTGTCCGCACGCGGCGTCCTGTTGTCCTGAGGGAGCTGGAATGACGGAGAACGTGGAATGAACCAAGAGAAGTTCATCGCAGAAATCTTCGGCACCGGGATTCTGATCCTGCTCGGCGACGGCGTCGTCGCTGCGGTGCTGCTCGCGAAGTCCAAGGCGCAGAACGCCGGATGGATTGTCATCACCTTTGCATGGGCGATGGCGGTGTTCTGCGGCGTCATCGTCTCCTCGACGATCAGCGGTGCGCACCTGAACCCGGCCGTTACATTCGGGCTCTGGGTGAGCGGCATCCTGAACGGCAGTCCCGCGGGCTCGCTCACCGTGACCGACATGGTCCTGTACTGGATCGCTGAATTCATCGGCGCGATGATCGGCGCCTCCCTGGTCGTGCTCCATTACTGGGATCACTTCAAGGCGACGGAAGACAAGGGCCTCAAGCTGGCCGTCTTCTCCACGGGGCCGAACATCCGCAACTACGGGCTGAACCTGATCTCGGAGATCATCGGCACCTTCGTGCTGCTGTTCGTCATCTTCGCGTTCGGCATGTACACGGGTGGAACGCTCGCAGCCCTCAGCGCACTGCCGGTCGCGTTGCTGGTCCTGGTGATCGGCCTCTCGCTCGGCGGCACGACCGGGTACGCGATCAATCCCGCCCGCGACCTCGGACCGCGCATCATCCATGCGATCCTGCCCGTCCCGGGCAAGGGCGGTTCCGACTGGGAGTACTCGTGGGTACCCGTCGTCGGTCCGCTGATCGGCGGCGGCCTGGCGGCCATCGTCTACTACGTGTTCTACACGCAGCTGGCCCTGAAGTAACACCGCGTGGCCTGGCGGGGGGCCAATCAGCTGGACCGGGGTCGACGACATCCACGTTCGACGACCTCCGACGATCCCCGGTCCAGCGCCGGTTAACGTTGCCCGCCGGGCAATGAACGCGGTCCTCTCGAAAAGGAGGAGCGATGAAGAAGCTCATCAACAGCCCTGATCGCGTCGTCGACGAGGCCCTCGCCGGAATGGCGGCGGCATACGGCGACCTCATCCGGATCGAGGCGCCGAACATCGTCGTTCGAAGGGACGCGCCCAAGAAGGGCAAGGTCGGGGTCATCTCGGGCGGGGGATCCGGGCATGAGCCGATGCACGGCGGTTTCGTCGGCATGGGCATGCTGGACGCGGCCTGCCCCGGCGCGGTATTCACCTCGCCGGTTCCGGACCAGATGCAGGCGGCCACCAAGGCCGTCGACGGTGGCGCAGGCGTGCTGCACATCGTCAAGAACTACACCGGCGACATCATGAACTTCGAGATCGCGGCCGAACTGGCCGAGGCCGAAGGCATCAAGGTGACGTCCGTCGTCATCGCGGATGACGTAGCCGTCAAGGATTCGCTCTACACGGCGGGCCGGCGGGGGGTCGGCGGCACCGTGCTGGCGGAGAAGATCGTAGGGGCCGCCGCGGAGGCGGGCGCAGACCTGGCTACCGTTACGGCGCTCTGCCAGAAGGTGCAGGACAACGTGCGGTCGATGGGCATGGCGCTCACCAGCTGCACGGTCCCGGCAGCCGGCAAACCGACCTTCGAGCTCGGCGACGACGAGATGGAGATCGGCGTCGGCATCCACGGCGAACCCGGGCGGCAGCGCATGAAGCTCGCGCCGGCCGACGAGATCACCGAGATGCTGGTCGGTCCGATCCTCGACGACGGCCTCTTCAAGTCAGGCGATTCCGTCCTGGCGTTCGTGAACGGCATGGGCGGCACGCCGCTCATCGAGCTGTTCATCGTGTATCGCAAGGTCGTCGAGATCCTCGGCGGCCGCGGGATCACGATCGGCCGCAACCTCGTCGGTCCCTTCATCACCTCGCTGGAGATGGCCGGCACGTCCGTGACGCTCCTGAAGCTCGACGACGAACTCGTCAAGTTCTGGGACGCCCCGGTGCACACGCCCGCGCTGCGTTGGGGAGTGTGACCCGTTGACCATCACGACCGTCGAACTCGCAGGTTTCCTCGAGACGTTCGCGGAGCGGATCCGCGCGTCCAGGGAGATGCTCACGGAGCTCGACTCGGCCATCGGTGACGCCGATCACGGCATCAACATGGACCGTGGCTTCACGGCGGTCGCGGAACAGCTCCCACGCCTCCGCGAAGGAGACGCCGGGACACTGTTCAAGGACACCGGCATGAAGCTGATCTCGACGGTCGGCGGAGCCAGTGGTCCGCTGTACGGCACGTTCTTCCTGCGACTCGGGACGTCGCTCGCCGGCAAGACCGAGGTGAACATGCCCGATCTTGCCGCCGGCATTCGAGCCGGGTACGGGGGCGTCGTCGCACGCGGGAAGGCACAACTCGGCGACAAGACCATGGTGGATGCCATGGACCCGGCCGTCGTAGCGCTCGAGGCGAACGCCGCGACGGACCCGAACGGGGCCCTGGATGCCGCCGCGAAGGCGGCGGCGGAGGGCCGCGACGCAACCATTCCGCTCGTCGCGCGCAAGGGGCGTGCGAGCTATCTCGGCGAACGGTCGGCAGGGCACCAGGATCCGGGCGCAACCAGCACCGCGATCCTGTTCGAGTCCCTGCGCGACGCACTCGCCCCAGGAAATATGACCCAGTAGCTGCAGGTGGAGTGACAACATGGCCAAGTACGCAGGAGCTCTCGACCAGGGCACGACCAGCACCCGGTTCATGATCTTCGACCACTCCGGACAGGTGGTCGCGATCGATCAGAAGGAACACGAGCAGATCTATCCCAAGCCGGGCTGGGTCGAGCACGACCCGATGGAGATCTGGACGCGCTGCGTCGAGGTCATCCGCGGATGCCTCGACAAGGCCGGCATCGCCGCCTCGGACCTGGCCGCGGTCGGCATCACCAACCAGCGCGAGACCACCGTGGTCTGGGATCGCCGCACCGGCAAGCCCATCCACAACGCGATCGTCTGGCAGGACACCCGCACCGACAAGATCTGCAACGAGCTGGCGGCAGACGGCGGCCAGGATCGGCTCCGGCCCAAGGTCGGCCTGCCGCTGGCAACCTATTTCTCAGGCCCGAAGATCAAGTGGATCCTCGAGAACGTCGATGGTGCCCGGGCGCTGGCAGACGCCGGCAATCTCCTGTTCGGCAACATCGATACCTGGTGCATCTGGAACCTGACCGGCGGAGTCGAGGGCGGCGTTCACGTCACCGACGTGACCAATGCCTCCCGGACCATGCTGATGAACCTCGAGACCCTCGACTGGGATCCCGAGATCCTCGCGCTGATGGGTATCCCGCGCTCCATGCTGCCCGCGATCAAGGCCTCGTCCGAGGTCTACGGGACCGCGGTCGGCGACCTGGCGGGCATCCCGGTGGCCGGCGACCTGGGCGACCAGCAGGCGGCCCTGTTCGGCCAGACCTGTTTCTCCGCCGGCGAGGCGAAGAACACCTACGGCACCGGCTGCTTCATGCTCCTGAACACGGGCACGTCCCCGGTGCAGTCCAAGAACGGCCTGCTCACCACGCTCGGCTACAAGATCGGCAAGGAGCCGGCGGTCTACTGCCTCGAGGGCTCGATCGCGATCACCGGCGCCCTGGTCCAGTGGCTGCGCGACAACATCGGCCTGATCCGCACCTCTCCCGAGATCGAGGAGCTGGCGGCGACGGTCGAGGACAACGGCGGCATCTACTTCGTGCCGGCCTTCTCCGGCCTGTTCGCGCCGTACTGGCAGAACGATGCCCGCGGCGTCATCTGTGGCCTGACCCGCTACGTCAACAAGGGCCACATCGCTCGTGCGGTCCTCGAGGCGACGGCGTGGCAGACCCGCGAGGTGCTCGATGCGATGAACGCCGACTCCGGCGTCGCGCTGACGGCCCTCAAGGTCGACGGCGGCATGGTCTTCAACGAACTGCTGATGCAGTTCCAGTCGGACGTCCTGGGCGTGCCGGTGATCCGGCCGAAGGTTGCCGAGACCACCGCGCTCGGTGCCGCGTACGCGGCCGGGCTGGCGGTCGGCTTCTGGACGGCTGTCGAGGACCTGCGCGCGAACTGGGCGAAGGACAAGGAGTGGACCCCGACTCTCGATCCCGAGAAGCGGGAGTCCGAGTTCCACTTCTGGAAGAAGGCCGTCACCCGGACCTTCGACTGGGTCGAGCACTAGAACCGACGACCTTCGGGTCGCTCGCGCAGAGACTTGAACCTCGGCGGTGCGGCGTTCGCGCCGCACCGCCGCACTCTCTGCAGCCGCCTCCGGGAGGTGGCTGCAGGCCTGATCGGAGCCGGCACCGGTTGATGCGACCCCGATGCCGCACGTTCCGATCGTCCGTCCAGCATGCGCACCATGGAGTCACCGAGGGATGGGCGCTGAACCTTTGCCGCTTGTCGGCATCGTCGTCGTTTCCCACTCGGCCCGGCTTGCCGAGGGGGTCGTGGAGCTGGCAGCCCAGATGGCCGGCCCCGAACTTGCACTGCTGCCCGTGGGAGGAGGTCCGAACGGCGGGCTGGGGACGGACGCCGACCGAATCGTCGCCGCGATCCGGAGCGCCGATTCCGGCGCCGGCGTCCTGGTCATCGCGGACCTCGGCAGCGCGATCCTGGCCGCGGAGACGGCAATCGAGTCGCTCGAGCCTGGCCTCGCAGAGCGCGTCATGATCAGCGGGGGCCCGATCGCCGAGGGAGCGGTCGTGGCAGCCGTCCAGGCGAGCATCGGGCAGTCGCTCGACGAGGTCCTCGAGGCCGCGGAATCGGCGCGGGCGATGGACAAGGGAGTCAGCCGGTGAGGTCCATTGAACTCGAGATCCGCAACCCATCGGGCCTGCACGCGAGGCCCGCTGCGATGTTCGTTCGGACGGCGGGGAAGTACCGGGCCAAGGTCCGGGTTCGGAACGTGACGCGGGGAACAGCGGAGGTCGATGCCAAGAGCCTGCTCGCGCTGCTGCCCCTGGGCGTGTCGTGCGGCCACCGGATCGATGTGTCGGCGGAGGGCGAGGACGAGGACGCGGCGATCGAGGCGATCCGGACCGCGGTCGAGGCCGGTCTCGGGGAGGATCTTCGAGCCACCGCCTCCTCCGTCCGCGTCGGGCGAGCAGCCGTCGCAGCCGGAGAGCTGAGCGCCGTGCGCGTCCCCGGCATGCCGGCTGCGCCGGGAGCGGCGATCGGGCCGGTCTGGCGCTACGAACCCGGCGGGGCGGCCCGTCCCTCGATCAAAGCGGACGACGAGGCCGGCGCACGGGCAATCGTGGAGCCGGCCGCCGCTGAGGCGGCGCGGCAACTGGAGGCCATCGCCGAGGGGATGCGCGGGCGCGGCGCGAAGGACGAGGCCGGGATCTTCGACGCGCAATCGCTGATGGCCGAGGACCCGGCCCTGGTGGACGAGGCGATCCGGCTGGTGGTCGAGGGCACGGACGTGGTCGGGGCACTCCACGCGGCCGGGGAGGCGGTCGCCGCGACGCTGGAGTCGCTCGACGATCCCCTGCTGGCGGCGCGCGCGGCAGATGTTCGCGACGTCGCCGACCGGATCGCCCGGATCGTCGACGGGACGGCGATCGATCTTCCGGAGCGGCCCTCCATCGCGGTGGCGCTCGACCTGCCCCCATCGGTGACCGCCGAATTGCCGGTCGGAACGCTGTTGGGGATCGCGCTCGAGGGCGGCACGCCGGTCGCCCACGCCGCGATCCTGGCCCGGGGACTGGGCATCCCCGCGGTGGTCGCCGCCGAGGGCCTGCTTGCCGCGGTCTCATCCGCCGCTTCGGCCGGGGCCGCCGGCGTCGCGTTGGACGTCGCTGTCGACGGCGACCGGGGCGCGGTCATCGTGTCGCCGAATACCGAGGAGCGGGCCGCGATCGCCGCGCGGGCGGCCGCTGCCGCCGCTCGGCGGGAACGTGCCGGCGGCCTGCGGGACCGGCCCGCGGCCACGATGGACGGCACTCGCGTCATGGTCATTGCCAACATCGGGTCGCCGCGCGACGTGGCCCGCGCGATCGCCGCCGGTGCCGAGGGCGTCGGCCTGTTCCGCACCGAGTTCCTGTTCATGGAGCGCTCGCGCCCCCCGACCGAGGAGGAGCAGGTCGCCGCATACAGGGAGGTCTTCGAGGCGTTCGGTGCCGAGCGGCCGGTCGTCGTGCGGCTGGCGGATATCGGCGGCGACAAGCAGATTCCCGTACCTCGGCCTGCCCGCGGAGGCCAACCCCTTCCTCGGCGTGCGTGCGATCCGCCTTGCCTACCGGACCCCGGAGTTGCTGGTGACGCAGCTGCGTGCCATCTCGCGGGGCGCGGCGCTGGCCGGAGTCGTCCCGCACGTGATGGCGCCGATGGTGGCGACGAACGACGACGTGACGCTCTTCCTGTCGTTGCGCGACACCGCGCAGGACGGTCTCGCAGCGGAGGGACTGCCGCGCGCCGAGCGGATCGTCTCGGGGATCATGGTGGAGGTGCCGTCGGCCGCGATCATGGCCGCGGAGCTCGCGCAGCGGGTCGACTTCTTCAGCATCGGCACCAACGACCTGACGCAGTACCTGCTCGCGGCGGATCGCGGGAACGCCGGGCTCGCCCGACTCCACGACGCGCTGCACCCCGCCGTGCTGCGCTCGATCGCGGCCGTGGTGGCGGGGGCCGACGCCGCGGGCGTCCCGGTCGCCGTCTGCGGCGAGCTTGCCGGTGATCCGGCGGGCGCGCTCGTGCTGGTCGGCCTCGGCGTGGATGAACTGTCGGCGGACGCCAACTCGCTCGACGGGGTGCGGGCCGCACTCGCCGGCGTCACGGATGCCGAACTCCGGGACCTCGCGTCGGAAGCCATCCGTGCGGTCGATGCGGGAACGGTGCGCGGGCTGGTCGCACCGCTGCTCGAGCGCCGGGACGGCGGGTGATCCCCGAGGTGGTGCCGAAGGCGCCGGCGGCAGCCCGATGATCGTCCTCGTGATCGGGGCCGGCGCGGTCGGCTCGTTTCTCGGCGGGACCCTCGCGGCAGCCGGTCATGACGTGACCATGCTGGACCGCTTCCGGCAACTGGGGCCGGGCCGCATCTCGCTGACGATCACCGGACCTGCGGACAACGACCGTCGTTCGGCCGAGGTTGGGACCGCGATGCGCGAGGACGACGCGCCGGCCTCGCCCAATCTGCTCCTGTTCGCGGTCAAGATGCCCGACCTCGGCGGGGCGATCGAAACCGCACGACGCTGGCCCGGAGCCGTGGCGATGGCCGTCGAGAACGGGGTCGGCGCCGACGAGCAGGTGGCGGCCGGTCGGCCCGAGGGTGGCCTCATCGCGGGCTCGCTCACTGCCTCGGTCGCGCTCGAACCCGGCGGCGTCCGGCGGCTGTCGCGAGGCGGGATCGGCCTGGCGCCGGTTCGCGGAGACGTCGAGGCGGTGGTCGCCTCCATCGCGTCGTCGTTCACGGCCGGCGGCCTGCGTGGTCGCGTTCTACCCGCCGCCGAGCCGATGCGCTGGTCGAAGCTGCTCGCCAACCTCGTCGGCAATGCCACGAGCGCCATCCTCGACTGCGACGTCGCGGAGGTGTATGCCGACCCGCGCCTGTTCGACGTGGAGCGGCGCCAGGTTCGGGAGGCGCTTGCCGTGATGCGACTGCGCGGCCTCCGACCCGTGCGGCTGCCAGGCGTCCCGGCTCCCCTGCTCGCGACCGCCTACCGGCTCCCACCGTCCGTGGGGCGGCGCATCCTGGCGACGTTCGTGGCGCGCGGTCGGGGCGGCAAGAGCCCGTCGCTTCGACTGCACCTGGCGGGCGGCGGTGGACCGAGCGAGGTCGGCTGGCTGAACGGCGCGGTCGCGCGTGGGGCCGCCGAACTCGGGCGGCGCGCCCCGGTGAATGCGCGCCTGGCCTACCTGGTCGAGGAGTGCGCCGGGTCTGCCGAGCGGCGGGACTGGTACCGGGGCCGTCCCGATCGCCTGCTGACCGCTGTCGCGACCTGAACCGCGACGTCGGGGGACGGCGCCGAGACGGTCACGGACGCAATGGGCCGCAGCCGGGCGTGGCGGCCTGAGCCCGAGCCGTCGGCGACGCGCCCGCGCCTGCGTCGCCGGCCTCGCGAGGCGCCGGAACCACGGATATACACTCGGGCGATGGATCTCACCAGCGCGGCCGTCGCAGTCGGTTCGATCGTCGCCGCATACCTGATCGGTGCGATCCCGTTCGGCGTGGTGATGGCCCGGGCCGTCGGCGGGCCCGATCCGAGAACGCTGGGCAGCGGCCGCACGGGCGGGGCCAACGTCCTGCGCGCGATGGGCCCCAGGGTCGCCGTGGTGGCCGGCCTGCTCGACCTGCTCAAGGGCACGGTCGCCGTCCTGATCCCGATGGCGCTGAACGCAAGCCTGCTGGTCGTCGCCATCTGTGCGCTCACGGTGGTCATCGGGCACAGCCGGTCCATCTACATCGGCTTCCACGGGGGTCGTGGGGTCTCGCCGGCGTTCGGCGCACTCATCGCGCTCCTGTGGCCGATCGGGCTGCTGACCGCACTGCTGGTCGTCCCGGTCTTCTTCGCCGTGGTCCTGCTGACGCGGTACTCCTCGCTCGGGTCGCTGATCGGGTCGGCACTCGCCGGCGTCATCCTCGTCAGCGTGATCCTCGCCCAGGGCCTGTCGCCGGTGAACCTCATCTACGCGATCGGCGGACCGGTGCTCATCTGGTACTTCCACGCCGACAACATCCAGCGGCTCATGGCGGGGACCGAACGAAAGATCGGCTCCCGGGTCTGACGGCGGAAAACTCTCGGCGGAGCAGGCGCCGGCTGAGGTCCGGGCGGCGAGCGCATCCTCCATCTGGTGGCATCGCGCTGTTCGGGCCACGCCCCGCGCTCCTCGGCTGGGCTGTTTGCGCGGAGGGTCGACCGCGTGGCGAGCCCCTCGATCGAATCCGCCACCTGGCGCCCTGACGCGGGCAGGCCCGCGTTGCGAACAGAGGCCCGACTCCGGGCCGAGCGACGGCACGACCTCAGCCGGCGTGGTGCTCCGCGAACAGGGCCACAAGCTCCCGCTCGAAGTCGGGGATGTCGTCGACCACGCGGCCCCAGACGAGGTTCCCGTCGCGGAACGCCGGTTCGTCGACCCAGCGCGCGCCGGCGTTGACGAGGTCGTCGCGGATGCCCAGCGATCCCGTCGCCGGATGCCCGTCCCCGATGATCCGGGCGGAGATCGCGACGAGCCCACCGTGGCAGATGATGCCGATCGGCCTGCCAGCCTCGTGGACCGCGTTCACCAGCCCGGTGATCTGCGGATAACGGCGCAGCTTGTCGGGTGCCCAGCCGCCCGGGATGACCAGCCCGTCGACCGTCGCCGGGTCGACGTCGCGGGCCAGGACGTCCGCGCGGGCCGCCAGCCCGTTCTTGCCACGCACCGTGTCGAGCGATGTCCCGACGGACGTCACGGTCGCGCCCGCTTCGCGCAAGCGCATCACGGTGACCCAGTACTCCAGGTCTTCGACGCCCTCCGCGACGAGAACGACGACTCGCATGCCATCGAGAGCCGGCCCAGGCTTCGGCCGCACCTCGGGATCCGCCACGACGAGCCTCCTTTTCGATTGCCATTCCGGTACTGCGCTCGCTCTTGAACGAGCGTACATCCATGCCTCGCGGACCGGGCCACCGGGCACGCGCCGAGCACGCGCCGGGTCACCGGGCACGCGCCGGCCGCGTTGTCTGAGCGCGCTGTTCCCGACCGGGTCGGGCAGCCCCAAGGGTAGGTGGTCGGCAGCTCCATCGTGGGCCCATCGGCCGTGCCGAATGGCCCTTGCCGCAATTCCGAGTCGCTGACTAGGGTTTCGCCGTGACCGCGATAACGGCGCCCGAACCGCTCCTCGGCCTCGCTCGGTCGCTGCGACTCCGGCGGTTGCTGCGCGTCGTCGGACCGGCCTGGATCGTGATGCTCGCCGACGTCGACGCTCCCAGCATCATCACCGCCGGCAAGGCCGGCAGCGAGTTCGCGTACGCGTCGCTGCTCCCGATCCTCGCCCTGATCCCGATCCTGTACCTGGTCCAGGAGATGACCGCCCGGCTGGGGATCGTGACGGGACGGGGCCACGCCGAGCTGGTGCGGGAACACTATGGGTTCGGATGGGCCGCGATCGCCGTTGTCTCGATGCTGGCCGTCGACCTGGTGGCCTACGTCGCGGAGTTCGCCGGGATCGCACTCGGGGCACAGATCCTGGGGATCGGGCCGGGGGTCGCGATCGGCGCCGCGCTCGTACTGCATTCGATCTGGGTGCTCACGGGCAGCTACCGGCGATTCGAGATCATCACGATCGCGCTGTCGCTGACGCTCTTCGGGTTCCTGGCGCTGGCGGTCGGCAATCATCCCGATCCGGGCGCGGTGCTCGGCGGCCTGTCCCCACTCCAGCCCCTCGGCAACGCGTCATACCGGGAGCTGATCGTCGCGCTGATCGGGGCCTGCGTGATGCCGTGGATGCTCTACTACCAGCAGGCGGCGAGCGCCGATAAGGGCCTCGGCCGGGACGACCTTGCTGCGACCCGCCAGGAAACGCTGATCGGCGCGACGGCGAGCCAGTTGCTGATGGGCGCGATCGTCGTCGTCGCGGCGGCCGCGATGGCGCTGCCGGGAAACGCGGTCGGCGGCGCGACATCGGGTCTTGCGGCACTCCCCGAGGGCCTGGCGCGGCTGGCGAGCGGGACACCGGGGGTCGTCATCGCGATCGGCCTGATCGGGGCGGGGCTGCTGGCGGCGGTCGTGATCTCGCTGTCGGCCGCCTGGGCGTGGAGCGAGCTGCTCGGATGGCCGCACAGCCTCAACCTGTCGGTTCGTCGCGCCCCGGGTTTCTACGCCGTGTACGTGGTCGAGGTGGTCCCTGCGGCGGTCCTCGTCCTGCTCGCGCCGAGCCTGGGCCAACTGGTCGTGGGAGCGATGATCCTGAACGTCGTCGTCCTGGCGATCCCGCTGGCGTTCGTGATCAAGCTCTCCAGCGACCGACGCCTGCTCGGCGACCTGGCCAACTCACGGCGTCGTGCCGCCGTGCTCTGGGCCGTGGCGGCCGGCCTCCTGCTGCTCGGCCTCGACAGCCTGGGTCACATGCTGGGGTTCGGGCGGTAGGCAGGAGGCGGCCTCCCAGGTTCTTGCGCCACGCGAATGAGTCAGAGGGGATCGGCGCGCCGACGCCCGTTCCGGGGCCGGGATCTCTCGGATTCGTGCCCTGCACGCACGTACCGGTGAGGATCGAGCCGCCGATCCGGCATGAAACGCCCCTGAACGCCGGAACGGCCCGGAACGGCCCCGGAACGGCTCCCAGTCGTGCTCCACGGGCAAGAACCGACGAGGTGCCAACCGACCCGTCGTCAATTCCCGGCCAACGTCGCAGCACCGGTGACCGGCAGGCGGCGGGCCCACAACATCCGCGGCAGGGCCATTCCATCTGCGCCGGCAGGCGCCCTTCGCCATGGCGCATCGGCAGGCGTTCGAGGCCGAGCCGCCCTGGACCGACCGTGCGTTCCTCACCAGGCGGTGAAACTGCCCGGCGCAGGCGTCTGTGCAACCGGCCCCGGGAACGGGCGCACGCCAAGGGGGGTGTGCGAGGCCGGTCAGGAATTGGCCGCCCGCACGCCGGGGGGCGTGCCCGAGGCCGGTCAGGTTGGCCGCCGGCGGCGCCAACCTTGCCGACCGGCTCAGGGCAGGATCGTCAGCACGCCCACCGCAAGCTGATTCCCCGACGAGTCCGTGAAGACCAGCGCCAGCTTGCCGGGCTGCGTCATCGCGGCCGCGGGCAGGTCGCCGCCGTACTGGATCCACGGCGGATGCGGGATGTCGATCGGTTGGATGTTGAGGATCTCGCCGTTCAGGCCGAGGCCGAGCAGCAGCGGTCCCTCCGGCAGGGACTGGCTGAACGTGGCAAGGAAGCTCACGCTCTGGCCGACGCGCGCGGAGGCAAGGGTGCCGTGGAGAATGCCGTCCGTGCTGTCGAAGCTGGCCCCGAATTCGACCTGCCCCGGTGGGGGATCGGACGCGGCGCCCGGCACGGGACTGCCGCTGCCGCTGCCGCCCGAGCACCCGGTGGCCGCGATCAGCAGCATCCCTGCGAGGCCGAAGACGGCGCCGCGAACGCCCGGCATGCGGGTTCTACCGATCGATGAACTCCGAGCTGTCACTTGCACGGCATCGTAGTGCCCGCCGGGCGACGCCGCCCGCGGGGCCGCGATGTCCCGCACGATGGAGCCGCGTGGTGCCCGACCGCCGCGGCGCGCCACTCCACTCCCCCCGGCGTTCTCGGCGCCCCATCGCCCTGCCCCGTAGACTCCGGCCCATGACCATCCCGACCACAGGTCCGCACCCCGCCCGCGTCCTGCTCATCGGGATGATGGGGAGCGGCAAGTCCACCATCGGAACGCTGCTCGCCAGCCGCCTCGGCGCCCGCTACATCGACAACGACTCGCTCCTTCAGGCGCGCACCGGCCGGGAGGCCGTCCAGATCATCGGCAGGGACGGGCCCGCTGCGCTCCGGAGCGCCGAGACCGCAACGCTGGATGCCGCGCTCGCGATGACCGGGCACTCGCGCCGGAGGGTCGATGCCGTGATCGGCGTCGCGGCCGGTTCCATCCTGGATCCCGCCGCGCGCGCCGAGATGCAGACTGCCGGGTTCGTCGTCTGGCTCCGCGCCCGCCCCGAGACGCTCGTCCGTCGAGTCCTTGACGGTCCGGGCCGGGACGACGCCGGGCTGCGTCGCCGTGCCGCCGACATGCCCGCGTGGCTCGCGGAGCAGGCGACCGACCGGGCACCGTTCTACGCGGAGGCGGCCTCCCTCGTCGTCGACGTGGACGATCGGACACCGGCCGCGATCGCCCAAACGATCCTCGAAGCGCTCAGGATGCCCGCCTGCGGCTGGCTGCCCGGGCCGTTCGCCGCCGTCGTCCTCGACCTCGACGGCCTGCTGGTCGAGACGGAGACGATCTGGCTCGCCGCGAAGCAGCGCCTGTTCGCCGCTCGCGGGATCGACTTTGCGATGGAGGACCATCGGGCGGTCTTCGGGGCCTCGGAGGAGTACACGGCGCAGGTGTTCGCGCGCCGCTTCGGGCTCGGACCGGAGGCTGAACCGGCGATCCGCGACGACTACCACGAGATCGTCACCGGACTGTTCAAGCAGGGCGTGAGTGTGCGCCCCGGCGGCCGCGAACTGGTCGCCGCGCTGCACGGCAGCGTCCCGTTCGGGCTCGCCTCCAACACGCGGCGCGTCCTCGTGGACCTGATCCTCGACCTGGCGGGGCTCGCCGGCAGTTTCGACAGCATCGTCTCCGGCGACGACGGCGCGCCCAAGCCCCAGCCCGACCTCTACCGCATCTCCTGTGCCAGGCTCGGAGTTGAACCGCGAGCGTCGGTCGCGGTCGAGGACTCGCCGACCGGGGTGGCAGCGGCGCGGGCCGCCGGCCTCGCGTGCATCGCGATCCCGTCCGATCCGTCGATCGGGCCGGACGGCGCCGACAGCGTCTTCGCGTCGCTGGCCGACCTGATCGCGCCGGTGCCCCATTCCGTCGCCGGGCACGCGACCATGCGGCATGCGAACAATTGACCTCGGACGCCGAGCGCCTTGCACGGAGCCGTAGATCTCCGCACTCGAACGGGGTAGGCTTGCGGGGAACAAGAGGGGTCCTGCCGCGGGCGCCCAGCAGCGCGGCGCGGCAACCGCCTGCCACATCATCAGCCCGTCGAAGCGTGCAACGGAGGGTCGACGCGATGGTCGCCCAGGTCTTCTCTCGCGCCCGCCGCCGGATCATGGCCGGCGGATTGGCGATCGGAGTCGTGATCCTGCTCGCAGTGCCGAGCGCGGCGCTTGCGGTGCCGCACTACACCGCCCTCACCCGGCCGGGCCACATGCGGAACTGGGTCCCGACCGCGTCGTGCCATGCCCCGGGCAGTTCCTGCACGGCCACCGGGTCGTGGGGATTCACCTCCGGGCCCCCTCACCCGCCCATGGGCCTCGGGAGCATCAAGCTCCAGCTCGGGTCCGAGGGCCGCACGGTGCGCAGCCTTGTCCTGCCGCTGACGAAGCCGCTGCTGTCCAAGATGCTGAAGCTGTCCGTCTCTGACTACCTGCCCGCCGATCGGCCGGCCAACGTGGCACCGAAGCTGCAGCTCTACCTCGAGACCCCGAACTACCTGTACACCAAGATCACCTACAACCTCGGCAAGACGCGGGGCTCATGGGTCTCGCACGACACGCTCGCCGACACGAGCGGCTGGTCCATCTCGCCGACCGAGTTCGAGGCCGCACACCCCGGCACGCGAGTGATCGACGCCATCCTCACGCTCGGTGGGACGACGAGCGCAGGCAACCAGTGGGTCGCGTTCGACAAGTTCCGCATCGCCTTCGGCGGCGTCACGAACGCCGATGTGACCTGGAACTTCGAGCCCGTCACCGTGAACATCTCCGGCGGGAGCGTCACGGAAGGCGACTCCGGCACGCGGCATATCAGCTTCAAGATCTACCTCTCGGCGACCATGAGCACGGCGGTCACGGTCCACCACGCGACTGCCAACGGGACGGCCAGGGCGCCGAGCGACTATGTCGCAAGGAGCGGCACCGTCACCATTGCGGCCGGGCACTCATCGGTGATCGTGTCGGTCACCGTGAAGGGCGACACGGTCGTCGAGCCGACCGAGCACTTCTACGTCAATCTCAGCGACGCGCACGGCGCGCCGATCTGGGCCGGCAGCGCGACTGGAACGATCAAGAACGACGACTGACGTCTCTTACCTGCCGGCGCTCGACACCCACGGGGGCGGGCGCCGGCGTTTTCATTCCAGGGAGACGGACCCGGGCCGCTCCGCCCCAGGGAGCACCTCCCCCCAGCGCTTCGAATTGTTGCGCCGGTAGGGCACGTCCAGCACGACGATCTCCGGCCGTCCAACGAGTGCGTCTCGGATCCGGTAGACGTTCTGGTTGTAGAGGATCCGCTCCCACCAGTGGCGCGGCAGGTTCTCCGGCAGCAGCACGATCACCACGGCGTCGGGATCCTCCTCCACGGACGTCTCCAGGTACCGCACGAACGGACGGACGAGCGAGCGGTATGGGGACTCCACGACCACGACCCCGACATCCGGCATCTGCTTCGCCACCCGCTCGCGGAAGCGCTCGCCGGATTCGAGATCGGCGGTGACGTGGACGAGCTCCACGTCACGAGCCATGGTCCGCCCCACCTTGACGGCCTGGATCACGGCCCGCGTGAGAGTCGGCGCGGCCACCACGACGCGCTGCCGGCGGCGCGGTCCGCCGATCACGATGTCGGGTCGCACGGCGAGTACGTGTTCCTCGGCCCGGTAGGCGCGCTTGATGAACAGCATGATCGCGACGAGGACCGGCACGATCACGAGCACGATCCACGCACCGAGGGAGAACTTGGCAACCGCGAGCACGACGACGACGATGCCGGTCACCACTGCGCCGATGCCGTTGATCGTCGCCGAGCGCCGCCATCCGGGCCCGCGCTCGGTCATCCAGTGCCGGACCATGCCCGACTGTGACAGGGTGAACGACGTGAAGACGCCGATGGCGTAGAGCGGGATCAGGTTGTTCACGTTCCCGCCGAAGGCGACCACGAGGAGGATCGACACGAACGCCAGCGCCATGATCCCGGCGTTGAAGGCGAGCCGTTCTCCGCGATAGGCGAACTGGCGCGGGAAGAAGCCGTCACGCGCGAGGATGGACGACACGCGGGAAGTCGGCGAAGCTCGTCTGGGCCGCCAGGATCAGGATGCCCATCGTGGCGAAGATCAGGATGTAGTACAGCGGCGTCCGTCCATAGAAGACGGCGGCGGCGATCTGGCTCAGCACGGAATCGCCGTTCGGCGAGGGGTGGGCTCCGGTCACTCCCACGAGGTAGCTCATCCCCAGGAACATCGTTCCCAGGAATGCCGCCATCACCAGCATCGTCTTTTGGGCGTTCTTCCACTCGACGGGCTTGAAGGCCGGCACGCCGTTCGCCACGGCCTCGGTGCCCGTCATGGCCGAGCAGCCGTCGGCGAAGGCGCGCATGAGGAGGAACAGGCTCATGCTCTCGACGGCCGCCACCTGGTACGACGGGTCGTACGGTGCCTGCGGTGGATCGCCGAGGGCCGTACGAAGGATTTCCGCAGCCCGATCATGAGCAGCATGCTGCCGAGGAAGATGTACGTGGGCAGGCGAAGATCGTGCCGCTCTCGCGCGTGCCGCGCAGGTTCGACGACCATGACGAGCAGGATGCTCGCCACGATCAGCGGCACCTCGTAGCCCTGCAGGAACGTCAACGCGGACGCGAGGTTGTAGACACCGCCGGAAACCGACACGGCGACGGTGAGGACGTAGTCAACGAGGAGTGAGGCCCCGGCGATCAGGCCGGGAAGGACGCCGAGATTGGCACGAGCCACGATGTAGCTGCCGCCACCGTTGGGGTACGCGCGGATCGTCTGGCGATAGCTGAACGTCACGACGATGAGGAGCAGCACGATCAGGATGGAGATCGGCATCAGGGCGCCGACCGCAACCGAGCCTGCGGCCAGCAGCGTGAACAGGCTCGCCTCGCTCGCGTAGGCGACCGACGACATGACGTCCGACGAGAACATCGGCAGCGCCTTCCACTTCGGCAGGCGCTCCCCCAGCTCCTCCTCGGAGGCGAGCGGGCGGCCGAAGAAGACGCGGCGAGCCGAGTTGATGCGGCGCCCGAGCGGGGTTCTCGGTTCATCGGCGGAGAGCTTGGCGGAGAAGGTGCCCGGCGCGGTGTAGCGGAAGTACCGGGCCTTGGGTCGATTGACGCGGACGCGACGGTCGCCCGGCTTGCGACCGCTGAGCGGGTGGATGGGGACCGTCACTGTGCTGCCGCCCCGGGGGCCGAATCACGATCCGGCCGGCTGCACGGGGCCGGACCTCGTGCACGAGACGTCGGGTCGGCGCCCAGTCACCACCGACCCGGTCCGAGCCCGGATCGATCGCTCCAGGGTTCGCGAGCGAGCGTGGCCGGTATGCCTTCACCGGACCTGGCACTGTCACTTCGTAAACGGCTCCCGGCGGTTTCGTGCGTGCTCGCCGGGCATGGACACACGGCCCGACCTCGGATCGGCACTGCCGACGGTAGCCGCACCTCCCAAGCAGCCAGGCGCACCTGCCGGCGCGTGGCGCTCAAGGATCGCTCAAGAAATCGTGGCCCGTCCCCGCGTCCGGCATCGGAACGTCGTTCGCAGGGAGGCATACGATGCCGGCATGAAGTTGCAGCCGATAACCGACCACCGCGGGACAGTCGTCGAGATTGCCACGGTGATCGCGAGCCTGGCGCTGACGTCGCTGCTCGTCGCCGTACTGCAGGACAACGTCGGCGTCCCGAACGCATCGTCCGTCTACCTGCTCGCCGTCGTCGTCGTCGCGGTCGCGTTCGGCACGGTCGCCGCCGCAGCCACGGCTGTGGGCGCGTTCCTGCTGTACGACTACCAATTCATCCCGCCGATCCATACCTTCACCGTCTCCGATCCGGACGAATGGGTGAACCTCATTCTCCTGTTGGTGATCGGAATGGTGGTCGGCCAACTCGCCGCAGGCCAGCGGAACCGTGCCCAATCCGCGGAGATTCGCGAGCGTGAGGCCCGGTTCCTCTTCCGCGTCAGCCGCGCCCTGGCCACGCGGGCAAACACGGCCGTCGCGCTCAACTCCATCGTCGATACCCTGCACCAGGATGCGCCGACGATGCGGCTGCGGGTGTCCCTCGCGCCCGATGGTGCCGTCGAGCGCGTCACGGCAGACAGCGACCCGGGGGAACCGTTCTCGAGGCCCGCCACGTATTTCGTGCTCAGGAGGATGCCGGGCGACGCGCCAGCGACATGGGTTCGCGTCCATGACCCCGCTGCGCGCGCCCGACCGGGGTTCGGCCCGACCCCCGGTAGCGCGGTTGACGCGTATCGGATACCCATCGAGGCGAGCGGCCGGACGCTCGGCGGCCTATGGGCACTCCGTCCCCGCGCGGATCGAGCGCCGTCGAGAGGAGACCCGAATGCTCGCCGCCGCGGCCGACCAGATCGGGCAGGCGGTCGAGCAGGACCGGCTGCGTGACGAGGCCACCAGCGCGGAGCTTGCCCGCCGCAGCGACGCGCTGAAGACCGCGCTCCTCGACTCCGTGTCGCACGACCTGCGGACCCCGCTTGCGTCGATCCGGGCCGCCGCCGGCAGCCTCATGGACCCCGACCTTTCCTGGTCGGCGGAGGAACGCCGCCAGGCGGCCGGAACGATCGACCTCGAAGCCGAGCGCCTGAACCGACTGGTGACAAACCTGCTCGACATGAGCCGCATCGAGGCCGGTGGGCTTCGCGCGGACGCCGAGCCCTACCCGCTGGAGGACCTTGTGCGGACGACGCTTCGCCGGCTTGGCCGAGGCGTCGACCAACGACACCTGGACGTTGCGATCCCCCTGGACCTGCCGCTCGTCCTGGTCGATCCCACGTTCATGGACCAGATCCTGACCAACGCGATCGAGAATGCCATGAAATACACGAAGCCCGGTGCGCCGATCCGCATCTCGGCAAAGGAGTTGACCGGAACGCCACGGATCCGCCTGACGATCGAGGACGGCGGCGAGGGCGTGCCGGACGACGCGTTATCGCAGCTTTTCGTGAAATTCTTCCGGGTGCCGCGTCGCGGCGAGGGCCCGCGGCGCGGTACGGGCGTCGGACTGTCCGTCGTCCGCGGGCTCGTGGAGACGATGGACGGCAACGTTACGGCTCGCAGGAGCCAGCTGGGCGGGCTCGCCCTCGACATCGACCTTCCGAGGGCAGCCCCGGGTCCGGGTACGGAGGACGGGCCTTCGGCTCTCCCGAGCGGGGTCGGGGCCATTGCCCGCGTCGGCGACCCTGCGGCCGCCGCGGCCGCGGGTGCGGCCCACCCTGCGCAGCCTCACTGACATGGCGCAGCACGTACCGGCCGGCGGCGCCGTGGTTCTGCTCGTCGAGGACGATCCCGAGACTCGACGTTCGATCGCCCGGGATCTCGCCGCGCACGGCTATCGCGTCGAAGAGGCCGCCACCGGGAGCGCGGCGCTGCGCGCCTGGGAGGGCCACAGACCGGACCTGGTCCTCCTCGACCTCGGCCTGCCGGATCTCGACGGGACCACGGTCGTCCGCCGGCTGCGGCGCGAGGGAACGACGCCCATCCTCATCATCTCGGCACGGGACAAGGAGCGTGACAAGATCGAGGCGCTCGAGCTGGGCGCGGACGACTACGTCACCAAGCCCTTCGGCATGGGGGAACTGCACGCTCGCATGCGCGCGGTGCTCCGGCGAGCGGCCGGCCCGGCGGCCGACGAGATGGGGATCGTACGGGTGGGTGCGCTGAGCCTCGACCCGGGGCGCCACGAGATCCGGGTCCACGACCGTCCCGTCTCGCTGACGCCCCGCGAGTTCGAACTGCTCAAGGTGCTGGTCTCGCACGCGGGTCGCGTCGTCACCCGCGGCCGGCTGCTGCGCACGGTGTGGGGGACGGCGTACTCGGGCGAGGCACACTACGTCCACGTGTATGTCAGCCAGATCCGCCGGAAGCTCGCCGAGGCGGACCCAGAGGGGACGCTGGACGGCCTGATCGTTGCGGAGCCCGGTGTCGGGTACCGGATCGACCTGCCGGAGCACTGACGGGCGGGAGACCCACGGTGCCGTCACCGGCCGTGGCCTTGAGCCGTTCTTGAGCGTCGCGAGCGCTGCCGGCCGCATTTTCCCTTGGAGGCAGGGACGACGCTGTGGGCATGGAACCAATGCCGTCCGGGACCGCAACCCCCGTCCTCAACGTCCCCGCGCGCCAGCGGATCGCGCATGAGCTGACCCTCGTCCGGGGCGCGATCGCACTCGTGGCGACGCACGGATCCCGGCGTGTCACCGTCGGCGGTCTGCTGTTCGGCGAGCAACTCCTTCCGCAGGTCCGCAGGCTCGCCCAGGAGGATGACGTCGAGATCCGGGCGCTCTGGAATGCCGACGAGTCAGGTTGCGACATCTGCGTCGAGGCGCGCGACGGGTCGCCGGGGGACCGCGAGCGTCAGGGCGAGACGCCGCCGGCCGGCGGGGTGCCTCGGGCAGACGACGCGCCGCAGGCCGGCGAAGTGCGTCGCGCCCGTGAGGTGGCTCGGGCCGGCGGGTGGCATCTCACCCGATGAACGTCGGGCCCGTCCTGCTCGTCGAGGATGACGGCACCCTGGCGGACATCCTCGATCGGTACCTCGACGCACACGGCTACGACCTGCGGGTCGCCGGTTCGGCCGAGGAGGCCACCGAACTGCTCGATCGGGGCCTGCGGCCCGCCCTCGTCATCCTCGACGTGAACCTCCCGGGTGACACCGGCTGGTCGCTGATGCGGAGCCGGAGCCTGTCCGGTGCCGGATCGCCGCCGGTTGTCGTGGCCTCCGCGACGACCGTAAGTCCGCGGCGGCTCCGGGAACACGGTGCGGCCGGCTACCTGCCGAAGCCGTTCTCGCTCGAAACCCTGATGTCCGTGGTCGAGCGTCTCACCGCGCCCGCCCCAACTCTCGAGGAGCCGACATGACCGATTTCGGGATTCTTCTCATTGCGATCGGGTGTGCCGTCGCATTCGCCGGCTACCTGGTCCTCTGCGACCGCGTTCGCTGACGTGAACATCATCGAGCTGGTCACCGGCCTCGCCGTGGCCTTCGTCTTCCTCTACCTCTTCTGGGCGCTGCTGCGCCCCGAGGACTTCTGATCGATGCCGATTGCCGACTTCCTGACGCTCGTGTCGTTGGGCGCCGCGATCCTGATCGCGACGCCGCTGCTCGGCACCTACATCGCCAGGGTGCTGGAAGGCGAGCGCACATTCCTCAGCCCCGTCATGCGGCCGGTCGAACGCGTCATCTACCGCGTGTCGGGCGTCGACGCAACCGCCGAGCAGGGATGGAAGAGCTACACCGTGTCCGTGCTGCTCTTCGCTGCCGTCTCCATCGTCGTCCTCTACGTGATGCTGCGCCTCCAGAACTCTCTGCCGTTCAACCCGTCCGGCGCCGCAGCACAGTCGCCCGACCTCGCGCTCAACACCTCGGTGAGCTTCGAGACCAACACCAACTGGCAGAACTACTCCGGTGAGACCGGCGCAAGCAACCTGATCCAGTTCGCCGGGTTGGCGGTGCGGAACTTCACCTCCGCCGCGATGGGCCTCGTGATCGCCATTGCGCTCGTGCGCGGGCTGGTCCGCCGCGGCTCGAAGACCATCGGGAACTTCTGGGTCGACATGACCCGCAGCGTCCTGTACATCCTCGTGCCGATCGCCTTTGTGGCAGCCATCATCCTGGTCTGGCAGGGCGTCCCGCAGACGTTCAACGCTCCGAGCACCGTCACGACGCTCCAGGGTGCGCAGCAGACCATCTCGATCGGCCCTGTCGCCAGCCAGGAGGCGATCAAGGAACTCGGCAACAACGGCGGCGGGTTCATGAACGCGAACTCCGCACACCCCTTCGAGAGCCCGACCGGCTTCACGAACTGGCTGGAGATCTTCCTGCTCCTGGTCACCCCCTTCGCGCTCACCTGGACATTCGGACGCATGGCCGGCAGCCAGCGGCAGGGCTGGACGATCTTCGGGGCCATGGCGATCGTGATGGTCGCCGGGGCGGTCGTCGCGATGCACTACGAGGCCGCCGGCAACCCGCTCTTCCCCTCGACGGTGAACCAGGCGCTGGGCAACATGGAGGGCAAGGAGACCCGGTTCGGGGCGGGTGTGGGCGGCCTCTTCGCGGCCGCCACGACGAGTACCAGCACCGGGGCGATCAACGCCTGGCACGACAGCTTCCAGCCGCTTGCCGGCCTCGTGCCCCTGTTCAACATGGAGCTCGGCGAGATCACCCCCGGCGGGATCGGGGCGGGGCTCTACGGCATGCTGGTGATCGGCGCGATCCTCTCGGTCTTCATCGCCGGCCTGATGGTCGGGCGCACGCCCGAGTACCTCGGCAAGAAGATCGAGAGCTACGAGATGAAGATGGCGATGGTCACCGTGCTCGTGCTCGGCGCCAGCATCCTCGGCTTCTCGGCCCTCGGGTCGGTCACCAAGGAGGGCCTCGCGGGGCCGCTCAACCCGGGACCCCACGGCTTCTCCGAGATCCTCTACGCCTTCAGCAGCCAGACGGGCAACAACGGCTCCGCATTCGCCGGCCTGACGGGCAACACGCCCTTCTACAACATCACCGGTGCGTTCGCCATGCTCATCGGCCGGTTCGGGATGATCGTGCCGATCCTGGCCATCGCCGGTTCGATGGGCGCCAAGCGCCGCGTGGCCGAGTCCCTGGGGACGTTCCCCACCACCGGGCCGCTGTTCACCGTCCTGCTCATCGGGGTGATCATCATCGTGGGTGCGCTGACGTTCTTCCCCGCCCTCGCGCTGGGACCCATCGTCGAGCAGCTCCTCCAGAACGCCGGAAAGACCTTCTGAAGCCATGAGCATCAACCTTTCGATCGACCTGTCCCGCGGCACTCGCCGTTTCCAGCGCTGGGGTCGCGCCGCCTCCCCCTCCGGCGGCGCACCCCGGCCGCGCGGCATCCTCGACCCCGACCTCCTGAAGGCAGCGCTGCCCCAGTCGATTCGCAAGCTCGACCCGCGCATGCTGATCAAGAACCCGGTCATGTTCGTCGTCGAGATCACGGCAGCGCTCGTCACGCTGATCGCGGTCGCCAACCTCACCGGTGTCGAGCCCGTGGCGGGCGCCTCTGGCCTGGGTTTCCAGGTCCAGATCGCCGCCTGGCTGTGGTTCACGGTGCTGTTTGCCACGTACGCGGAAGCGGTGGCCGAGGCTCGCGGACGGGCGCAGGCCGCGTCGCTCCGTCGGGCGCGCTCCGTTACGACTGCACATCGACGCCTCCCCGACGGGACGGTCGAGGACGTCGGCTCCTCGGAGCTGCGGAGGGGTGACGTCGTGGTGGTCGATGCCGGCGAGAACATCCCCGGTGACGGGGATGTCATCGAGGGAGTCGCCTTCGTCAACGAGTCGGCCATCACCGGGGAATTGGCGCCGGTCCTCAAGGAGCCGGGCACCGACATCCGCTCGAGCGTGACCGGCGGCACGACCCTCACCAGCGACCACCTCGTCGTGCAGATCACCGCCGATCCGGGCGAGACGTTCCTCGATCGCATGATCGCCCTGGTCGAGGGCGCCAGGCGCCTGCGAACCCCCAACGAGATCGCCCTCTCGATCCTGCTGGCGGGCCTGACGCTCGTCTTCCTGCTGGCCACGGTCACCATCCGGCCGTTCGGCCTGTACGCCGGCACCACCGTCGACACGGTCGCGCTGGTGGCGCTACTGGTCTGCCTGATCCCGACCACGATCGGCGGACTGCTCTCCGCCATCGGCATCGCGGGGATGGACCGCGTGGCCCGCTTCAACGTGCTTGCCATGAGCGGCCGCGCGGTGGAGGCATCCGGCGACGTTGACGTGATCCTGCTCGACAAGACCGGCACGATCACCTACGGCAACCGCCTGGCGGCGTCCATCACGCCGGCGCCCGGAGTTCCCGAGGAGGACGCGCTGACCGCCGCCCTCGTCGCCTCCGTCCACGACGAGACCCCCGAGGGTCGCTCGATCGTCGAGCTGGCTCGCAAGCGGCTTGCCGAGCTCGACTGTCCCGGCGGCACCGGCGACGACGCCGGAGTAGAGCGCATGGCCGCTGCCATCGCCGAGGACATCCCCTTCCGGGCCGAGACCCGCACGAGCGGCGTGAAGACCGCCACCGGTGTCCTCGTGCTCAAGGGCGCCGTCGATGCGATCGGGAAGGATCTCGACGGGAAGATGCCGCCGGAGATCCTGGCGCTGACGGACCGGCTGGCCGACCAGGGTGCGACGCCGCTGGCGATCCGGAGCGATGGCCACGTGCTGGGCCTGATCGAGCTCAAGGACACCGTGAAGGAAGGGCTCGTCGAGCGGTTCGCCGAGTTCCGCCGCATGGGCATTCGCACTGTCATGGTCACCGGCGACAACCCGCGCACGGCCGCCACGATCGCGCGCGAGGCGGGCGTGGACGACTTCATCGCAGAGGCGAAGCCGGAGGACAAGATCGGCTTCATCCGCAGCGAGCAGGCCGAAGGCCACCTGGTGGCGATGACCGGCGACGGCACCAACGACGCCCCGGCGCTTGCCCAGGCGGACGTCGGACTGGCCATGAACAGCGGCACGTCGGCGGCCAAGGAGGCGGCCAACATGGTCGACCTGGACTCCGACCCCACGAAGCTGCTGGAGGTCATCGCGATCGGCAAGCAGCTGCTGATCACCCGCGGCTCCATCACGACGTTCTCGATCGCCAACGACGTGGCCAAGTACTTCGCCATCGTCCCGGCCATGTTCATCGTTGTCTACCCCGAGCTGAACGCGCTCAACATCATGGGGCTCTCCACACCGCAGAGCGCCATCCTGTCGGCGGTCATCTTCAACGCGCTGGTCATCGTGGCGCTCATCCCCCTGGCGCTCCGGGGCGTTGCCTTCCGGGCGGCGCCTGCAAGCGAGCTGCTCCAGCGCAACCTGCTGATCTACGGCCTCGGAGGGATCATTGCTCCGTTCCTCGGGATCAAGCTGATCGACATCGTCGTCACCGCGCTGCACCTGGCCTGAGGACCCACCATGCGTACCTTCGTTCGACAGCAGCTCTGGCCGGCGATTGCCGTCCTGATCATGCTCACACTCATCACGGGCGTGGCCTACCCGGCGGCGGTCACCGCGATCGCCCAGGTCGCGTTCCCGTCCCAGGCCAACGGCTCGTTCATCACTGCCAACGGCAGCGTCATCGGCTCCAGCCTCATCGGCCAGGCGTTCGATAAGCCGCAGTATCTCTGGAGCCGGCCGTCCGCCGCCGGCGCCGGCTACGACGGGACGGCCTCCGCCGGCACCAACCTCGGGCCGACGAACCAGAAGCTCATCGACAACGTGACGGCCGCGGTCGACGCCATGCAGAAGGCCAACGGAGGCGGTCCCGTCCCCGTCGACCTGGTCACGTCCTCGGCCTCGGGCCTGGATCCCGACATCAGCCCCGCGGCCGCCGAGTACCAGGTGGCCCGCGTGGCAGCGGCACGCAACATGTCGCCGGACGCCGTGCGCGCCGTCATCGCGAAGCACACGGACCAGCCGTTGCTGGGCTTCATCGGCGAACCGTCGGTCAACGTCCTGCTGGTGAACCTCGACCTTGACGGGCTGCTGAAGTGACCCACGCGCCGGCCGAACCCGAGCGACCGACCGCCGACGAGATGCTCGCGCGAACGACGGACGGCCAGCACACGGGTCGTGGCCGGCTGCGCGTCTACCTCGGCATGGCCCCGGGGGTCGGCAAGACGTTCAAGATGCTGGAAGAGGCGCACCGGCGGCACGAGCGCGGCACCGACATTGCCGTCGGGTTCGTGGAGCCGCACGGCCGGCCGCGGACGGCCGAGCTGCTGGACGGCCTCGAGATCATCCCGCGGTTGCGCATCGAATACCGCGGGGTGATCGTGGAGGAGATGGACACGGCTGCGGTCATTGCCCGCCATCCCGAGGTTGCGGTCATCGACGAGCTGGCGCACACCAACGTGCCGGGCTCACCTCGGACGAAGCGGTGGGAGGACGTCGAGCTGATCCGGGACGCCGGCATCGACGTCATCAGCACCTGCAACGTGCAGCACCTCGAGTCGGTGGCGGACGCAGTCGAGACGATCACCGGGGCGCCGGTCAACGAACGACTGCCCGACGACGTGCTGGAGTCGGCGGACGAAGTCGAACTGGTGGATATGAGCCCGCACGCGCTCCGCCAGCGGATCAGGCACGGAAACGTGTACCCGCCCGACCGGGCCCGGCTCGCGCTGGATCGCTTCTTCACGGAGCCGAACCTGACGGCGCTCCGCGAGCTGTCGCTCCGCTTCGTCACGCAGAAGGTCGACGAGGACCTGGAGGGCATCGTTGCCACCCAGGGACTGCGCCGCATGCCGGCGGTGACCGAGCGCGTCCTGGTGGCCGTCGATGAGCGACCGGTCAGCCGCCGGGCGCTGCGACGCGGTGCGACCATCGCGAGCGTGCTGAGGGCCTCGCTTGCGGCGGTTGCGGTCGAGACGCCGGACGTCGCGCGGCTGCCGTTCGACCGTGCCCGGGACCTGAAGGAGAACCTCGAATTCGCGGCGGACCTGGGCGCGGAGGTGGTGCGCTGCGAGGCTCCCGACCTCGTGACCGGCCTGGAGCAGATCGTGCGGTCACGCCGGGTCACCCACCTGATCATGGCCCACCAGCCGCGCGGGTCGCTCGACCGCTGGTTGAAGTCCTCGCCGATCGAGACGCTCATGGAGCGGCTGCCGACCCTGGAGGTGCACATCGTGGGCCGCGGGAGCGGCGAGGCCGACCACTGACCATCACCTCGGCGCGGCCGCGCTGCCCGGCCGCGGTACGCCCGGCTCACCCGCGGCATCGGGCCTTCGAAGGCACCCACACACGCCCAACCCGGGCGAAGGAATGCAGGAGAACCTGCGAATCATCGCCCGGGTGAGGCTGGCGGTCGTCCGGCCGCAGAGGCCGCCGGACGCTGCACTCACGCCCGAAGTCGATCGCCCGAAGTCGGTCGGGCCGGAGGGTGATCAGGACGGATCGCTCGCCCGTCGGTCAGAGCGTCACTGGACGGTGACCCCGTCGATTTCGGTGTTCCCGAGAAGAACGCTGACCGTTCCTCCCCGTTTCACCATGTTGCCCGGGTTCTCGAAGATCAGGTAGTAGACGACGCCGGCATCGAACGGCGCCGTATGCGAGTGGCCCATCAGGAGCGAGTCGGCCACGACCCCGGTCGAGTCGTCGATGACGACCGGCGGGGTCGCCGCGTCGTGCAGTGCCGCGGCCTTGTCGGGATCCAGCACCTGGAACCGGACGTCGAGCAGGCCGCCGGCCCCCGTCGTGGCAACGTAGACCAGGCGGATGCCGAGGCGATCGGCAAGCCCGGCGGCCGACACGACCGGACGCTGCAGTGATGCCGGGATGGCGTTCCCCGCGTCCTGGTAGGACGTGTCGCCGACCAGGCCGGCCACGTCCGTCGCGGTCCCCGGGTTCATGATGGCCGTGGTGTAGGCGATGCCGGTCACCGCCACGGCGACTCCGGCGATGAGCACGAGCAGGCGGGTCCGGGGCCGTCCCCGGGGCCGGCGAGGTGCCGGCGCCGGGGTGGTCCCAGCCGCGCCCTGGATGATCTCTTCGCTCACGGTGTCACACGCCTCAGGGATGATGGATGAAGGTCACCTGGCCGCCCGAACGGTTGGGATCCGCGAGCGCACCGTTGGTGTCGTGGAGCTGCCGGTTGACGAGGGGAAAGCCGTTCGTGCTCGGCGGAGCGGTGGCCGGCATCGTCGCGATGGCGTCCTCCGTCGCGCCGGCGGGTATCGTCTCGGCATCTGCGTCGAGCGGGTTGTTGAGCAGCTGCGCGTCGCGTGCCAGGACATGCTCATGCATCCCCAGCAGCAGCATGCTCGTGTTGTCGTAGCCCGCGTTCACGTAACGCAGCAATACCTTTTGCCCCGCTGTCGCGGTGATGCCGGCCGTGTCGGGGTACGACCTGCCGTTGATGAGCCAGTAGGTCGCGAGGTAGTGGTACATGTTGGCGGTGTCAGGGTTGGCATTGAATGCAGGGTCGACCTCGCTCAGTACGAGCGGCGCCTCGACGGCGTAGGCCGAGGTCGCCGTGTCGTAGGCCTGCCCAGCGGTGGCCGGCCGCACGATCAGCAAGCCGTACAGGCCCATCGCCTCCTGGCGGCCCCCGTCGCCGCTGCTCTGGTAGAGGTACGTGCCGGGGGCACTCGCGGTGAAGCGTCAGGCTCACCGTGGCGCCCACGGCGGCGGTGTTGGGACCCGGGTTGAACGTCACGCCCGGCGCCTCGAACGTGACCGAATGCAGTGGCGCCGCGGCTGCCGGGAGCGCGTCGGTGACGGTGATCGTCACCGTGTCGCCCTCGTTGACCACCAGCTGCGGGCCCGGCAGGCTCGCTGTGGCCGTGGTGCAGTCACCGGGTGTCGAGGGGATCCCGAACCCCCAGATCGGCACCGTGGTGGCGGGCGCGGTCGTGGGCAGCGGTGCGAAGTTGCCCGGCACGGCGCAGAGATTGATGGACACGCTGGCAGCAGCCACCGAGGAACTCGCCAGGCCGAGCCCCGCCGTGACCAACACGGTCACGAGCAGCGCCGTCACCTTCCTGAACACGGGTGTGGGCATCACAGGTCTCTCCTTCGCGTCGCTGCTGCTCATGGCGCGTCGTAGACGAGCTTCATGAAGTTGCCCCACGTCGAGAAGGCGGTCGGGTTCGACGCGGTCCATCGCTGCGTGTGGATCAGCACCCGCACCTGGCCGTTGCTGGCGCCGGTGCCGATGTAGTGGCTTCCCGAACCCGGGAGCGTCCAGGTCGTGGAGACGTTCGTCGAGCCGACGGCGATGCTCTGCGGCGCTGGGAGCGTGACCCAGCCGGCCGAGGTCGCCGTCGAGCAGCCGGCCGCGCCCGCGATCGTCCAGTCGCAGATCTTGGTCGTCTGCAGCGGCTGGTTGGTGGTCAGCGCGGCGCACGTCGTGCCGGTCGTGCTGCCGCAGTTCTTGCCCTTGTAGGTCACCTTGAGGTTCGAGGCGCCGGCCGCGACGCCGGTGAAGCCGCGCGTACCAGTCGGTTTGCCAGCGTCGGTGACCGTGCGTCCGCCGCGATGGGTGTGCGGCCGTGGTGCCGAGCTGCGCACGCGTGACCGTCCAGCGCCGTGCCCGACCGCGGGTGACCCGGACGACCTCGTTGGTTCGATGCGGCCGTGATGTCGAGCGTTCGCCAGGTAGTACGGGAACACCGTCGGCAGGCCCGAGGTGGACGCAACCGTCATCGTGGTCGCCGTCGTGGACGTCACTGCGGCGCTGAGCGTCGTCGTCCTCGGGTTCACCTGGTAGTAGGTCGTGTCGTCGACCGCGAGCGCGGTGACCGACCCGCTCTTGAGCGATCCCGCCGACCAGGTTCGCCGAGGCGGGGACGGCGAAGCAGCCGCCCGCCGGATCGACCCGCAGCAGGGTGCCCATGCCGCCGAAGCCCTCGTCGTAGTTGGTGAACTCGTTGAGCGCGTGGCTGTGGAAGCGGGAAGTACCACTCGCCGCAGATGTTCTGCGACGTCGATCGCCGACGGGCAGCGTGCCCTTGTAGCCGAGGTACGGGCTGCCGCTGTACCAGGTGTTGCCGTCCTTGAAGTCGAGGTTGCGGTAGTTCGGCAGCGGGACCGGCAGCGGGTTGGTGATCGGGTCCCAGTGGTCGTTGTCGTCCCAGCGCATCAGGAAGTCCTGGGTCTGGCCGGAGCCGATCGTCTCGCCGAAGTGCTCGGTCGCGGCGCTGCTCCCGCTCGGGCTGAGCAGCAGCCGTCCGTCCTGGGCGATCTCGAGGTCGTGGTTGCCGTGCGGGTGGAACGGGTGGTTGAGCGGCGCCCACGTTGAGCATCCGGATCAGCGCCGGCTGGGGGTTGGTGCTGGCGTCGTACGGCTGGAGCCGCACCAGCGCGCCGTACGGCTGGTTCGGGAAGAGCGCGGAGCCGTTGTCCTGGATGGTGTCCGGGAACGCGCGGCCGTTGATCGTGAAGTAGCGGTTGTGGAGCGGCGTTGAAGTCGTAGGTGCCGCCGGTCTCGACCGCGTGGTGCAGGTCGGGGTCGATCTCCGCGAGCAGCAGCATGTACTCCCGCGCCGGATCGAACTGGGTCGTGCTGTCGTAGGCGAAATTGGCGCCGATGGTCGGTCGCACGATCAGGGCGCCGTAGAGGCCCATCTCGATCTGCTTCGACGACGTCGGAGCCGCTCTCGTAGATGTAGGTCCCGGGCTTGCCTGCGGTGAACGCGTACGCGACCGTGCCACCCAGTGACGCCGCCTCGGTGGTCAGCAGGCCCGCGCGAGCCGCCCGTCGCCGTCACCGGCGCGTCCTGGCCGGGGAAGACGATCGAGGTCGCCTCCGGCAGCGTGTTGCGGAGGTTGACGACCACCGTCTCGCCCTGCGTGACGCAGAGGACCGGACCGGGTGACTGGAACGTCGGGAAGTTCGGGTCGCCGTCGATCGGCGTAACTCCACATGAAGACGCTGTTGCCGTCGGGTGTCCCGATGTAGCCGGTGTTCGCCACGAGGTTGAACGTATGCGTCGTGCCCGAGACCGTGCCCGGCGTGCAGACCATGCCGATCGTTCGGCGTACGCCGGTGGCGAGCGCCCCGACCGCCGAGGGGGCCAGCAGCGTCGCGCCGACGACGAGTGCGACGGCCGGCCCGAGCCATCGAGTTCGCAGCGTCATCCTGGCCTTCCTTTCGCGTCGCGCGGGTGTCAGCTGCCTCAGACATAGGTCTGGCTCACGACGGTCTGGGGAGGGCAGCGCGGACTGGTAGACCCGCACCTCGGTCATCATTCCACCGGGCCCGGGGAGGCCGTTGTTCGAGAGCTTTCGCCAGTCCCGGTTCTTGAAGTAGTAGACGTTGTAGTTGCCTCTGCTGTCGGAGCCACCCGGCGCCGATGCCGATGTAGGCGGGGGCATCGAAGAGCACGTCGCGAGCCTCGCCGGGGCCGATGTAGATGGTGTCGGTCCGAGTACGAGGTGTCGATCGCCGACGCTCCGCTGCCGTCGCGCAGCAACGACGCATCCTGGCCGATGACGTGCATCGGGATGCCCGGCAGTTCCATGGCATCGATGGTGTAGCCGAGGTTGGCCAGGCGGAGCAGCACCCGTTCTCCGGGTTGACCTGGATGAGCGCCGAATTGGGCTGGCGAGTAGTCGTTCGTACCCGTCGTCGGGTTGGCGGTGAAGATCCGGAGATCCTCGACGTCCCGCAGCGACCGCATCCACGTCGTTCGGCAGCACCGTCTGCGGATAGCATCGGCCGTTCAGCGTGAAGCACTGCGGGTCGTAGTCGGTCGGGATGAACACCTGGATGTCGCGATCGTCGTCGTGCTGGCGCTCGTCGACCTCGTTGAGCAGGATCGCGAAGTGGCGGTCGTAGCCGGTCGAGCCGTCGCCGTCGTTGTAGGCGAACTTCGTGTACGTCTTGCCGCCGAATACCTTGGGCGTGCCGTCCTGCACGCGGCGGACGAACACGATGCCGGTCATGCCCATCTGCACGTGCTCGACGTCCTCCCAGTGGCAGTGGTACATGTACGTGCCCGCGCGGTGCGGGCGGTAGAAGTACGTGAGCTGCTTGCCGATCGGGACCGCCACCGACACCTCCGGGACGCCGTCGTTGAGCGGCGTCGGGACGTCGAAGCCGTGCCAGTGGATCGTGTGCGAGTCGGGGAGGTCCGGCCGCTGCACGAAGCCCAGGTTCGGTGAGGGTGATCTTGATGTCGTCTTCCTGGAGCACGTCGAGGGTCGGCGCGGTGTGCTGCGCGTGGCCCTTGTAGGTCGACATGAGGCTGGCGACCGTGGCGGCTCGGATCGACCTGGACGAAGCCGAAGATGTAGAGCGGGTTGCCCTCCCGGCCGGGCAGCGTGATGTACCCGTCGGTGGCCGCCAGCGCGAGCTTGTTGGTGGTGGCGGCGGCGGCAGTCCCGGGCTGGAGGCAGCCACCGAAGCTGGCCCGCCGCCCAGACCCCCGCCGCGACGGTGCCCGCGGCGCCGAGACCGACGCCCTTCAGGAACTCCCGGCGGTGGAAACCTCTGGTTCGGATCGCATCTGGCCCACCTCGGTAGGGCTTGCTGACCGCATTTCGGAACTCATGGCAGCGTCAGCCGGGACGCCCGGGATCTCGTCAGCGCCCAGATCCCACGGACGGGTGGTCCGGGTCGTGCGCCGCTGCGGGCGGTACTGGCTGTCGAAGTCGCCCGGGACCGCGGCCTGGATGCCGGGCGTCAGGAGCGGCGGCGTCGGGCCGCCGCCCGGCGCCTGGATGCCTCCGTTCGTGCAGGCGGTAAGCGTCGGTGCCGTGGCCGAGGCGTTGCTGCACCGCACGCCCCGATCGAGCACCGCCGAGGCAAGTCCGGCGATCAACGCCGGCGTGGTCAGGTGGTAGTCGCCGGTGAGGCCGACCGGCGGATCCTGCGCCGGTGATCGTTACGGCTGCCTGCTGCGGGTCGAGCCGCGAGCCGGCGACCGTGAGCTCGATGGATGAACGGGGTCACGAAGAGCGGGTCTGCGCCGATCGTGTTGCCCTGCGCCGGCGGGCAGCGCATGCAGGACGCCGTTCGGCCCGAGGATCTGGCCGTTGGTCAGTGTCGGAGAACCGCGGCGTGAACGTGTCCGCGGTGTTTGTCGTCCCGTGCGATCTCGAAGTCGATGAACCCGTTGTCGACGAGCGTTGCGCCCGGCCCGAACTGGGTCAGGGTCATACGCGTCGTTGTCCCAGAAGATGTTGTTGAACAGCGCCGTCGGGTTGGAGAAGTCCGCCGGCGCGATGCTCATCACCGCGCCGTTGCGCTGCACGTTGGTGGTCCCGAGCGCCGTCTGGCTCATCACGAAGCTCACGCCCGGGGTGACCGAGATGATCATCGTGCCGGGCCTGATCCGGACCCCGGTCGCGTACGTCGTGGTGACGTTCTTGCCCAGATCGGCCGCCGTGATGTTGGAGTCCAGCACCGTCGCGCTGCCGCCCGTGATCCGGTGCGTTGCGGTGGGTGCCGGCCCATCCGTGCGCGGCGCGTCGAGCGCTGCCTGCCACCGCGGGTCGTTGGCCTCGGAGGTCAGGCCGGCGCCGTGCGGCTCGCCGATCGCGAGTTCTCCGACGATGCGGTCGTGACGTTGTTGGCGACCGTGTTGTTGATGATGCGCACGTTCGACGCGTCGTCGAGCATGATCGCGCCGCCGAGGTCGGCGGCCACGTTGTCGACGATCATGTTGTTGCGGATGTTGATCGTCTGCGGCGAGCGCGTCGAGGACGAAGATGCCGCCGCCGTCGTCGAGCGGTGCTGAGTTGCTCTGGATCAGGTTGCGGTCGACGTTGACCGCACCGGTGCCGTCGCCGAGCAGGCGTTGACCGGCACTCGGCGCGACCGCGAACCGGCAGCTCGGACTCGATGGCGATGCCGCCGCCGGAGTCGACCGCCTCGTTGTAGTAGATCCGGTTGTCGTGGATGCTCCCGTTCGGGCTGAGCCCGATGTGGGAGATGCCGGCGCCGTACTCGACGCTGAAGTTCGAGCAGATGACGCTGCTCGCGACCTCGTAGTTGTTCGAGCCGTAGAAGATGCCGATGCCGCCCGACGGTCGTCAGGCCGCCGTTGCCGATCAAGCGGTCGTTGGCCATGCGGACGTTGTAGTTGTGGCTGTCGCGGACGTACGGCTGGCCGAGGCCGACGCCGCCGGCGAACGACGCCGCCGTTGTTCTCGAGGACGTTGTTGGTGATCTGCATGTTGTTGGCGCTGGCCTGCAGCTGGATGCCGCCTGCGCCGTCGCCATGGCCGGTCATGAGGCCGAGGCCGTCGATGCGGGCACCGCCGAAGGCGGCGCTGTCCTGGCCGGTCGCGAGTGCGGTCACGTCGTACGCGGTGGTCGTCTTGGCGACCACGGTCAGGTCGGCGCCGCGCAGCACCGTGCTCGCAGCGCCGTTCTCGAAGTTCGGCAGAACGTACGGCGCATGCGCCGCCACCGTGGCGTCGAAGGCGGTGGCGTTCTGCTGGAAGAAGCGGCCGTCGATGATCGAGCCCGCGATATTGAAGCGCGGGTCCTCGGGGTCGCGCCCCTGGAGCTCGTGGGCGCCGATGATGCCGCCGGGGCCGAGGCCCTGGATGCTTGCAGTGGCTTCCAGACGAGCACGTTCTCGTTGTAGGTGCCGGGCGACAGCACGAGCAGGCTGCCGGGCGCCGCGCCGTCGATGGCGTCCTGGAGGGCGTGAGCCCGCCGTGCCGGCCGCCGGCGGCGGGGGCGCGACCTGTCACGACGGTCGGGCTGTAGGTGCACGCTCGCCGACGCGTGCCGAGCACGTGGATCGTGATGCCGTTCGACGCTCGACACGCCGCCGTTTGCGTTGGCCGTGATGATGGTGAGCTGCTTGGGTCCGGGCGGGAAGGCGGTGCTGACCGGCGGGACCGCGATGACGATGCGTGTCGGCGGTCGGGCCGCTCCCCGGCGCCCAGCTGACGATGCCGCCGTTGGCGCGGGTCAGCGTCGTGACTGCGCCCGTCCGGTCGTCGGTGAGGGTCACCCGGACGCCCGTCGCCCCGGTGGCCGTTCCTGTTGTACCGATGAAGTCGCCCTGGATCGCGACGCGGCGGTTGATGTTGCTCGCGGTCGAAGCGATGACCGGTGAGCTGCTCGGCACGTCGGCCGGGCCCGACCGTCGACCTGCAGCAGGTCAGGGCGCGCGGGGTCGGACGGGTCGGGTGTCGTGCCGCCGGCCGGGTCCTCGCACGCCGTGCCCGAGATCGGGTCGATCGGCGTGTCGAGCTGGTCGGTCAGGCCGGGCCAGACCTCGGCCGGCGTGGTCGCGATCAGTAGGTTCGGGTTGTAGTTGGCATTCGGGTGCGCCTTGGTGCCCGGGTCGTCCACGGTGACCATGTACATGCCGGGGCAGGGTCCCTGCGGGATCGGGCAGTTGAACGTCTCGGTCGAGGGCAGGATCGCCTCGTAGGCGCCGTCGGCGCTCGTCGTCACGGTCTTGATGCAGCCGCCAGTTGTTGGCGTCGTACGTGACGGTTGGTGCTCCCGGGCCGTCCGCCCGATCTCCTTGCCGGTGACGCACGTCGTCCCACCACCGGGGCAGCCCGCCCGCGCCGTGTCGACGCGGGCGTAGATGCCGATCGGGATGCTGGCGATCGGCCGCGGCTCGCCGTACCAGTTGGAGTTCTGGTTGCGCTCGAAGTAGATGTCGTTGAAGACCTGGCCGACGATCCGGCCGGGCTCCTCGACGTCGCCGGTGCGCGTGTCGCTGGCATCCGTCCCGTTGGGATCGGTCGCGGAAGTTGGTCATCAGGTGGAAGTCGGCGTTGGCGTTCTGGCCGTTGTTCAGGACCACCAGGCGCTTGTCGCACAGCGGCGCGGACGCGCTGGTGCTCTGGTCGCCGGTCCAGTACGGGCTGCGCGGCGTCAGCGTCGACTGGTCGATGACGTGGATGTCGCCGGTGCAGGCGGGCGGCGGGATCGCCGTCGTGAAGTTGTTGCCGAGGTCGACGTTGACGTCCTCTTCCTTTACCGGCCGGTAGATGCAGCCGTTGCCGCCGCCGGGAAGCGCGCCCTTGGCGCTGCTCACGTTCGGGTCGCCGCGCCACCGGTGTTGCAGTCCCGGGTGTCGGTCGGGTCCTTCGGCGCGATGAAGTGGGTGATGTAGGTCCCGGCCACGAGCGGCGTCGTGTCCGGTGGCTCGGTGCCCGCGTCGGCCCAGCAGGGCGCGTTGTCCGGATCGGGTGCGGCTTCGTCGTAGCCGTTCGGGCAGTAGCTGTCGAAGGCGTAGCCGCCGTCGAAGGCGCCGTCCTTGGTGTTCTGGCCGGTCAGCGGCACCTCGAGGCAGTTCGGGCCCGAGGTCCGGGTTGAACTGCGACGTGACGTCGTTCCCGAGGTAAGTCGCGGATCGGGTTGCAGCCCTGGGTGAACGTGTTGCCGCCCGGCTGCGGGTCCTGGCTCGCGCTCGGCTGCTGCCAGTGGTCGGTGACGTACTTGTTCACCACCACGTCGTCGGCCGTGTTCGGGACACCGTCGGGCCCGGGCGTCTCGAGGTAGACGGTCACGTCCGGGATCGCGGCCTCGTAGTGCTCGTGCGCCTGGAACTTCGCGTCGAACTCGTTGCGCGTCGTGGCGAAGTACGTGATCCCGACGATCTGGCCCGGGGTGCCGGGCGGGTAGTCACGCTTGCCCCAGTCCTCGGTCATGCGGTGGCCCTCGAGCACGGTCTGTTGCTCAGGAGGCCGCCGCCCTGGTCCGTGGGGATGCAGGGGTTCGCTGGGACCGCCGGGAATTCCACGGCACAGGACGGGGTGACCGCGCCGGTCTGCTCGTCGTGCAGCGACGGGCCCGGGAAGGCCGAGAAGCGCGTGAAGCCCTGCTCGTTGATGAACCACCGGCCCAGCGCGCCGCCTTCCGCGATCGGGTACTCGTAGTGGCCCGTTGGTGTCGGTGAACGACACGTCCTTCATCGACCCGTCGCGCCAGCGCTGGTCGACGTCGGTGTTCGGGAGCGGCGTGTCGATCGCCGGGGTCGTCCCCTGCCCGTTGTTGTTGAGGTCCTTGTAGACGGTGCCCGTCGAGCGATGCCGAACCAGCGCGAAACGCCCAGGCCGGTGTTGCCGTCGTCGTCGGTCTCGTTGACGTCGACCGTCGCGCCCGCGTCGATGTGGACGGGCTTGAAGCGCATGATGTAGCTCAGCTGCTCGTCCCAGACCGCCAGGTTGTAGTCGCCCGGCGGGACGCCCTGGATGTCGAAGTTGCCGGCCGCGTCGCCCCGGCCGACGTACAGCGTCTGGTCGGTGGCCGCATCGGACAGGGCGACGAAGGGGTTCTCCACCGGATCGGTCCACGTGCCGGTCGTGTAGGGTGACCACTCGACCCAGTTGCGCGCGGTGCCGGTGATCTCGCCGGTGCCGGTCGTGGTTGCAAAGGGCTGTGGTTCGCACACGAAGCCGAACCAGTAGGCGGTGCGGTTGTTGGGCGGCTCCCACAGCTGCTCACCCGGCGACGCCGGTCCCGTCGGCGCCCTCCTCGGTCGGGGCGATCAGGTCCAGGCCGCCGTCGATCGTCGTCGTCTGGTACCAGGCGCTGTTGGGATCGCTGTCGCAGGGCCCGTCGGGCGGAATGACGTTGATGAAGTAGGTTGCCGGTCCCAGGTCGTTGATCTGGAGGAATCCGTCGCTCCCGGTCAGGCATCCGGCCTGCGGACCGGTGTTGCCGGACTCGCACAGCGGGATGTTGTTGTAGTCGACGGTCACCTGGCTCGCCGTCTGCTCCTCGAGGCCGACCTTGAAGCCGGCGAGCCCGGCTTCCTCTGTGTCCGGTGCACCGTTCGTCCACGCGTTGTCGTTGAACACGAATACGCGGACCTTGCCGAGCGGCAGCGGATGGTCGGGCGACTGCTCGGTCAGGTCGATGCGCACGGCGAGGTTTCCGTTGCTGTCGACGTCGTTCGGCAGCGTGAGATAGGCACCCCACATCTTGTGGTTGTACGCCCGCGCTGTGACCAGGTACCGCCCGTCCGGCAACGTGAACGAGGTGCGGTCCTGGTTGCCGATCCGCACCATCGGGCTGTGGCTCTCGTTGGAGAGCGAATTCGGGTCGGAGGGCAGCTTCGAGTTGTCGACGTTGACGATGTAGTTGAACGTCGGCAGCGTAAGGCCGGTCGAAAAGTCCCGAACGTCGATGGTCACGGAGCACGTGCCGGCGGCGTTGGCCGGATTCCCTGATCCGCAGTCCGGCGGTGCGGCCAGGGCGGCCGGCACGGAAGCGAACTGCAGACCGGAGGCCACGATCACGCCGGATGCGATGAGGGAGAGCAGCTTGGCGATCGTTGGCGGAATCCGCCGGCGGTGCCGGCCGGCACCGAAGTACGTGAGTCGACTCATCTGCGTCAGTCCTCCCATCCGCGCAGCCGCGTGGCGGCAGCCTCGGGATCTGCCAGGCCCGCTTGGGGCCGGCGAGGGCCCGTCAGCCTCGCCAGGGTCCAGAGGTCTCGCATCCCGGTGATGTCCTCCTTCTGATGCTTGCCGGATGTGTCCGGGGGATGTGCGTCCGACGCGAACTCGAACGCATGACGATCGGCTCGGGATGTAGGGGAAGTCCTCCGTCCGCGTGCCCCGGCCGGTCCCGGGGTGGCTCGCCCCGGACCCGCAGCCGGCAGGTGCCGCAGCGACGCCTGTGTCGCGGTCGCCACCACCTGCGGCCACGTCGGTGTCGTGAGATCGGATGACATCCCGCTCGAGCATCCGTCCGTGGGTTGCCACGCCCATGAGGCTGGTCCGCCGCTGACTCGTCGGTCACCACAACTCAGATCGCTCAATCTGGCTCTTCCTCCCAAATCCCCGCCGGGCCCATGCGGCACGTGCCGCCGGTCCGAGGTTCGAGTGTCCACGTGCGCTTCGGGTCCGCCATCAGGCCGGGCCCTAGTCCGCCTTCAGGGTCAACCCCAGTTCCCGACCCGGTTGCCGACCGGAGGAGTCGGCCGCGCGCCGCGGGTCCGACACGGCGCCGACGGGGCCGATCGTCGATTGGGCGCCGTGGGTCCGAGACCGTGCCGACGGGGCCGATCGTCGATTGGGCGCCGTGGGTCCGAGACCGTGCCGACGGGGCCGATCGTCGATTGAGCCCCGTGGGTCCGAGACCGTGCCGACGGGGCCGATCGTCGATTGCGCGCGGCCGCTCGGATCCGGCCAACGCGATCAGGTCCTCCGTCGCGACGTCCCGTGAGCCGGCGCGGGCACACGCGCACGGGCCCTGCCGTTCCCGCGTGGCCCAGGCCCGCCGACGCCTGAGTCAGCCGGCCCTACTGACGCGCTCGTTCCATGAATCCGGGCCCGGGTTGCGCGCGTCCGTTGGCCGCGGCGGAGGTCCGGCATGCCGGGCGAGCACCGCCCGTCAGGCCCTCAGCCATCGGCGGCGACCAGGCCCGTGCGGACGGCAAACCGAACGACGCCCGCGAGGTCATGGAGCTTCAGGCGGTCCATCACCTGGGAGCGGTGGTACTCGACCGTCTTCACGCTGATGCAGAGGATGTTTGCTATCTCCACGTTGGTTCGTCCCTCGGCGATCATCTGGACGATCTCGCGCTGCCGGGCAGTGATCCGCTCGAGTGCGCTCTGCTCCGGCGTGCCACGCCGGACGTATCCGTCGACGACCGACTGCGACACGAACGGGCTCAGGTAGCGACCCCCCTGGTGCACAGACCTGATGGCGACCTCCAGCTCGGTCGGGCTCGAAGTCTTCAGCAGGTAGCCGGCTGCACCCGATCGGAGCGCCTGGCCCACGTAGTCCTCGCTGTCGTGCATCGTCAGCATGATCACGCGAACACCGGGGAACTCCATCGTGACGCGGGCAAGCACCTGGAGTCCGTTGACCTCGGGAAGCGAAATGTCCAGGAGCAGGATGTCCGGGAGGTGCTGCGCGACAACGGACAGCGCGCCTCGCCCATCGCGAGCCGTGCCGATCACCTGGATGCCAGGAAGCCGGTCCACAAGGGCAACGATGCCGGCCAGTACCAGCGTGTGATCGTCGACGACGATGACGCGGATCGCGTTCGGCTCAGGCGCGATCATCGATGCAGTCCCGTGTCACGCGTCATTGACCTCGGCGGCAGCCCGCGCGAGCCCCCGAGCAGCCGGCCGCGCCGGAGTGCCCCTGCGCCGGCTTCGACGTGGAGGACGGCGACGCCCCGGGCTCCCTGACCCGATTCCGACGATGCGCTGCACACCCGGTCACTGGCCACCGCGACTCCTCCCTTGTCCCGCCTGTGTCGGAGGCTGGTCTGCTGCGCATCGGATGGGCATCTCAACACCGAGGGTGGGCACCCGCACAACCGATCAACCCCGTTGCCACGGCCTCGCGGCCCGCACCCGCGGTGTGTCGGCGCCCCGAGCGGTCACCGAACTGCGAATCCGTGACGACCGTACGATCGCGGACCACGCGGCGTGATCCCATCACCAGATCGGAACCAATCTGGATGGCCTGAGTGACCACAAAGTCGTGGTCAATTGCAGCCATTGGCCATCCGGACGACCGGCGGCGACCCCGGGCCTCGGCCGGTTGCACCGTCAGTGGCGTCATCCGACGCGCCGAAGCCCGGGGGTCGCGCCGGGGTGTGGCCTCGGACGCAGCGGTCCCCCCGGAACCTGCGCCCATCCAACGAGCGGGTCCCATCCGGCCGACTGCCTCGAGTGTCGGTAGAGTGGGCGGCAGGCGCGGTGGGACCGGTGGACCGGCGAGCGTCCCCCGCCGGTTCCCTGCCGTCGCGTCCAGGCGCTACCCTTGCGCGGGCACGGGCTTCCGCGCTTCACGACAGGAGGGCGATCGGCATGCGGCTTGTTGGGAAGCTGATCATCAACGCGCTGGCGCTGTTTGCCGCCGCGGCTCTGCTCCCCACCTACGTCCATCTCTCGTACCAGACGGCGAGCGGCAAGATCGAGTTCAGGAACATCGCCGCCATCCTTGGCATTGCCGCCGTCTTCGGGGTGGTCAACACCTTCCTCAGGCCGATCGTCAAGCTCATCTCCCTCCCGCTGACCTTGATGACCCTGGGGCTCTTCGGGTTCGTCATCAACGGGGCGATGCTGCTCCTTTCCGCGTGGATCGTCGGCGTCGTCCAATCACCTGCCCAACCGCAGTTCTACGCGCTCCGGCTGGCCGAATTCCCGCCCACCTTCAGTCTCGACGCGCTCATCGCCGCCGTCCTCGCCTCGATCGTCATCAGCGTCGTCTCGACGGTTCTCTCCTGGATCCTCCCGTGAGCAGGGCCGTGGAACGACACCGCGTCCGCTCGGGCTCTCCCTTCGAGGAGCCGATCGGGTTCTGCCGGGCGATCCGCGTGGGGAACCAGGTGCTGGTCTCCGGCACAGCGCCCGTGTGGCCCGACGGTACGTGCGACCCGGACCCGGAACGCCAGGCCGCGCGGTGTTTCGAGATCATCACCGCGGCGCTCACCGAACTCGGAGCACGGTCAGACCAGGTCGTTCGAACCCGAATGTACATCGTCAATCCAGCTGACTGGGATGCGATCGGACGCGCGCACGGCGCGGCCTTTCGCGCCTCCCCGCCAGCCTCGACGATGGTCGTCGTCCGGTCGCTGCTGGACAAGCGCTGGAAAGTCGAGGTCGAGGCGGAGGCGATCGTCGACGACGGCGAGTAGCAGGGCCGGGCCGGGGTCGCCGCGTGCGGGCCCGCCATTCGACCTGTGCGGGCATCCGGTATAGAGTCCGGCCAGCGCCGCATGGTCGGCGGCACGATCTTCCACGGGGTATGCATGGCTCGCCGCATCTTTGTCTTCGACGCGCCCGATCGGTTCGTGTGCGGCACGGTCGGACCGCCCGGCCGCCGCGTGTTCTTCATCCAGGCCGTCGAGGGCGAGCGGGTCGCCAGCGTGAAGCTCGAGAAGGTCCAGGTCGCCGTACTCGCGCAGCGGTTCGGCCAGATCCTCCTCGAATTGCAGCGGCGGGGCACCATCGACGAGGCCGTCGAGATCGGTGTCGAGATCGGTGTCGACATCGGCGTCGACGACCCGCCCGGGGATGACGACCTGCCGTTGAGCGAGCCCCTGCGGGATGAGTTCACGGTCGAGACCCTGACGATCGCATGGGACGGCGAACAATCCGCGATCGTGGTCGAGGCGCGATCGGAGAACCCCGATGCGGACGAGGACGAGGACGAGGTCGAGGAGGAGGAAGAGCTCGACGACGACGACCCGGCGGGTCCGGATGTCCTCCGCGTTCGGCTCTCGGCGGAGATGGCGCTGGGATTCGTGCGGCGCTCGTCGAGGATCCTGTCGGCAGGGCGGCCGCCGTGCCCCTTCTGCGGCCAGCCGCTGAACCCCGAAGGCCACCTCTGCCCGCGCCGAAACGGCTACCTGAACTGACATCGGCGGGGCGCCGCATGGCTGAGCCTGATCCCCGGTCCGGCGAGGGCGGCGGTCGACGCTGGGCGTCGGACGTGCCGATCTCCACGGACGATGCGCTCCGCGTGCTTCGCGAGGGCAGGCTGGAGGTCATCGGGCGCATTGCCGAGGCCTCCAACGCGACGTTCTACTGCGAGGTTCGTGTCCCGTGGCCGCTCCCCGGGGATGCGAAACTCCTGCACGCCATCTACAAGCCGATCCGCGGCGAGCGCCCGCTGGACGACTTCCCCAGCCGGACGCTGGCGATCCGGGAGTTGAGCGCCTGGCTCGTCTCGGAGGCGACGGGCCTCCGGATCGTTCCACCGACGGTGCTTCGCGACGGCCCGGCCGGGCGCGGGATGGCGCAGCTGTGGATCGACGTGGACGACTCGGTCGACGTCCTGGAACTGATCCTGACGCGCGACCCACGGCTGCGTCGCATCGCGCTTCTCGACGCGGTCATCAACAACGCCGACCGCAAGGGAGGGCACCTGCTCCCCACCTCCGCCGGCGAGGTCCATGGCTGCGACCACGGCGTCTGCTTCTCTCCCGATCCCAAGTTGCGAACGGTGCTCTGGGGCTGGCGCGGCGAGCCGCTGGCCGACGACGAAGTGGAGTTGCTGGGCCGGCTCCGCGGCGCACTCGACGGAGAGCTTGGCAACGAGCTGGGCCGGCTGCTGGCGAAGGTCGAGGTCGATACCACCTGCCGGCGCGTCGATCGACTGCTCCGCGAATCGCGGATGCCGCTCCCCGATCCGTACCGGCACGTCATCCCCTGGCCCCCGTTCTGAGGGTGGGGGCGGCGGGGCGGCCAGCCGGTGCCAGGCTTTGCCGTTGACCGGTCAGGTCGAGCCGGCGCGGTAGCAGCGCCTGGCCGCACGCGGCTGCGCCGCGGCCATGTGACGGGATTCGACGGCTTGTGCGCGGGGAGCACGAGCTCGGCGAGGTTCCGGCCCGAGATTGGCCCCCCGGACGGTGCCGGAGCCGGCTGGCGGGCCAGGTTTCGCCAGGTCGTGCGCGGGGAGCACGACTCGGCGAGGTTCGGGCCCGAGATGGGCGTCCGGACGGCGCGGTACCCGGCTGGCGGGCCAGGTTTCGCCAGGTCGTGCGCGGGGAGCACGAGTCGGCGAGGTTCCGGCCCGAATTGGCCCCCCGGACGGTGCCGGAGCCGGCTGGCGGGCCAGGCTTCGCCAGGTCGTGCGCGGGGAGCACGACTCGGCGGGATTCCGGCCGGAGATGGGCCGCAGAGCACGCGAAAAGGTGGAGCGCCGCCGAATTCCCGTTGCGCCGGCTCCTCGCGGCCGATGTTGAGTGCCGCTGCACCCGAGGCGGGCTCAGATCGGGAACGAGGCGCCGATGATCGCCGCGGATTCCCGCTGCGCCGGCTCCTCGCGGCCGATGAGGTCGGGGTTGGTGCCGGCTCGATGCACCATCGCCAGCGCGAGCAGCTGGAGCGCGACCCCCGACCCCAGCAGCGCCGCGAGGCGCGGCTCGATGGCGGGGCGGCGCGACGCGCCGGCGGCGCCCGTCGGGTCCGCCACGACCCCCGGACCGACCTCGGCCATCGGAACAACCATCCGGCCGGCACTCGTGGCGTCGGCGGCGACCGCCCCGTCCAGTCCCTCCGCGACGATGAGCGCCGTATGCATCCCGAGACGCCTCCCGGCCCGGAGCAGCTGCTCGGCCCGCGCGGACCGCGCCTCCCCGCCGCGCGGATCCGTCACCAGGGCGATCAGCCCGGTTCGTCCGTCGCCCGATACCAGGTGGCCGTGCAGCTCCGTCTCGAGGTCGCGCCCCACCGCCGCCAGGCGCGGCCCCTCCTCGATCTTGAGCGCCAGCTCGCGCGCCCCGATGGCGTCGACCCCACTGCCACAGACGACGAAATGATCGGCGACCGCGAGGCGCTCGGCCACCTCCCTTCCCCCTTCGGCCGCATCCAGGCACGAGCGCAGGAAGGCCTCGATCGGATCGGGGTCGATCGGCTCCCCCCGGAGTGCAGCCGCGACCGCGCCGCCGGCCAGGATCGGGGAGAGATAGGCCACCGTGTGGCACCAGGAGCGGTCCAGCAGCGGCGTCACGAAGACCTCGTCGACGATTCCGGCAGCCGGCCCGTCCGCGTTCGCGGTGATCAGGGCGGTACCGATCCCGGCCGCCCGTGCCGTGCCCAGCGCAGCGATCGTCGCCGACGTCTCGGCCTCGTGGGAGACGCCGATCATGAGCGGGCTGTACGGCCACGGATCGAGGGCCGCTTCGAATGCCTGTCGGGCGATGACGCGACCCGACGTCGCCCCTCCCCCCAGCGCCTCGTCGAGCAATGTCGCCAGCGCCATCGCCGCGTGCTCGCTCGTGCCGCAGCCGACCACCGTGATCGGTGCGCCGGGCAGCTTCGACTGCAGGATGAGCGCGGCCATCCGCTCGGCCCTGGCATGATCCCCGGAGATCGCTCGCCCCAGGGCGGGCTCGACCGCGATCATCTCCTCCATCGCCCACGGCGGGCCCGACCGAAGCTCCGGTGCCGGCAGGTCACTCATGGCTGGCAGGATAGCGAGCCGCGGGGTTGTTGACGTCCGATCGCACGCGTCGGGTTTATCGTGTGCCGACCCACGAGGAGGCTGCCGTGAACGCGTTCCGCCGCTCCCTTTCCATGAAACGCCGCGGCGGAGGTGCGGGGCTGATCGCAGTCGCAGCGCTCCTTCTCGTCGCGTCCGGTGCATCCGCCGGTCCGAGCCCCGTGGCTGCGGCCACTTCGGCGGTCGCCGTCCATCTCGTCGCCGGGGGATTCGCCCAGCCCGTCTTCCTCACCAACGCCGGGGACTCGCGCCTGTTCGTGGTCGAGCGGACCGGCCGGATCAGGATCCTGGAGCGGGTCAACGGCAACTGGGGGATCACGGGGACCTTCCTCGACCTGCGCGCAAAAGTCCGGGCGGCCGGAGGCGAACAGGGCGTGCTCGGCCTGGCGTTCGCCCCCAACTACGCGACCACGGGGCGGTTCTACGTCGACTACATCAACCTGGCCGGTACTACGGTGATCGCCGAGTACCGGCGAGCCACTGCCGCAACGGCCGACCCCTCCTCGGCCCGGGTCGTGATGACCGTCCACCAGCCGTATCCCAACCACAACGGGGGCTGGATCGGCTTCAAGGGCCCCTACCTCTACATCGCCCTCGGCGACGGCGGCTCAGAGGGGGACCCCGGCCATCGGGGCCAGGACCTCACCACGCTGCTCGGCAAGATCCTGCGCATTAACCCGCTGGACCCCGACGGATCCGGGCCGAAACACTTCAGCATCCCGGCGGACAACCCCTTTGTCGGGAAGCCGGGCCGCGACTCGATCTGGGCGTACGGCCTGCGCAACCCGTGGCGCGACAGCTTTGATCCGCTGACCGGGGACCTGTGGATCGGCGACGTCGGACAGGACAGGTACGAGGAGATCGACCAAGCCGGCACGGCCCGGGGTCGAAACTTCGGCTGGAGACTGCTCGAGGGTCGGCATCTCTACCCGTCGGGCGCGCTCTGCACCGCGAACTGCAGGACTCTTCCCGTGGTGGAGTACCGGCACACGGTCACGGGACCGGACAACTGCTCGGTGACCGGCGGCTACGTCTCGCGCCGCTCGGGCGCGCCGCTGTACGGGCGCTACGTCTTCGGCGACTACTGCAGCGGCCGCATCTGGTCGATCCCGACCTCGTTCAACGGCGGCTCGCTGCCGGCACCCCTGATGTCGGGCCTCGCGATCAGCTCGTTCGGGGTCGGAGCGGACGGGAAGCTCTACGTGGTCGATCTCGGCGGGAGCATCTACTCGATCACCGGCAGCTGAGGACAGGGCCGCGTGGGCGGCACCTCACGCGTGATGGTCGGAGTAGGCGTCGTGATCGTGCTCGTGCCGCACGCCGCCATGCTCATGCAGGTGCTCGTGGATAAGGTTGGCCCGCACCAGCAGGGCGCGGTCGCCGAGAATGGCCGCCGGGCCGCCGTCGGCCAGCACGCGCCGGTTCTCGCCGAGCACGACCACCCGCTGCGCGATCTGGGGCACGACGTCCAGTTCGTGGGTCGTCGTGATGATCGTGCGGCCTGCGCCACCGAGCCGGCGGATGAGATCGACGAGCACCCACTTGGTTCGCGGGTCGAGGGAGGCCGTCGGCTCGTCCAGGAGCAGCACATCGGGGTGCAGTGACAGCACCGACGCGATCGCCGCACGCTTCTTCTCACCGCCCGACAGCTCGAACGGCGCCCAATTCGCGAGGTGCGCGATGTCCATCTGGGCGAGCGCCCCGTCGACCCGCTCCCGGACCTCCGCGGCCGGCAGGCCGAGTTGCAGCGGGCCGAACGCGACGTCGTCGAAGACGGTCGCGGAGAACAGCTGGACGTCCGGATCCTGGAACACGAGCCCGACCCGGCGGTGGAAGCGGAAGGCATCGACGCCGGCGGCGACGGCCGCGATGTCGGATCCGAGGGCCCGCATGAGTCCCTCGTTCGGCGCGTAGATCCCGTCGAGCAGCTTCAAGAGGGTCGACTTTCCGCTGCCGTTCGCGCCCAGGAGCACGACCTGCTCGCCGGGCCACACGTCGAGATCGATCCCGTCGAGTGCGACGTGCCGCCCGTTGTAGAGGTACCGGACCCCGCGCAGGTGAAAGACGGGTTCGCTCTCCGTCCTCGGGGGCTCCAGCGCATCCGGCACGGCCTTCGGACCGCTGATGGTCTCGTTCGCGATGGTGGCGGCTCCGGTGCGTTCGTCCAGGGCGGTCAAGGTAGCACGCGCTGGGCGAAGAGCGCCGCCGTGGCGACAGCGATGGCCCCACCGAGCGCGACCCAATCGGCGGCCGTCATGCGGTACTCGCTGTAGGTCCGCAGTTCGCCGCCGAAGCCCCGCGCCATCATCGCCGCGTAGACGTCGTTACTCATCTTGAACGCCCGGCTCGTGAGGTTGCCCATCGAACCGGCGATCCACCGCCGTTGCTCCGCGCCGCTCGTCCGCGCGACGACGCGACTCTTCCGGGCCAGGAAGAGGCCATTGGCCGTGTGCAGGAACAGGAAGATGTAGCGGTAGGTCATCGCCAGCACCAGCACGAAGAGTTGCGGCACCCGGATCGCGCGCAGGCTCTTCAGCAGGTCGGCCCACGGGGTCGTCATGACCAGCAGCACCGCGAGCGAGACGCTCACGCCGACCCTGGCAACGAACAGGATGGCGCCGGCGACCCCGGGCGCGGACAGGGCGAGATTGAATGGGCCGATCGGAACGTCGAACAGCCGCGGACCGGGGACGATGAACAGGGCGGGAATGACCACGATCCCGGCGAACAGCGGGACGCCCATCCACACTCGGCGGATGAAGAAGTCGGCCGGCACGCGGCTCGCCCGAGCGGCGAGCAATGCCACCGCGTAGAGCGCGCCGAGCACGACCACGGAGTTCGTGAACCCGGCTGCCAGCACCATCGCAAGGAACATGCCGAGCTTCGCCCGCGGATCGACCCCCTGCAGCCAGCCCGCCGATCGTGCGTGCTCCTCGGTGAAGACGGTGCGCTCGATCGACGCGGAGATCCCCCCGAGCGAGGATTCCAGCCAGCCGATGCGGCCCTCGGCCGGGACGCGTGCCGCGTCGGTCACGGGGACGGAGCCTCGGCCGGTTCGGACGGCTCGGGCGACGGCGACGAGCGGCCCATTCGGCCCAACATGCCTGCCAGGAGCAGCACCGCCCCGCCGCACAACAGGAAGCCGATGATGCCGGCGATCTCATAGCCGATCCCGGCCTGCCACAGGCCGGAGCTCGCACCTGAGAAGAATGGCAGCGGGATGTTGTAGCCGGACAGCGGCGCGCCGAAGAAGCTGGAGAGCTGGTGCAGGCCGGTCGGGATGTACCCGAATGCCGCCTGCACATCCTCCGCCGAGCCTTCCCCGTACGCGAAGCCCGGCGCGATCAGGCCGAGCGGCGCAATCACCGCGATCGCCGTCAATCCGGCGCCGACGCGCTTCAGGCGCCTCGGCAGTACCAGGTAGACCAGCGGGACCAGCACCACGGCGATCAGGGCGGTCACGAGCAGCATTGCGCCGACCTCCGGCCACGACACGGTCGACCAGTCCGCCCCGAAGAATCGATCGGGGTTCCCGCCGCCGATGACGAGCCCGATGACCCCGAGGACCGCGATCGCCGCGACCGTCACCGCGAGGATCAGCTGCCACATCGGTCGCTGCGTCGCCTGACCTTCCACCACCTGGTCGTCGCCGGCGAAGGTGCTCTTCTGGGACACCAGCAGGTCTGGGTGGCGCTTCTGCAGGTATGCGACGCCGAGGCCGGTCACGAGCGCCTCTACGATCGCGGCACCGAACAGGTGGGAGATCAGCATCGCCGGGATGGCGGCCTGGAGGTCGTAGGGGCTGTAGAGTGGCCGACCGGCGGCATCGGTGAACAGGATGGGCTGGAGTCCCAGGAAAACGCCGGCCAGGAGCGCCGCCGCGGTGATCCCCACGTACCCGCCGATCCCGGCCGCCACGGCGCGACGGGTCGACAGCAGCGGCGCTCGCGCGGCCACCATGCGGTAGGTCACGTAGCCCGTGAACGGCAGCACGATCGCCATCGTCAGGCAGTTGAGGAAGATCGCCAGGATTCCGCCGTCGCCGAAGAAGAGCGCCTGGATGATCAGCGCGACGCTGACGACGATGCAGGCCGCCCACGGTCCCAGCACGATCGCGGCGAGCGTGCCGCCGACGGCATGAGCGGTCGTCCCGCCCGGCACGGGGATGTTGAACATCATGATCGTGAAGCACAGCGCCGAGAAGATCGCGAGGAGGGGAACCGTGCGGTTGTTCAGGGTCGCCGTCACCTTGCGCGTGGCCACAGCCCACACAGGTACGGTGATCGCGCCGCTACCGAGCGTCATCAGCGGACTGATGTACCCGTCGGGGATGTGCATGGACAGTCCTTTGCCTTGGCAGTGCCGTCAACCGCCGCCCGTGGAGCGTGGAGTGTAGTTGGGTAAGGTCGCTATTGCAACGACGTGCATCAAGGCCTTCCGGGGAGAGCCGAGTCGGCTGGCAGCAGGATGCCAGCCTCCCGTCGCCTCAAACCGGGACGCTTCCGTCTCTGTATCACCGGCGGCGGGTTACACGGGATCCACCGAGTTGCCGGTGAAGAACGCCTGGCCGTATGCGGCTGCGCCGCGGGCTGGTCCTGCCCGCTCCGCGTCAGGCGCCTTCGGCACGCGTCAGGGCCGGTCGCAGACGACTCTCCCCGCGGCCGGAGGGGCGCTTCGCGCCGGGCGCTGGTGCAGCGCGAAGGAATCCTCCCTCGCAGCGTCGGCAACAAGCTCCGCAGGCGTTTCACGCTGGTTGCGTAGGTACCCGGAGAGTCGCTTCCCAGGGCTATCCAGCAGGTTCGACATCCTGAGAAGACGCGGATGTCGAATCTCATCACGAATGGCAATTGAGTAAGACGAAGCAGCGCCGTGATCGCTCCCTCAAAGGCAGGCGATGCGCTTGATCGTGGCACCGCCGACCTGGCGATATCGATCGGGATAGCACGTGAAGACGATGACCTGTGCGGACCGGCCGGCCTCGGCGAGGACGGCGCCCATCGTTTCGAGGCGCGCGGGATCGGTGAATCCGAGGACGTCATCGAGAATGATCGGAACGCCGCCATCGCCCGGCGTGACGAGCAACCCGCAGGCAAGTCGAACGATGACGCCGAGCTGCTCCCTGGCGCCTGCGCTCAGACTGCGGAGCGGAATTGTCTTTCCTTCGAGGGTCCGGTTCTCGATCGCCAGCTCCTCGTTGATTTCGACACGGAAGCCCGCCCCGAAGACCACTCGTCCGAGGGTCTCCACCTGGAGGGTCAGCGGTTTGACGTAGGCCAAACGAGCCTCGTCGCGCGCGGAACGGAGCGCGCCATACAGAGCCTTCCTGCACGCGGCTTTCCTGTCGTATGTCGCGAGTTCCGCCGACGCTGTGTCCCGGGCCGTGATCGCAGAATCGAGTCGTTCCGAGAGTCCATCCTGTCCGCGCTCCTTGAGGCGAGCGAACAGTTCGAGCCGCTCGTCCTGGTTGGTCCGCAAGCCCTGCTGCATCTGCACCAGCACGCGCGATGCGTTCCCCAGGAGTGTCCGAACCTGGTCTCCGTCGCCGGCATCGAGCTGCTTCCGAGCCTCCAGTTCCGCGCTGCGCGCGGCAGTGGCCTGAGCCTCAGCGTCGGTCCTTGCGGCGGCGAGTGCATCGTCCGGGATCCCGACGCGGACAAGATCGAGCCGATTTCGCAGCCGGTCGACCTCCTCTTGCAGTACCGGAACGAGCGCCCTGGCGTTATTGCCGGCCTCGGCGAGCTTCGCCAACCGGGCGCGTGAGACCATTTCGAGACGTTCGGCCTCGAGTGCGGCGTCACGCTTTCCGTCGGCGAGCGCTTCTGCGTTGGCCGCTTCGCCTTCGGCCTCCCGCAGTTGCGTGGCCATGACGGGGTCGGGTGGTCGAGTCTCGAGATAATGGTCAACCCGGGCCCTGGTCGCTTCAAGGTCTTCCATGAGCGTTTCGAACGTCGCGTTCCCCAGTGCGTCTGCGAGCGAGCGTTCGTGGTCGCGATGTTCCTCCTGCAGTCGACGCAGTTCGGCAGCCGCCACCTCCGCCCCGTCAAGGTCGGCAACGCCGGCCGACTGGAGGGCCGCCTCCAGTGCATCCTCGGCGCGTCGCAGTCCGTTGACCAGCCCGGCGTCCCCCGCGCCGGCGCACACCTCGACTTCAAGGGCGTCGGGAACATTGAGGCGAGCCGATTCGCCGAACGTTCGCTCGAGTGTTTCGCCGACTGCGACGTCCACCGTGACGCCGTCGAGCTCGAAACGGAGCGGCCGACGGGCGGTGGCCCGAATCACTGGACGCGCTCCATCGAGGCGGGCCCGACCCGTCGCCACTTTCACATGTGCCTGGACCTTTCACGAGAAAGCGTTCGAACTCGACCTCCACACCGGTGTTCAAGCGCTTGCCGCCTGGGCTCGAGGCCTGTTCGGAGAAGGACCGGTGCGCCGCGCGAGTCGCGCTCTTCGGCACAGGAGTCGTGTTCACAGTGCCACATGGACCCTGCTTACCGCCGGTCCACCGAACGTGCAGCGGTTCAGCGGCGCCTCCGGGCCGGAGACAGTCTCCAATCTGGCTTCCCACATGAGGGCATTGCCATTGCCTAAATGAGTGCCTACAATCAGGCCGAATGAGTGTCCGCTGGGCCAATGCCTCCCAATGAGTAGCCCTCCAGCTCTCGACTCTCTGGGCCGAATACGCGACTACATTCCAAGGCTGGCCGACTCGGAGCTGGCGAGTCGACTCCGCGCGACCGGCGCGGTGCTCGTCGAGGGACCGCGTGGCTGTGGCAAAACTCAGACCTCCCTCCAGGCCGCGAAGAGCGCGGTGCGGCTCGACCGAGACCGGGCAGCCCGTAGAGCCGGTGAACTGAACCCCGCCCTCCTGCTCGAGGGCGAGCGACCACGCCTCATCGACGAGTGGCAACTCGTAAAGGACGTGTGGAACGAGGTCCGTGGCGACGTGGACGACCACCCCGAGGAGACCGGACGCTACATCCTCGCGGGTTCCGCGGTGCCGGCCGACGATGAGACGCGACACACGGGCGCGCTGCGGATCACGCGCCTGCGCCTGCGTCCCATGTCGCTTGCCGAGAGCGGACACTCCAGCCAGGCGGTGTCGCTGGCGGCCCTGTTCGCGGGCGGAGAAGCGATGGCCGCGGACCCAGGTCTGCACATCCGCGAGATCACCGAACGGATCGTCATCGGTGGTTGGCCGGCGTTGCTGCGCCGCGATCCGGCCGATGCCGTGATCGCCACGCAGGGCTACCTGGACGAGACCTGCCGCGTCGATCTCGGCCGGCTCGAAGGGCCCCGCCACGACCCTCAGAACGTCGCCCGCGTCCTTCGCTCCCTCGCGCGAAACACCGCGACCGAAGTCTCTGCGCGCACGATTGCGGCGGACGCTGCCGGCGCCGAAGGCTCGATCGACTACCACACGGTCCTCGACTACGTCGCAGCGCTGACGCGTCTGTTCGTCGTCGAGGACCTGCCCGCGTGGTCGCCCGCGCTGCGCTCACGAGGCGTCCTCCGGTCGTCGGTGACGCGCCACTTCGTGGACCCTTCGCTCGCCGCGGCAGCACTCGGCGCCGGTGTCGATCGCCTCCTCGGCGACCCGGAGACCCTCGGGTTCCTCTTCGAGTCGCTCGTCATTCGCGACCTGCGCATCTATGGCCAGGCCGTGGGCGCGACGGTCTGGCACTACCGCGAGGCCAAGGGCGCCGAGGCCGATGCGATCCTCGTGCTTCGAGATGGCCGATGGGCGGCGCTCGAAGTCAAACTCGGCCAGGGCGACCTTGACAAGGGGGCGAGCAGTCTGCTGCGCGTGGCCGACCATGTCGACCCGAGCCGACACGGCAAGCCTTCCTTCATGGCCGTGGTCACCGGGTGGGGATACGCCTATCGCCGGCCGGACGGCGTCTTCGTGATCCCGATCGGCACTCTCGCGCCCTGACCCGACCGCGGATGCGTCCGCGGTGAACGAGTAACTGGAGGGCCGTGGCGTCGTCGATGGTCCGGCCGATCGTCGGCTGCGGTGCGCTCGCCTTCAGGTACGACCAGCGAGCTTCTTTGGGCACCCAGAAGATGCTCTCGGCCTTGTACTCGTCGGGGTCTTCCGGATCGGCGCCGTCCGCACGCTGCGCTTCCAGCTCGGCGTGCTTGGCCTCGAACGCGTCGCTGATGTACTTGAGGAAGATCAGGCCGAGCACGATGTGCTTGTACTCGGCGGCGTCCATGTTGTTGCGCAGGGCATCGGCGGCCGCCCAGAGCTTCTGCTCGAGGCCGAGCGTGGCGGTGGTGCCGGCCGTTCGCCTGGCGGGGCTCACGTTCCCTCCCTCACGGATGCCGCAGTTGGGCGGTCGCCGCGGACGGGTTGCATTCTCACGTCCGACGGTGAAGCCCGAGCTTACTCCGGAGTGGGCCTCGCGACGCGGCGATGCGAGAGCTGCGCTTCTTCCGATCCCGTCGATCCCAGGCTACCGTCACCGCATCGTTTGAAACGGACGCTGAGGGCAGCCCGAAGCCTCGCAGCAGTCGGTCCGTGCGACCCGCTGACCAGATCCCCGAGCCGATAGAGGACCAGGCCGGGTGCGACCTGCGGGTATGCTCTGTGCATGAGCGGCGTCGTGGATCCTGCGTTCCGGACGGGCCGCAACGACTCGGCGTGGGCGCAGGTGCGCGGACGGCTCCACGAGCGCGGGCTCAGGTGGACACCCCAGCGGCGGCTGCTGATCGAGATCCTGGCGAAGACCGATGGCCACGTGACGGGACCGGAGTTGATCGAGCGCTGCCGCATGGTCGATCCGGGCACGATCCCGTCCACCGTGTACCGGACGCTCGACGTGCTCGAAGACCTGGGATACCTGCGCCACGCCCACGCCGCCGATGGTCGAGAGGAATTCCACGTGCTGCCCGAGGTGCTCCACGGGCACATGTACTGCTCTCGGTGCGGCGGGACCTGGGAACTCTGCGCGTCCGACGCGCAGGCCCTCATCGACTCGCTCGTGGCCAACCGGGCGTTCCGGGTGGACCTCTCCCACCTGACGGTATCGGGCGTGTGCGGCGGGTGCGCCTCGGCCATGGATCCGGCTCCCGATCGCCAGTGAGCCCGAAAGGTCACGCCCCGGCGGCCGCATGGCGGCGCGGCAGGCGGTCCTCGAACAGGAAGAGGAACAGGACCGGGACCAGGTAGACCAGGTAGAAGGCCAGCTGGAGCACCGTCGGAGTCTCGCGGTAGCCGAAGAGCCCGGCGAGAAGCGATCCGACCGCGCCGCTCTCCGGCAGCAGTCCGTGCAGATCGACGAGGGGCGCCGCCGCGGGCACGAACCCCGCATTCGACAGTTCGCTGACGGCGAACATCGCGAGGCCGGCGGCCACGAAGATCAGCACGACCCCGGTCGCGGTGAAGAAGCGGCGCAGGTTGATCCGCACGCCGGCCCGGAAGATCGCCCATCCGATGACGGCCGCCACGACGAGCCCGGCCAGAGCGCCCACCAGCGTGGGAATGGGCTGCCCGTTCGAGGTCACGATCGCGAGCAGGAACACCGCGGTCTCCAGCCCCTCCCGCACGACGGCGACGAACGCAAGCCCGGCGAGCGCCATCGTGGAACCGCGGCCGAGCGCGACCGACGCTTCTCGCTCCAGCTCTCCCTTGAGCGCGCGGCCCTGCCGGCGCATCCAGAACAGCATCCAGGTCACGACGACGATGGCGAGGATGGCCGCAGCGGCCTCGAACGAGGCCTGGATGACCTCCGGCAACTCGCCGATGGTCAGGAAGACGGCGATTCCGGCGGCAGCGGAGACGGCGACGGCGGCCCCGACGCCGAGCCACAGGCTGCCGACGGCATCCCTCCGGCCCATCTTGGTGAGATACGCGCCGATGATCCCGACGATCAGGGCGGCCTCGAGCCCCTCCCGAAGCATGATGAAGAACGCGGCGGTCATCCAGGCTCCCCGGCTGCTCAGCGTGCCCCGCCGCGGCCCCACCGTGGCGAATTCCGAGTCAAATGCTAAGGATTGGCCCAAATGGTGTCAAGCACACGGTCGGGGCTCCGCGCCGATCGCGGTCGGCGGGTGCCAGGGTCGGCGGGCACCGGGCGACGCCGGCGCCTGGTGTGCGTCACCCGCCGGCTTCACCCGGCGGACCCGGCCACGGGCGCACCCACTGCGTCGAGCGCATGACCTCGCGGAAGCCGATCGACTCGTAGAGCCGCCCGGGCCCTTCCTCGTCCCAGCTGAGGACGATCGCCCACTCGGCGCCGAGCGCCCGGAGGCGGCGCATGCCCTCCCGGCACACGGCCGCGGCGAGCCCTCGCCGCCGGTGCTCGGGATGCGACCCGACCGGCTCGAACAGACCGACACCGTTCGGCGGATCGAACCAGACGAGGCACGACGCCGCGAAACTCCCGTCGGGCGCCACCGCAACCAGGTCGAGGTCCGGCCGGTAGGTCGGAGCCGTCATAACCCGCGCGTAGCGCTCCGGGGTCATGCGCGAGGGATGGAACGCTGCACGGTGGACCCTCACCCTTCGCTCCAGGTCGACGGCTCGACGCTCCGGATGGTGTAGTTCTCGGGCAGCGCGATCGAGTCGGGCAGGTCCACCTTGTCAAGGTGCAACGCCCGGTGGATCAGCAGGAGCCCGGGCTCGAATCCGGCTTCCGCCAGCAACCGCTCGAGCAGGTGATGGCGGTCGACCGACCATGCCGAGAGACGTACGGGCGGGCGACCCTCCCCCGCCTCATCCGTCGCGCGCTCGACGAGCCAGCCCAGCATGGCCCGCGGATCGCACTGCCGTCCTCATCCGGATGCACGCACCATACGCTTGGTCACCTGACCTGGGCACCGGCCCGACCGGGAGCTGGTATGCGTGCCCGTCGCCGGCGCATTCAAACGGCCGGCCGATGGGTGATTGAACGCGTGGCGTTCAAACCGACCCGCCGCCCTGCCGCGACGCCCGCGCTGACGGCCCGGCGGCCGTTCCGGCAGTCGGCGAAGGGCACGCAGCCGGGCGCTGCTGGTCGTTCTGCTCGCCGGGCGTTCCATCCGGGGCGCCGAACCCGCCGAATCACCCTTCGTGATGGCCCGCCGGCCCGTCGGCGGGCCGCCGGCAACGGGAAGGCAGGGGTCTCGATGCCGCTTTGAACGCTGGGCGTTCAACGAGCCGGAGTCGACCGCCCGGCCCTCGCCCGGCGGTCCTCTTTGAACGCTGGGCGTTCAACGCGCCGGAGTCGACCGCCCGGCCCTCGCCCGGCGGTCCTCGTCCAATCCCGGCTGACAAGATTGCCAACCGCGAGTGACGCGATGGCGGAAGCGGCCGACTTGGGAGCGGATGGCTCCCGGGCGCCCCGGCGGCCCGGGGGACCCGCCGCTCCTTCGCCGCGATCGAGGACCAACCCGCACGCCCGGTCACGCAGCGGCCAACCGGTCGACGACGCGCTGATCGCGATCGATGTGGCGACCGTCCGCCATCCCGGGGAGCCGGAGCATCGGGCAGAGCAACGTTTCCCTGGATCTCGATGATCCGCTCGCCACGGGCGAGGGGCGCCTCAAGGCGCTGGTTCTGCCGGCGCAGTGTCTCGAGCTCGGTGGTGAGGGGATTGGGCCTGGGTCGCCCGCGTGGCCTGGCCAGGGCGCCGAGGGCTCCGCTGCGGTACTGGCGGCGCCAGTCGACCAGGTGGCTGCTGTACAACCCCTCGCGCCGCAGGAGGGCGCCGAGGGCGCCGGGCTCGGTCAGTGCGTTGGCCTGCTCGAGGATGCGCAGCTTGTACTCTGCGGTGAACGTGATGGAGGCCGCGCGAATGTCCACGAACGCCCAGTCTGGTTGTACCCCAGCTGTACCTCGGGTGATCTTGGACGAGGCGCTCCGCAGGAACCGCGAACTCTGGGACGCGTGGACGAAGGTCCACGTCACGTCTTCGTTCTACGATGTCCCCTCGTTTCGGAGCGGCGAACGACCGATCCGTCTCGCCGACTACGAGCGCGAGGAGGTTGGGAGCGTCGAGGGCAGGACGCTTCTCCACCTTCAGTGCCATTTCGGCCTCGATACCCTGTCCTGGGCGCGGCTCGGCGCGACCGTCACGGGCGTCGATTTCAGCAACGAGGCGATCGAGGCGGCGCGAGGTCTGGCCAACGACCTCGGCATCGAGGCGACGTTCCTCCAGTCGGATCTCTATCGTCTCCCCGAGGTCCTCGAGGAGCGATTCGACATCGTCTATACCTCGGGCGGCGTGCTGCAGTGGCTCCCGGACACCACCGCGTGGGGTCGCGTCGCTGCCGACTTCGTGCGACCCGGCGGGTTCCTCTACCTGACCGAGATCCATCCGGTCGTCATGGCGTTCAAGGACGAGGGCGTCGCGCCCGGAGAACTGCGCCTCGCGTACCCCTACTGGTCGCACCCCGATCCGATCCGCATCGAGGAGCACGGTTCGTATGCCGATCGGGAGGCACCCACCGACGGGCTCGTCTCGCACACCTGGGACCACTCGCTCGGTGAGATCGTGACCGCGCTCGCGAGCGCGGGTCTCCGGATCGAGTTCCTCCACGAATTCGACTTCTCCGCCGTGCCGGTGGGCTTTCTCGTCGAAGGCGCGGACGGGCTCTGGCGTCTGCCCGACAACGCTACGGGCAGCCTCCCGCTCTCCTTCTCCATCAAGGCGACGAAGGCGCTGCACGACGACACCTGACGTCGCCACAGCGTGGCCGGACCAAGATCCGGGACGCACGTCAGGTCCCCGGCGGGCGTGCAGCCGGGGGCGCCGGCCACGGGCGCACCCATTGCGTCGAGCGCATGACCTCGCGGAACCCGATCGATTCGCACAGCCGCCCGGGCCCCTCCTCTTCCAAGCTGAGGACAATGGCCCATTCGGCACCGAGCACCTTCAGCCGACGCGGGCCCTCCCGGCACACGCCTGCCGCCAGCCCACGCAGACGGTGCTCGGGGTGCGCCCCGACCGGCTCGAACAGGCCGACCCCGGTCTGCAGATCAAACCAGACCAGGCAGAAGGCCGCGAAGACTCCCGTCCGTTGCGACCGCCACAACGTCGAGGTCCGCGCGGTAGGTCGGCGCCGCGATTACTCGGGCGTAGCGCTCCGCCGTCATTCGCGAGGGGTGGACCGCCACCCGCCGCTCCAGGTCGGCCGCCTCGACGCTCCGGATCGCGTAGCCGTCGGCCGGTGTGATCGGCTCAGCCCGCTCCGTCTCGTCCAGGCGCAGCGCCCGGTGGATGAGCGCCAGCCCGGGCTCGAAGCCGGCCTCCCGGAGCAGCCCCTTGAGCACCCGATCCGGATCGACCGCTGGCGCGACCCGTGTCCGGCCTCGGATGTGCATGGGATGTGCGAGTCGGCCCGTTTCAGCCCATCGGGCCCCGCTGGTACGCCGGTTGGTGCACCCGGCGTGCCACCTGGCCCCGCAACCGGTCCTCCGTCGTAGGCGCACGCCGGATCCGTGCGTCAGGAGCACAGAGCGGCTGCCGCGGAGGCTCGCGGCGGCTCCGCCAGCGTCGTGGCGGGCTGACTCGCAACTCCGGTGCACACCGCAGGCGCGGCGACTGACCCGTCGATCACAGCGCTCACGGGCGCCCCCGTCACGGGCCGCCTCCGTGCCGGCGCAATCGGCGTACGCTGCGGGAGGCCGGTCGGCGGCGCTCGTCGGTTCGCGATGAGGAGGGGCGCTTCCGCCGAGGAAAAGAGGTATCGCATGGGCGGACACGAGCATGCCGCCACGAAACAGGGACGGCGCCACGGGCAGGGGCGCCTGTCACGGAGCGTCGGGCGCTCGGCGACGCGTCGCCAGGTTCGCCGTCTCCTTCGTGGCTGCCGTGGTACTCGCGGCATCCGCCGGGCTCGTCGGGACCTCGCCCGCCGCGGCGGACGATCCCGGCTATGCCCTGCCCGTCCAGTTGCCGGCACCCGTCTCGTCGCCGCCGTGGGACGGCAGGACCATCTACACGCCGACCGTCATCAGCCTGCTCGCCCAACTCGAGCCCGCCCAGACCGATCCCCGACACGACACGACCGTCGACCCGTCCACGACCATCAAGCAGCTGGCCAACGCCGGCGCGCTGCTGAGCGGCGCGAGCCCATACTCCTGCACCGGTCCGGGCCGGAACCACCCGCCGACCGGCACGACCCCGGCCATCGCGGAGCTGTGCTGGGCCAACGCCCTCGGCATCCATGTCACCACCGGCAAGCAGTTCAAGCGCACGACAGCCCTTCCGCTGCGGCTCGGCATGAGCTCGTCGTTCGACACGACGCTCTACGATGCCGTCGGCCAGGTGGAAGGCGCCGAGGGACGGGTTCTCGGCATCAGCGGGTTCTACGGCCCCCAGGTCGACATCGCGCGCTGGACCGGCTGGTACCGCAACCAGACGACCAACGGCGAGGATCCCTTCGTCGACGCGACCCTCGGCGCGGCCGAGACGAACGGCATCCAGGGCCGGGGCATGCTCGTGCAGATGAAGCACTTCGCCTTCTACAACGGGCAGGACGTCTACACAGACGCCGTCTTCCAGGACCAGGCAGCCCACGAGATCTACCTGACGCCCTACGAGTACGGCGCGAACGGCGGGAAGAACCCCGGCCTCGCGGCGTCGCTGATGTGCTCGTACCAGAAGTACGAGGTGCGGCCGGCGCCGCGCGTGGTGAAGCCGGCGGCGGGTGCCTGGCCACCCAATCCCGGGCCCGGCACCTACACGCATTCCTTTGGCCCGTCGGGCGGCGAGTACGCCTGCCAGAACGGCCTCGAGCTGAACACCATCGCCCGGGGCATGTGGGGCTGGCAGGGGTTCTTCGCGAGCGATTGGCCGGCGACCCAGTCCACCAACAGGGCCCTGATGAACGGCCTGGACCAGGAGATGCCCGGCAGCCACCTGTTCAAGGCCGACCTCGTGTCGGCGGTGAAGAACGGCACCGGCTCGCCCGTGATTTCCCCTGTCGGCCTTCAACCAGGCGATCGCCCGCCTCCTCTACCAGGAGGAGCGCTTCCACCTGCTCGGTCACCCCGACGCGAACTCCAACTACCTGAGCCCGTCGAACCCGACGGAGACGACCGGCGCCTGGCCGATCCCGGATCCGGCGGCGAGCAACCCGCCGGTCCCCGGCAACAAGCACGATGATGCGGCGATCGTCGAGCGCGCGGCGGAGGAGGCCGCGGTGCTCCTGAAGAACGGCACGAAGCTGCTGCCCCTGACGAAGGGCGACCGGGTCCTCGTACTCGGGCCCGCGGCGGAGTACATGCCGGCCGGCCCCGGCACGGAGCGGTCGCCCGGGTTCCCGGATCGCGACGCGATCAGCCCGCTCGAGCAACTCGGGGAGTACGGGACCGGCGATGGGCGTGACCCTCAGCTATCACCCGATCCTCGGGTTCGACGGCGTGCCTGTGCCCCAGTCGGCCCTTTCGACGAGCGGCCTCACCGCCGGGACGGGCCTGGCCCGGACGTCGCCGGTCGCCCAGACCGATCCGAACATCGACTTCACCTCGGTCTCCGGCCACGGACAGCTCCTCTTCGGCACGACCTACCAGTGGACCGGCTACGTCTACGTCCCGATCGCCGACACGTACACGTTCCGCCTCCAGTTCACGGTCCCCCGCTACGCAAACACCACGCGGCCCGAATGCACGGGCAACTTCACGCCGACGTTCTCTCTGGCGACCGCCGCGGGGATCGGCGGGGCACTGGCGCCACTTCCCCTGGCGGCGACCGGCAGCACGGTCGACGGGATCGCCTCCAACCCCACCCACGCGGGGTACACGGAACGGGATCTCGCCGAACTGCGCCACGGCGCCGATCGCGGATCTGACCCCCGGCTATCACAGGTTGCAGATCGACTACGCGACGACCCCCAACCTCGCCCCGGACGTCTTCGGGCTGCGCGAGCCGGGCACAGCCGGCCCGAGCCTGCGCTTCGCGTTCAGCCGGGCGGCCGGTGACGTGACGGACTACCTCGCGGCAGCCGCGGGTGCCACCAAGGTCGTCGTGTTCGCCGAGACACCCGCGAACCATACGAACGTGGATCGCCTGAATGTCGACCAGATCGCGCTCATCAAGAGCGTCGCGACGCGCAACCCCAACATCATCGTCGTGCTCAATACCGTGGGTCCGGTGCTGCCGGGATCGTGGCAGGCGTACGCGAAATCGCTGCTGGAGATGTGGTTCCCCGGCAGCGAAGGCGGGACGGCCACGGCTCGCCTGCTGCTCGGGCTCGCGGTCCCCGGCGGGCACACGACGATGACCTGGCCGAAGCTGATCACGGACACGATCAACTCGTACAACCAGCAGACGCCGCTCTACCCCGGTGACACGCCGGGTATCCACGTCGACCGCATGAGCGGCTCGACGATCAAGGCCACCGAGGGCATCTTCATCGGCTATCGCTACTTCGACAAGATGGGCATCGTGCCGAACCTTCCATTCGGATGGGGGCTTTCGTACGCCTCGTTCCGGTATGCCAACCTCCGGATCTCGCCGTCGGCGGGCGGCGTGAACGTCTCCTTCGACGTGACGAACACGAGCACGTCCGTCGACAACGCGGCCGAGGTGGCGCAGGTCTACCTCGGGTCTGTGCCGGTGCCGGCCGGCGTCCAGCAGGCGGTCAGGGCACTGCGCGGCTTCGCCCGCATCGTGCTCAACCACGGCGAGACACGGACGGTGACGATCCATCTGGGGCCGGGAGCGGACGTGGACGGGCACGGCGACCCACGCGCGTTCAAGTACTGGAGCACCACGAACCAGGGCTGGGCGACGGCCGCCGGCTGCCGACGGGTCTGGGTCGGCGATGCCGACAGCCCGGCCTACCTTCCGCTCGCGGGCACGACGACCCAGGCGGGCGCCGCCTGCACGCCTTCGACACACTGAGGCGCCCCGGGATCGGACACCGAGTGCCAACGGACCGAGATCCCTCCTCCGCCGCCCCACGGCGTCAGCCGGCAGTGGACGGCCCCGCCGACAACGCCCGGGCGCCGGCCCCCCGCCGTCCAACGTCGCCGGTGGCCTTCTGCGTCACCTGCGGTTGGCAGGTCTGTCCGCAGGCCGGGGTGATGGGTGGCCGGTCCTCATGGGTACGGCACGGCGCCCGGTGTGGCTGAACGCCCAGCGTTCAAACCGACCGGGAAGCCGCCGGAGGGCGCTCGGCCGGGTCCCGGAACGGCCGCCCATGCCGCCCGCGGCGGTCGTCCCGGCGCCCGTGGGGCAGGCTTCGGCGGCCGCGTTGCTCGGCATGCGGGCCTGCGCCGGTGCCGAGGTCGTCCGAACCGGTGCCCGTGCCGACCGCGCCCCCGACCGGGTCGGGTCGGCGGCCCGTTTGCTCGCCCCGCGTTCAAGCACCCGGCGGCCGAACCGAGTTGTCGGCGGGACGCCAGAGCAGGTCGGGGGTCGGAGGCGCGTGCCTCCCTCCGGAGTGCGAGTGACGCTGGTCGCCGATGCGAGGCTCCGGCCGGCGGCCCACGCGGCGACCAAGTGGGGCGTGAACGGCTGGTCCGAGTCCCTTCGGCAGGAGTTGCAGCCCGGCATCCGGGTCATGGTGATCGAGCCGGGCGCGGTGGCCGCCGAACTGCCACCCACATCATGGACGCCCAGACGAAGCAGGCCGCTGGGCAGCTGTGGAAAGTGCCGGCCCGTCTCGGCTGCCGAGCCACGATCAGGCGAACGTTCCTGTCGCCGCCGACGACCGCTTCGGCGAGCGATGCCCGACCGCTCGCCTACCCCGTGTTCTGCACCCCTGCGGCCACGCCGCTGACCGTCAGGAGCACGAGCCGCAGCAGCGCCTCGCGCTCCGGGCTGCCGGCGGGCAGTGCCCGCAGCCGCGCCAGCAGCCTGACCTGGAGTTCAGAAAGCGAATCGACGTACGGGTTGCGCAGTTCGATCGATCGCTGGAGGACCGGCATGGCGTCGAGCAGGCGCCCGCGACCCGTCACGCGAAGGATCGCCGCCGAGGTCCGCTCGAACTCGTCGCGGATCGTCCGCCAGATGCGCCGCATCTCCGGACCCGTCGCCAGCTCCGCGTACCGGCCCGCGACCTGCATGTCGGCCTTCGCGAGGCTCATCTCCGCGGTGTCCAGCACCGACGCGAAGAACGGCCACGCGGCGTACAGCTCGCGAAGCCGTGCTAGACCCACCTCGCCGTGCTCCAGCTCGAACCGTTCCAGGGCAGTCCCGATGCCGTACCAACCGGGCAGGTTGGCGCGCGACTGCGACCAGGCGAACACCCACGGGATGGCGCGCAGCGATTCCAGCGAGCCCCCGCGGGCCACCGGCGGGCGATCGCGCCCGCCCGAGGCGCCGCCGGCATCCGCTCCTCCCCCACCCCCCGACGCCCGTGCCGCCGGCCGCGAGCCGATCGCCAGTCCCGCCAGTTCCTCGATCGGCGTGGCGGCCCGGAAGTAGTCCTCGAACGACGGGTCCTCCCAGACGAGCGACCGGTACGCATGCCGGGAGATCGACGCAAGTTCGTCCAGGGCGTCGGCACCCGACTCCTCCGCGCGCCTGGCACGCTCGTCGTGGTCGAGCGGCGACGTCACCAGCACCGCGTTGGCAACCTGCTCCAGGTGCCGCTGCGCGATCTGCGGATTGGCGTATCGATCGGCGATGACCTCGCCCTGTTCGGTCAGCTTCAGGCGCCCGTCGATCGATCCGGGCGCCTGGGCCAGGATCGCACGGTTCATTGGTCCGCCGCCCCGCCCGATGGCGCCTCCCCGCCCGTGGAACAACGTGAGGCGGATCCCGTGCCGGCGAGCCACCGCCGCCAGCCGGCCCTGTGCGCGGTAGAGCATCCATGCTGCGGCGAGCGCCCCCAATTCCTTGGTCGAGTCGGAGTAGCCGAGCATCACCTCCTGCGCGCAGTCCCGGGAATCGAGGTGCCGGCGGTAGCCCGGATCGGCGAGCAGCCGGTCGACGATGCGCTCGGCGCCCTCCAGCGCGTCGGCCAATTCGAACAGCGGGACGACGTCGAGAACCGGCCCGGGGGCCGGGCTCGGCCCCTCGACCAGCCCGCCATCGAGCGTCCCGCCCATGGCGCGCTCCGCAAGTTCGAGCACGTCGTAGACGTCGCGCTCGGAGTGGGTGAAGCTCACGATGTAGCGGCTGCAGGCCTCCACGCCAAAGGCCTCCTGGATCTCGGCCATTGCGCGGAACGTGTGCAGCACCTCGCCGACCGTGACGCGGGGCGCGGCCTCGAAATCGAGCGCGCCCGGGCGATGGCCGTCTGGGCCGCGAAGAACGGCGAGTGCCGCGGCATGGACCGAGCTGTGCTGGCGTACCTCCAGCGACAGGGCATGGAAGCCGAACGTCTCCACCTGCCAGCGAAGGTCCCCGAGTTCGCCGTGTGCCACGCGACCCAGCCGGTCCGCGACCAAGGCGTTGCGCAGCTCGTCCAACTCGGCCAGCAGCGCGGCCGGTCGGTCGTAGGCACCGGCGGTCGGTGGAGGACCGCCCACGGCTCCCCGAGCGCCCGACCCGCTTGCTCCGCCGCTCCCAACGAGCCGGCCGCGGGTCCGACGCAGCCGCTCGGCGATGAACCCCAGGCGCTGGCGGTAGGGTTCCTCCGGAAAGCGCCGGGTGAGCACGCGCGCCGCCTCGGGCAGTTGGAGCGCGTCCGCTTCCAGGCGCTCGGCCAGCCGCGGTACGACGGCAGGCGACGCGACGGTCGCGGCGATCGCCTGGGCCAGTCGCGTGGTCACCGCCTCGTACCCACGCAGGACGTGATCGGCCTGGATGCGCAGCGCCTGGCGTGTCGTGTCCGCCGTGACGAACGGGTTGCCGTCTCGGTCCCCGCCGATCCACGATCCCCACCCGAGGAACGGGCCCGCGAACGGGGCGCGCGTCCCGGTCCGTCCACTGTCGCGGGCGGCGGATGCCGCCCCCGGATCGGGCCGCGCCTCGCCATCCCGGTCGAGCGCGGCATCGAGCGCCCGGTAGAGGCGCGGCGTCACCACGAACAGCGACTCGTCGAAGAAGGCCATGACCGAGCGAACCTCGTCGAGCGGGGTCGGCGCGTGGATCCGGAGCGCCGATGTGTGCCAGAGGAGCGAGATCTCCTCGCGCAGGCGCCGCCGGATCTCGGCGTCCTCGCCGGGCGTGAGTCGCGGATCGTCCAGCTGGTCGAGCAGGCGGTAGCAGCGGCGCAGGGCGACAAGGGTCGTCCGGCGACGGGCCTCGGTCGGATGCGCCGTGAGCACGAGGCTGATGCACAGGTCGCCGGCCAGGCGGCGCACAGCCTCGATCCCGAGTCCAGACGCGACCAGGTGGTCGACAGCCTCCGCGAGGGACTCGTTGAGGGCGCCTTTCGGAGCGGTGCGGCTCCGGGTGCGGTTCCGCCGGACCCGCTGCTTCTCCTCGGCCAGGTTCGCCAGTTGGAAGTAGAGGCTGAAGGCCCGGATGAGGACCTCGGCGTCCGCGAGTTCGATCCCGTCCAGCTCGGCTTCGAGCGCCCTCCGGTACTCTGCCCGGCCGGTGTGGCGCAGCGCGATCGTCGCGTGGCGGACCCGCTCGACCAGCTCCAGCAGTTCGGGCCCGGCCTGCTCCACGATGACCTGGCCGAGCAGCGCTCCAAGGAGCTTCACCTCGCGGGCCAGCGGGTCGCGGGCGCCCGCCGTGCCGATGCCCCGAGGCTCGGCGCGGACGGCGGGATTGACGGGACGCACCCGGGTCTGCATTCCGGCAGGCTATCGCGGCGCGGGGCGGGGCGGGTGGCGCCGGGGTGACAACGGCATGGCGATAGCGATGCGAGGGTGCGCTGCCCCTTCCCCGAGTCCCGTGGAGAGCGCCGAAGTGGCGCCCGGTTGCACCACGGACCGCGCCCTTGCTCGGAGACGGTACGTTCGGCCATGATCAGGCTGGTACAGTCGGTATCCTACAAATCCGGAAGTCCGCCAGCAGTCCTTCGAACGAGGACCTTCCGATGCCCAGGTCAAATCTCGCACGCGCCGGCATGGCGCTCGTCGTGGTCGCCATCCTGCTGATGGTTCTTGCACCTGTGGCCCTTGCGAAGAGCACCACCTGCGAGCTGTCGGTGACTCCCGCGGCCGGGCCACCCGGCACCGCCTTCGTGTTGTCGGGCAGCGGCTACACACCCACGTCGCTGACGCTGACAAAGGACGGGAGCGCGCCGCGCGTCCTGAACCTCGACCTCGGGAGTGCCGACCCGTTCACGATCAGGTTCGTGGCGGCGGAGGGTGACGTCGGGCACTGGAAGGCACAGGTGAAGGTCGGCGAGACGGGCTGCGTCGCCGCCACGACACTCCGCGTGACCCTGCCGAGCACCTCGACCATCTCCTCCGTCGACCCGAACGCGCCCAACGACAGGACGCCGGTGCTCGTCGCGATGGCCGGCCTCGCCGTGCTGTTCCTTGCCGCCACCGCCGTCCTGTTCCGGCGACCGACGTTGGCGGGGCATCGCGGAAGGACCCGTTCGTGACCGCGCCTGTCGTGCCGGCCAGCGACGGGCAGAAAGACGCGGTAGCCTGATCCCGTGCAGCCTCAACAGCCCGTCATTCGAACGTACAAGGGTCGTGATCGCCGGTCCGCCGAGGAGGCGTACCGCCAGGACGCGCAGTCCGCCGCCCGAGCGTCCTGGTATCCGGTCGCGCACCGCTGGACCACGACATGGGACGGCCACGAACTGGCCGTCGTCTTCGAGTTACGCGGCGACAACGTCACGAGCGATGCGGTGGCGGCGGGAGCCACCGGAACCGCCGAACCGCAGGTTGCCCAATACGGTGGCGCACCGACCTACGCCTCGGCGTCGACCCGATACGCGCCGATGGACGAAGCACCGGCCATCGAGCCCGAAACGCCGCTGGTGGCGGGACCCGCCGCCGCGGCAGCGCTGACGTCCGACCTCGGTCCGACCGAGGAAGCGGCGCCCGCCGCCGCGGAGGAGTTCGCCGCCTCGCCGGCCGAGTATCCCGCGCCGCCGGACGAAGATGCGCCGCGCGTCGCCGAATCCGAAGCGATGCCCGCCGAGGAGTTCGCGGCAGGCCCGGCGGGGGAGTACGCGGCAGGCCCGGCGGGGGAGTACGCGGCAGGCCCGGCGGGGGAGTACGCGGCAGGCACGGCGGAGGAGTACGGCGCGCCTTCCGGCGAGTACGGGACGCCTGGCGTCGGATCTCCGGCGCCCGCCGAATTCGGTGCACCCGCGGAGTCCGGTGCTCCCGGCGAGGAACTGGCGCCAGGCCCGGCCGAGGAGGAGGCTGCTCCACCCGGAGCGATCCTCGCCGCATCGGCCGCGACGGGCGGATCGCCCGATGGATCCCCGGCACGGACGGCCGCCGAACTGGCGGCACTGTCAGCGGCGGCCGCTGGGGCAGCCGCGACCGCACCGGAGCCGACGGGTGTCGCAGGACCACAACCTCCCGCCACGCTCTCGGCAGCCGCGGGCCCGCCGCCGGTTGCACCTCCGCGCCCAATGTCTCCCCTCCCCGGAACCCTGGCGGCCCCCGGCCCATCGGGACAGGCGGCGCAGCCGCTCACCGCCGCACAGGCACATGCCCGTGCCGTCATGCACGCCGTCGACCTGCACTGTGCCGGCGAGCCCCTGCGCCTCATTCGCTCCGGGTTCCCGACGGTTCCCTTCGCGCCGATCCTCGAGCGCAGGAGTTGGGTGCGGGAACACGCGGATGCCGTGCGCCGCGCGCTGATCTTCGAGCCGAGGGGACACCGCGACATGTACGGCGCGATCTTGATGCAGCCGTTCCGCAGCGACGCCGATGTTGCCGTGCTGTTCATGCACAACGAGGGTTACTCCACCATGTGCGGGCACGGCGTGATCGCCATTGCGACCGCGCTCGTGGAGGAGCGCCTCTACCCGGTCACAGAGCCCCAGACGCTGATCCGGCTGGAGACGCCGGCCGGCATCGTGATCGCCGCCGCCAACGTTGTTCATGGCGCACACGGCGGCTACGAGGTGCGTTCCGTGCGGTTCCAGAACGTGCCGGCCTACCTGCACGCATCTGGGCTCCAGGTCCATCCGGACGGCGTGCAACTGACCGGGAGCGCCGCCGCGAACGGCGCACTGAGCGTGGACCTCGCGTTCGGCGGCGCCTACTACGGGATCGTCAATGCCGCCGACCTGGATCTCCGCGTCGTCCCCGACCAGGTCGCCGCCCTGACCGCGGCCGGTGCCGCAATCACCGATGTGCTGCGCCGCGACCACACGCCGACGCACCCGACGGACCCGGACCTCGGCTTCGTCTACGGCACGATCATCGTCGACGAGGCACCGGCCACCGCTCCGGACGGCCGCGCGCCGCTCGCAGACCTGCGGAACGTGACCATCTTCGCGGACGCAGAGGTCGACCGGTCGCCGTGCGGATCCGGCACCAGCGCGCTGCTGGCGCAGCGGTTCGCCCAGGGCCGAGTCGCCGTCGGCCGTGACATTGTCAACGCAGGCATCACCGGGGAGTCCTTCCGCGCACGGGTGGAGAGCCCAACGACGCTCGGCGACCGGGATGCCGTCATCACGACCGTGGAAGGCACGGCGTTCGTGACGGGGTATCACACGTTCCTCGTCGACGGCCGCGATCCGCTCGGCGGCGGGTTCCTCCTGCGCTGATCGATCGGCGGAGTTCGCCCTCGCGACGCGACCATCCCGGGCGCGTGCAACCAACGCGCTCGGTCTCGGGTTCTGTTGAGCGTGTGCACGTCCTGTCCCGCTGAACTGGCCCGCGACCTCGACGGCGCGTTCGCCACGCTCGTCCTGCACCACCAGGACCTGGTGTTCGGGGTCGCCCGAAGGATCACCCGCGACCCGGCCGACGCCGAGGATCTCGCGCAGGAGGCGTTCATCCGGGCCTACCGGGCGTTGCGCGGCTACGACGCCGAACGGATCCGCGGACTGCACCTGCGCGGCTGGCTGGCGCGGATCGCGCTCAACCTGGGCCGTAATCGGGCGCGCGATGCGGATCCGGACGGGCTTCCTCTCGAGAGCGCGCCGGACGTCGCCGGCGAGGGCGCACGGGAACCACACGCGGTGGCACAGCGCCGGGAATCGGCGCGCTTCTGGACCTGCCTGCTCGAGACGCTTCCCGCGAGCTACCGCCGTGCGGTGGCGTTGCGCCACGTGGACGGGTTGTCCTACCCGGAACTGGCCGCGGCGTTGGGTCGGCCGCTCGGTACCGTCAAGTCGGACGTCCACCGCGGCGTCACGATGCTGCGCGCCGCCTACGAGCGTTCCGACGAATTCGACGACGCATCACAGAAGGAGGTGACCAGGTGACGGCGCCTCGGACGATGAAGGAGGCACGGACGATGGTGGAGGCACTGCACGGGCTGAAGGAGCCCGCCCCCGACTCACTGGCGCCGCGCGTACTCGCGGCAATCGGGCTGTCCGATGCGTACACGCAGGTCCCGGGGCCGATCGGGCCGCTGCTGGTGGCATGGGGCCCCGGTGGGATCACGGCGATCGAGCGGGCGGGCGACGACCTGGGCTTCGAGCTGGAGTACGCGACGCGGCTGGGGCGTCCGCTGCGCCGGGTCGACGCGATGCCGGAGCGCCTGCTCCGGCAGGTCGAACGGCGGCTGGCCGGCGAGCGAACGCCGGACCTCCGGGTCGACCTTGGAACGCTGACCGAGTTCGAGCGGGCGGTGCTCCACAAGACCATGGAGATCCCCCGTGGCGAGGTGCGGCCGTATGCCTGGGTCGCGCGGGAGATCGGGCGCCCGAAGGCGGTCCGCGCGGTCGGGTCGGCGCTCGCCCACAACCCGATCCCGTTCGTCATCCCCTGCCATCGAGTGGTGCGGACGGACGGACGAATCGGCGAATACGGCGCGGGCGGGCCGGAGGCCAAGCGAGAGGTGCTCGCGGTGGAGGGCGTGGACGCGACGGAGCTGGAACGCCTCGCGGGCGCCGGCATCCGCTACGTCGGAAGCGACACGACCCGGATCTTCTGCTACCCATCCTGCCGGCACGCGCGCCGGATCACCGCGCCGCACCGCGTGCCCTTCCGGTCGGGCGACGACGCGGCGGCCGCCGGCTACCGCGCCTGCCTGGACTGCCGGCCGCTGCTCGCCTCGCCATTCGCGGCGTAGGCGTTACGGGATGGTGCTGCCGTCCCGCGGGGAGTCATCGACGTTGACCAGAGCCTGCGGGCGATTTCAGGCCCCGGGGCGGCTCGGTCCCCGTGCCGCCGGCTCGGTCAGCTCCCTGCGGCTCCGGGCGGGCGCTGGCCGACGACCGACACCACGTCCGCCTGCCAGGTGAATGCATCGTCCGGCAGCGCCGCGAATCGTTCCTGCACCCGCGCGAGCAGCTCTTCGGCCGTCTCTCGATCGAGCCACGAGAACAGCGCCTGCTCGTCGTAGCGAAGCTTGAAGTCGAGGTACGACTGCCGGGTCCACCGGTACTCGAGCGTCTCCGCCCGCGCCGACACCCGTCGGAACCCCGCCGATCGCAGCTCACCTGCCGCGCCTCGCGGGCTCCGGAAGTCACCGGCTCGCGCCTCCTCCTCGTCCTCCGGCTCCGCGATGTCGAGGTCGTAGACCGCCTCGTCGAACTCGATCGCCGGCGCGAACTCCGGCCCGCGATCAAGCCACGTCACCAGCGCCAGCCACCCGCCCGGCCTGAGGACCCGCAGAGCCTCTCCCAACGCCGCCGCCCTGTCGGGAACGAGCTGGAAGACGAACGACGAGACAGCCACGTCCACCGACGCGGCGGCGACGTCCAGCGCGTCGGCAGGAGCCCGCAGCCACCGAAGTCGGGATTCGTCGCCGGCCAGGCCCTCGCTCGTCGCTCGCCGCCGGGCCATTCCGAGCATTCCGGCGGATGGATCGACGCCGAAGACGATGGCGTCGGGCCAGCGCCGATAGGCCTCAAGCGCAAGCACGCCGCTCCCTGTGCCGATGTCGAGGATGCGAACGTCCCGCACACCGGGGTCGGCGATGTCACCCGGGTCGAATGGCTGGGCCACGTGCCCGACGCCGGCGCCGCGCAGGCGACCGAGACGGCGTGCGGTCATCCCCGGCTCGTGGCCGTTGCGCCGCGCCGCGTCGACCAGCGGCTCGACCCTGTCCAGCAGCCGCCTGGCACACGCGTCGAGGACCGGCGCCCAGTAGCGCTCGTAGTCTTCCGCGTCGCGGTCGTAGCGCTCGACGATCGTGCTCATGCGCGCGACAGAGTGCCACGGGCCGGCGCGCGGCGCCACGATGGAACGGCGAAGCGATCGATCGGCGGACAGGTTGTCTCAAATCGGACGCGTTCGTCCGGTGAACCCAACTTCCGATGCCTCCGAGTGGCCGGATCACGCCTCTCTTGTCAAAATTCGGCACTTCTTGGCCGGTCTGATCCAATCGACGGAGCTCGACCGCCCGACGACGCCGCTCGGTCGGACGATTTCGTCCGATTTGATGCGAAACGCGACCCGCAAACCGAGGCGGCCCGGGCCGCCCGCGAACCACAGGCGGACTCCGACTGCGCACGCCGCCTCCGGCGCACACCGCCTCCGGCGCACACCGGGCGCCCGTCGCCCCGGCCTACATCCCCGCTGCGGTCGCCGGCGTCCCCGTGTCGATCTCGGGAGCGCCTTCCTCGTCCTCCACGTGCCGGAACCCGAGGCGCTGCGTCAGCCCACCCAGGACGCTCGGTGCGTACCAGTTCCAGTGCCCGAGCAACCGCATCGTGGCCGGGACCAGCAGGATGCGGATGATCGTCGCATCGATGAGCACCGCGATCGCCATGCCCACGCCGATGCTCTTGATCGTGATCGTGTCGGCCAGCGCGAACGCCGCGAACACCACCACCATGATCATCGCCGCGCCCGTGATCACGCCGGCCGTCCGCGCCAGCCCCTCCGCCACCGACGCCGTGTTGTCGCCCGTGCGGCGGTATGCCTCCTGGACACGCGAGAGCAGCAGCACCTCGTAGTCCATCGAGAGCCCCACGATCACCGCGAACATGATGATCGGGTTGCCCGCCACCGTGTAACCCGGCGACTGGAAGTGCAGCACGTCCTGGAAGTGCCCCTGCTGGAAGATCCAGACCAGGGCCCCGAAGCTTGCGGTGAGCGACAGCAGCGTCATGAACACCGCCTTGATCGGCAGCACCACGGATCCGAAGAGCAGGAACAGCACCAGCAGCATCGCCAGGATGACCGTCCCGACCATCAGCGGCAGCGAGTTGTCCATGCTCGCCAGGAAGTCGTAACCGCCGGCGGCCTGGCCGCCGACCTCGGTCGTGATCCCGTTCCCGACACGCACCGCCCGCACTGTCGGGATCAGCGCAGTCGCAGTGGGGCTCGCCGGCGTGTACGGGCTGACCGCGTCCAACTTGACCACCGAACCGCGCACGTAGGCGGCGAGCAGCGGCTGGAGCCTGACCCGAATTGCCGGGTCCTGCCAGGCCAGCGCGATCTGGTCGGGCGTCATCGGCGCCCCCGTCTGCGGGTTCGTCAGCCCGCTGAACGGGCTCTCCACCCGCGAGATCCCCGGCAGCGCCGCCAGTTCCGCCGCGTACTGCGCAAGCGCCCCCGCATTGGCCGGGCTCGTCGGGTCGCCCTGGACGCGGGCGAGGACGACGATCGGGCTGGTCTCACCGGCCGGGAACCGAGCCTGGAGTGCGACGTACGCATCGCGGCTGGGGACGCCGGCAGGCAGCACCGCCGCGTCCGGTACCGCCTGCTGGATGCTGATGAACGGGATCCCGAGCCCGAGCAGGATTGCGAGCACCGGCGCCATCACCAGGAGCGGGTGCCGCATCACGCCGTGGGCAAGGCGCTCCCAGGCGCCGACGCGGTTCGGGTATTCCGTGTCCTCGAGGGGTTCGTGCTTGAAGCCGATTCGCCGGAAGAGCGCCATCACGCTCAGCGAGTTCACCCGCGGACCCAGCATGCCCAGGATGGCGGGCAGGAACGTGATCGCGAACAGCGCCGAAGACGCGACGACCAGCACCCCCGCCACGCCGATCGACGTCAGCGCGGAGGACTGGAAGAACGCCAGGCCGGAGAGCCCGATCGCCACCGCGATCGCCGAGAACACGACCGCCTTGCCGGCTGTCGTGACGGCCCGTTCCACCGCCTCGCCCGTCGTCCGACCGCGCTTCAGCTCCTCGCGGAAGCGACTCACGATGAACAACGAGTAGTCGATCGCCAGCGCGAGACCCAGCATCGTCGACACGTTCAGCACGTAGATGCTCATCTCGGTGTGGGTCGCGATGATGTCGATCAGGCCGAGCGTCGTCGGGATCGCCAGCCCTGCGACGAGGAGCGGCATGCCCGCGGCGACCAGGGACGCGAACACCACCAGGAGGATCAGCAGCGCCAGCGGGAGCGAGACCGTCTCGGCGCGCTGGAGGTCCGCCTCCGACTGCGCGTTCGAGTCCTTCGCGAGCGGCGCGTAGCCGGTCGACTGCATCGTGATGCCGGGCGCCGGGGTCACCTCCGCGAGGAGGCTGCTCAACTGGTCGACCGCGGCCTCGTCGGTCGCCTTCAGGTCGACGATCAGGAACGTTCCAGTGCCGTCCGTGCTGATGAAGCGAGGCGACTGCGTCTGCGCGTACCCGATGATGTCCGCAACTCGCGGATCCGTCCCCAGCTTCGCGACGCTGGCCGCCACCTTCGCCTGGAAGTCGGCCGAGCGCGCGTCCGTGCCGGCCGGACCGAAGAACAGCAGCACGATGTTGCTCTGCGCCCCGCCGAACAGCTGCGAGTTCTGGGCCTCGACGGCGGACGACTGCGACGACTGGACGACCCAGCCGCCGGTGCTCAACGCGCTGCTGACGTGCGCGGCGAAGGTCCCCATGCCGAGGGCGACGACGACGGCGACCAGCGCGACGAGTCGGCGACGACGGTAGACGAAACGGCCCCAGGCGGCGAACATGGCGATGATCTCCCCGCGACGAAGACTGTGGGCGCGCCCCGCTGACGCGGCCCGGCGCCAATCATAAGAGAATGTTCGTTCCCCATCAACCCCCCGGATTTGGGGCGTTTGGGGCCTGCTTCCCGATCGCTCGAGCACGCCTGCGTATACTTCGGGGAGCAACCGTTCTCGATCGCCGATCCCACTGAGGTCCGCCTGTGCCCCGAGTCAGCACCGAACATGGAGAGCAGATCCGCTCGCGAATCGTGGAATCCGCTCTCCGCGTCGTGACCGAGCGGGGGTACCACGACGCCACGATCGCGGATGTCGTCCGCGAGAGCGGCCTCTCCGTCGGTGCCATCTACACGTACTTCACGGGCAAGGAAGAGCTGTTCACAGCCGCCTGCGAGCTGGCGATGGAGCAGGAGCTGGCCGCGCTCGCGGGCGAGCTGGCCAGCGTGCCCACGGTGCGCGCCAGGTTCGACATCGCGGTGCGCCACTGGTTCGACTACCTCGACCAGGACGAGCTCGAAGGCGCGATTCATGGTCGACACGTGGGCGCAGGCTGTCTCGCAGCCGCGGATCCGCGACATGCTCTGCCGGCGGCGTGAGCGGCTGCTTGCCCTGGCTGCGCTGCTCCTCCGCGAAGCCGTCGTGGCCGGCGACATCCCGGCGAACCTGGATCTCGATGCGCTGGCACGGGGTTTCAGCGCCACCCTGGACGGGCTCCTGCTCCAGCGACTGGAGGAGGGCGGCGACTGGCGACGGGGTCGCGCGGAGCGGCGCGCGATGATCTTCATCGACCTGCTGTACGCGCTGGGCGCAAACGCGGCGGCCGCGACGAGCGGCCGGCAGGACGGCGCCACGGCGGTTATCGGCGCACCCGGCTGAGTTCGCGGCCCCCGCCGTCCGGGCGGCCGATACCATTGCGCCATGCCTGAACGCCCGCTCGTCGCCACCTTCGACTGTTACGGCACGCTCGTGGACTGGGAGGGCGGCGCTGCCGGCTTCCTCTACCAGCTGGCGCTGCGCTCCGGCGATCCGCAGCCGCCGCGGGGCGCTGCGCTGCGCGAGCACTGGGAGCGGATCCAGTTCGGCCTGATCTCGGATGGCTACCGGTCGTACAGGGAAATCCTGGGGGAGAGTCTGCGCGCCTGGGGGCGCGCGTCAGGCTACCCGGTCGACGATGCCGATCCCGAGGCATTCGCGCGCTCGATGCGCTCCTGGGGCCCGTTCCCGGATACGCGTCCGGCGCTCCTCCAGGCTCGGGAGCAGGGAATGCGCCTCGTGATCATCTCCAACAGCGACCACGACCTGATGGACCACACGCTCCGCCAGCTGGACGTGCCGTTCGACGACGTGGTGCTGGCGGAGGACGCCCGGGCCTACAAGCCCGACGAGCGGCCCTTTCGCCTGGCGCTCCAGCGCATCGGTGAGCCGCCCGAGCGGATCATCCACGTCGCGTTCGGCTTCACCTACGACATCGGCCCCGCGGGGCGGCTGGGCATGCAGACGGCGTGGGTCAACCGTCACGTCGAGGAGGCGCCGGGTCCGGAACGCCCGGATCACGAGTGGCGGGACCTGTGGGGGCTGGCACGCCTGGCGGGAGGCCCCGGCCCGGGGATCGAGTAACGCCACTGCTGATCCGGTCTGGATCGGTCGTCTCGGCGCGGACCCTCGGCCGGAGCACCGATCAGGGGTTGATCGTCACCCAGCTGCCCTCCCAGATCGACCACTTCGGACCAAGGTTGTCGCGATAGCGGGTGAACGCCGGGGCGAGCTTCGTGGTCGCGTAGTAGTGGTTGGGCCGAGGATCGAAGTAGCCTTTGGCGTTGACCTGGATCGGGTAGAGCGGGCCCATGATGTACACGCCGGTGACCCGGAAGGCGTCGGTGAAGGCGGGGTCGGCCGTCGCTGTGAAGCCCACCATCACCCAGGCGTGATTGCCGGCTTCGACCAGCAGGCCGACGGGCTTGTGCGTCAAGCGCATCTGTTGGGCCGCCTTCTTGAGCGCGCCGGCGCGGGTGCTGCTCTTGACCCAGGAGTAGGAGCCCGCCCCGAAATGGTTGAGCGCGGCGGCCCAGCCCTGCGGGTCGGAGCCATGCGCCACCCCGTCGGGATAGCGATCGTGACGCTTCTCGTAGCTGATGATGCGCTGCTGGCCGGCCCTCGAATGGTCGTGCTGGCCGAGGACGAGGTTGAGCATCATCTGCGTGCTGGCCGCGGTGCACCACGTGAAGGTCTGCTGCGTGGAGAACGCCTCGCTGCGGTAGATGTCGTATCTGCCGGTCCAGGCGGCGTAGGTGCGCAGGCTGCCGGAGGTGGCGCTCTCGCTGGCGGCGCCTTCGACCAGGGTGATCGTCCAGCGGTAGCAGGAACCGGCAACGAGCGGGGTCGCCCTGTAGGTATCTGCTTCGGGCGCGACCGTTCCGACATCGAGCCACTCGACGGCGGTGCAGCCGCCGTCGAGGTCCGGCCGGGCACGCTGCTCGAGCAGACTGCGCGCGGTCACCGAGCCCGGCTCGGCCTCGCTCCATGCGAGCGTAATGGCGGAGCCGGCGTGCCAGGCGGTCTGGCCTCTGGGCGGGTTGCTGAATGCCGCGCGGAAGGCTGCGGCGCCGCCGGCCTGGGCTGTGGCCGTGGTACCAGCGAGTGCGGCGACCAGGAGCAGGGCCGCGGAGCCCACGCGGCGGCGAGGTGCGTGGAGCGTCAGCACGGCTCAGCCCGCCAGTCTGCGGGAGGCGCGGCGCCCGGCGCTCCCTTCAGGAGAATGACCGGGGAGCAACTCGTCGCCACGATGCGATCCGATGGCGCGGCGTGGCAGGTCCAGGCGTGCATGTCCGACTCCCCCCCAATCGCGACCTTGGCAGATCCCTGTGGGCCACGGGCGCTCGTCGGGGTGCTCCCGCCACGCAGTCTAGTCCACGAGGTGGGTGCGTGGGTATGCACAAGATGAGCGATTTCTGGGGCCCAGAGGAGGACGGCGACATCCGACGGGCCCACGCGAGCCGGCACTCGGGCTTCCAGGCGGCGCGTCCTTCGGCAGCGACATCCCGGGCGGGTTGGCCACGGCCCTTCATTCGTGAGACGCCGCTTCCCTGACTACTGCCCGGTTGCCGTCACCTTCAGCACTCGTCCGCCGAGGTCCACCACGTAGAGTTCCCCGGCGTCGTCCTGCCCGAACGACGAGACGGAGAACCCCGCGTGCCCCACGACCGTCGGCGTGGCACTCCCAGTTGCGATCGCGTCGGCAGCCGACAGTGCCCAGATCGTGCCGCTGCAGTAGTCGCCGTAGACGTAGCCACCCGAAAGGTCGGGAAACGCCGCTCCCCGGTAGACGTACCCGCCGGTCACCGCGCATCCCAGGCTGTGGTTGTAGTCAGTGACCGGCGGGGTCAGGTCTGTCTGCAGGCAGCCCGCGTGGCGGAAGCAGTGCGTCCCTTCCATGATGCTCCAGCCGTAGTTCCTGCCGCCCGCACCCGCCGGCTCTGCGTCGATCTCCTCCCAGGTGTCCTGCCCGACGTCGCCGATGAACAGGTCGCCCGTCACCCGGTCGAACGAGAACCGCCACGGGTTGCGCAGCCCGATATCCCAGATCTCCGGCGACGTTCCGCTCACGCCAACGAACGGGTTGTCGGCGGGGATCGCGTAAGGTCTCGCGCCGTCAACGTCGATCCGCAGGATTTTGGCCAGGAGCACTCCGCGGTTCTGGCCGTTTCCCAGCGGGTCGTCCGCGCTGCCGCCGTCGCCCATGCCGATCAGCAGCTTCCCCGTCGCGTCGAACGCGACCATGCCGCCGTTGTGATTCGGGTACGGCTGCGGGATCGTGAGCAGGATGCGCTCCGACGCCGGGTCGGCGACCCCGCCCGACTCGTGGAACTCGCTGATGACCGTGGCGCCGTCGCCGGCCCGCGTGTAGTCGACGAACAGCCGGCCGTTCTGCGCGTACCCCGGATGGAGCGCCAGGCCCAGCAGCCCCTGCTCCCCGCCCGAGACGACGCGATCACTGATATCGAGAAACGGGGCCTGTTCCACCCTGCCGTCGGCGTCCACGATCCGGATGCGGCCCCCCTGCTCCACGACCAGCAGGCGGCCCGTGCCGTCGCCCGCGCCCGTGGCGAACACCGGGCTCGCCAGCCCGTCTGCGAACGGTTGCAAGGGCGACGCTGACGCGATTCGGGTCGAATGCGCGGCCGGCGGACGGGCCTGGTCCGGTTGCGCCCGCAGGTGAACCGGTGGTGCCGCCGGTGGCCGCCGGAAGGAGGCCCGGGCCTGTCGCGCCCGGGCTCGACGGCCCAGTGGCCGGCGGCAGGTGGCCCGCGCTCGCTCCCGTGCTCGAATGCTGCGCGCCAGCGCAACTCGAACAGATCACCAGCGCCAGTACGAGGCCGAGCGCCCGGCGCATCAGTGCGTCAGCGAGAACGGGGCCTCCGGGTCCAGACCGAGCTCGGTGATCGCCGTCCCGACTCGCGCGGGCTCGATCTGGCCGCAACGCGCCAGCTCTGCCATGACCGCCACGGTGACGGCTTCCGCGTCGACCTCGAAGAAGCGCCGCAGGTGCTCGCGCGTGTCGCTGCGCCCGAACCCGTCCGTGCCCAGGCTCCGCCACGCGCCGCCCGGAACCCAGCGTGCGATCAGGTCGGGCCAGGCCCGGATGAAGTCGCTGACCGCGATGATCGGGCCGTGCGACGCCGGCTCGGACAGCAGGCTGGTGACCAGCGGGACGCGCGGCGCTCTCCGTCGGGTGGAGGAGGTTCCAGCGGTCGGCATCGAGGGCCTCGTTGCGCAGCAACTGGTACGACGGCGCGCTCCAGACCTCCGCCGCGACCCCGAACCGTTCGGCGAGGATCGACTGCGCGCGGAGCGCCTGCTGCATGATCGACCCGGAGCCGAGGATGGTCGCCGTGGGCGCGCCCCGCCCGACCTTGGGAGCCGCGCGGAAGCGGTAGAGCCCGCGGACCACGTCCTCGTCGCGGAGGCCGTCGGGCCGCGGCGGCATCGCATGGTTCTCGTTGTAGAGCGTCAGGTAGTAGAGGACGTCCTCCGGGTGCTCGCCGTACATGCGGTCGATGCCCTCGCGGACGATCATCGCGGTCTCGTATGCGAACGCCGGGTCGTAGATGCGGACCGACGGGATCACCGAGGCGAGCAGCACGCTGTGGCCGTCCTCGTGCTGGAGCCCCTCGCCGTTGAGCGTCGTCCGGCCGGCGGTCGCGCCGAGCAGGAAGCCACGGCCGCGCACGTCCGAGAACGCCCACAGTTCGTCCCCGGTCCGCTGGAAGCCGAACATCGAGTAGAAGATGTAGAAGGGAATCATCGGTTCGGCGTGCGTGGCATACGACGTCCCGGCGGCCTGGAAGGACGCCGTCGAACCCGCCTCCGTGATGCCCTCCTCGAGCACCTGGCCGTCGGTCGCCTCGCGGTAGGAGAGGACCAGGTTGGAGTCGACCGGCTCGTACCGCTGGCCGAGCGCCGAGTAGATGCCGACCTCTTTGAACAGCGGGTCCATGCCGAACGTGCGGGCCTCGTCGGGGACGATCGGCACGACGCGCCTGCCGATCCCGGGGTCTCGGAGCAGGTTGCGCAGGAGCTTGGCGAACGCCATCGTCGTCGAGACTTCCTGGCTGCCCGAGCCGCTCATGAACTCGGCGTAGACGGGGTCCGCGGGCAGGTCCAGCTTCTTGCCGATGACGACGCGGCGCGGCAGGGGGCCGCCCAGCGCGCGACGTCGCTCCATGAGGTACTGGACTTCGGGCGAGTCCTTGCCGGGGTGGCAGTACGGCGGGTCCTTCAGCTTCGAGTCGGGGATCGGGAGCTCGAGGCGGTCGCGGAAGACCCGCAGCTCGGCCTCGGTGAGCTTCTTGGCCTGGTGGGTGATGTTGCGGGCCTCGACACCTGGGCCGAGCGTCCAGCCCTTCACGGTCTGGGCGAGGATGACGGTCGGGCTGCCGACGTGCTCGACGGCCGCGCGGTAGGCCGCATAGAGCTTGCGGTAGTCGTGGCCGCCGCGACGGAGGCCCTTGATCTCGTCGTCGGTCTTGTCGGCGACGAGGTCCAGCAGCCGCCGGTCCGTGCCGAAGAAGTGCTCGCGGATGTACGCGCCGGTCTCGACGGAGTACTTCTGCGACTCGCCGTCCAGCATCTCGCCCATGCGGTGGACGAGGACGCCGTCGACGTCCTTTGCCAACAGCGGGTCCCACTCGCGGCCCCAGATCACCTTGATGACATTCCAACCGGCGCCGCGGAAGACGGCCTCGAGTTCCTGGATGATCTTGCCGTTGCCGCGGACGGGGCCGTCGAGGCGCTGCAGGTTGCAGTTGACGACGAAGATCAGGTTGTCGAGGCCCTCGCGGGAGGCAATGGTCAGGGCACCGAGGGATTCGGGCTCGTCGGTTTCGCCGTCGCCGAGGAAGGCCCAGACGCGGCTCTGGCTGGTGTCCTTGATACCGCGGTCGCAGAGGTACCGGTTGAAGCGCGCCTGGTACAGCGCGGCCAGCGGGGAGAGGCCCATGGAGACGGTGGGGAACTCCCAGAAGTCGGGCATGAGCCGGGGGTGCGGATAGGAGGACAGGCCCTGGCCTGGGACGACCTCCTGGCGGAAGTGGTCGATCTGGTCGTCGGTGAGTCGGCCTTCCAGGTAGGCGCGGGCGTAGATGCCGGGCGCGGCGTGACCCTGGATGAACACCTGGTCGCCCATGCCCGGCGCGTCCTTGCCGCGGAAGAAGTGGTTGAAACCGACCTCGTAGAGGCTGGCCGCGGACGCGTACGTGGCCAGGTGGCCGCCGATTCCGGGGGAGGCGTTGTTGGCGCGCAGGACCATCACCACGGCGTTCCAACGGACCATGCGGCGGATCCGGTGCTCCATCTCCTCGTCGCCGGGGAAGGCGGGCTCCTGCTCGGGCGAGATGGTGTTGATGTAGCGGGTCTGGGTCAGCGGCGGCAGGCCGATGTTGAGTTGGCGGGCTCGCTTCAGCACCTTGTACAGGACGAACTGGGCGCGATCGGCGCCTTCGTCGCGGACGATGGTGTCGAGCGAATCGACCCAGTCCGCGGTCTCCTCGGGGTCTCGATCGGGAAGCTGGCGCTTGAAGTCACCGTACTGGTCGAACATGATCGGGCAGTGTAGGCGCGACATGGTTGCGGTGCGATTGCGAGAGGGGTGCGACGGGGTGGCGCGTCGGCGGGGATCGGCGCGTCGGCGGGGAGAGCGCGGCGGCGGGGAGCGGCGACCGGCGGGGAGAGGCGGCGGGGAGCGGCGCGGCGGCGGGGAGAGGCGGCGGGGAGCGGCGCGGCGGCGGGGAGCGGCGCGGCGGCGGGGAGCGGCGACTCGGCGGGGAGAGGCGGATCCACGGGCAGGACCGCGCTCGCTTTGTATCAAAACGGACGGATCTGGCCCATGAGTGGGGCCCTGGCGACCCGCCAGTGTCGGCCGCCGCGCCATCATGTAACAGAACGGGCGGCTTCGCGCCTATTTGAGGCACTTCGGGGCCGACGCACCACCGGAAGCGCCTCCGCGTAGGCACAAAGCGTCCGATTTGAGGCAAGATCCCGGCTGGTTGCCGGGGAGGGGCGGCGACCGCCGGGAGCGGCGGCGATCGCCGGCACCTGGCAGCGGCCCGCCGCCTCATAACCGCGTCAGCGAGGCCAGCCAGGCGTCCGGACCGTCACCCGGATCGATCGTCTCGAACCGCTCCGCCTCGATCGAGTCGACCCGCCAGCCGGGCCCGAAAGTCGAGCGGATCTCCGCCCGGGAGACGCGGCGCGGTCCCGCCACGCCGGACTGCCGATCGCTGAAGCAGAGCAGGAAATAGCGGCCACCCGCCCGAAGCACGGCCCGCAGGCTTCGCTCGAATGCGACGCGAGCCGCATCGCCGAACGTGTGGAAGAGCCCGCAATCGATCACGACGTCGAATTCCCGACCGAGCCCCTCGAGAGCGGTCGCGTCGGCCACCTCGAAGGAGATGTCGATGCCGCGCTCGATCGCCTTCCGACGCGCCCGCTCGATCGCCGTCGGCGAGGCGTCAACGCCGATAACGCCCGTCACCCCGGCTCCCAGGGTCGCGATATACATCGCGTTCTCCCCCGTGCCGCAACCCGCGTCGAGCACCGCGCCGCGGATCGCGCCTGATTTGGCGACGCGCACGATCGCCGGCTGCGGCCGACCGATGTCCCACGGCGGCGCACCGTTGCGGTATGCCCACTCGAACCCCACGTCCGCCACGATACTGCGCATTGTCGCGTGCGGCCCTGGACGATCGGCCCGCCGAGGCCCGCCGACGCTCGACGAGGTGCGAAGGACTATGGACCAGGTACTCGGACCCAGGAAGAAGATCGGGCTCGTGGCGCACGACAACAAGAAGGTCGACCTGATCGAGTGGGTCAAGTACAACCGGCACGTGCTACTGCGCCACGACCTCGTGGCAACAGGGACGACCGGCACGCTCCTGGAGGAGGAACTCGGCGTCGGGATCCTGAAGCTTCAGAGCGGGCCGCTCGGCGGCGATATGCAGCTCGGCGCGCTCATCGCGGACGGCGAGATCGACTTCCTCGTGTTCTTCTGGGATCCGCTGGAGCCGCAGCCCCACGACCCGGACGTCAAGGCGCTGCTGCGGCTCGCCGTGGTGTGGAACATCCCGGTCGCATGCAACCGGGCGTCGGCCGACTTCATGATCTCGTCGCCGCTGATGACAAGCGACTACGAGCGCCGAATGCCCGACTACAACACGTACATCAATCGTTTCGTCGAGTCCCGCTGACGGCAGGGCGGGGAGAGGCCGCCCGGCGGGGAGAGGCCGCCCGGCGGGGAGAGGCGGGGGCCCGAACATCTACATGGCCGGCGGCATGGCGGCCTGGAAGCCCGGCGCCAGGCCGGGGATCCAGATCGTGGCGACTGCGAGCACCAGGCACGCGACACCCACCAGCCTGGAGAAGGCCTCGCCCTTCGACCAGAGCTTCTCGATGATCACCACTGCGGCGAGGATCAGCATCGGCACGAGGCTCATCGCGCCGAGGGCCAGCAGCACGACCATCAGCCCCCAGCAGCAGGCCAGGCAATAGGCCCCGTGATGCACGCCGACCCGGAAATCCCGCAAGGAGCCGCGGTACGAGGAGTACCTGAAGAACAGCGACAGTGGCGATCGACAATGCTGCAGGCAGCGGTACTTGAGCGGCGAGAGCTGGTACAGCCCGCAGGCGAGATACGCGCCGACCCCGGCCGCGACGCCGAAGGCCGCGTTCCCACCGGCAAGGCCGGCGACGAGCGCCCCGAGCGCGAACGCCACGACGCCGGCGGCCGCCCAGACCACCAGGTAGCCGGCGGTGAAGAGGGTGAGCCGCCCCGCGCGGTGCACCGCGATCGAACGCGAGTAAAGGGATGCGACCGGGGCCACGGACGGCAGCATCATCGCGGCCATCATCACCGTCCAGGCCACCAGGAACGCGGGGAGTTGGAGGCCCATGTTTCCCGACATGGTCCCGGCCTGCTGCGACCACGCGATGATCGCGACCCAGGCGATCGCTGCGGCGATGAGGAGGACCGACGCCTGCGGTGTGAGGCGCCAGACGGAGCGTGCGCCGGTTACGGAGCCCACGAGAACGGCGCCGAAAACCCGTTCTTGCCCGTGTTCGAGAGCTCGATCCCGAAGGCCGAGATGCGCGCCGTCGTCGCCCGAGCGACGGTCAGCGTCGAGCTCGCTGGGTGATGCATGTTGATCAGGGCCGGTGACGGACCTGTCGGGTCGAGCGGTGAGGCCACGTCCTCGACCACAACGTCCACGCCGTCGCCGATCTTGAGACTGTGGTGTCGGCCTTCGTGGATGTACTCGATCGGCGCGCTCTCGATCCCCAGGAACTCCGTGATGAGTGGGGCCAGGCCCGCCATCGGGCCCCCCATCTGACCCGAGAACACACCCGCGAGCTTTGCCGCCTGCTGCTCGGATGCCCCGGCGTCCATGAACAGCCCGACCCGCCAGTTCCCCTCGATCATCATCGCCGGGGAATCAACGAAGACCCCCACGGTCTTGCCACCGACGTCCACGCCGTCGATCTGGCCCGTATCCACGTGGAATGCGAGGAGGACCCGGCACCGCTCGTAGTCCGCCGGCGCGGCGAAGTCTGTCGCAGAGCAAGGGCAGGTCACCTCGCAGGTGCAATTCTCAAAATAGGTGCCGTCCAACCGCCACGCCATGATTTCCTCCCCGCTCGCTTGCCCCGCTGCGAAGTCCAGCCATGATCGCCATGCCGCTCGGCGACGTCAATGGCCAGGAGTCAGCGCCGGCGCCGATGAACGGCGAAGGTCTGCCGGTCGAACGCGACGCGTGTCGCCGGCGCACGTCATCGAACCGCGTAGATGTGCCACCTGCCGGGCACGCCTTTCAGCTTGTGGATGCCGTGCTCGACGAACCGCAGTCCGGACCCCGCGACGAGGTCCTTGACCGTGCTGGACGCGAGCACCTCCCCGGCTCCCGCGAGCGCTGCGACGCGCGCCCCGATGTGGACCGCGATGCCACCGGGTTCGCCGGCGGCACGCACGACCTCGCCCGTATGCAGGCCGGCCCGGATTTCCAGGCCGATCTCGTGCACGGCGGCGACGCTGCCCATCGCACACCGGACGGCGCGCGCCGGTCCGTCGAACATCGCAAGGAAGCCATCACCAGCCGTGTCCACCTCCTGCCCTCGATAGCGCGCGATCTCGCGTCGGATCGCGGTGTGATGCGCGGCGAGGAGATCGCTCCAGCGTCGGTCGCCGATCTCCGCGGCTCGCGCGGTCGAGCCGACCACATCCGTGAAGAGCACCGTCGCAAGTACGCGGTCGACTTCCACTTCCGGTCGCGTGCCGGTCACGAACTCCTGGATCTCCGCCAGGATCTCGTTCGGTCCGATCCACGGGATGTGGTCGATGCCGGCCAGTTCGACGTACCTCGCTCCGGGAATGTGCTCGGCCAGGTACCGGCCGTTGTGCACGTCGACTGCCCGGTCGTCACGACGATGGACGACCAGCGTTGGCACGTGGATCGTGGGCAGGATCGCTCGCGTGTCGGTGCCGAACGAGGCCCGACTGAAGGCCTCGATCGAGCGCGGGCTCCCGGCGTGGATCTGGAGCCGCGCCCACCAGGCTCGAGCCAGCTCGGCATCGGCGTCTGCGAGGCTTGGCGCGCGCAGGGCGAAGCCCTCGCCCTCGCCCCATCGCGACCAGTCGCTCATCCGGCCCTCGAACTCCTCTCGGCTCAATTCGCCCCAGGGCCAGCTCTCGTCGCGCTCTTCGCGAACCTCGGCACCGACCAGGACGAGGGATACGGTGCGCTCGGGATGGGCGGCCGCGAAGAGCGTCGCCAGGAGACCACCTTCGGAGACGCCCATCACCACCGCGCGCTCCGACCCCGCCGCGTCGAGGACCGCACGCACGTCGTCCATGCGGTCCTCCATGGTGCCCGTCTCGACCCTGTCGGAGAGGCCCATGCCGCGCTTGTCGAAGAGAATGAGCCGGGAGAACGCGGCCAGTCCTTCGCAGAACTCACGGTATGCGCGGTCTTCCCAGTAGATGTCCAGGTTGGTGATGTTGCCCTGGATGAACACCAGATCGGTCGGTCCGTTCCCGAGAATCCGATACGCGATGCTGATGTCCCCGTTCCGGGCGAAGCGGATCGCCGGAGCCATGCTCAGCGCGCCTCGCACGTGGCCGCCGACGCCATCGGAGCGGTGACCCGGCTGAGCAACAAGACTGTTCTCGATCCCATGACCTCGCCACCGGGCACGGTTTGATACGCGGCGCCGGTCAGCCTACCCGACGCAACGCGGGTTTGGGAAGTCGGCGCCGGGGTCGACCGGCGTTCAACGGCAGGGTCGTCGCGGCATGGGCGACGGACGACGAGATCGACACGTCGAAGGGCTGCGTGCCCCGCGCCGCCGCCCGCCCGGCCTCCAGCTCTCCGTCAGGTCTGGATCGGCGGCAGGAGCGAGCAGTACGACGCCTCTCCTGCCGCGCGATACGGACAATCGGCGACGTCGAGGAGATAGAGGATCGCGCTCCGATTCACCGCCGTGAGCGCCGGGATCCGCGAGCCCACCGGGTAGAAGCCGCCACCTGCCGCGGTACGCGGTCCCAATTCGAACGTGAACGCGAAGATCCGCTGGTTGCCGTAGGCCCAGTCATTGAGGCCGCCGCTGTTGACGTACAGCGCCGACTCCTGCATCGGCGTGTAGCCATCCATTGCCGCCATCTTCGCCGCGATCTTCACGAACGCAACGTGGTCGCGAGGTCGCATGTCGGGCGGGAGCGCACTGGCGGTATATCCGTACGGGTAGAGGATGTGCATGCCGAAGGTGTGCAGGTTGATGAGGACGCGGATCTGCTGTGCACCGCCCACGATGCGGCTCTTGACGAAGTTCCGGACGGCCTTCGCCTCGGGGGTCGAGAAGGGAGCCGGGCCGCGGTACACCAGCGACGCCGGGTTCGATGACGTGTCGCCGCAGCAACCCCAGCGGTAGCCGAAGTTGCGGTTGATATCGGTGCCGATCTGGGAGGACCCGGGGGTCGGTTGCCGGTTCTTCCGCCAGGAGTGGAATGACCCGCCGCTGATGTCGTACTCCGCGCCGTCGGGGTTGATCTCCGGCAGGATCCAGATCTCCCGCGTGTTCACGAGGTTCGTGATCGTCGAGTCGTGGTCGTAGCCACTGGCCAGCCAGTTGAGCAACACCAGCGCCGCCTCGACCGAGAGGTGCTCTCGCGCGTGTGTCCCGCCGACGACGAGCACCTCGGCCTCGGCCTCGTTGCGCGACACGTTGTCGGACACCTTGACGGCCCACAGCGTCCGGCCTTCGTGGCTCTTCCCGATGGAACTCAGCTTGACGATGCCGGGGTGGGCGGCGGCAATGGCCCGGATGTCGGAGGTCAGCTCGGCATACGTGTGATACGCCTCGTAGCCCGCTGGAAAGTCGGACGCCGCGGCGGCCGGAGATGCGGCGAGGAGCAGCGCAGCGGTCAACAGGAGCAGCGCGCGCAGCAGCCGTGGTCGAGGGCGTTGGATGACCGCCGGAATCCTCATCGGACCCTCCACTCCGGCAGGGGCACCCCGCGCTGAGGCACGCCTGGATTTGGCCGATCGGCTGCGTGGATCGTACCGCCGATGCGCACGCATGCCACGCGTTCCAGGTGGCCCAGGTGGCCACATACGCCAGGGAGTACCGCTCCATCTCGATCGACCGGTGGGGTGCCGGGTTGTCGGACAAGCCGGGTGTGCATATATCCATCGCCACCCGGGACCCGCCCTCCTCCCGCCGATGGGCTGTACCCGGGGGAAGACTTCGCGACGAACGATATATGGCTACGGGGCGCCAGGACGCATAGCCTCAGTCTGATCTGCCGGCGGCAGGGACAGGCAGTCTGGAAAGGGCACGCGCAATGGACACCCAGGTCGTACTCGTGACGTTCCTGCTCTGGTTGCTCCTGCCTGTCATCGGCTGGTGGGCGGCGCCGCGGCGCGGATATCATGCCGGCCCGGTCGCCCTGCTCATGGCCTGGCTCGTGCTCAGCGCGCTCACGCTGTGGACCGGCATCCTCATCACGTTCGTGGCCGTGAGCGCACTCCTGTTCACCGTCGGGCAGGGTATCGCCTGGGTCGGCCTGATGATCTGCCTCGGCTGCCTCATCGCCTCGCCGTTCGTGTGCGCCATCGTCGTGTGGCGCAGGGCGCATCGCGCGCCGGCTCGCAGCTGACGGACGCGCCAACGTGACTGGGAAGCTCCGGTTCCATGCTCGAATGGGACCGCAGGGATACGCGACGCAGCGGGGCGTCACCAGGGTGACAAACCAGTGAGGCGCCTTCGCGGGGCGTTCTCCGGCCTGGTGCACCTGCCCGGAAGACTGCTCAGGATGGCATGGCATCTCCCGTGGATCGTGAAGGCCGCGGCGCTCGTCGCCGTGCTGTCCGTCGTGTTCTGGGCCGGTGCCGGTGCAGCGTTCACCGCCTACGACCTGTTCGGCTTCCATGCGGACAAGACCGCCGCCGGCTGGGCAGGCCTGGCCCCTCGGTATGCCGGCGAGGCCCTCTGCCAGAAATGCCACCCCGCGGCGTACACGGAAACAACGACCTCCCTGCACCAGGGCGTGGCATGCGACAGCTGCCACGGCCCGCTGCTCTCGCACGCGCTGGCAGCGGCCGGAACCGGACCGAAGGTGGCCAGCGCGTCGGGGGACATCTGCCTGACATGCCACCAGCAGATCGTGGGGCGCCCGCTCGACTTCCCGCAGATTGACAGCACGACCCACTACCCGGCGGCCGGATCCTGCCTCCAGTGCCATGACGCCCACACCACGGTTGCGGCGCACCCGCCGGTCGTCCTCCATCCGCTGACGGACCTGCCCAACTGCATCGTCTGCCACGGGCCGCAGGGCCTCGATCCGTACCCCGCCACCCACCGCAAATCGACGGACGACGTCTGCCTGGGCTGCCACGGGCCGGGTGCCGGCGATCGAAAGCAGACCAACCCGTGACCAGCGAGACGGTGGCGGACGGAGGCCGGCGCGTGTACGGCGCCGCGATGCTGACGCGTCGCCGGCTCGTCAAGCTCGGCGGAATCCTGCTGTTCGGTCTGTTCGGATCGCGCCTGCTCGAGCACTTCGCGCCGTTCCCCTCGGAGGTGGTGGAGGCGCTGGTACCGGGAGTCTCGGCCAGTGGAACCAGCGCTCCCGCCCTTCCCGCGACCTATGACCCGACGGCGCACTCCTGGGCCTTCGTCGTCAACACGATCACGTGCATCGGCTGCGGACACTGCGTCGTCGCCTGCAAGAAGGAAAACCAGGTTCCTTTGGGGCCGGAGAGCAATCGGACCTGGATCGAACGGCACGTTGTAATGGATAACGGCCACGTCTACGTCGATTCCCGGAGGGCGGATACAACGGCTTCGAGGGCGCGCCCGTTGCTGCCATCGATGCAGGCGCAAAGGTGGATGCGGCGTATTTCGTGCCCCGCCTGTGCATGCAGTGCGACAACCCGCCGTGCGTCGCGGTCTGCCCGGTGCAGGCGACGTTCAGAACGGAGGACGGCGTCGTCCTCGTCGACCAGGATCGCTGCGTCGGCTGTGGATACTGCGTGGTCGCCTGCCCCTACGGCGCCCGTTACCTCGTCCCGGGCGGCGGCCTGACCCCGAGGGGCTCGTCGGGCGTCGCGGACAAGTGCACGTGGTGCTATCACCGGATCACCAGGGGGCTGATGCCCGCCTGCGTCGAGGTCTGCCCAGTGGAGGCACGGGTGTTCGGCGACCGCAACGATCCGGCCAGCCGCGTGAGCCTGCTGCTGCGGGAGCAGCCGACCGAGGTCATCCGGCCCGACCTGGGCACGCAGCCGCAGGTCTACTACATCGGCCTTGATCGCGAGGTGAGCTGATGACCGTCATGATCGCCGGCCGGACGGTCACCCTGGACGCGAGGACCGCCCTGAGGCTCGTCAGGGCGGAGTTGTCAAACCTGCCGTGGTCGCTGCGCATCTGGTTCGCCTTCCTTCTCGCCCTGATCCTGTTCGGCGTCTACGGGACAGTCCTCCGACTGCTGCCGGGTGCGCCGGATGTCTTTGGAACAAGCCCCATCTTCGAATGGGGAATCCTGATTGCCACCTACGTGTTCTTCGCCACCACGACGAGCGGCCTGTGCCTGGCGTCGTCGCTCGGCACCGTCTTCGGCATCGAGCGGTTCAAACCGCTGGAGAAGCGGCACGCCGTCCTGGCGGTCCTGTGCCTCGTCACGGCGTTCGGCGTCATCGCGCTCGACCTGCGCTACCCGATCCGCCTCATCTTCGGCGTGCTGCTGAGCCCGTCGCTCACCTCCCCGATGTGGTGGATGGGCACGGTGTACGGGATCTACCTGTGCTGCCTGCTCGTCGAGGTCTGGAGCATGTTCTTCGGGCGGGCTCGCATCCACCGCGCCGCCTGCCTCGTGTCGTCGGGAATGGCGATCATCGCGCCGAGCACGCTTGGCGCGGTTTTTGGAGCCATGGGCGCGCGGCCGTTCTGGCACGGCTGGTTCGCACCGGTCTACGTTCTGCTGACCGCGTTCCTGTCGGGAGTCGCGCTGCTCGGCGTGGTGTTCTACCTCGTCAACAGGCTTCGCCTGCGCGGGTACGGGCTGGATGTCGAGCGCGCGCTTCGCGGACTCGGTTGGCTGCTCGTCGGCGTCATCGCGATCGTGATGGCCCTCACGGCCTATCAGACCGTCGTCGGCCTGGAGAGCACGGCACCGGGGTTCTCCGAGGCCACGACGGCACTCATCAGCGGGCCGTTGGGTCCGCAGTCGTGGATCATGCGCGTCGTCGTCGGCCTGATCTGCCCATTCGTGATCCTCGCGCTGCCCTGGACGCGCACGCCGCTGGGCATCTTCGTGGCGTCATGCCTGGCACTGGTGGGCATGCTGGCCGACCGCCTCGGGTTCGTGGCCGGGGGACAGATCGCGCCGACGACGGGCGCATCGGGGATCGTCGCCAACGGCTACGCGAGCTATACGCCGTCGCTCGCCGAGATCTCGATCGTGGTCGGCGCAATCGGGTTCCTCGCGATCACCTACACGATCGCCGAGCGATACCTCGACCTGGGCACGCTCCACGATCACAGTGCGCAGCCGGCATGCGCGGTGGCCCTTGTCGCGCCAATTCGAGCCACGACGTCGGGTTCGACTGCCGCGGTCGTGGTCGAGCCGGTCACCGAGGTCGCGGCCGTTGCAGTCGAGCCGGTCGCCGAGGTCGAGGTCGAGCCGGTCGCCGGGTCGAGGTCGAGCCGGTGGTCGAGGTCGAGCCGGAGGTCGAGGTCGAGCAGGTGGTTGAAATCGAGCCGGTGATCGAGCCGGTCTCGGTCGAGGTCGAGGTCGAGCCGGTGGTCGAGGTCGAGCCGGTGGTCGAGGTCGAGCCGGTGGTCGAGGTCGAGCCGGTGGTCGAGGTCGAGCCGGTGAGTCGAGGTCGAGCCGGTGGTCGAGGTCGAGCCGGTCAGGTCGAGGTCGAGCCGGTGGTCGAGGTCGAGTCGAGCCGGTCGTCGAGCCGGTCGCCGAGGTCGAGCGGCCGGCCATCGACGAACCGCAGGACGCCGGGGCCACCGTACCTGTCGTTGAGGTCGCGGCGGATCCGACGACCGAAGTCCCGGCCGAACCGATCGAGGTGCCTCAGGCACAGGCGGAGGACCGGGAGTGATCCGCAAGTCCGTCCCGCAACGGTGGCACCTTCCGATCGCCGGCCTCGCGCTGCTGCTCGTCGGCGTGCTCGGCGCGATGGGCGGCATCGTCATCGCCAACATGTCCTCGCAACCGGCGGCGCCTGCCACCGCCGCGCCCTTCGGCACGCCCATGCGACTGTCAGCCGCCGACATGCCGATCGGCGGCGATTGCCTTCCGTGCCACGCGACGAACAGCGGCGGGGTCGCGGTGATCTCGCCCCCGGCGCTCGCGCATCCCCTCAAGGGTTGGACGGACTGCTCCGCGTGCCACTCGCCCGGCCGTCTCGTGCAGACCGCGCCCGGACACTCCGGGATCCACGCCGACCAGTGCCTGCTCTGTCACAAGGCATCGGAAGGACCGGCGCCCTCGCGGCCCCATCCCGGCGGCGCGAACATGGATTGCCTCTCCTGCCACGGTACCCTCGCGCCACTGCCGGAGCACATGACTGCGCGGGCCGGCAACTGCTGGCTCTGCCATCGGGGCATCGTCACCGGAGTGCCGACACCGGCGCCGGGCGCCACGGCGTGGCCGAGCGGCACGCAGTGGCCGATCGCATCGCCGGCACCCAGCCCCACGCCCTGGCCGCTCATCTCGCCCGAACCGAGCCACTCGCCCGCGCCGATCGCTCCCTGATCACGACGACGCCTGCTGACGGACGGCAGGCCGGCCTTCGCCCAGCCCTCTCCGACTTCAGAGACAGCACCTCCTTGGCTCGGGGCAGCGCCCCCCTCTAGACTGCGTCGGATCGCGGCTCAGAGCCCATGGAGGCACGATCGTGGCATGAGCGAGCATCTCGTCGGGTACTCCGTGCTTCGGACCGAGGACCAGGCACGGGGGCGGCCGATCCTCATCGACGCCTGGTACCCGGCTGACCCGGCAGCCACAGAGTCAGAGCACACGTACGGGCTCGGTCACGGCCGGGTGGCCGCCGGCGCCGGTCCGGCCGGCGGGCCGCACGCGGTCATTCTGCTGTCGCCCGGTGCATACGGCTCTGCCAGGAACTATTCGTGGATCGCCGAACACCTTGCGCGCCGCGGATACGTCATCGTCGGCGTGTCGCATTACGGAGAGTCGTACCTTTACGGCACGGAGACGATCGACCCCGTCGCCGCCGTGCATCCGGAGCGACGCCCGCCGGATTGCACCTTCGCCCTGGACCACCTGCTCGGCACGCCTCCCTTCCGCGACGTCGCGGATCCCGCGCGCATCGGGGCGATCGGCCATTCGTCCGGCGGCGCGACCGTGCTGGAACTCGGGGGCGCCGAATTCGAGCCGCGCGCCATGGCCCGGTATTGCGCCTCCGGTGCCGCACGCGACGACCGGGGCTGTGCCTACGCCCGTGGCGCCATCGCCACGCCCGACCAAGAGCCGACACCGGGGGCAGCATTTCGGAACTCGCGCGTCGGGGCGATCGTGGCGCTCGATCCGGCACTGGGTCCGGGCCATGGAGAGCAATCCCTTGCAGCGATGACGGTACCGGTCCTCGTGATCGGCGCGACGCACAACGACTTCCTGCCCTTCGAGCATCACGCCGGCCGGTACGCGCGGCTGATCCCGGGCGCCTCCCTCATGACGCTATCGAATGGCGAGGGGCATTTCGTCTACCTCGACGAATGCGATGCCGACCTCGATGCAAACGGCGTGCCGCTGTGCAGGGATCGTGAAGGGCTTGATCGCTCCGAGGTCCATGCGCGGCTCAAGGGCATCATCGCGGCGTTCTTTGACCAGCACCTCGGCGCCCCGTGACCAAGCCGAGGTCCAGCGAACCACACCGGATCCGCCCTGGACCGGCGAGACGGCCGGTCAGCACTACGTTGTGCACCGGAGTTGCGAGTCGGCCGGCGGATGCGCCGCGAAGTCCTCCGGGCGCCGCCGCGTCGGTCGTTCCGTGCTGCTGATGCACCGCTTCGGCAGCCACTCGACCCTGGAGGCCCGGGGAGCGGCCCATCGGCACATCGGATGCACCACCCGGCGGACGGGCGTGGCCCACACCGGGTGCCGCCGGCCGCACTCGCAACTCCGCATGCACAGGCGACCCCGGACGCGCGTGTCGCGGCATCGCGTGGCGCGCGCAGCGCCCCTCCGGCCGCGGGGAGCCGTCTGCGAGCGGCCCGTGACGCGTGCCGAAGGTGCGTGACGGGGAGCGGGCAGGAGCAGCCGGCGGCGCAGCCGCGTTCCGGCAGCGGTTCGGTGGATCCGGGATAAAGAGAAATCGGGGCGCCGGTCCGTGTCCGGAGTTCGCGATCGTGCCCCGGCGCCGTGCCCTCCGTGCCAGACTGGACCGAGGCGTTCGGAGCCCAGGCGAGCCCTTGCATGGAGACGTGCCCGATGTCGCTGTCCTTCCAAACCGGCTGGTCCGGTGGCCATACCGGGTCGGCCCCATCCCCGTTCGATGCCATCAACGGATACCGGCTCGCCGGTCCGCAGGGGAGCCATCCGCTCCACTCGGTCCGGTCCGAGGAACTCGTCAGACCGAGCGACGGCGGCCCCGTCTCGGGCCAGATCCTCCTCGATCACCCCGTCCGGGTCGGTGAGGGGATCGACGGCACGATCCAGCTCACGACGACCGGCCGCATCTCCGCCAGGAAGGCCGCACTCCGGCTCGTCGGCCTGCGGCTCGACGAGGTCCAACGCTCGAAGGAGGAGCGTGACTCGAAAGGCAACGTGATCCATTCCGAGTATTGGGTTGAGACGGATGGCAAGCTGTTCGTCCAGGATGCCTTCCTTGAGCCGGCCGTTCCGGCTGCCCTTGAAGCCGGAGAGTCGTGGCAGGGGCGGTTCTCCGTCCCCGCGCCGCAGCTGGGACCGCCGTCGGCGCACCTCGGCGAGTCAATTGTCGCGTGGGCGCTCGATGTCCGGTGGGACATCGCGATGGGGAGCGACCACTTCATCGCACTGCACGTCCCCGTCGCCCAGCACCCGGACCTGATGCGCGCCGGCGTCGGCAAGCAAGGTGGGAAGAGCCTGATGACGGACGTGGACGTGGAGGGTGGTGCGGTCATCGGCATCACGTCGCCACTTCCGGCGCCGGTCGGTTCCGAGATCCTGGTGCACGTCGCCTGGCCCGGCGCTCCCGGCGGACAGGGCGCACGGATCGAGTTGCACCGGCGGACGAACGCGCCGAACGGTGTCGAAGGGATCATCGCGTCGGTCGCGGTTGACCCCGCGTCGCTGAAGAGCGGGGCGGCGGAGGTCCGGCTCATGGTCCCGCCGGACTCGCCGCCGTCATTCGACGGGGCGGGGCTCGAGAACAACTACATCATCCGGGCACTGATCGACCGGCGCTTCCGGAACGATGCAGCAATCGAGCGCCCGGTTGGCATCTTCTGACCTCGCGCCGGGGGCCCGAGCGTCGGCGGGCGCCGCCGTGTCGCCGGGCCTTTCCCGGCAGCAAACGCATGCTGCAGTGCCCAGCCCAATCGCTCGGCACTGGTGCACCCGCGTATGCTTCGCATTCGGAGCGGACCAGTCCCTTCGCAAGGGTTGCTGAGCACACAGGCAAGGAGATACCGGCATGACGACCGAAAAGCAGGAAAGTCCGGATTGGGACCGTCACGACTGGGCCGGCGAAGAGCACCCCGCCGACGAGAAGCCCACTGCCACCTGGGAAGACAAGGAATGGGCCGGCGAGGCGCCCGATGGGACCGAGCCGGGTCCCACGGAGGGCGCGGCCGGCCCCTCCGGCGGCGGCCACCCGTCGGGTGAGCAGCATTGGGCTCCCGACGAGGAGAAGTCCTCCCCGGGGGAATGAGCAATCGGATGTGACGCCGGGCGGAGATCACCGCCGGGACACACCCATCCGGCAAGCTTACCGACCAGCGCGGAGCGCGGTGGCGGCCGGCGTTGCGTGCGCGCAGCCCGCTCGGTTCGGTCGCCGGCATCGAGCCGTCGGTGGAGGGCCGGGCCGCTGCGCGAGTAGTGGTTGCCCTCCTGTCAGCGAATGGGCTCGACGGTGAGACCCGCGAGGTTGAGCCCGCTCCACGCCCGATCTGCCGTCAGCGCCGGCGCTCCCCTCGTTATCGCGAGCGCAATGCACGCACGGTCGCCGAGGGACAGACCGAGCAGGCGCATCCGCGGCGCGAGTTCGCCGACCGCGTCGGCATCGGCCTCCGAGCCCGACCTCGCGTCCTGACTCGCCGCCGGCTGCCTGACGGCCTCCCCTTTGCCCGGTCAGACCCGCCGGCGCGGCGCATCATGTCGCATGGTGGGCGGCGCCGGTCCCCGCGCCCGACTCGACCATCAGAGGGAGGGGTACCATGCCGGACCCTGGAGCATCGGGCACGTCGCTGGAGGCGACCGCCCATTGGACCGCTGCCGTCCGCGCGGCGGAAACCGCGCGCGTCGATCGTCTGTTCGCGGACCCGTGGGCGGAGGCGCTCGCCGGCCCCGAGGGTCGCGCCTGGATCGCCGGTCGGACGGTGGAGGGAATTCAGCCGATCGTCCTGCGGACCCGCTACTACGACGACTGGCTCGCGTCCGCCACCACGGGCGCCCACGACATCCGCCAGGTCGCGCTCCTCGCCGCCGGGTTGGACACGCGCGCGTTTCGGCTCGGCTGGCCGGGTGGCACGAACGTCTTCGAGATCGACCGCCCGGCCCTCCTCGCGCACAAGGAGCAGACCCTCCGGGGCGCTCCGCCCAGGTGCACGCGACACGCCGTCGGGACGGACATGGCCGGCGACTGGGGCCACGCGCTGGTGGACGCCGGGTTCGACCGGGCAGCCCCGGCAGCCTGGCTGCTCGAGGGCTTCCTGTTCTACCTTCCGAGCGACGTCGTCGTGCGCGTGCTTGACGAGGTGAGCCGCCTTGCAGCACCCGGCAGCAGGCTCGGGTTCGACATCATCAACAGCGAGGTCCTGACCTCCCCGTACACGCGTGCCTGGATCGAGATGCAGGCCGCCGCCGGCGCCCCGTGGCTCGGGTCGCTCGACGATCCCGTGGGCTTCCTCGGCGAACGCGGCTGGGAGGCACACCTGACGGCGGCCGGCGAGCCGGCGGCGAATCATGGCCGGTGGACCCTTCCGGTCCTTCCCACCACCATGCCGGGCATGCCACACAACTGGTTGGTCACGGCCGCCAAGGGCTGATCGGCACGCGGCGCCCCTGCCGGCCCGCGTTTCCGGCGCCACTGGGGCGAGATCGGCCCGGGTACACTCGCGGCGGAGGAGGGACGATGAAGCCGACAGGTCGCAGGCGCAGTGTGCCGGCCACGCTGCTGCTGGTCGTCGTGCTTGCTGCCGGGTCATCCGGTTCGACGTCCGCGATCTCCCGTTCGGGGTCTGCGGCGGGTGGGTACG
>CAWFMQ010000017.1:0-99135 GCA_963816905.1 uncultured Chloroflexia bacterium | reverse complement strand
CTGCCGTCGAGGTGCCGGATGGCGGTCGCGAAGAAGCGCAGGTTGTCCGCCGCGAACGGCATGTCGTTGTCGCGGCGGAACTTGACCGCGGTGCCGGTCTGGGCGACCTCCATCCGGACGAGTTCGTCCATGTGCTCGTCGATCAGGTCCGCCAGGCGGTTGAGGATCGCGACCCGCTGCGGGATCCAGAGGCTTCGCCAGCGCCCGTCGCGAAAGGCCTCCCGGGCGGCCACAACCGCCCGATCCACGTCCTGGGCAGTGCCCTTCGGCACGCGCCCGACGAGCTCGCCCGACGCGGGGCTGCGCACGTCGATCCATTCGCCGCTGCTCGACTCGACCCGCTCGCCGCCGATCAGCATCTTGAGCTCGGTCACCGTCTGGATCGCCATCTCTGTCCGCTCCTCGCACCAGCCTGGGCCGATCGGGCCCGCCGCAGTCAGCAAAAGACCTGGGCGCAGTCTACCGCCGGGCGGACGACCTGCGACGATGCGGCGTGCGATGTCTGCAGCGAAAGTCGATGGGCCCGATGGAATTCGCACGTCCACGGCAGGCCGGGGTGCGATCCGCCCTGTTACGCCTCCAGCTGCGCGTCCAACGTGATCTCGATATTGCCCTTGAGCGCGCGGGAAATCGGGCAGCCGTCCTTCGCCTTCTCGACGGCGGTCCGGAACGTCGCCTCGTCCACCCCGGGCACCCTCGCCCGCAGCGTGATGTGGCTCGATAGCACGGTCCAGCCGGCCTCGCGGCGATCGGCCGTCACGTCCACCTGAACGTGCACCTGCTCGGGCGGGAACCCCGCCTTCGCCAGCTCATTGGAGGAGGCCATGGAGTAGCAGGCCGCATGGGCGGTCGCCAGCAACTCCTCCGGGCTCGTCTTCCCCCGGCTTCCTCGGTTCGCGCCTTCCACGTGATCGGCAGGTCAGAGAACACCGCGCTGCTGGATGCACTGACAGCTCCGCCGCCGCCCAGGAGGTCGCCCTGCCAGGATGCATCAGCGCGTCGGACCTGGGCCATCTCGTCACCTCATCGCTCGATGAAACAGGTAGGTGTCGTCCATGGTCGCACAGGGCGACGCAGGATGAGAACCCCGGGTCGGGGCGTCCCCGACGACCCGAGCCGGCCGGTGAACGGTGTTCGCGGGCTACCGGTAGACCCCCAGCAGGGTCATGCGTTCCGCGACCGTCTGCAGCAGCGATGGCAGGAAGACCCGAACAGCACCCCAGGCGTGGCCCATCGGCGTCGGGAAGACGCTCATCGCCACCCCGGCTCCGTCGAGCGCGTGCGTGAACTGCAGCAGTTGCGTTCCGTAGAACGGGTTCGTCGGGTCGCCCTCGAAGGCGAAGAACAGGGACCTGCGGACGCTGCTCGAGATGCTCGGGACGACCGTCAGCGGGGACGTCTGCGCGATGTAGTTCGCGTTGTTGGCGAACGGGCGCCAGGCCACCGGGGTGCTCCCCGACTGGATGCCCGACACGTAGTATCCGCTGATGATGGCCGCCGATCGGAAGATGTTCGGGTGGTGCGACAGGATCGCCGCCGCGCAGTAGCCGCCCTGCGAAAACCCAAGGGTCGCTCGGGACGCCGGGGTCGCGATCGTGCGGTAGTGGCTGTCCGTGTACTGGACGACGGTGGTCGCCATGTAACTGTCGAACCACTCGGTCCCGTCGAAGCTGTTGGCGCACTCCGAGTCCGCGTACGGGCCCCCGTAGGTCTGGGCGAACACCACGATCACCGGCGGGATCTGGCCGCTTGTGATCAGCGAGTCGAGCAGCGCCGTGAAGTTCACCGCGCCCGCGTACTGGCCGATGGACATGGGCGCCTCGTAGTAGGTTGCGTACCGCTGGTTGCTCGAGTCGTAGCCCGGTGGCAGGTAGATCTCGACCTTCGCGGTCGTGGTGAGACCGCCGGTCCACGGCGCCGGCAGGCTGACGAGGTCGACGCGACCCGAACCCGTCGGCGCGGAAGACGCCCACGGTTGCGAGGTCGAGACGGAGCCTGGCGTGACCAGCGACCCATTCAACTGGCCGGGCACCAGGTCGCGCGGCAGGCTCAGCGAAGCGGTCGATGGACCAGAGCCCGGGGTATTGGCCGATCCCGATGTCGAGTTGTCGGGCGAACCCGGCGAGCCACCCTGCGAGTTCGACAACGACCCGGACGAACCGGCGGGCGCGGACACGGTGGTGCCCCCGGCGGTGGTGCCGCCCACAGTCGAGCCGTTCCCGTGCGCCGGTGAGTTGACGCCGGCCGGTGTGGTCCCTCCGCTCGAGACTGTCGAGCCGACCTGCGACACGCCGCTTTCCGGTCCACCCACAAGCCCCACCTGCGCCTGGGCGCCGCTGAGCATGTGGACGTTGGGGTCGTAGTTGATCATGTCCCCGAAGATCGGCAGGGTCACGGCCAGCAGCATTGCCGTCCCGACGACAAGCGCCGGCAGCGTCACAAGCTTCGGCCTGCGCGGGTGCTCAATGGCGAGCCGTCGGGCCGATCGCCAGGCTTTCATGAGGGTGCGCCTGACGATCCCCGCCAGCGACGCGGCCGCCCAGCCGACCACGACGGCCCAGAAGAGGAGCGTGACGAGGCTCTCCAGCCACCCGACCGGGTCGAACGAGCCCTGCACGCCGCCGCTGGCGAGGGCCGACTGGGTCTCCTGGACGAAGGTGCCGTAGAAGAAGGCCCCCGTGGCCAGAGTGCCGGCGAAGACGCCGACGACGGTCGCGCCCCCGGCGAGTGCGACGGTCGCTGCCGCGAGCCCGCCGGCGACGAGCGCCGTGAGCAGGCTGGCGCGATCGGGGTCGAAGCCCATGACCTGCAGGGCCTGGTTGACCGAGGTCGCCGAGTCGGACAGGGCGAAGAGGAGCGTCACGACGAGGGCGAACAGAAGGCCGACAATGGCGCGCAGATGCCTGCGGAACCACGAGCGCGACCGGGTCCGAGCAGGCGACACGCCGCTGCGCGGCGCCACGATCGGCTGCGGCTGCCCTGCGGGCCGGCCCTGGATCGGCTGGAAGGCGGTCACCGGTTCCTGGTCCTCACGTGCGGGTTGCTTCACGTCATGCGAATTGATGCGCGGCGGTGTAGATGAATCAACCTCGCGCCGATAAGCAGCCCGTAGAGAAGTCTTATCAGGTCCGTTTCATGGTCCGCGCTCTCGGTCGTCACGAGCGGACGGCCGCGCAACCGCATCGGGGGTCTCGAGGGGTCGCCCTCCCCTCGCCCGCCCCCGCCGCTACGCTCCGGTCTCGCGCCCGAGTTCCGGTCCGAGTTCCCGGACGAGTTCCCAGGTCCGCAGGATGTGACGCCGCTCCGCGTGCAGGTTGTTGAACGCCGCGCGCAGGGTGAAGCGGCCGCGCAGCCGGGTGTGCGAGAGGAAGACCTCGCCGGTGTCGTTGAGCGCGGCCAGGAGGCGCTCATTCAGCGCATCGAGTTCCGCGGCAGTCCCCGGTTCGTCCTCGTGGCCGGCGTGGCGCGCCGGACGCCAGCGGAAGCACACCGTCGAAAAGGGCGTCGGAGCCAGGCGCTCGGCCTCCGGTTCCGCGTCCACCCAGGCGGCGAACTCCCCGGCCCACTCGATCTGTTCCTCGATGCGCGCCCGCAGGCCGGACAACCCGAAGTATCGCAGCAGGATCCACATCTTCAGGGCCCGGAAGCGCCGCCCGAGCTGCGGCGTGTACTCGTTGTAGTCGCGCCCGGACTCTCCGCGCCGCCGGTCGTGCGCAGGTACTCGGGCACCAGGCTGAAGGCGCTCCGGACGACATCCAGCGGCGGCTCAGCAGGAGCGAGCAGTCCATCGGCGTGAAGAGCCACTTGTGCGGGTTGATCACGATCGAGTCGGCGCGCTCCCAGCCCGCGAAGGAGCCGCGGCGCCCGGGGATGAGCGCCACGGCGCCGGCGTAGGCGGCATCCACGTGCAGCCACAGCCCCTCGCGCGCGGCAGATGTCGGCGATCGCGCCACCGGGTCGATGCCGGTGGACGAGCTGTGGTCCCGATCGTGGCCACGACGCGCGCACGGTCGCCAGCCGGCGGCACGATCCTCCGCGATGGCCGCCGCCAGTGCCGGCGGATCCATCTCGAACCGTTCATTCGTCGGCGATGCGGCGGACGCCGGCACGCCCGATGCCCAGCGTCATGGCCGCCTTCTCGATCGAGCTGTGCGCCTCCGTCGAGGCGTAGATGCGCAGCGGTGACGACCGCCGAGGCCGCCGCGCAGCGTCACCGGTGCGCGGCCTGGCGTGCCGCCGCCAGCGCGATCAGGCTGCGACGTCGACGCCGTGTCGGTGAACAGGCCGTCGAACGCCGGCGGCAGACCGAGGCCTTCGCGCAGCCAGTCCACCGTGATGCGCCTCGAGCTCGGTCGCCACCGGGGACGTGCGCCAGAGCATGGCGTTGGCGATCAGCGTCGACATCAGCATCTCGCCGAGGATGCCGGGGCCTGAACCGGTGCTCGGAAAGTACGCGAAGAAACCGGGGTGCTGCCAGTGCGTGACGTTGGGCTCGACCAGGGCGCGGTAGTCGGCGAGGATGTCCTCCAGCGGCTGCGGCTCCTCCGGCGCGGGAGCAAGGCCAGCGATGCGCGCAGGCCGGCCGGTGTGACGCTCGGCAGCACCGGGTATCGCTCGACGTCGCGCAGGTAGTCCGCCATGAGATCGACGACCAGGTGTGCGGCGCGCCGGAAGTCGTCGGGGTGCATGTCCCCGTGGGCGGAACGCTGGGCCGAGTCGAGTTCTGCGGGCATGCCTGCTCTCCGGGTACGATCGTTCGCCGCAACGGTACCAGCGAGGCAGGTCGGCAGGCATGGCGGTCGGCGCCGCCGGTCGGGGACTCAGGGTCGGGGACTCAGGGTCCGCCCGTCGGGAGCAGCCGCGCCGAGAGCAGTGACGCCGCCGCAACGACGGCGAGCATCACGACCGCCGCGGCGGCACAGATCACGAGCGCCATGTCCTCGCGGGCTTCCACCTCTCGCAGCGACCGGCCCGCCATGACGGTCCCTGCGTTCCATGGGACCGTGACCGTCGCCACTCGAACACCTGCCTGCGGCTGCCACGTCACGGTGTCACGTCCGCTTCGACGAGCGGCATCCCGAACGCCGGCGGGGATGACGGGATCGGCGCCACCGAGCCGGCCATTGGTCGCAAGCACTGCACCGGAGCTGTCGTAGACGACCAGGAACGGTGCAAGGCTCGTTGCGAGGTCCACCTTCCCGCTCGGACCGACCGGTGCCACATCAGCCGGTGTCGCTCCCGCGTCGAGGCGCGTGGCCGCGTCCTCGGCCATCTGGATCTGCGGATCGTTCGCACCGGCGCGCTCCATCTGCTGTGCCGCTGCGTACACCAGCCCCGCGGAGAGGATCGCCACGGCGGCCGCGGGGAGGAAGAACGGCAGCGCCCGCCTGACGAGGCTCATCTGCTCCACGACTGCATGTACTCCACGACGGACCGGCGACGACGTGCGTGATGGGTCCGCGCCGAGCCGGCGGGCTCGAATCTCGGCCCCACCGGTGCGGACAGTATCAGCCGGCCACAGGCTGGGTCCGGACCGCACTGACAGCGCGAAGTCCGGCTCAGGGGCGACGGGTCGCCACGCGGTCGGCCGACCGGAGGGCGGGCGGCGTCGCCCCGGTGCCCACCGCTGCGCGCGGTTGCGGCGGAGGGCGGGCGGCGTCGCCCCGGTGCCTACCGCTGCGCGCGGTTGCGGCGGCGATCGCGCACCGGTCGCACTCTGCCGCGGCCTGACGTGCGCGGTCCGGCGGCCGCGGTCTCCCTCGGACGAGACGCGACGTCCTCCGCTGCAGCAAATGGCTCGGCCGCCGGCTCCGGTTCCGCGTGCGGCGTTGGCGTGATCGGATCCATGGCGAGGATCGGTCCGGACGGCACCGGAGGCATCACCGGCACCGCGGCCGACTCCTTTGCCCTGCGAACCTCGAACGCGCCGATGAGTTCGACATCGGTCTTCGCCTCGACGATCTCGGCCGGCTCGCCATCGAGAGGAGGTGGGCCCACTCGCGACAGGCACTTCCCGCACGGCGGGTTGTACTCGGGCGACGGAGCCGTCAGCTCCACCCGCATCGCCTTGCTGAACGCAGAGCGCCGGCGAGGCGGCCTGTACCCGCAGACGGCCCGCTCGTCGTTGCCCAGCGCGAACGCGTGCTGGACCAGGCCGGCGTGGGCCTTCGGATCGTCCAGGTCCAGGCACCCTTCCCTGCGCGTGACACCCCAGAGGATGCCGGAAGTGGTGCGGCGCCGAAGCGCTTCGGTCTCGCGCGACGCGGCCGTCAGCCGGCGGAACATACGAAGGGGCGATCGCATGTCCTCGTACGGCGCGTTCAGCAGACTCATCAGGTTCCCCCGCCGGTGGGCTCCGGCTCGCGGCTTGATCGGCGTCGTTGGTCGGGTGAGCCCGGTGCTCGCCCGGGCGGTTGGTACTTCCGAACCCTACCCGGGGATAGGGTGTCCCAGAAGGAGCACTAACCACCCACAACCAACACCCGGTGCCGGTCTGCACCGCCCGCAACCCACCTGCTGGCCGCCTTGCCGCGCATCGAACACGGCCGTCACGGGCGCGCGGGCACCGGGTTTCCGGCGGCCACGACCATGGAACCATGCCGCATGGGACCTTCCGGCCACGGCCGCCGACCGTCCCCGCGGTCCGCTCCAATCGGGGACGCGCCGACTTCAGCGTGCCGGGATGGGACTTTCGGGTTGGCGAACGGGAGCTGCCCCGTGCCTATTGTCGCTGCATGGCGCGGCTGCCCACTCCACCTGACCGCACCCTGACCGCCATCATCGGACTCCTGGCGTGCCACATCGCGGTCGTGGCACTGTCCTTCGGGCTCATCGAGCTCGAGCGACAACGCGTCGCGGTGGACGGTGCGCGCCTCAGCTCGCTCCGGTCCGACGCGGCATCGCTCGAAGCCGCCATCTACCAGCAGGAGCTTGCACTCCACGACTACGCGTCGTCCGGCGCACCCGCGGCCCTGGCCGCGTACCAGTCCGCAGTCGGCAGCGCAGACGCGCTCCTGGAGGGAATGGCGTCGGACTCGACCGTACCTGAAGCCGTTCGGACGTCCGCCGCGGCCATCGACCGGGCTGCCGCAGCGTGGCGCCGGGAGGTCGCGGATCCCGCTCTCGCCGCTGTTCGTGCCGCCGGCGATGCCGCGCAGGGTGCCGGAACCGTCCCCCAGCGCGCCCCCGCGGGTCCTTCGGATCGCGCCGACGTCGTGCACGTCGCCCTGGTCGCACTCGATCGCGAGCTCAGCCGCGTCGCTCTCGGTCTGCTCGCGCACCAGGATGAATTGGCCTTCTTCCGCGTTCTGGCCACCGCGTCGGGCGTCGGCGCACTGCTCCTTGCCGCCGCGTTCGGGATCCTGATGGTCCGGAGGAATGCGCGAATCGTGCAGCGAAATGCCGTCAGGGATGCGGTGCTGGGCGGGGCCGTCGGCGTCACGTCGACCGCCCCCGACGACACGGCCATTGCCGCCTCGAACCTCGAGTCCCTCGCCCTGATGGTGCGCCCGGATGCGTCGGTGATCCACGTCGTCAACCGATCGAGAGACAGGGCCGTCCCGGAGGCGATGACGGGCAGGTCCATCGCCGACGCGATGACCCCGGCGACGTTGTCCCGTTGTCCGTGCGTCGGCGGTGGTGCGCTGGTCGTCACGAACGACCTGACCAGGCCCGCCGGCGGCGCCTGCCGGGCGTACCCGGCACAGCACGGAACGCTGGCGTGCGTTCCGCTGAACGGCGGAGGCTGGGTCGGGACCATCCACCTCTACTGGGAGCAGCCGAACGCGCTGCCGCCCCAGAGCCTCGCCGGCATCGCCCATGTCGCAGATCGCACGGCACTGGCGATCGCGAACCACCGATTGGAGGTCCTTCTCCGCGACGAGAGCGAGACCGACGAGGAGACCGGGTTGCCGAACCGCAGCACGTTCGACAGGGCAGTCACGGATGCGCTCGCCGCCCGGGGCATCGATCGCACTGTGGCGCTGCTTGTCCTGGCGATCGATGCGTTTGACGACCTGGTCGATCAATTCGGTGAAGATGCAGGCATCGAGGCGCTACGGGCCTTCGCCGGCGTGCTTCAATCCTGCATGCGGACCGGCGATATCGCGGCTCGATTGCACGGCGAGGAGTTCGCCATCCTGCTGCCGGGCGTCGACGGCACCGGTGCCGGGGCGATCGCGGAACGGGTCCGTGGGCGCACCGAGGCCACGATCGTCCCGCTATCGCCGGGCGTGACGGCGCGGATCGCCGTCAGCACCGGTATCGCTGTGGCGCCCGACCAGGGCACGGACCGCTCGCCGCTCATGCGGGCGGCGGAGCAGGCGCTCCGCGACTCACGGGCACGTGCGGCGGCACGCGGCCACGCCTCCCAACCCGAACGCACGCTGCTCGCACGCGCGAAGTCGGCGCGCCTCTGACCGCGGCGACGTCCGGGCGGGCCGTCGGTCCCGGTATTACCGGCGCGTTGGCTTCGTTCCCGCTTCGCGGCGATTCGACGGTGGGACGGTGGGGGGCTGCGGGTGCAGCCCGAACCGGATCGCCTGGTTCGGCCACTCCGGGTCGTCGGGCGTCCAGGAATGCGCCGTCCCGCCGTCCTGATCCAACTGGACGATCGAGCCGTCGGAACCGAGCACCAGCCTGCCCCCATCGGCGAGCTCGATTTCGTGTCGCCTGAAATCGGCCGCCGTCGTGTGTCGTGGCCTCGCTCATCCCGGCCTCCTTTGCCGTGCAGGGGGACAACTCATCGAACCGGCGTGCCGTGCGCGCAGCGCGGCAGCAACCGGAGCGCTGCTCGCCGACTCCGCCCGCCCCCGGACCGGGCCCACGCCCCATGCTACAGCCCCGGCCCAGCCCGTCCGCAGCATCCGTGGGAGCGGGGGTGGAACGCCACCAGCCACCGCGACGGTACTTCTGGTTCTGCTGCGATGCCCATCGCCAGTACGAAGAGGTCGTTGCGCGACTGCACCGTGAAAACCTACGGTGTGCCGCAGTCAGCAACATCGGTGACAGGTCACCGACCTGAACAGGGCAAACCCGCCGTGAGACGGGGACGCAAAGCCAGGGATCTCGCCCATCGGGAGACCGCCCGGCTGCCAGGAGCGACCGACGTGCAGGAGGAGCACTGTGGTGGCCCACGCAGCATGCCCGACCCTTGAGCGGCGCGTCTCCGCGTCCCTGGAACTCGACTCGCGTTCCATGACGCCGAGCGTCACTACGTCCAATCGCCATCGCGATTCCCCCAGGTCCCACCGCCTTCCCTTCGGCGGGCTCACGCCGTTCGTGGCGGCTGCCCTGGCGTTGGCGGGGTTGGGTTCCACGGGCGCCACTGCCTTCGCATCGGCCGATCTCGTCTCGGTCATCATCCGCGCTCCGGGGTCAACAGTCGCGGCCGAACGGGCCGTGGCGGATGCGGGCGGTCGCGTGAGCCGGCACCTGGACATCATCGACGGATTCACCGCCGTGCTCCCCGCGCGGGAAGTACCACGCCTGGCGTCGATCGCCGGGATCACCATCACGCGAGACAGCACGCTCACGCCGATGGACGTCGACGAGCACGGTGACGTGGCAGCTGTGCCCAGTTCGCTCGGGAGCGTGGCGCGGCAGATCGGCGCGCGCCTGTACTGGGCGAACGGGTTCACCGGCAAGGGTGTCGACGTTGCCCTGATCGACACCGGCGTCAGCCCGGTGCCCGGAATCCGTGCGCCCCAGAAGGTCGTCAACGGGCCGGACCTCTCGTTCGAGAGCCAGGACCCCGGCCTCCGGTACCTGGACACCTACGGGCACGGAACGCACATGGCCGGCATCATCGCCGGCGATGACGGCCCCACGGGCTGGGTCAGCTGGGATCACGAGCGGTTCGACGGGATCGCTCCGGACGCCCGCATCGTGAGCGTCAAGGTGGCCAACGCTCTTGGTGCCACGGACGTGTCACAGGTCATCGCGGCGATCGACTGGGTCGTGGAACACCGCACGGACAACGACCTCAACATCCGCATCATCAACCTGTCGTTCGGAACCGATGGCGTCCAGAGCTACCTGCTCGACCCGTTGGCGTATGCCGTCGAGCAGGCGTGGAATGCCGGGATCGTGGTCGTGGTCGCGGCCGGCAATGCCGGCTTCGGCTCGTCGAGGCTGAACAACCCGGCGTACGACCCGTTCGTGATCGCCGTGGGCGCGGACAACACGCGAGGGACGACTCGGCTCAGCGACGACGTCATCCCCGGCTTCTCCAGCACAGGCGACGGCAGCAGGAACCCCGACCTCGTCGCTCCGGGCGTGTCGGTCGTGAGCCTGCGCGTACCCGGGTCGGAGCTCGACCAGACCAATCCGGCGGGCCGGCTCAACCACCGGTTCTTCAAGGGCAGTGGGACGTCGCAGGCCGCCGCGATCGTGTCGGGCGCGGCCGCCCTGGTGATCCAGCAGCGACCGGACATCACCCCGGACCAACTGAAGCACCTGCTGCTGTCGACCGCATCGCCCCTCCCCAACGCGGACGACGCGGCGCAGGGCCACGGCCTCATCCATCTATCGGCGGCATTCAGCGCGGCGGCCGACGAAAGCTACACCCAGCCGTGGGTTCCTTCGAATGGGTCGGGTTCTCTCGAGGCGGCACGCGGATCGCTTCACGTGGCGGATTCCAGCGGCACAGAGCTCCGGGGGGACGTCGATATCTTCGGCTCCACCTTCGACTCGCAGCCGCGGGCGGAGCAGAGCGCCTCTGGGACCAGCTGGGACGGTGGTTACTGGAACGGCAACGAATGGACCGGAAATTCTTGGTCGGGTGACTCGTGGACCGCGATCGACTGGAGCGGCAACTCGTGGTCGGGCAACAGCTGGAGCGGCAACTCGTGGTCGGGCAACTCGTGGTCGGGCAACTCGTGGTCGGGTGACAGCTGGAGTGGCAACTCGTGGTCGGGCAACTCGTGGTCGGCCGACGGCTGGTCGGGGAACGGCTGGCTCGGAGTCTCCTGGGGCAAGAAAGTTCGAGGGGGTCCCAAGAGGTGAACACCCCCGCCGCGACGAACGTGAGGCCCGCGACCGCGGGCCTGCGGCCTCATGGACTCAGTGGCGGATCCCGAGTCTGGATCCTCAATGGCCTCATGGCTGCACTCGCCGCGACGGTGTTCCTGGCAGTCCTGGCCAATGTCTCCACCACCGTCGGCCCACAGCGGATCCCCTGGTACGGGCTGGCGATCCTCTTCGCCGTCACGGAGGTCCTGGTCGTCCATTTCCAGTTCAGGCGCGAGGTACATACATTCTCGTTGAGCGAGATCCCGTTCGTCCTCGGCCTGTTCTTCGCGACACCCGCCGAGTTCGTGGCCGCCAACGTGCTGGGAGCCGGTGCGGCGCTTGTGCTTCACCGGCGACAGCCCCCGATCAAGCTCGCGTTCAACATCAGCCAGTTCGCGCTCGGTGCCGTCCTCGGCGTCACCGTCTTCCGACTGCTGCTGGGTGATGCCGCGGCGACTACGCCGGTGGCGTGGTTGGCGACGCTCGGTGCCACGCTGGTGCTGAACGTCGTGGGCATTTCGATGATCGCCATCGCGATCGCTCTGTCCGAGGGACGCGTCGAGTTCCCGAAGCTCGCCCAGGTCTTCAGGCTCGGCCTCGCAATCGGGATGACCAACACGGTGGTCGTGCTTGCCGTCGTGACGTTCCTGTGGCATGACACGGCCTCCCTGTGGCTCGTGGCGATCCCGGCGCTCGCCCTGTATGCCGCGTACCGCGCGTACATCTCCGAGCGGGAGAAGCACGAGAGCCTCGAGTTCCTGTATGAGTCCACGAGCATCCTCCAGCGAACCCCCGAACTCGACCGCGCCATCCTTGATCTCCTGCGCCACACGCGCCGGATGTTCAAGGCCGAGGCCGCCGAGCTCACACTCCTTGCCCCCGGAGACGCGGATCACGCCCTGCGGACGTCACTCGATCCCGACGACCAGTCCCTCGTGATGGAGCCGGTCGACATCTCGGAGCTCGGGGACATCTGGGTGCGCTCGGTGGATCAGGGCGAGGCGTTCCTGCTGGCCAGGTCCGACACCGGGCAGGCCACCCATCCGGAAGTCGCAACGTGGGTTCGTCGCGACGCCGTCGTTGCGCCGCTCCGCGGGGACGGCACGGTCCTTGGGATGCTGGTGGTCTCAAATCGGCTCGGTGACGTGGGCACCTTCGACGACGACGACCTTCGCCTGCTCCAAACGCTCGCCAGCCATGCGGGCGTCGCATTGGACAACGGCCGTCTCGGTGAGTCGCTCACCCAGCTGACGGAGCTGAAGGAACAGTTGCGGTACCAGGCCTTCCACGATCCGCTCACCGGCCTGGCGAACCGGACGCTGTTCCTGGAGGCGGTGGCCGACGCCCTGGCCCGAGTCGACGCACCCCCGGCGGCCGCACCCGTGGTCCTGTTCGTGGACCTTGACGACTTCAAGACCGTGAACGACAGCCTCGGCCACGCAGCCGGTGACTCGCTGCTCGTCGCGGTTGCCGAGCGGCTCCGCTCCTGCCTGCGTCCATCCGATGTCCCGGCGAGGTTGGGCGGCGACGAGTTCGCCATTCTGCTCGACAACGCCTCGGTCGATGAGGCGCTGCGGGTCGGGGAACGCATCATCTCCGCGCTGCATGTGCCCGTGCGCATCACAGGTACCGAGGTGCTGGCCGCGGCGAGCATCGGGATCGCGGCGCGCCGTTCCGGGTCGGACACTGCCGACGAACTGCTCCGCAACGCCGACGTCGCGATGTACACGGCCAAGTCGGAGGGCAAGGGACGTGTGGCCGTGTTCGAGCCGGCGATGCACGCGGCCGTCGTGGCGAGGCATGCCCTGACAGGGGAGATCCAGCGGGCGCTGGTCCACCACGAATTCCACCTTCGATATCAGCCGATCGTGGCGCTCGACTCCGGGACCATCGTCGGCGTGGAGGCGCTCCTGCGCTGGAGGCGTCCCGATGGAACCGTGGTTGGGCCCGCCGAATTCGTGACGCTGGCAGAGGAGACCGGCCTGATCCTGCCCCTCGGCCGGTGGGTGTTGGAGACGGCATGTCGCCAGGCGGCCACCTGGCGACAGAGCGCGCCGCACAGCGCCCTCCACATCGCGGTCAACCTCTCGGCGCGCCAGGTGCAACAGCCGCGGTTCATCGAGCAGGTCGCCGACATCCTTCAGCGGACCGGACTCGAGCCCGATCGCCTGGTCCTGGAGATCACCGAGACCGTCATGATGCAGGACACCGAGGCAACGATCGGGAAGCTGAATGCGCTCCGGGATCTCGGCGTGCAGCTGGCCATCGACGATTTCGGGACCGGCTACTCGTCCCTGAGCTATCTCCGCCGCTTCCCGGTCAACGTGCTGAAGATGGCAAAACCATTCGTGGACAGCGCGGGGCCGGATCGGCAGGATGCCGCGTTCGCAGAGGCGATCATCGCCCTCGGTCACTCGCTCGGGCTGCAGATCGTCGCCGAAGGGATCGAGCGGCGCGACCAGCTCGAACTCCTGCGCAAGCTGGGCTGTGACCTGGGCCAGGGGTACTACTTCGCCCAGGCGCTCGATGCCGAGGCCCTCACCGATCTCCTCGGCAGTCCCGGGCGGGCCGTCGCCGCCGTGGCGATCGTGAGCGAGGCGGCAGCTGCCATTTCGATCACGCGGGCACCGGGTCAGCCCGGGCCACGGGTCCGCGAACGACACGACTCCCTCGTCACAGCGCCGCATTGGACTGTCCCGGGCGCCGGTGGGCATCCGGAGGCGCCCGCCCGTCTACCGCGGACGAGCCAGCGGATGCCACCGACGGCCGCTGCCGCCGAATAGCGACAGCCCGCAGGCAGCGTGGCGGGTCGTCACGCGCCGCCGGACGCGCTGGCGGACGCGCTGGCGGCAATCCCGGACTGCAGCGAGACCGGCCCGAGGACGGCGGATCGCGGCGCGCCCCAGCCGTTCGCGATTCCACGGGCCGAGTCGCTACGGAAACGTCTCGATCGAACCTGGCGGCACGACGGCGTTCGGGAGCAGGCTCCGCCTCTGGCGGCCGAATTGGCGCTGGACACGGTTACCCGGCCGCAGCGGCTCGTCAATCCGATAGACCCACAGCTTTGACCGGGCGGCACCGGGCTTCGACCAGAGAACCACGTACTCGATGGCAACGGTCGGATCGCAGGTCTCCTCGCGCGGTGACCACGACACCATGTATGGCTGGTCGACGATGCCGCTCCGGCCGGCGGGGACGAACCGGCGATTCCCGATGCCGGGAACGTCGACGATCACGCCCGGTGCCGTCGGTGGGGGCATTCGAATGCTGTTCACCTGCGCCGACGTCCGCATCCGAGATCGCTGGTCCGTGAGGGGCCCGACGGTCATCGGATGGGCGGCAATCGCAAGTTCCAGCCGGTTCCCGCGCGGCTGTCGGGCGAGCGGGACCATGAGGCAGCCCACTTCCAGCGGGCCGAACTCCAGGCCGATGAGGTCGTACCGGTCATCCCGGTGCTCACGCAGGTGCAGGCTGACGAGCATCTGGACGTCGAATGGGTTCTGCAGCACGGCGGAGAACCCGGCCATCTCGCGGCCCAGCCTGCCGATTCCCGGTGACACGAGCATGTCGACGCCGCCGACCAGTTGTGTTGGTGGTCCGAACTCCACGAGCCAGTCAATCGTGGAAGGGTCGTACTCGCGTGCGTCCGCCATCTGTGGTGATGAGATTACTGCCCGGCTCGGCAGTGGTACGCAACGCGACGGAGCCCCAGCCGGCCGACGCCCATTCCCCGGGGCGCAGACGGCATCCGTCTGCCGCGCCCGGGCGCGTCGGGCCCGTGGGCCTGCGTCACTTCTGCGGAGTGCAGAGGCGGAAGGTGCCCGGTCCGGTGCCCCGGTAGTCGTACGTGGTTCCGCCCGCAACTGCGACGATCCTGTACCCGTCGACCTGGACCTGCGTGTAGGCCATGCCGGGGACCGGGCAGCCGAGACCGGCATCCGGGAAGGTCACGGACTCGGCGGACTGCACGACCACCTGGTCGACCGACACGCCGGCCAACCGCGCAATGTCGGCGACGACCGGATCGACGATGGAGGCCGGCAGTGCGACGTTGCTCGGGCCGACGGTCAGCTCCGGCGACGGCTGGATGCTGGCCGGAACGAGCGAGCCGCCTGCACCGGTCGAAGGCGTGGCCGTGTCGACCTGCCCTGTCGGCGACCCGCTCGAGGCGGTGGTGCAGCCGGCGACGACCCACAGCGTCGCGAACAGGGCGACCCGCACGGCTGTCAGAGGGCGAGGGAACCGGGGCCTCCCCGCGCGGGGCCTTCCCCGGATCACGAGCGACGTGGAAGTCGACGGGCAGATGGAGCGTGTCATGGAGCAATGCACCTCTGGTCGTGTGTCGGTGCCTGACGGCCGCCACCGCAGTCCGGCCGTGCACCTGGACCCCCATGACGCTCCCGGCGGCCGGTGGTTTCCCGTGAAGTCTCCGCATCGGTATCCCGGTCGGCACGCGGCGCTTCCCGATGCACCGACCACGACGACGACCGCGGCCGCTCGCCGCCGGTGTGGAGCGATTACGGACGCTCGGCCAGCCCGGCACGCTCGGTGTCTCTATGACATATGCCGCTCCATCGGCCGGCATCACGTCGCTACAGGCCCACCGCGTCACCCGCGGTTGGTATCCATGCTGCCCCCCCATGCGCCGGGTTGAACGCCCGGCGTTCCAACCGACACGTTTCCGCCCCTGCCGCGCCCGGCCTGAACGCCGGGCGTTCCAACTGCCCGGGATTCGGCTCCTCGGGCGCCGGTTTGAACGCCGGGCGTTCCAACCGACACGCTTGTCGTCCCTTCCACGCCCGTTTGAACGGCCGGTGTTCAGGCGGCCGGTCGCCCGCGCGGCTCTGCCGGCCTGGGACAACTCCGGCCCACCGGAGTACCAGTCGCCACTGACGCTGTGGCTACAGGCGGCGTACGTCATGGAGATGATCGGGAGGGGGTGCCGGGGCCTGCGCGACCGCGAGTGTCGCTACCGGGCGCAGGAGGCGCACCATCTTCCCCAAACGGTTCGGTCATGGGACCGAGGCGGACATGGAACGAGGGGCCGCCCGTCGGTGCGGCCCCTCGTTGTTCCGGATCGAAGATCCGCTTACGGGTAGTTGACGATCAGGGGCACCGGGATCTGCGTGATGCCCGGCGTGAGGTTGGACGTCATCGCGGCCTGGTTGCGATACACGCCCGCCCTCGTGGAGGAGACGTCGTAGGTAATGGTTACGGAGCCACCGGCAGCCGGTGGCGAGGTATTGACCAGCCACTCGCTGCCGTTCGCAGGTGCGGATGCGATGTTCACCCCGCTCGAGCCGTCGCGGTTCTCGGCGCCCCAGTTCTGGCCGGAATCCGGATCGCCGGAGCCGGCGTTCCCGAGGCCGGGACCGTCACCGGGGAAGGCGAGGTTGGGCGCGTACGAGAACGTGATCGCCTCGCTCGAGGGACCGGTGTGAGCGCCCGCGGACTCCTGGAGCCACATCTCGAAGCTGTGCGTCGTCGCGTTGCCGAAGTTCTTGACCCCGCCCCAGTCGATGACGATCCAGGCGAAGCCGCCGCCTGTCAACGTGGCGACGCGGATGGCGCCCGCGCCGGTCGCGGACGGGTTGAGGTCGGACCACAACGGCGCCAGCGTGTTGTTCGGCCGTGCCGCATTCGGGAAATGTTGCGGGGTGAAGACGATGTCTCCGCTGTCCCCGCCGCCGACCACGACGTAGCCGTTCGACACGACGCCGATCCTCGTGTACGGCTCGCCCCCGTAATAGAAGGTCGGCACGTTGAAGTTCGTGATCGTGTCGTCACCGACTCCCGCGACCGGCGCGACGCCGAACAGAGAGAGCGCCAGATAGCCCCCGTCGGGCCCCGTGGTCGGGGTGATCGACGTGACCTGCGGTGGCGCCGCCGGGGTCAGGCTACCGGTCCACTTCACGCCTCCGTAGGGAACGGGCAGCAGCGACCCGGGAGCAGAAACGTTCGAGTAGACGAGCGTCCCCAGGGGCGGGTCGATGTTGGTGATGTTGAGGCTGGCGTTGGCGGTGGAGCTGGCGAGGTTCGTGACGGTCGCCGTGCAGTGCGCCAGGCCCGTCCTGATGACGATGGTGGTCGGGGCGCAGGAGTGGGCGAGCGTGACCGCGCCCTGGGTCCGGACGAACGCGACGGGAATGGTCACCGGGTTATAGCCGGCCGCCTGCGGAGTCAGGGTGATGCGTCCGAAGTACTGGCCTGCCGGCAGCGACGCCGCCTTGATCGTGACCCAGATGTTGAGGGTCCCGACTTTCCCGACGGTGAGCGAGGAAGCGCCCGCGCCCGGATCACCGGCAGCGTTCGGCGCATGGCCGGAGACGATGAACGCGGCCCCCGTCGGAGCCACGGTCGAGACGTTGACCGTCTGGCCGATGCCGGAGACGTTGATCAACGATCGCTTCGCGGTGATCTGGCCCGACATCGTCGTGGCGTCGATGCTCGGGATGTTGAGTTGGATGCGGTTGATCGTGTCCGTGCCGGCGGCGACGAAGTTTGCGTACGTCTCATTGAGCACGAAGGTGGGGCTGACCGCGCGGTCAGCGCGGATGGAGCCGGCGCCCATGTCGAATGGGGTGGCCGGGGTAACGCCATCCTCCTTGACGACAGCCTGCACCGACGAGGTCATCAGCGCCGACTTGATCTCCTCGGGCGTCCACGTCGGGTGGGCCGCCTTGACGAGGGCCGCCACGCCGGTGGCGTGCGGGCTGGACATCGACGTCCCGGCGATCGCCATGAACAGGTTGCCGGCCGGGCCGTTGTCAGCGGTCGTCTGGTCGGGCTGCGGGGTCGTGCCCGCGAGCACCTGGACGCCCGGTGCCGTGATGTCCGGCTTGATCCAGTCACCCGTCGGACCGCGCGACGAGAAGGAGGCCATCACGTCGGCCTGACTCGGAGTGGCCTGGCCCTGCGCCCACGTCGCCATGACGTTCGTGTGCGTGGTGACAAAGGTGGCGATCGCGTTCGAGTCGTACTGTGTCTGGATCGCCGGGAGATAGTGGTTGTCGGACTCGAGGTCGGTGACGGCCGCCGACTGGTTGAACAGGATCAACCCGGCAGCGCCGCCGGCGAGGACCCGGCGGCCCTTGTCGATGCGGCCGTTCCCACCGCGAGCGCAGACCACGGCCTTGCCGGTGGCGGTGCCCGGTGCGAGCGTCGACTGGCAGGCCGCGTCCTCACCCGCGAGGCTCGCCGCCATGACGACCGGCGTCGGGGACGAGATCCCATTGGTCAGCGTCACGCCCGGCACGTCGAGCGAAGCGCCGCCGTCCGCGGTCAGGTGCAGCGTCGAATTGAACGAGCGGGGGCCGGTCGAGGCGCCGACCGTGGTCACCCACGGGCCGCCGTGGTCGGACGTCCCGGCGCCCGGGCCGCTGTTACCGGCCGAGGCATTGACGGAGATTCCGGCGTTGACGGCGTCGAGGAACGCCAACTCGACCGGGTCGGAGTACGGCTGAGCGCCGCCCGAGATCGAGAAGTTGAGGACGTTGACACCGTCCACGATCGCCTGCTGGACTGCTGCCACGGAGTCAGAGCTGAAGCAGCCCTGCGCCATGCAGACGCGGTACATGATCACGTGTGCACCAGGTGCGAGCCCGCTGACGGGGCCCCGCTGGACGCCATAGAGCACCGCGGAGCTGACCTGCGACCCGGCCGCGGTCGTCGCGGTGTGGGTGCCGTGGCCCTCGGAGTCGCGAGCCGAGCAGGCGCCCGTAGTGTCGTTGCAGAATTCCTGGCCGTCGGAGCCCGTGTTGGCCATATAGGTGGCCGTCTCGTTGTAGGCACCGATCAATTTGTTGTTGCACGTGAACGTCGGACCGAGGTGCGCCACGTCCGTACCGTTGCCGAAGTCACAGCGGTACGCGGACAGCGGCTTGGGCGGTGGCGGCAGGCCGGGGTCGTTCATCATCGGGTTCTCCGGCCAAATGCCGGTGTCGATGATGCCGACGACGACGTTCGTGCCTGCGTTGACCTGTCCACCCAGAGACGGCCAGACAGCCCTTGCGCCGATGAATGTCGTGTTGTCATCCAGGGGATGCTCGAGGGTGTCCTGCTGGACGGCGATAACGCCCGGCGTCTTGAGCAGGGCGCCGATCTGATTGGCCGGCACCGACCCCGCGACGCCACCATATGCGGTGCGGTACGTGGTGCGGACCTTCAGGCCCGGGGCGGCTTTCTGGGCCCGTGCGCTGATGCTCGTCGTCAGCTTGGCGGTGTAGGCGTCGTACGCCTGCACTGCGGCTGGATTGGCATCGAGAGACCTGCCGGTAAGCCTCGGGTTCGTTGCCGCCAGACCGGCGACGCGACCCGTGTACGACGGCGTCGCGTCAAAGTCGTACTTGATCATGACGTTGACGCGCGCCGAGTCGGTTCGGCCGAGAAGCGCCGGGTCGCTCTTCGCGATCGCGCCAGAGGACGATTTGGCTCCGACGAACGTCGTGTCGGGCGTGAGTGCCTGCGCCGTAAACTTCGTTGGGTCGGCGCCGGAGGCGACGCCGCCGATGATGAACTGCCCTCCCAGCAGACACAGCATGGCAAGACTGACGGCAATCCGCCTCATCGATCCCTCCTCGAATGGATCTGTCCCACGCAGCCCGGTGGCCCCCAACGGCGGGCCCCGCGACCGTGAGCGCACGGAGTCTATGTCCCGCGCAGTGCGTGGGTCAATCCTGTTCTGGGCGGCTTGTCGACGGCCAGCGATTCTGTCGTGGCTAAGGGGACAGCGACTTTGTCACCCTCGTACACATGCAGACGAAGACGCAGGTCACGTTGGATGCCGGGGCGCAGCAGCGCCTCTCGAGGACGACGACCGGGCGGCGGCGAGCGTGAGGACGCGGTGGACCGCAAGCGACGGACCTCCCAGGCTGGAGAGCCTCTCGTTCCGTGTCTGGGAGCAGAACGTCAGGACGGATCGGAAGCGACTATTCGGGTACGAGGGTCGCCTCATCCGCACACCCGCGATAGGCTTCTCCGGGTTCCGCCAACATGGCCGCACCAGGCATGGCCGGCGGGCGGACGGCAGGATGATGCGAAGGTCCTCCGGTGCCGGCTCGGACCGAGGGCGGCGCGAGGAGCAGGTCGAAGTCGCCCAGATCGCCAGTTCTCACGGAGGTCCCACGCGATGGACAACAGTCCCCAGGCGGTGCTGGAGCGGCTCGGTCAGGCCCAGAACGCACATGACCTCGAGGCGATGCTCGCCTGCTTCGAAGACGGCTATCGCAGTGAGCAGCCGGTCCACCCCGACCGAGCATTCAGTGGTCGAGAGCAGGTCCGCAAGAACTGGTCAGGCCTCTTCAGCGCCATCCGGGACTTCCACAGCGAGCTGATCCGATCGGCGACCGCCGCCGGCACCGTCTGGGCGGAGTTGCACTGGACCGGCACGAAAGCCGACGGCTCCCGGCTCGACGATGTCGGCGTCATGATCCTTGGCGTCGACGACGGCCTCATCACCTGGGCACGGCTATACATGGAAGAGGTCGAGACGGCCGGAGCCGGGATTGACGCGGTCGTCAGGCGCATGGCGGGCCGCGAGGCCGATCCGTCCGAGGGCATGGCCACTCCCGGCCCCTGACGGAAACTCACGGGCGCTTCAGCCGGCCTCATCCACGTGTGTCTCGCTCGGGCGACATCACTGCCCGGAATTGCCGAATGGAAGGTCCCGACAAGGTCGGCCACGTGCCGATGAGGCGTACGCTGGGGGACATGGAACCCCATGTGTCACGCGCAGGTGAGACACGGGCAGCAGCATGGATGAGCCGGCGCTGTCCCGACCCGCCACTCACGACCGCGACATGACCTTGAGGCCACCCCCTGCGCGCGACATATCGGCGATCGAATCCCGCATCCGCGACCCCCGCGTCGTCCCCTGGATCAGGCAGCCGGACTGCTCCGCATTCGACGTTGTCACGGTGAACCGGAGACGCTGGGCTAAGGGGTCTCCGACGCGGTTCCGGACGTCCTTCGCGGCGTTCGAAACCGTCGCACCTGACGCTTGAGCCGAGTTCGTCGACGTCGTCGCGCCGGGAAGGCTCGGGTCGAGCTTTCGCTGGCTGCTGTCCGCGACCGTCGTCAACAACGTCGGCGACGGCGTCGTCGTCGCCGCCGGCCCACTGCTCGTGGCTTCGCAGACGCGCGACCCGTTCCTCGTGTCGCTGGCGCTGCTCACCGAGTACCTGCCGGTGCTCCTCTTCGGCGTCATCGGCGGCGTGGCGGCCGACCGGTTCGATCGACGGCGGATGGTCGTCGTCGCGAACCTCCTCCGCGCGGGCGTGCTCGCGGTCCTGACGGCGACGATCGTGACCGGCAGCGTCAGCATCGCCCTGATCCTCGTCGTGCTCTTCGTGCTCGGCACGGCGGAGACGTTCGCCGACTCGGCGAGCAGCACGCTGCTCCCCGGCATGGTGCGCGCGCGAGGACCTGGGCATCGCCAACGCGCGGATGCAGGGCGCCTTCCTGACCATGAACCAGCTGGTCGGACCGCCGATCGGCGCCTTCCTGTTCGCAGTCGGCATGGCCCTGCCGTTCGCCGCGAACGCCGCGGCGTTCGCGCTCGGCGCGGTGCTCGTCTCGCGGGTCGCCACGAGCCCGAGGCCGGCGCGGCAGGGAGAGGAGGAGCTTCCGCCACGAGATGGCCGAGGGCATCCGCTGGCTGCTCGCGCACCCGCCGATGCGGACCCTCGCGCTCACGATCTTCGCGTTCAACGTCACCTACGGCGCGGCGTGGTCCGTGCTCGTCCTGTACGCCGGCGAGCGGCTCGGCATGGGCGCGGTGGGCTTCGGCCTGCTGACCACCGCGGTCGCGGTCGGTGGCGTGATCGGGACCGTCGCCTACGGCTCGCTCGAGCGGCGCTTCAGCCTGGCCAACATCATGCGCGTCGGGCTGCTGATCGAGACGTTCACCCACCTCGTGCTCGCGCTGACGACCTCGGCGGCGGTCGCGCTCGGCGACCATGGTGGTCTTCGGCGCCCACGCGTTCGTGTGGGGCACGACGTCGACCGTGGTCCGACAGCGGGCCGTTCCCGACGAGTTCCTGGGCCGGGTGACCGGCGTCTACCGCGTCGCGATCGTGGGCGGCCTGGTGATCGGGACGCCGCTCGGCGGCCTGCTCGCGAGCCGGTTCGGCATCACCGCGCCGTTCTGGTTCGGCTTCGTCGGCTCGGCGCTGCTCGTGGCGGTGCTGTGGCGCCAGTTCGAGCACATCGCCCACGAGGAGGCGACATGACCGTGCGTCCTCGGGTGTGAACCCAAGAACAGGGCCCCTCCGGTCGATCCGAAAGGGCCGTTTCACGCTCAGATATTGGTCGGGGCGCCGCGATTCGAACGCGGGACCTCTTGAACCCCATTCAAGTGCGCTACCAGGCTGCGCTACGCCCCGAGGTGGTCGAGTCTAGCAGACGACCCACCGATCGACGCCGGCCATTGCCGGACGTCCCGCGTCGGATACCGTCGGGGCGGTACGGTCCGACCTGGCAGCCCCTGCCGATCCTGATCGACTCAGCTCCCCTTCTGCGTCCGGCGGCCACGCGGCTTCGGCGGCGTCTCCGGTCTCGGCGGCGCCTGGAACTTGCCGGAGCTGGCCGGCCTCGCCGGCGGTTTCGTGGCGGCACGCGGCCGCGCCGACGCCCCGCCGGCTGCGCCGGCACTACCGGTCCGCCGAGTCCCGCGGGCCGCCGCCGAGCGCGCCGCGCCGCGCGCGCTGCGTCGGGCCTCCAGTTGGACGCGTGACCGCTCGCGGAAGATCAACCGCATCGGCGACCCGCCGAACCCGAACGCGTCACGCAACCGGTTCTCCAGGTACCGCTTGTAGCTGAAGTGGACCTTGTCGGCGTCGCTGGCGAACAGGACGAACGTCGGCGGCTCGATGCCCGCCTGCGTCGCGTAGTAGAAGCGCGGCCGCCGGTTCTGGACCGGCGGGGCGGGGTGCCGGAACGCCGCCTCGCCGAGAACCCGGTTGAGTGAGGCCGTGGAGACGCGCATGCGGCGCGCCATGGCGATGTCGAGCGCGGCGTCGAGCACCCGCCCGACCCGCTGCCCGGTCAACGCGCTGATGGCGACGATCGGGGCAAAGTCGAGGAAGGGCGCGTCACGCCGGATGCGCGCCGCGTACTCGTCGAACGTGCGCCCGCTCTTCTCCACGAGATCCCACTTGTTGAGCGCCAGCACGAGGCCGGTCCCCTCCTCCACCACGTACCCCGCGACGTGGGCGTCCTGCGCGGTCAGCCCCTCGACGGCGTCGATCACGAGCACCGCCACGTCCGCTCGCCCGACGGCACGGATGGCTCGCAGGGCGGAGAACCGCTCGGCGGCCGGTCCCGACGCGGTCTTGCCGCGACGCCGCATGCCGGCCGTATCCACCAGGCGAACCGACGCGCCGTTCCAGACCAGCGGCGTATCGATCGCGTCGCGGGTCGTGCCGGGGATCTCGCTGACGATGGCGCGCTCCTCGCCGAGCAGCTTGTTGACGAGCGAACTCTTGCCGACGTTGGGCCGGCCGACGATGGCGACCCGGGCGACCGGCTCGCCCGGCGCACGGCCGGATCGCGCGGCCATACGGTCGGCTCGGACCTGTGCTCCGTCGCCCTCCGGTTCCCCGTCGTCGCCGGCGTCGAACGCGTCGTACGCGCTCTCGTCCAAACCGGCTGCATCCGGCCCAACGTCCACCCCGGGCACGTCGTCATCAAGATCCCGCGCATCAAGCGGCTCCCAGAAACCCTCCGCCGCCAGCTCGGCCTCCTCCTCGGCCTCCGCCTCGCGGCGCTTGCGCTCGATCTCGACCTCCGATTCCGGAGGCAGGGCCCAGACGACGACGTCGAGCAGGTCGGCGACGCCGCGGCCATGGAGCGCGCTGATGACGTGGGTCTCCTCCCAGCCGAGACGGTGGAACTCGGCGCCCTCGAACTCACGGCGCTCGTTGTCGGCCTTGTTGACGGCGACGATGACGGGCGCCGTTGCGGAACGCAGGACCTCGGCGGCCTCCTGGTCGGCGGGCGTCTCACCGGCTGCCGCGTCGACGACGAAGACGATCACGTCGGCCTCGGTGATCGCGATCCGGGCCTGGTCCTGGACGCGCTCCTCGATGTCGTCGGCCGGGTGGCGTTCGAGGCCGCCGGTGTCCACGATCACGAACCGCCGGCCATTCCACTCGGTGGTGGCGTAGAGGCGGTCACGCGTGGTGCGCGCGACGTCCTCCACGATCGCGTGGCGCTCGCCGACGACGCGATTGAACAGCGTGCTCTTCCCGACGTTCGGGCGGCCGACCACGGCGACGATCGGGAGGCCCTCGAGCGCGAATTCCTCGTGGGCGCCTCTCGTGGGGCGACGGGCAGATCGGCGGCCGGGCAACTGGGTGACTCAGGCCGCGCCGGAAACGGGTTGGGGGGCGCGGTCCGCCACGGCGGCTGCCGCGGGTTCGCGGAGCGCAGCTGCCTGACCCGCCCGGCCGAGGGAGGTGCTGCGGTACGCCGCCTCGGCGACGGCGGTGATCGCGAGGCGGGCGAGGTCGGTGGCGCGCGGCTGGGCGGACTCGGTGCCGGCAAGCTCGTAGATGCGGCGGGCGACGGTCTCCAGGTCCTCGATCGGCGTGGACGTGCCACCGGTGACGCCGACGACGCGACGACCCTCGAACGCGGACGCGTCATCGAGGTCACGAGCGCTCTCGACCTGGACGGCGGGCCGACCACAGATGCCGACCAGCCGGGTCAGCTCGCGGGTGTTGGCGCTGTTGCGGCCGCCGACGACGACGACGAGGTCGACCTGGTTGGCGAGGTCGAGCGTGTCCTGCTGGCGCCGGATGGTCACCGGACAGACGGTATTGACGATCTTGAGCTCGTGGGCGCGGCCGACCATGAACGCGGCGAGGCGTTCGAACTTCCAGGGCGGCTGGGTGCTCTGGCAGATCAGCGCCATCCGCTTGCGACGCGGGATCCGGTCCCAGTCCGCCTCCTCGTCGACCACGATCGCATCCGGCGCGAACCCGAGCAGGCCGACGACCTCGGGGTGGTTGGGCGTCCCGAGCAGCACGATGGTGTAGCCGTCCTCGACAAGCCTGGCGAGTTCGCGCTGCTCCTGGAGAACCCAGGTGCACGTGCCGTCGATGACCTCGAGATCGCGTGCCTCGGCGCGCCGCATGACGTCCGGGGTCACGCCGTGGGCGCGGATGACGACGGCGGCGCCGGCATCGACGTCGTCGAGGGAGTCGACGGTGCGAATTCCCTGCGACTCGAGTTCGGAGATGACGCCTTCGTTATGGACGACCTGGCCCAGCGTATGCGTCTGCTTGCCCTCGGCCGCCGCGAGCTTCGCATAGTCGATCGCCTCGCGCACTCCGTAACAGAACCCGGTCCGGCGCGCGATGCGGACCTCTTCGACAGTACCCATCACGGGGCAAGTATGGCATCGGGGGCCCGGGAGGCCGTTCGGCGGAGGTTGGCGAGGGATCACGCTGCATCGCGGGCGCCACGGGCTGGAACCGGCCCATGCTCCGTTCATCGTGGAAGGCAACCGGGTATCGGGCCGCTGGGACGTCGACTTCACGCGGAGACCCACGGGACGGCACGGTGCGGCGAGGGCAGCGGCGAACCGAAGGGGGAATCTTCGGTCTGCTCAGTCAGATATGTGCATATGCACCAAGCTGCCTGGGGTGGAGCGGGTGGCCGTGCCCGTCGTGTCGGCTCGTCGCAGCTCTTGTGACCGCACTTTGCACAGGCTTTCGAGCGCAGTCCATCTGCAGACGGACGGTATCGGCTGCCCAGCGGCGGTGGCGCCTTCCGGGCCGAGAGCCGGTCAGGCTCAGACGGCAAGCGTCGGTGCACCGGCCACCGGTGCAGCGCCCCGCAGACACCCCGCAGACACCCCGCGGCCGCCCCTCAACCCCGACCGATCAACCCTCCCCGGGGGACTCCTCGGGCCAGGGTTCGTACCGGCCGCGATGCCGCTCGTCGACGAGCGCCGCGATGCGCCGCATCAACTCGAGGTTCGCGGCGTCGAACGCCGCGCGGCGCGGCATCGCGGGATCGAGCCGCAGCATGAACGGCCGGCCGACGCGGACGGTGATGCGCGCGCCGATCCGCGGGAACCGTGCGCCGCGGCCCAGGAACCGGTCGCTCCCCGAGATCCCGACGGGCAGCACCGGCACGCCCAGGCGCGTCGCGAGGAGAGCAACCCCGGGTTTTGGTTCGGCGAGACGGCCGTCGAAGCTCCGCGTGCCTTCCGGGGAGATGACAAGGACCTCGCCACGCTCCAGCAGCCTGCGACACGTGTGGAACGCCTCCATGTCGCTGCCGCCGGCCCGCACCGGCATGACGCCCTGGGAGCGCAGGAACCAGCCGACCGGCCCCACGAACAATTGCTGCTTGGCGAGAAAGATCGGCCGGCGCCCCAGCGGCGGGGCAACCCAGCCGCCGACGATCGGCGGATCCGCGTTGCTGAGGTGGTTCATCGCCACGATCAGCGGGCCGTCCTGCGGCAGGTTCATGGCGCCCTGCACGCGCACCCGTGCCAGGCAGGACAGCACGGCACGCGCGATGAATGCGACCGTCCGCGGATACAGCGGCAGCCGTCGAGCACGACCCTGGTCGGTCACCCTTCTCCTCCCCTCGCTTCGAGCGAGGCCTCTCGTCGGCGGACGGCGTCGACCACGGTCGCGACTGTGTCGGCGAGGCTGTTGTTGTCCGTCCTGATGATCGTCGCGCCGTCCGGTACGCGCAGCGGCGCCACGGCCCGCGTGCTGTCGATCGTGTCCCTGCGCCGCAGCTCCGCCTCCATCTCCGCGGCCTCCCGGCTTCCGGGGGTGATGCCGCGCTCCACCGCGCGGCGGCGCGCGCGCTCTTCCACGGATACCTCCAGCCAGAGCTTGACGTCCGCATCGGGCAGCACAACCGTCCCGATGTCGCGGCCCGCCATGATGATGCGTCCCTGCTCGGTCAGGCTGCGCTGGACCGACAGCAGCGCCTCGCGGACGGGCGGCTGACGCGCGACGAGGCTCACCACGCGCTCGACCTCGGGAGACGCGATCCACTCGGTGATCTTCGAGCCGGCCGGCGTAGACGCGGCGAAGGTTGCCCGTGTCGTCCGGTCGGATCGAGATGTCCGGCACGAGCCGCAGCAGCCCCGGCGCGTCCTCCGGGTTCACGTGCCGCTCGAGCGCGAGCCACGCCAGGGCGCGATACAGCAGCCCGGTGTCGCAGAACCGGTAGCCGAGCTGTCGGGCGGCCCCGGTCCCGACGGAGCTCTTGCCACTCGACCCGGGTCCGTCGATGCTGACGACGAGGCCGCGCTCGCCGCTACGCCGCGCGCCGGGGCCCCCTCCGGCCCGAGCCCCGCTTCGTGCCCCGGCCTCCGCCGAGCCCCGGCGCCGAGCCGCAGCCGCGGCCGCACCGCCCGCGCCCGCCCCCGCCACCAGGTGCTCTCGTTCCGCCCTTGTCAGCGGCCGTGTCTGCCCGGGCCGAAGCCCCTCGAGGCGAAGAGAGCCCACTCGCACCCGGACCAGCCGGCGGACCGGGGCGTCCACGGCAACAAACATGCGCCGGACCTGCCGTTTCCACCCCTGGGTCAGCACGACGCGGTACCAGGTGACGACCCGGTCCATGTCCCCGGCGGACTCGCGGAGGCGTGCCGTCTCCGCGGACGACGCGCGACGCAATCCCTTGACCCGGCCGACGCCCTCCTCGAGGGGGATGCCGTCTCGAGCGCTCGTGCCTGCTCCCCGGTGAGCGGCGAATCGACCGCCACCGCGTACTCGCGCTCGACCTGGTGGCGCGGGTGCAGCAGCGCCTGGGCCCAGTCGCCGTCGTTCGTCAGGAGCAGGAGCCCCTCCGAATCGCGGTCCAGCCGCCCGACCGGGTAGATGCGGCCCGCCGAGCGGCGCAGATCGTCCGGCACCAGCGACACCACCGTCTGGTCCGCGTGCCGGTCGCGAACCGTGCTCGTGACGCCCGCCGGCTTGTACATCGCCAGGTAGACCGGCGCAGGCCGTGCCCCGACCGGCTGCCCGTCCACGCTGATCCGGTCGCGCGCCGGGTCGACGCGCTGCCCGATGACCGCCGGCTGGCCGTTGACCGTGACCCTGCCGCGCGCCACGAGGTCGTCCGCCGTCCTGCGCGACGCCACCCCGGCATCGGCGAGCGCCTTCTGGATCCGGACGCCCTCAGCCACCGCTGTGTCGCCCGCGGTGGGACATGCGACGACAGACCCGCGCTCCCCGTCCCCGTGGTGCGCGCCCGTCGCCCTGCGTGGTCAATCGGTTCCTGGGTTCGTGCTTGAACACCGCGCGTTCAAACGGACCGCCGAAACGGCCACGACGGGCCCACGGTCGGCTCAGGCCACGGTTCCGACCTCCGCCCGAGCACGCCGGACCGGCAGTGGGCGGCATTCTGAACGCCGGGCGTTCCAACCGACCGCAGACGGGACCGAAATGGTGCCGCGGAGGGCGCTGGGCCGTCGTTCCGGCCACCGGTCTCGCGGGCTGCGCCGCGTTCGGCGTCGCTTGGAACGCCGGGCGTTCAGCGGGCAGGACCAGCGCCTGGTTCGGCGTCGGCCGACGTCGCGCCCCGGATCGTCCGGGCCCGGGACATGCCGACCGTACGTGACGCAGCGGCTCAGCCATGCAGGTCGACCTCGATCGCGGCAGGCCCGTCCGTCCGCAGGCCACCGTGCGTCCGCGAGCCGCCCTCCGCCCGGCCGCCGGCTTCCGTGGCAAGGCGTTCGGCGATCTCCACGTCCAGCGGCGGCAGGTCATCCAGCGACGTGAGGCCGAACCGTTCCATGAACTCGATGCCCGTGCCGTACAGGATCGGCCGGCCCGGCGTGCTCGGCCCGTCCCCTGCTCGACGAGCAGCCGCCGGTGCAGCAGCGTCCGCACGACGTAGTCCGAGTCGACGCCGCGGATGCGCTCGATCATCCCGCGGGTCACCGGCTGCCGGTAGGCCACGATCGCGAGCGTCTCGAGCGCAGCGGGCGACAGCCGAACTCCGTCGAAGCCCGTGTACCGCGCGATCAGCGCCCCGGCCTCGGGTGCGGTCGCCAGCTCGACACGGTCGCCGGAGGACACCAGGCGGATACCGCGCCCGAGGAGCGCCACCTCGAGGTCCCCGAGGCAGGCATCGATCTCGTCCGGGCGGGCGCCGGTCAGGGTCGCCAGCTCGCGGCGAGAGAGCGGCCGCTCGGCCACGAAGAGCAGCGCCTCGAGCTCGAGGACGCTCATTCCGGCGGGCGAGTCGGCGCCGGCCGGGCCTTCGTCGACACCGGGCTCGAAGGATCCGGGCTCGATGGCGTCCGTCAGTTCGTCGCTCGTCACGACGCCACGCCCTCCCCGTCGACCGGCGGGGCCACGAGGGCGCCGCCGTCCGAACGGAGGGACCGGCAGACGATCGGCCCCCACGGCTCCAGCTGCTCGATCGCGACCTCGCGGCTGCTTCACGAGTTCGAGCATCGCGAGGAACGTCACCGCGACGACGACCCGATCGCGTACTCCGCGCAGCAGGTCCTGGAGCACGACCAACCCGGCGCCGCGCGAAGCGCCCCGCGGATGACCGCGGCGCGCTCCTCGATCGTCACCACGCGTGGCATCGACCTCCGGCGGCGGCGCGGGCTGGGTGCGAGTCGCAGCGACGCGGCCAGCGAGACGCGCAAGCAGCCCGGGATCGAGCGGCGGCTCCTGCGGCGCGCGCGCACCCGCCTGCGCCGACGCCGATGGCCGACGCCGCTTCCCGGTGGAACGGTCACCCCGCTCGCGAGCCGGGCACCCAGTGCGACGGCGGCGTCCCGGTAGCGCCGGTAGAGCAGCAGCCGCTCGCGCAGCGCCGCCTCAGGGTCGACGCCGTCGTCCTCGCCCACCGCAGCGGCGGGCTGCCGCGGCAGCATGCGCGCGGCTCTTGATCAGGATCAGCTGCGCGCAACCGCGACGAACGCGCTGATGTGGGGCATCTGGCGCGGCCGGCAGCGTCGCACAGCGCATCCAGGTAGGCGCCGCAGAGGTCGCCGAGCGGCACCGTCAGCACGTCGAGCTGCCGCTGCTCGATCAGGCTCAGCAGCAGCGCCAGCGGCCCCTCGAACGACCGTCGAGCTGGACCAGCGCGGCGCGATCCGGGCGCGCCGACCGGTCGAAGGTCCGGACGCTCGCGCCGATCCGGCGCCAGCGGCTCGACGGCGGCGGCGCCTCGCCGCCGGCTCGATCGGGCCGCGGATGCATCAGTTGGCCTCGTCGGCCAGGCGGAGCGCCTCACCGGCGATCGGATCGACCGGGTTGCGCCTGGTGGCGGATCAGCTCCGCGGTCGCCGGCGATGCAGCCGGCCGCGAGCGCCATCTCGGCGGATCGCTCGGCGTGGTCGCGCAGCCGCTCGAAGGCATCGCGGAACCCGGGCAGCCAGCGCGGTTGCGCGGAGGATCCACGCTCCGTAGTGCTCGCCGAGCGACCACCCGACGCGCGGCCAGCAGGCCGACGCTCGGTCCCTTGGCGGCGTCGTGGAAGAGTCCCGCGAGCAGCAGGTCCGGCGTCGCCGTGCCCGTCGGCGCGCAGCGACGCCACCACGTCCAGGCCGTGGCGCTGGTCGGCGCGGTGCATGCCAGTCGAAGAGTGCCAGCTGGGCGCGCGTCAGCCAGTCGCGAGGTCGCCGGCGTTCCTCGGTTCCGACCCGGGCCGGTGAGATAGCGGCGGAACTGGCTGGACCTTGCCGCCCCACCAGCTCGACATCGAGTTAACCCGGCCGAGCAGCATGTTCATGATGCGCTCGGCGAGCGGTCCGATGATCCTCGGGCGCGAGCAGGAAGACGAAGACGAGGAAGACGAACGGGATCATCTGCGCGTACTGCATCTCGAACTGGCGCAGCTGCCACGGCATTGCGCGACGGGACGACAGCCCGACAGCACATGCCAGCCGTCGAGTGGCGGGACGGGGATCAGGTTGAAGATGAACAGGAACACGTTGATCAGCACGAAGTAGTACGATGATGTTGATGACCGCGCATGCCGCCCTGGCTATTGGCCAGGTCGAGCCCGATGCAGGCCGATTGAGGATGATGCGCAGCGGCGATCGCGACGATCGCGGCCATGACCAGGTTGGAGAGCGGACCGGCGGCCGCGACGATTGCCTCGCCCCGACGGCCGCCCGGACAGGTTCATCGGATTGACCGGCGTCGGCTTGGCGAACCCGAAGAACGCGGAGCCGCTGCGTGAGCACGCGCTGAGAGATCAGCATGCAGCCCGCCGACCGGGTCGAAGTGGACGACGCGGGTTGAGCGTCAGCCGGCCCGGGTAGCGGGCCGTCGAGTCTCCGAGCCGATACGCGGCCTACGCGTGTGACGAACTCGTGGACCGGGAAGCCGATCAGCAGCATGATCGCGCAGGCGATCGAGCGCGTAGATGAGCTGATCGCTCATGGCCGGCCCCCGTCAGCGGTTGGTTCGAGTCTCACAGCCGGCTCAGGAGCTCCGCCTTCTTGGCCTCGTACTCCGCGGGCGTGATCGTGCCGCGATCCCGCAGGTCCGCCAGCTCGCTGAGCATGGCCGTGACCTGGTCCGGCGTCGCGGCCTGCGGCGCAGGAGCGGGCGGGGGCGGGGGCGCCTGGGGAGTCCAGGCGCTGGGTCGCATCCATCGGCGCCGTCACGGCGACCGGCGTGGGCGCCATCGCAGGCGCAGGCTGCATCGGCGCCTGGGTGCCCCCCGGCGGCGGATATGCCCCGGGCGCGGCGCCCCCGTACGCATCTCCGCTCCGGAGAGGCGGACTCGGCATCGGGGTGGGACCCTCGTGCTCGAGGGCGTGCTTCGCGTTGAGCATGTCGATCTTGAAGGACTTGGCGTGGTTGAGCATGTGTACCTGTCGACCGCGACCTCGGCCGCCGTCAGGATGTCGAGGTCGCCGTAGTCGAACATGCGGCCGAACATGTTCTCGAAGAGGACCACGTCGTTGATCTTCTCCAGCGAGCTGTCGGCGGACTGCTTGTTGAGGATGCCCGATACCTTCAGCAGCCGCCGGTTGGTGACGAGGTATTCCTCTGTCCGCCACTGCCACCAGTTGAGAATGAAGACCACGATTCCGATGACGACGGCGACCGTGGTGATGGCACCGATCGTATTGCGAACGAGGACGTCGGAGTCCTTCAGGAAGATCAGCAGCGCGACCAGCACGACCCCGATGATCCAGAGCGCGATCGCCGCCCGGACGGCGGCCAGCAGTCTGAACCAGTGCTGGCGCTGTCGTACGAGGATGACCTCGCCATCGGAGAGCAGTGAGTCGGCGTAGGTGCCCATGGTCTCCCTTCCCTCCTGTGCCTTGCCTCAGGCCCGCGGATGCGCCCGCGCGTAGATCTGCCTGATTCGCTCGCCCGTCAGATGCGTGTAGAGCTGCGTGGTGGTGATGCTCGCATGTCCGAGCAACTCCTGGACGACGCGCAGGTCCGCGCCACCTTCGAGCAGGTGCGTGGCGAAACTATGACGCAATGTGTGGGGCGTCACACGCTCCGTGAGCCCGGCTTGACGGGCGGCCGCCCGAATTGTCCGCCAGGCGTCCATGCGGGACAGACGCCGCCCTCGCGTCGAGAGGAACAGCGGTCCGCCGCGGCGCCCCGCAGTCGGCTGCAGGCGACCGGCGGCCAGCGCCGCCGCAAGCCAGGGTGCGCGTACCTCGTCCAGGTACCGGCGCAGGGCGGCCAGCGCAACATCCCCGACCGGCACCAACCGCTCGCGATCGCCCTTGCCGATGACGCGGACGAATCCTCCCTCGAACGAGAGATCCTGCGTATCGAGCCCGAGCGCCTCGCTGACCCGCAGGCCGGACGCATAGAGCAGCTCGAGCAGTGCGCGGTCGCGAAGCCCGGCCGGCACGGACGGGTCCGGCGCGTCGAGGAGCGCCTCCACCTCGGGCACCCCCAGCACTTCGGGCAACTGCAGCGACTGCCGGGGCAGGTCAAGGAGGCCCGCGACATCCCGCTCGATCAACTCGTCGGCGAAGCAGAACCGGTAGAACGCGCGAAGTGCCGCCGCCTTGCGCCGCTGCGTCTGCGGACGGAGCGGATTCGGGGGCCGACGCAGCGAGGCGAGGTACTCGACGGCGGGCTCGGGGCCATCGGCCCACCGGGAGAGGTTCGGCGAAGCCTTCGCGAACAGGCGCAGGTCGGTGTCGTAGGCACGGATGGTCGCCGACGACAGCCCGCGCTCGACGCGGAGGTAGTCAAGGTAGGCGTCCAGCGCGACCGCGAAGGATCCAGGGGCGCCGGCGGCGGCATTCCTCGGCGCAGCTCGCCCACGGAGGGACTGCTTCCCACCGGGGGGCGTCGCCATGGATCAGCCCTTCCCGGTGAGTTCGGCGCGACCGGAAGGTCCGGCGCGCTTAGCTGCACCAGGGTCGGTGGCTGCACCAGGGTCCGTGGCTGCACCGGGGTCCGCGCCGGCACCACGGTCGGTGGCTGCACCGGGGTCGGTGGCTGCACCGGGGTCCGTGGCTGCACCAGGGTCGGCGGCGCTTCGTCCCGCGGCCGCGCGTCCCAGCAGCGTTCGTGCCGTCGCCGTCGCCGATTCGTCCCCCGGCCGGCCGCCCAGCATCGCCGCGATCTCCGCCACCCGCTCGTCGTCGCGCAGGGAGCGAACCTCCGTGACCGTCCGCCCGTCCCGCGTCCGCTTCGCGATATGGAGATGCGCATCGGCGTGGGCCGCAATCTGCGGCAGGTGGGTCACGCACAGCACCTGGTGATCGCGCGCCAGGCGCCAGAGCCGCGCCCCGACGGGATCCGCCGACCGACCGCCGATCCCCGCGTCGATCTCGTCGAAGACCAGCGTCGGCGTGGTGTCGGCGGCCGCGAGAACGCCCTTCACCGCCAACGCGACGCGCGACAGCTCCCCGCCGGACGCGATGCGGGCCAACGGACGCGGCAGCTCCCCGGGGTTTGAGGCAAGGACAAAGGACACGGCATCCGCGCCGCTCGCGTCGAGATCGGCGGGGAGCACCTCCACCGTGAACGTCGCGTCGGGGAAGCCGAGCTCCCGCAGTTCTGCCGTGATCCGAGGACCAAGCCGGTCCGCGGCGGCCCGCCGGGAGTCCCCGAGTGCCGCGGCGGCCGCCCGCGCCGCCGCGAGGAGCCGCTCGGCCGCCGCGCCTCGTCGCCTCCGCTCAGACTCCAGGCCGCGCAGCCGCGCCGCTTCCGCCCGGCTGGCCCGCCCGTACTCCAGGACCGCTGCCTCCGAGTCGCCGTACTTGCGGAGCAGCCCGTACAACCGGCCGAGCCGCTCCTCCAGTCGCGCGGCCGCGTCCAGGTCCGCCTCCGACTCGTCCACGCCGCGTCGCAGCTCGACCGCGGCATCGCCGAGCTCCGCCTCCAGGCCGAGCAGCCGCGCCTCCAGCCAGCCGAGCCGGGCGTCGAGCCGCGCCAGCTCCGTCGCGTCGTGGGCCGCCAGCGCCACCAGGTCGCGCGCGCCGCGCCCGTCGCCCGCCAGTCGTTCGAGCACCTGCGCGGACAGCCTGACAAGGCGCTCGGCGTTCGAGACCGCCGACAGCCGGGCACGCAGCTCGTCCACCTCGCCGGGTCGCGGGTCGACCTCCTCGATCTCGCCTGCGGCGTGCTCGGCAAGCTCCAACCGGCGGGCAAGTTCGCCCGGGTCGAGTTCGAGCTCACGCAGCGCGGCGTCGTTCTCGCGGTGGGCGGCGACCGCGTCTCGCACCGTGGCCCGAAGCTCGCCGTGGCCCCCGTACGCGTCGAGCAGATCGCGCTGCACGGCGGCCGACAGCAGGCGCTGCTGCTCGTGCTGGCCGTGGATCTCGACCAGCGGCGCCACCGTGGCCGCCAGCCGGCTGACCGTGACCGTCTCGTCGTCGATGCGCGCGACCGTCCGGCCGCCGGCGGACAGCTCCCGGACGCAGATGAGCGGCTCCGGGTCGCGCTCGAAGAGTGCCTCGACGCGCGCGGCCTCCGCGCCGGTCCGAACGAGCGTCGCGTCGGCCCGCCCGCCGAGCACCAGCGACAGGGCGTCGATCAGCAGCGACTTGCCTGCGCCCGTCTCCCCGGTGATCACGGTGAAGCCGTGCCCCAGCGGGACGCGGGCGCGCTCGATCAGCGCCAGGTCGCTCACGGCAAGCTCGAGGAGGCTCACGGCAATCAGCGCGGAAGCTGCTCGGCCTTGCGCCGCAGCACCTGCCAGAACGGCATCGCATTCGTCGGCTGGATGAAGCGAATCGGCCGTTCCGCCGCGCGCACCAGGACGGCGTCGCCGATATTGAGTGGTGACTCATCGCGGCCGTCGATGCTGACGAGGCAATCGGCGGCATCGATGACGGTCACGGTCACGGTGTCGTTCGGCCCCACGACGATCGAGCGGATCGGCGCCATGTATGCCGCGATCGGGGTCACCACGAGGTTGCGCGCCGTGGGGTCCAGGATGGGCCCTCCGGCACTGGAGGAATAGCCCGTGGATCCGGTCGGGCTGGCGACGACGATGCCGTCGGCGATGTAGGTGGCGACGTGCGAGTCATCGACCTGGAGGTCCAGCCGCACGACACGCGCGGTGGCACCGCGCACGATGGCCGCCTCGTTGAGGGCGACGTGGGGCTCCCCCTCGATCCGGAGACGGCCCGGCTCGCCCTGGGCCTCGTTCGCCTCGGCAGCGCCGCCGTCGGCCGCTCCGCGGCCCTTCCCATGGCGCTCCTCGCCCTCGACGCCGACAGGTGCCTCGGTCTCGTCACTTCCGCCCGGCAACACGCGGACGTCCAGCATCATCCGGGACTCGAGGTCGAACTCGCCGGCCTCCAACTGGCCGAGCACGGCCTCCAGGTGGTCGGATTCGGCCTTGGAGAGGAATCCGACGCGCCCCCCGTTGATCCCCAGGATCGGCACGTCCACCCGCGCGATCGCGCGCGCGGCCCGCAGGAACGTGCCGTCCCCACCGAGGACGACGAGCGCGTCCGTGCCCGGCAGGTTGGCGACAAGCGCCCCGGTGTCGACGGCCGGTGCGTACCACGACTCCACCCGCTGCCGCCCGCACCAGGCGGTGGCACGACCGCGGAGCTCGAGCGAGATCGCGTTGGTGGGGTTGTAGGCGAAGCCGACCCGTTTCACGCAGAGCCCTCCCTCGAGTCGAGGCCCGACGCGGACGCGCCGGGGACGCGCAGGTGGAGGAAGAACTCGTGGTTGCCGGCTGGACCGACGAGGGGCGATTCGACCGACCCGACGACCTCGAGGCCGAGGTTGAGCGCGTGCTCCCGCACTCGCTCGACCGCCGCGTCCCGTTTGGCCGGGTCGCGCACCACGCCGTGGGGCACTTCCTTCGGGGAAAGTTCGAACTGCGGTTTCACCAGCGCCACGATGTCACCGCCGGGAACCAGGGTCGTCGCCACACCGCGAAGTATCCGCGTCAGCGAGATGAACGACACGTCGATGACCGCAAGCGACACCGGCTCCGGCAGGTGGATCGGGTCCGGGTCGACGGGATCCAGCCGGCCGGCGTGCGTCCGCTCCATCACGATCACGCGGGAATCGGCGCGGAGCGAATCGGCCAGCTGGCCGCGACCGACGTCGAGCGCGTAGACGCGCCCCGCGCCGCGCAGCAGCAGGCAGTGCGTGAAGCCCCCGGTCGAGGCGCCGACATCCAGGCAGACCCTGCCCTCCGGGTCGATCAAGAATGCACCAAGCGCCCCGGCCAGCTTCTCGCCACCCCGCGAGACATAGAGCGGGGGCTCGACGACCTGCACGTCGACCGCAGGGTCCACGAGATCGCCGGGTTTCCTGTCGGCGCGCGCACCGTCGCCCGATCCGACCCGCACCTTGCCGGCCAGCAGGAGGGCCTGCGCCCGGGCTCGCGTGTCCGCGAGGCCGCGCTCGACGATCAGCTGGTCGAGGCGCTGTCGCGTGACGGTACGACGTGCGTCGGGCGAACGGCTCAGGCGGGTCTGGCCTCCACCCGCGGGATCGGCGGCCCATCGTCGATCGGGCGAGCCAGGCCGAGTTCCGCGATCGTCTCCCGGATCTGCTCGAGGATTCCCTCCGCGTCCAGGCGGATGATCCTCCGGAGGTCGCCGACGGAGCCGTGGTCCACGAACCGGTCCGCCGGGATGCCGATGCGTTTGACCGGTACTGCCCGGAGTGGCGGGTCCGCGAGGCCCGCCTCCGCCAGCGTCTCGAGGACGGCCGAGCCGAACCCGCCGGCCACGACGCTCTCCTCCAGGGTGACGACCAGGCGCTTGTCCCGGGCCGCCGCGAGCAGTAGGTCACGATCCAGCGGCTTGAGGAAGCGGGCGTTGACGACCTCGACCGACCAGCCCTCGGCCGCGAGGCGGTCGGCAACTTCCAGGCCACGCTGGACGATGGGGCCGAACCCGGCGATCACGATGTCGCTCCCCTCGCGGAGGACCTCGCCGCGGCCGATCGGCAGCGGCGCCGGGTCGACGGGCGGGAGATCCAGGCCCGGGTCGCGCGGGTAGTGCAGGGCGAACGGATGGTCCTGCGAGAAGGCCGTGCGTATGAGCTGCCGCAGTTCCTGCTCGTCCTTCGGCGCGGCGATGATCAGGTTCGGCAGCTGGCGCTGCGCGGCCAGCGTGAACATACCCTGGTGGCTCGTCCCGTCTTCACCGACGAGTCCCGCCCGATCGACGCCCAGGACGACCGGGACATCGTTCTGGCAGACGTCGTGCACGGTCTGGTCGAACGCGCGCTGCAGGAACGTGGAATAGATCGCGACGAACGGCCGGCGGCCACCGAGCGCCAGCCCGGTGGCCAGCGTCACGGCGTGCTGTTCGGCGATGCCCACGTCGAACATGCGGCCCGGGAACGCGGCCTGGAACCGGTTGAGGCCGGTGCCGGTGGGCATGCCCGCGGTGATCGCGACGACACGATCGTCGCCCTCGGCGATCCGGATCAGCTCCTCCGCCAGCACCGCGGTGTACGTGGCTCCCTTCCTGCCCTCGACCGAGCGCTGCAGCGCCGGAAGCGATGCGTCCCCCTCGGCCTGTCCGGGGCCGGTCATCCCGTTGCCGTTCGAGGGGAGGCCCCCGGCCACGAGGACTGGCATCTGGAGCGAGGCGGCAGGCGCGAGGACCGATGGCGCGCTCACGTCGTTCTCCGCGGACCCCATCGTGTCGCCGTCGCCGGCGTCCATGACCTGCATGGGCGGCAGGGCGGCGCCGTGAAAACTGACCTTGTCCCGCTCCGCGGGTCGGTAGCCGCGCCCTTTCTGGGTCCGGACGTGGACGATGATCGGCCCGTCGATGGTGCGCAGGGCTCGCCGGAACGTCAGCTCGAGCGCGCGCAGATCGTGTCCCGGAACGGGCCCCGCATACACGATGCCGAGATCCTCGAACAGCTGCCCGGGTTGCGCAAGGCTGACGACCGACTTGCGGAAGCGCTGCGACCACTCCAGCACGGTCGCGCCGACGAGCGGGATGCGGGCCACCGACTCGTCGTAGGTACGGCGGGTACCGTGCCAGGTGCGTGAGAGCTTGATCCGCGAGAGGTACGTGGAGAACGCCCCGACGGTCGGCGAGATGCTCATCTCGTTGTCGTTCAGCACGATCAGCATGCGCGTCTTGCGGTGGCCGATGTCGTTGAGGGCCTCCAGCGAGAGCCCGGTCATCAGGGCGGCGTCGCCGACCACGACGGCGATCCGCTCGTTGGTGCCGCGCTCGTCCCTGGCGAGGGCAAGCCCCTCCGCGATGGAAAGGCCCGTTCCGGCGTGGCCGCCGTCGAAGACGTCATGCTCGCTCTCGCTCCGCCGCGGGAAGCCGCCGACACCACCGAGTTGACGCAGGGTGCCGAACCGCTCGAGCCTGCCGGTCAGCAGTTTGTGCGCGTAGGCCTGGTGGCCGGTGTCCCAGACGATCTTGTCCGTCGGTGAATTGAGGACCCGGTGCAGGATGACCGCAAGCTCGACGACCCCGAGCGAGCTGCCGAGGTGACCGCCGGTGCGGGCGACGGTCTCGATGATCGACTGGCGGATCTCCTCGCAGAGCTCGATCAGCTGCTGCTCGTTGAGCCGCTTCAGGTCGGCGGGGCCGGCGATCGATTCGAGGAGGGACAAGCGGTACTCCTGGTCGCGGCGTGTGGTCGTGCAACTCACCGAGGATGAGACGAACGGCGCACCGCAGTCGGTGCGCCGTGTCCCGGCGCCCGCGGTGGCAGCGGATTCTAGTCCCTGACCCGGCGGATCACCGCCAGACCTCCGCAGGGCACGTTGCGGTCGTGTGCCTCTCTGCGGAGCGCGCCTCTCGTGTCTCGCCGATCCGTGCGGGCGGAGCACGACTTGGACGGTTTCCGGCCGGCCAGGCGGGTATCGACCGCCCTCGAGGTCGGACCGACGCTTCTCCTTGGCGACTCGAGCGCGTGGCGTGGGGCACGAGTTGGACAGGTTTCGGCCGGCCAGGCGGGTATCGACCGCCCTCGAGGTCGGACCGACGCTTGTCCTTGGCGATTCGTGCGCGTGGAGCAACAGTCGGACGGTTCTCCGGCGCGGAAGCGCGTTCGGGCCCTCGTCGAAGCCGCCGGAGGGTCGTCCATCGCTGAGTGGTGCGCGTGGAGCACGAATCGGGCGCAAACCGACCTTGAATGCGGCCCAGGCGCCGGCACGCCGGGGCCGGCGGGTCGTCCATCGCTGAGTGGTGCGCGTGGAGCACGAGTCTGACGACTCGTTCCCACGGACCTATTCGCCGGGACACGCTCGCAACGCCCATCGAGCGGCCGATGGGGGACAACTCGTCGTGGATCGACAGTCACCCGGCAGCCATCGTCTGGACATCCCCCGACGGCATGATATGGCGCATCGCCACCAGTCTCACCCCGGCCAAGAACGGTGTGCTCCGGACTGTGGCCGTGGGCAGCGCCGGCATCGTGATGTCTGGATACGAGCGTGACAGGGTCCGGATGGGGACTCAACCAGCGAGGTCTGGTGGGCGCCGCTTCCGTGATCTGCGGCTGCCGCCGAACCTCCCGTTCGAGTCGGGGCGACCCGACGAATCGGGCGTAGGCGGCTGATGGAGTCAGTTCAACCGGCTCCGTTCCGTGCGATCTGGCCGACCACGAAGTCGACGAGCGGGCGAACTCGCGGCTGAAGATCATCCCACCGCTCCTCCTGGTCCCCGAGGTAGTTGGCCCTGGCGCGCGCCATCACCGCCCGGTGTTCCTCGGGGAGTCGGGACAATGCCCAGTCGGCGGCCGCATCCTTGGAACCGATCTCTCCGGTCACGACGGTCGTCCAGGTGCGGGCGAGCGTCAGGACCACGTTCCCGGTATCCCAATCCAGGTCCACAAGCAGGCCCGGCACGCCGTCCAGGATCCCGCGCAGGAGATCCGCATGCGGGACGGGATCAAGGGCCTCCGCCGGTGGCGGACCGAACAGCGGACGATTCCCGAGCAACACCATCGTGAGGAGCGGCGCGAGGTCCGGGCTCGGCGCGGGCGATGGGAAGACACCGCGTTCGAATTCGGCGCGCAACCACTCCCCGTACTGGAACTCGGAGCGAGGCGGGTAGCGCCACGGGCGAACATCGGGCTGGACGACGATCGTCAACTCGAGGGGCCTGGCGGCCGGCCCGGCTCCCGCACCGGAGATGCCGAGCATCCGGTCGACGAGGGTCCGGCGCTCCTTGATCGTCGTGCGACGTCGCGCGACGACCAGCACGTCGATGTCGCTGTGAGGACGCAGCCCGCCGAGCACGGAGGAGCCGTGCAGGTAGGCGCCGATGACATCGGAACCGAGCACATCGCGCACCACGCGCACGGCGTCGTCGGCTTGCGTCAGGCTACTCGTCCTCGTCGTCCGGACGAAGGTCCAGCGTTCGCAGGCTCCCGCCGGCCCCGTCGACCAGCCGCTGCACCCGCAGCTCCGCCCCGGTGAGCAGCCCCGAGCAGTGGTCGTGCAGCGCGACGCCCCGCTCGTACAGCGCGATCGACTCCTCCAGCGGCAGCCCTCCGGACTCCAGCCGCCCGACGACGGCCTGCAACTCGGTGAGGGCCCGGTCGAAGGGCATCGCGACGACGTCCGCGTCCGGGCCGGCAGGACCGCCACCCGCCGCGACGCCGGCTCCGGGCTGCTCGACGGAATGCGTCGTCTGGGTCATGGCGTGGAGTCTCGCACGCGCTCGACCCGGACGTCCAATTCGCCGTGCGCGACCCGTACGCCGAGTGCGTCGCCCGGATGCCGGCTCGCCGCCTCCCGGACGACGCTCCCGTCGGCCGCCCGCACGATCGCGTATCCACGCTCCAGCGTGGCGAAGGGGCTCAGCGCATCGAGCCCCGCCCGGTTTCGGCCGAGATCGGTGCGCGCCCGTGCAAGACGGCCCTGGACCAGCAGCGGCAGGCGGTCGCCGAACCGCGACAGCCGGCCACGCTCCATGCCCAGCCGACCATCGAGCGCCCGCGTCGCCCGGTCGAGCAGCAGGCCGATGCGCTCCCGTTCGCCGGCGAGGTATGCCGACGGCCGGAACGAGTCCAGCGCCCGGCGCTCCGCGTCCAGTTGCCGCCGCCGCGCCGCGACCCCGGCCGTCATCGCCGCATGCAGCCGCACGTCCATCGCCCCCAGTCGCGCGATCTCGTCGGCTCGCGACGGCACCACGAGTTCCGCCGCCACCGAGGGTGTCGCCGCCCGAACGTCCGCCGCGAACTCGGCCAGCGTGACGTCCGTCTCGTGGCCGACGCCGACCACGATCGGGCACGGGTGCGCGGCCACGGCCCGCACCACGATCTCCTCGTTGAATGCCCAGAGATCCTCCAGCGATCCGCCACCACGCGCCAGGATCACCACGTCCGTGCCGCGGCCGGTGTCGGGGTCCGTCCAGCGAGCGAGGCGCCGCAGCGCCGCCACGACCGTCTCGGCCGAACCGGCGCCCTGCACCTGGCACGCGGACACCACCACCCGAACCAGCGGCCAGCGTCGCGCCAGCACCTTGCGCATGTCGTGGAGCACCGCACCCGACAGGCTCGTCGCGATGCCGATCGTCCGGGGCTGGGGCGGGAGCCGGCGTTTTCGCTTGGCGTCGAACAGGCCCTCGGCCGCCAGTCGGGCCTTCAACGCCTCGAATCGGAGCGCCAGGTCGCCGAACCCGGATGGCTGCAGCGCATCGACGTACAGCTGGTAGGTGCCCTGGGGTTCGAAGACGTCGATGCGCCCGTGGGCCACCAGTCGAAGGCCCGTCTTCGGCTGGAACGGGATCGCCAGTCGATCGTCACGGAAGATCATGCAGCGAAGCTGCGCGCGCTCGTCCTTGAGGGTGAAGTAGCAGTGGCCGGCGGAACTGATGCTGACCTGCCCGACCTCGCCCTCGACCCAGACGTCGCGGAGGCTCGGCGCATCCCGGAGCGCGTCCCGGATGACCCGTGTGACCTCGCCGACGGGCAGGATGCGGGGAGACAGGAGGGGCTCGGAGGTGGGCGTCGGGCCCGATTTCGGCGGGCTGTCGGCCCGCAGCGCCGCCCCCGGCGCTGGGGACGGCTGCGCATCTGCAGGCACGGGCGGATGCGCGCCCGATCGATCCGGCGGTCGAGCCCCCGACGCCAGGAATTCGTCGAATGGCAGCCAGATCTGCTCCTCCGATGGGCGACTCACGGCGCCGAATCCGTCACGGCCGCCGCCTCATTCCCGAATCGCCAGCGCGTGGCGTCGACCGGGTATTCGCTCCAACCGAACGCCAGCGTCGGCCGGACGGCAATGAACCCCTCCCGCACCCAGTTCGCCGGGTCGACCGCGTAGTCGTCCGACTCGCGGTACTTGGCGAATCCGGCGACCAGCCGCTCCACGAGGTCCGCAGGCGGTGCCGTGCCGTCCTCCGCGATCCCCTCCACGATCACGCAGTCCGACCCCGACTCGATGTGCACCACGCACGCCGGGTTGGCGGCGAGGTTCCGGAACCGCCGCGTCCCCGGGCTCCCCTCCATCCAGAATCGATCGTCGACCCAGGCACCCCACGTCGGCATGGCGTGCGGCCGGCCATCGGGCCGGACCGTCGCGACCCAGTAGAGGTGCGCCTGCTCCAGGCGCTCGCGTGCCCATGACCATGGCAACGCGCCCTTCGTCGACTCGGGAATGCCGTAGCCGGGCGTGTACGGGCGCTCGATGCGGGGCTCGCTGCCCATCGTCACGGGTCAGACGCGCGTCTGGTACTCGCCCGTCCGGGTGTCGATGCGCAGCGTATCGCCCTCGTTGACGAACAGCGGCACCTGCACGACGAGGCCCGTCTCCAGGGTGGCCGCCTTTCGAGCGCCCGACTGCGTGTCGCCGGCGAAACCTGGCTCCGTCTCGACCACCTTCAGGTCGACCGTGATCGGCAACTCGACGCCGATCGTCTCGCCCTCCCAGGTCGTCCGGTCGAGCTGCATGCCGTCCTTCAGGTACTGGACGGTCACGTCCAGCTGTTCGGCAGTGAGGGCGAACTGCTCGTAGTTCTCCAGCTCCATGAAGTGGTAGTCGTCGCCGTCGCGGTACAGGAACTGGATCGGCCGCCGGTCGAGCTGCGCACGCGGCCATTTCTCACCGGCCTGGAAGCTGCGCTCGACGGTCTGGCCCTTCTTGATGTTCTTGAGCTTGATCCGGACCTGCGCCGAACCGCGGCCCATCTTGATGTGGTGGTAGTCGAGGATCTGCCAGAGCTCGCCGTCGAGCTCGATCGCGACTCCCTTGTGCAGTTCGCCGGTTGAGATCATGAGGCGTCAGTCTCCATCCAAGGAAAGCGGGCGGGCACCGGCGGCAGGTGCCGCACACGCGCTGGTTCAGGGGATTCTACCGGACGCCGTCGGACCCCGGCCATCGGAGGACCGGGGTCCGCTGTTCGAGTCGCGATAGGCGACGGCCGTGCGCCGTCGCGCCGGTTCAGACGAGCGTCGTGGTCGAGAGGCGGCCCGCTGCGATGGCCGCCACGTAGGCCTTGTGGTCCTTCTCGTTCTGATCTGCATACGTCTCGGCGAAGTCGGCGATCGCGCCGTCGAACGTATCAGTGGTGCCCAGGTACGACGAAATCGCAGTTGCGTCGCCGCTGCGAGCGTGAGCGCGCGCCAGCGCCCACGCGCAGAGCCCGCCGTAGAAGCCCATGCCCGGCGGCTGCAGGGTGGAGGTGTCGACCGAGCCCTTCATGTCCCATAGCTGGCGGAGGTAGTAGTCGCGACCTCCGGGGCCACGCGTCCAGCCCAGGAAGATGTCGGGCGTCGCCTGCATCAACCGCTGGCCGACGACGACGCGCTCGGCGTGGTTGGTCCACGTACTGTTCCCGACGTGCTCCTCCATCACCGACGCGGTCGCCTCCTTGGCCTGGAGGATGAGCGGATCGTTCTCGTCACGACCTTCGAGGATCATGATGAAACAACGCGTCGCGACGCTGCCGACGCCCACGACCTTCAGTGCGAAGTCGGAGAACCGGTAGCGCTCGAGGAACTCGCGGCGACTTTCGGCCATCGTCGCGCGGTAATCCTCGAAGACCTTCCGCAGGGCTTCCGGGCCACCGGGGATCTCGACATGGGAGACCACGGGCGGGTCATCGAGCACGACGCGCCGCCCGTCCGCGATGGTGGTCAATGCGCTGGCGGCGCGCAGCTGGTCCTTGCCGCGGGCCTTCGAGAAGATGCTCGTGAGCCTCGCGCGGCGGGCCGCCCCGATCTTCTGCTGCTCCATCAGGGGCTCTGCCGCGGCCATGATGTCCGCCTCGGTGATGTGCGAATACCACATCTTGAGGAGTCCCAGGCCCGCGAATTGGGCCATCCATTCACGATACGAGCGCACCGTCCCCATCGTTGCAGCGCGGTTCTGGGCTGCGGTGAAGCCGTTGCTCCGGCCGGCGATCACGATGCTCGCCGCCAGCCGCTTGACATCCCACTCCCAGGGCGCCGGCAGCGTCTCGTCGAAGTCATTGGCGTCGAACACGAGCACCCGTTCGGGAGAGGCGAAGATGCCGAAGTTCGAGAGATGGGCGTCGCCGCTGGCCTGCACGATGATGTCCGTGCGCGGCGTGGTCGCCAGGTCGTAGGCCATGACGGCCGCCGTGCCCCGGTAGTAGGTAAAGGATGACTCAGCCATCCGGGCGTGGCGCAGCGGGACGAGCTCGGGCAGCCGATCCTCCTCCTGCTTCGCCAGGATGGCGATGGGGTCGCGGCCCGCCCGCAGCTCGAACTGGGCGTGGCTGGTCCTCGGTATTCGCTTCCGGGCGGCACGGCCCTCGTCCTGGCGTTCCGAGGGGTGGACCCACGGTCGCGGCGTCCAGGTGTAGCCGGTCGCCGGCTCCACCGGCCACGCCTGGCCATATTCGGCGGACCGCTGCACGAGCTTGTCGTCGACCGCGATGCTCGGCGTCACGGGACCGGCCGTGCTGGGTGCGACCTGTGCCGGAGCTGGTGCCGGAGCTGGTGCCGGCGCTTTGGCGGCGGCGCTCTTCATCGTCGGTGCGGCGGCCACCTTCGCCGGCGGAGGCGCAGTCTTTGCGCCGGACGCCTTGCTCTTGGACTTCTCCATCGGGTCGCTTCCTTTCATTGCTCCGGGCGTCGCCGGTCCTCGCGCATTTGTCTCGATCCAATCAACTCGCAGGATATCGATGCCCGGCTCTGCCGTCTGGTCCTGGAAGAGTACGCGGCGCCGGATTCTGGGGAAGCGGATGAGCCATCCGACCGCAAGCGCGGTCGATCCGCCCGGCGCGGCACGAGTCAGGAGTGCAGGATAGACCCGATTTCGCGGAACGCGTGAACCCAGGGTGCGTCTGACGCATCGATATGAGTAGGGGCACGCCTGGAGGGAGGCTCATGGAGCGACCGCTGGTCGAGCATGCTCGGGCCGGCGATCGCGACGCCTTCGAGGCGCTCGTCCGGCTGAAGGTGGATGCCGTGTACCGAACCGCATACGCGATCCTGGGCAACGTCGCCGACGCGCAGGACGCCACGCAGGAGACGTTCATCTCTGCCTGGCGCTCGTTCCGGTCTCTGCGTGACGTCGACTCGTTCGACGCGTGGCTGGGGCGGATCCTGACCAACGCGTGCCGCATGACACTGCGCGGGCGCCGCGTTCGGATCCGGGAGATCCACGCGGCTTCGACGGACGGCGACGTGCCCTTTGATCCGGTGGCGCCCGCCCCGGACGATCCGATCGCCGACGCCGACGCCTTCGACCGGGCCTTCGAGCGCCTGCCGGTCGAGCAGCGCGCGCTGCTGGTCGCCCATCACCTCGACTGTCGATCGGTGGAGGAACTGGCACGGGACCTGGGGATCCCGGCCGGAACCGTGAAGTCACGCCTGCACGCCGCGCGTTCGGCGCTGAGGGCGGCCCTGGAGCGCGAGCGATGAGCGGACAACTGCCTCCTGACGACGATGCACGGTTGGAGGCGCAGCTCCGGCGGCGAGCGGCGCGCTCACAGTTCGAGGACGCCGAGCGAGACCGGCTGGTGCACGCGATCGTCCGCTCGACGGCGACGGCGCAGCGCCGGTCGTGGCTGGGGTTCCTCGCGCCGGTGGCTGCCGCGGCGGCGCTGGTGCTGGTCGCGGTGATCGCCATTCCGGTGGTGCTGCCGCGAAGCGCCGCGAAGTCACCTTCGCCGGCGCCCACGGCCGCGCCTGCGCCGGCCGTCCCGACGGTGGTCTCGCTGGAAACGCTGCAGCGTCTGCTGGTCGATGTGCCGGCCGTGGGCAACAAGGTGGTCCTGGCACATGGCGTGGTGAAGCGCGCCTTCATCGAGTCGAGAGACCGGACCTGCCCGCCGGACCTCTGCACGATCGGCACCATCGACGACGCCAACGGCCGCGCGGTGACCGTCCTCGGCAACGCGGACGTCCAGGCGCGGATCGACCCGATGAACGCCGACCCGATCTCGGGCGCGATGGCGTTCCGGTTCAGCGGGGCGGACACGGTCGAACTGCTGGGCTTCGTCGACACGAACGGCCCGAACGGCCTGGTCTGGCCGGCGACGGCGAAGCGGGGTCAAGCCGGCCGAGAGCGGCATCGTGAGCACGGTGATCGTGGTGCAGGGCTGGCTGACGGACACGAACGGGTCGGCGACGCAGAGCTGCCCACCCGACCTTGTCGGCATCCCGTTCTGTGGACCCGTGGACCTGGTTACTGATCGACCGTACTGGCCGGCGCATCCGACCAGCCAGGTGCCCGACCCGGACCAACCGGACTGGATCGTGGTCCAGCCGGGCGCCTATCACGAGTACGCCTCGGATCCGGTCGCGCAACCCGCGAGCAGCGACGACGCTCGATTCGGGACGTATCTCCTTCGACTGGTGGAGGCGCAGTTGCCGGCCCAGATTTCACGCGGCTGGCAGGTGGTCGGGCGGCTCGACGACGGCGCACAGCCGCCGGAGCCGTCACCATCGCCCGCGGCGCCGACCCTCATGTCGCTCCATGACCTCCAGCAGCTCCTCGCCGACGTCCCGCGGGTCGGCTCGAGGACGCTGCTGGCGATCGGCCGCCTTTCGCAGAACATCCCGGACGGGCAGAAGACGTGCCCGATCTGCGACCTCGGGACGATCGACGACGCAAACGGACGACCCGTGACGATCGTCGGCAACTCGGATGTCCAGGCGGCGCTCGTGATCATCAGTGCAAAGCCGATCACCGCCCCGATGGCCCTGCACTTCCCCGGCGATGGCACGGTCGAACTGCTCGGGCTGCTCGACACCAACGGCCCGGACGGGCTCGTCTGGCCCGCGACCACGGACGGCGTCAGGGACGCGAAGTCCGGCATCGCCGGCGACGTGATCGCAGTCCGCGGCTGGATGGGATGGTCGGGCGTGGTCCCCTGCCCGGCCCCGTTCGACCCATCGGGTGCCACCGCTCCGCCGGATACGCCTTTTGACGGTTGTCCGTGGGCGTGGATCTCGGCGCAACCCGTGACACAGACCAGCATCGCCGTGAACTACCAGGCGTACCAGGCGTACGCGAACAGCGACCCCTCCTCCACCGATCCCGTATGGGGCACCTATGTCCTGCGCCTGGTCGTCGACCCGCGGCCGTCCCAGAACGGCGCGCGCGGCTGGCAGGTCGTCGGGCGGCTGGAGGACAGCACGCCCCCAACCAGCGAGCCGACCGTCCCGCCGACGACCCCGATCCCAGAACCCACGCCGACCCCCATGCCGACAGTCCCCACGACCGAACTGACGATCCTCACCTTCGCCGAACTCCAGCAACGGCTCGTCTCCCTGCCGATGGCCCAGCACCAGTGGATCCTTTTGGCCAAGGCAATCATCGACCGGGTCGCCGTGAAGCCCCAGGGCACCGCCTGCAGGGCGCCCGCCCTGTGCCCGGTCGGCACGATCACAGACGCCAACGGCACGCCGGTCAACGTCGTCGCAGGCGCCGACGTCCTGACGGCGATCGGCATCGCGAGCGTCAACCCGATCGAGGACTACGTCGCGCTGCGTGCGGTCGACAACAACACGGTCGAACTGCTCGGCCTGCTCGATCCCGACGGCCCGAACGGCCTGGTCTGGCCGGCGAGCGCCAACTCCATCAACAAGGCAGTGTCGGGTGGCGACGGAGCCGGCGCTGTCTTCGTCGTCGAGGGGTGGCTCGCCGGAACAGCGTTCGGGTGTCCGCCGCTTCCCAGCCTCGACCCCGACAACTCGTTCGCCATCTGTGCCGACAGCTGGGTCACCGCGTCGCCGGTCGCCGGCACGGGCGGAGGCATCGACGACTCCACGTTCACCTCGGCCGACGGCATCCCGGTGCAGCCCTCTGCGTTCACGGCATTCGCTCCCGACCAGGGGTCGATGCTGGCCGGTGGCGCCGTGCGCGAATTGCAGGCAGTGGCGTCGTACCTCGTGCGTGCCGTGCAGAACCCGCAGACCCCGTGCTCGGCTACCTGCAACGGCTGGCGCGTGGTCGCGAGGCTGACCGATGGGACGGCCGCCGAACCATCGCCGAGCCCGGCCGCGCCCCAGACCCCCGTGCCGACGCCGAGCTCCCAGCCGACCACGTCTCCCTCGCCGAGCCCCCTCACCGGCGTCCTCTCCCGCGATGCGACCAAGATGGCGATCGACGCCACCTACACGACCGCGAGCGCTGCGGGGCCGCGCGACATCATCGGCGACGTCTCGATCGACATGACCCAGCGGCCGGCGCCGGTATCGCGCGAGTGCCACGATCCGACCGGCAACTGCACCGTGATCGGGACCATCGCCGGATTCGCGGACACGGTCGGTACTGTGGTCGAGCGGGACGGTCTCGGCTCGCCTCCTGCCCTGCCCCTCGAAGCCGGCGGGCCGATTGCCCTGCGCGTGTCCTCGATGGGCCAGGTCGAGTACCTCGGCCAGGTTGCCCGGGGCCCGACGGGACTGGAATGGAACGTGGGCGACGCCATCGCGAAGCAGCCATCACTGCCCATCGACGGCGTCCTCGCGGTCCACGGCTGGCTCGCGTGGGGCGGCGGCATGTCGTGCGGGCCGGCGCCCGACCAGGCGAGCCCGCCGCCGGTTCCGCCATTCCAATGCGGCACGCACGACTTCATCACGCCTGCATTCGAACAGATCGTGTTTCCGTCCGGACCGAACGCGTGGGAAGGGCGCGGACCGGCCGACGGGCTGACGGTCCAAATGGACGCATTCAATCACTTCGTGCCCAATCCCCAGCTGGACGCCGCGGGCTTTCCCATGCCGACCGAGGGCACCTACCTCGTGCAGTCGGTGATCAACCATTCAAGCTGGGGCTCAACCGGTGGCTTCGGCACCCGCGGCTGGCTCGTCGTCGGTCGCATCGACGCCGAGCCCGCTCCCGCATCGTCGATGGTGCCGCAGCCGACGGTCCGTTCGGCCGCGGAACTCGAGGCACTGCTCGCCGGGGATCGCGCGTCGTGGGTGGGCAGGACCGTCGTCGTCGACGGATCGATCGCCCCGGGTGACGCGGTGACCTGCGCCGGCCCGGATCCGTGCCACATCGGCATCCTCGCCGGCACGTCCGAGGGCGTCGTGGCGTCGTCGCAGACGATCTCGATGTTCCCGACAGACACCAACCTCGACACCCCGGGGTTGATGGCGTTCGCCGTACGCGACGCCGGCCTGGAGTACTTCGGGCCGGTCGGCCAGTGGACGGACGGCGGTGTCGTGGTGCCTGTGACCGAGCTGGGGACGCCGAACATGCTCGACGGCCAACCGGGCCGGATCGCGATCGTCGGCGGCTGGCTGGTCAGCCCGGGGAACGTGCCGTGCCCGGGGCCCATGCCCAACGAACCTGGTCCGCCGCCGGACACGCCCTTCTCGAGCTGCTTTGCCGGTTGGATCTCCCCCGTGAACAGCCCGGCGTGGCTCTCCGGCACCGATGGATCGTCGTCGGTGAACATGCCGGCGGGCAGCGTCCGCGTCCAGTGGGACGCGTACCAGCGGTTCGCGCCCGATCCGCAGATCGATCCGCAGGACGCTCCGAACGACGGCACCGTGCCGCGCCTCGGCACCTACGTCATGCGCCTGGTCGCCGACCCGCGTCCGGCCGCCAATCCGGCGACCGGCTGGCAGGTCGTCGGGCGGATCGACGGGTGAGATCCGGACGCACCGTGCCACGCACGCCGGTCCACGCGCTTCTTCTCAAAACGGAGGTATTCGTCCGCCGAGCTGCGGTTCGGCGCGTTGTCCTGCACCAGAACGGCATTCTTCGGCCGAATTGAGGCGAAGCAGCGCGGACTGGCCGCCGGAGGCGCCTTTTCGGAGGACGTGAGCGTCCGAATTGATGGAACGTTCGGGCCGCGCACCCCGTGGCGTTGGTGGTGCGGGCGAGCGAGTGCGGCCCGGCCTGCTCCGCCTACTCCCCGACGACCGTGACCTCGCGCGGGAACGCCGTCAGCCGTTCCAGCCGCCGCGCCGCCGGAGTCGAAGACGACCAGGTCCTCGATGCGGACGCCCGTCTGCCCGTCCAGGTAGACACCGGGCTCGACCGAGAACACCGTCGGCGACGGCAGCGGCGCCTCCGGCGCCAGGCGCCCCAGCGACGGCAGCTCGTGCGTGGCCAGTCCGATTCCGTGACCCAGCCCGTGCCCGTAGTGGTCGCCGTGCCCCGCCGCCGCGATCACGTCGCGCGACGCCGCGTCGATCGACCGGTTGAGCGGCTGCTCGCCGGCGGCGACCGCAGCCTCCAACGCCGTGAAGGCCGCCTACTGCGCCTCAGCGACCAGCTGGTAGACCTCCAGGTCCCGGTCGCGGGCTCCCCCACGAACAGGGTCCGCGTCATGTCGGAGCGATAGCCGAAGACCTGCGCCCCGAAGTCGAAGAGCAGCACGGCGCCCGCCTCCACCCGCCGTCGACCCGGCGACCCGTGCGGCAGCGCCGCCGTTCGGCCCGGCGAGCACCGCGACGTCGAACGCGAGCGCCTCGGCGCCGTGCGTGCGCATCTCCCATTCGAGCGCCAGTGCCAGCTCGTGCTCGGTGACGCCCGGCCGGATCTGCGGCAGCAGCCGCTGTCAGCGCCGCGTCCGCGACCGCGCACGCCGACCCGATCCGCTCGATCTCCGACGGCTCCTTGACCTGGCGCAGCTCCTCGATCCAGCCCTCGGCCGGCGACCAGCTCCACGCTCCGGGGCCGCTGCGGCAAGCCGGATCCAGGTCGCCTGGCTGACGAAGCCGGCCTCTACCGCGATCCGCCGCACCGCCCGCCGCCCGCCACTCCGTGCCCCGCCACCCCGTCGCCGCCCGCCGATCCGGCGCCCAACGGCCGGACGACGCAGCAGCTCCGGCCAGCGGACGGGAAGTCGTTGTAGACGTCCTCGACCGTGGCGTCCGGGCACTCCGCCTGGGCCTGCAGCCGGTAGCGCGAGTCGGCCAGCACCACCACCTCGTCCGCCGAGACGAAGAACTGGCCGGACACGCCGGCGACCTTCTCCTCGCCGTCGCCGAGGACGAAGCCGGTCACGTACCGCGTGTTCTCGCGTCGAACGCCGAAGTAGGCGTCGACGCCCTCGCGCCCAGCGCTGGCGCAGTGCCGCGAGCCGGGGCGGCCTGCGCGGCTCGATCGTCCGCGGTCCAGCGCTCGACCAGGTCGGGCGGCGCACCGCGGTGGCGCCGTCGGCGGCCACGCGCAGGCGCCGGTGATGGACGACGAACGAAGGCGCGCCCACGGAGTCAGCCGCCTCTTGCAGGACGCGATGTTGTGCGACTGCTGCGCGAGGGTCTTGGCGAACAGGTGCTTCTGCTGGCCGGGGCAGGCGTAGAAGTACAGGAAGCCGCCACGTCGTAGTCGGGGTTGATGGCCGCCTCGATCGACGCCAGCGTCGGCGAGTCGATCGGGGTCGGCGGCAGACCCTTCAGGTCCACGTCTGGTACCCCGCCAGATCGGGGCTCACCTGCACCTGGCTGAGATTCGCGAACCCGGTCAGGTTCCAGAAGCTGAACTGGAGCCACTTGGAAGATCCATTTCGAGTGCCCGCAGCTTGATCGTGTCCTTGGCGTACACCACGGTCGGCTCCGAGTTCAGGACACCCGTCGGCCGCCGCTTCGGGTTCAGCCGGTTCGTGTACGCGCCGGCGATCTTGGGTTTCTCGGTGTCCGACGGCGTCTCGCGCTCGACGATGCTGGCGAGCGTCAGTACCTCGTAGAAGTCCTTGCCCGCGTTCGTTCGCCTGCTCCACGACCCCCTTGACCCGATGTCGTGCTGCCAGCGGTCGAGCAGGACGCGAAGGAGGTCCTCCGGCGCGATATCGGGCGGCACCGAGTAGACGCCAGTCGGAAGGAATCCTTCGAGGCTGTGCCCGGGCGGCAGGTTGCTCAGGAACGGGTAGGCCGAGATCAGGTCGGCCGGTGGGTTGATCGCCAGCTCGTAGAACTTCTGGAGGTCCGTCTGCAGTTCCGGGCTTCCGGCGGGCAGGTTCTGCTGGATGGACTCGAGCCGGTGGCGATCTGCTCGATGCGGTCGCCCTGCTGGAGCGAGAACGGCGTCCTCCGCGGCAACGGGTCCGGCGGCTGCTGGAGTCGCGTCACGACCTGCTGCGGCGTCATGGACCGGTGCAGCACGAAGGTGCCGGTCTGCAGCGCGTTGTCGAGATGCTGTGTCACGACCAGGTACTGGAAGACCATCGGTTCCGCGATCAGCCCCGCGTCCGTGAGGCCGTGCCGATCTGCGCGACCGTGTCACCCTTCGCGATGGCGAAGTCGATGCGGGACGGGTCCGTCGATGCCGGCTTGGTGAGTTCGTCACCCAGTTGCTGGCGAACCACGTCCGCCACGAACGGCAGCGACGAGCGCGTGCGGGTTGCTCTCCGCCATGCTCCTGGCCATGTCGCGGAGCGACGGCGTGAGCACGTACAGCAGCCCGCCTGTCACGACCAGCGCAAAGACGAGCAGGAAGATGACCCCGCGCCAGGTCGCCCCACGACGCGGTGCGCGGTACCCGGCACCCGTCACCCCACTGCCGGTCGCAGATCCCTGGCGTACCCCGCGCCCGGCATCCTGGCGCGGCGAGCTGTCACGTCCCAACGTCGTCATTCCTTCTCCACGGCATTTCGAGCATCAAGTTCGGCCTGGACGATCGACGCGGCGGCCTCCCGGTCGATCCTCGCCCGGTACGCCTTTCGGGCTGCCGGGGATGGTGGTCCGCCGGCCCGGCCACGGCGCATGGCTCCCATTCGGACTTCCGCGACCTGGCTCGTGTGACGTTCGTCGCGGAGACAGATCGGCAGGTGCACGAGCGGACCGATCTCGGCGACCCAGGCGCGGGTCACGGCGGCCTGCGCCGGCTCCGACCCGTCTGCGGCCAGCGGCAGTCCGACGACCAGTTCCGTCGCTCCGTGCTCGTCCGCGAGGCGGCGCAGGATGGCGGCGTCGCGTTCCGCTGCCGCGCGCCGGACCGTCGCAAGCGGCTGCACGCGGCCGCTTTCGAGGTCTCCGACGGCGATCCCGATTCGACGCTCCCCCAGGTCGATGCCGAGCACCGTCACGCGGCCCGCCTCCCGGGCGCCGCGCCGCAGGCGCCGCGGAATACGTTCACGGGCACGCTCGTGGACACCTGGAGACTCCAATCACCGCGAAACCTCACTGGCCGACCTGAGGGTCCTGGATCGTCAGGTCGATGCGCCGCGTATCACCCGGAATGGTGGGGATGAAGTCGGGCCAGACGGACACATCGACCGTTCCGTACGGGGCAAGTATGGACCGAGCCTCCGAAACGGTCTTCCCACGGACGAGGTCCTTGAGCTTCGCCTCGTCGAGCGGCGAGTACGCCTGGCCCTTCGCGGTCACCTGGTACGTGATGGTATCCCCGGTCACCGTGCCGGTCGAGACTGCCGTGGTGATCGTCGAGTCGAAGATCTGGTCGCTGCCTGGCACGGCCGCCTTCAACTGCTTCGCCCCTCCCGCGGCGACGAGCGACGTGTCCACGGCCAGCACCGTCGCCTGGCTCGTGAGCGTCAGCTGGAACGACGCGACGGTCGAACCGACGACGCCGGCGGCCGCCGGATCGGCGGCGACCTTGCCGACCGCCGCCGTCTCCGGGTAGAGCGTCAGCCCGCTCGGCGTTGTATTGGGGTCTGCCACCGCCGAGGCCAACTGGGTGTGCAGTTCCGCCGTGAGTGCGGCCACGCCGCCGGTGTAGTCCTTCTGCAGGACCACCGGGGTCTGCGTGCGCTTGCCGCCGCTGGTCGCCTGGTCGTTGTTCACCTTGATGAGCAGCGAGGCCAGGGACTGCTCCGTGACAATGATCGAATTGGGCCCCACGTTGCCCGTTGGCCCGCCCTGGACCGCCCGGACCGCCACGTCCACCGTCGAGGGCTGGTTGATGCTGGCCTTCTTCGCGGTGACCGCGGAGACCGTCTGGAAGTCGACGCCGTTCGGCGTGGACACGGTCGTCCCCGCCGGGATTGGAACGTCGAACAAGGTGTCCTCGCTGGTGAACGTGACGGTGCCGGCGGCCTTCGTCAACGTCACGCTGCTCCCGGTTGCCGGGAATGTGTCGGTGGCGCTGAGCGGGATCTGCAGGACCTGGGCAGGGACCTTGTCCCCGGACCTGCCGGTGACCGCGACGGTCGGGTCGGCCGTGACCGTGTATGTCAGGGGTCCGATCTCGTGGGTGAACGGCTGCAGGGTGATGGTCGCGGTCGGCAGGACGAGGTAGGCGCCGTACGCGATCGCGCCGAGCACGGCGACGAGAATCCCGAGACGCACGACGAGGCCGAGGGCGCGCCGGCCGCGGCTGCGGCGCCTCGCCTTCGAACGCCTGCCGGACGCGGCCGCTTCCGCATCCCGGTCTCGACCGGCATCCCGCAGGCTGCCCGGTGCGGCTCCGCCGGGACCCACCCTCGGCGTCACGGCGTAGCCATCGGGTCCCCGCATGGCGTGCGCCGGGGTACCCGGACGGTAGGTGCCGAGGCTGGGTCCCGCGGGCATGGAGCCGGCGCCGTCCCTCTGCGCGGCCGGCGCGACCGGCTGCACCCGTGTCGCCGCGTCCGGCGCCTGCCCCCAGGCGGAAGACGCCGGTGGCGTGCCGAACGACGGCCGCAGCGCGCCGGGAGGCGCCGAGATCGAGCCCGGGGCGGCCGCCGTCGAGCCGGGGCGGCTGCCGATCCGGGGGCGGCTGCAAGCAGGCCGGGAGCCGCCGCCACGACCGGCAGCAGCCCGCCGGAACTTCCGCCCGGCATCGCGCCCGTGACCGGGAGGCCCATCGCGACTTCGGCCTCCGCGACACTCGCGGCGGTCGCCATGCCCGCGGAACCGGCGAGGGCGCGCACCCCGGCGTCGCCGCTCACGAAGAGGACGACGAGGCCCCGCACGTCCGCCTCGCGGGCGAGCAGCTTGAAGTTGATGCGGCTCGTCGCGATCCGGGATCCGGGCGGCACGACAACCACCACTCGCCCGTCCCGAGCCCCCTTCAGGCGTGCGATGGCGTCGGTGATCTCGTCGTCGACGTCCAGATAGCAGACGCTCATGGCTCTGCGCCAGTCTGCCCTAGACGCGCATCAACCGCAGGACCTTGCGGAGCGCCGCATCGAGCGGAGCCTCCGGCGCCGCCATCTCGATGGCCTGGTACGCAAGCGCCATCGGGGTCACGTCCTGCTGGTCGACGAGGAGGTGCGTGGCAGTCGGAGATCGCCTCGACCTGGGACGGCTCGATGATCTCCACCACCGGTGGTCGCACGAACGGCAGGTTGCGCGAGAAGCTCGGCGCGCGGAGCGCCTCGGTGACCTCCGGAAGGCGCGAGCCACCGCCGCACAGGTACATGCGCCCGGGGAGCATGCCCGTCTTGCCGAACTCCTCGACCACGAGTTCCACCCCGGCCGACCAGACCGCCACGTCCTCCGCGATGATCGACCGCACCTCTTCTGCGTGGTCGATGGCGACGCCCTTCGCGTAGTCGACCTTGAGCTCTTCTGCCCGAGCGAAGGGCAGTTCCAGCCGATCTGCGAGCGACTTGGTGAATGCGCGGCCGCCGAGCGCGAACATGCGCGTCCCTTCGACCCCGCCCTGCCGGACCAGCGCGACGTCCGTCGTGCCACCGCCGACGTCGACGAACAGCGCGCCCGACTGCGCCACCTGGTCGCCGCCAAGGCAGCGCGCAACCGCGTAGGGCTCGGCCACGATCGACAGCAGCTCCAGGTCCAGCTGGCTGGCCACGCTCTGCAGCGCGCCGAGGTGGATCAGGGGCGCGAACGCGTTGAAGATGCTGATGCGCACGTGGCGGCCCTGGAAGCCGACCGGGTTGGTGACCGAGTACCCGTCGATGGCGGCGCCCGTGATCGCGGCGTGGACCAGCCGGATGTCCACGTTGGGCAGGCCCGTCTCCCAGGTGATCGATCGCTCCGCGTCGCGCAGCGCCTCGTGCTGGACGCCGTCGATCAGGCGCTGCAGTTCCTGCTCCGTGATCGGCTGGTCGGGGCGCTTGCGCTCCTGCGTGTGGGTGGTGGTGAACCCCTTGACGAGTTCGCCCGCGATCCCGATGACGACCTGGGTCGGCCGAAACCCTGCCATCTCCTCGGCTTCCCCGAGCGCCACCTGGCAGTTGTCCACGACCGCGGCAATGTCGGTGACCGTGCCGGACTGCATGTGCGAGAGGCCCTGGCGCTTGCGCCCGGCCCCGCGGACGATGCCGTGGCCCTCCCGGTCGATCGCGAAGACGAGCGCCTTGACGAACTCCGTCCCGATGTCGAGCGCAGTGCACGCGGACAGCGCGGACTCTCCTCGCGTTGCAGGAAGCGGCGCCAGAAGGCCATGTCTCAGGCCGGTGCGTTGGCGTCGGTTGTCGAGGGCGTTCCGAGAGCCGAGGCAAGCGCCCGGCGCACCGCATGGAACGCGCCGGGCACCTGGTCCCGGCGTGTCCCGCGGGCCTGTGCCATGTCCGGTCGGCCGCCGCCCCTACCCTCGATGAGCGGGGCGCCTGCCCGGACGAGATCGGCCGCGGAAATGCCGCGACCCACGAGGTCGTCGCTGACCGTGACGAAGAGCTGCGGCTCGTCTGCGTCGAGCGCGAGCGCGATCACGCCTGACGGCATGGCACCGCGCACGTCCTTCGCGTAGGCCTTCAACTCCTCCATCGACTCGAACGCCTCGGCGAACGCGAGGAAGCGCGTGCCCTCGACCACCTCAGGGCGAGCGTGCAAGGTCCGCGGGCCGCGGCAGCCCGGCCGGTCCTGCCGAGGCGCGACCTGGCGCTCCGCGTCTGAGCTCGTCGATCCGGTCCAGGAGGCGATCCGGGGACTGCGCGCCGGCGGCCGCCATCGCCCGGTCGAGCAGCGCCATGCGCTCGTCGATCAGGGCGTCAGCGCCGTCGCCGGTGAGCGCCTCGATCCGCCGCACGCCGGAGCCGATGGACCGCTCCCCGGTGATGACGAACCAGCCGATCTGGCCGCTGGCCCGGCAATGCGTGCCGCCGCACAGCTCCAGGCTGTAGTCCTTGACGCGGACCGTGCGGACCGTCTCGCCGTACTTCTCGTCGAAGAACGCGTCGGCGCCGGCAGCGATCGCCTCCGCCATCGGCAGGTAGGTGACGCTGACCGGCCGATCCTCGCGGACGATCCGCCGCACCTCCGACTCGATGGCGCGCTTCTCGCCGTCGGTGAGCGGCCGGTCGAACGGGAAGTCGAAGCGCAGGTAGTCCGGCGTGACGAGCGAGCCGGCCTGGCGGGCCGACTCCCCGACGCGTGTTGCGCAGCGCGCGGTGCAGCACGTGGGTGCCGGTGTGGTTGCGCATGGTGCGGGCGCGGCGCTCCGGGTCCACGTCGGCCCGCACGGCCTGGCCGACCGCCACCCTCGCCGTGGAGCTTCCCGCGATGCACGATCAGCCCGCCGACGGGCTTCTGCGTGTCCTCCACGGTGAACAGGACGTCGCCTGTCGCGGCATCGCGCATGACGCCCGGTCGCCGACCTGGCCGCCGCCCTCCGCGTAGAACGGCGTCCGGTCGAGCACCAGCTCGGCCGAGGCGGCGGCCTCCACCCGCAGCTCGACCTCCGGCTTCGCCTCCAGGTCCTCGTACTCGGTCCCGTCGCGCAGGATGGCGACGACCCGCGCGTCGGCGCTCGTCGTCTCGTAGCCGAGGAACTCCGTGTCGCCGGACACACGGGCGATCGAGTCGTAGAGCGCGATCCGTTCCGCGTGCTCGGCGAGATCGGCCTTCTTGCCGGACCGGCTGCGCTTCCGCTGCTCGGCGAGCGCGACCTCGAAGCCGGCCCGGTCGACGCGCACGCCGTACTCGGCCGCCAGTTCGACCGTCAGGTCGATCGGGAAGCCGAAGGTGTCGTGCAGGCTGAAGGCGATGTCGCCCGCGAGGACCGGCGCGTCGTCCGGCAGATCTTCCGGCGCTCCGGCCGATCACGCGCTCGGCGCTGGTCAGCGGGATGAGCGCCTCCTCGAGGTGGATGGTGCCGGCGTCGAGGGTCCGCGCGAAGACCGCCTCCTCGCGCAGGATCGTGCCGAGGATGACGTCACGCCGCTCGACCAGGAACGGGTACGCGTCGCCCATCGTCTCGATGACGACCTTCGCGGTCTCCGCGAGGAACGGCTCGCGGCGGCCGAGCAGCCGCCCGTGGCGCACCGCGCGGCGCACGATCCGGCGCAGGACGTACCCGCGCCCCTCGTTCGCCGGCAGCACGCCGTCGGCGATGAGAAACGTGATGGCGCGCGAGTGGTCGGCGATGACCTGGTAGCTGAAGCGCTCCGACTCGAACGCGTCGGGGTCGTGGCCGAGCAGTTCGCGCATGCGGGCGTGGATCGGCGTGAAGACGTCCGTGTCGTAGTTGGTCGGGACGCCCTGGAGGACGGAGGCGAGGCGCTCGAGGCCGATGCCCGTGTCGACGCTCTTGAACGGCAGCGGCACGCCGCGGACCGTCCGGCTGCTGGTCGAACTCCATGAACACGAGGTTCCAGATCTCGAGCCAGCGCGGGCAGGTCTCCGAGTGATCGGGCACGCAGTGCGGGCCCTCGCGAACTCCGCACCCCGGTCGTAATGGATCTCGCTGCACGGGCCGCACGGGCCCGGTGTCGGCCATGCGCCAGAAGTTGTGGTCGTCGCCCTTCTCGACGTCGCCCCAGCGCGCCATCCGCTCGGGCGGCAGGCCGATCTCGTCGCGCCAGATCGCCCAGCGACTCCTCGTCGTCCTTGTAGGTGGTGGCGGCGAGCCGATCGCCGGGGATGCCGAACTCGCCTGTGAGGAGCTCCCACGCCCAGTGGATGGCCTCGCGCTTGAAGTAGTCGCCGAAGCTCCAGTTGCCCAGCATCTCGAAGAAGGTGTGGTGGCGCGGCGTGCGGCCGACCTCCTCGAAGTCGTTGTGCTTGCCGGCCACGCGCAGGCAGCGCTGCGCATCGACAACGCGGTTGTACGAGCGCGTCTCGACGCCGCGCAGCACGTCCTTGAACTGGACCATGCCGGAGTTGGTGAAGAGCAGCGTCTGGTCCCCGGCGGGCACGAGGCTGGCGCTGGGCACGACGGTATGGCCGCGCGCGGCGAAGAACTCGAGGTAGCGGCGGCGGATCTCGGAGGCGGGCAGGGATTCCACGGGTTCAGTGCGGGCCGCGGGCGGCGGCGAGGAGCGGGCCTTGGACCATGGTCGCTACGGTACCAAAGGACAGCACCGGGGCGGGGGCGGACGCGCGGCCGCCGACCAGCGGGGCCGGCCTGGCCCGGATGGGCACGTGAGAGCCCGTCACTCGTCCCGCGTGACCACCCGCCGCAGCCGGTCCGCGCTCGTGGCAATCCCGCCGCCCACCATCTTTGCCGATTTCCGGAGGCCGGCGACCGTGTCCGCCGGCGTGTGGACGACCTGTTCGACGGCCTCCGACGCCTCGCGCAGCGCGACGAGCGTCAATTCCACCTCGTCGGCCAGTTGGTCGGCCCGTTCGAGCCGCGGGCGCAGGTCACTGGTCAACTGCCGGGTGCTGGCCGACAGCTCGGTTATCGAGCCAAGTGCGGCCGGCAACTCCTCCCGGAGCACGGCGAGCAGGCGGTCAGTCTGCCCGGCGAGGTCGCGGGTGTCGCTCGCCAATCGGTGAGCGGAGAGCGCCATGCTCGCGAACGCAAGCGCGATCACGACGGCGGCGCCGGCGATGACGAGCCACGCCACGTCCTGGGTCGTCACCGGCGCTCCCCTATCCAGGTCAACTGCGCTCGCCCGATGGCCAGAGCGTGCTCGCGAAGGCGACGAGCAGGATGCCCGCGCAGGCCCCGACCGACGCCGAGATCAAGCCGAAGTCGCCGAATTGCAGCGGGTCGTCGACGCGCTGCCCGATCCCCTGCCCGACAAAGGCCCCGAGGACGGCCGCCACGAACACGAACAGCATCCTGACGCCGATCGCCCCCCGGATCAGCATGTAGACGCACGCGTAGAAGGCGCCCACGACGAGCGAGAGAACGGGCGCCGGGCCGATCTCGGGCAACGCTCAGGCCTCCGTGCTGGGTGACTCCGGCCGTGTCCCCGACATCTTCGCAGGTCGGTGGAAAGCCCGGCCTGCACCGGTATCCCCCTACGGCTGCCAGCGATACGTGTACCGGTAGCCGGCGATCTTGGGATCGGCCTGGGTCGCACCATCCAGGTGGGCGTAGATTTCGACGGTGATCGTCTCTGCCGCCGAGTCACCGCCCGGCCAGTTCTTGACCTCGAGCGTTTGGGACGACCCGGACCCGGGGCAGGCTTCGGAGGGATCGCTCACGCAGAACTGGGCGTACTTGATGGCCATGTGGGCCCCATTCGGGTATGTCGCATCAACAACCAGGGTGGCCACCGTCCCGGCCTCGCCGGTCACCGAAGCTGTGAACGCAAAGGGCACGCTGTCGTGTTGACGCAGGGTGGCCGGCGGCGAGATGGGCGACCAGGTGGCGGTCATGGAGGCGGTCCACGACGGGCAGTTCGGGACATCCTCGTGGCCCACCCGGCTGATGCTCACCGTTCCTTCGGCGACATCGAACGTATACGCCATGCAGCCGTTGTCGACGGCTTCACCGCCGATCTTGACAGGGTCCCCTTCGAGCACCCACGCGCCGCCAGTGGCGCTCGCGGCGGCAATCTCGACCGGGATCTCCATTCGCCCGAGTTCGACCGAGGAGCCCCCACCCGTATCGGACAGGATCACGGTCACGGTGTGCGTGCCCGCGTCCAGGAAGGAGTACTTCCCCTGCGAGGTCAGTGGCTCCGTGTACGGGGCGCCATACGAGTCCGCTGGAACGGCGCCGGCGCCGAAGTCCCACGAGAAGGTCGCCTGCTTCGCGGTACCGGGGATCCCCTTGGCTGAAGCCTGGAAGGTGTACTCGGTGCCGACGGTGCCGGCTGTCATTTCCGCCGGATCGACGGTCAGTTCCAGGCTGCCGAGGTTGATGGTGAGCCGGACGAAATCGACGTAGTGCCAATCGGTGTCGGTGCGCTTCGAACCGTCCAGTTCGATGCCGAAGTCGTTGGCGCCATCCTGCAGGTCGAGGACCTGGGTGGCGGCCAGCGGATCAAGCTGCGTCGAGGAGGTTCCCCGGAAGACGCCGATTGCGACGTCGTCCCGGTTCGCGGGATCGTTGATGCGGATCGTCAACTGCGGCTGAGTCGTCTGGTACCCGTCCACCAGCGGAACCCAGACGTCGTTGCCACCGGCGTCGGTGCCGGCCCGGGCCTCAAGGTCGTACTTCGGGAAGGCTTTGTCGCCGGCCGTCCCGGCCTCGAACTCGGCCCAGTGCTCGGCAATCTTGGCGTCCGACCAGGATGACGCCCCCGGGATGTATCCGAACCGGGTGAAGACCGTGGCCCCGTGTTCGGCAATGTCGGCCGCGTTCGAGCCCGAACTGAACGGCGCGAACTTCCCGGTCGCGGCGTCGTAGAGGATGGTCCGGAGGCGCGCCGGGTAGTTCGGGTCGGCGACGAACAGCCGATCCGGCGTGACCCGGTACACGATCATCGCGTGCGCCTTGTTGCGCGCGGCGGTCTCGATCCGGACCATCTGCGGCCGGCCGGTCATTGCGATCGCGGCGCGGAACGCCGCGTAGGTGAACCGGTCGTCGGGGCCGGCCATCATGTTCTTGAAGAAGTTGTACGTGAAGGGGACGGCCAGCGGGTCGGCGTGCATGCTCCCGACCATGCGGAACGCGTCCGAATCGTCCTGCCAGAAGGTCGGCGTCTTCTCCTCGGCGCCGTTGTTGTCGTAGATGCCATAGAGCGGACTCGCCCCTGCACCTCGCCGCTGGTTCAGGTAGTACCACATGGCGCTGACGCTCTGGCCCTCGCACTGCCCTCCGGGCGCGATGTACGAGCCGTGGTTCTTGAACTGCCAGTCGTCGATTCCCGGCCTGAAGCCCGAATCGACGGTGGTCGGCAGCTTGGCGAGGTCGACCAGGCCGGCGAAGAACCCCGAGAAGTGCGTCGCCTGGACCGTGAGTGAAGAACCGTCCTGGGCAATCGGGATGAGCGGCGTGAGCGTTCCGCTCGCGTCGTCGTAGGAGAAGGCCATCGCGATCGATCCGGCTGGGATGGTCATCGGCAGCGCGACAGTGACCGGGGCGCCGAGCACGGCATCGCCGTCTTCCAGCGAGAAGAGCGGCGTGAGGGGCGAGACCACGCCGCCGAAGTCGCTTGCCGTGATGGCTGCCTGTGTCACGACGAACGTCGCGTCGGCCGAGAGCGCGCCTTCGGGTACCTGGATGCGGAGGCCGCTCGCCTCCAGGGTGCCGCCGGCCGCGCCGATCGCCTGGGTAGCGAGATCCGTTGCCGCGCCAAGCGCCAGGTGGCCGGTGATCGGCGTCGTCTGCTCCGGCGGGGGCACGTCGCCCTGCTCGAGGATGGGCGGATCGAGGGCGGAATTGTCGGCGTGCCCGGCGACGACCGCGGGCGTGGCAAGGGCCGCGGTGCCGCCGGTGTCGCCGGTGTCGCCGGCTGCCGGCGATGCGCCGGGGATCCTGGGGCTGGCGGGTGGTGCGTCTCCGCTTCCGGGACGGAGCACCATGACCGCGCCCAGACCGGCCACGACGAGGACGACGACGGCGAGCAGCGCGAGGAGCGAGCGCGGGACGCCGGACTTTTGGGCGGCCGGCGGGGCGTATGCAGGGCCGGGCGGCGGATATCCGGGTCCCGGCGGTGCATATCCGGGTCCCGGCGGAAGATTTCCGGGTCCCGGTGGCGGGGCGTATGCAGGGCCGAGCGGCGGATATCCAGGTCCCGGCGGAAGATTTCCGGGTCCCGGTGGCGGGGCGTATGCAGGGCCCGGCGGCGGATATCCGGGTCCCGGCGGCGGGGCGTATACGGGGCCAAGCGGAAGATTTCCGGGTCCCGGTGGTGCATATCCGGGTCCCGGCGGCGGGGAGTATCCGGGTCCCGGTGGCGGGGCGTATGCAGGGCCCGGCGGCGGATATCCGGGTCCCGGCGGCGCGTACCCCTGCCCCGCTTGTGGTGGCGGCGCGTTTCCTGGGCCCGGCAAGGGCGCGTACCCCTGGCCGGGCTGGGGCCGGCCGGGTTGCGGGCCGAACGCGGGAACCGGCGGCGGGCCGAAAGGATGGCCGCAGTGCCCGCAAAACCCTGCATCCGGGGTGATCGGTGCCCCGCACCATGGGCACGTTCCGTACGGGCCTCTGTTCACTGCAGCCTCCGAAGCACAGATGCGCCGGACAAGGGTGACGTCGAACGGGAACGCGCTTCAGGGGACCTCGGATGGTCGTTGCCCGGCAAGGGCCGTTCGTCACCAGCGGGCGCGTCGGACGGCGCGTCCTGTGCAGCGCCAGGCACGGCCCGGACCGCCGGCCGGCTCGGAATCAGGCGGAGATCCGTCCCCCGCCGATGACCTCGTCGTCGCGGTAGAAGACGGCAGCCTGACCCGGCGCCGGTGCCCACGCCGGCCGCTCGAGTCGGATCCGCCAGCGCCCGCCGCGATCCGGCTCGCCCGGGGCCGCGCGACGGACCACTCCCGGCACCGGTTCGGCGCGATGCCGGATGCGAACCTCCGCCTCGAACGCGTCCTGCGCCGGCGGCGACCCCGGCGACGAAGCTGACCGCCTCCACATCGAATTCGCGACGCGCGAGGTCCTCGCGGCGGCCGAGCGTGACGAGGTTCGCCGCGCGCATCGATCGCGGCGACGTAGCGCCGCTCCCCCAGCGCCACACCGAGGCCGGTCCGCTGCCCGACCGTGTACGCGGCCGCTCCCCGATGCTCGCCCACTACACGCCCGTCGCCGTCCAGCAGCGACCCCGGCGTCTCGTGCCAGCCGGCGCGGTCCCGCAGCGCGTCGCGGTAGTCGCCGCCCGGCACGAAGCAGATCTCCTGGCTCTCCGGCTTCTCGGCCGTCGCGAGGCCGAGGCGCCGCGCCACGTCCGCGCACCTGCGGCTTCGTCAGCTCACCGAGCGGGAAGCGCGTCGCGGCGAGCTGGTCCTGGCGCAACCCGTAGAGGAAGTAGCTCTGGTCCTTGTCGGGATCGCGGCCGGCGAGCAGGCGGTAGCGCCGGGCGCCTGGCCCAGGCCGCCCTGCGCCTCGACCACGTCGACCCGCGCGTAGTGGCCGGTCGCGACCGCGTCGCGCCGTAGAGGTGCCGCGCCCGCCCGAGCAGCGCACCGAACTTCACGTACGTGTTGCAGTCGATGCAGGGGCTCGGCGTGCGACCGTCGAGGTAGCTCGCGAGGAACGGCTCCAGCACCCCGGCGGCGAACTCCCGCTCCAGGTTCATGACGTAGAACGGGATGCCGAGTTGGCCGGCCACGCGCCGTGCGTCGTCGGCGGCATCGAGCGAGCAGCAGCTGCGCTGGAATTCGCTGTAGGTGTCGGCGACGTCGTGGAGTCGCATCCACACGCCAACGGTCTCGACCCCGGCGTCCGCGAGCAGCGCCGCGGCGACCGACGAATTGACCCCGCCCGACATCGCGACAAGGACGCGCTCGCTCATGACGATCGACCTGCCGAGCACACGGGTCGAGCCCGGCTCAGGCGCCCACTCCCTGCCCGAGCGGGTCGGCGGTCAGGGTCGCCGAACCGGCCCGCAGGCGCGTCGATCGCCGCGGGGATCACGGCCGCGGCTCGATCGATCTCCTCGTCGGTCGTCGTCCGCCCAAGGCTGAGGCGCAGCGCACCGCGTGCCTCCTCCTCGGGGAAACCCATGGCCGTCAGGACGTGGCTGGGCTCGGTGGAACCGGTCGTGCACGCCGATCCCGTCGAGCAGCAGATGCCCTCGAGGTCAAGCGCGAGCACCAGCGCATCGCCGTCCATCGTCGCGAACGACCAGGGAGAGCAGCCCGGGCAGTCGCGTCTTCGGGTGGCCGGTGACCTCGACACCGGGAAGCGCCAGGATCGCGTCGCGCAGCCGGTCGCGCTGCCGGCGAAGCCGCCCCTGGACCTGCGGCGCGCTCGGCGCAGGCGAGGTCGTAGGCGACGGCCATGCCGACGGCACCCGCGACGTCCTCCGTTCCGGCGCGGCGGTAGCGCTCCTGCGTGCCGCCGTGGACCTGCGGCAGGATCGCGATCCCGTGGCGGAGCCAGAGGGCCCCGATCGCCCTTCGGCCCCTCGAACTTGTGCGCCGCGATCGAAATCAGGTCGGCGTCGAGCGTCGCGCACGTCGATTCGAGGTACCGCGGCCGCCTGGACGGCGTCGACGTGGATCAGCGCTGCCCCTGACGGCGCGCGCGCGGCGCACCAGCTCGGCGATCGGCTGGACGCGTGCCGACCTCGTTGTTCGCCAGCTGCAGCGACACCAGGATCGTCTTCTCGGTCAGCGCCGCCGTCAGCTGGTCCGGATCGACGCGCCCGTACCGGTCGACCGGCAGGATCACGATCTCGAAGCCGAACTTCTCGAGCAGCTTGCAGCTGTTGAGCACGGCGTGGTGCTCGACCGCGGTCGTGATGATGCGGTTGCCCGTCGCCTTGCCGGCCCACGCGGCGCCCTTGACGGCGAGGTTGATCGCCTCGGTGCCGCCGCTCGTGAAGATGACCTCGCGCGGCTGCGCGTTGAGGCGCGCCGGCGAGCCGCTCCCTGGCCTCGTCGAGCGCGGCGCGGGCGCGCGCGCCCGACCGCGTGCGGCGACGACGGGTTGCCGAAGCCTCGGTCAGGAGCGGCAGCATCGCGTCGAGCGCCTCGCGCCGCAGCGGCGACGTCGCGGCGTGGTCGAGGTAGATCGTCATTGACGGTCGATTGTACGGGCCGCAGCGACGGACGCCCGCCGGGGGGCACCGTGGGGGCGGCGGCCGCCCCGCGGGTGGACCGGCGGGGCCCCCGCGGGTGCGACCCGCGCGGTGCCGAGTCGCCCCCTTCCCGGCGCACGGTATTGTGTCGGCAAGCCGGACCGGCGCGGGGCCGACCGGCAGCGGGCAGCGGGCAGCGGGCAGCGCTGGAAGCTGCGGGAGGGCGGGAATGTTCGGGATTCGGCGTAATGGGGCTCCGGCGACCGACCGGTTCCAGCCGGTCGCGCCATTGACGAGGTGGTTGCTGGTCGTCATCGCGATACTGGTATTCCTCGCGGGGATCCAGTTGTTCGTGCTCAGCGACGCCACGGACAGGTACTTCGCGTGGACCATCAGACCGCCGCTGACCGCGGAGTTCATCGGCGCGGGCTTTTCTGGGCGAGCCTGATCGCCTCGACCGGCGTCATGGGCACGGAGAGCATGCATGTCGCAGTTCCGGATTGAACCCCGCGGCCCGTTCGTCCTGGAGGCGGCGCAGGACTTTGCCGGCGGGTTTGCGCCCGGCCTCGGCGGGCACCCTGCCGGTATATCGCAGCACGGCCTGTTGATGGCGTTCCCTGTCGAGGGCTGGCGCACGAGCGTCGCCGTCGACCTGTGGCAGGACGCCGACGGGATCGTCCTCGGAGAGGCATCGGGCGCGGATGGCCCGCTCGACCCGGTCGACCTGGAGGCCGCGCAGGAGCAGGCGGCGCGGAGCGTCTCGCTCGACCACGACGGCTCTGCGTGGCCGGACGTGGGCGTCCGGGACCCGGTCATCGGTGCGCTGCAGGCGCGGTTCTCCTTCCTGCGGCCGGTGTGCTTCTACTCCGCGTACGAGGCGGCCACGTCGCTCGTGATCGGCCAGCGCATCTCGATGGCGCAGGGCGCCGCGGGTCAAGCGCCGGCTGGCCGACGAGTGCGGGCGACCGGATCGAGATCGGCGGCGGCGGAGGTGCACGCGTTTCCGCGACCGCAGTGCCTGCTCGAGGTGGAGGCGATACCCGGGCTGGCAACGCTCCAAGGTGACTCGACTCCACGCGCTGGCGCGAGGCGGCACTGTCCGGACGACTGGACACGTCGGCATTGCGCGCGCTTCCCGAGGACGAGGCACTGGCGCGGCTGTCGACGCTCCCCGGGGTCGGGCCGTGGACGGCACAGGGGATCCTCATGCGCGGCTGCGGCCCTGCGGACACGTTGCCGACGGCGGACCCGATCAGCCGCGAGGCCGTCAGGGCGGCGTACGGCCTGCGGGCGCTTCCCGACGACGAGACGTGGGTTCGGATCTCTGACGCCTGGCGCCCATACCGGATGTGGGCGACGGTGCTGCTGCACATGGCGTGGCGCCGCGACCAGGAAAGACCGCCGAGTTACCGCCAGGTGGGTTCGGGCGTTTCGCGCGGCCGCAAGCGGGCGGACTGAGTCGCGGCCGACGACGCAGCCCACAGGTGACCCTCTGTCAGCATGGCTCGCCAGTGACGTGTTCGGACCCGGATGGCGTGCGACCCCGTCGTCCGGTTGGCAAGCGGCGCCGTACTCGGCCTCTGGGCTACTCCTCGCCGGACGCCCGGCGGCGGTCGTACTCGCGACCTGCCTCGCGCCGGCGGTCGTGCACTCGACGAGGACCCGCTTGCGCAGCCGGATCGACTTCGGGGTCACCTCGACCAGTTCGTCGGCGGCGATGAACTCGATCGCCGACTCCAGGGTCGAGCGGCGGTGGCGGCGTCAGGCGCAGCGCCTCGTCGTGGCTGTGCGTCCGGATGTTGGTGAGCTTCTTTTCCTTGGTCGGGTTGACGTCCATGTCGCCCGATCGGCTGTTCTCGCCGACGATCATCCCCTCGTAGACCTCCTCGCCGGACCCGATCGAACATCGTCGACGCGCTCCTGGAGATTGAACAGCCCGTAGGCGTTTGACGTCCCGGTGCGGTCGGTGACCAGCACCCCGTTCGTGCGGTGCGTGACCTCGCCGGCCCACGGTCCGTAGCCCTCGCCGATCTGGTGCATCAGCCCGGTTCCGCGCGTCTCGGTCAGCATCTGGCCGCGGTACCCGACCAGGCCGCGCACCGGCATCACGAACTCCATCCGGACGCGCCCGTCGGCGTCGGTGGTCATCTGCTCCATGCGGCGCCTTGCGGCGCCGACAGCGATTCGCTGACCGTGCCGATGAACTCGGGTGGGATGTCGATCGTGACCCGCTCGTACGGCTCGTGGACGTCGCCGTCGACCTCGCGCAGCAGCACCTCCGGCCGCGACACCTGGCAGCTCGAAGCCCTCGCGGCGCATCTGCTCGATCAGCACGGCCAGCTGGAGCTCGCCGCGCCCGCGCACCTCGAACGTCTCCGGCGACTCGGTCGGGTGCACCTCGATCGAGACGTTGCCGAGCACCTCGCGATCGAGGCGCGCCTTGATCTGCCGAGAGGTCAGCAGGTTGCCGTCGCGGCCCGACAGCGGCGACGTGTTCACGCCGAACGTCATGCGCAGTGTCGGCTCGTCGACGTCGAGGCGCGGCAGCGGTCGGGGATCGGCCGGGTCCGTGAGCGTGTCGCCGATCGTGACCTCCGGGAGCCCGGCGACCGCGACGATCTCGCCCGGCCCGGCCTCGCGGATGTCCTCGCGCTCGATGCCGCGCGCCGTCGTCAGCGAGGTGACCATGCCGGTCAGCGTCACCGTGCGGCCGGGCTCGACGCTGCCGTCGGCGTGCTCGGCCTCCTCGCGCACCACGGTGATGCGCTGGCCCATGCGGATCGTGCCGTTCCAGATGCGCCCGACGGCCATGCGCCCGACGTAGTCGTTCGCCGACAGGTTCGTCACCAGCAGCTGGAGCGGGTGGTCGGGCTCGATAGGTCGGCGCCGGCGTGTGCTCGACCAGCAGGTCGAGCAGCGGGCGCAGGTCGCGTGCCGGGCGTCGCCAGGTCCAGCGTGGCGGTGCCCAGCCTTGGCGTTCGTGTAGACGATCGGGAAGTCGATCTGGGAGTCGGTCGCGCCGAGGTCGATGAACAGCTCGTAGACCGCGTCGACGACCTCGGCCGGCCGCGCGTCGCCTCGATCGATCTTGTTGATCGCCACGACCACGGGCAGGTGCCGCGCCATCGCCTTCTGGAGCACGTAGCGCGTCTGCGGCAGCGGGCCCTCGGCCGCGTCCACGAGCAGCAGCACCGAGTCGACCATCAGGAGCGAGCGCTCCACCTCGCCGCCGAAGTCGGCGTGGCCGGGCGTGTCGACGATGTTCAGCCGGACGTCGCCGTGCTGGACGCCGGTCTGCTTGGCGAGGATGGTGATGCCCTTCTCGCGCTCGAGATCCCCGGAATCCATGCACTCGCTCGGCGACGATCTGGTTGGCACGGAATGCGCCGGTCTGGCGCAGCATCGCGTCGACGAGCGTGGTCTTGCCGTGGTCGACATGCGCGACGATCGCGACGTTGCGCAGATCCTTCCGGACGGCGAGCGTGCGTGGCGGCGTGGCGGGCATGGTTGAAGGGGGTGCGAATGTCATCGGGGAGCGGCATTGTCGCACGCCACCGGCGGGAGCGCCGTATCCTCGGGGGTGAGACGCGCAGTGGAGGCAGCCATGCGGGATCGGATCGCGCACGAACCGGTGCACCGGTCGCCGGAAACAATCCTGGTGGAGATCGCGCTGACCGCCGGCCAGGCGCTGCTGGTGGGACTCTGCGTCTGGCTGGCCCTGGCGAGCACATCGGTCGGCCTGGTCGTGGCGGTCCTCGGCCTGATCGCAGTCGGCCTCATGGCCGGGTACGCGGTCTGGCTGATGGGCGGTGAGGGGACGCTCATGGCGCTGTCCAATGTGCCCCTCGTGCCACTGTCCCTGTACGCACTCCTCGTGTCGCTGGGTGTGGCCGGGCTGGAGCCCGGTCCGGGAAGCGCCATCGGAACGGGCCTGATGACCAACTTCGTCGAACTGCTGGCACTCGGCGCCAGCCTGCTGGGCATCACCTGTGGCGTCCTTGTTCCGGGGCCGCGACGGCACCGTATCCCACATGCGCATCGCGGCATGGGCGCCGGCCCGCAGTTCCGGGGTGCGGCGGCCGCGTTTGCCGCGCAGCGAAGGGATTCGGTCGGGGCGTGGCGCGCACAGCGAGCCGCGGCTCGCGAGGCCCGCCTGGCGGCAGCGGCACAGGCAGCGGACGCCGAGGAGTTGGGTGACGAGGTCCCGATGCAGGCGGGCACGGAGACCGAGCTCGGAGGACCGCCGGTCTCGAACGAACCGCCGACATGGAGCGAACCGCCGACATGGAGCGAACCGCCGACATGGAGCGAGCCTCCCGCCGACGGGTCGCAGGGTCGACTGCGGCCGTTGGAGACGTCGCCCGTGCTACCGCGGAGCAACACGCCAGGGAGCGCTCCGCGCGGCTACGACCCGTACGACCGGGGGATCAAGCTGGGGCCGGGTCGCGGTGGTGCCCCATCGGGGTCCGATCCTGCCGCCGGGCGCGGCGGGCCTCCGCCCGATCCGGCGCGGGGCGGCTACGATCCCTACGACCAGGGCGGGACAGGGCGGCAGTGAGGCCGCGCAACGGGCATTTGGCCGGGGAGCGGCGCGGTCGCCGAGTCGTGGCGCCAAGCCGGCTCGTGGCGCAAGGGTGGCCCGCGGCGCCCGGGTGGCCGGTGGCGCCCGGGTGGTTCGTGGCGCCCGGCGGAACGTCGCTGGCGGACGTCGCGGCGGCCGGTTGGCTCGTGGCGCCCGGCAGCGCGCGGCTGATGACCCGATGACCGTCGCAGCCGTCATCCTCGCATCGTCTCCCGGATCGGCGCTGGCGCACGTCGCCGGGCGGCCGACCGCACGGCGGCTGGTGGAACTCGCCTGGTCGGGAGGCGCGGTCCCGATCGTGGTGGTGGCCCCGGATCCGGAGGGCACGGTGGCGTCGTCGCTCGCCGGTTCGCCGGCGGTGCTCGCAGAGCCGGCGCCGGCGGATCGGGGACCGGTCGGCCAGATCGCCCGGGGCATCGAGGTGGCGTTGGCCGCGGTGGGCGAGACGGACGCGGCGATCCTCTGGCCGGCACGTCTCGCCTGGGTCGACGCCGAAACGGTCACCTCCCTGATCCAGGCACACGGCGCGATGCCGGAATTCGTGCTCCGGCCGACCTGGCGCGGCGAGCCCGGGTGGCCGGTCCTGGTGCCGGCTGCGATCGTGCCTGCGCTTGTCGCGTTGCGGCCCGACCGGATGCCCGATGGACTGCTGCGGGACCTCGCGGCGGCCGGCGTGGCGTTCCGGCTGCTCGACCTGGGCGACCCGGGCGTGACCCACGATCGGGACACGCCACTGGCCGACCTGCCGGCCTACGTGGGACCTCCGATGCCGGTGGAGACGCCTCCCGAATGGGGCGCAGCGGCCGCGGACCGACCGGAGGAGGCGCCACTCAACGGGCCGGCCCTGGCACCGTTCGGGGCTGCCTCGGCACCGGAGGGCTGATCGGCCCGGAGCAACCACGCACCGCGGCGTCCGGATTTCGGACGGTCCTTCTCCCGGCGGGATCCCGCGCTCCCCGAACCCGTCACATGGCGAGTGGGCCGCTGTCTCCCCTACGGCGAAGGGATCGGCCTCTGGGCGCTCGGCGAAATCGTGAAGTCCCATGCCGGGATCCTCGACGGTGACGACCAGCAGACGCTGCGGGCGAAGCTCGAGGCAGTGCTGACGGATCCCGACCCACAGATGCGAACCTGGATGGCCGACCGCGTCTCCCCGCTCGTGGGTCTCCAGACCTCCAGCGAGCCTCCCGGGCAGGAGGAGGCATTCACTGCCTGGCGGCGCTTCGTCGAGCAGATCGCCGCGGACGGCCCGGTGGTTCTCGTGGTCGAGGACCTTCACTGGGCCGACGACGCCCTGGTCGCCTTTCTGGCCCACCTCGCCGACCACGCGGCCGGGCTGCCGCTCTTGCTGGTGGCCACTGCTCGCCCAGAGCTCGAGGAGCGCCATCCGGCCTGGCTGGCCCGCGGACGGCGATCCACCGTCCTCTCGCTCGCCGCCCTGCCCGACGCGGCGATGACGACCCTCGTGGGCGAATCCCTCCCCGGTGCCTCGCCTGAGCTGCTCGCCACCGTGCTCGGGCGTGCGGCGGGTTCCCCGCTGTACGCCGAGCAACTCACCGCGATGATCCGCGACCGTGAGAGTCCAGTCGCCGGGGACGCGCTGGATGACGATACGATCCCGGCCTCGATCGCGGCCCTCCTCGCCGCCCGGATCGACGGCCTGCCTCCCGGGGCCAGGGAAGTGCTGCTCGACGCCTCGGTGATCGACCGGACGTTCTGGTCGGGCATCGTGGCTGCACTCGAGGAGCGAGAGCGATCAGAGGTCGAGCCGCATCTCGCGGAGCTCGCCCGCCGCGAGTTCATCCGGCCGGTCTTCCCGACCACCGTGGCCGGCGAGGCGGAATTCACCTTCTGGCACGTGCTCCTTCGCGACGTCGCCTACAGCCAGCTGACACGGAGAGCCCGCCTCGCGCGCCACCGCGCCGCCGCGGCCTGGATCGCCGGGCGGACCGGGTCCGTGCCAGGCGAGGAGGCAGAGATCGTCGTCGCGCACCTGGACCGGGCGCTCGAACTTGCGACGGCAACAGGTGCGACCGGCGAGGTTCCGGAAATCCAGGCAGGACTGCTCGATGCTCTCATCGCGGCCGCAGACACCGCGGTGCGAACGGACGTCTCCCGAGGGGTTGCGCTGCTCCGGCGGGCGCTCGAATTGCTCGAGCCTGAGCACCCGCGACGACCCGGAGTGCTCGCCCGACTGGGACGCGGGCTGCTGGACATGGAGGAGTACGCGGACGCAGCCGTCGCGCTCGAAGATGCTCGCGGCCTCCTGCTTGCCGCCGGCCGCGACGTGGAAGCGGCGATCCTCGTGGCGCCGCTCTCCAGAACGCATCTCATGCGCGGCGATGCCGCAGCCGGAGATCACATCTTCGCCGAGGCCGAAGAGGTGCTGCGCCGACGGGGTGGTGCGGAGTTCGCCGGCTACCTCGCCGACGCCGCGCAGCGTGCCTGGACCAGGTTGCGCGTGGACGACGCCCTTCGCCTCGCCGATGAGGCGCTCTCGCTCGCGCAGGAGCTTGGCGTTGCTCCTCCCTATCGCGCGCTGAATGCTCGTGGGGCTGCACTGTTCGATCGGGGCGACCGCCTCGGAGGCGAACGGGACGTCCGTGAGGCGATCCGCTTGGCGAGCGCAGCCGGCGACACCGCGGCGACCGTGATTGCGCTCGACAACCTCGCGAATCTTCTCGCCTGGTTTTCGATCCCGGACGCGCTGGCGGCCACCGAAGAGCAGCTCGCGTTTGGCCGGGCCCACGGCCTGCCGTTGTCGGCAGGCGAGCTGTCCCGAGCCGGAATGAACTGGTCGCTCGGGCACTGGGACGAAGCCGTCCAGGCAGCGGCGACGCTCGAGCGGAAGGGCGACGAACGGGGGAACGCGTACATCCAGTTGTTCGCGACAACGCTCCGGATCGGGGTCGGGCTTGAGCGCGGCGAATTCGAAGGCGATCCCGCCGCACTCGCGGCCGAGGCTCGCACCTTCGGTCGCACCTATGCCGTCGCTGCTCGCTTTCCGTTCGCGGCCCGTCTCGCGCTCGCCCAGGGCCGGCAGACGCTGGCAATCGCGCTTCTCGAGGAGCTGGCCGATGCCCTTGAGCCGGGGCAGCTGGCGGGGCGCGACGCCGTCAGCGCCGCAGTTGAAGCAGGGCGACTCGACCTCGCCCGACGACTGCGAGACCTCGGGTCGCAGATGACCAGGCGAACGGGCCTCCCGGATGCCATCGTCGCCGAGGCGGAGAAGAACCACCTGGCCGCAATCCGCTGGTACGAGCAGGCAGTCGGCGTCGCACGCGAGGTCGGTGAGGTCAACGACGAGGCCTTTGCCCTCGCGGGGCTCGGCCGCTGCCTGCTCGAGGTCGGCAGAGCCGAGGCCGGCGTCGCGCGGCTCAGGGAGGCTCTCACCATCTGGGAGCGCTTGAAGGCGACCCCCCGGACGGTGGAGATCGGAGCTCTGCTCGCGACGGCGGAATAGCCCCGCGCTTGTTGACAGATGACGGGGCCTCCGGCGGGCAACGGGACGAGAGGCGCAGCGTGACCGGGCTCCAATGCTGGGCACACCGGCGCCACGATCTGTATCGATCAGGCCCATGCGCATCGTCGTGCGCCGACTCTACCGCCATCTCGGCGGTTCCAGCGCCGCGACAGGTCGGCCGGCGACGGCGGTGCCGCAGTTGGACCTGCCCGCCGAGCATGTTGTCTCATTTCGGACGTTTCCGTCCTACCAGTGCGGCCTCCAGTCGGCGTGTCGGCGCTGCTTTGCCTCATTTCGGCCGCGAAGTGCCGTTTTGGTACATGACGGCGCCCGCAGACGGCCCTCACCGGTCAGCCGGACCTCGGTCGGCGGACGGATTCGTCCGTTTTGAGGCAAGACGAGCGCCGCCTGGCCCCTCGGCCTGGCCGGCGCCCGACGCCGACCAGACCCGCGGCAGATGGAGCGAACAGGCCATCGTCGCGCGAGTTTTGCGCCCGCAGGCGCCCGCGTTCGCCTCGATGTCAAGCCGGGCAGGGCGACCGGCCGGGCCCTCAGCCCTTCGGCGTCACCGGCTTCAGCGCGAGCCCAAGCTCGTCGAGCTGGCCCGGCTCCACGGGCGACGGCGCCGCCAGCATCAGGTCGGAGCCCGAGGCCGTCTTCGGGAACGCCATGACCTCGCGGATGTTCGTCTGGTCCGTCAGCAGGGCCGTCCAGCGATCGATCCCCAGCGCGATCCCGCCGTGCGGCGGCGCGCCGTACTCGAACGCCTCCAGGATCCCGCTGAACTTGGCCTCCTGCGCCTCCGGCGAGTGGCCCATCAGCGCGAACGACTTCGACAGCATCTCCCGAGTGTGGAACCGGATCGAGCCTCCGCCGAGTTCCCAGCCGTTCAGCACGATGTCGTACTGCATGGCGCGAGCGTGGCCGGCCGGATCGCCCGGGTCGGCATTGAGCGGGTCCCCCGAGGTCGTCACCAGCAGCGGCTCGTCCTCCGGCACGACGCCGCTGAACGGGTTGTGCGTCGCGTCCCAGCGCCGGTTGCCCGCGTCCCACTGGTACATCGGGAAGCGGTAGACCCAGCCGTAGGCGAGAACCTTCGGGTCGGCGAGCTTCAGGCGTATCGCCGATCTCCAGCCTGAGCGCGCCGAGCGCCTCCTGGGCGACCATGTCGCGGTCCGCCACGATCAGGACCAGGTCGGTGGGCTGTCCGCCGGCGGCATCGAACAGGGCCTTGGCCCGCGCCTCGCCGATGATCTTGAGCACCGACGAGTGCACGACGCCCGAACCGTCGATGCCGACCGACACCAGGCCCCGGGCGCCTGCCCGCTTGGCCGACTCGGTCAGCTCGTCGTGGGCATGGCGCGAGATCCCGGCCATGCCGGGCGCGGCAAACCCGAAGATCCGGCCGCCGGCCGCCAGCGTGTCGTCGAAGACGCGGAACCCGGTGCCGGCCGCGGCGTCGCCGAGATCGTGCAGTTCGAGCCCGAACCGCAGATCAGGCTTGTCGGTTCCGAACCGGTCGATCGCCTCGCGGTAGGTGAAGCGCCGGAACGGCAGGTCCTGGATCGGCCGGTCTGGCATGACGGCGCGGCTGACCTCGATCGCCATCTGCTCGACCCAGCCCATGACGTCGTCCTCGGCCACGAAGCTCATCTCCAGGTCGAGCTGGGTGAACTCCGGCTGGCGGTCGCCGCGCAGGTCCTCGTCGCGGAGGCAGCGCGCGATCTGGAAGTAGCGATCCATGCCGGCGACCATGAGCAGCTGCTTCAGCTGCTGCGGGCTCTGCGGCAGCGCATAGACCTTGCCGGGCTGCAGCCGCGACGGAACGATGAAGTCGCGCGCGCCCTCCGGTGTGGACTTGATGAGCAGCGGGGTCTCGATCTCGACGAAGCCGGCGGCGTGGTGCGAAGCTCCGGATGGCGTTGACCAGCCGGTCCCGGACGATGATCCGGCGCTTCATTCCCTCGCGGCGGAGGTCGAGGTAGCGGTACTTGAGGCGGATGGCCTCGTCGATCTCGGAGTCGGGGTCGTTGATGGGAAACGGCGGGGCCTTGGCGGTGGCGAGAATGTCGATCGCGCTTGCGCGGAGTTCGACGCTCGCCGGTGGCGAGCCTCGGGTTCTCGATGCCGGGCAGGCGCTTCGCGAGCGTCCCGCGAACGCGGATGACGTACTCGCTGCGCACGCCGGATGCGACGGCGTGCGCCTCGGGCGACTCCTGCTGCATCGATCACGACCTGCGTGATCCCGTAGCGGTCTCGAAGGTCGAGGAAGATCAGCTGGCCCAGGTCCCGGCGGCGGTTGACCCAGCCGGACAGGGAGAGTTCACGCCCGACGAGTTCCAGGCGCGCATCTGCACAGGTGATGTCGCGATAGGTGGTCTTCACGGGCAGCATGGTACGGGAAACGGGTGGCGGCTCACCGGGCCTGCGGAAACCGGCCTGAGGTTGACGAAAGCGTCGTCCGCAACGCCGCCGCAAGTCGCCCCAGCGGGACCGTCCCGATCCCGACTCCCAGGATCACCAGCCCGACTCCCAGCAACTGGAACGCGGACGGCGTCTCCGCCACGATCAGCATCGCCAGGAAGACCGATATCACCGGCTGGCTGAGCAGCAGCAGCGAGGTCGTGACCGCCTGCATGCGCGGCAGCCCGATCGCGATCAGCAACCCGCCGGCGAACTGCGCGCTGATCGCGAGCAGCACCAGCCAGCCCGCCGACGGCCACGTCGGCACCGGCTGGAGGTCCCCGACGAGCACCCCGCCAACGGCTGCCCCGACCGCGCAGGCCAGCGTCGCGTCGAAGATCGGCCCCGAGACGCGGGTCGTGTCGCGCCCCTTTCGGATGAGCAGCAGGTAGGTGGCATAGGACGCGGCCGTGATGAGCCCGATGACCACTCCGAGGCTCGGGTTGCTCCCGTACGCGCCGCTCCCGACGAGCCCGGAGATCAGGACCACCCCACCGATGGCGACCGGCACGCCCGTGAGCAGCGCCCTGCTCGGCCGCTCCCCGAGGACGAGCCACGCGATGGCGCCGACGAAGATCACCTGGACGTTGCCCATCACAGTGGCGAGCCCCGCGCCGATGAGTTCGATCGCGTGGTGGAACATGGTCAGGTCGACGGCGAACGCCAGCCCGGCAACGTATGCCCAGATCCGCTGGCTCCACGGGCGCGGTCCGAGGCGGCGTTGCTCGGCCCAGGCGACGATCGCCAGGAGCGGCAGGGCATACGCCGCGCGGTAGGTCGCGGCCGTGGACGGTGACACGTCCGCCAGGCGGACGAGGATCCCCGAGGACGCGATGCACACCGCCCCGGCGAGCACCGACGTCGCCGGGTGCCGTGCGAACGGCCCGAAGAGTGCGCTGGAGGTCGAGAGGTCGGTGCCGGTGCGCCTGCCGTGGAGGGCGCTGTCCGGAAGTTCGACGCCGGCGACCGGGAGCTCGGGCGAGGGTTCGACGCGGGGCTCGATCGAGTGTTCGACCGGGACCTCGGGCGAGGGTTCGACGGGGGGCTCGATCGAGTGTTCGACGAGGGGTTCGACCGGGGGCTCGACCGGGGGCTCGATCGCGCCCTCCTCAGGAACCCTGTCCGTGGCGATGCTGCGCCTCCCCGCGCTGCACCTCGCGATGGAGGTCCGCCATGTTCACGACGCGCTGCGTCCCCGCCTTCAGGTCTTTCAGCTGGACCTGGCCGGCGGCAAGCTCGTCGCCGCAGACGACCGCGAAGTGCGCACCGTCGCGGTCCGCGCTCTCGAGCTGCTTACCGAGCTTCCGCACGGCGAGGTCGGCACGTGCCGCGACGCCCCGGGCGCGCAGGTCGGTCGCGATGCGAAGCCGCGTCACGGTGTCGGCCGGGTCCGCCCCGACGACGACGACCGACGAAGCCGGCGGCATCGGCGTCTCCACGCCCGACTGCGCCAGGGCGAGCACGACCCGGTCGAGCCCGATCCCGAACCCGATTCCCGGCGTCGGCTTCCCGCCGAGCAGTTCCACGAGACCGTCGTACCGACCACCCCCGCCGAGCGCGTCCTGCTGGCCCTCGACGCCGACACGGTAGAACTCGAAGGTGGTCCGCGTGTAGTAGTCGAGCCCACGCACGAGGCTTGGGCGGATCTCGTACGGCACTTCGACCGCGTCGAGGTGCGCGCGAACCGCCGCGAAATGGTCCGCGCAGGCCGTGCAGAGACGCTCCGTGATCGTCGGCGCCGTCGCGATGAGCGGCTGCATCAGCGAGTCCTTCGAGTCCAAGAGGCGCAGGGGGTTGGTCCGCAGGCGCTCGCGCTCGAGCTCGGGAAGCTCGGACTCATGGCGCTCGAAGTACGCGGCAAGCTCGGCCACATAGGCGGGCCGGCAAGCCGGATCGCCGATCGAGTTGATGTTCGCGCGAATGCCCGTCAGTCCGGCGTCCCGGTAGAAGCGCGTCGCCAGCTCGATGATCTCCGCGTCCACGGCCGGGCCCGCGTCGCCGATCACCTCCACGTCGAACTGCCAGAACTCGCGGTACCGGCCGGCCTGTGGTCGGTCGTAGCGAAACATGGGCCCCAGGAGGACGAGCTTGACGGGCTGCGGCAGCGTCTGCATGCCGTGCTGTACGTAGGCTCGGACGATCCCCGCGGTCGGCTCCGGCCGGAGCGCCCAGCGCTCGCGCTCCGACTCCCCCCTCCCCGCCTGGACGCGGAACAACTCCTTTTCGACGACGTCGGTGACCTTGCCGACGCCCCGCTCGAACACGTCGCTCAGCTCGAAGAGGGGCGTCTCGATCGGCCGGTAGCCGTAGCGGGCCGCAAGGTCCAGCGCAAGCCGCTCGAGGCGCAGAAACGCACCCTTCTCGGCGGGCAGCAGGTCGCGCGTTCCGCGGGGAGACTGGTATCTGGGCATGGTTCGAAAGTCTAGCCGGGCGAGGGCCGCGGCGAACCGAGGGGGGATCTCGGTCTGCTCGGTCAGGTATGTGCATATGCAGCAAGCTGACCGGGCGTGGCGACGAGGAAGGCCCCACTGGCCCCCGAACTGCAACAAGTCTGCCTCGCCGGTCGAGAATCGCCCTGCCGCGCCGGCCGGGCCAGTCGTACAGTGCGCGGCATCCGTTGATGGTCTCAGCGAGGTCGAGTCCGTGAGTAACGCTCCTCCTGTGTTCACCGGGTTTTCCCACGAGGCGCTCCAGTTCCTTGTCGACCTGGCCGGCAACAATGAGCGCAGTTGGTTCCAGCCGCGCAAGGCCGAGTTCGACCGGCTGCTGAGGGAGCCCCTGGAGGCGCTCTGCGTCGCGCTCGGCGAGCGATTCCGATCGCGCGGCATCCCGCTGCATTCGGATCCGGCGCATTCACCCTTCCGGATCTACCGTGACGTGCGCTTCTCGAAGGACAAGTCCCCATACAAGACGAACATCTCGGCCAGTTTTCCGTGGGCCGGTCCGGCGCCGGAGGGCGGCAGCGTCGGCCGACACGTCGGAGGTGGCGCCTACTTCAGCATGTCGCCCGAAGAGACATACATCGGTGGCGGCGCGTGGCACCCGGAGCCCGCCTGGCTCGCCGCCTTCCGGAAGGCCGTCGACACCGAGCCCGAGCGCGTGCTCGCAGTGATCGAGGACCCGGGCTTCCGAGCGCATTTCGACGGCGTACACGGCGAGCGTCTCAAGCGGGTGCCCGCGGCCTTCCCGGCCGACCACCCGCACGCCGAATTGCTCAAGCTGAAGGACGTCACCTTCGGGCGGGAGCTGGCCGACGACGCGGTCTTCTCCGCGAACCTTCCCGACATCCTGGCCGACGACTTCGCGGCCGCCGTCCCGGTCCTCGCCCTGCTGGCCTCGCTGGAGGTGCCTCATGCCTGATCGGACGCCCTCGTACCGGGCACATGTCTGGGGATGGCTGAAAGCCCCCGCGCAGCGTTTGATCATGCCGACCTGGCTGGCAATCACCATCGGGCACGAAGTGTTCTCGTGGCGTCCGCTCGACGAATTCGAGTTGGCCCACGAGCTGTGTCACGTCCGCCAGTGGGACGCCAACGGGATCCTGTACATCCCGCGCTACTTCGCCGCGTCCCGGGCGGCCGCTGCCGCGGGAAAGGACCGGTATTGGGACAACGCGTTTGAGGTCGCGGCGATCGCGGCGGCCGATGCGCTCCGCGCACAGCGTGCGGCCGAGGCGGCCGCAGCAGCAACCGGGACTCCTGCCGCCGCGGCGCCGGGGGCGGATGCCGGGACTCCTGCCACTGGTGATGCCGCCGGCAACGCCTCGGCGCATTCCCCCGGATCGGTCGGGACAACCACCCCCACTCCATGACCGCCGCCTCGGCTGGCTCGCGAACCGGCCCGGGCGTCCGCGAGTACGTCCTTTACCTCGTCGGTGTGGCCGGGCTGGCGTTTGCCATCACCAGCGTCTGGATCGGGATGCGGGCTGTCATGGACATCGGCGGGTCCTGCGCCTCCGGCGGCCCGTACGAGGTATCCGTCCAGTGCCCGGACAAGGTCGGGCTGATGATGTTCCTGGCGTTTCCGCTGGGTTTCCTCAGCGCGGGCCTCATGGTCTGGATGGGAACGCGGCTCGGAGGGGGCTATGCCGGCCTCGTGGGACTGGCGTGGCCCGCACTCTTTCTCAGCCTCGGGTGGAACTTCCTCGAGTACAGCGTCCACCCGCCGGACGCGGCTGGTGGCGGGATCGTCTGGGGATGGCTGATCCCGGGAATCATCTTCGTGCTGATGGGCGGCATACCGCTGCTCGGCTGGTTCGAGACTCGCGACCACACGACGATCGTGCCGGGCGCGCCGCCGCGTCCCACGCCCCGCGATTTCGGCGAGTTGCGCGACGCGATGGTCCAGGCGACGCGTGCCGCGTCCGCGATCGATCCGTCCGCGCCGATCGGTCGGACGCTCCGCCGCGGAGTGTTGCCGGCCCCGCTTTCCGAGGCGATCGGCGGCGGCTCGGCCTTTCCGCGCGCCCCTGCCCTGACCGATTTCGCGACCGAATTGCCGGGCACGGCCGCCGACGCCGAACCAGGCTCCGTGCTCGACGGCCACGGCGTGCCTGCGAGCACGGACACCGACAGGGGGACGACTTCCGTCGACGCCGACGCCCTGGTCTCCCACCTCGAGCGACTCGCGCAGATGCATCGTTCCGGCGACCTCGCCGACGAAGAGTTCGTGGCTGCCAAGCGAGCCCTCATCGCGTCAATGGCACACCCGGTCTGAAGGGGTCGCTCGATGCAGCGAAGCTCCGTTCCGCGCTGGTTCCCGGTGCTCGTCGTCTTGGCGGCAATCGCGGGAATCGCCCTCGCCTTCTGGGTCTACGGGTCGTGAGCAGCTGAGGGGGTTCCGCGGCGGCGCGGCGCCGGCGGTGGGCGCAGCGGAAACTGGCAGCGAGACCGGCCTATCGTGCTGGTCGCCACGTCAAACGTCGCCACCGGTCCTCCGCGTCAGTGGCGGTGGGTGTGCTGTAACCGGATGCTGACGGAACGACCGGCGGAAGGTGTTTCGGTTGGCGCAATCGGCGCAGTTGAAGCGTCGCTGGCCGGCTGAGCGTGGGCGCTCCACGCATCCGCCATCCGGGCAGCCCGCCACCCCTCGCGTCCGGTGTCCGTGTGCATGGGAGTTGCGAGTCGGCCGGCTTTCGCGCGGGCAGGCCCCTCTCGTCGGCCATGTGGTGCATCCGGTGTGCCGATTGGCCGCTCAGGGGCACCCCGACCTCGAAACCGTGCATCGGGCACACGGAACGGCCGGCGCCGAGACGTCCGGGGGCACTGGTGACGTCGCCGCTGGTCGACTCGCACCCCTGGTGCACAGTGACGGCCGAGCCATCGCCATGCGCACGCCTCGGCTGCGGTGGCACCGCGTGCGGAGCGTCCGGCCACGCTCCGCGACATCGGGTTCGGCGCTGGCCGCCTGGTGCCGTTGTGAGCGACATTCCAGGGCGCGACGGGCAGCCTCGCGCGTGGCCGCGCGCCCCCGCGCTCCCCTACGTCAGGTCGCGCTGCACGGAATAGACGTCCTTCAGTGCCTCCAGGCGCGACATGACCTTGGCCAGCTGCGCCACCGACGACACCTGGAGTGTGGCCTGGACCACGGCCCGATGGTCGGAGAGCGTCGTCACATGGGCCGCGACGATGTTGATCTTGTTCTCCGACACCACGCCGCTGATGTCGGTGAGCAGGCCCGTCCGATCGAACGCCTCCACCCGGATCGCGATCGGGTACGTCTGGGCCGCCTGGCCTTCCCACTCCACTTCGATGAGCCGTGCCACGTCCTTCTCGTTGAGGATGGTCGGGCAGGTGGCCAGGTGGACCGTCACCCCACGGCCGCGCGTGATGAACCCGATGATCGGGTCGCCGGGGATCGGGTGGCAGCACTTCGTGAATCGAACGAGCAGGTCGCCGACGCCCCGCACCCGGATCCCGCCCGCCTGGGCCGGCGGCGGGGGCGCAACCTGCGGCAGCGTCACCTGGCTCGTGTCGTCGGAGACGCCGAGCTTGGTCACAACCTGCTGCGCGCTGACGGCCCCGTATCCGATCGCCGCGTAGAAGTCGTCCTGCGAGTTGAAGTGGTAGTGGTCGACCATCTCGGCCATCTGGTCGGATGAGATCCGATCGAGCGAGGTCCGTGCCAGCCGGTGGAGTTCCCGGTCGAGCGACGCCCTGCCGTGGACGATGTTCTCGTCGCGCTGCTGGCGCTTGAACCACTGCCGGATCTTCTCCTTGGCGTGGGTCGTGGTGACGATGTTGAGCCAGTCTCGCGACGGCCCGTGCGCCCCCTTGGTCGTGACGATCTCGACGATGTCGCCGTTCTTCAGCTTGTACTCGAGCGGCACCAGCCGGTTGTTGACCTTGGCGCCGATGCAGCTGTGCCCGACGTCCGTGTGGATGCGATAGGCGAAGTCGAGCGGGGTCGAGCCCGCCGGCAGGTCCTTGACGTCACCGCGCGGCGTGAAGACGAACACCTGGTCCTGGAAGATGTCGAGCTTCAGGCCCTCGACGAACTCCGTCGCATCCGAGACCTCGCGCTGCCAGTCCATCAGCTGGCGCAACCAGGCCAGCTTGGCGTCGTAGGCGCGGTCGGTCTTGGAGCCTTCCTTGTATCGCCAGTGCGCCGCGATCCCGACCTCGGAGATGCGGTGCATCTCGTGGGTCCGGATCTGCACTTCGAGGGCCTTGCCGTCGAGCGCGACGACGGCCGTGTGGAGACTCTGGTAGAGGTTGTTCTTGGGCATCGCGATGTAGTCGTCGAACTGCCCCGGGATCGGTCGCCAGATCGAGTGGACGACCCCCAGCGCGGCATAGCAGTCGCGCACGTCGTCGACGAGCACCCGCAGCGCATGCAGGTCGTAGATCTCGCCGAGCTCAGCTCCCTTCCGCAGCATCTTCTTGTGGATGCTGTGGATGTGCTTTGGCCGCCCGGAGACCTCCGCGTTGATTCCGGCCCCGTCGAGCGCGGCCTTCAGCACGTCCATCGCCCGTTGGACGTACACCTCGCGTGCACGCCGGTGCGACTCGAGCTGCGCCGCCAGGGTGCGGTACGCGTCGGGCTCGAGCGTCTTGAACGCCAGGTCCTCGAGCTCCCACTTGAACTGCCAGATCCCGAGGCGCTCCGCCAGGGGGGCGTAGATCTCGGCCGTCTGCCGCGCGATCCGCTGCTGCTTCTCGATCGGGAGGGCGGAGAGCGTCCGCATGTTGTGGAGCCGGTCGGCGAGCTTGATGAGGACGACGCGGATGTCCTCCGCCATGGCCAGGAACATCTTCCGGATGTTCTCGGCCTGCTGCTCCTCGTGGGACCGCGCACTGAACTTGGACAGCTTCGTGACGCCGTCGACGAGTTGCGCGACCTCCGGGCCGAAGCGTTCCTCGACATCGTTCAGCGAGTACTCGGTGTCCTCGGGGATGTCGTGCAGGAGCGCCGCCTGGACGGCGACCGGGTCCAGACCGAGGTCGGCGAGAATCTGCGCGGCCGCGAGCGGATGCGTCACATACGGCTCGCCGCTCACGCGGTGCTGGCCCTCGTGGGCATCGCGGGCGAACCGGTACGCCTCGCCGATGCGGGTCAGGTCGGCCTGCGGGAAATGCTCCCGGACGGCGGCCTCGATGCGATGCTCCGCGGCGTCCAGGGCGCGCGGCGTGAATGGCACGGGCGGCGAGGCACGCCGGCCGGCAGGCCGGCCGGGGCCGGCCGCCTCCGGAGGGAGCGGTTGGACGGACATCGCGATGTCAGTGTAGCGTGAGGCATCCGACGTCCCGATCCGGAGGCAATATGCGCTTCAATCGAGGGGGCCACGGAGCTGCGATCGACCGAACGCCGGCGCACGGTCGTCAGCCTGGCCGTGGCCATGGTCCCGCCGTGGATCTGCTGATCGCGCTCCTCGCCGTCCTGGCCGTTGCGTGCTCTTCCAGTGCCCCTTCGCCGTCGGGCAGCGGGAGCCCGACGGGCGCGACCCCGCCCGCCGGGACCGCCCGGGCGACCGGAGGCATCTTCCCCGGTGGCACCACGGCCGAATCCGGGTCACTCCCCTCCACGGTGGCGACACCCGGCGGGAGCCCGGGTGCGAGCGGGACGACGAGCCCGGGTGCGAGCGGGACGCCGAGCCCGGGTGCGAGCGGGACGCCGATTCCATCCGGAACGCCGAGCCCCTCCGGAACGCCGAGCTCCGGCGGGACGCCAAACCCGTCCAGCTCGTTGAGCCCGGGCGCGCCGCTGCCGCCCGGACTGGCAGGCACGCTCCAGTCCATCATCGACAGGGCGCTGCCGGGTCACCACCTCCCGGGCATCTCGGCCGCAATCCTGCTGCCGGGCGGGACCAGCTGGATCGGCACGGCGGGGAACGCCTCGTTCTCGCCGAACCCGCAGCCGGTCGATCCGAACACCGTCTTCTCGATCGCCAGCATCACCAAGACGTTCGTGACCGCGACGATCATGCAGCTGGTCAGCCAGGGGAAGCTGTCGCTCGACGACCCGCTGAGCCGCTGGATGCCGGCGTTCCCCCGCGCGGCACGGATCACCGTCCGCGAACTGCTCAGCCATACGAGCGGCATCTTCAACTACTTCGAGAACCCGACGTACAACGGGAAGGTCTTCTCCAACCCGACGCGCCGTTGGAGCTTCAACCAGATCATGGCCCTTGTGCAATCGCCGTACTGCGCCCCCGGCACCTGCTACCACTACTCGAACACCAACTTCGTGATCCTCGGGCACATCGTCGAGTTGATCACCGGCCAACCGATCTCCCGGGCCATCCAGGCCCGGCTGCTCGACCCGCTCGGCATGACGGACACCTCTTACCAGCCGAACGATCCCACGCCGGCCGATGCGGCACACGGGTTCGTCTACGGCGGGGGCCGGCAGGTCGACGTCACCGGCAAGAGCACCGTGATCCCGACGATGTCCGCGGCCACGGTCGCGGGATCGGCCGGGGCCATGGTCTCCTCGGCGACGGACCTCGCCCACTGGGCGACCGACCTCTACGGGGGCAGTGTCGTCGCGCCCGACCTGCTGGCCCAGATGGAGACGACGCGTGCCTGCTCCGACTACTACGGGCTCGGGACCCGCGAGCGCGTCTTCGGGGGCCGAATCGCGTACGGTCACCTGGGCAGCCTTCGCGGCTACGTGGACGCGATGTGGTACTTCCCCGCCGAGCGGGCCGCGATCGTCGTCCTCAGCAACGGCGGCCAATGGCAGCCGGATGGCATCGTGGCCCGCCTGTCGGCAGCGCTGTTCTCCGCGATCGGCGCGCCCCCGCCGGAGCAGTCGCCGACGCTGTACACGCACTCACAGGCCCAGGTGACGTTGCACTGCTGATCGGCGCGGCGGGGACTGTCTGCCGTGCTTCGCGACGAGGATGAGCGGGAGACCCGAACCCGGTGGTCGGCGGGCGAACCGGCGGCCGAGGCGGCGAGCGCCACCGGCTGACGCTCACCGAAACGAAACGGACGGCGGGAGAGCACCGCCGGCCAACCCGCCGGGAATCTTCTAGCTTGCCGCCTGCTTGACCAGCGAGGCGATCCGCTCCTCGACCTCCGGCGTAAGTTCCAGCACCGCGAACGCGTTCGCCCACATGGCACCGTCATCAAGGCACGCGTCCGGCTGGAAACCGAAGGTCGCGTACCGCACATTGAACTTCGACGCCGCCTGGAAGAAGCAGATCAATTTGCCATCCTTCGTGTACGCCGGCATGCCGTACCAGGTCTTCGACGCCAGGGCCGGCGCCGCGGCCTTGACGATCTCGTGGATGCGCGCGGCCATGGAGCGGTCAGGCTCCGGCATCTCGGCGACCTTCGCGAGGAGGTCCGCCTCGCCGGCAGCATTGTCGGCGCCGCGCTTCGCGGCCCGCTTCGCCTCTGCGGCAGCCTCTCTCATCGCGGCCCGCTCTTCGGCCGTCCAGACGTCGGATTTCGCGGTCTTCTGCGCCATGGCTGGTTTCACTCCGCAATGCGTTCGGAACAACAATGCGATGCTAGAGGCCCGCCGGCGAACCGGCTTCTCCAAACCTGACCGAGTTGCGGCTTTGCAGCTGTCGCCACACGGAACGGAGCGCCCAGATGACCCGAGCCGACAGGCACGATCTGATCCGCGTGCACGGCGCTCGCGTGAACAACCTCAGGGACGTCAGCATCGAGATCCCGAAGCGCCGGCTGACGGTGTTCACCGGCGTCTCCGGCTCGGGCAAGAGCTCACTGGTGTTCGACACGATCGCGGCGGAGTCGCAGCGGATGATCAACGAGACCTACAGCGCCTTCGTGCAGGGCTTCATGCCGACGCTGGACCGGCCGGACGTCGACGTGCTCGAGGGGCTGACGACGGCGATCATCGTCGACCAGGAGCGGATGGGCGCCAACGCACGCTCCACCGTCGGCACCGCCACCGACGCCAACGCGATGCTGCGCATCCTCTTCAGCCGGCTCGGGCAGCCGCACATCGGCCCGCCCCAGGCCTTCTCCTTCAACGTCGCCTCTGCCCATGGTGCCGGGGCGATCACCGTTGAACGCGGGTCGAGCAGGGCGGTGAAACGAAGCTTCTCCATCACCGGAGGCATGTGTCCGCGCTGCGAGGGCATGGGATCGGTGACCGACTTCGACCTGTCCCAGCTGTACGACGACAGCAAGTCGCTCAACGAGGGTGCGCTCAGGATCCCCGGTTACACCATGGACGGCTGGTACGGCCGCATCTTCAGCGGCTGCGGCTTCTTCGACCCGGACAAGCCGATCCGCCTGTACACCGGGACCGAACTCAACGACCTGCTCCACAAGGAGCCGACCAGGATCAAGGTCGACGGCATCAACCTGACGTACGAGGGCCTGATCCCGAAGATCCAGAAGTCGTTCCTGTCCAGGGACGTCGACGCGCTCCAGCCGCACATCCGCGCGTTCGTGGAGCGGGCCGTCACCTTCACCGCCTGTCCCGAGTGCGGTGGCACCCGGCTCAGCGAGGCGGCCCGCTCGTCGAAGATCAGCGGGATCAACATCGCCGACGCCTGCGCGATGCAGATCAGCGACCTCGCCGAATGGGTCCGCGGCCTCGACGAGCCGTCGGTCGCGCCGTTGCTCGCCGCGCTGCAGCACTCCCTCGACTCGTTCGCCGAGATCGGGCTGGGCTACCTCAGCCTCGACCGCCCGTCGGGCACGCTCTCGGGCGGCGAGGCGCAGCGCACCAAGATGATCCGACACCTCGGGTCGTCGCTCACCGACGTCACCTACGTCTTCGACGAGCCGACCATCGGGCTCCACCCCCACGACATCCAGCGGATGAACGACCTGCTGCTACAGCTGCGCGACAAGGGAAATACCGTGCTGATCGTAGAGCACAAGCCTGAGGTGATCGCGATCGCCGACCACGTCGTCGATCTCGGCCCCGGCGCCGGCACCGCAGGTGGCAAGGTGGTCTTCGAGGGCACCGTCGAGGGGCTGCGGGGCAGCGGCACGCTCACCGGGAGGCACCTGAGCGACCGGGCCGCTCTGAAGCCGACCGTGCGGAGGCGATCGGGTGTCATGGAGGTGCGCGGCGCCCGCACGCACAACCTGCAGGACGTCGACGTCGACATCCCGCTCGGTGTGCTTGTGGTCGTCACCGGCGTCGCCGGCTCCGGCAAGAGCTCGCTCGTGCACGGGTCGATCCCCGCCGGCGCGGGTGTGGTGTCGATCGACCAGGGCGGGATCCGCGGCTCGCGACGGAGCAACCCGGCGACGTACACGGGACTGCTCGACCCGATCCGGGCGGCGTTCGCGAAGGCCAACGGCGTGAAGCCGGCGCTGTTCAGCGCCAACTCCGAAGGCGCCTGCCCCACCTGCAACGGCGCCGGCGTCATCTACACCGACCTGGCGATGATGGCCGGCGTCGCCACCACGTGCGAGGAGTGCGAGGGCCGGCGGTTCCAGGCGGCCGTGCTCGAGTATCACTTCGGCGGCCGCGACATCAGCGAGGTGCTCGCGATGTCGGTAACCGAGGCCGAGGAGTTCTTCGGCGCCGGCGAGGCGCGCACGCCGGCCGCGCACGCCATCCTCGACCGGCTCGCGAAGGTCGGGCTCGGCTACCTCACAATCGGCCAGCCGCTCACCACGCTCTCCGGCGGCGAGCGGCAGCGGCTCAAGCTGGCCACCCGAATGGCGGAGAAGGGCGGCGTCTACGTCCTCGACGAGCCGACCGCCGGCCTCCACCTCGCCGACGTCGAGCAGTTGCTCGGCCTGCTCGACCGGCTCGTCGACTCCGGTAAGTCGGTCGTCGTCATCTCGCACCACCGGGCGGTCATGGCGCACGCCGACTGGATCATCGACCTCGGCCCCGGCGCCGGCCACGACGGTGGCCGCATCGTCTTCGAGGGCACGCCGGCCGACCTCGTCGCCGCCCGCTCCACGCTCACAGGTGTGCACCTCGCGGCCTACGTCGGCGCCTGACCAGGGCCCTCGCGGACTCCGTGTCAGCCCCCCGCCAGCAACCGCGGCACCGTCACGAGCGTGAATCCACGGTTCCGATAGCCCCGGATGACGGCCCGAAGGATCCGCGGCGTCACGGCCGGACCGCAGTGCATGAGCACCACCGACCCGTTCGTGCCCCGCAGGGCGTTGCGGAGGTGGGCTGCGTCCGATCCGGGTGACGTGTCGCCGGACGAAGTGTCCCAGAGCAGCACGGTCCCGTAGCCGAGCGAACCGGCCACGCGACGCACGCGGCTGTTCCACGCGCCGTAGGGGGGCCGCAACACCTTGATCATCGGATGCCCGGTGATGCCCTCGACGATTCGCTCGTCGCGGGCGATCTGGCCACGGATCCGCGTGCTCGACAGCGTGGTGAGATCGAGGTGCGCGACCGTGTGGTTGCCGATCGGGAATCCGAGCGCGGCAACACGCCGCCAGAATGCCGGCGCATTCTGGACGTACGAGGCGTTCGGGAAGAAGGTGGCCGCGGCGTGCATCGACACGAGTGTGTTGACGATGCTCTTGCACTGGGAGACGCCCCAGCCATCATCGAACGTCAGCGCGACCACCTTGTGCGACCTGTCCCCGTGCGAGACGACACGGGCAGTGGCTGCCGCGACGTCCGATCCGAGCGCAAGCAGGAGTATCAGCGCGCCCATGAGGGGCAGAAGCCGAACGAACGCAACCCGGTGTCGAGTCATCGTGCCCTCCTTGTCGCGCGCCCGCCGGCACCGGCCCGCTCCACGGCCCCGATCCGCCCCGTCGTCGCGACATGCTGCGAGTGGCGGTCGTGAGCGAAGCCTGTCGGCGTGTGCGTTCGAGACCGATGATAGTCGGGTGCGGGTGGCGGCGAGAGCCACCTGGACACCCGACGATCGGGACCGGCGCCCGCGTTTGGGCACCCGCCTGCTACTCGCCTTCGAACCCCATCTCGTGCAGCGCCTCGCGAGCGGCGGCTGCCTCGTCCCAGGGGATGCACCCCGCCGGCCATCTCGATCGTCTTCTCGTGGCCCTTTCCGCACAGCACGACCACGTCCCCGGGAGACGCCGCCGCCAGCGCCCGCCCGATCGCCTCGCGCCGGTCCGGGACGAGCAGCAGGTCCTGGCCGCGCCGCCGGCCGAGCGCCTCCGCGCCGGCCGCGATCTCGCTCGAGGATGCTCATCGCGATCCTCCGATCGCGGATCCTCGTCGGTGAGCACGATCAGCGCGGCACCGCTCGGCCGCCACGCGGCCCATCATCGGCCGCTTGAGCGTGTCGCGGTCGCCGGCCGAGCCGAAGACGGCAGACCAGCCCGCCACCGCCCGCCGCCGCCAGCGGCGCCAGGTTGTCGAGCACCTTGGCGAGCGAATCGGCCGTATGCGCGTAGTCGACGACGACGTGAACGGCTGGCCCTGCTCGATCCGCTGCATCCGGCCGGGCACCGCCGGCAAGCGCCGCCAGCCCGGCCCGGATCCGCCGCGGGATCGAGATCCAGCGCCTCGCCGACGCCGACCGCTGCCAGCGCGTTGTGGACGTTGAAGCGGCCCGGCAGCCGCAGGTGCACGTCCGCCGCCCAGCGCGGCGTCGCCACCGCCACGCGCAGCCCCGAGGCGTCCTCCCGCACGCCGGTCGGGCGGATCGCGGCGGCCGGGTCGGCGCCGTACGTGATGCACCGTCGCGCCTGCGTTCGCGCGCCGCGGTCGCGAAGTCCGCGCGAGACCGGATCGTCGAGGTTGAGCACCGCGTGCTTGCCCCAGCCCTTCTCCGGGATTCACGGCGGTGAGCGCAAGCCATTCGAAGAGACGCCGCTTCGCCGCCCGGTAGGCCTCCAGCGTGCGGTGGAACTCGAGGTGCTCGTGGGTGACGTTCGTCAGCGCGCCGACGTCGTACGCAACCGCGCCGACGCGATCCTGGGCCAGCCCGTGCGACGTCGACTCGACGACGGCGAACCGATCCCCGGCCGCCACCATCCGCGCGAGGTGGCCCTGGAGATCGGGCGCCTCTGGTGCTGGTGGCGCGGCCGGCGTTGCCCAGGCTGACTGCCACCGACCACCACGTCGATCGTGGTCGTCAGGCCGGTCGCGGTAGCCCGCTGGCCTCCAGCATCGAGCGCACGAGGTACGAGGTCGTCGTCTTGCCGTCGGTGCCGGTGATGCCGACGACGCCGAGGTGGGTGCTCGGGAAGTCGTTGAGCCACGCGGCCGCGAGCGCCAGCGCCGGTCGCGAGGCGTGGACCAGGCAACTGCGGCACGGCCACGCCCGCGATCGCGCGCTCCGCGACCACGGCAACGGCGCCGGCTGGCAGCCGCCCGCCACCGCGAAATCGTGCCCGTCCGCGTGCTGCCCGGGCACCGCCACGAACAGCGTTCGCCGGCCGCACCCTCCGCGAATCGAGCGTCACGATCGCCGACCAGCGATCGCCGCCGGCGAACCGCGTTCCCGCGCGCAAGCACGGGCCGGAGCGATCCCTGCGCCTCGAGCTGGCCGATCAGCGCCGCCGAGCGGGCGCGTCCGCGCTCATCGCATCGCGGGCGCGCCCTCCGCCCGGTCGCAGACGGCGGCGCCCGGCCGCAGCCCGGTGACGCGCGGCGTAGATGCCGCCGCGCGACGAGCACCCAGGCGCGCCGGCCCCGGCGACCAGCGACGTCGCGCAGCAGCGGGATCGTCGACGAGGTCGAAGGCGCCGACGTAGTTGGCCTCGCGACCACCGAACCCGGCCTTGAACTGCTCGATGCCGGCGTGGGCCAGGCCCCACATGTCGTAGACGGAGGCGCCCGCCTCGGCCGAGCGGCGGATCGCCTCCCACTTGAGGAGGTAGTTGGCGCGGGACTCGGCACCGGCCTGCGTCATGCCGCCGTACGGCTCGACCATCCGGCCGCCGCAGCGCAGCAGGAAGAGGATCGCGACCGGGCTCGCCGTCCGGGAGGCGCGCGAAGAGCAGCTGCGCGCGCGCCGGTCGGGCGCGTAGGCGTCCCAGACCGCGCGATACGAGCGCGAGCGTGCGCGGGATGAAGCCGGTCCGGCGCGCCGTGTCCGTGAAGATCTCGTAGAACGTCTCGAGGTCGTCGCGCCCGCCCTCGGTGATGACCGACCCCGACGCGGCGTGCCTTGTTGACGTACTGGCGCCACTTGGAGCGCAGGTCGCGCCAGAGCTCCGCTTCGGGCCGCTCGAGCGGCACCTCCCAGGTTCGTCGCGGCTGGACGTCGTCCGCGACTCGCCACCCGGCCGCCTCGAACAGGTCGCCGGCCCCGCCTCGCCCTCGATCGGCGGCTCGACGGTGACGTGCGTCAGCCGCAGCCGGCGTGCCGATGCGGCGCAGCGCAGCGGAGAACGCGACGAGGCTGGCCTCGTCCCACGTCGACGCGATCGGGCCGCGGGGCGCGTAGCCGACGCCGAACGGTCCCGGCCCGATCGCGCCGCATCGAGGATCTGGGCGCCGATCGGGACCCGAGCCGCCGTCTGCCACGACCCGCACGGACCGCCAGCCGTTGGCGTGCCTTGACCGTGGCCCAGGCGTCAGCTGCGTGTGGAAGCCATTCGGAGACGCGGCGACGAACGCGTCCCACGCGCGCATCGTCGCGTGCGGCAGGCGTGACGGCGCGCGTGGGCGGGCCGTTCGGCCGCGGAGCGAGGCCGGACCGTGGTGTTGGCGGCGTCGTTGGACGGCGGCGGCCGCGCTCGGGGTCGTCGCCCGCGTTCAGGTCGCGGCGGCGGCGGCGCCCGGTGGTCGGCGGCGTCCGTGCGTCGGCCGCGTCGTCCGTTCCTGCCGCGTCCGCCGTTCGCGCCTGCCGCGGGCGGTCATGCTGCCGCACCCCGCGCGCCAGGGCGAGCACCGAGCGACTGGCGGTCGCGGCGCGCTCCGCCCACGGCCGCAGCACGATCCGGCGCGCCTGCTCGCGCTCGACCCAGATCGCGCCGAACGAGCGCTTGTGCTCGTAGAGCCCGTAGCTGGGTCGTCCCGGTCGCGGTGGCGTCGCGATGGCCCGGCAGGTCCACTCCGCCGAGGTCGATCCAGCGCGCCCTGCCAGTGCGCGTCGCGGATGACGTTCCAGCGGACGAGGTGCATCACGCCGGGGTAGGCGTGGCGCAGTTCGGCGCGGTCGGCACGGTACATCGTGGCAACGATGCCGCCCTGCAGGTAGACGAGCAGCCCGCCGAGCAGGTCCCCGTCGTGCTCGGCGACGTAGAGGTGCGCCTGGCCGGCGGCCACCAGGCGCGCGCTGAACGGCAGCGAGCCGAACTCCGGGCGCAGCGCCGCGCCGAGGTCGTCCGAGCGGATCGCCAACAGCGCCGCGAAGGCGGAGAGGCACCCGGCCGACTCGTCGATCCGCACACGGTCATCCCGGCACGCTCCGCCGCCGGCATCCGCTGGCGAGTGCTCTTCGCGAGCGACCCGAACAGGTTCGTCTCGGTCGGCTCCGGCCGGCAGCGTCAGCCGCATCACGTGGATCGAAGGCTGCGCCTCGCTCGGTGACCTCGAAGCCGGCCGCCCCATGCCCCTCGGCGTACGCCGGCGACGCGATCGATCTCCGGGTCGATGAACAACTCGTTCGCCCCGTGGTGCGCGTGCCGCTCCGCCAGGGCGACCGCGCGGGCCACCACGTGCTCCACCGGGTCTCCGGCATGCGCATGGGCCCCTTGCGCGCCGTCGCGAACGTACCGACCGGGCGCTGCGGACGCGTCGTGCAGAGCGCCGAGTGACCATCCTCGAACGTCACGAACAGCGGCCGTGACCCCGTCGCCCGACGGTGTTCTGCCCAGCACGTGCCCTGCATCACGTGGCCTCCGGGACACATCCACCGTCCGGCGCATCCCACCCCTCCGGCGCGGTCGTGGTCACCGACCGGACTGCGACCCTGCGTCCACACCGCTCACTGCCGCAACAGCGCTCACCGGACCGGCGGAGCTCTGAGCGCACGACCCCATCACGCTCGTCCAGCTCGGGAATCACGCATGATCCGACTGTACACCAGGTAGATGAGCCCCGCTGCCGCTGATGCCGATATGACTTCGATGAGTGCGTCCACGCGTCCGATCTCCAACCCAGGCGGGGCACCGAAGAGTTGCACCAGCCCGTATGCCGCGGCCCCGGCGAGCAGCGACCCGACGCTGAAGATGACGGTGCCGGTGACGATGGACCCGCAGGTCGATCGCGTGCGTGCGCCGCCAGAGGATCGGCCACCAGCACGAGCGTGTCGAACCAGGCACCGATGCGCAATCCCAAGCGCGAGGCCGGCAAGGCCCAGCGTGCCGACCGTGGCGACCGAGACGACCACGTTCACACCGACCGACGAGCATCGCCACAACCACCGGCGTCCGCGTGTCCCGGTCGCTGTAGAAGGCACGCGCCAGCACCACGTTGAGGCAGTTCGCCGGCAGCCCGAGCAGGAAGAACAGCAGCGTGTCGGCCGTCTGGGCGCGAGCGCCTGCTCGTCGAACCCCCCGCCGAAGAGCACCAGCACCGTCTGGCGGCGCAGCACGATGCCGACCGATCGGCGATCCAGAGCGTCACGTACAGCAGCAGCCGCAGCGAGTGGCGCAGCAGCGACCCGAACTCCTCGGATCGTGCCCGCGGCGACCGCCCGCGACATCGCCGGCAGCAGGATCACGCCGAGCGGCACGCCGATCACCCCGATCGGGATCTGGAGCACGTTGTAGGCGATGTTGTAGGACGACCACCGCGCCCACCCCGAGCCCGGTCGCAAGCGTCGTGTTGACGATGAACGTCACCTGGTTGACGCCCAGCCCGACCGCGCGCGGCGCCATCAGCAGCAGCGCCTGGCGCGTCGCCGGGTCGCGCATGTCGACCGACAGGTCGTAGTGGAAGCGGCCGCGCAGCGACGGCACCTGGACGATCAGGTGCGCGAACGACCCGACCACGACGCCGACCGCCAGCGCGTCGATGCCCATGAACGGCGACAGCAGCAGCGCGCAGATGATGATGCACGCCGTTGTAGAAGAACGGGCGCGATGGCGGCGGCCCCGAACCGGCCCTGCGACGTTGAGCACCGACGAGGCGACCGACCCCAAGCGCCAGCAGGATCGGGCGAGAGCAGCATGATCCGCGTGAGCTGGATGGTCTCCTCGGTCGTCACGACGTCGAAGCCGGGCACGAGGTACGGGCACGATGACCGGGGCGAAGATCGACATCAGGATCGAGCCGGTGAGGAGCGCAACCAGCATCAGGTTGATGACGCTCGACGTGACCCGCCACGCGCGGTCGCGCTCGCCGTTGTGGAGCAGCGCGGCGAGGACCGGCACGAGAGCCGAGGCGAGCGCGCCCGCAGCGGCCAGCTGGTAGATCAGGTCCGGGATGCGGAACGCGGCGAAGTACGCGTCGAGGTCGGAGCCCGCGCCGAAGAGATTGCCGATGACCACGATCCGGACCCAGCCGAGGACCCGGGAGCCGAGGAAGGCGAGCGTGACGACGATGCCGGCGCGGGCCAGGGTGCGATGGCGGTCACGATCGTGGGGGCTCGCCGCGGTCGGTGGCTCGCGGATGCGCCTTGCGGTAGGTCTTGCGCAGCCGCCCGGGGAGACGTGCGTGTACACCTGGGTCGTGGCGAGGCTGGCGTGACCGAGCAGCTCCTGCACGGTGCGCAGGTCCGCGCCGCCCTCGAGCAGGTGGCTGGCGAACGAGTGGCGCAGGGTGTGCGGCGAGACCCCGTCCGGCAGGCCCGCGCCGCTGGACCAGCCGGTCGATGCGCTGGCGGCAGCCCGCGGACGCTCAGCGGATCGCCGCGCGACGTTCAGGAAGAGCGCCCCGTCATCGCGGCGCGCCGCGGCGTCCCTCGCGGCAGTGCCGGGCGCCCGTCGCGCGGAGGTACGCCTCGAGCGCGTCGCGGGCCGGTCCGCCGAGCAGGCCCGACGCGTTCCTTGCGTCCCTTGCCGAGCACTCGCACCTCGCCGCGTCGACAGGGAGAGGTCGGCGAGCGACGTCGCCGCGAGCTCGCTGATGCGCAGGCCGGCGGCGTACATGGTCTCCACGATCGCGCGATCCCGCAGTTCAAGCGCTTCCCGGATTCGACCGGCGCCGGCGGCGGGCCGGCCCAGGGGCGATCCGGCGGAACCCTCGACGGCGTCGAGCAGGCGCTCGACCTCGTCGACCTCGAGGACCTTCGGCAGGCGGCGAGGGAGGCGCGGCGTCGCACCGCCGCCCATGGGTCCCCGTCGACCCAGCCCTGCCGGCGCGCGTAGCGATAGAAGGACCGCAGGGCGGCGAGCCGGCTTGCGATCGACGAGCGCTGGCGAGCCCCCGTGCGTCGAGATCGGCGAGGTACGCGCGAAGGAACTGCCTGTCCGGGCGCGTCCAGTCGACGTCACCCTGCGACTCGAGCCACGCGAGGAAATCCGCGACCGATGTGCTGTACGCTCGACGTGTATGTGGGGAGGCGTCGCGCGCCGCCAGGGCTCCGAGGAACGCGTCGAGCGCCGCGACGCCGATCACGCCGGAGCGGGCGGTCCGATCACGTGGTGCCGGCCGTTGTGCGCCGCGCTCGCGTCGTGCCCGTTCGCCGGGCCGGTGGCGTGGTTCCGCGGGAGCCCCCGGATCGCCGTCCTGACCCGACCCTCGTTCCATCTCCGGCCGAACCCTCCCCTTCTCCGACTCCGCCAGGTGCGTCGTCGGCCGTCACGGGACCGGCGCCGCCCCTGGCCGCACCGCGACGGCGCGGTGCCAATGCTCCCGGATCCGGCGGACCGCCGGGGAGCGACGTCCCGGGCACGACGACCTCCGGCAGGTCGATCGTCGCGCCGCAGCGCAGGCACATCCCGACGTCGCCATTGCGCGCCACCGGGCCGGCATCGGCGTCGTGCGTCGCGCCGACCGGCTCCCGTGACGTCGTGAAGCGGCACTTCGGGTAGCGCGAGCAGCCCCAGAACACCGATCCGGTGCGCCGTGCGCGCCGCGTGACGAGGTGGCCCTCCCCGCACCGCGGGCACTCCACGTCGAACGGCAGCGGCGGCGGCGGCGGCGGGTCCATCCCGGTGAATGTAGTCGCAATCGGGGTAGCGGGAGCACCCCGCGAACGCGCCGAACCGTCCGCGCTTTGCGACCAGCTGCCCCTCGCCGCACTTCGGGCAGACCTCGCCGACGCCCTCGGCACGCGACGCCGGCGGCGGCTCCTCCCCGGGGAGCGGCCGCGTCTCCTTGTGCTCGGGGTACGTCGAGCAGGCAAGGAACCGCCCGTTGCGGCCGAGCCGGATCACCATCGGGTGGCCCTCGCGAGCACACCTCGTCGGTCTCCTCGGTGGTGAAGTCGCTGCGGCGGAGCTCCGTCGCGCTTCTCGTCCACCAGCGTCTTGAACGGCCCGTAGAACTCGCGCAGCAGCGGCACCCATTCGCGGTTGCCGCGTGCCACCTCGTCGAGTTCCTACTCCATGCGCGCCGTGAACTCGAGGTCCACGAACTCGCCGAAGTGCTCGACGAGCAGGTCCGTCACGATCTCGCCGACCGGCTCGGGGTAGAGGCGCCGCTCCTTGAGCGTCACGTAGCCGCGGTCGAGGATCGTGGAGATCGTGGCGGCGTAGGTGGACGGCCGGCCGATCCCGTGCTCCTCGAGCGCCTTGATCAGCGTCGCCTCCGTGTAGCGCGGCGGCGGCTCGGTGAAGTGCTGCGTCGGCGTCACGTCGACGACGCGCGTCCGTCTCGCCCTCGCGCAGCGGCGGCAGCTGGCCCTCCGCCTCGTCGTCCGCGTCGTCGTCGCGACCCTCGGTGTAGACGCGCGCAAAGCCCTCGAAGACCGTGCGCGTCGCGGTCGCGCGCAGCCCGTACCGGTCGGCCGACGAGGTCGACGGTCGTGGTCTCGAGTTCCTTCGGCGCCATCTGCGAGGCGATCGCGCGCTGCCAGATGAGGCGGTAGAGCCGCAGCTCGTCCGCCGTCGAGCTGGCCGGTGAGCGACTCCGGATCGCGCGCGAAGCTGGTCGGCCGGATCGCCTCGTGCGCCTCCTGGGCGCCCTTGGAGGTGGTCTTGTAGACGCGGCCCTTCGGCTGCACGAAGTTCGGACCGAAGCGTGCGGACGCGACCTTGACGGCCTCCTTCATGGCCACGCTGCGAGCGCGGTCGAGTCGGTTCGCATGTAGGTGATCAGGCCGACCTGGCCCTCGGAGGTCTCGAGACCCTCGTACAGGCGCTGCGCCGCGCGCATCGTGCGGCGCGGGTTGAAGCCGAGCTTGCGGCTGGCTTCCTGCTGGAGCGTGCTGGTCGTGAACGGCGGCGCCGGGTTGCGGCGCGAGCGTGCGCTTGCCGATCGACTCGATGCGCGGGCGTGTGGCCTTGATCGCGTCGGCGTGCGCGTGCGCCGCCTCGCCGTCCTCGATCTCCGCCTTCTTGCCGTCGATGCGTGGCGAGGCTGGCGGTGAAGCGGTCGCCCGCCTCGGTCTCGAGCAGGGCCTCGAGCGTCCAGTACTCGCGCGCGACGAAGCGCGTGATCTCCCGCTCGCGGTCGACGACGAGGCGCACGGCGACCGACTGGACGCGGCCCGCCGACAGGCCGCCGCGCACCTTGCGCCAGAGCAGCGGGCTGAGCGTGTAGCCGACCATCCGGTCGAGCACGCGGCGCGCCTGCTGCGCGTCGACGAGGTGCATGTCGATGGCAGCGGGGATGGGCGAACGCCTCGCGGATGGCGCCCTGGGTGATCTCCGAGAACGTCACCCGGCGCGTCTTGGACATCGGGGATCTCGGCCGCCTCGGCGACGTGCCAGGCGATCGCCTCGCCCTCGCGGTCGAGGTCGGTGGCGAGGTAGACGGTGGTGGCGCGAGCCGGCGGCCTTCTCGATCGCCGCGACCTGCTTGCGGCGGTCGTCGCTG
>CAWFMQ010000016.1:0-146533 GCA_963816905.1 uncultured Chloroflexia bacterium | reverse complement strand
TGCTCGCATGGGGTACCACCCGCTTCACGCATCTTCGCGTGCGCCACGATCCTCGCATGACAGGCGAGTCCGACGTATACGGTTCGCAAGCTCGTCACTCACGCCCTGAACATGATGACTGGTTTCACGACTATCCCGCTGCAGCTCGCCAGCTTGATGGGATTCATCTTTTCTCTTTTCGGACTCGCCGTCCTCGGATACGTCATCACGGTGTTCATCTTGGAAGGTGGCGTTGTACCCGGCTTTGCTTTCCTCGCCTCCATCATCGCAATCTTCTCGGGAGTTCAGTTATTTGCATTGGGGATAATCGGCGAGTACCTCGCGCGGATGCATCAACGCTCGATGGACCGTCCAGCGTACGTGGTCAGGGAGGTAGCCACCCAATCGGCACGACCCGTAGGCTCTAGGCCAGAGGGTGTTGGAGTCGCCGCGCTTCCAACGCGCGCCGGCGACGCAACCGTGGGATGAAGCTCGCAACCCCTCTTGAACGTATCAGCGTCCCAGGTCTCGACTTGGAGTTCTGTCTTGTTCCTTGGGATAGCGATATGTTGGGCATGCAAGTCGCCCAGATCGAGCATATCCACGTCGCGACGGGAGCAGATCCAACGGAGGGCATGGAGCAGTTCCGAGTTTGGCGCGACCTTCATGACGTCCGTTTCGCATGTCGTCTGCCGAGCCTCCATCTGCGTGAGTCAATGCTGTTAGAGGAGCACGGGTTCCGCTTCGTCGAAATGGTCTACAGGCCGTCTTTGTCTCTGATCCCCGGACCTGGTCCCTACCAAGATGCCATGGTCATCGCCAGGACCGAGCCTTCCGATCTGCCGACGATTGACGAGATCGCCTGGCAGCTCTTTCGCAACGGGTCGGCACGTCCTGGACTGGCGCTTGGGCAGCACCGCAGGCCGAGAACGCTATCGCACTTGGGTAAGAGAAACAGCCTTCTCTCTCCCAACGAGGAAGTCTTGAAGGCCACCCTCGGAAGTGAGATAGTAGGCTTCTTCATTGTCGAGGACCGCGACGATGGGACCACCTACTGGCACCTGACCGCCATCGCTCCGGCATGGCAGGGCAAGGGTGTGGGAGGCCGCCTCTGGCGAGCGATGATCGCTCCGGCATCAGGCGGCGGGGCGCGCGATGATCGAGACAACGATTTCGGCCCACAACGTGCCAGCTCTGAACCTTTACGCGGGACTGGGTTTCCGGCTTGATACGCCGCGATCTACGTTCCACTGGGTACGCGAATGAAGGACCTAGGGCGCTGGATGTGGACCATGCCTTCATCCGCTTTGCATTCGTCGGTGTCGTATCAAACGCCCTTCTTTTCATGCTATATCTCGTTCTGACTGAGATCGGTCTGGCGCCTGTTCTGTCCGCGACCGCCTGCTACGTCCTGGGGGTGAGCGTGACGTTCCTCTTGAACCGCACGTGGTCGTTCAAGTATGGAGGGGCATCTCGCCCGGCGCTGGTCCGGTACGCTGTGGCATACGTGGTCGCCTACGTCATCAACATCGTCGTGCTCGTGGTGTTGGTGGATGACGCTGGGTATCCCCATCAGTGGGTTCAAGGAGCGATGATCCTCATATTGGCGGTTCTACTATTCCTCGCGCAAAGGTTCTGGGTATTTCCAGTGGGAGCTCGCCGATATGAGGATACCGTTTAACAGACCCTATCTGACAGCGCGCAGAAGCTCTTATACATTGAGCAAGCCCATGCGAACGGCCACCTTGCCGGAGACGGTGAGTTCACGCGGCGCTGCAGCGAGTGGCTTCAGAAGAGGACCGGGTCGCGGGCAGCCTTCCTGACTCATTCATGCACCGGCGCGCTTGAGATGGCTGCAATCCTCGCCGACATTAGGCCAGGCGACGAGATAGTCATGCCGTCCTACACGTTCGCATCGACAGCAAACGCGTTTGTGCTACGAGGTGGCTCGCCTGTGTTTGTTGACATACGGGCCGACACGCTCAACATTGACGAGACGAAGATAGAGGCCGCGATCACAGAACGAACTCGAGCGATTGTCCCCGTACACTATGCGGGAGTCGCCTGCGAGATGGACGCGATCATGAGGATCGCCGAGGAACGTAATCTGCTGGTCATCGAAGATGCTGCCCAAGCGGTGATGGCTTCATATCGTGGACGCCCACTGGGTAGCATTGGCCACATGGCGCCGTATCGTTTCATGAAACGAAGAACATCATCAGCGGTGAAGGTGGGGCATTGCTCGTGAACGACGGCCGATTCCTGGAGCGGGCGGAAGTGATTCGCGAGAGGGGACGAACCGAAAGCGGTTCCTGAGGGGTATGGTCGATAAGTATACTTGGGTTGATATAGGATCGTCGTACTTGTTGAGCGAGCTCGCCGCCGCATTCTTATGGGCGCAGATGCAGGATGCGGATGCCATAACGATGCGACGTCTCGACATTTGGTCTCGATACCAGCAGGCCTTCGAGGGGCTGGAGGTGGACGGTGCTGCTCGGCGTCCCGTCGTACCTGAGGCGGATGCGCACAATGCGCACATGTACTACTTGCTACTTTCCAGTCTCGAAGCCCGCACTCAGTTCATTGCGCAGCTTCAGGAGAGTGGCATTCAAGCTGTGTTCCACTATGTGCCTCTGCACAGTTCGCCCATGGGGCAGAAGGGTTGGACGGGTTGTCGGTGAGATGCGCGTTACTACTGAGTTGAGTGAACGGCTGGTGCGGCTTCCCCTTTGGCTTGAGCTGGAGGTGCAAGCGTTTGTGATTCAAGAGGTGATCAGGGCGGCGCATGTGACCAGGGGCTTGTCGCACGTGAGCGGTGCCGAAGGGCGCTTAATGCACTGAGGAGTGTTGCTGCGTGGATCCCGATGTGGGGCTGTCACGGCGGCTTAACTCTCACCCGCCTGGGGCAGGTTCCGGAATTGGGAGCCGGCGCTCTGACGTGCATAGGGCTCTTGCGCTTTTCCCCAGACGCGCCCCTCGTACACGGATACGGCGCCCCGTTTCATCGTGGAAGCCGTACCGACGTCCTGACGGTGCGGTGATACGGGTGAACCGTCGGCTCTCTCGCGAATTCGCCTCGACTGCGCTCGTCGTCCTCGGGTATGCCGTGGCCATGGGCTACCTCGAGGCGGCAGTCGTCGTGTACCTCCGCGCGGCACTTGGGACGGTTGCGCCGGGCCTTCCCGCGGCCCACGACCAGGTTGTCGTTGCGAACTATGCGGCCGTCGAGGGCGCGCGAGAGTTCGCAACCCTGGTCATGATCGCCGCCGTCGGCTGGCTGGCCGGCCGAAGCGGACTCGAACGGCTGGCGTGGGCCGCCGTCGTCTTCGGTGCATGGGACATCACGTACTACGTTGGGCTGTACGTCGTCATCGGTTGGCCGGCCTCGCTGACGACATGGGACGTGCTGTTCCTGCTCCCGTCCCCGTGGGTCGGGCCGGTCTGGGCTCCCATTGCCGTGAGCGCGGCTCTGATCGGGTTCGGACTCGCGGCCGCGCGGGCGCTGCGCGCCGGGCACCGCGTCGTTGTGGGGCCCGGGGGGATGCTGGTCGCCCTGGCCGGCGGTGGACTCGTGGTCGTCAGCTTCCTCGTCGACGCGCCGAGGTTCCAGGCCGGTGACCTGTCCCCGTGGACCGGCTGGCCGATCTTCTGTGCCGGCATGGCGCTTGGCGCGATCGTGGCGCTGCGGGTTCTGTCGCGCGGCTCCGATCCCGCCGTTCCCGACTCCGGGCAGCAACCCGTCGAGGGCGGATCAGCGGCCACCTGACAAGGGTGCCCCGGGGCGCAGTTCGAGCACTTGCGACCGTCAGCTGCCGATGGACGGATCGGTGACGCGACCGAGGAACAGGATCGCGCCGGTCGGCTTGTCGCGGAGCGCGAACAGGAAGGGCCGGTCCACGTTCAGCACGACAGGTGGCTCCGACGGCGCGGCGGTGACGCCCATCACGACGGCCGTTGCGGCGGCGGCCTCCGTGCCCTTCTCGTCCACCTCGATGTTGGCCTGGTGGATCACGTCGGTGATGAACAGCTGCTCTTCTGCCGTGATGCCCGAGAAGTCGGCTCGGTTCGGGTCGAACGCCAGCGGCATGCCGAGGGCGGACAGCTGCGACGCCAGGTTGGTCGCCGTCTCGATCCCGAACTTCGGGAAACCGAGCGTCACCTGCCGCGTGCTCAGGCTCGAGACGATGGCCTTGAACCGCGCGGCGTCGAGGCCGGTTTCGAACGCCGCCAGGTCGTCCGGGACGATGACGGTCATCGCCAGTGATCCACCCGCGTACGGCAGTTCGATGGCGCGCCAGCCCGTGCCGGCCGCGTAGGGAAGCTCGCCTCCGCCGGCCATCATCGGCACGTCGACGGTCGAGCCGTCGACCCGCGTGAACGGGCCGGGCTGCGTGGCTTCTGCGCTGAACGGCGTTTCCCACGGTGCCTTGAGGTAGATGGCATTCACGAGCGTCAGGCGCGTCAGCGGTGTCAGGACACCCTGCCCGAGCAACTCCGGGATGCGCTGTTCTGTCTGGTCCCTGACCCAGGCGTTGATCTGCTGCCGTGCGGCCTCCGTGTTCGCCCGGTAGTCGACGAGCCGCACCCCTGCCCCGAACCGCTGCGAAAGCGCGTCGAGATATGCCGGCAGGAACCTGGTGTCAACCTGGGCAAACGGCGCGTTCGCGATCCGCAGGGTCACGTCCTCGTTCGTGCCGGGGTAGAGCGGGAAGCTCCCCGAGCGCGCCGCCAGCGTCTCGTCGAGCGCGTTGATGGCAGCCGCGTTCTGGTCGCTACCGACGGATCGAAGGACGGCGTCCATTTGCACGGCTGTGTCCGCCCTTGCGCCGGCGCGCGCCATTGCCAGCGCGATGGCGACACTGGCCGGGGAGATGACGACGTTTCCGCTGCCCGGCGTAACGCTGCGGTAGAGGTCGAAGCCGAAGGCATTGATCGCCGCCGCGGCGATCGGCGCAACACCTGCCGGCGCGGCGACGCGCGCGACCTCGGACTTCGCCAGGGTGATGGAGTCCAACCCGCCGCTGCCTCCGCTGCTTCCCGGACCTGCCTGCCCGCACCCTGTCACAAGGACGAGCACGAAGGCGATCGCGACGGGAAGGCGTTGGCGCACGAGGCCCATGACGGACGGGCGCGGGCTGATGTTTCGCCTCGGCGGGGTTTGTTTCGGCCGAGGATCACGCGCACCGCGGAGGTCGCACACAGAGACGCCGGCCCTGAGGGGACGGACCGGCGTCTCTGGAGGAGGAGAGGAGGGTCGATGCGCGCGCCCACGCGGGCCCCTACTCTCACGAATTCTACTGTTTGGTGGCACCCCTTCCGCGGTACCGGGAGGTACGCTACCACAGATTGCAGAGGTTGTGAAGAGCTTCCGTGAAAACGGGCAAGCAATTCCTGCAGGTTCGCCTCGGGCTGGCGGCTCGGACGCATAGCGAGCCGTCCGGAGGCGTGCCAGCGAGTCGAAATGAGGGCCCACGACCCCGCGTCGATGCCCTGATCAGTCGGCAGGAAACGCCCCGAGAATCTCGTCCGGCGACACTTCGATGATGGGCCGCGCGATGTCTCCAAACCCCGTGCGCGAGACGCCAACAACCGGCGTGTCTTCTGTCACGCCGGCCATCTGCTGCGTTGACCGCTGGAGATCCGCGATGTCATGCCCATCGAGCAGCTTGCCGGTCCGCCATTTGATCGTCCCGACGAACGACACCGACCCGACTGGCGGCGTTTCCCTGTCGGCGCCAACCAGATCAATCTCCACCTTGTTGTCCCTCGTCCAGTAGCCGCCGACGATCCGCGCATCGCCAAATCGCCGATCCCCGCCGGCGATCATCCGCTCGATCCCGCTGCGGACGACGGGCTCGATCGCGAGTCCGGCGTAGCCGCCGAACGCCGCGGTAATCGTGGCGGCGCTTGCCGCGCCGATGCCACGCTCGATCTCCCCTCGTCGCGGTTCGATGAAGCGAAGCCAGAAGCGGAGATATGGGTCGGCGACGTAGTAGCGTTTCGCGTCGGAGGCGGCAACAGATAGTGGAAGCATCGACGAGATGATCCGCTTGCCCATCAGGGTCGCGAGTGGTCGATTGAGGATGTTGCCCTTGATTCCCGCGCCGCTCGCGATTCCGGAGTAGGTCCGCTCGCCGGCGCCGACGACTGCCAGGATGGTACGGGCCTGGACGCTTGCCGGCAACTCGCCGTCGAGGATCCGCTCCGCGCTGCGTACGAACTCCGACGACGGATCGGCCAGCTCGCGGCCAAGGAAATCCTCCATCGAGCCCGATGTCCAGAGACGGACGATCTGCGGAAAGCCACCCGTGATCAGAAAGGCGTCCAGTGCATCCGCCCCTGTACGTCCGGTCATCCGTGACACTTCGAGCGGCGAAAGCGGGGCCAACACGAGCTGGCGGGTCGGCCGCTGGTAGAGGGGGAAGCCGTAGGTGGTGAGCCGCTCCATCATCGCCAGGTCGGACCCGATGAGCACGAGGACGACGGGACGCTTCTGCAGCTCCCGCCATGCGGCACGTACGGCGCCCTCCTGGGGGCTCGGGGCCGCGTCGCCGAGGATCCCGTGCCCTGCCACAGAGGTCTGGGAACTCATCCAGGACAATGACACTCGGCGCCTCCTGGGTCGCATTCGCCGAGGCCAGCGTGAGCGCGGCCTGCCAGTCGGCGAAGGCGACGCCAACGGCCGCTTGCGCAGACGGCAGCGACGACCCGGCAACCGCTTCACGGAACCGTTCGAGCTCGCGAGTCTGCGTGTAGCCGTGAGCCTCGAAGAACACCGAGGGTCCCCCGTAGTCCTCGAGCCATTGCTCGACCAGCCAGCTCTTCCCGACCTGCCGCCGGCCGCGCACCGTGATCAGCCGGCCGGTGCCCGTCTCTCGGGCCTGCTCGAGCTTCTGCGCGGATGGCGCGCAGCTCGTTCCCGCGCCCGACGAACCCGCGCATGCTTACGACCTCATTGCCTGAGACTCTCCTCTGCTGAGAGTCGCATCGAGTGAGAGTCTACCATCAAGCGCGGAACCGTTTGACCCGGACCGCGGCTGCTCCGGAGGCAGGTCACAGGAAGCGACGTAGGTCGAACAGGCGCCGAACGGCAGGAGGGGAGCGATACCGGCCGAAGCATATGCTCGCCACGGAGGCGCTGGATCGGGACGAGCCGCACGCCGGGTCGTCGCTGGTCGGGGTTGGCCGTGTACACGCCGCGGTGTCGTGGGCCGGCTTGCCCTATGGAGTGAGGTCGATGACACCTTTCATGCCGGCCTCGTAATGACCTGGCTCGTGGCACGCGAAGGCATACGGACCGACTCCGCCGAACGTGTACGTGAGGTAGTCGACGTGTAGCGGTTCGATCTTGTCGGCCTCCACGACGATCTGGCCGTCAGCCTGGTCAAGTGCGACCCGGTCAGCCGGCCCAACCTGAAACTCGTGGGTCAGGGCCGAACCAACATTCGGAAGCACGAAGAGGATCGTCTCGCCCGGGGTGACGGCGACCTCGCTCGGCACGAACTCGAGGTGGTCGTCCATGCGGATGACGATCATCCGCGGGTGCGCGGCGGTCCCGATCCACGGGACGGTCGGGACGACGTTCACGAAGCCGAACATCCCGTTCTCGAAGTGACCCGGCGCATGGCAGGCAAAGGCGTACGGGCCAGTCCCAGTGAAGGTGTACGTGAGCGACTTCGTCGTTCCGGGAGTGATCCCCGCCACCTCGGGCGTACTCGGCAGGTCGTCGAAGACGTCCTGCATCGGTCCGACCTTGAACTCGTGCTCGGCCTTTCCGGCATTCGTGATCAGGAAGGTGATCGTCTCGCCCTGCTGAACGGTGACAACGTTTGGCTCGAAGAGCAGCAGGTCGGTCACCGCGATGTTGATGATGCGTGGCGTTGCCGTCGTACCGGCAACGAAGCCGGGCTCACCCGGGTCGGGCGGACCCGGCGGCTGCGGCGTCGCGCTGGACGAGGGCGCCGACGACGGAACAGGGGATGAAGTCGCGCCGGGGCCGGCGTCGCGCTGGACGAGGGCGCCGACGACGGAACAGGGGACGGAGTCGTCGCCCGGTGCCGGCGTCGCGCTGGACGAGGGCGCCGACGATGGAACAGGGGATGAAGTCGTGCCTGGGGCCGGCGTCGCGCTGGACGAGGGCGCCGACGATGGAACAGGGGACGGACTCTCGCCCGGTGCCGGCATCACGCTGGACGAGGGCGCCGACGACGGAACAGGGGACGAAGCTCGCGCCTGGGGCCGGCGTCGCGCTGGACGAGGGCGCCGACGGAGACGAGGAGAGGGACTGGGTCGCACCTTGGCTTGGCATCGGTGCGTATGTCCAGGCCGGTGCTGTCCCGGTCGTGCACGCGGCGAGAGCGAGGGTAAGGGCGACTGCGAGTCCGGCCAGGCGCACGCCACGAGGCGACATGCGACGCCTACCGGCGGCTTCTTCGCCCTCGGGCGACCTCGCGGCCGTCTTTCGCAAGTTCAGTTCGCTTGGGTCAAGACTCACGACGCCCATTGCTCGACACTACATCTGGCGTCGTTCCGAGACAAGAAAATGGTGTTCTCGTTCGTGGAGCGCCGAAGGTCCGGCCCCTTCTTCACGTTCGGGAGGCATACGTTCCTCGCGAACCTGGATCTGAGAATGGCGCGCCCGGCGGGACTCGAACCCACGGCCTTCTGCTCCGGAGGCAGACGCTCTATCCGCTGAGCTACGGGCGCGCGAGCACCAATTAGACCACAGGTGAGACAGGCCGCGGTACCGGCGCAGCCCGTCCGACCAGGCCCGAATCGGAACGGACCGGCCGGCCGCCGCCGTCACCGGTCCGCCCCGGACCTGGAAGGATGATCCCTTACGGTTTCGGCGTTGCCGCGGGTACGGGCTCTGCCGGCGCCGAGCCCACGACCATCACGCCGCCGGAGGTGGGTCCTCCGCCCGGCAGGAAGTGGCTGCAGGCATCATTCGCGGCCGTAAGCGTCGCGGGATCGGCCGCCGAGCCCGTCGATGAGGACGAGATGGTGCCGCTGCCGACGACGATCGACGCGCCGCCCGTGGATTGAACCTGGGGATCCGGCATGTCGACGCCGTGCTCGCGCATGCACTTCGCGAAATCCGTGAAGGCAGCGACGCTCGCGGGATCGACGGCCGTTGAAACGGAGATCGTGGCCGCCCCAGCGCCGCCGTCCGGAAGGAAGTGCCGGCAGGCTTCGTCGGCTGCCTGCAGCTTCTGCGGATCGACGCCGTTCGCGGGATCAGAAAGGGTGGCGCCACTCGCGGCGACGACGCCGCCGACTCCGACGACGACGCCGGCTCCGCCGCTGACGATTGTTGCGGGGCCGGTCGACTGGATGGCGTCCGGGACCTGCACGCTCGTGACGACCTGCGGATCCGGCATGTCGACACCGTGCTGGCGCATGCACGCCGTGTAGTCGGTGAAGGCCTTCTGCGCCGCCGGGTCGACCGGGGTCGCGGCGATGGTGGTCGCCGCGGGCAGGAAGTGCCGGCACGCCTGGTCGGCTGCCTGGAACTTCTGGACGTCGGCGCTGCCGGCGGGATCAGTGCCCTGGACCGGTGCGGAACCTGCGGAGACCGAGACCACACCTGAACCTGAAACCACTGTCAGCCCGGGCGCGCCACTGTCCGGGGTGACATTCAGCGATCCGGCATCCACGGACCCGACCTCGACCGTCCCGACCGTTGGGTCGGGCATGTCGATACCCTGGTCGCGCATGCACGACGCGTAGGCCTTGATCGCCGACAGCGGGTCGGCGTTTGTGACCGCCGGGGCGGCCGATTGCGTCGAGGAGCCGGGCGATGCAGCAGGAGACGGTGCCCCTGCGCTGGCTCCGGCGCTCGTGGTCACCAGCAGGGCCGCGGCCAGCAATGCCAGCCGGCCCGGCGCGTGACCGGATCGGGTGAAACGGTTGAACAAGGACGGGATCCTCCCGTGAGCCCGGCCGCCGGACCGGAGTCTCCTGGTGCGGTTGCTGTGGTGGCCGGGTGCACGGCGGACCGGCCACAGACGGTTTATGGATGCCGCAGATCGAAACTGCATCGAAGTATGTGCGATCGTAGCGGGTCTCATCGGGCCATCCGCGGCTGCCTCTGCGACACCGGCGCATGCCGCGCAGGTGTCACCGCCGGGCTTTGATCCGCCTTTGAGAAACGGCTGGTACAAGCGGTGAGGTCGCTCGACACCGGGTGCCACTACCCTGAGGGTCTGAAGGACGCCATGCACCTGCTGCTCGTCGAGGACGATGCTCAACTGGCCGAGCTGACGGCGCGGCTGCTCACGGACGATCGTCACGTCGTGGAGCGCGCGACGTGCGGCAGCGAGGCGCTGGACCTCGCCGAGCAGCCCGGGCTCGACGCCGTGATCCTGGACATCGGCCTGCCGGACATCTCCGGACTGGATGTCGCGCGACGGATGCGGGGCCGGGGGTACCGGTTTCCGATCCTGATGCTCACGGCGCGCGATTCGGTGACCGACCGCGTTCGCGGCCTGGACGCCGGGGCCGACGACTACCTGGTCAAGCCGTTCGCGTACGAGGAACTCGCCGCCCGCCTGCGCGCACTCGGCAGGCGTGCCGCCGATGCCGTGAGCCACCAGCCGGTCCTCAGCTGCGGCCCGATCGTCCTCGACGAGGTCGCCCGCTCGGTTCGCGTGTCCGGCGAGGATGTGGCACTGAGCCCGCGCGAGTTTGCGATGCTCGAATGCCTCCTGCGGCATCCCGGCCAGGCGCTGAGCCGCGATCAATTGCTCGACCACGCGTGGCCGCACGGCGTGGAGGTGATGCTCAGCAGCGTGGACGCGTACGTGTACTTCCTTCGTCGCAAGCTGGGGCCGGAGGCCGGCCCGCTCATCGAGACGGTCCGGGGTGTCGGCTACCGCCTCGTTCGGCCGCATGGACAACCCGCACCCTCGCCCAGCACCGGGAGCCAGCTGTGAGGAACCCTGACCTGCCGCTGCTGCGGAGCGTGCGCCGCAGGCTGATCCTGCTCAGCGGCGGATCCACGCTGATCTGCCTGCTGGTATTGGGCGGGACCGTCTACTGGGCCGTCGCGACGAGCCTTCGATCCGACTCCATCGACCAGCTCAAGGAGCGCGCAGCGGCCGTCAGAAGTGTGTCGACGGCCCAGGTGACCGGAACGTCCAGCGTCCAGGTCGACGTGACTGGCGACCCGAGCCTTCCCGGCCTCGTTTTCGGCGGCCCCGCGTCGGGCACGGTGGCAATCTCCCTGCCGGCCGGCGCGGTGGTCGGCGGCACCGGGACCGTGATCGGGCCGACGGACTCGACGGCCCCGACAGTGATCACCTCTGGGCAGGTCACGGGTCTCGCCGTCGGTGCCCCGGACCCCGCGGCCGTGGCGGCCGCCGCGCAGGGACAGACGACCATCACTGAAACGACCTTCGCCGGTACACCGGTGCGCGTGCTCACGTCCCCGGGCGACCAGCCGGGAGGCCCGGCCGTGGTGCAGGTGTTCGCCGACCGAACGGCGGAGTTGCGCACGCTCCAGGCGTTGGTGCTGGTGCTGGTGCTCGGCGGCTTCCTCGTGCTCGTCGCCGCGGTGCTCTTCGGGTACGTGTACGCCGGCCGGGCGCTCATCCCGATCCGCGAGTCACTGGGCCGCCAGCGTGAATTCGCTGCAGACGCGAGTCATGAGCTCCGGACGCCGCTCGCGATCGTCCAGGCGGGCGTCGACGACCTGCTCCGGCACAGCGACGATCCGTCAGCGGTGGCGAGAGCGGCGACCGACATCCAGGGTGGCGCGGCGCGCGCGACGGCCCTCATGGGCGACCTGTTGCTGCTCGCCCGATCCGACGCGGAGTCCATCGAACTGCGGATGCTCCCGGCCGACCTGGGTGAGATCGCGGTCGATGCGACCGGGAGCCTTGCCCACGCTGCCGAGGAACGGGGCGTGCGGCTGCAACTGGACGTTCGGCCCGCGGCGGTCATCTGCGACGAGGATCGTGTGCGGCAGCTCGTCGGGATCCTCGTCGACAACGCGATCCGGCACTCGCCGGCGGGCGGGGCAGTCGGTGTCCGGGTTCGGGCCGGAGCAATCCTCGAGGTGACCGACGAGGGCCCCGGGATCCGTGACCAGGACCTGCCGCGCGTCTTCGACAGGTTCTGGCGAGCGAAGGATGCTCCCCCCGGCGGCACCGGGCTCGGGCTGGCGATCGCCGCGTGGATCGCCGACAGGCACGGCGGACAGATCAGGGTCGCCAATCGACCCGAGGGTGGGGCGCGCTTCACGTTCTCGATGCCGGCCGGCCCGGCGGCCGGGCCGTCGAACCGCCCGCGGGCGTTCGTCGCTCGGTTGTGGCACCCTTCGGCGCGCGGCGATGGGCGTCTTCACTGACGGGTGAGCCGCGCGGCGGACGGGATGACCGGGTTTGGCACGCCGAATGCCCGGGCACTTTGCAGATGGCATGCGATTGTTGCCACGTATCCAGGCCGCCCTCGGCCGCGTACCACGCTGGAGGGTCCTCGCCGTTCGCTGTATCTGCAACCCTGCCATTTAACCGAGATCCACCGAACCACACCGGATCCGCCCTGGACCGGCGAGACGGCCGGTCAGCGCTTCGTTGTGCACCGGAGTTGCGAGTCGGCCGGCGGGTGCGCCGCGAAGTCCTCCGGGCGCCGCCGCGTCGGTCGTTCCGTGCTTCTGATGCACGGGTTCGGCAGTCGGGCGACCCCGGAGGCCCGGGCAGCGGCGCATCGGCACATCGGATGCACCACCCGGCGGACGGGCGTGGCCCGGCCGAGTGCCGCCGGCCCACTCGCAACTCTCGATGCACAGGCGACCCCGGACGCGCGTGTCGCGGCATCGCGTGGCGCGCAGCGCCCCTCCGGCCGCGGGGAGCCGTCTGCGAGTGGCCCATGACGCGTGCCGCAGGCGCGTGACGGGGAGCGGGCAGTACCAGCCGGCGGCGCAGCCGCGTTCTGGCAGTGGTTCGGTCGATCCGGGCTTAGGGGTTCCGCGGAAGCGCGGCGCCGCGTCCGTTTGGGCTGATGGCGGAGCCGGGCCCGCGCCGGCGGAGCGAAACCGCTGGGAATCGAAGCGGCCCCGCATAAGCGGGGCCGCTTTCACTGTCCCGGCTTGACTGACGGTTGCCCGCCGGCTTTCTGCCACGCCACAAGGGCATCTATCACGCCGGCTGCACCGGCTACCCTAACCCAACCTACCCATGACCTTGCGCCTGGGGCAGTTGTGCTCGCAGCAGCACCACAGTAGTCTACTTGCAGTCCCCTTGCGACTCAAGGGGAGTATTCAATTGCATCGTTAATATTCCGCAACGTTGGGTCCTTCGAACGTGGAAACCGCCGGACGTGGCCGCTCGGCCGGACGACCGGATCTCCGTCACGGGTGCTTGACGGTCACCTTCTGCCATCACGACCGGATCCATGGCCGTCTGCCCGCTGGTCGGTCCGGCGGCGATCTTGTCCACCACGTCCATGCCGTCGGTGACCGTGCCGAAGATCGCGTAGGTCTTGCCCAACTGCTGGTCGACGGCGTCGTCCAGGACGATGAAGAACTGCGAACCGGCCGAGTTGGGCTGGCCCGTGTTCGCCATGGCGACGGTGCCGCGGAGGTAGCTGCCGACGACCGGGTCGTCCTGGATGGTGTAGCCGGGTCCGCCTGTCCCGTTGCCGAGTCGGATCGCCGCCCTGGATCACGAATCCCGGGACGATGCGATGGAATGTCAGCCCATCGAAGAAGCCGGCCGCGGCGAGATTGACGAAGTTCTGGGCCGCAACCGGCGACGAGCGGTCGTAGACCTCGATGACGATGTCGCCGCAGGTGGTCGAGATCGTCACGGTGGTGCCGTCGCCGGACGGTTGCGCCGGCGGATTGGCGAGCGGCGTCGCCGTTGGCGGCTGCGACAGCGGGCCGGGCCGCCCCCTGCGCTGCCGGCTGTGCGGGGCACTCCCCCGCCTGCGCCGGCGAAGACTGTGCGCCCGTTGACTGCACGGCCGTTGGTTGCGCGGCCGTGGTCGGTGTGGGCACCGGAGTCGGGGCCTTCGTCGGTACGGGCGTCGCCGCACCACCGCACCCCGCGATCGCCAGGGTGATCGCGACGATGGCAAGAACGGAGCGGAAGCGGATCACGAGGGACACCTCACAGCGGTCGGGGTTCGAAGGTTCAGGCGGCCAGTGCCAGGGCCGTGACGTAGTCGACCTGGCCCGTGAAGATTGCCTCACCCAGCAGAACCGCGTGCACGCCGGCATCCCGCAGGGATGCGACCCGCCCGAGATCGGTCAGGCCGCCGGCGACGATCAGCTCCGCGTCGACCGAGGCCGCCAGCCTGACGATCGCCGAGACGATCGGGCGCGGCACCCCCGTGGGAGAGGACGAACCTGTGGACGCCCGCGTCTGCCAGCTCGGCGACGATCTCGTCGAGCGTGGGTGCCGTGGCCCGTTTCCAGGCGAACCCGCGAATCCGGTCCGGCCGCGCATCGAGGCCGACGGCCAGCCAGTCCCCGGCGATCGCGAGGCACGAGCGCAGCCGGTCCGGGGCGTCCGCGACCGCCCACAGCGGCATGACGACGCGCGTCGCGCCGGCCGCGAACGCCAGCTCGATCTGCTCGACGCCGTCGATGCCGCCGGCAAGTTGCAGCGGGACGGCGACGGCGCGCGAGACCTCCTGGATCGCCGTCGAGGTTTGCCGGGCGGCCGGCCGCGGGCGCCGTCGAGGTCGACAAGGTGGATCAGGGGCGCTCCGGCTTCGACGAACCAGCGGCAGATCCGATCCGGTCGATCGGTGGGCGTACCGGTCCCGGTTGCCGCTCCGGGCCACCACACGAGCCGCGATCGTCCCGCCTCGAGGTCGAGGCTTGGGATGACCTGCATCAGGCGGGGGCGAGCCGTCCGCGTTCTGGTGGTCCGCACGGACCACGGGATCGACCGCGGTTGGAGGTGGCGACGCTCCCCGTTCTGCAGCACCGGGCATCGTCGGACCACCGCCGTCCCCGGCCAGGAGGCGCCGGTGGAAGCTGATCGGGATGCTGCCCGAGTAGAGCAGCGCGTCGTGGAAGCGCGCAGCGAAAACTCCGAACCGAGGCGCGCTCGCTCGTCGTCGCGGAGCCGGAGGAGCATGACCTTGCCCAGCAGGTAGCTCAGCTGGTAGGTCGGCGTGTAGGTGTAGCGGTGGACCTCGGCCGTCGCGTTCGGCCGTTCGAAGCCGGTCTGCTCGACCAGGAAGTCGATCGCCTCCGGCAACGGAGATCTCGCCACGGTGCAGCCGGACGTCGAGGATGATCCGGCAGGAACGCCAGATCGCGTCCGTGTACATGATCACGCGGTGCTCGGGCGTCGCGTCGAAGCCCTCCTCGCGCATCATCTGCTCGCAGTACATGGCCCAGCCCTCGACGAACTCGGGCGCGTCGATCATCAGGCGCGACAGGCTCGGGTGTGCGATCGCAGCGCTCAGCTGGAGGTGGTGGCCCGGATACGCCTCGTGGATGCTGGTGTTGCTGATCGAGGCCCAGTTGTGCTCCATCATGGCGCGCGGATCGCCGTCGACCGACGGGGTCACGATGTAGATGCCCCGGCGATCGGCGTCGAACCGGGCGGGCTGGAAGTACGCGGCGAACGGCATCACGTTGCGCAGGTACTCGGGCGTCGGGATCACCGACAGGGTCTCGTTGGCGGGCACCGTCGCCGAGGTCGTGCTCGACGATGAACGTCGCGCGCCCGCAGCATCGCATTCCGGTAGCCGTCCAGCGCCTCCTCGAACGTCGTCGGGTGGTTCTGCTTGATGCGCGCGAGCACCTCGCCTCGGTGGCGTTCGGCGTCGACCTCTCGGGCGGCCGCGCGCCGCCCCTCACGGTTCGCCGCCAGCTGCTGCGAGCCCGATCTCGTAGATGTCGTCCGTCGACAGGCCGTCGAAGGCCCGCAGCCCGACGAGTGTCGTCGTAGCCGCTCCGGCCCGAGCGCGAAGTCGTCGGTGGCATCCTCGAGCCGCCCCTGCAGCCAGCCGGCGTACTCCTCGAGCGCCGACTCGGCGGCACGTGCTCGCCGCCTCCAGGCGCCGGTACTGCGCGGCCTCGTCCCCCCACTCGGTCGCGGCCGCCGCCAGGATCTCGTCGAAGAACGATGGCAGCGACGCGGTCGATTCGAGTTCCATCTCGTTCCAGAGTCGGACAGGTCGATCGCCCAGCCGGTCGCGCGCCTGCCGAAGGACACGAGGGGCGTCTTCCAGCCGCCCGGTGATCGAGGCCAACCGGTCGCCGAGCGGCGCGAAGTCGCGGGCAAAGAGGAGGAACAGCCCGTCGCCGATCTCGTCGCTTGCCGACGCGCGGCGCTCCCAGACCCGATGGACCTCGTCGTCGAAGACCGACGCGCCGGGCCGCAGTGAGCGCGAGCTCGCGCTCGAACCGGAACGGCTCGGAGAGTGCCGCCGGGTCGAGCGCCTCCACGTCCGACACGAACCGGTGCTCCGCCTCGATCTCGGCGAGCTTCGCCTCGCGACTGAGGTCGGCCAGTTGCGCGTCCCGGGCGTGGATGCCGAGCGTACGTCCCGAGAACGGGCGATCTGGCCACCTGCTCCCGGAATCGGGCGTCCACGAGCGCATCGAGACGGGCGTCGGCCTCCGTCAGAGCCGGCGCGCCATTCGGCAGCCGGAGCGGCGGGAAGGCCCCGTCCGTCGTGGGCACTGCGGTCGCCACGGGGCGGCCGGAGCCCGGCGCTCCCTGGGGTGTCGCCGATGTGATCACCCGATTCCTCCTCGCTCACGTGTGGGCGGTATTCGCGATCGGGATGTGCGGGCGGGCCGCCCGCATCGCGTCGGCAACTCAGCGCCCCGCCGTGGCGCCAACCGCCGGGACCACGGGGCTCGGGGCAGCCCCGATCTCCACCAGTGCGCGGCGGGTCGCTCCGAGCGTGCGCTCGATGTCGTCCTCGTCGATTCCGTAGTGCGTCACAGCGCGGACCTGGCCATGCGGGTACGCGACCATCAGCACGCCGTGGCGGGCCAGCGCCTCGAGGAAGGCTCCGCGCAGGTCCCCCGCGGCAGCGGCCGAACCGGAGCCTCCGACCACGCGAAAGACCACGAAGTTCGTGCGAACGCGAGCCGGGTCCAGGCCACCGATGCCGGGCATATCGGCGAGGCCTTCGGCGAGGTGCCGGGCGGTCACGTGGTCGTCCGCCAGCCGCTCGATCATGCCGGCCGGCCCGTCTCGGAGCGCGATCAATCCCGCCGCGGCGAGCACGCCGACCTGTCGCATCCCACCGCCGAGCAGCTTTCGGGCGCGCCACGCACGCCAGATGAAGTCCCGGTTGCCGACGACCACCGAGCCGACCGGGCAGGCGAGCCCCTTCGACAGGCAGAAGGTCGCCGAGTCGGCCGGGCCGAGCAGTTCCCGTGCCGGCGTGCCGAGCGCCACGGCCGCATTGAAGAGCCGGGCTCCGTCCACGTGGAGGGGCACGCCACCACCGTGCGCCACGGCCGCAATCTCCGCCGTGTGGGCGGCCGAAAGCGGCTGGCCCATGGAGATGGCGTTGGTGTTCTCGAGGCATACCAGTGCGGTGATCGGCTCGTGGGCGTCACGCGGATCGCGGAAGGCGGCGCCGACCGCCTCGGGGTCCATGGTGCCGTCGTCGCGCGTGGGGATCGGCCGCGTCGAGGCGCCGACCACGACCGCGTGACCTGCCGCCTCGTCCATGATCGTGTGCGACTCGTCGGGCGCGATGATCTCGCCACCCCGCGGCACGTGTGCCATCAGGCACACCAGGTTGCCCATGGTGCCGCTGGCGACGAACAGCCCCGCTTCCTTGCCGGTCACCTCCGCCGCGCGCTCCTCGAGCGCATTGACGGTGGGGTCGTCGCCGAAGACGTCGTCGCCAAGCTCAGCCTCGGCCATCGCGCGGCGCATTTCCGGGGAGGGGTGGGTGACGGTGTCCGAGCGAAGGTCGATTCGGTGGGTCATGACGGTCGAGGATAGCGCGCCCGGGCGCAGGCCACGCTGCGTGATAGACTCGGCCCTCGCCCCACGGACCCGTGGTGTAGCGGCCAAACATGCCAGCCTGTCACGCTGGAGATCGCCGGTTCGAATCCGGTCGGGTCCGCCAGGCTTTCCCCGCCGTCACGCCTGAGTTGGGCCGCGCGGGGCCTCTCCGTTCGCGGTCGAACCCTTTCCCGTCAGCGACCGCGCCGTCCGAACGCGCAGCATGCGGCCCTATGCGGATCACGAACGGTTGGTGCGGCCGCTATTCTGGGCGGAGCCGAGTGCGCCGTTGCGCCGGTCCGGACCCACGGAGGGAGTCACATGGTCCTAGTCTTCGTCACCGCGCTTGCCACCTGGGCAATCATGGTGGTATTGAACGCCATCAACTATTCCGGTGGATTCGTCGTCGGGGGGTTGATCGCCGTGATCGGCGGGGCAGCCACCGGAATCCTCGTGGCCTGGTACCGGTCGCGCCAGCGTCGCAAGGAACGCCGTCAGGGGTGACGCCGACCCGGCCGCAGCCACCGAACCTGAGGAGAACGTTCCACCGTGTCCATCGCCCACAACCTCATCGCGAACGAGAGCATCGAGTTCAGCTCCAAGAAGCACTGGATCGCCCCGCTCCGGGACTCGATCAGGCCGGTGCTCCTGCTCCTCCTGGCCTACCTCATCAACTGGTTCAAAGGCGACTCCACGAGCGGGATCACCGGCGCCTTCAACAACCTGCTCGACCTGATCCGCGTTGGTCTGATCGTCGTGGCCGTGGCCTGGATCATCTACAACATCATCGTCTGGCGGACCGCGGAGTTCGCCGTCACCAACCTGCGGGTCATCCGCGAGGAGGGCCTCGTCTCCCGGCGCTCGTCGGCGACGCTGTTGCGCGCAGTGACGGACGTCAAGTCGGGCGTCGGCCTACTCGGCAAGTCCCTCAAATACGGCGACCTGTCGATCATCACGCAGTCAGGTGAGGCCGGGGCGGACCGGTTCAGGACGATCACGACGCCGGAGGAATTCCGGAACGCGATCATGACCCACAAGATGGGCGAGGAGCAGGCCCTGGCAGGGGGGCCCGCCGCCGCGCCCGCCGGGCCGGGAGCCGCTCCGGCAGCTGCCGGCGCCATGTCCGCGGACACGGCAATGGCCCTGGCCAGCCTCGCCGACCTTCGGGACCGGGGCGTGCTCACGGACGCGGAGTACCAGTCCAAGAAGGCCGAAATCCTCGGCGGGAAGTAGCCTCGGCGACCGGAACCGGCGACGATCGCGGCCGAAGCGGGCAAGTGCCCGAGCCCGTGACCGGCTGCTGGTGGGCCACGCACATGTGGGACTCGGGCGGAAGAGCATGCGACGCAGCATGACGCCGTGATGACGAACATTCCGGTCGGAGAGCTGCCGCCCGCCGATCGCAGAAGGCTCATTACCCTGGGGCTGCTGCGCGCGTTCGGCGTGACCGCGTTCCTGATCGCCCTCTACTACATCCTGCCGCTCGACCGCCTGGGCGATGTCTCGTTGGCGGTGTCGCTCACGGCCGGGCTGGTGATCCTGGTCGTGGTCGCGACCTACCAACTCCGAGCGATCAGCCGAGCCGCCTACCCTGGTATCAGGGCGATCGAAGGCCTCGCCGCGACCACGCCGCTCTTCCTGCTCCTGTTCGCGTCCATCTACTACGTGATGGCGGTGGCCGATCCGGGCAACTTCAACGCGAACCCGCTGACCCGCACCGACACCCTCTACTTCACGGTGACCGTCTTCAGCACCGTCGGCTTCGGGGACATCGCCGCGACCAGCCAGTTGGCGCGCGTCGTCGTGATGGTGCAGATGCTTCTCGACCTGCTCATCCTGGGCCTCGGGGTCCGCGTGTTTCTCGGTGTCGTTCAGCAGGCGCGGCAGGAGCACCAGTAGGCAGGCCGATCCGGACTGACAATCGACGGTAATCGTCCGTTCGATGTCCCCGCGCCCGCCCCGGGGTTCTCGCCCGATCGCCCGATCCGCAGTGTGATGTCACACTTGCGGGCGATGACCAGCCGAGAGGGACAAGCGAGGCGGGTGAGGTGACGGGCCAGGGCAGCGGGCAGACTCCGAACAACCGTCAGGCGGTCCCGATTCGGGATGGGCGCCCTCCGGCACCCGGCGGCTCCGGCCGCGGCGTCAACCTCTCGTACGTCGTCGTCCTGTTGATGTTCGGCCTGTTCCTGGTCGGGGCCGCCGGGTTCGTGGCGCTGGCGCTTGCGCCGCCGGCGAGCCCGAGTCCCAGCGCCCACCCGAGCGGCGCGACGAGCGACGCAGTCGGCTCCCCCGCGCCCGGCATGTCCGGGGCCCCGGGTGGCTCCCTGCCCGCCGGGGAGTCTCCCGGTCCGCCGGAAAGCCTGCCCCCGGGTCAGACACCCGCCCCGGGCGCTTCCGGTGTACCCGCCTCGCCGGCGCCGGTCGGCCAGCTCCAGATGCCGATCGTCCCCGTCGTGGACTTCTGGTCGACGGACGACAGCATCTCGATGCGCGAGCTGACAAGCGCCCTCCAGGGAAAGGATCCCAGCTATCCGAAGGTCATCGTCCCGAGCGACGACCGGGCGGCGATCGCAGGGGCACTCGGGATCACCATCCCCGATTCCGTCCAGGGCGGGGATCCGGCGGCAATCGAGGCGGCCGTCCAGAACGGCGCGCTCGGGCTGATGCGCGCGTCCGACGTCGGTCCGACCGTCAGGGCGCTGGCGCTCGGTGGTGCCTCACTCTTCGGCGTGGGACGGATCGGCAAGATCAGCAACTGGCCGCTCGTCGTCACGGTCACGGCCCCGATCGACCAGGCATGGAACCAGGCGAAGTCGTGGACGCTCGTCGCCGGCGGCGACATGTTCCTGGACCGCGGCGTGGAGAACACGGTGCTCGTCAAGGGCAAGGGCATCGACTACCCCTTCGACGGCGGCACGGCCGTCGTGACCGGCCACTACTGCTGTGCGCCATCGTCGGTGCAGGCGATGGTGCCGAGCTACCGGCGGACGGGAAACAAGGGGGTTGTGCGCCAACTGGTCCAGGGTGCGGATCTCGCGATCGCGAACCTGGAGAACCCGGTCATCAACAACCCATCCTGGCATCTCAGCGGCACTGTCTTCAGCGGCGTGCCGAAGGAGCTGAAGATGTTCCCGAACGCGGGCATCGACTGGGTCACGATCGCGAACAATCACGTCATGGACTACGGCGCTTCGGGCATGGCGCAGACGATGGCAAACCTGAAGAAGTACGGGATCCCGTACGGTGGCGCCGGGAAGGGGACCGCCGCGGCCGGGAAGATCAGTTACCTCCAGGCGAACGGGACGCGAGTCGCCATCATCGCCTGCGTCAAGGTGGGCGGCGCAGCACAGGCAAGCGGCACGAGCGGCTGGGGTGCCCTCCCGTGCACCGACCAGTACGTCCTCCCGCGCATCCAGGAAGCCCGCCAGCATGCGGATTTCGTGATCGTGTTCCCGCACTGGGGCCCCACCGAGTACCTTCGCGATCCCCAGCCCCAGCAGCTCCAGCTCGCGCGTGACTGGTCGGCCGGAGGCGCCGACCTGATCATCGGTTCGCACCCCCACTGGTTCGGCGGACTCGATCAGATCGGCGACACGAGCGTGATCTACTCCATGGGCAACTTCATCTTCGACCAGTACTGGTCCACGAACACGATGGAGAGCGCGATCCCCGAGATGACGTTCGTCGGCCACCGGCTCGTGCAGCTTCGGCTGCACCCGGACATCATCCTCGACCAGTGTCAGCCGAACTTCCTGAACCCCGCCACGGACGACGGCAAGGTGCTCATGGCGGCGATCCGCGCCGCGTCGCCGAACTGGAAATAGGCGCGGTGTTCCGCGCGGAGGAGCAGCCCGAGGGCCGGACCCTGCGAGGTCGGTCGGGTGGGGCCGGCGCAGCCCGCGTCGCGCTGATTCCCCTGGTCGTGGCGGTTGTGCTCGTCGCCTGCAGTTCGTCGACCGTGAATCCGACGCCCGGTCGATCGCCTTCGCCGCCCGCGTCGCCGGTCGCGCCCGGCGCCACAGTCGCGATCGGAGGTCCGACCGAGATCCCCGGATCGGGGGGTCCGGTCGGCACGGTACCGGTCGAGTCGAACGTCCCGGGGACGCCGGCGCCGGCAGGTGAGGTGGCGATGCCCGTGGTGCCCGTCGTCGGTTTCTGGTCGACGGTGACCGACATCTCGACGCAGCAGCTGACCGCCGCGCTGGAGGGCCGGGATTCGACCTGGACGAAGGTGATCGTGCCCGCAGCCGATCGGGACGCGATCGGGACTGCGCTGGGCATCCAGGTCGCCGGCTCGGTGGGTACCGGCAGCGCGGCCGCCACCCGCGCTGCCGTCAAGGGGGGCGCGCTCGGGTTCATGCGCGCGTCGGACGTCACGCCCGCGGTCCGCGCGCTGTCGATCGACGGGAAGGCGCTCTTCGGAGAGCAGCGGGTCAAGAACGCCGGAGAGTGGCCGCTCTCGATCTCCCTTCCGGCGTCGGCGGCGGGGGCCTGGGACCAGTCGAAGTCGTGGACGCTGCTCGCGGGCGGGGACATGTTCCTCGACCGTGGCGTCTACCGGGAGGTCGTCCTTGCCGGCAAGGGCGTCGACTACCCGTTCGATGGCGGCACGGCGATCGTCACGGGCCATCACACCGGCACCGGCTATGTGAAGGGGTACCCGGTGCCGGATGTGCAGCTCACCGGGAACGCCGGCGCGGTACGGGCACTCACGCAGGGCGCCGACCTGTCGATCGCGAACCTCGAGACCCCGGTCCCCGACAACTGGGTGTACCACGCGCACAACTATGTCTTCAACGGCGATCCGAGCCTGCTCCCGATGTTCACGAACGCGGGGTTCGACTGGGTCACGATCGCGAACAACCACATCCTCGACGCAGGCGCCTCGGGCATCGCCGATAGCCGGAAGAACCTGGCGGCGGCCGGCCTGGGGTTCGGCGGAGCGGGGAAGAACATCACGCAGGCCGGGCAGATCAGCAACCTGCAGGCCCGCGGGACCCGCGTGGCAATCATCGCCTGCGACGCCGTGGGTGCGCTCGCCGGTGCGAACAGCGCGGGCGGACTGCCGTGCAATGACCGGTACGTCGTGCCGCGGATCCAGGAGGCGCGGCAGTCCGCCGACGTCGTCATCGTGTTCCCGCACTGGGGCATCGATGCCACGGTCCAGCATGTGTCAGACCCGCGCAGCCCGACGTCGAGCCAGCGCTCGCTTGCCGCCGACTGGCTGGCTGCCGGCGCGGACCTGATCCTCGGCTCGCACTCGCACTTCGCGGGGGCGATCGACGACATCGACGGGCACGTGGTCCTGTACTCGCTGGGCAACTTCATCTTCGACCAGGACTACTGGACCGACACCAGCGAGAGCTTCCTGCCGGAGATGACGTTCGAGGGGAACCGGCTCGTGCAACTGACGCTGCACCCGTTCGTCATGCGCGACCAGGCGCAGCCGAACCTGCTGAACCCCGCCACGGACGACGGGGCGGCACTCCTGAAGGCGGTGCGGAACGCGTCCACGGGCCTGGGCTGGTAGCAGTCGCTCGACGGGGCCTCGGCCGGGCCAGCCGCGACGAACGGGTCCTCGCTACCCGGCTGCGTCGAGGCCGGCGAAGAGATCCGTCTCGGGGATCCGTACGGGCACGTACGACGCGCGGAGCGTGAAGTCCTCCGTCGGCTGGAACTCGCGCCACTCGTCCGCCGTGATCGCGACGAAAAAGAAGTCTGGGGCGATCTGCGTCACATGCTCGCGAAGCGCTGCAAGCTTGTCGTCGATCACGTCGCGAACGTCCACGGACGTCGTCTTCGGGCCGGCGGCAGCAGCCATCTGCGCCAGGTGCTCCATGCGGGCGGCTCGCTCTTCCTCGGTCTCGTTCTCGTTCCCGGTCATCCAGCTGGTGATCCCGCGATCGGCGAGGCGCTCCGCCAGCTCCTCGCGGCGGCTCATGTCGAGCACACTCTCGTAGAGCTTGGGGGTTCGCCACGGTGAGAGGCCAGTTCCCTCCAGTTGCTCCGGGTACCACGCCGGGTTTCCGGCGCGCTCGAAGGCGAGCTTGGCGAGCTGCGCGGCACGGATATGGTCCGGGTGCCCGTATCCGCCGAAATCGTTGTAGCCGACGATCACGTCGGGGCGAGTTTCACGGGCCAGGCGAACGAGCCGGCCGGCGGCCTCCTCGAGGTCCGCCTGCCACAGGCTCTCGGGCGCCTCGTTGGTGGGCGTGCCCATCATGCCGGAGTCGACGTAGCCGAGATAGTGATGTTCGATCGGCCCGAGGTGGGCGAGCGCCCGCTTGAGCTCTTCCGCTCGTATCTCGCCCAGGCGGGCGTGGTGCTCGGGCGTGTTCATCTCGGGCACGACGATTTCGCCGTGCTCGCCGCCTGTGCAGGTCACGCAGATGACCCGGTGACCTGCGCGGCTGTACCGCGCCATGACCCCGCCGGTGGTGATGGTCTCGTCGTCGGGGTGCGCGTGGACGGTCATGAGCGTGTGGATGTCGGCCATGCGGAGATGATGTCGCATGCCGGGCCGGGGCGCCACCGGAAGCGCCCCCGAAGGCGACAGCACGATGAAACGGCTCGCCGCCGGGGAGTTCCGGCGGCGAGTTCTTCGTTGAGGGCGGCAGGCGAGTTCTACCGTGGGTCCATCACCCGGCCCATGAACAGGATGGTGCCGGTGATGCGGTCTCGGATGAACCACAGGAACGGATGGTCGATCTGGATGGAGATCTCCGGACCCTCACCACCCGTCGTGTCGCCGCCGATGATGGCGGTCGCCGCGGCGGCTTCGGTGCCCTTCTCGGCGACCTTGATCCAGGCCTGGTGGATGACCTGCGCTGACGCTCAGCGATTGGTCACCGTACTTCGCGATCTCGGCCGGGTCGGCGATGCCGGAGAAGTCGGCCTTCGTCGCCGTCGAAGGCATCGGTCATGCCCATGGACTTGAGTGTGTCCGCCAGCTTCAGCTTGGTTCGCACCGTGAACTTGGGAAGATCCAGCCCGATCCAATGCTCCTTGAGCGATCCGACGACCCCGTTGATGACGGCGGGGGAGAGGGACGCCTCGAACGCGGTCAGATCCTTCGGCATGACGACGAGCATCGAGAGCTGGTCGCCCTCGTACGGCAGGTCGACGGCCTGGTAGCCCGACGTGATCGCGATGGGAACCGTCGGGTCGCTCGTGCATCATCGGGACGTTCACCGACGTGCCGCCGGCGAGGTGGAACGGCTGATTGGAGGTTGCGTTGGCGTCGAACGGGTCCGCCCATTTCGCGTTGAGGTACATGGCGTTGACCAGGGCGAAGCGGGTCGTCGGACGATGACATCGCCCCGGCACGAGCAGGTCCTTGATGCGCTGGTTGGTCTGGTCGGCCACCCACTTGTTGATGAGCAGGCGGTCCTGCACCCACTCGTGCTTGAAGTCGAGCGCGGCCAGCGGTGCCCCGAATTGGGTGGAAAGCTCCGCCAGGTACGACTGCTCGAACGGGTAGCCCTGCTGGCCGAAGAGCCGGTCGGCGATCGAGACCTGGACCTTCGAGTTCTGCCGTGCTGCCAGCTGGAGGGACAGCTCGTTGAAGGCCGGGTCGAGCCGGTCGGTCGGGAGGGTGTAGTGCAGCACCTGGTCGATCTGGCTGGCGGTGTTGCCCGCGGCGCCCGCGTCGAGCATGCCGAAGGCGGTGGAGATGCTGTACGGGCCGAAGACGATGTTGCCCGCGGACTTGCGGAGCCGGGCGTACAGGTCGAGCGCGAACGCGGTGTTGCCCGCGACGAGCTTGGCCAGGTCGGCCGCCGGCACGTCCGGCGAGGTGTCACGTGACCCGGCCTTCAGGACCTGCATGCCGCCGGGGAGCGGCGTGGCGGTCGGTGTCGGGGCGGGTGTGGCGGTCGGAGCGGCCGTCGGGTTCGGGGTGGCCGCGGCAGTCGGGATCGACGTGGGTGCCGGCGTCGTCGCCGGCACTGTGGTCGGCGCTGCGGTCGTCACCGGCTGACCGGTCGTGCCGGGCTGCGCGGGGGCGGTGATCGAGGGTCCGGCGGGCGTCGGCGTCGGCGAGGGGGCCGGCGTGATGCTGGCGCTGCAGGCGGTCGCGGCGAGGACGACGGCGAGGCACGCGGCGAGGAGCAGCGGACCGGACGGCCAGGCGCCGCCGCGAGGACTCCGGGTTCGGAGAATGGATCGATGCGTGATGGCGGGGCACATGGCCGGACCTCTCTGCGGGGAGTCTCCGCCGTCCCAACCTCGACTGGCTGGCGGGAGCTGGAGCCGATTTCCCACGTCCGGACCGTAGGCGTCGCGGTCGCGCCGGGTCATCGCCGGCATGCCACGACAAGGTAACGACGCCGTAACCCTCAGCGCAGGCCTGCCTCGCGGACCGATGGCCAGAGGGTGAGGTCGAGATCGGGCACCAGCGCGGCCAGCTGCTCGAGCTCCGGGGCGTAGCCGGCGAGGAGCGCCGACCGCAGGCTCGGCCGCAGCTCGACCTTCTGGGCGGTGGTCGGGTTCACCTCGCGGGCGAACCTCGACGCCGGGACGTCGAACGGGGGCAGGCCGATGAAGCGGAACGTCCGCGCCAGTTCCCGCCGCGGATCGGCCCGGCACGCCTCGTACTGCTGGATCAGCACCTGGTCGCTCGGAAACGCATCGAAGAGGCGGCGTAGCTGCTGGGCGTAGAGGCCCCGCTGGAACGCGCCGGCCACGTCACGGTCGAGCAGATCACGCCGCGACGCGTCGTCCGTGTGCGTCAGACCGCTGCGGAAGCGGTCGATCGGGTCGCGCAGCAGGACGAGGATTCGGGTGGCCGGCGCCGCCCTGGCGATCAGCGCCGGCGTCCAGAAGTCGAGCATGTAGCCCGGCGTCCACTCGCCGGCGAACCCACCGGCCGGGCGCGGAAAGAAGCGCGCATAGCGTGCGCCCTCGGCGTCGCCGAACGGCTCCTCCCAGTACCGGTCGAAGAAGTGGAGTTCCTTCGGCACACCGCCCACGCGACGCACCGACGGGTGCTCGTGGATGAGGGCGGTCCACCAGGACGTGCCGGCCTTCTGCGCGCCGATGCCGACGAAGTCGGGTGGCCCGGTCTGCCACCCGGCCGGAGTGCGGGGCGGCGGTTCCCCGGGCCCCATCACCCCCGGCCCACGCCAGCGGTGCAGGGTCCGGCTGGCACGGACTGCGGTGCGGTGGATCGCACGGCGCAGGGTCATGCGGCTGTCCAGAGCGAGAGGTCCAGGTCAGGGAGGAGCGCCGCGAGGCGCCGGTTCTCGGGAGCGTACCCGCGGGCCAACGTCCGGCGCTGATCCTCGTTGAGCGGCCAATCCCCGGAGGCAGGCGGCACGGCCCCGCCCGTGACGCGCTCGATGTCGATCGAATCCGCCGGCGCCGCGTCGAGCCCGAGGAACTCGAAGGTGCGCCGCAGCTCGGCGCGAGGATCTCGCATGCAGCGCTCGTACTGGAGGACGAACACCTGGTGGCCGGGGAACGCCGCCCACAGGCGGAGCAACTGGTCGGCGTAGAGGCCGGCCTGGAAGCTCGCCCCGGCTTTGGCGCGAGCCGTCCAAGGGGCAGAGGGGGCCCGCTCGAGCGGATCGGGGCCCGAGGAGAACCGCTCCACGGGGTCTCGGAGCAGCACGAGGAGGCGCGCCGCGGGCGCGGCGCGGTGGAGCAGCGGCGGAACCCAGAAGTCGACCATGTACTCGGGCGACCACTCGCCGGCGATCGAACCGTCCGGCCGCGGGAACAGCGCGCGGTATCGCGCGGTCTCGGCGTCGCCCAGGTCCACGGACCACGCGCCCTCGAAGAAGTGGAAGGCCGCGGGGCGGCCTGGCCGGCGTGCAACCTTCGGGTGGGCATGCACGAGCGCGTCCCACCACGCGGCACGCGAGCCAGGCGCCCCCACTCCGACGAAATCGGGCGGGTCGATGTGCCAGCCAGGGGGCGGCGGCTCAGGGCCCACGACTGCCGAGCGTGTCACGTCCCCGATCATAGGCTCGACCGGCCGGCATGGCCCGGCGGTCGACCGCGGTCCGAGGCCCGACCGGTGACCGCGCTCGGATAGCATCCGTCCCGTGCAGGACGACCTCAGCCCACCCGTAACCGGCCCGCTCTCCGGCGTCCTCGTCTCCGATCTTTCGACGGTCCTGGCCGGGCCGTACTGCACGATGCTGCTCGGCGACCTCGGCGCGGATGTCATCAAGATCGAGCCGCCGAGCGGCGACCCGACCCGTCGTTACGGCCCGCCATATGCCGGCGCACCTGAGGCCGGCGTCGAATACGCCGCCGGGGATCCGCGCTCGGCGCCCGGCTACCTCGGCGAGTCCGGCTACTACCTGTCGATCAACCGCAACAAGCGCGGGCTGCGACTGGACCTGCGGACCGACGCCGGGCGCGAGGTCGTTCGCCGGCTGATCGCCCGGAGCGACGTGCTGGTCGAGAACTTCCGGGCGGGAGCGTTCGAGGCAATGGGGTTCGACGACGCTGCGCTCCAATCGATCAACTCGCGGCTCATCCACCTCGCCATCACCGGCTACGGCCTGACCGGCCCCGACGCCGACCGGCCCGGGTTCGACTTCATCATCCAGGCTGTCTCGGGTCTGATGTCGATCACCGGCCAGCCGGACGCCGGCGGCGGCGCGCCGACCAAGGTCGGGGTGGCAATCGCGGACGTCGCGACGGGCATGCTCGGGGCCGTGTCGATCCTGGCCGCGCTGCATGCCCGAGACGGGGTTCCCGGGGGCCCGGCCACGGGGCGTGGCCAGCGAATCGACCTCAGCCTGCTCGACTCGACGGTGTCGTGGCTGATCAATCAGGCGGCCAATTATCTCGTGGGAGGTGCCGTCCCCGGTCGGATGGGAAACCGCCATCCGAACATCACGCCGTACGAGACGTTCACCTGCATCGATGGGGAGATCGCGGTGGCGGTGGGCTCGGAGGTGCAGTGGCGGCGGTTCTGCGACGCGCTCGGGCTGCCGGGACTCGCGACAGATCCCCGGTTCCTGACGAACGGCGACCGTGTCGGGCACCGCGACGCGCTGGTGCGCGTGCTGGCCGATCGGTTCGCCGATCACCGGTCGGCGTGGTGGATCGAGCGGCTGACCGAGAACGAGGTGCCGTGCGGTCGAGTGCGCGACATCGGGTCTGTCCTGTCCGATCCGGCGCTGGCCGATCGCGGGATGGTCGTTGCGGTCGAGCATCCGACGGCGGGCGAGGTTCGATTGACCGGTATCCCGTTCCGACTGAGCGGCACGCCCGCGTCGATCCGCCGCTCGCCGCCGCTGGCGGGGGAGCATGCCGACGAGATCCTTGCCGAACTGGGCTACTCGCCGGCCGAGGTCGAGCGGTTGGACGCGGAGGGGTAGCGGGCGGGCAGGGCTGGCTCTCGAGCCCGGCGTGGCGAGTGATCCGCGATTGGGTGGACCGCGAACTCGCGCCGCCTCTGTGCAACGAGGGCTTCGAGCAGCACGGGATCGGGTTCGTCAGGCGGGTCGAGTCTGCCATCCACGTGGTCCAGGTGATGGGGTTGGGCACGGGCAAGCGGGCTCGGGCGCACCTCATCTGCGGCGTTCAGTCGGCCCGTCTCGCCGGGGCGGACGCGGCGCGCGGCGTGGTCCATGCCGATCCTCCCGGATGGCAGGACACGCACGTGTGCTGGCAACCCGGTGCGCGCGGCATCAACCGACCCGGGGCGACCTGGTCGATGGGGCCCGCGTTCGCATCGGACGCGGAGCGAGCGGGCGATCGCGTCCGGGACTGGATGCGCCAGCACGGCCTCGCGCTCCTCGAACGGTTCTCGGACGATCGAGCGATCCTGGACGCCTACCTCGAAGACGATCAGGACCAGTGGCGAGATGGTTCTGCGCCATTCGACCTCCGAGTTCTCCTGGGTCGATTCGGCCCACAACGCCTGATCCCGATGATGGACGAGGAGATCGAGCGCCAGGCTCAGCGGCAGCTCGGGAACTGGCGTCACGCTGCGGCCACGTCGCTCGACATCGAAGGACAACTCGGCTGGCACCCGACGACCATCCACGGCGTGCCGATCCCGTCCGAGGGCATCGACGAGGTGGTGGCGGATGAGCTCTCGAGGCTGCACACGATGCGTTTCCCGAGCCTGTCGTATGTCGGCCCCGAGACACGGGCGTTGTCGGTCAGGTGACTCCCGACCCTCCCGACCCTGTCGGCCGGGCCGGACGATCAGCGCCGTCACCCCTCCGGACTGTGATTCGCGTCCTCTAGACTCAGCCCCGAATGGAGGAGCCAAGCGCATGATCGACAACCGGCAACCCTGGGCCCTGATCCTCGGAGCGAGCAGCGGCTTTGGCGAGGCGACCGCGCTCGCGCTCGCTGCCGCGGGCTACAACATCTGCGGAGTGCACCTCGACCGGCGGGCCGGCCAGCGGCACGTGGAGGAGATCCAGGCGCGCATCGAGGCGCACGGCCGAAAGGGGCTCTTCTTCAACGGCAATGCCGCCGACGACGAGCACCGCGCGAATGTCGTGCGCCAGCTCGGGGAGGCGTTCGCCGTGGCGCGGGCAGAGGGCTCGTCGCCGTACGTGCGGGTCATGCTCCACTCGCTGGCCTTCGGGACGCTCAAGCCGTACCTGGCACTGGACCCCGCCGAGGCGATCAGCCGCAGGAACATGGAGATGACGCTGGACGTGATGGCGCACAGCCTCGTCTATTGGACGCAGGAGGTGTGGCGCGCCGGAATGTTCGGGCAGGGCTCCAAGATCTACGCAATGACCAGCGAGGGGTCAACGCGCGTGATCGCGTCATACGGCGCCGTGAGCGCGGCCAAGTGCGCGCTCGAATTGCACTGCCGGCAACTGGCCATGGAACTGGCGCGGGCGGGCGGCGGCGTCACCGTGAACGCCATCCGGGCCGGCGTGACCATGACGCCGGCGCTCATGCAGATCCCCGAGCGGGACGCGCTGATCAAGCACGCCATGGACCAGAACCCGATGGGCCGAATGACCACGGTGTCGGACGTCGCGCAGGCGATCGTGGCCCTGTCCGAGGGCGGGACCCACTGGTTGACGGGCAACGTGCTCGGGGTGGACGGCGGGGAGCTGATCTCCGGCTGAGGTGGCCGCGGGTTCGGCGGGGAGTGCGTCGCCCGGCGGGGAGGGCGCCGCTCGGCGGGGAGTGCGCGAGCCCGCGGCGTCACAGGGTCGGCACTCCGGTCGGCCTCCGCGTCGTGCACCATTTTCGGTCGTTTCCGTCCGCCGGATCTGGCTCCCGCGACGATCGCGGCCGCTGTTCGAGCCCAAACCGGCGTTCGGCATCCAGAATGGTGCAACCTGGCGCCGGACGACAGCCTGCGCGACGTCGTGTCAGGCCTCAACCGTCCGTTTTGGTGCAACACGCGAGTGGCGCGCCACCTGTGGACTCGGATCACTGCACTCGCCAGCGCGCAACGAGGGTCGTCACCGGGCCCTGCGGCCGCCTGCTGCGTGCTACGACCGGACCGCACTCCTGCCGGTCTCGGGAGTCGACTGGCGTCAAGCAGGTCCCACCTGCTGCCTTCGCCTCTCCCGCTCCGTGCGGGCGGGAAACGGGCCACGCTCCCCAAAGCGAGGAGCGTGGCCCCGGGCAGTCGAAACTTGGCGCGTCGAGCGCGCCGACGGATCAGGCAGCGCCCTCCGGCCGGACCACGACCGAACCTGCGACCTTGTCGTGCAGGCCGCGACCGGTCTTGCTGAGGCCGATCGTGAACATCAGGAACGCGAACCAGATCACCGGCCCTGCGACGAGCATCTCCTGGGCACCCGTCGTATCGATGCCGGAGCTGATGTCGTAGTGGAGCCAGGCGGCCGCGGACGAGGACGTGAAGATCAGCCAGGCGGGCATGTAGAGGAGCAGCCAGCGCATGAACGCGCGCCGCTTCGACAGCGACAGACCGTCGCGATCGCGCAACGTGAACTGGCCGAGCACCATCTGGCCGGGACTCGCCCGGAATACTCGCCAGAAGTACACGAAGGTGCCGGCCAGGACGATCCCGATCACGATGAACGGAAGGAACGCCTCGCCCCAACCCAGCAGCACCTGGTCGGTGATACCTCCACCCTGCCGGAAGATCGTGTTGGACAGGACGGCCTGGAACACCTGGCCGATCATGTTGCAGACCAACTGGATGATCAGCAGGTCGATCATGAACGTGGCGCCGCGGACCGGAAGCTCGGCCCAGGCGATGCCCAGCGCGGGCGGGGCGATCGCCGGAACGAAGGCATTGCGCCAGGGCCGGAAGGAGAGGTCCCATCGACCCGCCTCGTCGGAGTCGACGTGGGGGACATCAGCGGGTCGTGCCGGGCCTGAACCTGGTACTCGCTGGCGCTTGGCGGGAATGTCGCTCATCTGGTCACCCTATCAGTCTCTATGCAGCGGCGGCCCGGGCAGGCCGTTCCGCAGGGCTACCGGCACGGGACCGCGGGACGCGTGCCCGCATGGCTCGGCCCGCCGGACCGGCAAGGCGGCCTAGCGTAGCCGTGAAGCCGGGGGCCGCCGAAGTGCCTACCGGCACTGCTACGGACCGCCATCGGTCGTGCGGGACGGTGCTCAGGCAGGGCTTGCCGCCCTTCGCACCACGACAGAGTGGCACAGGACGTCGTGAGTGCCGCGGACGCGCGGCCACGGAGGCTGCTGAATGCGACGGCGGCGTACGCTTGCCAACCACCATGTTCACGCGACGCCGTTGGCTGGCTGTCCTGCTCTCGATCGTGGCGATCGCCGCGGTCGAGGTCCTCAGCGACACCCTACTGGACCCGGCGTTGCCCTTCCCGTGGGACACGGTCACGGTCGTCACGGTCGTCACGGTCATCGGCATCCTCGGGGCGAGACTGGCGTTTCGGAGCATCGACCGCCTGGCCGGGACGCTTCGCGAGCGCAACGCCGAACTCGAGGCGAGCGAAGCATCGGCGCGGGCGCTCCATCGAGTCAGCATGTCGCTCTCCACGCTGACCGATCCGGGCGACATCCTGCACGGGGTCGTCGAGAACGCCAGGTCGCTCCTCGGCGCCGACGTGGCGGTGCTGATCCTCGTGCGGCCGGATGCGACGCTCCGGCTCGCCGCCTCGAGCGGCCCCGCGGAGGCCTTCAGTCCCGACGGACGCCTGGAGGGAAGCGACTTTCGGCGCTTCGTCAGGGCCGAGATGGCGCGCGGGAACCTCGCGGCCCCGCTTCGCCGCGGAGGACGCGAGATCGGGACGCTCGCGGTCGGATCGCGCGGTCCGCGCGCGTTCACGGTCGACGCGGTCGAAACCCTCGAGTCGCTCGCAAGCCAGGCCGCCATCGCCATCGAGAACGACAGGCTGGCGGCCGAGTTGCGGGAGATGGCGGTCCGCGGCGAGCGCGAGCGCATTGCCCGAGAGATGCACGACGGGTTGGCGCAGGTGCTCGGCTACGTCAACACCAAGTCCCAGGCGGTGGAGGAACTGCTCGCCGCCGGCCGGATCGATGCTGCCCGAGGCCAGCTGAGCCAGTTGGCGGCCGCCGCGCGATCGGTCTACGTGGATGTTCGCGAGGCGATCCTGGGGCTGACGAGCCCGATACCGGCGCAGACAGGCCTCGTGGGCGCGATCGAGGAGTACGCGCGAAGGTTCTCGGACGCGTCGAAGCTCGCAACCTCGATCGAGGCGAGCCCGGCGGCGCGCCGGACGCGCCTCTCCCCGGAGGCCCAGGCAGGGGCGTTTCGGATCGTCCAGGAGGCGTTGACGAACGTCAGGAAGCACGCCTCCGCAAGTCGCGTGCTGATTTACGTCGACACCCAGGCGAGCGCCCTGCGGATCCGCGTCGATGACGACGGGCTCGGCTTTGATCCCGGGGGCACGGACGAGCGTGGCTGGCCGCATTTCGGCCTGCAGGCGATGCGCGAGCGAGCCGCCGCGCTGGGCGGCGCCCTGGTGGTGGAGAATCTGGAGCCCGGGACGCGACTGGAAGTGCGCGTGCCCCTCACCTCGGCCCAGGAGGTGGCCTGATCCCATGCGGATCGTGCTCGCGGATGACCATTCGCTGTTTCGCGACGGTGTCGGGTCGCTGCTGGAGGCATGGGGACACCAGGTGGTCGGCCAGGCGGCCGATGGAGCGGAGGCCGTGGCCCTCGTGGACCGGCTGCTGCCTGAGCTGGTGCTGATGGACGTCCGGATGCCCGGGCTGTCGGGCATCGGCGCGACACAGCGCATCAAGGCGGCGCATCCGGATGTCCACATCGTGATGCTGACCGTCAGCGAGGACGAGGACGATCTGTTCGCGGCGATCAAGGCCGGCGCGCAGGGGTACCTGCTGAAGAACCTCGAGAGCCGGCAGTTGCGGCGGATGCTGGAGGCGGTGAGCCGCGGCGAGGCGGCGATCACGCCGGCCACGGCGGTGCGGATCCTGGAGGAGTTCGCGCGGCCGGATCGAGCCGCCGGCCGGCCGACAGGCCCGGATCGCCTTACGGAGCGCGAGCTCGAGGTGCTGGGCCTGGTCACGAAGGGGCTGCGCAACAAGGAGATTGCGGCGCAATTGGGAATCAGCGAGAACACCGTGAAGTTCCACCTGCGGAACATCCTCGAGAAGCTCCAGGTCGAGAGCCGGACCGAGCTCGCGGCGCGCGCGGTCCGCGAGGGGCTCGTCCCCGAAGCCTGATGGGGCGACTCTGGGCAGGCCATGGCTCTGCGGCGCCCATTCGATCGAACATGTCTCTACCGGCCGACCCGGACCGAATTCGAGAACGAATCGCGTCGCGTCCGGCCGTCGCCCGTCGGTCGGAACTGCCCCCGGTCGATCATCTGCACCGCCGGGTCGCGCCCGAGGGCGTCATCGATGGAAACGCCGCAGGTTCCGACCGGCGCGAGTGTGGCGAGACTGTTGCGCATGATCGCTCGGAGGCAGTCGGTCCGAGGTGCCGGCGTTCAAGCGGTCGCCTGCGTTGCGCCTGACCTCATCGTTCGCAGGTCCGGGGACAGCGAAACCACGAGTCCGCACGACGGCCGTCGTCGTCAGCACGGCCACGTAGATCACGACTCCGACGATCAGCCAGGACAGCCCGATGGCGACCGGGTCTGCTCCAGTGACGGAGGGAAGCAGCGTCGGCAGGCATTGTTCGGGTCGAGGGGGCAGCGCCGTCGAATAGTCCGGACACAGCCGCGCCGTGTCGCGGCTGTCTGCCAGGAACATGACCGCCGCCAGGGCGGGAAGGATCGGCAAGATCCCCCAAGCCAGCCTCGACAACCTGGCCACCGACCGCACCTCCGACGACAGAATGCACCCAACACGGGGTCGGATCAGGTCAGGCGGCGTCGTGCGGCGCCGCGGTCCCTCTCGGTCCATCTCCGCCCGATCACCCCGATGGACCGGGCCGAATGGCCCCTCCTACCCACCCAGCCGAGCAGTCCCACGTCCCATCCCGCCGCATGTGGCGCATCGAGATCGCGCCTCCCATCCTGCGTCCACGCTGACGCCTGGAGGGCTCAATGGGCTACCGCATCACGATCGATCGCTCGAACTGCATCAACTGCGGCGTCTGCATGGATGTCTGCCCGGTGCAGGCACTCGACATGAGCCGGCCGAACAAGCCCGGCGTGGAGGCGGGCGGCGGGTTCGGCGTGCCGTTCCGGTGGATGATGGAGTACCCCGTCCAGGTCGGCGAGTGCGTCGGATGCAGCATGTGCGTCCGCGAATGCCCGGTCGACGTGATGACGCTGGACACGCTTCCGACCGAGACGCCGCTCCAGCCCAGGCAGGGACCCGTGACGACGCCACCCGAGGGCGAGCGCGGCTGGATCCCGTTGTCGGCCGTGACGCTCGAATCCCTCAAGGCGGACCATCCCGAGCCGTTCAGCGGCCTCCAACCGTGGCACGCGTCGGAGCGCCCGCGGCCGTGGCAGGTCTGGCGGACGATGATGGACGACGTCGCGCCCGCCAATGACCCGAAGGCGCCGTGCCAGGTCGCCTGCCCCGCGGCGACGGACGCCGGCCGCTACGTCGGGCTCATCCGCGAGGGCCGGTACGAAGATGCGTATGCCGTCGCGGCGGAAGTCAACCCCTTCCCGTCGGTGTGCGGCTGGATCTGCACGGCTCCCTGCGAGACCGCCTGCCGGCGCGGAACGCTGGACGAGCCGATCGCCATTCGGACGCTCAAGCGCTTTGCGGCTGAGCACGGCCGCCTACCGGTCGTGGCGCCCCCCGCGAAACTCCGCCCTGAGAAGGTGGCCATCGTCGGCGGCGGGCCGGCCGGCATGTCGGCCGCGTACTACCTTGCTCGACTCGGCTACCCGGTCACCGTGTTCGAGGCGATGCCCGTTCCCGGCGGCATGATGGCCATCGGCATTCCCGAGTACCGCCTTCCCCGCGAGGTGCTGCGCGAAGAGATCGACCGGATCGTCGGGCTCGGCGTCGAACTGAAGCTCGACAGCGCGATGGGTCGCGATTTCTCCCTCGGCGACCTGGAGACGCGGGGCTACCGGGCGATCTTTGTCGCGACCGGTGCCTCCAAGAGCCGCCGCCTCGGCGTGCCCGGCGACGGGCTCGGCGGTGTCGTTCCGGCCACGCTCTTCCTCAAGCAGGTCAACCTCGGCGAGAAGCCCCAGTTGTCCGGCCAGGTGATCGTAGTCGGCGGCGGCAGCACCGCCATGGACGCGGCGCGCTCGGCGCTCCGCAGCGGGGCACAGTCGGTGACCGTCCTCTACCGCCGCGGGCGCGATGAGATGCCCGCGCAGGAAGAGGAGATCGAGGCCGCGGAGCGCGAGGGCATCACGGTCCAGACGGCGACGATCGTTACGGAAGTGCTCGGCGACACGCAGATGCGCGGTGTTCGCATCCAGCGACAGGCGCCGACCGGAGCGGTCGAGAACGGACGCGCGGCCTTTGCGCCGGTGCCCGGGAGCGACATGGAGATCACGGCGAGCACCGTGCTGGTCGCGGTCGGCGAAGAGCCGGACCCTTCGATCCTCCCGGAAGGCGCCGGGATCGGGGTCAGCGCCTTCGCCGGCATCGCGGCCGATCGGCGGACGCTCGCGACCGGCCGGGCCGGCGTATTCGCCGGGGGCGACGTCGTCTCCGGTCCGAAGACGATCATCGACGCGGTCGCCGCAGGTCGCCGGGCCGCCGCCTCCATCCACGAATACCTGGCCGGCGTCCGTGACGGCGAGGCCGAGATCATGCGAACCGTGCGCCATCCCCGGCCGCCGGAAAACAGGCTGACGGTCAACCTCGCGACCGCGCCCCGGGCTCGCGCGCCGATCCCGATGTACCAACAGGGATCCTTCCGCGCCAACCAGCTCGGTTTCGACGAGGCGTCCGCGCGCGCCGAGGCAAGCCGCTGCTTCCGCTGCGACTCACTCGCGCGATGCGGTGTGGTCGAAGTCGTGGCCGGACGCGGACCCAGAAACGCCGAACCACTCGTACCGCCGCCGGGGGACGGACCGACGGCCATCCAGGCCTCGCAGACCGCAGGAGCGCAGCGATGACACCAGATCAGGTTTCCGGTCTCTTCGACGCCGGAGAGAGCTTCATCGAGGGCACGATCGCGGCCGCCCTGGTCGCGTTCTGGATCGTCGTCATTTCAATCCACCTCGCGCGCCCGTACATGCTGCGGGCCCTCCAGAAGTTCACGCTGCGCCTCGGCGCGGACCTGTGGTGGATCATCTACATCGGCCTGCGCGAGCTGCTCATCGTGTCCCTCTTCCTGGGCGGGTTCATCTTCTTCTACCCGGACGTGGTCGCGAGCAAGGACCTGCCGATCACCGGCGGCCTGGCGACGGTCTGCGTCTTCGTCGTCCTGCTCATACAGCTGATGCAGAAGTCGGAGGCGGACACCCGGGGATTCCAGACCCAGTCGCTGATCCTCGGCCTCGGGGCAACGCTCTATCTCGTGCCCTACATCCTCGGTGTGCAGATGACCACGATCGACAACCCCACGGCACAGTGGTTGTCGTCGATCTTCGTGAGCTCCCAGAACACGGACGTGGCGTTGCCGCTCTGCTACCTCTCGGCCGCAATCATGGGCGTTCTGGGGCTCGTCGCCGTGATCTACAACCTGCGCCAGACAAGCGTCCGGCGGCCCCGGCCGACGGAGGTCTAGGAGGATCCCATGAGCGCCGACGATCTCGCCACCGCGCTTACCACTGGAGGCCAGGGCTTCCTTGTCCTCTCGGCGGCGGCAGTGCTGCCGATCCTGTGGACCATGACACTGGTCATGCACTTTGCACGGCCCTACATCATCCGGTTCCTCCAGACGCTGACGCTCCGGTTCGGGGCCGATGTCTGGTGGCTCAGCTACGTGCTCATCCGGGACGGGCTGATGCTCGTCACGCTCGCCCTTGCCACCATCTTCCTGTTCCCCGACCTCTATATCGGACTGGGACTGCCGATCACGGCGCCACTCGCAACGGTCGTCCTCCTCTGGGCGTTGACGGTCAAGTTCCTCCGCGACTCCGACGACGACCCGGTCGCGTTCCGCTGGGTGAGCATCCTGCTGGTGATCTCGTCGGTGCTCTACGTCGTCCCGCAGCTCTACGGCGTTGAGGCCGCCGACCAGGTCGATCGGCTCTCGACCGTGGGCCTCGGTGGGCTGCCCGCCGCCCTGACGGCGAGCGACGGTGGTTCCCCGGCCGTGGTGAATGCGCTGGCATGGCCGATCCTGATCATCAGCCTCCTGCTCTTCGCCGGCACGGGCGCCTGGCTCTTCATCCGCTTCGTCATGCGGGCAGGCCGTCAGGCCGCCACGCCCGAGGAAGTCGCCGCCTGAACACTCCCTGAATGCGGGTCCCCGCCCCCGCATTTCCCTCCCGGACGAACGGCGCCGAAAGGCGCCGTTCGTCCATGTGCGAAGGTGGAGTGGCGCCAACCGCGAGGGGGACGGCGTTGCCGAGGCGACTTCTCAACAACAGCGTCTGCACGGCACCTTTGCAGAAGGATTGCACTGGGAGGTCTCGAAGCCAACCAAAGGCACGGTCGAGGTCGGCGTCGGACAGGCATTCCTACGGGGTAATCTGGAGATGGACACCGTAGTCGCCAACGTAGGCGTTCTGCCGGTGCAACCCTCAGCGCCCCGTGCCCAAACCCGGCCCGTACCCCGTCAGTTCGACGTATGCCTGGCCGCCGATCGACCCCCCGTTCCGGGTCGCTGTGACCACCTGCGAGCCTTCCCAGTACACGACGCCGGTCGTGCGGCGCGTGTCCAGTTCCTGTGCCGCGACCGTCGGCCGCAGGTCGACAGTCAGCCCTGTCCCGGGAATCGTGATCCGCCAGCCCGCGGGATATGTTGTGTCCGTCGCAGGCGATGTCCAATGCGCTGCAACGGCGACCGCGAACGTGCCGTCGGCCAGGTGTTCCGTCGTTCCGTCCGGGTGGACGAGTGTTCCGTAGACCAGGGGATAGGTCCCGTCCGCGGCACGGACCATGGAGAGCGTGACGTCCGTGCCATCGCCGAGGTTGAGCGCGAACCAGTCCCAGCCGCCGCCCCCGACCGCGATGAAGTCGCCCCACTGGTGGTCGAACCAGGCATCGCCGGTCACCGGCAGGGTCGCCGCGTCGAGCGTCAGCGTGCCGGTCGCACCCATCCTGGTCCGCGAGTAGTAGTAGGAGCCGCCCGCGGACCCGAAGTCGACCCACCCGTTCCCGTTGTGCAGCGCCGCCGGCCGCCGGCCCGCGTCGACGGAGAGGTTGATGCCGAAGCTGGCGCGCGAGGCGCTGCTCGTCGCGCCGCTCGCGCTCGACCCCAGCGCGTTCAGCCGATCAACGCCCCCGGCGCCCTGCATCGTCCAGGGAACCGCACCGGCCGCCCGAACGCCCGGGATGAGCTGTCCCGCGATGGCGAGGTTGAACCCCGGCGCCCCGGTCGAGAGGTTCACCTGCGGCCCGACCTCGGACCGCTGGTCGTACAGGAATCGGTTCCCGGCCTCGTCGGTGACCGCAAGGTGCGATGCCCACGTCACCGGGAACGCCCCCCGCTCGGCCCGGAAGATCACGAACTCGAAGCCGAAATGGCGTCCATCGGCCGCCTGCAGGTGGCCCGTGTAGTACCACCACTCCGTCATCCGATCATGCGCAGCAGTCGTCGCGGGGAAGGACCACCGGTTGCGGGTCGGGCGGCCGCGATGGCGTCGGCGAGGGCGAGGCCAGCGATGGCACCGGCTGCGTCGGGTTGGCGAGCACCGCCCCAGAGGACGAGCAGCCGGCAAGGACGAGCAGCCCGATCAGCGCGAGCGCCACGACCTGGACCAGCGTCGCGCCCTCGATGAGCGGCAGCCGCGTCGTGATCCAGCGCCTGAGACGGTCGGGCACCCACCAGTTCCAATCGCCGAGGAGGCGCATCGTCGACGGGACGAGCAGGGCACGCACGATCGTGGCGTCGAGCGCGACGGCGATCGCGACGCCCAGCCCGACCGCCTTGATCAGCACGATCTCGGCGAATGCGAAGGAGCCCGCGACCAGCACGACGATCAGCGCCGCGCTCGTCACGATCCGTCCACTCCTCTCCAGGCCGCGCGCCACCGCTTCGCGGTTGTCGCCGGTCCGGTCGTAGACCTCCTTCATGCGACTCAGCAGGAACACCTCGTAGTCCATCGACAGGCCGAACAGGACGCAGAAGAGCAGCACGGGCAGCGTGGTCTCGACGAACCCCAGTGGCGGGAACCCGAGCGGCCCCGAGAGATTGCCGTCCTGGAAGATCCAGACGAGCGCGCCGAAGCTGGCCAGGATCGACAGCCCGTTCATGACGATGGCCTTCGCCGGCAGCACGACCGAACGCAGGAGGACGAACAGCACGAGATACGTGGTGATGAGGATGAAGAGGGCCGTCTTCGGGAAGTCGGCCGCCATCCGGTTGACCACATCGACCACCTCGGCCGCGCCGCCGCCGACGGACACGGTGAGCCCCGGCGGCGGAGCGAGGGCCGAGCCCGGCTCGCGCAGATCGGCGACGAGGGATCGCGCCGCGGGGCGATTGGGGGCGTAGTTCGTGATGACCGTGAACGCGGTGAGGTCGCCCTTGGTCGTGTGTGACAGGACGTCGGCGGTGTAACGATCCGCGGGCCCGCCCGGCGCCGAGAGGATCAACTGGTACTGGGCGCTGGTGAGTCGAGGGTCGATGTTGACGATCCCGTCCACGCGGGCCACGCGCGGATCGGCCGCCAATTTGCGCGAGTAGTCGTAGAGCAAGGCGACGTTCGTCGGGTCGGTCGCCGGCCCGACCGTGTGGACGGCCAGCATCAGCGGCGAGAACTCGCCGATCGGGAAGTGCTGGACGAGGGAGTTGTAGGCGACCCGGCTCGGAACGGCGGTCGGGAGGATGGTCTCATCCGGTGCGTTCAGCCGGACATGCAGGAACGGAGATCCCAGAACGATCAGGAGGGTCAGCGTGGGCACGAAGACGGCGACGGGGTGATCCATGACGCGGTTCGCGAGGCGCCACCAGGCGCCGTTGCCGCCGCCGCCGTTGACGGACGACTCGGGAGAGAAGATGGGCACCGCCGCGCCGCTCCCCACCGTCCGCGCCGCTCCCCACCGCCGCGCCGCTCCCCACCGCCGCGCCGCTCCCCACCGCCGCGCGCCGCCGGCGCACCATCCCGCCAAGCCAGCCACGCAACGCGCTGACGGGGAGCGAGTTGATCCTCGGCCCGACGATCGCCAGCACCGCCGGCAGCAGCGTCAGCGCACCCGACACCGCAAACCCCACGACGATCGCCCCCGCGATCCCGACCGACCGCAGAACCATGAATTCGAACAGCATCAGCCCGACCAGCCCGAGCAGCACCGTGATCCCGCTGAAGAACACCGCCCGGCCGGCCGTGGCGACCGTCATCTCGATCGCGTCCTCAATGACCGCTCGGTCCGGTCCACCGTCGGCTCCACGCCCTCCTCCCCGGCGGCGCAACTCCTCGCGGAAGCGGCTCGACATCAGCAGGGCGTAGTCGACGCCCAGGCCGAACCCGAGCAGCGTCGCAAGGTTCAGCACGAAGATGCTCATCGGCGTGAGCGTCGCGGCGATGAAGATGGCCGCGAGCGCGACGAGCACCGACAACCCGCCCACGAGGACGGGCACGCCCGCCGCCACGACGCTCCCGAACACGAGCAGCAGCGCCAGGGCTGCGAGCGGCAGGGAGATCAGCTCGCTCCGCTGGAGGTCCTGCTCCGACACTTTCTGGACATCGCCGTAGAAGGCGGGTCCACCGGCAAGCCCGATGTCCAGGTCCGGCTGCGGGCGAATGGCGGCCTCGACCGGCGCGAGCGCCTGCGGCGAATCGTCTGGCGACAGGTCAAGGGCCACCGTCTCGTAGGCGGTCGTGCGGTCGGTGCTGACCTGGCGCGGCGCGAGGGTGTGGGTGAGCACACCGACCACGTGCTGGGCGCCCGGCACCCCGGCGATTGCGTTCGCCACCTCGGTTTCGAACGCGGGGTCGCCTGCGTGGAGCCCGTTCCTGCCCTGGATGACGATCACCAGCGCTGACGGCGGCAGCCCGACCGACAATTCGAGGAGGTTCAGCGTTCGGACGGAATCGAGGTCTTCCAGCGCGAACCCGCCGGGCTGCAGTGCCCCCGGCGCGCGCGGTGCGAGCGGCAGCGCGATCAGGCCGAGGACGGCCCATGCCGCCACGACCCACCAGCGGTGCCGAGCGCAGTAGCGCCCGAGGCGCGCGAAAACCGTCATGTGCGTGGATTCGCCGCGGAACGTGGAGCGGCCTCTCTCCGCGGAGCCGCCGGCAACCGGCGAGCGGCCTCTCTCCGCGGAGCCGCCGGCAACCGGCGAACTGGGCCCCGACTCGCCTCCGGGCCCGGAGCCCCCGCAGCGGCAGTGCGAATTTTCACGTCGCCGTCAGTCAGTCGGGCGATCGGTGTCAATGACCTCGATCTCCTCCGCGATCTCCGCGCGACCGCGCACCGTGTCGATGACCGAGCAGTAGCGATCGATGCTCAGGCGCACCACGCGGCGCAGGTTCTCCTCCACCAGGCCGCTGCCACGGAACGTGAAGCGCAACGTCAGCCGCCGGTATCCGTGCGGCGGCACGGAGTCCTGCTCGCCGTCAACGGTGACGTTGATGCCGTGGACCTCCTGCTGCTGCTTCCGCAGGATCTCGACGACGTCCCAGGCGGCGCACGCTCCGGCGGCGGCCAGCAGCAACTCCGCCGCGGAGAAACCCGTCGCGGGTGCATTCGGCTCCATGTGCGGCGCGTTGATCGGGATCTTCTGCTCGGCGTGTGAGCCGACCGCGGTGAATCGATCGGCCGCGGGATCCCAGGTCAGGTGGACGGTTCGCATCGTTTCTCCCGGCACGCCCGCCCCGGCGCGGCAACGAGCCTCCGTCGGACGCTGGCGGTGGCCTCATGATGCCCCAGCCGCGCGAAATGCCCCGCTCGGCCCAGGAGACGACGCACGGAGAACATGCTTGGGACGCCTGCGGATGGCTTTGGCCCTGCCGCGGCTCGCCGGGCCTGCCGCCGGCCGGTGAGCCTGCGAGCGGAATGCGCTCAGATCCGCGCGGCGATCGTGGACAGGATGCCACTGATGTTCGTGCCGAGGAAGACCAGCGCGACGATCGCCACGACCACGATCAGGGCGAGGATCAGCGCGTACTCGGCAACCCCCTGGCCACGCTGGTTCATGCGGGCTACTCCCCGATGACCGACCAGATAGAATCCCATGAAGATGAAGAACCCGGCGAACAACCCGATCAGGGCGAGCCCTCCGACCTGCGTCGACGTGAAGTTCTGCACGGCGAGAAGGCTCATCGCCATTCCCCAGACGACCAGCAGCAGTCCGAACAGGTACCGCGAGTTGATGTTCGTTACCAACCGCTTCACCCACGCCGTGTAGCGCCTGTCCGGAACGAGCGCGACGCGGAGCAGGAGGGCAACCATGCCTCCGGCAACGAGGATGGCAACGATGTATGCGATCGGCGCCGCGTTCGGGTTGGCCTGCAACTGGCCGCTGATGGCCCCGTACAGGCAGACGACCACGAAACCGAACAGCAGGAGTGCGAACACGACGCCCAGCCGCTGGAGACGCTCCATCGGCCGGAGTCTATCAAAGCGCACGGCGTCGGCGCGAGCGTGATCCGGAGGCCCGTCGCCTGATCCGACCAGGGGCACCGCCCGCCGCGGCCCGACCCAATCGAACCTTGCGCCCCCCGCGCGCGCACGACCTGGCGCGGGCTGCCGGCAGCGCTCCCGCCCAACGTCCCGTTCGGCCCCACGCCCCCAGTTCCCTCCGACTCGTGCTCCCCGCGCACGACCTGGCGAAACCTGGCCGGCGAGCCGGCCCCGGCACCCTCCGGAGGGCCAATTCGGGCCGCAACCTCGCCGACTCGTGCTCCCCGCGCACGACCTGGCGAAACCCGGCCCGCCAGCCGGCACCGGCACCGTCCGGACGCCCAATCTCCGGCCGCAACCTCGCCGACTCGTGCTCCCCGCGCACGACCTGGCGAAACCCGGCCCGCCAGCCGGCTCCGGCACGGTCCGGACGCCCATCTCCGGCCGCAACCTCGCCGACTCGTGCTCCCCGCGCACGACCTGGCGAAACCCGGCCCGCCAGCCGGCACCGGCACGGTCCGGACGCCCATCTCCGGCCGCAACCTCGCCGAGTCGTGCTCCCCGCGCACGACCTGGCGAAACCCGGCCGGCCAGCCGGCACCGGCACCCGTCCGGACGCCCATCTCCGGCCGCAACCTCGCCGACTCGTGCTCCCCGCGCACGACCTGGCGAAACCCGGGCCGGCCGTGCCCCCGCCCAACGTCCAGTTCGGCCGGCGCGGCCATCTTCTCCTCGAGTTCATGCGCTCGCCCCGCCCCCCGCGTCGCTGTCAGCGGATTCGCGCCGATCCGCACGAGGCGAGACCGCTCTGGTCGCCGACCGCCCACGGCCGTGCGCTATGATCGCGGCTCATCCAGCGTGCATAGGCTTTATGCACGGTCGGGTCCGGAGGGCGAGTTCGTGGAGAGCAGCGTGAGCCAGGTCGAGCGGGCCGAAACGCCCTTCGTGAACCCCCGGGATCCCGCGGGGGCGCTGGGCCCTGATGGCCGGCCCGCGGTAAGCCGCCGCGCCTCGATCTGGGCCGACGTGCCCGACGAGAAGTGGAACGACTGGCGCTGGCAGATGTCCAATCGCGTCAACGACCTCGCCGACGTCGAGCGCGTCATCAACCTCACCGACGACGAGCGCGAGGGCCTGTCCGCGCCGGACAAGTTCCGCGTCGACATCACGCCGTACTTCCTGAGCCTCATCGACCCCGACGACGCTGACGACCCGATTCGGAAGCAGGTCATTCCGCTCGGCCGAGAGCAGCAGGCCTTCACCGCGATGATGGAGGACTCGCTCGCGGAGGATCGGCACTCGCCCGTGCCCGGCCTCGTCCACCGCTACCCCGACCGCGTCCTGATGCTGGTCACCACGCAGTGTGCCAGCTATTGCCGGTATTGCACCCGATCGCGGATCGTCGGCGACGCGTCGCAGAACTTCAACCGCCGCGAGCACGAGGCGCAACTCGACTACCTGCGCCACACGCCCCAGGTCCGTGACGTGCTGATCAGTGGCGGCGACGGCCTGACACTCGCGCCCAAGCTCCTGGAGTCGATCATTCGCGGCCTCCGCGAGATCCCGCACATCGAAATCATCCGGATCGGCAGCCGTGTCCCGGTCTTCCTGCCCCAGCGGGTCGACGACGAGCTGTGCGAAATGCTCGGGCGCTATCACCCGATCTGGATGAACCTCCATTTCAACCACCCGAACGAGATCACGCCCGAGGTCTCCCGCGCCTGCGACAGGCTGGCTCGGGCGGGGGTCCCCTTGGGCAACCAGTCGGTCCTGCTGGCCGGCGTGAACGACTGCGTGAACATCCAGCGGGCGCTCGTCCACAAGCTGGTGGCCAACCGCATCCGGCCCTACTACCTCTACCAGTGCGACCTGGTCGAGGGCAGCGGTCACTTCCGGACGCCGGTCGGCAAGGGCATCGAGATCATGGAGGGCCTCCGCGGCCACACGTCGGGGTACGCCGTGCCGACCTACGTCGTCGACGCGCCAGGGGGTGGCGGGAAGATCCCCGTCGCGCCCAACTATCTGCTGAGCTACTCGGATCACAAGGTCGTGCTGCGCAACTACGAGGGTTACATCACGACCTACGAGGAGCCGATCGAGTACCGGCCGCACGATCGATCGACCTGCGACTACTGCCGCCGGCCGGTCGCCGAGCCCGGCCAGGGCGGCGTGCACTCGCTGCTGCAGGGCGACCAGATGTGGATCGAGCCACGCGGCTTCGAGCAGATCCACGCCCGCGGAAACGTCGAGCAGCACCGGCTCCAGGATCCGTCCAAGTGGGTGCCGTACGGGGTCGGCGCGCTGGAGGGCCAGTCGCGCGGGCCGTTGCCCGTCCTCGACGAGGGATGACGACGCCGCCTGTCTACGGCCCCGGCGAGGAACCCCGGCCGCGTGACGGGGAGCCCACCGCCTCTGCGCATGGCGAGCTGCTGTAGCGCTGGCCCGGTCGTCCTCCCGAGGTAGGAAGGCCCATCGATCGATCCGTCCCAACGGGGGATGACGAGCCGCGGCGTCATCGGTAGTCTGCCGCCGATTTCCGAGTTCGACGTCCTCGGCGCGGCGACTGCGCACGCTGCCGCCCTTCACCGCCGACGTGCTGCTCGCGTCCGGACTTGCGGCCTTCGGCTCGCTTGCCATGATCCTGAACCCGGCGCCGGCCGGGGCCGGCGTCCCCTGCGGCCGCGTTTGCCGTCAACATCGGATCCGTTGTCCCGCTCGCCTGGCGGCGCCGGCGTCCGATCGAGGTGCTCGTGGTGACCGGCGCCGGGCTGGCGCTTGCCGCGGCGATCGGTGCCCAGATCACGATCGCGGGCTGGTCGACGGCGATCGCCGTCTACACGGTGGCCGCGATGTGCGAGCGGCGAACCAGCCTCGCCGTCCTGGCGCTGCTGGCGCCGTACATGGTCGGACACTTCGGCCGCGAGACGATTCTCACCCGCTGGCGGTGAGCGGCGCGGGGTCGCGAATGGCCCCTCGTCGTCGCATCGAGCCGGTTCCGGAACTCCCGTGGGCGGCCCTTCCGCGTTGGGTGCCCGTGTCACTCGACCGCGCTGCCGTTGCTGCAAGGCGCTAGGCTGCGCGCGACGGGATGACCCGATGAGGGCAGAGGAGAGCCGCCCATGACCTTCCTGCGTCGCTTCTTCGGTGGAGCCGGGGAGGAGTCCCCGGACGCGGACGAGCCGTTCGTGGAGCGGCAACCGGCCGTGACCGCCTGGGTGCGACTGGGCGACCGCGGCTTCCAGAACGAGCGCGAACAGCAGCGGGTCTTCGACCTGGAGAACCGCCTGATCGCCGCGCTCGACGAGACCGGCGCCGGGATGTACGAGACCAACGTGCTCGAGCCCGGATTCTTCGGGATGCGGATGCTGGGACCGGACGCCGACCGGATCGTGGACACCGTCCGGCCGCTGCTCTCCGGGCTGCCGCCGGGGTCCTACCTGACGCTGCGGCGCGGACCGCAGGGCACCAGCGAAGAGCGGGTGGAGATCGAGCCGTGAGCGAGCCGGCGCGGACCGAATCGTTCGCGGAGGACGTCCTGGACGATTTCGGTCGAACGGAAGAGGTGGAGATCGAGACGCGATCCGCCTCCGGCGGGACCCACGCCGCCATCATCTGGATCGTCGTCGAGCACGGCGTGCCCTACGTGCGGTCCGTGAAAGGGGTGCACGGGCGCTGGTACCAGGATCTCCTGCGTGACCCGCATGGCGCAGTCCACGTGGCCGGCCGCCGCGTCCCCGTTCGTGCGGAACTCGTGGAGGATCCCCGCGCCATCGCGGAATGCTCGCGAGGACTGGCGCAGAAGTATGCGAGCGACCCGTCGACCCCGTCGATGCTGCGCCCGGAAGTGCTGGAAACGACTCTCCGCCTCCTGCCGAACCGATCGGAAGAGCGGTAGGAGCCCGCGAGGTCACCTCGCTCCACGCCACTCCTGACTCGGCGCCGTTCTGCGATGACCTGATAGCGTTGGCGGGGTGAGCAGCGTGGAGCCCGACGCGCCTGCCCGCGCCCCTTCGGCGGCCGGGATCGAGACGTCGACCGCCGGCGGTTCACCCGCCCAGGCGGGTTTGGAGGCCGCGGCGGCCATCGCGGACCTGGCGGCCCCGCGGCGCATCGAGTCGCCGGCCGAGGAATTGCTCTGGCGCAATCGCGACTTCAAGATCGTGCTCGCCGGGCAGTCGCGTCTCCGCGTTCGGCGACGCGGTCACGTTCACGGCCATGCCGCTGCTCGTGCTCGGGCTCACGGGCTCCGGGCGTCGCGATGGGCTCGTCGGCGCGCTCCAGACGCTGTCCCGACCTCCTCCTCGGGCTGCCGGCCGGCGCCCTCGCCGACCGCTGGGACCGCCGCGGCTGATGCTCTGGGCGGACGTCGGTCGCGCGCTGCTGACGGCGCTGATCCCGATCGCCGTACTCGCCGGCTGGAACACGTATGGCCGGTGATCCTGCTGGTCACGGCCCGATCAACGCCCTGCGCGTCCTCTTCATGGCCGGCTTCTCGTCGTCCGTGCCGAGCCTCGTCGGTCGTGTCGCAGGTCGCGCGGGCCAACGGCACGATCGAGGCGATCCTCAGCCTCAGCTTCATCGCGGGTCCGGCGCTGGCCGGGATCCTCGTCGGCACCATCGGCGCCGGGCCGACGCTCGCGATCGACGCGGTCTCGTTCGCGGTCTCGGCGGCCTCACTGACCCTGGTGCGGCGGCCGCTTCCAGCAGGCACGCGCGGCGCGCGAGACGCACCTGGTCGCGGAGATCGCCGAGGGACTGCGGTTCGTGGTCCACGAGCCGCACGCTGCGGGTCGTGATCGCGTACTGGAGCGCTACATCGGTGGTGACCGCCTCGATCGACCAACGCGCTGATCTACCTGCTCACGATCGACCAGCACGCCAACCCGCAGATCGCTCGGCGTGATCCTCTCGGCGTACGGGCTCGGCTACACCGGCGGTGCCGTCGTGGCCGGTCGCGATCTCGCGCAAGCGCCTCGGCATGGTGATGCTGGTCGCCAACGCGGTCGGGCGCGTGCGTCATCGGTCGTCGCCGTCGTCCACGAGCCGGTCGTCCAGTGCGGTCGTCGCCGCGATCGCGGCGGGTGTGTCGAGCGCCCAGGTGCTGATCAGCTACGTGACGCTGCGCGCCACCATCCCGCCGGACGAACTGCTCGGGCGCGTCGGGAGCACGGCGCGGATGCTCTCGATCGGCCTGCACGCCGATCGGCGTGTTCCTTGGGCGGCGTGCTGCTCGAACTCGATCGGCGGCGCGGCCACCATGGCGCTCATCGGTGCCGGCCGTGCTGGCGCTGACGGTGCTGTTCGCGCTCTCCGCCACGCAACGGGGAGCCGTTGCGGGACCGGCGCATCCGCAGGGTCGCGGCTAGGCAGCGTGTGATAGCCTCGCGCTCCCAGATCCACCGCTGTCTCGGGAGTCGCATCCGTCCGTGCTCGTCCTTCGCGAAGTCGCAGGCCTGCCCGACCCGAACGTCCAGCCGCCCATCGTGGCCGAGCTGGGTGATCCGTTCGCGGAGCTTCGTGTCGTGCACCTGATCGCGCGCCTGCCGCTGGGCACGAACGCACCGCGTGCGCGACCTCGTCGACGAGCTCAACCACGAGTACGTCGACTGGTCGTTCTCCCGCTCGGTCGTCGATCGGCGCGGTCGTGCAGCTCCAGGCGAACTGGATGGCCGACTACCGCAACAGCGACGGCATCGAGCTGACCGAGGGCTCGCCGGGCCGGAGCTGCGGATCGAGGACTCCCCCGGGTCGATCCGTGGATCGTGCGGCAGGCGGACCGCTTGGCCTGCGCGTGTACCGAGCGTCTCCGCGCGTTCGCGGTCGAAGAGGGCGCGCTTCCCTAGCGGAAGTCGATCCGCTCCTTCGTCCGCTGCGGCGGCGGCGCGCCACTCCCCAGACGTTCCCGTCACTCCCCGTGCCGTACGCGCCGTCGCCGGCACGCCACCACCGGAGAAGAAACGACCATGGTTGACGCTACCCAGACTCGAGAGGACGTCCCCGCAGGGGTTCCCGGCTACTCCAGCGACACCGCGCTGGTCAGCCCCGAGTGGGCGCAGCAGCACCTGAACGATCCGAACGTGCGCTTCGTCGAAGTCGACGTCGACACGGCCGCCTACGAGCAGAGCCATCTGCCGGGCGCGGTCGGCTGGAACTGGACGAGCCAGCTGGCCGACGGGATCCGCCGCGACATCGCCTCGCCCGAGGACCTGTCCAAGCTGCTGAGCCAGTCCGGCATCGGCCCGGACACGCACATCGTGCTGTACGGCGACAACAACAACTGGTTCGCGGCGTGGGCCTACTGGCAGCTCCGGCTGCACGGCATCACGAACGTGAGCATCCTCAACGGCGGCCGCCGCTACTGGCTGGACAACGGCCTGCCGGTGACCACCGACGTGCCGTCGTACGGACGCGACGAACTACCAGGTCAACGGCCCGGACTTCTCGCTGCGGGCCTTCCGCGACGACATCCTGCCGCGCCTCGGCGACCCGGGCTTCACGCTCGTGGACGTTCGCTCGCCCGCCGAGTTCAACGGCGAGGTCATCGCGCCTCCCGGCATGACCGAGACGGCGCAGCGCGCGGGCCACATCCCGGGCGCCCAGTCGATCCCGTGGGCCCAGACGGTCAAGGAGGACGGCACGTTCAAGGACGCGCCGGACCTGCGCGCGCTGTACGAGGCCAAGGGCGTGACGGCCGACAAGGACGTCATCGCCTACTGCCGGATCGGCGAGCGCTCGAGCCACTCGTGGTTCGTGCTGCACGAGCTCCTCGGCTATCCCAACGTCCGCAACTACGACGGTTCGTGGACGGAGTGGGGCTCGATGGTCAACGTCCCGATCGAGAAGGCGGCCCAGCCCGCATGGTCGGGGGCGTGGCGCGGGCGGCGGACCGCGGGAGCGCTACCACGCACCCGCGCGAGCGTTACCCGGGCGGCGGACCCGCGGGAGCGTTACCGGCCGGTGGCGCCGCCCTCAGTGGGCCCGGGCCGCGTCCCAGGCGCGATAGACCTCGCGCAGCACCGAGAACATCGGGGCGTCCGAGGCGCCCCACTGGTTCGTCAGGAAGACGAAGACCAGCTCGCGCTCCGGGTCGATCCAGAGCGCGTGCCGGTCGCGCCGCCGTGCGTGAAGGTCGACGGCGACGCCGGGACCGCACGCCTCGCCGCCGTCGGGCGCCGGCGTCGTCGACGACGCTCGGCAGCCGTCCGGAGACGCGGCTTGCCCCAGCCGAGGGCGTAGCGCGGATCGCGCGTGCGTCCCATCCGCCGCGAACTCCACGATGCCCTTCGTCTGCTCGCGTGTCATCTCGTCGATGGCCGCCTGCGACAGGATCGCGCGGCGCCGTTCCGCTGCCGCGCGGAAGCAGCGACCGCCCGAAGCGCAGCAGGTCGCTCCGCCGTGCCCCCACAGCCCGCCGCCCGGCAGGCGTCGCGCGCGCGAGGAAGCGCAGCACGACCTCCTGCGACGAGCCGGTTGTCGACGCCGACGCCGTGGACGCGAACGATCCGCGACCGCAGGCCGCGCGGGTCGAACCGTACGTCGTCGGCGCCGACCGGCGCGAGCACTCGCCGGCGCAGGGCGTCGCGCGAACGGCAGACCGGTGAGCCGGCGATCACCGCCGCGAGCAGGTAGAACGAGTCGGACGCGTAGGAGTACCGCGACCCCGGCTCGAACGACAGCGGCGCCGCGCACACGCGCTCGAATCGCCTGCCGAGCCGTGGCGCTGCTGAGCGTACAGCGTCATGTCCATGTCCGGGAGGCCGGACGTGTGCGTCAGCACGTGCCAGACCGTCACCGTCTCCTTGCCCGTCGCCGCGGAACTCCGGGCACGACCGACGGATCGGGTCGTGCAGGTCCAGCCGTCCCTCGTCCACGAGCTGCATGACCGCGGTCGCCACGATCGGCTTGGTGACCGACGCGAGGAAGTAGAGGCTGTCCGCGGTGACAGCGGGCGGTCGCTGGGTCCCGGCACCGCGGCGATCCGCCGAGCTCGCCGGACGCGTCCGAGACGGCCATCACGGCCGTCGGAACCAGGCCGTCGTCGCACGATTGCCGGTCTGCTCGAACGCGGCCGAGAGGTCGACGGCGTGCCGCCGCGGAGCCGGCCGACGAGTCGAGCGGCCGTCGCGCTCGGTGCCAGGGTCGCGCCGGGTGGCCGGCGTAACCATCCGGCGGCGATCATAGAGGCGCATGACCCGAGACCAGCTGATCCGCGAAACCGAGCGCCTGATCGACGAGGGCGAGCGACTCCAGCGCAGTCCGTCGCTCGACGCGATGCGGACCTGGCTCGCGCTGTCCGACCAGCTGCTGCCGCGGCGCCTGGGGATCGATGGATCGCTACCACCTCGCCTGGCTGATGGTCGGGCGGTCCGACTCTGTCCGCGGCCGGCCGATGACCCCGGAGGAGACGCATGCCTACGTCCGTGGCGTGGCGGAGCAGAAGACGGCTGCGCTGCGGATGAGCCTGCGCGCTGTGGAGGAGCAGAGCATGCCGTTCCTCGGGGAGACGGTCGAGGAACACGGGTGACGACGGGCACGGTCCGCCCCGCCGTCGATCACGTCCGCTCGGGGTCGACGATGACGAGGTTCGTCAAGTCGCGCCGAAAGAACCCAGGATCTCGAGTCGAACAGGCGGTCAGTCTGGTGGCTCGCGCAGGCTCTCGACGAGGAAGTCTCGCCGACGAGCCGTCGGCGCGGACCGCCGTGCCGCACGGTAGGTGCGCCACGCAGCCCCGGCTCCAGTTGCCGACTCGGCCGTCGCAGGCCAGCGGCGATGCAGGACCGGTCCTCGAGGGGCACGGCATGCGCCGTCGTGCGGCTGAACGGCCTGCGTTCTAAACCGCACCGGGAACCCGCCGGAGGGCATCTCGGCCGGGTCCCGGAGCGGCCGCCGGGTCGCCCGCGACGGCGTCTTGCCGCCCGTGGGGCAGGACTCGGCGTCCGCGGTGCTCGGAAACGGGGGCAACGCCGGCTCGCAGGTCGTCGGAACCGGTTCCCGTGCCGGTCCGCGCCCCCGACCCGGTCGGAGTCGTAGCGGCCCGTTTGCTCGCCCGGCGTTCAGTCACCCGGAAACGGCCAGCCGTTCGCTTCGGCTCGCCGCCCGGGCACCTCGGGTGCCGGAGGCGCGTGCCTCCCTCCGCAGTGCGCTTCGACGGTGGTCGCCGAACCGCGGCTCCTGCATTGCACTCCTCTTGAAACAGGCCTTCCGGGCTGGCACGCACGTGACGCGGACGCGATTCGTGTGCCTGCACCCCCCCGGCGGGTCCATCGGCAAGGCCGCCCCCGAGCGTGGCGGAGGGCTCCGGCGCGGTTCACCTCGGCGCTCGTTCGAGGGCCACCTTCCGAGTCGTGATCTCGTTTGCGGGAACGTGCGTGCAGACCGGATGGCAACGGCGCGGTCAATGCGCACCTGGTGGGAGTCGCGGGCGATCCGGGCGACCGCGCCACAGGCCGACCGCGAGGGACTGCACTGGCGGGTGGCGACGTCTGTGATGGAGATGCCGAGCGTGCCGGGCTCGACCGCAGCTGACCGGGCGTCCGGGATCACACCGCGCCGGTGACGAGCGGTCCTCGTGGTCAATGTGTCGGGAGGGGCCGCGCGTCCAACAACGGCTCGCACGGCACCGCGGTCTCTGGGTTACCCAGGCCGGTTCGGTCATCAGGGCGAGGGCCGCGCACCAGAAATCGAGATCGATCCCGGGCGCGGCCATCGAGCCGAGGCCGTCAGAGGTGATAGACCGCGTCAACCGGAAGCACCAGCACCGTGGCGCCGCCGATCGTCACCTCCGTCGGCAGCCAGGCCGCGTCCATCCCGTTCAGCAGCTCGATCGGCACCTGCTCCGTGCGGCGCTGGCAGTTGCGGTCGATCACCGACAGTGCCTGCGGCAACTGGTCATCCTCGACCCCGATGAGCAGCGTCGAGTTCCCTGCTCGCAGGAACCCTCCCTCCGAACGCAACTCCGTCACGCGCAGGTTGGTCTCGCGCAGGGCCGCGACAAGGCGACTCGCGTCGTCGCGATGGACGAAGGCGATCACCAGCTTTGCCACTTCGATCCCTCCCTACCGTGCCGCGTACCGGGCGATCCCGCCGAGCAGGAACAGCTCGATGATCTCCAGCGGGCCGAACTGCGGCCCCAGCCAATCCATGAATGACTCCCCCGCCAGGCGCTCCGCGAACGTCAGCGCAGAGTCGGGACGAAGCAGAAGCGCAAACAGGTAGGCGCCGAACTCGCCGCCGAGCCATGCCAACAGCGCCAGGCAGATCGCCGCAAGGACGACCGAGCGGCTGGGCACGTGCCTGGCACCCGACCAGGCGCCGCGGCGAACCGAGAACCCAATGAAGAGCCCGCCGAAGCCCGCAATGACCGGCAGCGCGACGGGAAGGTCGAGGACGCCACCGACAACGGCAAAGCCCAAGCCGGTGAGGATCGCGGCACCCAGCCCATACCCGAGTGCTCGGGCCATCCGGGGTTGTGCCGCTGCCTGCGGTTGCGTCCGTGCGACGTACCGTTCTCCGGGCGGCCGGTCGAGCGTCCGGGCGCGGGACCCTGCGGGCCGGGTCTCGCCCGGAGCCGGGGACCGACTCCCTGCCGAAGCGTCCGTTCGTTCCGTCACCGTGCAACTGTACCCGCGCTCGGTGCCCGTTCGTGGCCGCGCATCGCCTCGATGACTCGCCCGCCGCGACCGCCCGCCGCGACCGCCCGCCGCGAGGTACGCGCCAGCCGGTAGACTTACTCGCCGATGAGCCACCCCGCCCAGGGCCTTCCGCCCGCCGACCCGACCGCCGGAAACCCCGCCGCAGCCGCTCGCCTGCGCGATGCCGGGCGCCGGCTGGGTCCCCGGGCCCTCGAAGCCGCCCTGGCACTCGACGCCACGTTCTCCTCGCGGCACGACGACCTCGCGCTTCGGACGTTTCTCCGCGACTACGACCGTCACATCGAGCAGCTTGCGCGGGCCCTGGAGACGGGCCAGGACCGCTTCGTCGTCCAGTACGGCGAGTGGCTCGTCCCGGTCTATCGGCATCGCCACGTGCCGATGCGGACTTCGTGACGCTGCTTGACGGCCTGCGCGACGCTGCCTCGAGCGTGCTCACCGCGTGACGACGCCGCCCTGTCGAGCGCGCATGATCGAGCGATGGGCGGGAGCGCCTTCGCCATCACCAGCCGCCTGCGCCGGTGATCACAAGGGCAACTCGATCGCGCTTCTTCTGGAAGGGCGCCGGCATCGCCGACGACTCGGTCGATCTGATGCCGATCAAGTCCCCGGGACCATCAAGTGGGTCAAGTCCGACCCGTTGGTGATGAACGGCGAGCCGTTCTGTTACGGCACCCGGCTGACCGTTCGCAACGTCCTGGAGATGCGGTCGAACGGCCTGACTCCGTCCGAGATGATCGGCCAGAATCCCGAGCTGCGGGTCGGTCGGCATCGCAGAGGCCTTCCGCTACGCCGCGGAGAATCGCGACCGGTACGCGGACTTCTTCGGCCCGACGGGACGCTCGTGGGACCCGGCTTCTCCGCCGAGCAGGCGGCACGAGCTTGCCCGCGGACCTCCGCGACGCTGGCGGGATCGTCGTCACCGCGGGCGAGCCCCAGCCGATCCCCGCCCGACGCTGAGGCCGCACTGCGCCCGGCGGACCGCACGTCCCGCCTGCCGCCATCTCCGACTCCGGTGGTAGGATTTCCCGTTACCCGACGCCGAGGCTCCGACCCAGATGACCGACAGACCCTGACCACCGACTCCAACGCCGTTTCGACCCAGACCCGCTGCCGTTCGACATCGATCGGCGCGCGCTCGCGAGCTCGCGATCCTCGACGCACTGCGCTCGGTGGTCGATCCGGAGATCGGCATGAACGTCGTCGAGCTTGCGCTGATCAGGCAGGTCATCCTCGGCGACCCGAGCTCACCGAGATCAAGATGATCCTGACCACGCCGTTCTGCCCCTACGCCGGCGCGATGATCCAGCAGGTCAAGGAAGTCGCCGAGGAAGCCGAGGGCCACGAGGTCAAGGTCACGCTCCTGGCCGAGCGCTGGGATCCGCGCGACGCCGGCCTGGTCTGGTAGCAACCGCTCCACCGACCCAGGACCAACGACCGGGCGCAGCGAGCGGATATCGCAGACAGCCTGGTCGCCACCGGGCGGGGCGATGACGGCACCACCGACCTCCTCTTCGGCGGCCGCATGCTCCAAGGACGACCCGCGCACCGAAGCGTACGGCACGGTCGACGAGGCGGTCTCGGCCCTGGGCCTCGCGAGGGCCGAGCTGAGCGAATTGCAGTTGGGTGAGTCGGGCGCCTCCGGCGACCGCGACATGGCCGCGCTGTCGTCCCTGGTCGAGCGCCTCCAGCGCGAGCTGTTCGTCGTGGGCGCGGAGATCGCCACGGGCATGGAGCACTGGGATCGGCTGCAGTCCGGCGTGACCCGCGTCGACGAACAGATGGTGGTCGGCGTGGAGGAGGCACTCGGCGAGTACGAGCACAGGTTGACGCTGGGCAACGAGTTCGTGCTGCCCGGGGCCACGCGCCTCTCCGCCGCGCTGGACCTTGCCCGAACCGTCACGCGACGCGCCGAGCGACGAGCGGTGACACTCAACGCCGAGGGGCTCCTCGCCGGGGAGTGGCTTGTCCCGTACCTCAACCGCGTTGCGGACCTGCTGTGGATCCTCGCGCGTGCCGCCGAGGACGCCGCGAGTCGGCCAGCGGCGCACGTTCCGCGTCGGCTGGGTGCCGCGCAGGGGAAGTAGGGCCGGGGCCGCGGCGCCTCGCGACCCCTTCGCGGAGGTGCCGCTCGGCGACAGGTTGCCCTTTCGTAATGGCGACAGCAGATCCCAACTCGCGGGTCGGCCGTTAGTATTGTCATGAAGCGCCGGGGGCGCTTCGGTCGGAAGGCCGGGCCCATTCCCGGGAACGGCAGGTCGGCACATCAGCACGAGGACGTCCGTGTTCAACCGAGATCCAAATCGATACGACCCCTTCGAGGCGCCGCAGGCGCCCCGAACCTCCCAGCAGGGCCCGTGGACGTGGGGCGCCCCGGGAACAGGCAGCCCCGTGAATACAGGCCCCAACACACTGAGTTCCGGCGTTCAGGTGGGTGTCGGCGCGGTGCCGCGCGAAGGCTTCCTGACGATGAGCTTCGTCTGGATGTTCATCGCCCTGCTCGTCAGCGCCGGCGCGGCGCTGATGGTCGCCAACAACACCAACGCCCTGGCGAAGGTGGAGGGCCTCTGGCTGCCGCTGATCATCGGCGAGCTGGTGCTCGTGATCGCGCTCCAGGGCCTGATCAACCGGATCAGCGCCGTTGCGGCGCTGGCAATGCTCTTCGCTTATGCGGTGATCAACGGCCTGGTCCTCGGCCTGATCGTCTGGGCCTACACGCAGTCGGCAGTCGGAGTCCAGGGCGTCGTCACGGCGTTCGCCGGAGCCGCGGCGATCTTCGGGGGCGCAGCGATCTACGGGGTCGTGACCAGGCGCGACCTGACCAAGCTCGGCGGCATCCTGTTCATGGGGCTGCTCGGGCTCGTCGTCGTGATGTTCGTGCAGATGTTCCTGTTCTCGACCAGCAGCGTCATGAGCCTGCTGATCGGCGTGGCCGGCGTCCTGATCTTCACCGGCCTGACCGCGGTCCACGTCCAGCGGCTGCAGCGCGGCGGGATTCCCGGGATCAAGAGCCGCGAGTCGGCATCGGTGATCGGCGCCCTGCTCCTCTACCTGGACTTCATCAACCTGTTCCTGATGCTGCTCCGGATCTTCGGGAGTTCGCGCGGCTAGACCCGCCGGGAGGCGCCCGGCGATCACGATCACGAACGAGTGAGAGCCTCGCCCTTCGGCGGGGCTCTTCTGGTGTCGCCCGGCGTAGCAGTCGTGTGGAGATGCGGGTTCCTCCAGATGGCTGGTGTCTCGCGCGCTGACCGTCTGGGAAGTGCACGAAGGCCGCTCGTGACGACCTCGGGCATGCGGAAGTACGCCGCAGGCGGCCTGCCCTTCGGCTACCCCGGCTTCGCGCACACCGTGCTGGTGGACATGCGGGCACGCCCGACACGCTCGGAACGGCCCGACCGGATCTTCGAGGTGACCAGGGCGGCAGCGCGGGCGGATGGGGTCGGCGGGCCCGGGTCATCCGCCTCGACAAGGAGCGCGCGGCCGAGCCCTCGCGGGACATCAACATGCCCCCGGGTCGCACCAGCTCGACTGGTCGCTGAGTCCGCTCGGCTCCGTCAGTCGCCGATGACCCGAGATCCCTGCATCAACCCGTAGACGTAGCCGTCCGGGCCGCGGAAGTGGAACCAGCCGAGGCCTTGGATGCTGCGCGACCAGGTGACGTCGTCGAGGAGCTCGACGCCGGCTGCTTGGAGCTCGGCCCGGGCAGCGACGACGTCGCCGACGACGAACGACGGGACCGGGCCGGTCGTGTAGGTGGCTGCCTGGAACTCCGAGCCCTCCGCGTCCGGTCCGATGATCTCGACGAAGTCGTGCTCGGCCCCGGGGAGCGAAAGCATCGCGAAGTCGGGCTCCTCGTGATACGTGGCCAGACCGAGGACATCACGGAAGAACCGGGTCGTCTCGGAGAAGTCGTCGGTCCGGGTCCCAAGGAAGCCGAGTCGTCGCACGTCCATTGGAGGAGCCTCGTCTGTCGGCGACGCGCGAGGGGCACCGTCGCTGGCGGAATCATCCGTATCGCGTCAAGGGGAGCGACGGCCCCCGTGTCGACGGCCCCCGTCGACCGACCCTGGGCTGGGCGCTTCTCCCTGGCGCGATCGCCCCGATCGCCCCGGAGCGGGAGCCGGCTGACAGGCCAGGTTGAAACTGGGCCGCGATCGTTGCGAGTCCTGCGTCGATCTCCTGTTTGCGCTTCGGTGCAGCCCGGCACTGAACCGCGGTGGCCAGGCGGCGGGCCGCGCGATCTTCTGGGGAAGCGTGCCCGCGCGCCACGTGTGGTCGGTGCCAGCGCTTACCATTCGTGCGTGGCGGATCAGCGCGTCGGGTTCTGCGGCCTCGGCACCATGGGTGCCGCGATGTCCGCCAACCTGCTACGCGCCGGCTTCCCGCTCACCGCCTGGAACCGCACGCCCGGTCGCGCCCCGGAGCTCGATGAGCTCGGTTCGGTACGCGCGGCCACTCCCCGGGAATTGGCCGCGGCCTGCGACATCGTCGTCGTGTGCGTGTCAGACACCCCCGACGTCGACGCCGTGCTGTTCGGCCCGGACGGTATCGCCGACGGCGCCCGCCCGGGAACGCTCGTCATCGACTGCTCGACGATCGAACCCGCCGCGACCCGCGAGTTCGCCCGCCGCCTCGCCGAACGTGGCGTGGCAATGGTCGACGCCCCCGTCTCGGGTGGTTCGGAAGGGGCCCAGAAGGCCACGCTGACGATCATGGTCGGCGGCGAGCCGGCCGACTTCGAGCGCGCCCGCCCGGTGCTTGCCGCGATGGGACGGTCGATCACCCACATGGGCCCGATCGGGTCCGGGCAGGCGACGAAGGCCGTGAACCAGGTGATCCTGTGCGGCGCCTACCTCGGCGTCGCCGAGGGGCTCGTCCTCGCCATGAAGGCCGGGCTCGACGCCGGCAAGGTGGTCGAGGCGCTGTCGGGTGGCTCGGCCCAGTCGTGGGTGCTGCAGAACCGCAGCGGCCGCATGATCGCGAATGACTATCCGCTCGGGTTCAAGCTCGCACTGCACCTCAAGGACGTGATGATCGCCCTCGCCATGGCACGCGAGGTCGGCGCGACGCTGCCGATCGCGGCGCTCGTCGCCCAGATCGAGAACGGGCTGGTGGCCCAGGGTCACAGCGACGACGACGTGTCGGGCCTGGCGCGGGCGCTTCGGGACTGGTCAGGTCTGTGACGCGGTTCGGCAATGGGCCGCGGAGCCGGCACTGGACGCGTGCCGGGCGCGGCAGGATCACCCGGCACGAATCGACGGGGGCCCTCGCCGGGCAGGGCGCATCGCCGGGCCGGGTGCATCGCACGCCAACCGGCTTCTCCCTGGGCACCGTGGCACTCGTATCCGCACTCGCGGGTCTTCTCGCCGTCCTGATCATCGCGTGCGGCCCCGAGAGCGGGCCGTCCCCCACGCCTTCGGCCGGCCCGAACTCCGGCGTCCGGGGGATCGTCCTCCTCGGGCCGACGTGCGCCGACCTGTCGGTCGACGCATCGCCGTGCCTGACGCCGTATGCAGCCCAGATGGCGATCGTGGACAGCAACGGCAACTTCGTGACGACGGTCACGTCGGGGCCGGACGGGCATTTCCAGGTGGCGCTTCCACCCGGCGACTACGTGATCCAGCCGAAGTCCGACCCGAACGGGTACCCGAGCGGCGCGGCGGTGCCCGTCAGCGTCGTGGCCGGCGATTTCACCGACGTCGAAGTCGATTACGACACCGGCATCCGGTAGCCCCTGGGTCGGGTTCGCCCTACCTACGGACGGTGAAGTGCCGGGTCGCGCTGCGGCCGAGCAGCGAGTCGGCACTTGATCGTGCCTCTCAGTCTCAGCGCCCGGCCACCGACAGCCAAGGGCCGAACGTCCCGTTTGCGGGCGCGCGTCGCGGATCGCCGCTGACCGGCGCCGGTGCCCGCCGTTGACGGTCGCGGCTCCGAGGTCTAGACTCAATCCTGATGGAAACAGTCGGAATTCGCCGAAGCGAGCGGGGGCGCAGCCCGCTGCCCGGGGCCGGGGCACTCCACTTCTCGACGCGCGGCGAGTACGGCGTCCGGCTCATGGTCGAGCTGGCCCGCCATTACGGCGCCGGTCCCGTCAGCCTGACCGAGACGGCCGACCACGAGGACCTGCCTCGCCCGTACCTGGAGCAGCTCGTCGTCAGCCTTCGCGAGGCAGGGCTGGTGGTCAGCACCCGCGGCGCGCACGGCGGGTACGAGCTTCGCATCCCCACCGGAGCGGATTCGCATGAGCGAGGTCATCGAGGCCCTCGAGGGTCCGATCGCTCCCATGGTCTGTGCCGCGACGACCCCTCGCACGCCGAAGTGTGCGGTCGCACCGGCTACTGCAACGTGAACCTGCTCTGGGTTCGCGTCCGTGAGGCAGTCGTCGGAGCGCTCGACTCGTTGAGCCTCGCCGAGCTCGCACGCCCGAGGCCATCGCACCCGTTCCACGCACTGCCGCTGCACGCTCCCGACTCCGGATGAGGTTCCGGCGGCCGTGCCACCCACCGTCACCGAGGGAGCCCGTTCCGTCCGTATGAACGCCACCGACGCCGCGCCAGCCCCGCTCACCGCAACGTCCGATTCGCCGACCGACCGCGACCTGGTGATCAGCGATCTGCACGTCGTGCCGGTCGCCGAGCCCGGCCGCGAGATCCTTTCGGGCATCGACCTCACGGTCCGCAAGGGCGAGGTCCACGCCATCATGGGCCCGCAACGGGTCGGGCAAGACCACGCTCGCCTACGCGCTGATGGGCCACCCCGCCTACACGGTCACGAAGGGCCGGGTCCTCTGGAAGGGCCACGACCTGCTGACGCTGTCGGCGGACAAGCGTGCGCGGATGGGCCTCTTCCTCGCGTTCCAGTACCCGACCGCGATCCCGGGCCTCTCCGTGGCCAGCTTCCTGCGCACCGCCCTGAACGCGAGGCGTCGCGGCCGTGACCGCGGGCGACGAGGAGATCGACCCGTCGGACCCCACGCGCGGCGGCATCAAGATGCGCGACTTCCGCGTGCTCATGCGCCAGAAGATGGCGCTGCTGCGACTCGACGACGCATTCGCAGCGCGCTACGTCAACGAGGGGTTCTCCGGCGGCGAGAAGAAGCGCCTCGAGATGCTCCAGATGGCCGTGCTGCAGCCAGAGTTCGCGGTGCTCGACGAGACCGACTCCGGGCTGGACATCGACGCGCTGCGCATCGTGGCGCGAGGGCGTCAACGCCCAGCTCAACCCGGACCTCGGCGTGCTGCTCATCACCCACTACCAGCGACTGCTCAACTACATCACGCCCCGACTTCGTCCACGTGCTGGCGCGCGGCCGCATCATCCGCTCCGGGCGGCCGCGACCTCGCGCTCCAGCTGGAGGAAGAGGGCTACGGGCCCGTGCTGCGCGAGGCCGGGCTGATCGATTCCGGACGAGGCGCCGACCGAGCCGAGGAGGTCGCGTGACCGGACAGGAACCTGCAGCGCGAGCCCCATTCGGCGGCCGAGACGGCGAGGTTGAACCCGGCCATGGCGGAGCCGGCGATGGCCGCACCTCCTCCCCATCGACGCCGAGCGCGATCCGGGCCGACTTCCCGATGTTCGAGCGCGACTTCGGCGGCAGGCGGCTGGCGTACCTCGATTCGGCGGCGACCGCCCTGAAGCCGCGTTCGTCGTCGACGCGGTCGACGGCTACTACACCCGCTACAGGCCAACATGCATCGCGGCATCTACGCCATCGGCGAAGAGGCGACGGCCGCCTACGAGGGCGCCCGGGCCACGATCGCCCGCTTCATCAACGCGCCCGATCGCCCACGAGATCGTGATGGTCCGCAACGCGAGCGAGGCCATCAACCTCGTCGCCTACAGCTGGGGACGGCGGAACATCCGCCAGGCGGACACGATCGTCCTCACGGAATTGGAGCACCACTCCAACCTGGTGCCGTGGCAGCTGCTGGCCCAGGAGAAGGACGCCGACCTGGAGTTCGTCGCCGTCGACGACGAGGGACGCCTGATCCAGCAGAGCTTCGAGGTGCTGCTGCGCACGCGGCCGCGACTCGTCGCGTTCACCCTGGTGTCGAACGGCATCGGGACGATCAACCCGGCCAAGGAGATGATCGCCGCGGCCCACGAGGCCGGCGCACTCGTCCTGATCGACGGGGCGCAGGCGGTCCCGCATTGCCCGGTCGACGTGCGGGCGCTGGACGCCGACTTCTACGTGTTCTCCGGGCACAAGGCGCTTGGCCCGACGGGCTCTGGCGCGCTCTGGGCACGCCGCGAGCTGCTCGAGGACATGCCGCCGTTCATGGGTGGCGGCGAGATGATCCGCGAGGTGCACCTGCGGCGGACCACCTTCAACGACGTGCCCTGGAAGTTCGAGGCCGGGACGCCCGACATCGCGGCGGCGATCGGGCTGGGCGCCGCGCTGGACTATCTCTCCGCCCTGGGGATGGAGGCCGTCCGCGCGCACGAGCTGGAACTGACCGAATACGCGCTGGAGGTCCTGCCGCGCGAGGTGCCGGACATCCACATCATCGGCCCGCGGTCCGCGGTCGAGCGGGGCGGAATCGTCACCTTCAACCTGCCCGGGATTCACCCGCACGACGTGGCCACGCTCCTCGATCGCGAGGCCGTGGCCATCCGGGCCGGCCACCACTGCACGCAGCCGCTGCACGAGCGGCTCGGCGAGACGGCATCGGCGCGTGCCAGTTTCAACGTCTACAGCGATCGCGACGATATCGACCGCCTGGCGGCTGGGCTCTGCAGGGTGCAGGCGATCTTCGGGGTCGGCCGAGCCGCCGTCGCCTCGAGCGCACCGTCCGCCGTCGAACCGGTCGCGGCGAGCGCAGCCGGCGCCCCCGCGGCCGGCAGCGCGGCCCACCACTGACCTCCGCCCGCATCGGCATCCGGTACCCTTTCACACGATGGACGACCTATACCGCGACGAGATCCTGGAGCACTACCGCCGGCCCCACAACTTCGGGACGCTTGCGCAGCCGGACGCCTCCGTACGAGGGCTCCAACCCGCTCTGCGGCGACCGCATCACGTTGATGCTGTCGATCAACGACGACGGGCACGTGTCCGACGTGGCGTTCTCGGGCCGGGGGTGCGCGATCAGCCAGGCGTCGGCGTCCATGCTCACGGACGAGATCCGGGGTATGTCGCTCGACGAAGTGGCGCGGCTGACCAACCAGGATGTCCTCGATACGCTGGGGATCCAGATCAGCCCGGCGAGGCTCAAGTGCGCGCTGCTGTCGATCGACACGTTGCGCCGCGCGCTCGCCGACCGTGCGTCCTCCCCGGTGCAGGCGGAGGCGGGGACGTGATCCGCATCGTGCCGGCGCGACGGTCGCCATGGCGAGCGGACACCCGCAGCGCTGCGGGCCGCTGCACATGTATCCGGCCGGCCTTCACGGGCCGGCGATAGCCACCACGGCTTCGGGGCCCTCGCGCGTCCGGTGCGCGAGCCGCCCACCACCGCTACTTCTGGAGTCCCATCGAACGATGCCAAAGACGTTTGCCGAACTGATGCGAGAAGCGCACATGACCGTGCGCGAGGTCTCGCCTGCGGAGGCCGAGGCCCTTGCCGCACGGGGTGCCCGGCTGGTCGATGTGCGCGAGGCTTCCGAATGGGAGGAGGGCCACATTCCCGGCGCCACCTTCATCCCCAAGAGCTACCTGGAGCAGCAGATCGAGGGCGCGGTACCGGTGCGGGCTGCGCCGGTGATCCTGTATTGCGCTGGTGGCGTGCGGTCGCTGTTCGCCGCGCAGACCCTTCACGAGATGGGCTACACGGACGTGGCATCGATGAGCGGTGGCTTCCAGCAATGGAAGGCCGAGGGCCGCGCGTGGACGCTCCCCGTCGTCCTGACGCACGACCAGAAGCTGCGCTACAGCCGGCACCTGCTCGATGCCCGAGGTTGGCGCGGAGGGACAGGCGCGCCTGCTCGACTCGAAGGTGCTCCTCATCGGCGCCGGCGGGCTCGGGTCGCCCGCCATGCTTTACCTGGCCGCCGCGGGGGTCGGGACGCTGGGCATCGTCGACTTCGACGTCGTCGACATCTCGAACCTCCAGCGCCAGATCGTCCACACGAGCGATCGCGTCGGGCGGAAGAAGACGGAGTCGGCGACCGAGACCATCCGTGCGCTCAACCCGGAAATCAACGTCGTCGGCTTCGAGGAGATGCTCACCGCCGAGAACGTCGATCGGCTCATTGACGGGCTACGACGTGATCCTCGACGGCACGGACACCTTCGAGACGCGGTACACGCTGAACGACGCGGCCGTCCGCGCCGGAATTCCGGTCGTGCACGCGTCCGTCTTCCGCTTCGAGGGCCAGGTCACGGTCTTCAAGCCCAATGACGGCCCGTGCTACCGCTGCCTCTACCCGACGCCGCCTCCACCGGAGCTGGCGCCCGGGTGCTCCGTCGCCGGCGTGCTTGGAGTTGTGCCCGGCACGATGGGCATCCTCCAGGCGACCGAGGCGCTGAAGCTGCTGCTCAGCATCGGTGAGCCGCTCGTCGGACGCCTCCTGATCTACGACGCGCTCGACACCACGTTCCAGGAGCTCAAGCTGCGCCGCGACCCGGCCTGCCCCGCGTGTGGGACGGGCGCGTTGTCCGCGGCGGGCACCGGGGCTGCTGCCCCGGGCGCTGGGGCGAGCGCACCGGTTGCCGGTTCCGCCGGTTCGGGGGTATTCACGCTTCGTGTTGCCGGCCCGGTCGCCCCGACCGGCCGCCAGGTGGAGGTTGGCTCATGACCGCTGTTCGGATCCCGCCCGTGCTCCGTGCCCAGGTCGGGAACACCAAGCAGGTCGAGGCGAGCGGCGACACCGTGGGTGACGTCCTCGCGCAGCTCGTCGGGCAGTACCCGTCGCTGCGCGAGCAGCTGTTTGCGCACCGACGGGGGCCTGAACCGCTTCGTGAACGTGTATGTCAACGGGCGGGACGTCCGCTACGAGCAGGACCTGGCGACGCCGGTGACGCAGTCCGACACGATCATCCTGCTCCCCGCGATGGCCGGGGGCTGAGGACCGCGCGAGATGGCGCTCGCCGATCTCGAGCGGCTGCGGCCGCACGCACACGACGGTCTCGGGCCGCACGGCGGACGGTATCCCTCGATCCTCGACGCGATCGGGCACACGCCGCTCGTGGAGATCCCGCGGATGTGCCCCAACGACAACGTCCGGCTCTATGCCAAGTTGGAGTTCCTGAACCCGACCGGCTCGGTCAAGGACCGCGTCGCGAAGTACCTCATCGAGGACCTGGAGCGGTCCGGCCGGCTGCAGCCGGACTCCATCATCGTGGAGCCGACGAGCGGTAACACCGGCATCGCGCTGGCGATGATCGCCCGCCGCAAGGGCTATCGCGTTGCGGTGGTCCTGCCCGACAACGTCACCCGTGAGCGGCGGCAACTCCTGGCGCTCTTCGGCGCGGAGATCATCGACTCCCCCGGTCACCTCGGTTCGAACGGTGCGGTCGCGCTGGCCAAGCGCCTCGTCGGGATGGATCCGCGGTTCGTGATGCCGTACCAGTACGGCAATCCCGCCAACCCCCAGGCGCACTACGAGACGACCGCGGAGGAGATCCTCACGGACTGCCCGGAGGTGGACGTGTTCGTGGCCGGCCTCGGCACGGGCGGCACGCTGATGGGCGTCGGGCGGCGCCTCCGGGAGCACAACAGCGATGTGCGGATCTACGCTGCCGAGCCGCTCCCCGGGGAGAAGGTCCAGGGCCTCCGCTCCCTCGAGGAGGGGTTCATCCCCGAGATCTTCGATCCGGGCATGCTCGACGGAAGGTTCCTCGTGTCCAACGAGGAGTCGATCTGCGCACTGCGGGACCTGACGGAGCGGGAAGGCATTTTCGCCGGCGTCTCGTCCGGCGGGGCACTGGTTGCGGCCGCGCGCATCGCGGAGACCATGGAACACGGCACAATCGTCGTGCTGCTGGCGGACGGCGGCTGGAAGTACCTTTCCGAGGATCTGTGGACACGGGACATGGAGGGCGACCGATTGGAAAGCCTGAACCTGTGGTAGGCGCGGACGCGGTCGACGAAGCGGGGACGTCCGCGGAGGATGCGCCGCGGGCTTCGTCGGCGGAGGAGCAGTCGACCGGGTCGGCCGTTGCGCAGGCGACCAGATCGGTCGAGTCGGCCGCGGGCCCGACCGCGCCGGGCCAGGAGGACTGGCAGCTGGCCGCTGCGACCGGTACCTCCAGGCGCGAACATGCCGCCGGGCGGCCGCACGTCCCTTCGTGGGTACCCGGCTCTGCCTACGTTCCGGCGGCCGTGCTCCAGGACATGATCGACTGGGCGCGGGCCGGCGCCCCGAACGAGGCATGCGGGTTGCTGGCGGCGACGGAGCCGGCCGAGGCGGGCGGCGTTCCGAACAGGTTCATCCCGATGCGCAACGCGGCCGCCTCGCCGTATCGCTACTTCATGGACCCGGACGAGCAACTGCGCGCGATGCTCGACATGGATGAGCGCGACGAAGTGGTCTGGGGGATCTTCCACTCGCACGTGGCGTCGAAGCCGGAGCCATCGGTGACGGACATCGGCCTTGCGAACTACCCGGACGCGCTGTACCTGATCTGTTCACTCGCCGGCGAGACCCCGGTCATGCGCGCGTGGGCGATCGTGGACGGCGCCGTCGGCGAGGTCGTGCTGCTGGCGATGTGACGGGCCCGGGGCGCCGGCCGCGTCGGGACCACCGCTCTCAGGCCACGGGGTGAGCGGTGGGTCGGCGGGCGCCCCCGCTGGTCAGGTCCGTCCGCCACGCTCAGCCGCGAGCAGGCGCAGCAGTGATGGCGCGTCCGGTGGGACCGCCCGCAGACCGAGGCGCGCCGCGATCCTCGCCGCAGGTGGCGGCGTGAGCCCGGTGCTCGCCAACAGCCGCGTGTTGGCCTCCCCATAGACGGCCTCGCGAAGCCCATCGAGCACAATCTGCCCGGATCGCATGACCAGGATCCGAGGAAAGTGCCGTGCCGCGAACTCCATGTCGTGTGTGATGGTCACGACGGATCGCCCGGCCGCGATCCAGGCGTCCACGATCGCGCCGATGCGAGCAACCCCCGCTCCATCCTGGCCCGCCGTCGGCTCGTCGAGGATCAGCATCCCGGGGTTGGTGGCCAGCACGCTGGCCAGTCCCACCAGCTTCCTCGTGCTGAGCCCAAGGTCATACGGGTTCGTCGCACGATCGCCTCCCAGTCCGGTCGCCTCGAGCGCAAGGTCCACGAGCGCGGAGACCGTCGCGGGATCCAGGCCCAGGAGGCGCGGCCCGAAGGAGACCTCCCTTTCGACCGACCGCTCGAAGAGTTGGTCGTCGGGATTCTGGAACACGAATCCGACGCGTCGCGCCAGCGTGCTGACCGGGATGGCGGCCGTGTCCATGCCGTCGAGGATCACCGCACCGCCTGTCGGGCGCAGCAGCCCATTGAGGTGCTTCACGAGCGTCGTCTTGCCGGATCCGTTCTGTCCGACGATCGCGACCGCGCTCCCCGGCGGCAGTGCGAACTCGACGCCCCGCAGCGCTTCCACCCCGTCCGGATAGCTGTGCGTCAGTTGCCTGATCTCGAAGGCCGGGGCCGGCTCCATCGGCGCCATCGGCTCGAGTCCGGCGGCAGCGGCCACGGCGTCGGGCACCCCAGACGAGAAGGGGACTCCTTCGGCGAGCGCGGCCGCGATGGCCGCTTCGTCGAACGCCTGCGCGGCCGGGACGCAGGCCGCCTCGGCGAGTGACACGAGGGTCGGTGGCCGCAGCCCCAACGGCTCCAGCTGCGCCGATCCGAGCGACACACCGGGGGCGTCGAGCGCCACCTGCCTGCCGGCGTCGAGCAGCAGGCAGCGCCTGGCGAGGGACAGGATCGCAGCGTCGTGCTCGGTGCACAGGATGGCCCGGCCCGCGGCGGCCAGTTGACGCAGGAGCGTCGCAACCGACTCCGTGCCGCCCGGGTCCAACTGGGCCGTGGGCTCGTCCAGCACGATCACCTCGGTCCCCATCGCCACGATGCTCGCGATGGCGACTCGTTGCTGCTCACCGCCCGAGAGCGCGAGTGGCTGGCGGTCGGCAAGGTGAACGATCCCGAGCTCGAACATGACCGCGTCAATCCGCTCGTCCATCGCGTCGCGGGGGACACCGAGATTCTCGAGTCCGAATGCCAGCTCTTCGCGGACGGTGGCCTTCGACGCTGACAGCTGGTGCGCCGGCGTGGAGAAGACGATGCCGACCCGTCCTGCGAGTGCCGATCCGCTCGCCCTGACGGCATCGACTCCGTCGACGACGAGCGTTCCCTCCACCCGACCGCGGACCACGCGCGGAATGAAGCCCGCGACTGCGAGCGCCAGCGTCGATTTGCCGACGCCCGTCCGGCCGGTCACTGTGAGCAGTTCTCCTGGATCGACGCTCAGGGAGATGGCGTCCAATGCCGGCTCCGGCCGGCCCGGGTACCGGATACGGACGCCGTCGGCGGCGATCCCTCCGCCGACCGCGATCCCTCCGCCGACCGCGATCCCTCCGCCGACCGCGATGCTCATCGCCCGAGACCCAGGATCGCAATGGCGATCACGCCAACCATCGCGATCAGCGTCGCGTAGCGGAGCCACCGGTCGAGCGGCGGGTCCGCGACGACCCGATACGCGGTCCGCTCCCGCCGCGCCCCGAACGCCCTCGCCTCGAGTGCGAACGTTCGCTCGCGGACGTCGATCAGCGAGCCCAGGAGGATCGGGCCGACCAGCGGGACGAGCGCTCGTGTCCGGACGCGGAGCGAGCCCTCCGTGCGCAGCCCGCGGGCCTGTTGTGCTTCGAGAATCGCTGCGGCGCGGTCCTGCAGCCTCGGCACCAGTTGGACGGCGGAGAGCACGACGAACGCGAGACGGTGGCTCACGCCGCGGGCGACCAGGGCCTCCAGCAGGTCGTCTGCCAGCGTGGTGAAAAGGAACAGGATCGAGGCGACGAAACAGACGAGCAGTCGGCCGGCCGTGACAATCCCGAACGTGATTCCTTCCGTCGTGAGGTGCAGCGGGCCGAAGGATACGAGAACGTTGGTGGCTCCCGGGTAGAAGAGCGCGTTGACGATCAGGATCGAGACGATCAGCAGCGCCGGGATGCGCAGGCTGCGCAGCGCCGGTCGCAGCAGCCCAGCGGACGCGGCGACGACCAGCAGCAGCGCGAACAGTCCGACGAGCGCCAGTGGCGGCAGGAGGAAGGCTGCCAGCAGCACGGCAAACAGTGCCAGGAGCTTGGTCAGTGGATGTCGTCGATGGAGCCAGTCAGCGCCGGGTCGGAAGTACCCGGTGGCGCGGGTCGTCACGGGCGTGACCCGCCCGCGGGTCGAAAGCGGGCGGCAGAGGGGCCGGCCCCGGGAATCCCTGGAGTCTGTTTCGGCGTGCCGCGACCGGTGGGATTACCCTGGCCGTGCCTCATTCCACGACCGTTGTCTCGCCCCGACTGAACAAGGTTCGCACCGTCACCGGGAGCGCCGCGAGGATGAAGAAGACCACTGTGTAGCTGATCGTCTTGTCGAGCGGGTCGCTCGTGAGACCCTGCGCGAAGGCGGACTGGAAGATGTTCAGGCCGAGGGTCCGATAGAGCGCGACGAGGGCATCGGTGCCGCCACCGGTCACGCCTCCGAACACGCCGGCGGCGATGGGTGCCGAGATCGCCGCAGCCACGAGACCCGTCGTCAGCCCGCCGACCCAGACCGGGAACAGGCGCGCCCGATCACCTTTCGAGATCCAGGTCCACGCTCCGAACCCCGCGACCACCCCGATTGCGGCCACGACGACAAACCCCACCGGATCCGCGAGCGCGAGGCCGCTCAGGTTGACTCCCGGCAACGCGGAGTCCGACGCCCCGGTGAGCCCCGAGAACCAGCCGCTCGGGCCGAGCAGCAGCCGCAGGATCGCGAAGAGCAGGACGCCGGCCGAGAGTCCCGTTGCGACGGACAGGTACGCCGTGATGCGCGGGTCGCCGGGCCGGAACGCAAATACCGTCCGGCGAGAGACAAACGCGACGGCAACCCCGAGCAGGAGGATGATCAGGCACACGGTCACGAATGTGACCTTCGCAGCGTCGTCCGCCTGATTGATGCCGATGGTGGCCTGTGCGACCACGAAGCCGAATACGGCAAAGGCGGCACCGAGGGCGAGTGCAAGGAAACTGCCGACGCGCGCGTCCTCGCTGCGCAACTGGAAGACACCCCGGCTGCCCCAGAACCCGGCCATGAGACCGATGACGGCGGCCACGGGCGCGAAGAATGCGATCGTCGGTCCGGCGCCACCCGGAACGGGCAGGATCGACCAGATCAGGTTGGCCAGCAGCCCGGTGATGGCGCCCGCCCATGGTCCGGCGAGGACGCCCACGAGCACGGTCCCGATCGAGTCGAGATAGATGGGCAGCCGCAGGGCGACGATCAGCGAGCCGACGGCCACGTTGATGGCGATCGCGACCGGCATGAGGGCGATGGTCGATGTCGAGAGGTCCCGCGATCGTCGCGCCAGGAGAACGAGCGCGACGATGCCGATGACGAGCAGTGCCAGGTAGGCGAGCTGAACCGGCTGTACGCAACCGTCGGTTTGCCCCGCGGCGCAGACCTGCAGCCAGTTGAAGCTCATCGAGGTGATTCCTCCGGCAGGCCAGTGAACCCCGAGTGATCCTTGGGCGACTAGCGTGCCACGTTCGGGCGTTCTGCCGCGAGACCCCCCACGCGTTCGATGAAGCGTTCGAAGAAGGCGTCGATTCGGGCACCCACGGCGACATCCAGGTTGGGCGGTCGACCCCAGCGGCGGCGCCAGTCGGTGACGGTCTCGCCGGTCGTGTAGGAGCCGCCGAGTTCGACCTCGACGGTCAGCGCCTCGGTGGTCACGAGTGTCGGGTCGAGGGCGGCGGCAACCGCGAGCGGGTCGTGGATGAAGGCGCCGTAGAAGCCGTCGTAGCGGCTGTGGAACTCCATGTAGAAGCGCAGCGCGTCCGCGAGGTAACGAATAACGGGGTTGGGCGGCAAGTTCGCGTTGAGTGGCACGCTCGGGATCAGCGGCCCCTCCCCGCCGAGCGGCCCCTCCCCGCCGAGCGGCCCCTCCCCGCCGAGCGGCGTCCCGTCGCGGCGGCACCCCGCGCGCCCCGCCAATCGGTCGAGGTGATGCGGCACGAACTTCGCCCGCTCGGTGACGTCCAATCCGAGGGCCACCGGCCGCCACGCGGTATCCGGCCCGCCGAACGCCCGCAGCACAACCTGCATCGCCTCCGGATCCACCGCCACGTTCCACTCGCTCGTGGGGGCCGTATTCCCCGGCGGAACGGTAGGACCCCGCCATCATCACGAGCCCGCGGAGCAGCCGTGGCAGCCCCGGCTCCCGCAGCACGGCGACCGCGAGATTCGTCAGCGGCCCGAGCGTGATGAGCAGCAACTCCCCCGGGTGCCGGCGCGCCTCGTCGATCAGCAGGTCCGCCGCGTGTCGGCTCGACAGCGGCGCCCGCGCAGGCGGAAGTTCCGCGTATCCGATCCCCCGTGGCCCGTGGGTCTCCGGCGCCGTCATCAGCGGTCGCACCAGCGGCACCCGCCGGCCGATCGCCACCTCGACGTCCCCTCGCCCCGCCAATTCGAGCACCGCGCGCGTGTTCTCGGCGACCTGTAGCGCCTCGACGTTGCCGGAGACACACGTGACCGCCAGCAGCTCCATCTCGGGCGAGGCGCAGGCATAGAGCAGGGCCAGGCTGTCGTCGATGCCGGTGTCGACGTCGATCACGACGGGGATTCGCTCTCCCACGACCGAATGCTACCAACCGCCGGGGTTCTGCCCCATCACCCGAAGATGGCCGCCGAACCGCGCGCTCTACGACGCGACGTAACGTAACGTGGCCCGGCCACATCCCGGACGCGAAATCGCCAAATCCCAGCGCCAAATCGCCAAATCCCACCGCTTGACGCAAAGCGCGTCGCTCTGGTAAACTTGCGCCAGTCACGACATCGTTGTCATGACTGCCCGAGAGAGGGGTCTCGAGATCAAGCGTCGGAGGGGAGCTGCAAGTCATCGCCCTGCGGGCGCACGAGCGGGCGGTGGCCCGCGCGCGATCCGCGCCGCGGGTCCGCGTCGGACTCGCGCTCGCCTGCCTCGCCGCGCTCGCCGTGGCGCGGCTTCAGCTCAGCAGTTCGGAGAAGGCATGCTGCGGCTGAGCGCGCTGTTATGCGGACGCGTTCCGTACAAGGCCGTCAACCGGGAGCCCTGGAACGTGGTTCCAATGATGCCCTCGTTCTGAGATACGGCGGACACACTCGGGCGTCTATTTACGAGAACCAAGAGCCGTAAGAAGCGGTTCTTGGGGCACGGGAGGAAGGGGACAATGATGTTACAGAGGGCTCGGAAGGCCAGCCTCGTCGGACTCGTCGCTCTTTCCATGACAATCCTTGCAGGGCCGAGCGCACCGGCCATCGGCGGTCCACTGGCGGCTCCCGAAGGCTATCGAAATGTGGCGCTGCTCCGTGCGGTCCTTCATTCGACCTATGCCACCAATAACTTCAACAACACCGGCCACCTGGTCACAGACGGGTACTACACCGACCCCACCGCTCCAGCTGCGCCGAGGCCGGTCATCACGGCGTCGACCGCCGGCAGCACCACCCCGGCGGCCTACGGGTTCGACTACCACCTGAACGGCCAGTACTGGGGGTCCACGGGCACGCTCAGCGTGACCAACCCGCAGTGGCTCGCCATCGACCTGCTGGCGCCCACGGCGCTGAGGTCCTACCGCGTCCAGCCGGCCTGCAACTCCGCCGGCAACACCAACGGCGCGATCCAGAACAATCCGACCGCGTGGCAGTTCCAGGGATCCGACGACGGCTCTGCCTGGAGCACCCTCGACACCCGGACGGGCATGACGGGCGCCAACCTGCTTCCCTGCGTGGGCGCCACCTTCCCCATCACCGGCGCCAACTTCCAGCGATACCGCATCCTTGTGACCGCGGCCGCCGCCACGACCGTCCGGATCGCCGAGCTGTACCTCTACGGCGCCGACGGCTACCCCGTCGTGCCCAAGCCGCTGTTCGCCAGCTACTGGCAGTCGTCCACGGCAACCACCAACCAGTCGCTGACGGTCGATCTCGGCGCCCCCTCCGATTTCGACACGGTCAAGCTCATGTGGCTCTCCAACACCACGCAGTACGCCACTGCCTACAACATCGCGGTGTCCTCCGATGGTGCCTCCTACACGACGGTCCAATCCGTCACCGGCGCCTCCGGCTGGAACCACAGCGTCGCGCTGCCGCCCCAGACCGGCCAGCGCTACGTCAAGGTCAACTTCACCACGCGCACGGGCACGGACTACCGGCTCCAGGAGCTCGAAGTCTGGGGCACCAACGACCTTCACTACACCCTCCCGCCCGCACCTGCCGCCAAGGCGGACGGCACCCAGTACCTCACCGGCGGCAACTGGAAGATCGCCCGCGCCTTCAACGTGGGCGGCAAGGGCGAAGACCTTTCGACGGCGGCCGGCGCGGCCGCGGCCGCCAATTGGCTGCCCGCTGCGGTTCCCGGCACCGTGCTGATGTCCTACCTCAAGGCCGGCGCCATCGTCGATCCGGCGTACTCCGACTACCAGACGCAGATCTCGGACTCCTTCTTCACCGAATCCGACTGGTGGTACACCGACAGCTTCACCATTCCCGCGTCACAGCAGGGCAAGCGCACCTGGCTGAACCTCCAGGCCATCAACTGGAAGGCGGACGTCTACCTCAACGGCCACCGCCTCGGCACCGCGGCCCGCTCCATCGCGGATGGCGACCATGACCTCGAAGGCGCCTACACCCCCGGCAAGTTCGACATCACCCAGTTCGCCAACTACGGCGGCGACAACCATCTGGCCGTCCTCATCAAGAAGAACGACTACCCCGGCGCCGTCAGCGTCCAGACGCTTGCGAACGCAGGCAGCAACGGTGGCGCCCTGGGCGCCGACAATCCGACCGTCCACGCATCGGTGGGCTGGGACTGGCTGCCGACCATCCGCGGGCGCAATATCGGCATCTATGAGGACGTCTACCTGTCCTACTCGCAGGACGTCCTCATCGAGAACCCGTGGGTCGTCACCGACCTCGACCTGGCGACCAAGGACTTCTCGCACGCCGAGCTGACGGTCATGACGGACCTCACCAACGCCTCCGACGCCGACAGGTTCGTGACCGTGACCGGCACCATCGGCGACGTCGCGGTCGCTTCCGCGGGCTCGTACACGGTCCCTGCCCACTCGACCGTCTCGGTGTCACTGCCCACGGTGACCATGCACAACCCGAAGCTCTGGTGGCCCAACGGATACGGCGACCCGTCGCTCTATGACGTGCACCTGACCGCGAATGCCGCGTCGTCGGAGTCCGGCCCCTATGCGGCCTCGCACGAGGCCAACTTCAAGACCGGCATCCGCGAGCTCAGCTTCGAGTGGCGCTCGCAGCCCGATCTCAACGCCTATGACACCACGCCTTCCCGCAACCCGCACGCCGGCTTGAACATCTCCGTCAACGGCACGCGCATCGTGGCTCGCGGCGGCAACTGGGGCCTGTCCGACCAGAACATGGCCAACACCGCCGAGGACTTCGACCTCAAGATGCGGCTGCACAAGGAGGACAACCTCAACATCGTCCGCAACTGGGTGGGCATGACCGGCCACCCGGGTTTCTACGATGCGGCCGACAAGTACGGCATCCTGATCATGGACGACTTCTGGCTGGCCAACCCGTATGACGGGCCCAACGCCCAGAACGAGCAGATGTTCATGGCCAGCGCGATCGCCAAGGTCAAGCGGGTCCGCGCCCACGTCTCCGTGACGTTCTACTGCGGTCGCAACGAGGGCAGTCCGTCGGCGACGCTGGAGCCGCAGCTCCGCGCCATGACAGCGGGCGGCACCGGCACGCTCGACCCGACGCGCACCTATGTTGCCGACTCGGCCGGCGTGCGCGAAGGCATGGACGGCCACGGCCCGTACGGCGTCCGCGACGCGGTCTGGTACTTCGACAACACGCCCGCAGCCGCGGGCTACAACGGCAACGGCAACGGCGCGAAGAACCTCTCGTCCGAGCGCGGCATGCTCAACATCCCGACCCTCGAGTCGATGCGCCGGATGCTCGGCAACACCATCCCGTGGCCGCCGATCGCCGGGACACCCGGCGTCGACGTGTGGGGCCTGCACGACTTCACCACCGGCGGCGCCACCGAGGCCTCCCGCGAGCTGGACCACATCAGCCACACGTACGACCCGAATTACGTGGCAGACGGCTTCACGGAATTCGTCAAGACCGCGCAGCTGATGAACTACGACAACCACCGGTCCATGTACGAGGCCGTCTACGTGAACGACACGCCCGGCCTGATGCAGTGGATGAGCCAGTCCGCCTGGCCGTCGACGGCGTGGCAGACGTACGACTACTACTACGACCTCAACGCCGGGTACTACGGCGAGAAGGTCGCCAACCAGCCCATCAACCCCATCCTCGACATCCGCGACCAGACGGTCTTCCTCTCCAACGAGTCGAGGGACGATCTGACGAACGTGACGGTCAAGGCCGAGGTCTACAACCTCCAGGGCGTGAAGGTAAGCGAGAACTCCGTCGTCACCTCGGTTGCGGCCGGAGGCCGTTCCAGCCAGTTCACCCAGGCGGCGAGCATCGCCCAGGGCGGCGTGGCGGTGGCGAACCTCCTCTACCAGCGCGTTGGACCGCCGCTGCTGACCGTCGCGCCGGTCGCCGGGCTGTCCGGCACCCGGTACGTGCGCACGTCGGTCACCTCGCAGGACGGCAAGGTGCTGGGGGCCAACTTCTACTGGACGAACCCCGACACCAAGTCGGTGTGGCCCGCCGGCAGCCGCACGACCCGCAACACCAACAGCCCGACCGTCTGGACCGACTACACCGCCATCCGCACCACGCTCAAGGGCACGACTGCCGCGCCGGTGGCGCCCGTAGCTGTCAGGCCCGACGTGCAGTCCGCAGCTTCGCCGGAGCCCGGCTGGGCCGCCCTCACGGTGAAGCTCACCAACACCGGCAACCTACCGGCGCTTCAGACCCGCATCTACGGCGTCGATGAGAACGGCCAGCAGATCCTCCCGTTCATCGCCGACGACAACTACGTCACGCTGATGCCGGGTGAGTCCCGTACCCTCAGCGTGAAGTACGAGCTGGCCGGTCGCCACGGCAACGTCACCGTCGTCAAGGTCGACGGCTTCAACGTGGTCGAGGCGATCCCGACGACCACCGTCGCGGCGGCCTACGACCCCACCCAGTTCGGGCATCCGACCACGCTGACCGCGACGGTGGCGCTGGTCAGCTCGGGCAGCCCCATTCCCACGGGCACCGTCCAGTGGAACCTCGACGGCGCCCCGTTCGGCGCCCCGGTGGTCCTCGACGGGTCAGGGGTGGCGGCCTTCCCCGGCAGCCCGCCCCTCGCGCTCGGCACGCACACGGTGTCGGCCGCCTACAGCGGCGATCCCAACTGGGAGGCGAGCGTCAGCGCAACCATCAACCACAACGTCAAGAAGCGCCTCGCCACGTCCGCCGTCGTGACCAGCGACATCCATCCCTCGGTCTACGGCGGGAACGTCACCTACACCGCGACCATCACGCCCGAGAACCTCAGCTCCGGGCTCCCGATCAGCGGGCACGTCCAGTTCTTCGTCGACGGCGTGGCCACCGGTGGCCCCCGGCCGATCAGCGCCGGGCAGGCCTCCATCGTATTCAACGATCTGAAGGCCGGCAGCCGGGGCATCCGCGCCCAGTACCTGGGTGACGCCAACTACGCCGGCTCCACTAGTCCCTCCTACGCCCAGCTGGTCAAGAAGGCGACCCCCAGCGGGTCCGTCACCAGCGCCCCGTTGAGTCCCATCACCTTCGGCGTGAAGCCCACCTTCACCGCGACCTTTGTCAACTCCGTGGCACCGATCGGCAGCCTTGCCCCCGCCACAGTCCAGTTCCTCATCGACGGCACGCTCATGGGTGCCCCTGCCCCCATCGACGCGGCCGGCGTGGCGACCTTCACCCCGACCTGGAACCTGCCGGCCGGCACCCACACCATCAAGGCGAAGTACCTGGGCAACGGCAACTTCCTGGCCGTGCTCAGCGCGCCCTACACCCTCGTGATCCACTGACCAACCCGCACGTCACTCCCGGTCCTGGCGTCCCCGCCGCCAGGACCCGGGTTTTTCGGCGGCCCGCCCGGTGACTACCTTCCCGGGCGGCCGCCGAGTTTCATGCGTCAGGCTGCGCTCGAGTCTCGGGCGCTCCGGCGGTCACGGTCCTTCCGTAGGTCCGCGAAAGAGGTCGACCGAACCGAATCGGTTGGAACGGACCCTCTCCAACCTTCTTGACTTCGTCGCACCAGTCGAATAATGTCGCACCATGAACGCAGTCGTCCTACCAACCACGCCCGACATCGCCCGTCTCCGTGCCAAGAACCAACTGACCATCCCGGAATCTGCCCTGGCGGTAATCGGGGCACGCGTGGGCGATCGGTTCGTGGTGACCGTCGACGATGGCGCAATTCGTCTCCAGCCTGTGCTCGAGACGTACGCGGGGACTCTCGCCGGTGTCTACGGCACCGGATGGGCAGACGAACTCAGGCGCGACCGAGAGGCCTGGTGACCCTCCCGTCGGCCAACCTCGTGCAGATCATCCCGGTGGGTGATCGGCTCGTCCTGGACACGTCGGCCGTCATCGCGTACCTGAAGGGGGATGAAGCGGTCTCCGGCATCGCGACGACCATCTTCGACCAGCTCGTGGCGACGGGCCGGAATCCCGGGGTGCTTTCGGCGATCACGGCGGCCGAGCTCCTGGTGAGGCCGATCATGGCGGGCCCGCGCGAGGCCTCGACGGTCAGGACCTTCCTGCTCGGCTTCCCTGGGCTCGAGATCCGCTCCGCGGACCTTCTGGTGGCGGCCGAGGCCGCTCGCATCCGAGCCGTGACCCGAGCCACGACCGCCGATGCGCTTATCGCCGCAACCGCCACCGTCACGTCGAGCGCATGGCTCATCACGAACGATCGGGCCCTGACCGAGCGCCTCGCCGACTACGACTGGACCACGCGGGCGGTCCTGCTTGCCGACCTCGATGTCGATGTCCCGTCGACCTCCGCTGGTCGTGTCGGCAGCGCCAACTGACGTCACCTCCGACTCACCCGCGGCTCGAATTCATCAGCGTGAGCCGGCCGGATCGTGCCGCGGAGATCGTGGCCATGGGCGCGGACCGGTACCTGGCAGAAGGGCACGATCATGCGCCGCAGGCGTCGACACGCCGTCACTGACATTGGGATCCGTGCGTTTCATGGCGAGATCGCATCGTGAGTGGCCCTGACCACCCGATTCCGGCCGCGCGGGTCGCCCGCGACCCGTCGCTGCGGCCGATTTGGGCCGCCGTCGCTCGTTCATTGTGCGGAATCGGGAAGGAAGGGCGCGGGTGGGCAGGCGGTGTGTCGCCCCGACCGACCGCCGGAACGTCCGCTGACGCGGAGGTCATGCGCGCGCGCCACCGGGCGCGCCATCGCCCGGGTTCCGACACCGCCGCCCGTGTAGCATCCCCCCATGCCCACTACGTTCGTTTCCCTGATCTGTGGCAGTCGTTCCGATCTCCCCGTCCTCCAGGAAGCTGCCGCGCTGCTTGACGAGTTGCACGTTCCGCGGGAGGTTCGCGTGATCTCCGCCCACCGGGCGCCGGACCTGCTCGATGAGTACGTCTCGGACGCCGCTCGCCGCGGTGGGCGCGTCTTCATCTGCGCCGCCGGGCTGGCGGCCCACCTGGCCGGCGCCGTGGCCGCGCGGACGCAGTGGCCGGTCATCGGCGTGCCGATGCCCGGAGGACTGGCGAACGGCCTGGACGCGCTACTGTCCACGGTCCAAATGCCGAGGGGTGTGCCGGTGGCCACCGTCGGCCTCGGCCTCGGGACGAACGGCGCGCTCCTTGCCGCGCAGATGCTGTCGATCGGCAACGATGCGCTCGCCGATCGGGTCAGGGCGTTCCGCGCCGCACAGACTCGGAAGATCGTTGCCGACCCCGTCAACCAGGACAACGAGTTCGGCCCCGAGCTCTGACCAGCATCGGCCTCGGGGTCCGTGCCCGCGGCGCGCTTGCCTTCCTGCACGGCCGGAGCTGACCGCGACTGCCCCGCCCGGGCGCTCGTCAACCAGCCGCCGAATCCATCCTCGCGGCCTGGGCTACCCTGTCGGGACCTCAAGATCCGGCCGCGTTCGCTGCAGCACTGCCCGCATACCTGGAGAAGCCATGACCACGCGAGTCACCCTGATCCCCGGCGACGGCGTCGGGCCCGAGATCACGACTGCGGCACGCCGCGTCATCGAGGCGGCCGGCGTCGCGATCGAGTGGGAGATCGCCGAGGCCGGCGCCGAGGTCTTCAAGCGCGGCGACACCTCCGGCGTGCCGCGCGAGACCGCCGAGTCGATCGAGCGGACCAGGGTCGCCCTCAAGGGCCCGCTCGAGACGCCGATCGGGTTCGGGGAGAAGAGCGCCAACGTCACGCTGCGCAAGCTCTTCGAGACGTACGCCAACATCCGCCCTGCCCGCCAGCTGCCGGGCGTGCCCACCCGCTATGCCGGCGAGGGCGTCGACTTCATCGTCGTGCGCGAGAACATCGAGGACCTCTACGCCGGCGTCGAGTACATGCAGTCCCGCGACGTCGCGGTCGCGCTCAAGATCATCAGCCGCAAGGGCTCCGAGAAGATCATCCGCTACGCCTTCGAGCTGGCCCGGCGCGAGGGCCGCGCAGAAGGTCACCGTGCGCGACCAAGGCGAACATCCTCAAGCTCACCGAGGGCCTGTTCAAGCGCGTCGTCGAGGAGCTGGCACCGGAGTACCCGGAGATCACCGCACGAGCACCTGATCATCGACAACGTCGCCCACCAGATGGTCAAGAACCCGGCCCAGTTCGACGTCTCGTGACGACCAACCTGGCCGGCGACATCATCAGCGACGTGGCGTCCGGTCTCGTCGGCGGGCTCGGCTTCGCCGCCTCCGGCAACTACGGCGACGAGGTCGCGATCTTCGAGGCGGTCCACGGCTCGGCGCCGAAGTACGCCGGCAAGAACACCATCAACCCGACCGCGCTGATCCTGAGCTCGGTGATGATGCTGCGCCACATCGGGGAGACGGACGCCGCGAAGCGCGTCGAGGACGCCGTCTTCGTCACGCTCGAGGAGGGCCACGCCGGTCACCCTGGACGTGGCGCGCCAGGCCGGCGACGTCGAGCAGGCCGACGTCGACCACCGGCTACACCGACGCGATCATCGCCAACCTCGGCAGGTCGCCGCTCGACCGACTACCGGCGTGCGCGGGTCCTGCCGGGCGGCGCGGCGCCCGTGTCGCTCCCGCGCTGGTCGTACGCACCGGCCGATCGGGCAGTCGCGACGCGGCTTGTCGGAGTGGACGTCTACGTCGAGGCAGATGTCGACCCGGTCGCCCTCGGGATTGCGCTCGACGCCTTCGCCGAGCCGGAGTTCCAGCTCCAGATGATCTCCACGCGGGGCACCATGGTCTACCCGGCCACCGGCGCCAGGATCGACTCGGTCGGCTGGTGGAGCTGCCGGTTCGTGGCGATCGATGACGCGACCGACATCGACGACGCAGCCATCCGCCGGCTGGTCGGGCGGATCGTGACCGCCTATCCATGGGTGAGCGTGGAGAAACTGAGGGTCTACGGGGACATGGAGGGGTTCACCCGCGCGCAGGGGCAGTGAACCCGGCGGAGTTGCGCTCTGGGGTCTGCGGCGCGGCATGGGTACACTCGGGACCTGATGGACCCCGACGGTTCGCTGCAGATCGGTCCGCGGCTCGACCGCCAGGAGCGGCCCGTCCGGCTCGACGTCCGCGGCCGGCCGATCGTCCCGCAGCGTGTCCCGGAGACGCGGCCGACGCCGCTCCAGGATGCGTTCATCTACCTGTCGATCGTCGTGCTCGTCTGCGGCGTCGTGGCGATCGGCGCCCTCGAGGTCGGCACGCCGTTGTCGGCGCCGATCGTGAAGGTGCCCGTCGTGGTCGGTGGGCTCGTGCTCATGGCCGTCACGGCGGACGCGATCGTGCGCATCTGGCGCGCGGCATGGGCGTGGATGGGGATCGATCGCGGCCGAGGCGCCTTCCGGCTGGTCTGGGATGGCGTGCTCGCCGCGAGCCTCGTGGTCGTGGCCGGCATCGTGATCGCGGTCGCGACGGCGTAGCCGCATGGACGACCCCGGCGCAGGCGCCCCGCGCCCCCGGACACGGGGCGGCGTGCCCGGTTGGCTGAGCTCGACGCTGAATTACTGCTCGCGCTGCGGTGCGGAGCTCGAGTTCCGTTCGCTGCCGACGGAGGAGCGAGAGCGTCTCGTCTGCCCGAGTTGCGGCTTCATCGCGTACGTGAACCCTCGGCTGGTCGTCACGACGCTGCCCGTGACCGACCGGGGCGACGTCGTGCTGCTGCGACGCGGCATCGAACCGGGGTACGGCCTGTGGGCCCAGCCGGGAGGGTTCCTGGAGATCGACGAGACGGCGATCGAGGGTGCCGTCCGGGAAACGCTCGAGGAGACGGGCCTCCTCGTCCGGCCGACGCGCGTTGTCGGGCTGTACTCGCGGCCCCAGGCCGCGATCGTGGTCGTGGCGTTCGAGGCGGTGATCGTCAGCGGGGAGTTCCGAACCTGCGAGGAGTCGCTGGAGATCGCCGCGTTCGGCGTCGAGGACATCCCGTGGCCAGAGATCGCGTTCTCGACGTCACGCTGGGCGCTGCGCGACTGGGTGTGGACCGGGCAGCCCGACTTCGATTTCGCCGCGCGCGGGATCGACATCTCCGGCAACTGACGGAGCGATCGACAGGGCCCGGGGCCGACCCGCCGGCATCCCCGTCAGATCGTCGCGAGGTTGCTCACACCACCCAGGATGCCGGCGAAGATCCCGAGCGCCAGGAGCGACGCTGCGACACGGTTGTGGTGCAGGCGCCACAGCATGATCGTCGCGAGCGCGAGGACCAGGACGCTCGCGGTCTTGGCGACCGTGAGCCCCGGCACGCCGAAGGCCTGCGCCACCGCGATCACGACCGGGTTCAGCTCCGCGGCGAGGCCGTGACGGCTCGTCATCACCAGGAAGGTGGTGTAGTCGAAGACGTGGGCGAGGGCCAGGAGGCCCAGTGCTGCGGTCGGCAATGCGCGTTCCCCCGATCCGGTTCAATCGAACGGGATCGGGCTCGCCACTGCTCCGCGTGATCCGAGGCGACCGTTCGGAAGGATCACGCATCGACGCTTCCCGTGTTATCGGCAGGTCCAGAGTACCGCGGCCCTTTCGGGGTGTCGAGGATCCAGCCGGGACGCCGGTGCCCGTTGTCACCGCCAGGGCCGGCTGGTCGCGGACATGGCGCGGTTGTCGGGCGGCACCGCATCACGCCGCTCGGGCGGCCGGGATGACGCCGAGACCTGCCCTCCGCCCCTGGGTGCGAAGAACCCATCCGCTCTGCCTCAGCCGATGCCGACGCCCGGCGCTCCACCCTCCGTCGGTGGGCGCCATCCCGCCGTCGGTCCCGGATCCGCGCGGTCGGGATCGGCGCGGTCGGCCCACGGGCGCACGATCGGGTAGCGGGCGTCCACCCATGCGGTCACGACGCCGACCGGATCGGCCGGCCACTTCACGCGGGGCAGCGTCAGCCAGTCGTCGAGGTGCCAGCAGACGATCGGCGCGATGGCCGCGACGTACGCCACGGTGGACCACCACCCCAGGTACAGCGTGACGAAGTAGATGGCGATGCCGGACACGATGAAGGAACGCGCGGACCGGACGAGCACCCAGCTGGCCGCAGCGATGCCGATGCCGGCGCCGAACCGCAGCACTTCGTACACGGGCTTCGGCAGCACGAGATTGGATCCGATGCCGTAGGCGAGCGAGTAATACGAGGACCCATGGATCGCATCGGCGTGCCGAAGGCTCCAGAGGATGTGCAGCGGACCGAAGGCGAGCATGGCCGGTCCCCACAGGAGGAGGCTGCCCGCGACAAACGTCACGAGTGGGACCAGGCCCCCGTAGGCAAGCAGTGGCGGTAACCATGCGAGGGCATAGGGCTTGAAGGCCACGGCGACCGCCAGCCCGACGGCGCCGGCGCGCGGGGCACGCTCGGACAGGAGCAGCGCGACCAGCAGGATCAGCCCGGCGCTCGTGTCGTTGGAGCCATCCGTCGAGGTGGCAACCAGGGCCGGCAAGGTCGCGTAGACCGCCAGCCCGAAGACGCGGCCCCGCACTGCCAGCAGGAGCACCAGGCCTCGTGCGATGAGCAGCTCCAGCCGTCCAGGATGGTCGACAAAGGGCAGGTACCAGACCAGCGCGAGCGGGCCGTAGGCGAACGGCGATCCGGGCGGCGTGGACTGCTCGAAGCCGTGACCGTATGGGTTGCCGTGGGCCATCCACTGCTCGATCGCCGCCCGCGTGACCGTCAGGACGTCTGAGCTGACCGCTCCGCCCGGGCTGGGTTGACGCAGCACGAAACCGGCCACAAGCAGGGCCGCGATCGCGAGCCAGCCCACTCTCCAGCGCAGCGACAGGAGCAGCGTGGATCCGACCAGGATGAGACTCAGGAGGACGGACGGCGGGGGCGTCCCGACCTGGAGCAGCAACAGTGCGGCGACGAAGAGGCCGATCCAGATCCCGGCCCCGGTGCGGAGCGTCTCGTGCTCTCGCAGCCACGCGAGGACGGAGGCGGCGATGTCGGGGCGCGGCGGCGTACTCATCCTGGCCCGGGTGACGTCCCCTCACGCAGGATCGACTCGACGAGGCCGACGGCGCCGTCCAGGGTCTCGAGTTCCCCGGGCGAAAGGTGGGAGAGCCACCCGGCGAGTGTCACCACCCGCTGGTCTCGCCCGCGGAGGAGCAGGCCTTCGCCCTTCGGCGTGGCCCGCACGATCACCGACCGTCCGTCCTCGGAGTTGGGCACGCGGTCGACGAGGCCGTCAGCCTCCATCGCGGACACCAGGCGCGTCATCGAGGGAGCAGAGATGCCCTCGGTCACGGCGAGTTTCCCGAGGGGGCGCGGGCCGCCGAACACGAGCACCGACAGGGCCGACAGGCGTGCGCCGCTGAGCCCGAGCTTCGAGTCCTCGCGCTGCAGCCGGCGCAGCAGGTGGATCGCCGCCGAGTTGAGCCGCGTGGCGACCTGGGTCGGACCCACGGGGGTCGATGGCCCGGTTGCGACCGGCGTTGACTGCACCGCCGCGACCGGCGTCGAACTGTCGCGGGCAGTCTCGTCCTCCGCGGGAGTGTCCGCACGCCGGGTCGCCGTAGCTCCGGCCGACCACGTGCTTGTCTTCCTGACCATGTGGCCCGTAGATTAGTTGCATCAGCTAACGACTGTTCCGGCGGAGGCGACGGGATGAGCGTGGAAACAGGGCAAATCGTGGCCGCCGTCAACGCTGGGGACACCGAAACGGTCCGCGGGCTCGTGGCAGCCGATCCCGCGCTCGCCGGGGCGCGCGATGCGCAGGGCGTCTCAATCCGCCTGTTGGCCAGATATCGGAACGACCGAGCCACCTCAGAGGTCCTGCGATCGGCGGCGGTGCCGCTCGACGTGTTCGAGGCGGCCGCATTCGATGAGGCCGAGCGGTTGGCGGCGCTGCTCTCGACCGACCCCGCGCTGGCCCGGGCCTGGAACGGCGACGGGTTCACACCGCTCCACCTTGCTGCGTTCTTCGGTGGCGCCGACGGGGGGCGGCTCCTGCTGGATGCGGGTGCGGATCCCGACGCCGTCGCCCGCAATGCGATGAAGGTCGCCCCGATCCACAGCGCCGCCGCCGGCCGGCGATCGGTGGCATTGCTCCTGGTGGAGCGAGGCGCCGACGTCCGCGTCCCCCAGCGACACGGCTGGACGCCGTTGCACACGGCCGCCGACCACGGCGACCTGGAACTCGTGGAAGCGCTGCTGAAGGCCGGCGCCGATCCCGCCGCGACGAACGATGACGGCGTCAGCCCGGCTGACCTCGCCGAGCAGAAGGGCCACGATGCGGTGGCCAAACGAATCCGCGACGCCGCGACCGGCTGACCATCAGTAGATCACCCGCACGTCCGACGACAGGTGCAGCTCGAAGGCATCGTCGCCCAACAGCGGATCAAGCTCCAACGACGTGACCTCTGCATGCCGGGACACCTGGTCGCCGACATGCTCCGTCAGTTGCAGCAGGAAGCCGGTCATCCGATCCACGCCGATCTCAAACCAGTGGTCGGGCCGGTCGGTCAGCACGAACGCAGAACGGGGATGCTCGGCCCGGAGCATGAACGCCTCTCGACCACCCGCGAGCATTGCCGAGCCGACCAGTTGCACCGCTCCGGTCACCAGGACATTTCGAACGAAGCCGTGCGGGTGGACGAACACCTCGGCCACGCTGGCCGCCGGAAGCGATGTCCGAGGCATGGTCAGGCGGGCGAAGGCGGGAAGGTCGGGTCGATCGGCGCCGACGACGCCGCGCCTGAGCGGGCGGACGCTCGCGCGGTTCCCTCCGGCGTCGTACGTCCTGACGAGCGTCCCGTCGGTGAGCCAGACGTCGTAATCGCGGCTCATCGCACCCTCGCCGTGACGCCGCACGACCCGTGCGTGGCCGGGATGGCGCAGAGCGACCTCGATCGTGACGATCTCCTCGCCCTTTGCTGTGACCGTCGACTCGCGGATGCGCATCAGCAGGCTCTCGACGCGGAGCTCGGCCTCCGACATGAAGCTGAACAACTCGCCGAGCGTTGGCGCGTCGGCGCCGAGGGCGACGATCGACGGCGTACGGTATGCGGGCGCTTCGACAACCCGGATCAGGTCCGACATGCGGCCCGATTGTAGCGATGCACACGCGCACGAGGCACCCGGCGATGGCCGCCGGGCCAATGCGACGCTCGCGCCGGGTCGTAGACTGCCAGCTGTTGGACGTCGCTGCCAGATCGAGGGCTTGAAACCGTGAGCAGACGTGCCTCGGACGAACCCGAGCCGCAATTGCTGCGCCGCAGGTCGACGGACAGGGAGCCGGCGGAGCCCGCGGCCGGCGAGCAGCCGCTGCCGGTCGGGATCGTCGATCCCGGCCCGCCCCCGGGTCAGCCGGAGCGACGCAGGCGCAACCGTCGCGCGTCCGAAACGAAGCCGGACGTTGCCAATCCGGCCGAGGCGGTCCCGCCCGTCGAGCCGGGTCCTCCGCCGGGCGTACCGGAGCGACGCAGGCGCAGCCGTCGCGCGGCCGACCGCGTGCAGGAGGTGCTCCCTGCCCCAGCTGCCGGAGACCCCGGCGCCGATCGAGGAGCCGGCGGCACCCGGGACGGCGGCGGAACCGCCGGTCGAGCCCGTCGCCGAAGCCGCACCTCCGGCGCTCGAGCAGGCGGCAGGCCCATCGGCTGCGGCCGAAGCCGTCATCCTCGAAGAGCCCGTCGAATCCGTCGGTCAACCGGCCCAGCCGGAGTCCGCGCCCGAGGTCGAGCAGGCTGCCGAACCCGCCGAGGTGGCCGGTCCGGCCGTTCGAATCGAGCGCGATCCCCTGGGCGAGCTGGACGTGCCCGCGACCGCCTACTACGGCATCCAGACCGCGCGCGCCATCAGGAATTTCCCGATCAGCGGTCGCCGTCCCGATCCCGCCCTCGTGCTGGCCGCGGTCCAGGTCAAGAAGGCCGCGGCCCGCGCGAACCACGCCACCGGTCGGCTGCCCGAACTCCTGGCCGGCGCGATCATCCGCGCCGCGGACGAGATCCTGGGGCTGACCGAGGACAGCGCCACGCCGGAGGGCCGGCAGCGTCGCGCGATCCTCCTGGACAACTTCCGCGTCGATCCCTTCCAGGCCGGCGCCGGCGTCAGCCACAACATGAACACCAACGAGGTACTGGCGAACCGGGCGATCGAGCTGCTCGGCCAGCTCGGCATCGGCAGCGGTCGACGGGGCGACTACGCGGTCGTCAGCCCGAACGACCACGTGAACATGGCCCAGTCGACGAACGACGTCTTCCCCACCGCGATGCGGGTGGCGACGCTCGACCGGACACGGGAGCTGCTGCCGGTCGCTCGATGAACTGGCCGCCGCGTTTGGCCGATCGTGCGGCAGGCGTTCGACGGGGTGCTGAAGTCCGGCCGGACGCACATGCAGGACGCGGTGCCGATCCGCCTCGGGCAGGAGTTCGCGGCGTATGCGGTGACTGCGCGTCGGGCGCGGGCCAGGATATTGACGGCCGCGGAGGGCCTGGCCGAGCAGAACATCGGCGCGACGGCGGTCGGCACCGGCCTCAACGCGGAACCCGCGTACATCGGCCTGGTAGTGGAGTTCCTTTCCGAGCAGACGGGCTACAACCTGCGCACGGCGGAGCACCTGGTGCAGGCGACCCAATCGATGGCGCCCGATGCTCGACGTGTCGGCGTCACTGCGCGGCCTCGCGGTCGACCTCGCCAAGATCATGGAGGACCTGCTGCTCATGTCGTCCGGCCCGCGGACAGGCTTTGCGGAGATCCGCCTGCCGGCGAAGCAGCCGGGCTCGTCGATCATGCCGGGCAAGGTGAACCCGGTGATGGTCGAGAACCTCTCGATGATCTGCTACCACGTGATCGGCAACGACACGGCGGTGGCCTGGTGCGCGTCGCGTGGCCAGCTCGAGTTGAACGTGATGATGCCGATGATCGCGCACGAGGTCCTGGAAGCGGAGGTGGTCCTGGCCAACGGCTGCCGGAACTTCGCACGCGAGTGCGTTCTCGGGATCGAGGCGGACGCGGGCCGGGCGGCATGGCTGCTTGAGGCGTCAAGCGCCATGGCCACGCCGCTGGCGCCGTACATCGGGTACGCACTGGCGGCGTCCATCGCCAAGGAGGCGGTCGCGACCGGGAAGACGATCCGCGACCTGGTGCTGGAGAAGGGCATCTTCAGCAGGGAGGACCTGGACCAGATCCTGGACCCGCACGAGCTGACGGAGCCGGGGGTCGCGGGCGGGTTCCGCTTTACGCCGAACATGCCGGAGGGGTTCGAACGCCCGACGGGCCCGGTGGGCGGCGGCGGCTGACGCGAAGGCGCCGACTCGGGCCGGAGAGGCGCGGGACCGAGGCGGGTATCGGGCGGGGAGACGCGCGGGAACGAATTGGGTATCGGGCGGGGAGAGGCGCCGCCCTGGGCCGGGAGAGGCGCGGGAACGAGTCGGGCATTGGGCGGGGAGAGGCGCCGACGTCGGCCCGCTGCACGGAGGAATCAGGTCCTCGGCCCTAATTCGCGTGGAGGATTGCGCCACGCGAATGACCGGGAGAGGTACGGCGGGAAGGTGGGCATCCACCGCCCAGTTGGGGGTCACTGGGGTCGATTCGTGACGAAGTTTGCGCCACGCGAATGACCCGGAGAAGAACGGCGGACCAGGCAGCCCCTGGACCGCCCAGAGAGACGGCGCGGACCGGATTCGGGCCCAGGTCATTCGCCACGCGCATAACCCGGAGAGGGGCGGTGGCGAATACGCGTCGGTGGCCGCCCAGGGAGACGGCGCGGACCGGATTCGGGCCCAGGTCATTCGCCACGCGCATAACCCGGAGAGGGGCGGTGGCGAGTCGGCGTCGGTGGCCGCCCAGAGGACCGCTGTCGCCCGCAGGGCATGACCTGGGCCGGCGGGATCGCACGACGAGGGTGCCCTCGGAGGTCGACTCTGCGGCGCCCCGTCCGACGATTGGCCTGCGACGACATGTCCTCCGGCACTTCGGGTTTGACGGCGAACTCGGGCTACCGTTGATGCGCGTGTCCCGCGCCCGGAACCCTGGCGGACGTGCGGTGCGCAACGTGAGGGGTCGTCATGTCGCTGTCCGAACTGTTACCCGTCGTTATCCCGCTCGTGGTCGTGCAGATCGCGTTGATGGTCCTGGCACTGCGGGATCTCATCCGACCCGAGCGGCAGGTCCTCGGTGGAAGCAAGGTCCTCTGGGCGTTGATCATCATCCTGGGTGAGCTGATCGGGCCGCTCGTCTACTTCGTGGTCGGCCGCAAGGAGTCCTGACGTGGTGGCATCGGTCGTGGCGGCGCGATCGGCGGTCGACGCGCCCGCCGTGGAGTGCCGCGGGCTGACCAAGCGGTACGGCGAGACACTGGCGCTCGACAGGCTCGACCTTCGCATCCCCGAAGGCTGCATCTTCGGGTTCCTGGGACCCAACGGCGCTGGCAAGACCACGACGTTGCGCCTGCTCACCGGCCTCGCCCGGCCGACATCCGGGACGGCCGTCGTTGCGGGCGTCCGAGTCGACACGGGGCACACGGCGCTGGCCGGCCGCATCGGTTACCTGGACCAGAGCCCGCGCTACTACGGCTGGATGTCGGGACGCGAACTGCTCGAGTTCGTGGGTCGGCTGTACGGGCTGCACGGGCGAACCCTCGTGGTGCGGGTCGACGAGGTGCTGGAGATCGTGGGGTTGGCCGAGGCGGCAAAGCGACACATCGGCGGCTACTCGGGGGGTATGCGGCAGCGACTGGGAATCGGCCAGGCGATCCTCGGTCGGCCGCGCGCGCTCTTCCTCGACGAACCGGTCAGTGCCCTCGATCCCGAAGGCCGGAGGGACGTGCTCGAGATCATCGGGCGATTGCGCGGCACGGCGACGGTCTTCATGTCGACCCACATCCTCAACGACGTGGAGCGCATCTGCGACCGCGTGGGCATCCTGGATCGCGGGCGCCTGGTCACGGAGGGTCCGATCGGCGAGTTGCTCGACGCGTATGCGCCGCCGGTCTACCGGCTGGTGCCGGAGCCGGGCCAGGACGAGATGGTGACGCGACTGCTGGAGTCGCTGCGCGCCCAGCCCTGGACGACGGCGGTGCGACGAGAGGAGGAGTCGATCAGCGTGGTTGTCGGCGACGCGGGGCAGGCGGCGCCGATGATCCTGCCGCTGATGGCGGCGTCGGGGGTGGTCTTCGAGGGTTACGAACGCGTGCGGCCGACGCTGGAGGACGTCTTCCTGCGGGTGGTCGCCGAGGACCATGGGCCGAAAGCCGGCGACGGACCGGGGAGCGGCGCCCAACCGGGGAGCGGCGCCCAACCGGGGAGCGGCGCCCAACCGGGGAGCGGCGCCCAACCGGGGAGCGGCGCCCAACCGGGGAGCGGCGCCCAACCGGGGAGCGGCCTCGCGCCGGGGAGCGGCGCCCAACCGGGGAGCGGCGCCCGCGCCGGGGAGCGGCGCCTCGGGCCGGGGAGCGGCGCCCAACCGGGGAGCGGCGCCCAACCGGGGAGCGGCCTCGCGCCGGGGAGCGGCGCCCAACCGGGGAGCGGCGCCCAACCGGGGAGCGGCGCCCAACCGGGGAGCGGCCTCGCGCCGGGGAGCGGCGCCCAACCGGGGAGCGGCGCCCAACCGGGGAGCGGCCTCGCACCGGGGAGCGGCGCCCAACCGGGGAGCGGCGCCCAACCGGGGAGCGGCCTCGCGCCGGGCAGCCCGGCGCAGGCCAGAGTCTTTGCCGCGTCGCACGCGCCGGAGTCGGCGAGATGACCGGGCTGCGCGTCGTCCTTCACAAGGAGCTCCTCGAACAGGTCCGGACCATGCGCATGCTCGCCGTCGGCGGCCTGTTCGTCGTGATGGGCCTGCTGTCGCCCGTGCTTGCCAAGTACACGCCCGAGATGCTTGCGTCGCTCGCGCCGGCAGGGATGACGATCACGATTCCGACACCCACGATCGCAGACGCCATCGGTCAGCTGGTCAAGAACCTCTCGCAGTTCGGCGCGCTTGCAGCGATCTTGATCGCGATGGGGTCCGTGGCAGCGGAGAAGGAACGTGGAACGGCCGCCATGGTACTGAGCAAACCCGTCGGGCGAGGGGCGTTCCTGACCGCGAAGCTTGTCGCAATTGGCGCCACGCTCGGGATCGCGACGGCCGCCGGTTGCGCGGCCGCATTCGTGTACACGGCAATGCTGTTCGAGACGCCGGCAATCGGTGGTTTTGTCGCGATGTGCGTGCTCCTGTGGCTGTCGCTGATGGTGTACGCGGGTCTCACGTTCCTCGGGTCCACGCTCGCCAAGTCGATCCTGCCGGCCGCTGCGCTCGGGATCATCTTCCTGGCGATCCTCGGGGCCCTTGCGATCCTGCCCACCGTCGGCGCGTTCACGCCGGCCGGCCTCACCACGATCGCCGAGGAGCTGGCTGTGGGCGAGCCGGCGGAGCACCTCGTCGGGTCGGTCGCGGTGAACTCAGCGCTTGTCTGCGGGTCGCTCGCGCTGGCCTGGGTTTCGCTGCGTCGCCAGGAGCTGTAGCGGCGGCGGTTCGGAACCAGCCGGGTTCTGCCGCCGGGAACGGGCCGCTGCGGCCTCACGGGAGCCCGAGCCCTGCTGCTCATGCGGCGTTCAAACGCACCGCGAGCCGGACCCGGGCGAGCCACCTCGGCCACCAGACTGCAGCCGAGGCTATCGACCTGGCCGTTTCGCGCGGTCGGACGTCAGGCTGGCACAGAGGCTGCTCCGTTCGACCGCTCGACGTCGCCCGACGTCGCCGGGTGACGTTCCGGCCGGGCCCGGGCACCACCCAACGCGGCAATGGCCCTCCTCGACAGTCCGCTTGGTCACCGGGCGTTCAGTCACGCACCAGCATGCTGTCTGTTGGGCTGCCGCTGCAAGCTGCACGGTGCGGCCGCGTGCAGGCCCGGCGTCGGCCGCGCGAGGTCACGCGCTCGTCGCCGGGCTCGGCTGCTGCTTCCGGGTCGACGGCCACCAGCTGAACTCTCCGAACAGGGCCGTCAGGGCCGGGATGAGCAGGCTCCGGACGAGGAACGTGTCGATCAGGACACCCATCGCGACCGCCGCACCTGTCTGGAACAGGATCTGCAACGGCGACGCCATGAGCGCCGCAAACGTGCCGGCCAGGATGATCCCTGCGGACGTGATCACCGTCCCTGTGCGCGCCGATGCCAGGGTGATGCCGGCGCGAAGTTCGCGGGTCGCGCTTTCCTCGCGGACCCGACTCATCAGGAAGATGTTGTAGTCGGATCCGAGCGCCACCAGCAGCACGAACACGATGATCGGGATGAAGTAGTTGATGCCGGGCTGACCGAGGATGCCCTGGAAGAGGATCGTGGCGAGGCCCAGGCTCGTGCCGTAGGAGAGGAGCACGGTCAGCACGAGGAAGACCGGCGCCACCAGGCTCCGGAGCAGCAGGATCAGCACCAGCAGGATGCCGATGATCGTAATCAGCCCGACGCGCTTGAAATCGTCGGTGATCGTGCTCTGGACGTCAGCCGACTCCGCGGTCGCGCCGCCGACCGCCGATGTGACGGCCAGCCCGCCAGCCAGCGCTTCGCCCGGTGCGAGCCCGCCGGCGAGCATCTCCCGGACGCGATGCACCGTGTCAAAGGCGGCCGGGGAGTATGGGTCGTCTGCCGTGACGACGTACAGTCGCGCGACGTCGCGCCCCTGCGACAGGTAGGTCTGGAGCATCCGATCGACCTGCGCGGACGCAGTGCCCCCGGCGGGCACCAGGTAATCGTCCGGCCGCGATCCCATGAGCGTCGCGAGTGCCGCCACCTCTGACGAGAGCCCCGGCGCAACCTGCATCAGGCTCGCCAGGGCGGCCTGCGCGGCCGAGGAGCCGGGCGCCGCGGCCTGGTAGGAGGCAACTCCCTCCCGCAGCTTTGCCAGGTTACCCGAAACGCCCGTGAACTCGGAGGCCGATGCCACGTCCGGGAAGGCCTTCCCGATCGCCGCGACATAGGCCACCGCCTGGTCGACCGACGCCAGGGTCTCGGGGCGGCCCAATGTTGCCACCGCGGACTGCGCATTCCCGCCCAGCGCCAGCTTCGACGCCATCCCGTCGAGCTGAACCGATGGCCGGAAGCCGTCGGGGATGGTCCCGTCCCCGGTCGGGCTGACGAGGCTGCGGACCGTCTGCACGCCGGCGGTCGACGCGAGCTGCTCAGTGACGCGCGCGAGCATTGCGAGGCCTGCCGGCGTCGACAGGTCCGACCCGGACGTTGACTGGAGGAGCACCGACACAGGGAGGAGCTGCCCGCGATCGAAATGCGCGGCCACCTGGTCGTAGCCGACACGGGCGTCACGGTTGGCGGGCAGTTCCTGCAGCACGTCGAAGTTCAGCTGCAGGCTCGGCAGCGCGAGCAGCGGCACACAGAGCACGGCGGTCACGACCAGGGCGACGCGTCCGGGTCGGCGAGTGATCGTCCGCGCCAGGCGGTCCCAGAAGCCGGGCCGTGCAACGACGTCGCCGTTCACCGTGGCGTCGTGCAGCGGCCAGTACAACCACCTGCCGCAGACTCGTGCGAGCGCCGGGGCCAACGTCAGCCCTGCAAGGAGGGTGATTGCGATCGCCAGCGCCAGTGCCGGTCCGATCGTCGTGATGAGGCCGAAGCGTGCGACCGCCATGGATGCGAGGCCGACGATCACGGTCGCTGCACTCGCCGTGATCACCGCGCCGATCCGGCGGACCGTGGCCAGCGCCGCCGCACCCATGCTCGGCTGCCTGCCCAACTCCTCTCGATAGCGGGAGATCAGGAAGATCGTGTAGTCGGTCCCCACCCCGAAGACGAGAACGACGATGAACGAGTCGAGGAGCGACGGGATCTGCCAGCCGGCCTGCGCAAGAAACCCAAGGGCACCCCGCGCGACCGCGAAGGCCGCCCCGATCGTCAACAGAGGCACCAGCGCCGCGAGCGGTGCCCGATAGATCAGCAGGAGAATGAGCACGACCAGGAAGATCGTCACGATCGTCGTGCGGTCCGTGCCTTCGCTGATCGCGGCCAGGTAGTCACGTCCGATGCCGGCGCTGCCGCTCACCGAGGTGGCAAGTTCGCTCGGTCGCGTGCTCGCGAGTTGCGCTCGCATCGCGTCCACCGCCTCGTTCGCCTCGCGCTGGAACGAGGCCACCTTCATCTGCACGACGATCATCTCGGTCGTGCCGTCTGCGCTCTGGTACATGGATGCCAGGTCGGGTTGCAGTTCCGCGTCCTGCACGTGTGCCACCGCCCTGGTGACCGTCGCGGGCGCATCCGGGGACGTGAGCCAGTTGCCGAACCCTTCGACGAACGCATGGTCGGCGGTCGTCAGCCCGGATGGCCGGCTCAACACGATCGTCGCGCTGCTGACGCCGGCGTCCGCCGGAAACGCCTTTGCGACCAGGTTGCGCGCGACCATCGCCTGGGCATCGCGCGGCAGGAAGCTGGTCTCCTCGGCTGATCCGACGGAGGACAGCGAGGGTGCCAGTGCAAACGCACCGATTGCCAGGATCGCCCAGGTGGCGATGACGGCAAAGCGGGCGCGGATCACCAGTCGTCCGAGGCGTTCGAACATGTCAATGCACCTGTTGATCGAACCGAATGGGGTTTCGAGTGGGATGGCCTGGAGTCGTCGAGCAAAGCAGACGATCCGGCCGCGCGCCGGACAAGTGCCGGATGGACGAAAGCCGGCCATCCCTCGGCCGGCATCGGCGGTCAGCTGCGCCCCGGGTCAGGGCACCCGGGGATCCGGCGGCCCACCATGCTGTATACTGCGCTGGATATGTCATCGACACGCACACAGATCTACCTGACAAGCGAGCAGAGACGGCGGCTGGATGAGCGGGGCCGTCGCGAACACCGGAAGCTCGCCGAACTGGTCCGCGATGCGGTGGATCTCTTTCTCGCGACCACGCCGGACCAGGATGCCGCGCTCTCGTCCACCTTCGGGTCGCTGCCGGATCTGACGGCGCCGTCGCGGGATGAGTGGGACCGTGGTTGACGTCCTCGTCGACACGGATGTCTTCATCGATCATCTGCGGGGAGCGCGGCGGCTCGATCCGGGGCCCAACGCGGTCCACTTCTCCGTCATCACCCGGTGTGAGCTAAGCGCGGGTCGATCGTCGGAGGAGGAGCGCATCGACACCCTGCTCGGGCCGTTCGTGGAACTGCCGGTCGGGCGGCGGGTGGCCGTCCATGCGGGGCGTCTTCGGCGCCAGCTGCCGATCCGGATGCCCGATGCGCTGATCGCAGCCACGGCGCTCGAGCACGGGCTGTCCCTGGTGACGCGCAACCGCCGAGACTTCGACGCCGTGCCGGGCCTGTCGATCCTGGAGCCATAGGCGTCGTGGCGAAAGCGTTCATTCGGCGGGATCGCCCGGCGCGGGAAGCCGAGGAGGCGGAGCGGCTGGCTCCGGCGGCGAAGCGGGCGGCCGACTCACGCGGCCGGGTCCGGCCCGAGGACCCGGACGAGTTCCGGACCGCCTTCGAGCGCGACCGCGACCGCATCCTGCACGCCAAGGCGTTCCGCCGGCTCAAGCACAAGACGCAGGTGTTCATCAATCCCGAGGGCGACCACTACGTCACCCGCCTGACCCACACCCTGCAGGTGACGCAGATCGCACGGGGGCTGGCGGCGGCGCTGAGCCTGAACGAGACGCTGCCAGAGGCGATCGCGCTGGGCCACGACGTTGGGCACTCGCCGTTCGGGCATACCGGCGAGGAGGCGCTCGCCCCCTACTTCCCGACGAGCGGCGGATGGCACCACGCGGCACAGAGCGTTCGGGTCTTCGAGTCCTCGAGCCGCTGAACCTCACGTGGGAGGTGCGCGACGGCATCCGGGCGCACAGTTGGCGGATCGAGCCGCCGCCCGCGACGCAGGAGGCGCTCTGCGTCCGGTTCGGCGATCGGATCGCCTATCTCACGCACGACGCCCTCGACGCACTTCGCGCCGGCGTGCTCACGGTGAGCGACTTCCCCGCCGCGGTGCGCGAGCGGTTCGGCGAGCCGGGGCGGCTCTGGGTCGGCGAAATGATCGAGGCGGTGATCGAGGAGAGCCTGCGCGGCGATCGGGTCGCAATGGACGCAGGCACGCTGGCGGTGATGAACGAACTGCGCGAGTTCATGTTCGAGCGGGTCTACTTCTGCGCCCGGCCTGCGCGAGCACACGGCCGAGGCGATCGACGTCATCCGCCGCCTGGTCGACCACCACCTGCTCTACCCTGACGAGATCCCATCCACCTATCGCGACACGGACGCCGACCGGATCACCCAGGTCGTCGACTACGTCGCCGGCATGACGGACCGGTTCGCGATCCGGACGCACGAGCGGCTGTTCGGGACTCCGGGCATGCGGGAGGCGCCGGCGTAACCCGATGCCAATGCACACCGCGCCACATTGAGCTCCTATGATCTGCTCCGTGGGTCGGTTACGGGATCTCCGAGCGAGCGCACCTGCCTGGATCGGTCGCTGGATCGGCCGGAGGAAGAGCCCGGTCACGCCAACTGTGCCGAGGAAGCGGTCCTCAGTGGGCACCGCGATCGGTGGCGCTCTCGTCGGCCTCGATCAGCAGGTGTTCAGGACCCTGCCGCCAGCCCAGGAGCTTGTCCATCATGCCCGCCCGGACGACCCGGTTCCCACCGGGGACGGAGGACTGCTGGTGACGCTTCCGCCCGAACGGCGAGAACCCAAGGCGGACGTGGACTAGTGGGGACCGGATTTCCTTGGGCGATCCCTCCTGCGTGTCGATGACCGAGGAGCAGATCCGCGCTGCATGGTTGGTCGAGCCGCCGCGACTCGCAGGCCCGATCCGGCTGGTCGACTACGACCCGGCGTGGCCTCGGCTGTTCGCGCGTGAGGCCGAGCGCGTCCGCGGAGCGCTCGGGACCGCCGTGGTCCGACTCGAGCACGTGGGCTCGACATCCGTGCCCGGCCTTGCTGCCAAGCCGATCATCGACATGCTCCTGGAGGTTCCCGACTCGGCGGACGAGGCGGCGTACGTGCCGGCGTTGGAGACCGCCGGCTACGTCCTCGTCATCCGCGAGCCCGACTGGCACGAGCACCGCATGTTCAAGGGTCCCGACACGAACATCAACCTGCACGTACACACGGTCGGCAGCCCCGAGTTCGAGCGAATGCTGGGCTTCCGCGACTGGCTGCGGACGCACGACGACGATCGCGAGCTATACGAGCGCACGAAACGCGAACTGGCGGCCCGCGAGTGGGCCTACGTCCAGGACTATGCCGACGCCAAGACGGAGGTTGTCGAGGCGATCATCGCCCGGGCGGCGACCGTTACGCGGTGCTCACGGGGTTCGGCACCCACTTCGCCTGGCATGCCGTGATCGACCTTGAGGAAGGATGGGTCGGCTACCTGCTGCCCATCACGTTCGGCGGCCGACGCTCGGCGGGTAGGGCGGGATCGTCGGCTGGGCCATGACATTCGTGCGGCCGCCTTCGCCGTGCATCCACGGGCGCGAAGCGCCGCGACGGCCGCGGGCACGTGTCGGCGAAAGTCGGTTGCGCGGGCCGAAGACGCCCAACGCCTGGCCGAGACGGCCAGCCTGCGGCGCAGCCGCATCCGTCAGTGATTCTGCGGGCCCGGGAGTTCCTCGATCTCGACCAGGTCAGCGCGCCAGGCCGGCGCCGGGAATGGGTCGCCGAAGTAGTCGGTTTCCTCGACGATCTTCCCGTCGCGGAGCAGAAACACGGAGACGTTGCGCCACACCTTGCCGTCGCCGTAGTTGGCGCTCCATTCGGCAGTGACGCTGTCGCCGGCGTCCATGATCCGGGCGACGAGGACGTGCGGCACGCTCGGCCGGCGTCGCGTCGCCTCCAGGATCCGCTCCAGGCCGCGCATCACCTCGCCGCTCTGCGGCCATCGCTGCACCGCGTCCGGCGCCATCACTTCTGCGCGCCGGTCCGGCCGGCCGCTGTCGATGAACTCGAAGAGCCGGCCGACCACGTCGCTGTTGGTTCCCATATCGCCACCTCGCTTACCGCCGAGCGACGACGAGCCCCAGGTACATGCCGATCGGCTCGCTCCGTCAGGGGCGGATTCTGTCGCCGCTGATTCTCTCGCGATGCACGGAGCATTGAAGTGCCATGACCTTTGCGCTCCTCTCGCGCGATTCGGCCGCATGCCACTCTTGGGACATGGCCCAGCGCACCTTCGAGTCAGGCATCCTCGGCATGCGAGGTGGTTGTCTTGCGTTGGCGGGTATCGCAGGCGCGATCGTCTGCCTGTACCTGCTCTCCTGCGTCAACGGGCTCAGTCAATGGGGTGACCGCGGGGTGTCGGAGCCCATGCTCGATGCGACGGCCTCGTACACGGTGGCCGTGGGACCGGATCCCGCAGCGCTTGACGTCCAGTCGGTCCCGCCCGCTGCCGGCACCTCCGGCTCGGTCCCGATCGAGGCCAAGTACCAGGTTCAGATTGCCGTCGCGCCTCCCGGCGATATCGACGGCATCGCGGCGACGATCACCGGCGTGCAGCCACCGCCCGGCGAGCGGGTCGCCGTCATCTCCGGCGGCGCGGGCTCCACCCCGTCGGCGCAACTTGGGCACGCAATCGGGTACTCATGGTCTGGAACGTATGCGTCTGCGCCCCGCTTCGCCGTCGTCGTGGCCCGACGTGATCCTGTGGCGGGGCCGCCGTGGAACGTCACAGTCACCTTCACCGGCCACCTTACATACGGTCACACTGCGTCGATCCCGCCCGGTGCCACACTCGACCTTGCAATCCGCCCGGCGGTGCCGGCCGCAGTTGTCCGCCGGTACGCGAGCACCATCGACTCGATGGGGCTGCCGTCCGAGTCGACCGCGGTCGTGCGAGACATCGTCGTTCGATATGGCCCGCAGCAGACCGCCGTGGGATCGGGGCGACCCGTGGGCTCACTCGGCATCATGGGGCAGGTGGACGCTCCGTCGGGGCTGGCGATTGCCCGGCTTCGGCTCTTTGCCGTTGGAGTGGCCGACCCACTGGTCGACACCCCTGCAGCCAACGCAGTCGATCTCCACTTCGACGGCCTGCCGACCTGTTCCGGCCAGGAAGCGTGCACCGCGAGGTTCGTCCTCGTGGTCAACACCCTCGAGCGGTATCCCGGCGACACCATGACGTTCGACTGGCAGGCGGACGCGTGGGTCGGAGGCGCTGTCCCCAACGCGGACCCTGTGCAGATCGATGTGACACCGCGGCCGTCCGTCTGGGCCACGACCGGCAGCGGCGAAGGCTCGATCCAGCTGACCGACGCGCAGTTCGGCGGGCAGTCGAACGCACGGGTCCTGATTGCAGGCTCCGCGTCAACGCCCGCTGAATGGTCCACGCCTGGTGGTCCGAACTACGACGCCACCGCGACCATCACGTTGTGGGCCGACATGGCGGGAAGCACCGCGGTCGTGCCAGTGAGCATCACGATCGGCGGACGGGACTTCTTCGATCTCAACACCGGCTCGGATCCAGTGACGGTCGTGGACCATCCGTTTGCCTGCGATGGATCGCGGTGGCAGAGGAATTGCCCGGACGGGTGGGGGATTTCGGCACGGCTCATCGGGGGAAGCGCCGGCGGCAGGGCAGGCGTCTCGGGAAGCGTGGCGGCGATGGGGAACGACGCGGTCATCACCGTCCACTGGCAGGCCACGATCAGCCTCACGCAGTACGGTTCGTCGCCTGGTACGGCTGCGCCCCCATCGGTCGAGATCCGCTGACGCACGCGTGGTTTCGAGGCCACCCTTGTGGCCCGGTCGTGGCGGCTCGCCGCGCAGACTAGACTCCGGACTGTATGGCGGACGCTTCCACGCTGGCGGGCGCACCGAGGATCGATCCTGATCGCTACCGGGATGTGCTGGGCCGCTTCGTGACCGGAATCACGGTGATCACCACCATGGCCGACGACGGCTCCGGCCCGCGGCCGTTCGGGACCACGCTGAACGCCTTCAATTCCGTCTCGCTCGACCCGCCGCTCGTGCTCATCACCGTCGGCCGGGAGCGGTCGATCCTCCCCGTCATCGCCGCGACGCGGCGGTTCGCCGTCAACATCCTCGCCGAGGACGGCCAGGACCTCTCCGACTGCTTCGCCGGCGCGCCGTCGCACCTTCCGCGCAGTGCATTCTGCAACGCCCCGTACCGGCTCTCAACGGGCGGCATGCCAGTGCTGGAGGCCGCAGTCGCGTGGGTCGATTGCGCCGTGGAGCAGACGGTCGAGGCCGGCGACCACGTCATCCACATCGGCCGGGTGGTGGACCTCGGCGCCGGCGATTCCCAGCGCTGGCCGCTGCTCTATTACCGCCGCCAGTATCTCCGCATCGAGCGCGCCGCGACCGCGGACCTGCTCGGCAAGCCGGACGCGAAGTGATGCGCCGCCGAGGTCGCCGATGCCGCTGATCCGCGCCAACGGCCTCGACATTCACTACACCACGGAGGGCGCCGGTCCACCGCTGGTGCTGCTCCACGGCGCCACCTCCGCCGCGACAGAGGATTGGGCGGCGCAACGGCCGTCGTTCCGAACGGCTTTCCGGCTGTACCTGGTCGACGCTCGGGGTCACGGTGGAACTCGCTGGGACGCCGCCGACGGTTTCGAGCGCGACATGCTGGTCGACGATCTGCTGGCATTCGCGGACGCCGTCGGCCTGGAGACGTTCCACCTCGGCGGGTTCTCGATGGGCGCGCTGACATCGCTCATCTTCGCGTCGCGGTACCCGTCGCGGCTTCGGACGGCGATCCTGGCCGGGGTCGACGTGCAGCGCGAGCCGCGGGCTCGCGTGGCGGCACGGCTCATGGACCCCGATCGCATCGAGCGCGAGGAGCCTGCCTGGGCGCGAGCCCTCGAGCGGCGGCACGGTCCCGTCCAGGGCGCCGGTGCCTGGAAGCGGCTACTCCGCGCCGTCATCGTCGACGTCGGCCGGCAACCGATCCTGGCGCCCGAAGAACTGCGGGCTGCGCGGGTGCCGATTCTGCTTGCCTACGGCGATCGCGACGTCTTCGTGCCGCTCGAACACGCCGTCACGCTCCAGCGTCAGCTTCCCGATTCCCGGTTGCTGATCGTGCCGGGGAGCGGCCACGTGGTGATGGTCAACCAGCCGTCGATCTTCAACGCGGCGGCCGCCTGGTTCTGGCGGTCGACCGAGGATGTCGCCCGGGCGCGGGCGAGCCACCTGCCGGTTCCCGCGGGCTCCGCGGCCGGAGCCGGTGCCGTGGTCATGGATCCGCGGCTGACCGAGCGCGGCGCCTCAGGCCGTCACGCGGCGGGCGTCCACCGCGATGCCGGTCGGATGGCGGCTGGGGAGGACCCGAAGGCGGGGGGCGCACTCCCCGGGACCCCATCGACCCCGGCCACCCCATCGACCCCAACGACCGCGTCGCCCGAATCGTCGTCGCCGCCCACGGCTGATGAACCCGAAGGTGACCGACGACCGACCCCGGCACCCCACGGCGACCGGGAGTGGTGGGAGACCTGGTGAGCACGGATCGAGAGGGAGAAGCTGCATGGCCGTGACGCTCCTGGCGCTCTTCCGGCGGCCTGAAGGGGGAGACGAGGCACTGGAGACCTTTCTCGACCGCTACCACGCCGAACACCTGCCGCTGATGGCCGCCGTCCCGGGATTGCGGTCGATGACGGTGCAGCACGTGACGACCGACTTCAGCGGTGCGGGTCACGTGCTGGCGAACCACATGACGTTCGACGACCAGGCGGCGCTGGATGCCGCGATGGCGAGCGACGAGATGCAGCGGGCGAGCGACAGTCTCCATGCTCTCGCCGAGGGCAGCATGGCGATCATGGTCCTGGGGCCGGCCGAACCGACCGGCCACCCGCGATCCGACGAGGGTGCCGCATGACCGGGCACCATTCGGTCGCGGGCGACCCGAAGCCCCGCGTGCGTGTCGACCACCCGGCGTTCGATCCGTCGACCGGCGATCGGGTCGAGGCCGTCGCCCTGCTGACCATCGACCGTCCCGAGGTGCTGAACGCCCTCGACGCCGAGACCCTGCGCGAATTGGTCGGGGCGCTCGAGGCCCTCGATGCCGATGATTCCTGCCGGTGCGTCGTCATCACCGGTGCCGGCGAACGGGCGTTCGCGGCCGGTGCCGACATCCGGGAGATGGCCGAGGCGACCCCCGTCAGCCTGACAACCGCGAACACGTTCGCGCGCTGGGACCGCATCCGCAGGGTCCGCAAGCCGATCGTGGCAGCAGTGCGCGGCTTCGCCCTGGGCGGCGGCTGCGAACTGGCCATGGCGTGCGACATCATCATCGCCGCGGAGGACGCTGTCTTCGGGCAGCCGGAGATCCGTCTGGGCGTGATCCCCGGGGCCGGGGGCACGCAACGCCTGACGCGCGCCCTCGGCAAGTCGAAGGCGATGGAGATGATCCTCACCGGGCGACGCCTGCCGGCCCACGAGGCGGAGGCGCGCGGCCTCGTCAGTCGCGTGGTTCCGGCCGGCGAAACACTGCCGACTGCACTTGCCCTGGCCGGGGAGATTGCCGCAGCGCCGCCGCTCGCCGTCATCGCTGCCAAGGAAGCCGTGAACCGCGCGTTCGAGCTGAGCCTGGAGGCCGGCCTCGAGGCCGAGCGGCGCAACTTCTTCCTGCTGTTCTCCTCCGAGGACCAGAAGGAGGGGATGCGGGCATTCCTGGAGAAGCGTCCGCCGGAGTGGAAGGGCCGCTGATGTCGGAGGAGGTTCCTGGGACGATGACCGAGCAGAAGTCCAACCGACCGGATGCATTCGTCGTCGGCGTGGTGGGCGCCGGCACCATGGGCACCGGGATCGCCCAGGTCTGCCTGCAGGCCGGGCATGACGTGGTCATCCACGACCCGGACCCGGCCGCGGTTGCCCGTGCGCGTACCTCGATCGAGGCGAACCTCGGTCGGCTGGTCGAGATGGGGACACTCGAATCGGGCAGTCAGACAGCGATGCTGGCGGGGCTGCGGGTAGTGCGAACCCTCGAGGCGCTCGCGGCGGAGGTGGACCTGGTCATCGAGGCGGCCGTCGAGGACCTCGCTGTCAAGCGGTCGATCTTCCGCCACCTGGACCCCAACGCGCTGCCCGACGTCCCGCTCGCCACGAACACCGGCTCACTGTCCGTCGGGGAGATCGCGGACGTGGCGCACCATCGCGAGCGCGTCCTCGGCCTTCATTTCTTCGAACCGGTACCCGAGACAGGGCTGGTGGAGGTCGTCGCGGCGGACGAGACCTCGCGCTCGATCGTCGAGGCCGGCATGTCGTTCGTGACCGGACTGGGCAGGACGCCGGTGCTCTGCGCGGACGTGCCGGGGTTCATCGTCGAACGCGTCAATCGTGCCTTCACGCTCGAGCCCCTCCGCATGCTGGAGGCAGGGATCGGCGACGTCGCCTCGATCGACGCGGCGATCGAGGGCGCCGGCTACCCCATGGGACCGTTCCGGCTCATGGACCGCATCGGCGTCGACACCAGCCTCGCACTGGCGCATACCCTCTGGCTGGCCTTCCAGGAGGCGCCGAGATTCCGGCCCTCGCCGATCCAGGAACAGATGGTCGCCGCCGGCCGGCTCGGACGGAAGGCGGGCCTCGGGTTCTACCGGTACGCCGCGGACGGATCGATCCTCGGAGCAGAGGAGCCGCTCGTCGTCGACGGCGCCCGGCTCCCCGACGTCGGGACCGGCGCAGGCAGGGCGGACACGGATGGGCCTGCCTCCGCCGTCGAGCGCGTCGAGTTGGCGGTCGTCAACGAGGCCTATCGCGCGGTCGGTGAGGAGGTCGCGAATGCACCCGACGTGGATCTTGCCCTGAAGCTCGGAGCCGGGCATCCGCGCGGGCCGTTCGAGCGCGCCGGCGAAATCGGGCTGCGAGCCCTGGTCGAGCGGCTCCGCGACCTCCAGGCGACGACGGCGGAGCTCTCGGGCGACCAGTACGAGGTGGCGGTGACGCTCTGGCAGATGGCGACGATCTGAGCCTCGCCCGCGCAGGCTGCCCTGAGGACGCGACTCCGCGACCCACCAAGCCGTTTTGCGACGGCCGGCCGACCACAAGATCGAATCGCCGATCGCGTGGCTCGTCCGGAGTTGGTCCGGGTTGGTCCCTGTGTTGCCTCACGGCCGCCATGTGGCCCGGTGCGGGCGGGTGACCATTGGGTCATTCTGGATGGCATAGGGGCGGGTCCTACACTTGGCGACATGGTTCGCGAGGCTGGGAAAGCCATGCGTGACGCATGGATCGTCAGTGCAGTCCGGACTCCGATCGGACGGTACGGTGGTGCGCTGCACGCCGTGCGTCCCGATGATCTTGCCGCGCTCGTGGTCCGGGCCGCGGTCGAGCGCGCTCGGATCGACCCTGCACTGATCGAGGACGTGATCCTCGGTGACGCCAACGCTGCGGGCGAGGACAATCGCAACGTCGCCCGCATGGCGGGGCTGATGGCCGGCCTCCCGGTCGAGGTCGGCGGCCAGACGGTGAACCGCCTCTGCGGATCCGGGCTCCAGGCGATCAACTCGGCGGCGCACGCGATCATGGCCGGCGATGGGGATGCGTTCGTCGCCGGCGGCGTCGAGAGCATGACCCGCGCGCCTTACGTGATGCTCAAACCGGAGAGCCCGTTCGAGCGAGGCGCGCGCGAGCTGGTCGACACCACGCTTGGCTGGCGCTTCGTCAACCCGCGACTGTCCGCGGCCCACCGTCCGTACTCGATGGGCGAGACGGGCGAGAACGTCGCCGAGCAGTGCGACATCTCCCGGCTCGACCAGGACGCCTGGGCACTCAGGAGCCACCAGCGGGCAGTGGCGGCGATCGAGGCGGGACGCTTTGCCGAACAGATCGTGCCGGTCACCGTGCCGCAGCCCAGGGGTGAACCGATCGTCGTGGCTCGCGACGAGCATCCACGCGCCGACACGAGCGCGGAGGCGCTTGCGCGCCTCCGGCCGGCATTCCGCGACGGCGGGACGGTCACCGCCGGGAACAGTTCCGGGATCAACGACGGAGCCAGCGCCCTGGTCGTCCTCGAATCGGACCTCGCGCGACAACTGGGCATTCCGCCGCTCGTACGAATTGTCAGCACGGCGATTGCCGGCGTGGACCCGGCCGTCATGGGACTCGGCCCGATCCCGGCAGTGCGCAAGGCACTCGCCCGCGCGGGTCTGACGGTGGACGATATCGACCTGGTGGAGCTGAATGAGGCGTTCGCCAGCCAATCGCTGGCCTGCGTGCGCGAATTGCAGCTGGACCCGGAACGGGTCAATGTGAACGGTGGCGCCATCGCGTTCGGCCATCCGCTCGGAATGAGCGGCGCGCGGTTGATGACGATGCTCGTGCACGAGCTTACGAGAACGGGGGCCAGGTTCGGGCTCGCTGCCATGTGCATCGGTGTCGGACAGGGGATTGCCACGGTGGTCGAGCGGATCGACCTGAATGGAGCGACGCAATGACGGATCAGTGGAGGGGACCCGGCGAGACGGGCTGGTCTGCCGGCGCGGATCCGGCTTCCGACCCGGTCGACGAGGAAGAGGTCTGGCCCACCTTCGAAGAAGCCCTGCGAGCCCATGGATTCGAGGTCGAGCCGCCCCGGCTTCATGCGCAGGAGTCGGCGTTCCGCGTAGGCGCGGAGGTCGGGCCGGAGCCGGAAGAGGTCGATGACGACTCAGGGGCGCCGGTGCTGATTGATGTGATGCCGCGAAGCGATGCCGGAGTGGCGGAGTTGGAGGCGCCCGAGACGCCGCTCACCGCCGAGGTGCCGCTCACCGCCGAGGTGCCGCTCACCGCCGAGGTGCCGCTCACCGCCGAGGTGCCGCTCACCGCCGAGGTGCCGCTCACCGCCGAAGCGCCGCTCACCGCCGAAGCGCCGCTCACCGCCGAGGTGCCGCTCACCGCCGAGAGCGCCGCTCACCGCCGAGGTGCCGCTCACCGCCGAGGTGCCGCTCACCGCCGAGACGCCGCTCCCCGCCGAGGTGCCGCTCACCGCCGAGGTGCCGCTCACCGCCGAGACCCACCCGCCCGAGCCGGCATTGGTGCCGGATCTGCACGCTACCCCGGCAAGGGTCGCAGCCGCGTGGATTCCGCCCTCCACTCCCGGCAGGACACGGGACGCGCACACGGCTTCGGTGTTCGGCGCCGCGCTTTCGCGATCCATCCTCGCCCCGCCGCCCTCACCCGAACCCGTCGGGACACTCGCCCAGGAAGGCCCCGCGGCAGCGCCCGAGCCGCTCGCCCTCAGTTCCCCCCCTCCGATCGCGGAACCTGCGCCCTCTGCGGCCACCGCGCAGCCGACCGAAGCGACCACGCCCGCCCAGGCCGAACCCGTGGTGATCACCGAGCCATCGAGCACCGAGCCCGCCACCACCGAGTCCGCCGTTGAGCCCGAGCAGCCGGACGTGGGGGAGCCGATCATCTGGGTGTCGAACGCGCCGGAGTCGGAGTCCCAGCCCTCCGCTGAGGTGGGATCGGGATTTCGAGCCCGCGACCGCCGTCGAGTCCACCTTCGAACCCGAACCCGAACCCGAACCCGAGCCGACACCAGCGCTCGAACCCGAACCCGAACCGGCGCCCGAACCCGAGCCGAGCCCGAGCCCGAACCGGAGCCCGAACCCGAGCCGACGCCCGAGCCCGAACCGGCGCCCGAACCCGCGCCCGAACCCGCGCCGACGCCGGAGTTCGAACTCGAACCCGAACCCGAATCAGAGCCGACACCGGCGCCCGAACCCGAGCCCGAACCCGAACCCGAACCCGAGCCCGAGCCCGAACCCGAGCCCGAGCCCGAACCCGAGCCCGAACCCGAATTGGCCGTGGTCGCCGAGGCCGAACGCGACGTGTGGTGGTCGCTTCCGCCGGAGAGTGAACCGTCGGTCCGGCCCGCGCCCGATGTCGCGTCCTCCGCGCAGGCCGTGGACGAGGAACGATGGTGGATCGAGCCCGACCCCTTGCTTCAGACCTCGCCCGCATCCGAGATCGCGCCACTCGCGCGGCCGGACAGGGCCGTCGCCGAGGCATCGGCTCCGATCCTCCATGAGACGGAGGCCGTCGGGGAGCCGTCATCAGCGACCGACCGATCACCCGTCACGCCCCCGGGAACGGGTCTCGTGCTGGGCGCTGTCGAGGCACCGACCCCCGTGCCCGTCGCCCCTTCCGGACCCGAACCCACCCCCCGACCCGTCGTCGCCCCCACTGCCGTGCTGACAGCCGGCGTCGTGTCCGCGGTCGCTGCTGCCGTGGTTGCGCGGCGGTCCGAGGCCGCTGTCACCCGTTCTCCTGCCGGAACCCTCGAAGTGGAGTCGGCGCCCGGGCAGCCGAACGTTCCGGCACATGTGCCCTCGACCCTTCCGGATCACCGGCCTCCCACGCCGCTACCGTCGCTGGTCGGCGCCTGGCTCGGTCGCGCCGCGGGGCGTCCCGCTGCTCCGCCGCCCGGAGAAGTCCCTCCGGTTGCAGCGAGCGCCATCCCGACCGAGGCCGCAGTCGCCACCGCGGAAGCACCTGCCATCCAGCCGCTCACATCGCGCGACGCGATCGTCGCCCCCAAGCCTCCGAGCCCGCACTCTCGGGGCGAAGATGCGATTGCGGACGCAGGAGCAGCAGTCGTCCTGGCGGCCGCAGCGACGGCCTCGCCGCCGGCCCGAACTGCGCCGGACCGTACCGAGACCATGGAACCCCTGGCGGCTGAGCCGGCCATCGAGGCCCCCGTGGCGGACGCTCCGCCCGAGTCGTCGCCGGATGCTTTCGATCGAGGACAGCCATTCGCGGCCGAGCCGTGGCCTCCGTCGGCGGAATCTGTCGACCGAGCGCAGCCGACCGTTGCCATCGAAGCATGGCCCGAGGAGTCCGTCGCCGAGACGCCGGATGCGGAGCAGCCACCGTCGCCGGACCGGTGGACGGTCGAGCCGGAGGGGGCCTGGATTGCGGAAGACGCCTCGACCATCGGTGCTCCGGCGATGGAATCGCCGGAGGCGCTCGATTCTGAGTCGATCGGCGAGCCACCAGGGGCATGGTTCACCGGGGCCCCGACTGCGAGTGACGCGGCGGAGTCGGGTGACACCCTGCCGGGGTACGAGGACCCGGGCGAACCCGGCAGGGAGTCGACCCGCGAATCGGTGTTCGAGGGCCTGACCGAGTTCGTCGGCTATGACACCGGGGAACCGTCCGGTGCCGTTGGCAGCGCGCGGGATTCCAATGGGAAGCCCGAAACCACCGCCTCCACGGTTTTACCGGCGAGCACCTCGGCTGTTTTCGCGTTCCCTTCGGTCGCGGCCGGTCCCGCCACCGACTCTGAACGAACCCTCCCCGGGACCGCTCCCGCGTCACAGCGGCCGGCCTCCGAGTCGGGCCCGCGAGACGCGGGTGGGACGCAGTCATCGGTCGGCGTGCTCGCTCGGCCGGCTGCCGCTCCCGCCGTTCCGGAAGGCCGTGCGGCGACCGCTCGTCCGGCGTCGACGGCCGAGATCGCGGTTCGTGCCCCGGACGCTCCAGCGGCACCCGACGCCGGCGCGTCAGCCCATCCGAGTGAGACCGATCTCTGGAACCTGGTGACCGAGGAGCCCGCGACCGAGGCGAAGCGCCGCAGCCGGATCGACCCGATCGGGATCTTCCTGACGATCCTTGTGGCCGTCATCATCATCGCGCTCATCGTCGGCTTCCTGGTGTTCACCGGTCAGTTGTTCTGAACCCTCCACCGGCCGACCGCCGGGCCCACGGAGCGCGCACTTGCTTAAATGCAGCAGGTTGCTTAGCATTTAGGTCAGTGGACGCCGTAAGGCGCCCCGCAACGCGTGCACCCGGTCCGAGGAGGACGCCCGTCTCATGATCGAATCCCAGCCACTTGCGACGCCGGCTTACCCTGCCGGCCTCGAGACCCCCGGACTCGTGGTGCTGAGTGATGCCGCCGCCGGCAGACTCCGAGAACTGACGGCTGCGGAGCCAGATCCCGCGATCGGCCTCCGCGTCTACGTCTACAGCGGCGGCTGCTCCGGGTTTCGCTACGGCATGATGCTCGAGGACCAGCCGACAGCCGACGACGTCACCGTCGAGAGCAAGGGCATCAAGGTCTACGTCGACCGAACCAGCACCCAGTACCTTGCGGGCTCGGAGATCGACTACCTCGACACCCTCATGGGCGCCGGCTTCACAGTCAACAACCCGAACGCGGTCTCCGCCTGCGGCTGCGGGAGCAGCTTCCGGACGGCCGACTCGGTGGGGAGCCCCGGCGCCTGCCACCACTGACCCTCGTTCACCCGATCAGCAGGGGCGAGCCTGCGCAGGCTCGCCCTTTGTGATTCCATGCGCGTTGGGATGCGTTGCATGGTGACCGCGTGACCGAGTTCTCCGAGCCGATCCGGCTGCCCCTCTTTCCGCTGCACGCCGTGCTCCTGCCCGGCGTGGCGCTGCCGCTCCACATCTTCGAGCAGCGATACCGCCTGATGGTGGCGCGCTGCATGCAGCGGGGAGACCCGTTCGGCGTCGTCCTGATCCGTGCAGGAGGAGAGGTCGGTGGGCCGGTGCCACAACTCGCGCCTGTCGGCACGACGGCGCGGATTCGGAGAGCAAGTCGCTACCCGGACGGCCGGCTCGACATCGTCACCCTCGGTGGGCGCCGCTTCCGGATCGACGCGGTGCGAGCCGCAGAAGCTCCGTACCTGCTGGGGGACGTGCGCATCCTCGAGGAGCCGCTCGGGGGCGGCGACGCCGCCCGTCTCGCGGATCGAGTCGGAAGCCTGTTCCTGCGGTACCTGGGACTCCTTGAGCCTTCGCTCGAGGCGCAGGACACGCCGGAGATCGAGATCGAGATCGAGTTCGACGGCGACGAGCTTGACCACGAGGGCGATGACGACCCGGTGCCGCTGCGTCTGCCCGGCGACCACGACCTGCCGGGCTTTCCCGACACCGAGCAACTCCTTGACACGGCCGCACTGGACGACGACCAGCGCCGGCAGTTGCTGATGGCTGCCGCCCGGCGCCTGACATCGACCAGCGCGCCGACCGAGCTTTCGTATCTGATCAGCGGGCTCGTCCAGGTGCACCTGGCGTCGCGGCAGGAGTTGCTTGAGGCTCCCGACACCGTCGGCCGCCTGCGACAGCTCGACGCGCTGCTGCGGCGCGAGATGCAGCTCCTGTCAGCGCACCTGCGGCCGCTGGTGCTCGAGCCCCGCGTGTCCGCTCTGCGGCGCAACTGACACGGAAGGCAACCATGGGGCCCGTGGTCCACGACGTCTGGCGGCCGGGTGAGTTGACCTGGAGGACGGTCGCCGTCGCGCAGAGCCCTGGTCTGTCGACGGGTACGGTCCGGGGATGCGGCTCCCGGGTCCACATGAATCTGTCGCACGTCCGGCGCCTCGAGGCCGGGCACGGCAATCCGCGAGCGGGAACGGAGCGACGCTTCGAACCAAGCGGCTGATCGGCGGCCTCCGGCGCCGGGGCGCTTCGCGTCGGCCTTCAGTCCGGCTTCGACATTGAAGGGTCAGCCGCTGGATTCCGCAGAGACCTTCACTCATGGCTCCAGCGAGCGCGAGCCAACCGCCAGAACGTCAACACTGCAAGCGATCCTATTCGCCTGCGAATCTCTCTTCCTTCCAGGGATCGGCGTTGTTGTTGTAGCCGTAGCGCTCCCAGAAGCCGAGCTGGTCCTACGGCAGGAACTGGAGACCGCGGATCCACTTCGCGCTCTTCCAGAAGTACCGCTTGGGGACGAGCAGGCGCAGCGGGTATCCGTGGTCCGGCTCGAGCGGGGCGCCGTCGGCGATGTCCGCGAGCAGCACGTCGTCGTCGTCAAGGACATCGAGCGGCAGGTTCGCCGTGTAGCCCTGCTCGCAGTGCGCCAGGACGAAGTGCGCGCTCGACTTCGGCCGCGCCCGTTCCAGGATGTGCTGGATCGGCACGCCCTCCCAGTCAATGTCGAGCCTGCTCCACCGCGTCACGCAATGGATGTCCGTGTGGACCGACTTGCGAGGCAGTGAGCGTGAACTCATCCCACGAGATGGAGAAGGGGTTCTCCATCTCGCCCCAGACACGGAAACTCCAGGTGGCCAGGTCGACGCGTCGGGACCGAGCCGTAATGGAGGATCGGCCACTTCTCGCGTGACGTACTGGCCGGGCGGGACGCGCTTCTTCTGTTCGTCGGTGATCTTGGGACCACCGAACAGCCGATCGATCATTGGGCGAGCGTTCCTTGTTCGCGACGATTGGATGGCACCGGACGAGACGATGCCGCCCAGTGTACGTGCGGCTGTAACGCTGGGATGACGAATGTCCGGCGATCCGTTTGCCGCCCCCGGTCTTCAGGCCTCGTCGAGCCCGCGGTCGATCGCCCGAAGGATGAAGCGCGACGCCTCGGCGCTCTTGCCGCCCAGTCGTTGGCCTTCGTCCTGCTCGAGCGCCACCGCGAGATCCGCCAGCGCCTGGTCCAGCAATGGTGTGCGCTGGAGCGCACCGTCGCGGAAGGCCTCCTCCAGGCGAGCCGCCGCCTCGCGCGCGTTGTCGAACGGGTGACCCTTCGCGGCGACCAGGGCTCGCACGTCCGCTCGAGCCTGCGCCGACGCCGGACCTTCGCTGGCCATGCCGTGCCCCTCAGCGCGTGGTTCCGACGGGCCGGCGCGGCTCCGCGTCACTCCAGGTCGCCGGCGCAGCCGCGCGGCTATCGTGCTCTGCGATCCACTCGTCCCGGAGAACGCCCATCTGGATCTCGTCCCAGAACCGACCGTCGCGTGCGATCGCCTCCCGCAGCCGGCCCTCGACGCGGAACCCGGCCTTCTCGTACGAACGGATCGCGCGCTCGTTGAACGCGAACACGCTGAGACCGACGCGGTGCAGGTCGAGCCGCTCGAAGGCGTGCGCGAGCATCAGGTCGGCCGCCTCGGTGCCGTAGCCGCGACCCCAGGCATCGCGCTCGCCGATCGTGATGTGGAACAGGACCGAGCCGTTGTCCGGGTCCAGCGCGCTGAACGTCGTGAGGCCGATCAGCCGGTCGCTCTTCCGCTCGTGGATCCCGAACGCGAGGGCGTCGGGTGCGAGCAGCCTGGTCATGAAGTACCGCTCGATCTCCTCCAACGACATCGGCTGCGTGTGATACCGCGTGAGCCGGGCCAGCTCGGGGTCGCGGTACCAGCGAACAATGGACGGCAGGTTCTCCGGGCGGTGGCGCCGCAGCACGACCAGCCGCCCGCTGATGAGCGGCGGGTGCCAGTGGTCGCGGTCGGAGTCCGATCTCATGGGCGCTGATGCTACATTGCGGAGACCCCCTCCACGCGGCCGTCGTTGACGGCAGCGCCGAACCAGCTGCGCGTCTGTACCATCGCGCCAGTGCGACGCTGGAGCGAACTCGCCGACCGCATCGCCGCGACCTCGCGGACATCGGAGAAGGTGGCGACCGTCGCAGCCTATCTCCGCACGCTGTCCGAACCCGAGCTGCCGATTGCGGTGGTATTCCTTGCGGGTCGGCCGTTTCCCGAGCGCGACTCCCGCACGACCGGCATCGGCTGGGCCGCGATCGCAACCGTCGCCGAGTCGGTCGCCGGGGCACCGTCAGGCTCGCTGTTCGCCGCCTACAACCAGTCATCCGACCTGGGGACTGCGGTTGGCGACCTGCTGGCCGACTCGGACCGCGTTCCGAGCGGCGAGCCACCGAGCCTGGAGGACGTGGACACGTGCTTCGCCGGGATCGCGGCAGTACGCGGCACGGGTCCCAAGGCCGCGCTGCTGCAGGGCCTGCTCGAGCGCTGTGACCCGCTCACCGGCAGGTACGTGGCCAAGATCCTGTCCGGGGAGCTGCGGATCGGACTCCGCGAAGGTCATCTCGAGGCGGCGATCGCGAGGGCGTTCGGGCGGGAGCTCGAAACCGTGCAGTGGGTGGGGATGCTGACCGGCGACCTCGGTCGCACGGCGGAGCTGGCGCGCGACGGCCACCTCGAACGCGCCGAACTGACGCTCTTTCGACCGCTCAAGTCGATGCTGGCATCGCCCGTCGCCGACGAAGCGGAGGCGCTCGGTCGCATGGCGCCGCCGGTCTGGGTCGAGGATAAGTACGACGGTATCCGCGCGCAACTGCACCGCCGGGGCGCCACGGCGAGGCTGTACAGCCGCGACCTTCACGACGTGAGCGACCAGTTCCCGGAAGTGGTGCGGGCCGCCGCGGCGCTCCCCTGGGACGGTATCCTCGACGGCGAACTGCTGGGTTGGCGCGACGGCACGGCGCTCCCGTTCCTGCAGCTGCAGGCGCGGCTCGGTCGAAAGGACCCGTCGGCAGAGATCCTCGCGCAGGTTCCGGTCATCTACGTCGCGTTCGACCTCCTGGCGCACGGCACGGGCGGCGATGCCACGGTCGAGCCGCTGCTGCGGCTGCCGCTCCGGGAGCGCCGGGCTCGGCTCGAAGGGCTGGGCATCGCCGAGGCACCCGGCTTCGGGCTCTCGAACCTGATCAGCGCTGACAGCGAGGCCGACCTTCGGCAGGTGTTCTCGCTGGCGCAGCAGCGCGGCAACGAAGGGCTGATGGTCAAGGATCCCGACGGCCCGTATTCCCCCGGCCGGCGGGGCTTCGGCTGGCTGAAGCTGAAGCGGCCGCTGACGACGCTCGACTGTGTCGTCGTCGGCGTCGAGGTCGGGCACGGCAAGCGCCACGGAGTGCTGTCCGACTACACCTTTGCGGTGCGCGACGACCGACCGATGGCCGCCGAGGGGGCGCTGGTCACGATCGGCAAGGCCTACAGCGGGCTCACGGACGCCGAGATCGCCGACATGACGCGCTGGTTCGAGGCGCACACCCTGCGAAGCCATGGGCGATACCGCCTTGTGGAGCCGACGATCGTGGTTGAGATCGCGTTCGACGTGATCCATCGATCCAACCGGCACGCGTCGGGATACGCGCTGCGCTTCCCCCGGATCGTCCGCATTCGCGGGGACAAGAAGGCGGCCGAGGTCGATGTCCTGTCGACGGTGGCGAAACTGCACGACCAGTTGGAGGCGGGCGGCAGGTACAGCGTCTCGACGGCGACGCCGTAGGCCGGCGGCAGGTACAGCTTCTCGACGGCGACGCCGTAGGCCGGCGGCAGGTACAGCTTCTCGACGGCGACGCGGTAGGCCACCCGGTGGGGGCAAATCGCGCTCAGCGCAGGTGCCGAACGCGCTCCAGCCGCGCGGCCGGCGCCCGTGGCACTGCTCGCCGAGAGGGCGGCCTCCGGAGCGTGCCACACTTCCGCGCGATGGTGGACGCGTTTCTTCCTGACGAGCAGAAGGTCGCGGCACTCCGCGAGGCACTTCCCGCGACCGGTGCCGGCATCTACCTGGACACGGTCACCGCGGGACCGCTTCCGGCCGAAACGGCCCGGGCGATGAGCGACGCGGATGCCTGGGACCTGCGGACGGGACGGGGCGGTCCGGATCGGGCCGAGGACGCGGCGCTGCGCGAGGACGAGGCACGAGCCGTCCTGGCGGCGCTGCTCGGGGGCGAGCCGAGCGAGGTGCGCCTCGCGCACGGCCTGAACGACGCGCTGGCCCGCGGCGTGCGGTTGCTCGGCCTGGGCCCCGGCGATCGAATGATCACAGTCGGCCCGCCGTCCGACCGAGCCCTCGGGCTCCTGACGATGGTGGCTCGCGAATCGCGCGCGCGCCTCGACATCGTGGCCACCGAGCCGGATGCAGGCGAGACCGGCGTGCTCGATGCCCTGGCCGAGGCGCTCGCCGGACCAGCACGCCTCGTGATCGCACCGATCGTGGACGAGTCGACGGGGGCCCGGATGCCGATTGCCGGCGTCGCGGACCTGGCGGCCGCCCACGGCGCGGCGCTCGGCCTCGACGCCGGGTGCGCGGCCGGCGTCCTGCCGCTGGAGGTCACCTCCGCTGGAGCGGCCTTCGTCGCGCTGCCCGGTCACCGCTGGCTGCTCGGACCCGAGGGTACCGGGGCCCTCTGGGTCGATCGAGATGTCCGCGTCGGCGCCGCGGCCCCGCTGGTCCGCCCTCCCGACGGTGCACCGGAGCTGGACCCGCTGCCGCGGACGGCGGCACTCGGGCTGGCCAGGTCTGTGGGGTGGCTCGAGATGTACGTTGGCCTTCCATGGCTCTACGAACGGACGGAGCGCCTGTCGTCGCTCCTTGTCCGCGGGCTTGCCGCGATCGACGGGGTCGAGCTGCTCAGCCCGCTCGACCGCGCGGCAGCGATTGCCACCTTTCGAATTCGCCGCTGGGGCGCCGAGCAGGCAGCCGATGAGCTGGAGCACCGTGTCCACGCCATTCTCTCGGTCGTGCGTGGCGAGCGCGAATCGGGCGCGATCCGCGCCAGCCTGGGGGCGTGGAACACCGAGGACGAACTGGCCCGGTTCCTGGAGGGTGTCGCACTGCTGGCGCGCCACACGCCCGACTCCGTGCCCCACCGGCCGGTGATCGCCGTGCTGGCGGAGTCCGTGAATGACCGATGCTCCGCGGCCACCGGCCCCTCGTCGGCGTTCGTGGTGGGAAGTGCGATGGCGCCAGGCGCGCAACCCACCGCCTCCCGTCCTGCGTGCCGTGCTGGCAAACCTGGCCGTGGCGGCCGTCGGCGGCGTTCTCATCCTCGCCTACGAGTTGCTGATCGCCCACGGCGCGTCCCTGCCGGGCGGTGACCTGCGCACAGAGGTGGTGGGACTCTACGTCGCAGCGGTCGTCGTGATCGGCAGCCTCCTGACATACCTGTGGGTGGAACTGCCGACCGGCGTCGGGCACGAGCGCCGGCGATCGGGATGGGCGGCACTGCTCGGGTTCTTCGCCGCGCTCCCCATCGTCTACCTCAGCCTCGTCGTCGTGTTCCAGGTCATCCGGCCGCTGTTCGGGTGAGTTGGTCGCCTGGATCGTCGGGGCCTCCGTGGGCCGGCAATTGTCCATCTCGGATCGGCGAGGTGTAGCATCGATCGGTCGGCACCCATGGGCACCGACGCGGCGGGGGAGTAGCTCAATCGGTTAGAGCGGCCGGCTTATATCCGGCTGGTTCCTGGTTCGAGTCCAGGCTCCCCTACCATCCGCGCCCGCCGACATCACCATCCCTTGCGCATCGGTGCCTGCGCCACGGATACTTCGACCCGGCACGGAGCTCAGAACGATGGCTCGACGGGGCGTGCCGTACACTGGCGGCTCGCCGCCGCGCCGGCAAGGTTGCCCGAGTCCACCCGCAATCGATGTTCACTCGGTCGTGCAGGGGAGGTCATCATGTTCAGAGGAAGTCCCGACCGGAACCCGAACGAGGACCTCCGACGCCCGGGGGCGCAGCCCGTCGCCCCCAGTCACGTGCGCGAGATTCCGACCGCACCACCTCCGGCCCCGCAGCCGGTTGAGGTGGCGGGTCAGGCCGACCTGACGTTCGTGGCGCGTGAGGACCAGTTCGAAGGCAGCATCTCCGCCCATCGCGCCGTCCGAGTGCTCGGTCAGGTCAAGGGCAAGATCGACGCGCCCTCGGTCACGATCGAGGAAGGTGCCAAGGTCGACGCGGACATCACGGCGGACGAGGTCGTCGTCGCCGGTCAGTACACCGGGAACATGACCTGCCGGCAGCGTCTCGAGGTCCGGCCGAGCGGGAGGCTGAGCGGCAAGCTCCAGACGATGCGCCTGATGCTGCACGAGGGCGCGGCCCTGGAGGGCGAGATCCACATGCTCCCGCAGCCTGCCCCGCAGGAATCGACCATCCGGGGAGGCGCCGCGACGCGTCCCAGCGGTTCCGATGCCGCGGCCAGCCCGGCACCGGGCCCGGGAGCAGAGCCGATCGGCTGATCACGCCGGGCCACCTCCGCCTCCCCGACACGGCTCTATTGCGGCGTGCGTCTACACTCCATGGAGCCCCCAACCGATCGGGGAGCGCTCGTGACGGGTCCCGGACGGTACGGGTCCCCGAAACGTGAAGGCGCAAGCCAGCCGGAAACCAGGCGGGGACGCCGGTCAACGATCGGCCTCGCGCACTGCGGTGGCCCTCCTTCCCGCAGACGGCGTCCGAGTCTGCCGGCCGGTTGCGCAGCGCAGTGGTGGCCGAGTTGCGACGTCGCAAAGCGTCAGGACCGGCCAGCGGAAGGAGGCCGGGATGTTCAGAAGTCGCAACGACCGCCCTGCAAACGAGGACCCACGAGCGACCAACATGAGAATGACGCCGATCCCGGTGTCGACCAGCGCTCCCGGAATGCGCGAAGCGATCGCAGTCCCGGTCACGACGGAGGCTCCCCCTATGATCCGAAACGACGCACAAGAACAATCGGTGGTGGCCCGCGACGATCGCTTCGAAGGAACGCTTCGCAGCACGAAGGGTCTTCGAGTCCTCGGGCAGTTCCAGGGCCACATCGAGGCGACCTCATCGGTCGTCATCGAGCAGGGTGCCAAGGTCGACGCCGACCTGACAACCGATGAGGCCATCGTCTCGGGCGAATACTCGGGCAAGCTCATCTGCCGTCAGCGACTCGAGTTGCGCTCGACGGGCCTCATCAAGGGCGAGATCGAGACCGTGAGCCTCATGTTGCACGAGGGCGGGTTCATCGATGGCGAGCTGCACATGCAGCGACCAGAGGCAGCCAGGACACCGGATGCCGATTCCGTCCGAGGTGGCGCCGCGGCCCGCCCACCGTCCATCGAGGTGGTGCGCGACCGGGTGCCGAGCAGCGGCAGCGGGGGCCCGCGCTGACCACCCGACGTCTCGACCGCCGAGCCCACAAGGAATCGAACGACCCCCGGGACCAGGTTCCGGGGGTCGCCTGACAGTTGCGTCAGAAATACTAAGCGCGCCGCTTTGCGAAACAGTCGGCGCAGTAGACGGGCTTGCCGCTGGTAGGACGGAACGGCACCTTTGCGGTGTTGCCGCAGCTCGAGCACGTCGCCTCGAACATTTCGCGCGCCGGCCGATCGCGATATCCACCCGACGAGTAGCCGCCGCCACTCGAGCCGTAGCTGCTCCCCGGACGAGTATCCGCCCGAGTAGCTGCTGCTGCCGCTGTCGTAGCCCCCGCCGCCACCGGAGCGTGCGGCCTTGCGGCTCGCTCGGCAGGACGAGCAGCGTCGCGGCTCGCTGAACTGCCGGTCGGCGTAGAACTCCTGCTCGCTGGCAGTGAACGTGAACTGTTTGCCGCAGTCCGCGCAGGTCAGCGTCTTATCCGTGTACAAAGAAAACCACTCCTTCTACAGGCCGGCTCCCGCGACCGTGTGTCTCGCGGGAACCGTGAGAGGAGTGAGTCGTGTGTCCGGCGATATGTGCCCGAACGTATTCGGACGATGACAGCCGCACCCTAGCACACGCACAGGGCGCCTGCATAGTCATCTTGACCACTCCGTAGCGTAGTCCCACCGGTCCTATCGCCGACTGGACACAGGTCAGGCTCGTCGATTTTGAATGGCCACATTAGATTGCGCGCGATAGGCACCGCCGGCGCCATTCGCCGGGTGCTGGTCTCACTGGGTCGCAAGGCCTGCCCTTTCAAACGGGGAAAGGATCGCCATGAACGGCTCCGACCCGAAGCAGACCGCCCGAACGCTCCTGGCCGAGGCGCATCCTGCCCTCGTCGGTCTGAGCCACTGGATGCACGCGAACCCGGAACTGGGGTACCAGGAAGTGCTGGCGTCCGGTTGGGTCGCGGAATGGCTCACGCGCGGGCGTTTCGACGTCCGTCAGCGGCTTTGGCGGCCTGCAGACGGCCGTCGTCGGGAGCATCGGACCCGGACCGTTGCACATCGCAGTCTGTGCCGAGTACGACGCTCTGCCGGGCGTCGGGCACGCGTGTGGTCACAACGTGATTGCCGCGACGTTCGGTCGGTGCGGCGATCGCCCTCGCCGCGGTCGCCGACGACCTGGGGCTGCGCGTCACGCTGCTCGGAACGCCCGCCGAGGAGGGCGGCGGCGGCAAGCTGCAGCTGATCGACGCGGGTGCATTCGACGGCGTGCACGCTGCGCTGATGGTGCATCCCGGGCCGGATGACATCGTCGCGCCGGAGATCCTGGCCGTCCAGCAGCTGGACATCGCCTACACGGGCCGGGAAGCGCACGCGGCCGGTTTCCCCGAGCTTGGCGTGAACGCGGCCGACGCGCTGGTCATCGCGCAGGCAGCGATCGGGCTGCTGCGGCAGCACCTCATGCCGGGCGACCGGGTCCACGGCATCGTGACGAAGGGCGGCGACGCGGCGAACATCGTGCCGGCGCACACGACCGCCTCGTTCATGACCCGCTCGACGACGCGTGAACGGCTGGTCGAGCTGACCGCCCGGGTCCGGTCCTGCTTCGAAGCCGGCGCGTTGGCGACCGGTGCAGAGCTGACGTTCGTGGAGGGCGTTGCCTACGCCGACATGCTCCACGATCCCGACCTCGTGGCCCTGTACCGCCGAAACGCCGAGGCGATCGGCCGGCACTTCCCGCCCGGCGCCGCGATGACGGTGTCGACGGACATGGGCGACGTGTCGCACGTCGTGCCGTCGATCCACCCCATGATCGGGATCGACTCGCGTCCGGCCGTCAACCACCAGCCCGACTTCAGTCGGGCGGCGGTCATGCCGGCCGCCGACCAGGCCATCTTCGACGGTGCGGTGGCGCTCGCCTGGACCGCGATCGACGCCGCGATGGACGCAGCGATCCGAGACCGCCTCCTCGGCAGTGCGCACGTGGCGCTCCTCCCCGGGGCGGCATTCCACGAAGTCATTCCGTTCCCCGCCGCGCCGGCTCCGATCGAGGTTTCCGGCCCCGAAGATCTCGCGTGGCTGACGCGGGTTGAGCCCGAGTCTGCGTTTGCCGAACGCGACTACTCGTCCTTCCAGCCCGAGCGCAGCGAAGATCGCGAAGTCGGGATGCCCGAGGACCAAACCGAGTCGGAACGCGCCGCGATCGAGGCCGAGGCAGCTCTCGCCGCCAGTTCCGAGCTCGCCGCATTCGAGTCCTGGGTCCCCGACGTCGAGCCGGAGCTCGCGGCGTTCGACTCCGCACCGATTGCGTCGATTGAGCCGGAGCTCACCGAGGTCGCCGAGGTACGGCCCGAGCTCGCCGCATTTGGGACCGAAGCCGCGGGCGAGCCCGAACTCGGGACGATCCCGCCGGAGCGCACCGAGGCGACCGAAGGCGAGCCCGAGCACCGTTTGGAGACACCGATCGAGACACTTGCCGAGGTCGCGGGCGAGCCGCACGAGCACGCCGGCAATCACCGTCACGCCGCCGAGGATCTTCAGGCGCTTCCGGTCGGCCAGGCAGACCTGGACTCAGCGGAGTGGGCGGATCTCGTCACCTCGGTGCCGGAGTCCGAGAGCCTGCCGGCGGTCGCGGCGACGGGGGCGGACCTTTTCGCGGACGCCACCGTGTCCGAGGCCGAGTCGGACGGCACAGCCGACCTGCCCTCTGTCGAACTCCCCTCGGATTCCCAGCCCGAAGTCAACGCCGAAGCCGAACGTGTCGCCGATGCCGAGCCGGTTGCCGAACCCGACCTTGTCGCCGAACCCGAGCCGGTCGCCGTCGCCGAATTCGTCGCCGAACCCGAGCCGGTCGCCGTCGCCGAGTTCGTCGCCGAATTCATTGCGGAGCCCGACCTCGACCTGGTCGCAGAGGTCGTCGCTGAAGCGGAGCCCGAAGCCGAGCCGGTCGCCGAGTTGGTGGCCGAACCGGAGTCGGAGCCGGTCGCCGAGCTCGAGCCGGTCGCCGTCGCCGAGTTTGCCGGCGAACCGGAGCCCCAACCCGAGTTAAACGCCGAAGCCGTCGCCGAATTCGCAGCGGAGGCCGAGCCCGACCTGGTCGCCGAACCCGAGCTGGTCGCTGAAGCCGTCGCCGAATTCGTTGCGGAGCCCGAGCTCGAGCCGGTCGCCGTCGCCGAGTTTGCCGGCGAACCGGAGCCCCAACCCGAGTGGAACGCCGAAGCCGTCGCCGAATTCGCTGCCGAACCCGAGCCGGTCGCCGAAACCGAGTTCGTTGCCGAACCAGAACCCGAGCCCGAGTTGGTCGCCGAGTTGGTGGCCGAACCGGAACCCGAGCCGGTCGCCGTCGCCGAGTTTGTCGCCGAACCCGAACCCGAACCCGAGTTGGTCGCCGAGTTGGTGGCCGCGGAGCCCGAGCCGATCGCCGTCGCTGAATTCGTTGCGGTCGCAGAGCCCGAACCCGAGTTGGTCGCCGAGTTGGTGGCCGAACCGGAGCCCGAGCCGGTCGCCGAAGCCGAGTTCGTCGCCGAACCAGAACCAGAACCCGAGCCCGAGTTGGTCGCCGAGTTGGTCGCCCAACCCGAGCCCGAACCCGAGTTGGTCGCCGAGTTGGTCGCCGAGTTTGAGCCGGTCGCCGTCGCCGAGTTCGTCGCGGAGCCCGAACCCGACCTGGTCGCCGAGCTCGAGCCGGTCGCCGTCGCCGAGTTTGTCGCGGAGCCCGAACCCGAACCCGAGTTGGTCGCCGAGTTGGTGGCCGAACCGGAGCCCGAGCCGGTCGCCGTCGCCGAGTTCGTCGCGGAGCCCGAACCCGAACCCGAGTTGGTCGCCGAGTTGGTGGCCGAACCGGAGCCCGAGCTCGAGCCGGTCGCCGTCGCCGAGTTTGTCGCCGAGCCCGAACCCGACCTGGTCGCCGAGCTCGAGCCGGTCGCCGTCGCCGAGTTTGCCGCGACCGAGCCCGGTCGCCGAGCTCGAGCCGGTCGCCGTCGCCGAGTTTGCCGCCGAACCGGAGCCCGAACCCGAGTTGGTCGCCGAGCTGTCGCCGAACTCGCTGCCGAACCCGAGCCGGTCGCCGACGCCGAGTTCGTCGCCGAACCCGAGCCGGTCGGCGAAGCCCAACTCGCAGCGGAGCCCGAGCCCGAGCCGGTCGCCGAGCTTGAGCCGGTCGCCGTCGCCGAGTTTGCCGGCGAACCGGAGCCCCAACCCGAGTGGAACGCCGAAGCTGTCGCCGAATTCGCTGCCGAACCCGAGCCGGTCGCCGAAGCCGAGTTCGTCGCCGAACCCGAACCCGAGCCCGAGTTGGTCGCCGAGTTGGTGGCCGAACCGGAGCCCGAGCCGGTCGCCGTCGCCGAGTTCGGCTGACCGAACCCGAGCCGGTCGGCCGAAGCCCAACTCGCAGCGGAGCCCGAGCCCGACCTGGTCGCCGAGCCCGAGCCGGTCGCCGTCGCCGAGTTCGCCGGCGGAACCGGAGCCCGAACCCGAGTGGAACGCCGAAGCTGTCGCCGAATTCGCTCGCCGAACCCGAGCCGGTCGGCGAAGCCCAACTCGCCGCGGAGCCCGAGCCCGACCTGGTCGCCGAGCTTGAGCCGGTCGCCGTCGCCGAGTTTGCCGGCGAACCGGAGCCCCAACCCGAGTGGAACGCCGAAGCTGTCGCCGAATTCGCTGCCGAACCCGAGCCGGTCGCCGAAGCCGAGTTCGTCGCCGAACCAGAACCCGAGCCCGAGCCGGTCGCCGTCGCCGAGTTGGTGGCCGAACCGGAGCCCGAACCCGAGTTGGTCGCCGAAGCCGTCGCCGAATTCGCTGCCGAACCCGAGCCGGTCGCCGAAGCCGAGTTCGTCGCCGAACCAGAACCCGAGCCCGAGTTGGTCGCCGAGTTGGTGGCCGAACCGGAGCCCGAGCCGGTCGCCGAGTTGGTGGCCGAACCGGAGCCCGAGCAGGTCGCCGTCGCCGAGTTGGTGGCCGAACCGGAGCCCGAACCCGAGTTGGTGGCCGATGCCCAACTCGCAGCGGAGCCCGAGCCAGACCTGGTCGCAGAGCCCGAGCCGGTCGCCGTCGCCGAATTCGCCGCGGAGCCCGAGCCCGAGCCCGAGCCTGAGCCGGTCGCCGTCGCCGAGTTCGTCGCCGAGCCCGAACCCGAACCCGAGTTGGTCACCGAAGCCGTGGCCGAGTTTGTCGCGGAGCCCGAGCTCGACCTGGTCGCCGAGCTTGAGCCGGTCGCCGTCGCCGAGTTCGTCGCGGAGCCCGAACCCGAACCCGAATTGGTCGCCGAGTTGGTGGCCGCGGAGCCCGAGCCGATCGCTGTCGCCGAATTCGCTGCGGTCGCCGAGCCCGAACCCGAACCGGTCGCCATCGCCGAATTCGTCGCGGAGCCGGAACCCGACCTGGTCGCCGACCTCGAGCCGGTCGCCGTCGCCGAAGCCCCGGCCGAACCCGAGCCCGAGCCGGTCGCCGTCGCCGAATTCGCCGCGGAGCCCGAGCCCGCACCCGAGCTGGTCACCGAAGCCGTGGCCGGACCGGAGCTCGAGCCGGTCGCCGTCGCCGAATTCGCCGCGGACCCCGAGCCCGCACCCGAACCTGCGTCGGGCAATGGCGCCCCGCCCGAGGGATCGCCGAGCGCTTGGGGCCGTGCCGAGATCGCGACCTGGTTGCAGGCCTCAAGATCTCGTCGGGAACCCGCGCGAACCCGCTGAACCCTACGGCGCCTCGCCGGATGCGTCGCCGCTGACTGAAGCCAGCTCAGCGGCGCGTCCGGCGCCGCACGACAGCCCACGAAAACGGCTGAGGCGCGTGCGTATGCTTCCAGCGTGGCTTTCGTAGGCCGGGAGGCCGAGTTGGCCCAACTGGCCGACGCGCTCCAACGAGGGGCAGACGGGAGAACCAGCAGGGTCGCGCTCATCGGCCAACCGGGGATCGGGATCAGTCGGCTGCTGGATGAACTCCAGCGGCGAATGGCCGGGCTGCCCGGCCTGGTCGTCGCGCGCGGTACGGCGGACGAGCCTTCGGCCGGCGTCCCGTACAAGGCACTTTCGGAGGCCATCGACCGCGCCCTGGCGGCGACCTCCGACGATCGGCTGAGCTTCATCGTCGGCTCGGCCGGGCACGACCTCTGTGCGCTGCTACCCGAAATCACAGTGCGCCTCGACGCGCTGGCAATCGAGCGGTCGCGACCGACGCTCGAGGCGCTCGACCAGCGGGGCAGCCGCATGGCGGAGAGCGTGCTGGGCATCTTCGAGCGGCTCGGCGAGGACGGTGTCGTGCTGCTCGTGCTGGAGGACCTGCACTGGGCGGATCCGGCGACCCGGGCGTTCGTGTCGTCGTTGCTGCGCCTCAGCCGGGCCCTGCGGCTGTGCCTGATCGTCACGTTCCAGCCGGAGGTGCTGCACCGTCGCCATCCGATGCGAGACCTCGCACGCATGCTTCGCGAGGACGAGCGCGTCGAGACCATCGAGGTCCGGCCGCTCGACGCCCTCGGGTTGACCTCCCTGGTGGGCGCACTTCGCGGGGTACCTGCACCGGGCAGCTTCATGGCGGCCGTCGTGGAGGGCTCGCGGGGTAACCCGCTGCTCGCGACTGAACTGGTCCTTGCCACGGGCACACTCGACGGCGTGCGCCTGTCCGACCCATTCGAGCAGGTGCTCGGCGCGCGGCTGGACGTGCTCACCACCGACGCGGCACGCGTCGTTCGCCTGCTGGCGGCGGCTCGCCGGCCGGTGCCGCGATCCACCCTGCTTACCGCCAGGCTCCCCGAAGGCCGCATTACGGCGAAGGGACTCGCCGAGGCGATCGACAGCCGCCTGGTGGTCCGGATCGGCCCGGACGGCAGACCGCCGATCGGGACAACCGTCGATGGCGAAGACAAGGCCTCGACGTCGCTCGAGACCACCGGCTTCGTCGCCATTGCGCATGAACTGTACGCAGAAGCGATCGAGGAGCTCGAGCTTGCTCCCGAGCGCCACGTGATGCATGCAACGCTGGCGGAGCTCAGCGCGGAAGCGCCGGCTGTTGCCGCGTGGCATTGGGCGCTCGCGTCGAGGCCGCCGGAGGCGAGCCAGGCGCACCTCCGGGCTGCGGTCGGCAGCGAGAGCATCGACCCCGGCGAAACGACCCTGTACCACTACCAGCGGGCCCTCGAGATCGGCGCACCCGAGAACGGTACCGGCGGTGAGGTGCTCGCGGGGGTATTGACTGGCGCGGCACATGCCGCGGCAATGTCCGGTGCATTCCGGAGAGCTGCGGCGTTTACCCGCCGGGCGATCGATGTGCGGGTCAGGGGACCGCTCGGGGCCGGTCGTCGCCCACGCGATGCCCGGCTGCGCCGCGAGCTCGGCGCCATGCACGTCGAACTCGGGAGCTACCGCCGGGCGGGTGGAGACCTGGTCGGCGGTATCCAGGCGATGGAGCGCGCATTGACGCTGATACCTGCCGAGCCGAGCGCCGTCCGCGCGCATGCCATGGCAGCGCTGGCACAACAGCTCATGATCGACGGACGGTTCGAGGAGAGCGCGCGTCTCGCCGAGCAGGCACGAGCGGTTGCCCTTGTGGCCGGCCATGAGGCGTGCGCCGATTACGGGCATGCGACGTGCACGCTCGGCGTGGACACGGCCTACCTCAGCGAGTTCGACCGAGGGCTTGAGCTGCTCGAGGAGGCGACCGAGATCGCACGGGCCGAAGGCCGCCTTGATCACCTCATGCGCGCCTATGCCAATCGGACGACCCTGCTCGACCTGGACTCCCGACGAGAGGCCGCGCTCGATGTCGTGAAAGATGGTCTGCGAGACGCCCGGGCGGGTGGGCTGTCGGCCACGTTCGGGGCGTTCCTGCGCGGGAACGCAGCGGACATCCTGTTCCAGCTCGGACGCTGGTCGGAGGCGGAGGAGGAATGCCATGCCGCCATGGAATGGCCGCCGTCGGGTGTGGCATGGTTCAACCCGACCCTCTACCTGGCCTTGCTGATGGTCGAGTCACGCGCCGACAACGAGGCCGCCCGGCTGGTGGGCCAGACGCTTCTCCAGCTGGAGTCCGTGCCCTCGGGCCAGTGGACGGCGCTCGTCCAGCGTGCCGCGGTCAGCCTCGCACTGTGGCGTGGCGATTGCGCGGACGCCCAGGCCGTGGCGGCGCGAGAGTGGGATCGCGTCCTCGCGACCGACGACCCGGCCCAGATCGCCCTGGCGGCCTCCACCACGCTCGAAGCGGCGGCCGCCGCGACCGAGGAGGCCCGCCTCCGGAGCGACTTCTCGGCGGTGGCCGCCGGCGGCCAGCTTGCCTACCGCGTACTGCCTGAGGCCGAACGGCGGCTTGCCGATAGCCGGTTGCCCCGGACGCTGGGTGCCCGCCGGGAGGCCGAGTTGCACCTCGAGACGGCACGGTCGCACCTTGGGCGCATCCGGGGTCGACCTAGTGCCACCGCATGGGGTCGCGTTGCGCGCGCCTGGCTGGGGATCCCGTTGCCGTATCAGTCCGCCAAAGCGCGCTGGTGGCAGGCGCTGGCCGCACTCCACGCCGGAGAATCGCGAACGGTCGCGCGAGACGCGTTGCACGAGTCCTGGCGGCTCGCCGAGATGCTCGGCGCGCGTCCGCTGCAGTCCGCCCTGTACGACCTGGCATCGCGCGCTCGGATTCCCCTCCCGGAAGGCGCGACAGTCGGGAGGGGCACCGCGCCGGACCGCCCGACCGCCGAGATTCATGCGTCGCGATCCGCGGAGCCGGGAGGCGCCGTCGCGGCCCCTGAACGGTTGCTCGTTCCGGTCGGCCCAGGTTCCGAACCCGTCCGGACGGCTACCGGCCGTGCCATCGCGGAGCGGTTCAGCGCTTCGCGGGAGCCGACCGGCGCAACGTTCGGCCTCAGCCCGCGCGAGTTCGAAGTGCTGACGATCCTGGTCGAGGGACGCACGAATCGCGAGATCGCCGAGCGGCTGTTCATCAGCGAGCGCACCGTCGACGTGCACGTCCGGAGGATCCTCGCGAAGCTCGGTGTTTCCGGAAGGGTTGAAGCCGCTGCTCTGAGCATTCGCCTCGGGCTCATCCCGTCGGGTGATGCGCCCGGAGGTAGGGGACCGAAGGGGGGTGGGCATCGTTGACCGGGCGAACCCGCCGGGCCCCCTCGCATCCGCCCATGGTCTTGGCGCACAATCTGGGCATGAGTGCGACCTGGCGATTCCATTTCCTCAGATCGATGGTTGTTGTGGCGGTCCTGCTGGTGGTCGGCGCGTGCGCCAGCACCAGCGCCTCATCCACCTGGACGTTCGTGCCCGCCGGACCGACGCCCAGCGGTGCGCCCGCGGCGACGGGTGGGCCGGCCCCGTCTTCTCCCGCCGGTTCAACCGCCCCGGGCTCCCAGGCCCCGGGCAGCCCGGCGGCCTCCGGATCGGGCGGGACCGGACAGGTGATCGCCCTCGAGGAGACCGGCACCCTGTCGATCACCCAGAACGGCCAGCCGGTCAGCAGCCTGACCGTGAAGAAGGGCGAGACCTACACGTTCCAGATCACCAATTCGGCCGGGTTCCCGCACGACTTCTACATCGGATCCTCGGACGCCCTCAGCGGCAACCAGACGGCCGGACTGCCGGGCGTCGCGGAATTCTCCACCGGTACCCAGGAGTTCCAGTACACCGTCACCGACCAGACCGCCGGCCTGGAGTTCGCGTGCACGCTTCCGGGACACTACCCGACCATGCACGGCACCTTCACCGTCCAGCCGTAGCCGGGCCGATTCGATGGCCGAGGACATCGCCTACCGGGACGCCTACGTGAGGTCGGTCGAGGCACGCGTGACCTCGGTCGCGCCGGCCGACGGAGGCGTCGCGATCGTCACCCTCGATCGCACGGTCTTCTACCCAGGCGGCGGCGGTCAACCCTGCGACGTCGGGTGGCTGATCGCCCCATCCAGTGGGCGGTGGACGGTCCGGGCCGCCCGCCGCTCGGCCGGCGCGATCGTCCACGAGGTGGAGCAGGGGGACGCTGACGGTCCCGAATCTGGCGCGATCGTGACCGCCGAGATCGACTGGGACCGTCGTCACCTCCTCATGCGCACGCACACGGCGCTGCACACCCTGTGCGGCGTCGTCTGGCGCGACTACGGAGCACTTGTGACGGGCGGGAACATGGAGCCTGGGCGTGGTCGCCTCGACTTCGAGTTCGAGACGCTGTCCGGCGAGCTGGTGGGCACGATCGAGGCGGCCGTCAATGCCGAACTTGCCGCAGAGCGGCCGGTCCGCGTCCGTGTGCTCCCCCGAGACGAGGCGTTCGCCATCCCGGACCTGGTCCGCACCAAGATCAACCTGTTGCCCGAGGGAATCAGGGAGGTGCGGATCATCGAAATCGAAGGGCTGGACCTCCAGGCGGACGGCGGCACCCACGTCGCGAACACGGGCGAGGTCGGCCGAATCAGGGTCGCAGGCTACGAGTCCAAGGGGCGCATCAACAAGCGGATCCGCATCGAACTGGTCGATGCGATCTCGCGCGACCTGCCTGGTTGACGAGAGCTCCGGCAGGGCCGTCGTCCCGGGAGCCGGCTCAGCCGCTGACTGGATCGACCGGCGGAAGCACGCCGCGCAAGATCAGCTCGTGCTGGAGGTCACCGATCCGAGGAAAGACAAATCTCGCGCCGGCGGCCGCGAGCGCGGGCATGTCGGCCGTCCCGGAGGCGATCCCGACGCCAACCATCGTTGCCGCCTGCGCCGCACGCATGTCCCAGGTGGCATCCCCCACGTACCAGCATCGATACGCAAGGACGTTGAGTCGTTCGGCGGCGTGAAGGAGCAGGTCGGGGGCCGGCTTCGCCAACGCGACGTGGCTGCCGTCCGTGACCTCCGGCGGCTCCGGCAGGGCGAGCGCCGCCACGGACACCCGGACCTGGTCCGCCCGGCTGGACGTCGCGATCGACCACGGAATCCCGGCCGAGTCCAGCGCGCAGAGCAGGGCGGTGACGCCGGGGTGCGGCCTCGGGTGCGTGTTCAACTCGCCGAAGATCTCGCCGGACCGGCGGTCCACGGCCTCGGCGCGTTCATCGCTGAGCCTCCGATCCGCGACCGCGGCGACCTCGGCGGCCAGCCGCCTGCCGTCGGCCCCGATCAGGCGCGCCACGTGGTTGCGGTCGGCAGGGAACCCGATCTCGGCGAACGTCCGCATCCACGCCTCGATGCGGAGTTCCACGGTGTCCACCAGCGTGCCGTCGAGATCGAAGATGAGCGCCGCCGGGTTGGGGATGGCCTTGGCCGCTGACTCGGGCACGTCCGCGCCGGGGGCCGGCGCCGTCTCTCCCGGGTCACCCGGATACGCACCCGATCCGGCTTCGGCCCAGGATGTCTCCGGTGGAGGAACGGCCGGGTGGCCACCCGGGGCGTTCTCGCCTCCGCCGTTACGGTCCTCATCCGCGGGCGCGGTCACACCCAACGAATCGATGCGATCAGGCGATGGTCCATAGTCGTGCACGGCCCCCAAAGCGTAGCGTCCCGCGATGGTCCGCGGGGGCTTGTCTCGCGAAGCGTCTCCGGATCGGCAACGATCCACGAGCGCCGGACTGTCGCCCGGGAGCAGCTGGGTCAGGATGCCCGAGGTTCGGCCGCGCTCGCGTGATCAAGCTGCGCCGCGAGGGCCACCGGATCGGTCACCGGGAGGTGACACGTGAACGCTCGACAGACGAATGCGGTCGGGCGCCCGCCCAGCGCGATCCGACCGTGGAGAAGGGGAATGCTGCTCGCGTCCGGCTTCGCCGAGATTGAAATCACCTGCCAGGGCCGGTACGCGGGTCGCCGGGCCGCCCCGGCCGGCGACGCGACACCACGCGCGACCTCCAGCAGCGCCCGGGTATCGGGAGCATCGAGATCGCCGACGATCGCGATCTCGTCGATCGGGCGGACCGCCAGCTGGGCCGCCTGGAGCCACTGCGCGAAGGCTGTCGGATAGCGCAGGGTGATCGGGGCGACGGGGGCGATGGCCCGCTCCGCGGCCAGGCGATGGCGCGCCTCCCCGGTCAGCGCGGCGAGCCGCAGGAGCACGGTGGCCGTCATCGCGCCCCCGGACGGCAGCGCGTTGTCCTGGAGTCCGCGCGGGCGTGCGATGAGCGTCTCATGATCGTCGGCGGTGTCGAAGAACCCCCCGCCGGGATCCGCGAAATGTGTCAGCACCACCTCCATGAGGTCGCGCGCCGCGGTGAACCAGGACTCCTCGAACGTGGCCGAGTAGAGGGCGAGAAGACCGTCTGCGAGGTCCGCGTGGTCCTCCAGCACACCGGTGTGGCGCCCGCGGCCGTCCTTCCACGAGCGAAGGAGGCGACCATCGGGCCGGCGGAGCGCGCGCACGATGAAGTCGCCTGCTTCCCGGGCCACGTCGAGGTAGGCCGAATCCGAGAACGCAGTGCCGGCCTCGGCAAATGCCGCGATCATCAGGCCGTTCCAGGCGCAGAGCACCTTGTCGTCGCGGCGCGGCTGCGGTCGCCGGTCGCGGATCTGGTGCAGCCGGCGGCGTGCCTGCTCGAGGTCCCGCGCGACGTCCTCCGGGGAGCGGCCCGTCTCCGCCGCGAGGCGTGCGTCGTCACGAACCCTCGACAGGATCGTGAGCCCCTCCCAGTTGCCGTTCTTCGTTACGCCGTACGCGGCCGCGAACAGGTCGGCGGCGGACCCGAGCGCGTCGCGGATCTCCCCGGCCGTCCAGGTGTACGTCGCGCCCTCCTCGCCGTCGGTGTCGGCGTCGAGGCTGCTGGCAAACGCCCCATCGGCGGGCGTTCGCAGCTCGCGCGCCACGAAGTCGAGGGTGTGCCGTGCGACCTCCGCGAAGCGCCACTCCCCGGTGACCTGCCACGCATGGAGGTAGACGCGGGCGAGTTGCGCGTTGTCGTAGAGCATCTTCTCGAAGTGGGGAACCAGCCAGACCGAGTCGGTCGAATAGCGGGCAAAGCCACCGCCGAGGTGGTCATGGATGCCGCCGGCAGCCATCGCCTCGAGCGATCGGACTGCCAATGCGAGCGCCCGCGAATCGTCGGTCCGCACCGCCTCGCGGAGCAGAAACTCGATTGTCATCGGCTGCGGGAACTTGGGCGCGCTGCCCCAGCCTCCGCCGCGCGTGTCGAACCCTGACTCTGCCACCGCCACCGCGGCCGAGAGGTCGGCTCGGCCGATGCCGATTCCGCCGCGACTCGGGGAGGTTGCGGGCTCGTCGTCGCCGGCGAGGAGCGGCCCTTCGGTCGCCGCCGTCTCGACCAACGGCACACCCGGGGCTCGCTGGCTGCGGGCGATCGCATCGGCAAGTCGCGAGGCGCTGTCTTCGACCTCGGCGCGACGCTCGGTCCATGCCGCGGCGAGGGCATGCAGCACGTCTCTGAAGGTCGGCAATCCGCGACCCGGGAGATTCGGGAAGTACGTTCCGCCGTAGAACGGTCGCCCGTCGGGCGTCAGGAAGACGCTCATGGGCCAGCCGCCACTGCCGGTCATGGCCTGCACGGCATCCATGTAGATCGCGTCGAGATCCGGTCGCTCCTCGCGATCCACCTTGATCGCGACGAAACTGTCGTTCAGGTCATCGGCGGTTGCCGGATCCTCGAACGACTCCCGCTCCATGACGTGGCACCAGTGGCAGGCCGCGTACCCGATCGACAGGAAGATGGGCCGATCGAGCGACCGGGCGCGTTCGAGCGCTTCCTCGCCCCAGGGATGCCAATCGACGGGGTTATGGGCGTGTTGGAGCAGGTATGGGCTCGTCTCCCCGACAAGGTGATTGACGTGCCTCGGCTCCCGGGCGCCGCTGTTCTCTTCGGACACGCCGAGATCCTACCGGAGACCTGCCCACGGCCCTGCCGCCGCCCGCCGCCTCGATCCCACAGCTCGTTGCGCCATACGCGCACGACTCGGCGAAGCACTCGCCAGCCGACGCCCGCTGATGCCGTCCAGACCCCGAACCCCGGCCGGCTGTTGCCCCACGCGCACGACCCGGCGATCGAATCGCGGCTGAAGGGCCGGCGGATGCGGCCCCGGCCCCGAAGCCTCGCCCACTCGTGCTCCACGCGCACGACCCGGCGATGGAATCGTGGCTGAAGGGCCGGCGGATGCCGCCCCGGCTCCGAAGCCTCGCCCACTCGTGCTCCACGCGCACGACCCGGCGATCGTATCGCCGCTGAGGGCCGTTGAACGCCGCCCCGGCTCCGAAGCCTCGCCCACTCGTGCTCCACGCGCACGACGCCAGGCGAGGCGCAATGGTCGGGTGACGCGCCCCGGTGCGAATGCGGTCGCCGCGCAGCGCCCAAGGCTTGTCCTGGATCTGGCCTCTCCCTCAGGCCGACGGCGTTCCGCAGTTCGGGCAGAACCTGGCCGCCGGCTCCAGCTTTGTACTGCAGTTCGCGCACACCTTTTCCTGCGCGACCGGATTCCCGCAGCTCGCGCAGAACTTCGCGCCGGCGGCGAGCGGAGCACCGCACTTCACGCACGGAGCGGCGGCCGCCGCCGGTGGCGCCGGTGGCGCCGGCTGCATCATCTCGGTGCCGCAGTTCGGACAGAACCTCGTCCCCGCCTCGGCCATCGTGCCGTCCTTCGGGCAGCGGGCTGCGTTCTGTGACGCCTGCTGGGCCTGCTGCATGCCGCGCTGGATCGCGCCACTGATCCCGAACACGTCGGCAACGCTCTTGAGCGCGGTGGCCTGCTGCGTGGCCTTGGCCTGCTCGACCTCGGCCGCCCGCGGCGAGTCCTCGTCGCAGAAGCCGGTGACCTCGTCGAAGTCGGGAATGCAGACGATCTGGTGGCAGGTGGGGCACTCCCGGAAGTACTGCTGCGTCTGGCCCCACGCCGACTGCAGTTCCTCCGGCGTCAGCGTGGACCGGTAGCGATCGTTGTCCATCTGGTTCGCGGCCGAGTTCCCGAAGACCGGCACGTTGCGCAGGAGGCCGCCGAAGGCGCTGCGGGTGACGTTTTCCTTCACGGTCGTGGCGACGCTCGGCTGACTGCGATATTCCCGGTCGCAGCGGTCGCAGTAGAACGTTGCGTAGGGACCCATCCCCTCGTTGGAGATGTTGTAGCGGGGCATGCGGGTGGGAGCGACCATCGGAAAGGTCCTTTCGTCGAGTCCGTGCGGGCGATAACGGCAGCGGCGGCGGGTTTGCGGGTGGTGACGACTACCCGGCCCCTGCATGATAGCGGCCAGCGTGCCTGCTTCTCGACCGTCCGAACGTGTTTCGACCCGCCAGCTCATCGACAAGTTGGGGGTCAGGTCGGGCGCCCGTGTCGCGATCGTCGGGCTGGGGGATGCCGGCCTGGCCGATCCGGGTCTGCGGGGGTTGCTCGCGGAACGGACCACCGACGTGACCGAGGGCGAACCACGCGCCGATTCGGACGTTGTGTTCCTGGGGGCGGAGTCGGTCGACGACCTCGGCCTTCTCCCACACCTGCGCGGCCGGCTCCGCCCCGCCGGTGCGATCTGGGTCGTCTCCCGAAAGGGTAAGGCCGCCACGCTCCGCGACGTCGATGTCATCGCCGCAGCCATGGCCGGCGGCCTCGTCGATAACAAGGTGGTCAGCTTCTCTGAGACCCACACCGCACTGCGGCTCGTGATTCCGCGGGCACTGCGTCCGGGCGCGGCTGACCGCATGCGATTCGCCGCCCTCGTGCTCGCGGCCGGCGCCGGCTCGCGCTTCGGCGGGGGGAAGCTTTTGGCGCGGCTGGAGGACCGGCCCATCCTCCAGCACGTCCTCGACGTCGTGGCAGATGTCGAGCCGGCGATGACGGTTGTCGTGCTCGGGGCGGACGCCGAGGAGTTGGAGCGGGCGATCGACTGGCGGGGGGAGCTCCGGGTCCGCAACCCCGACCCGGCACGGGGGATGGCCAGCTCCCTGCAGATAAGTGCCGCGAAAGTGGGTGCGGCAGACGCCGCCGGCGCCATCGACGCCCTGCTGATCGTCCTTGGCGACCAGCCGCGCCTCCGGGCGTCGGTCATCCGGGCGCTGTTGGAGGCCGGCGACGCATTGGCCCGACCGGTGGTCGTCCCGCGCTACGCCGGAGGCGGGGGCGGCAATCCCGTCCTGGTGCGGCGCGACGCGTGGCCGTTGATCGCCGAGGCGCGGGGTGATCGCGGTCTGGGGCCGATACTCGCGGAGCGTCTCGATCTCGTCCTGGAGGTCCCGGTCGAAGGGGCAAACCCGGACGTCGACAGGCCGGAGGACCTGGAGGCGCTCCGGGGCCCTGGGTGAACGGTTTGCGTCGCGCGGTCGTCTGCTGCGCCGACTGGAGCCCACACGTGGGGCCGATGCAGAGATGGTGGCGTGGTCGGAGCCGGGCGCCCGGTTGGCCGTCCGGCTCCGAGGAGCCCCGGGAGGAATGAGATCCTGTCTACGGGGCGACGGTCAGGGTACCGAGCAGGCCGTGAGACTCGCCGCCGGGACCCGCCGAGAAGATGAGTGTCTTCGGCGTGGCCGCGACGCCGTTGCCGAACATGAGACCCCAGAGCCCGTCGATGTGGATGAACGAGCCGTTCTCACGACGCAGCCGGCCGGCGAAGTGGCCGGTCACGGGGTCGAACGCATTGATGCGGCCGTCGCCGAAATTCCCCACGAGCAGGTCGCCTCCGAATCGTCCGAATCCTGCGGGTGCCAGCGCGAGGCCCCAGGGCGAATTGAGCGACCCTCGTGAGACAAGGCGCCTGAGCAGGTTGCCGTGGACGTCATACACGTCGATGAAGCCATGACCCGGGCCCTTGACGTCGTCGTGGCGCTGTGCGTCCTGGCGAGCGTACGTCACGTACAACCGCCCGCCGATGTCCTGGATGTTGAACGGCGCGTAATGCGCCGGGATCATTGGGTCCCTGAAGGCCCCCGGCCAGTGGACCCGGTGCCAGTTACCGTCGAAGACGTCGATTGTGCCGGCATGGAAGTTGGCGGCGAACAGCCAGTCACCTCCGGATCCCGTGGTGATTGCCAGGCCCTTGTAGACGGCGTTCGGCACGGTCACGCCGACCTGTGCGCTCGTCGAGGGCGCCGGCCCGGGCACGCCGGGGCTCCAGCCGGAGATCGTGCCGGACTCCGACGCAAAGATGAAGAGCGACGGCCCGCTGTCCGTACCCGACGTCACCACCCAGTCGCTGCTCGGGTTGTAGACCTGGCCCGTCGGTTCGCCGTTCGGGATGCTCACGACAAGCGGGACCGCCTGCAGATTGTTCGGCATGGGCGAACCTTTGTAGAGGGTGGTCAGATCGCTGCCGTTGTCGGATACCCACAACGGTGTCGACGGCCCGAACGACATGCCCCACGCGTTTACGAGGTAGGGGTCGGTCATGGCTGCCCTGCCGGGCACGTCCGAGAACAGGTTGTGCTGCCGGAACTCGTTCCCCTCGTTCTCGTGCCGCGGCTCGGCGGCCCTGCTGTCGGCCGCTGCGACCGGGGCGGCCAGCGCGACGACCAGCAGCCCGACCGCTGCTGTGATCGCGGCAAACCTCCGGGGAACAGTGAGCTGCGAACGGCCGGCCCTTCGTCTCCGGTCGTCGGTCGATGATGTGCGCGGTTCGATCATTTCGAGTCCTCCCTGGAATATGGGCTGGTTGCATGCGCCGGGGCGCCCTGTTCTTCCTCCGACGACAGAGAGCCGGGAGCCCCAGGCGCGGGACCTCCCGGCTCTGCCAAACGCGGACCGCGGGGCTGGTCTACGGCACCTGCGTGATCGTGCCCAGAAGGCCGTGCGCCTCCCCGCCCGGACCAGCCGAGAAGATCAGCGTGGACGGCGCCCCCGCGACGCCGTTGCCGAACATCAGGCCCCACAGGCCGTCGATCGAGATGCGACGGCCGCTCGTGTCGCGCAGCGCGTTCCCGTCCTCGCCGTGCGTGAGGCTGTACGCGTTGATGTGTCCGTCGCCGAAGTTCCCGACCAGGAGATCCCCGCCGAAGCGGCCGAACCCGGCAGGCGCAATCGCAAGGCCCCACGGCGAGTTGAGCTGTCCGTGCCGAACGACGCGCTTGACAAGGTTGCCGGAGAGGTCGTAGACGTCCACGAATCCATGGCCCTGGCCGGGCACGTCGTCATGCGCCGCGGCGTCCTGCATGGCGTACGTCACGTAGAGCATCCCGCCCAGGTTCTGGATGTTGAACGGGGCGTAACGGCCGGGGATTCGATGGTCCACGAATGCCCCCGGCCAGTGAACCTGGTTCCAGGATCCGTCGAAGACGTCGATCGTGCCGTCATGGAAGTTGGCGGCGTAGAGAAAGTCACCGCCGGCGCCGGTCGAGATCGCAAGCCCCTTGTACACGGCGTTGGGCACAGTGACCGCGCTCGTCGCGGCTGTCCCGCCTGCCCATGCGTAGATGCTGCCGGACTCCGACGCGAAGATGAAACGGGCAGCCTTGGTTGTAAGCGGGACAACCCAATCGGTGGTAACAAGGCTCGAATTGAAGACCTGTCCCGTCGCTTCCGGGATGTTCACGACAAGCGGCGCCGCCGGCGCGAACGGGAACGCCACGAGGTTGTCGGGAGTCCCCGAGCCCTTGTAGAGCGTGGTCACGTCCATGCCGTTGTCGGACACCCACACCGGCGACGTGGGGCTCGCCGACATGCCCCAGGCATTGACGAGGTTCGGATCCGTGGTCGCGGCCATGCCGGGCACATCCGAGACCAGGTTGGTTTGGACGAACCGGTTTCCGCTTCGGCCGCCATTCTCGGCGGCTACTGGAAGCGCCATGGCTACAGTGAGCAACCCGATCGCGCTCGCGACGGCGAGAAGCCGACGCGGAACCGCGTGCTGTGATGCGGGCTGCGCCCGCTCCCCCGGGCTCCCCGGGCCTGCCGTGCGCCGAATGGCCATGGGTCAGATCCTCCCCTGCGTGCAACGGGAAACCGACTCCCCGACTCGAATGCCCGTACGCGGACGCGGTCGGATGTGGTTTCGGCCGCGACAGGTCGGCGGCATGCGCGAATCCCGGCACCACAGCGAGTCGTCCCCCGCTTCCCCGGGCCGAGCGAGGACGGATCGCAGAGTCGCGCCAGCGCGATTCCGTGCAGCGGCGGGCTCCGCGACCGTGCCGGATCGGCGCAGGGCACCGCTCCCGGCATGTCCCGGCCGGTGCCGAAGATCGAACAGGTTGCGATGTGCCTGCAACAATTCAACGCGCGATCGATGCGTTCATGCAATCGAGACGGCCGATCATGTAGCGTCCACGAAACAGTTGGGGGGTATCAGCCGTGGCTCGCATCGACGCACTCCTCGACGTGGTGCAGTCCATCGCCGAGGCATTGGAGCGTGGCGACGACGGTGACATCGACAGCCCGCCGTGGGAGAACCAGCGCCGGCTCGAGCGGCTCCAGGCGCAGTTGATCGCCATGGTCCGCGCGATGGGCAACGACCAGGCGGACGAGCTCGCAATGATCCGGATCGAGCCGGAATTCGAGCCGATACCCGCCTGAGCCCGCTCCCGCCCGGAGATCGCCTGGCCGCGGCGTCCGCCTGATCAGCCGGGTCGGCCGACCTCTCGATACGGTTGCCGCGGATCCGCGGCCGCGGGATCGATCGTTTCCCGCGGGCTGTCGCCCACGCTGTTCGCCACGAGCTCCAGCTCCGCTCTGATCAACTCGCGAATGCGCATCTCGAACGAGGGGTCCTCGAGCACGTTGAGCGCCGGGCCGGGCTGCGCAGGCGGTCGGGCAGCGCCGACGGCCTCCCCATCGCCCGTCGTCCCACTGGCGGCCGGTCCTGCGGCCACCGCCGGATCATGCGTCAGCCGCTTCAGGACGTCTTCCAGCCGGTTCTTGATGGGCGTGAACGTGGTCGTGAGAATGAGCGCCGTGATGACGAGCGCGGCGTCCGACGACTCGCCTGTCACCGCCTTGAACAGCGTCTCGAACAGCCGGAGCGACGCCGCATACATCCCGGCCAGGATGGCCGTCAGGGCTCCGTAGACGAACGTTCGCCCGATGACGTGATCGATCTCGTAGAGGCGGTACCGGCCGATCGCGAGCGCGACGGCCAGAGGACCCGCCGCGAAGATCGCGAGGTTCAGAAGGATGATCGTGTCGCGCAGGTCCGATCTGGATCCCGCGGGCACGGCGAACGTCGCGACGAACAGCACGAATGCGATGGCCTGGAGCACGGTGACAGCGGTGAACACTCGCAGCTGTGCGCGCTCCGTCGCATCACCACCACCGTACCGCCAAATGAGACACCAGCCCGTGAGGACGGCGGCGATCCCGAGCGCCGCGAACCCCATGAACTGCACGTAACCCGCCGGAGTTTCCAGACCCGCGACCCCGAGCGGGTTGACGTAGCTTCCGACGAACGTGAGGGCACCCGGTCGGAGGAGCCGGCCGACGGCCGCCGTGACTGCACCCGCACCGGCGAGCAGGACCACGCCGCGCCACCGAGGTGATGCAAACCTGTCCGTGGGGAACAGCAGCCCAATGGCGACAAGGAGCGCCGGGAGCAGCGGCGTGACGATCACGGCCGCTGCAAGCGCCATGTAGGCTCCCGCCGACGATGCCGCTGCCGCTGATGTGCCAGGTTGAGGTCCACCCGAGACCGGGCCGGCGGCGAGGGTCAGGTAGCCCCATGCAAACGCGAGCGCGGCGACGAGTATCCCGACCCACGCCTCGAGTGCTCCGATTCGGACCTCCGGCCGGCGGACCGTGAGCAGCAGGCCCATGGTCGAGTAGGTCAACGCGGCCAGCATCGCAAGTACGACGGGCAGCAGTCCGGAAACGATCGTGGCAGGCGGTGTCGAGAACCCGCTGCGTAACCACAGGAGGAACCCGGTCACCGTCAGCATCAGGGCGACGGCAAACCGGACCTGCGCGAGCGCGCGCCGCCAACCTTTCGCCCCCGGGTCGCCACCGGGCACGATCGTTGCAGGGATCGCGGGCGGCGCAGGCACTGGTCAATCCGGCAGGTGACGAACGACCAGCCCGCGGGCTGTCGCGACCGCGACCGCCCGCACGACGGACCTGCCGGCCCCCGCACATGCCGGCCCCCCGCGCGCACCGTCCCAGCGAACCGGTACCGCGGCCGGAATCACAACGCGCGTCCCGCCGTCGTCTCCGTGGCCGAGGCTTCACCCTCGTGCGCGATCCGCTCCAGTCGATCGAGCAGGCTGACCGCACCGAGTCCACTGAAGATCCCGCGAGCCTCGGCTGCAATCGACGGTGACTCGGCATGGCCCGGGCCGAGCAGTGAGCGGAGGTTCATCAGCGTGATCCCGAGATCGAGCGGGAGGTCCAGCGCGCGAAACATGTCGACCGCAGCCCGGTACGCGGGATCGGCGGCCGCCGGCCGACCGTCGAGCGCCGCCCGTCCTCCGGCGAGGACCCGGCGCGTCGCCGTGAGCCAGCCACCGGTGTCGCCCCGCCGCCCGATGGTCCCCATGAGCCGATCTGCCTCCCCTGCGTCGCCGAGCCAGATGGCGGCCTGCGCGGCACGCACCAGGCAGATGAGGACCTCGCCGCTCGCACCTTCTCCCGCCGCACCTCGCGCCTCCTCCACGCAGCGGTGGAGGTCGCCCCGGCCGAATGACGCGAGCGCGGAGATTGCGCTGATGCCCCCGCGATCCTGGTAGGAATCGGACGAGACCAGGTGCTGTCGCGTGGCCTCGGTCCGAGCAGTCCAGCTTCCGGTGGTCCCCAGGAGCGCCTCGACCACTGCGGCGGGGCCGACGACGGAGAGCACCGACGACGGCTCGAGGGTCTCGTGATCCAGTTCCTCCGCGATCTGCAGCACCGATTGCCACTCACCGCAGAGCAGGGCACAGCTGCCGCGGTTGCCTCCCAGGCGGGCCGCCCACCCGTGGTGCCCGACACGGCGCGCCAGGTCCATTCCCACTTCGGCAGTCGCGAGACCCACGCGAGGCTCGTCCGTCATCTGCCAGTTCGAAAGGTTCATCCGCGCGCGTAATTGCGTGGTCAGCCGGCCGACACGCATCGAGTACTGGAGACCGCCGCGCGGCCAGGACCGCCGCCTCCCGTGCCCGGCCGAGCAGGTCGATGGCCCAGCTCTTGGTGATGAACAACTCGGCGATCTCTGGTTCGAGGCCCAGGCGCTCGGCGACGGACAGGCCGCCTTCTCTGCGGCCTCGAACGCGGATGTCGCTCGCTCGCGGAAGCAGTACGCGCGGGCCAGCTCGTTGCTACAGCTGCGGCACGAACGGCGTCGTCCTCGTCGGGGAGCCGGCGCACGGTCTCCTCCAGCACTCGCGTCGCTTCCTCGATTCGGGACGAGGGCAGCAGGGTCTGCGCAAGGCGGATCGTCGCAGCGTTGAGGGCCTGCGAGGTCGCCCTGCGCCTCGTACCAGTCGATGGCCTGCCGCAGGTACTGCTCGGCGGCCTCCAGGCCGAGGGAGGCCTCTGCCGGATCAGCAGCCCGGACCCAGATGCGCGCCCGTTCGCGCGGATCGCACGTCACCGTCAGCGCCTGCTCCAGGTACCCGAGTGCCGTCACGTTGGCATGCAGCGACAGGGCTCGTTCGATGGCGGCTCGGAGTGCGACTCGCGCCTGCGCGGCCACGGCCTCGCCCTCCGGCCCGTCCGGAGCAGCGCGATGACGCGTCGAGGTAGTGGCTGGCCAGGGCGCCGGTGAGCTCTTCGTCGTCCAGCGCTTCGAAGTAGCGCGCCGCCGCCAGGTGGCGCTCCCGGCGGTCCCGATCGGGAAAGCGTGCCGTAGGCGATCTCCCGGAACAGCCCGTGGACGAAGCGGAACTGCCCCTGCTCGGGAGACCGCGGGTCGATGTCGAGCTCGAACAGTTCCTTGCGCGCGAGGGACCGCAGGCGCACGTCGACGATCGAGGTCTCAAGACCCGCTCACCGCCGACAGCGCCTGGACGGTAAAGCTCTTGCCGAGAACGGCGGCGTCCTGCACCAGCGTCGCGGTCCGTCGGATCCAGAGCGTCGAGACGGGCCGCGATCAGCGCGTGGAGCGACGGCGGTACGGCGAACCGTGCGTCTGAAGTCCACGAGGCGGTATCGCTCGCCGTCGCGCACGAGGCGGCCGTCGTCGAGCAGCATCCGTACCGTTTCGACCGCGTACAGCGGCACGCCCTCCGACCGCTCGACGATCTGCGCCACGGCACCCGGTGGCAGCCCGGGAACCATGCCGCGCAGCATGTCCGCGATGTCGGCTGTACGCGATCGGTTCGAGTTGCAGGACGACCGAAGTTCTGCCGACGACGCCCCACATCGGCCGGCGCTCCGTCAGCTCCGGGCGCGCGAGGGCGATCACCAGGATGGGCCTGGCGCGGCTCCACGCGAGCATCGACTCGATGAAGTCCAACAGGCCCTGGTCGGCCCAGTGGAGATCCTGGAACAGCAGCACCGTCGTACCGTGGTCGGCGATGTGTTCGAAGAATGCTCGCCACGCGGCGAACAGCTCCTCGCGCTCGCCGACGGGAGCGTTCGGCCATGCCGAGCAGGGCCGCAAGCCGCGGCTCGATCCAGCGCTGGTCGGTCTCATCGGGGACGAACCGGGCCACGGCTTCGGCGAGCTTCGGTCGCGCTGTGGCGTCGTCCTCCGACTCGGCGATCCCGGCGCGGCTGCGAACCATCTCGCCGAGCGCCCAGTAGGCGATCCCTTCGCCGTACGCCGGGGAGCGACCGAAGTGCCAGTACACGTCCTCCATGAGGCCGTCGACGTACTTGAGGAACTCCCACATGAGCCGGCTCTTGCCCATGCCGGCCTCGCCGAAGACCGTGACGAGACGCGCCTTGCCCTCGCGGCCGGTCGCGTGGAGCTGGTCCTTGAGCAGCCGCAGCTCCTCCTCGCGGCCAACGAACGGTGGTTCCAGGCCGGCTGTCCGCCCGAGTCCGCCGCGCTCTGCGACGACGCGCATGGCGCGCCACGCCGCCACAGGGAGGCTCTTGCCGCGCAGTGCATGCTCCCCCGCGGGCTCGAACGCAATGGCCATGCCGGCAGCGCGTTGCGTCGTCTCGTCCACGAGCACCGACCCGGGTGCCGCGGCCGCCTGGAGCCGCGAGGTGGTGTTGACGAGGTCGCCGGCGACCATACCCTGGCCCGTCGCCCCGACGGTCACGGCGGCATCGCCGGTCATCACGGCGGCCCGCACCAGGATCGGTGTCCTGGCGGAGGCGGGGTCGGCCGGGCCGGGGCTCGTCGAGCCCGTGCACCGCGTCGACGAGGTCGAGTGCCGCGCGGACTGCGCGCTCCGCGTCGTCCTCGTGCGCGACAGGCGTGCCGAAGACGGCCATCACGGCATCGCCGATGAACTTCTCGACCACCCCGCCGTAGCGGGCGATCACCTGGCCCGCGGCGTCGAAATAGCGAGTCAGGAACTCGCGGACCTCTTCGGGATCCTGCGACTCCGATCGGGCGGTGAAGCCGACGAGGTCGGCGAAGAGCACCGAGACGACCCTGCGTTCGAGTTGCGGCCCGCCGCCCGACGCGGTGCCATGTCCATGGGCGCTGTCTGCGCCGGTATCCCCGACGGCCCCGCCGGCTCGGGCGGCCCCGCCGACCGCCGGGCGGTGTGCCTCTGGGCCGGCCGACTGCACGGATGCGGCGTCCTCGCCGTCAAATCGGGTGCCGCACTGGCCGCAGAACCTGGCACCCGGCACGCGTGGAGCGCCGCACGACGGGCATTGCTGGGCCAGCGGTGCGCCGCACTCCAGGCAGAACCGGAGATCCGGCGTCACGCCGGTCCCGCAGTTCGGGCAGCTCTTCATCGGCTCGTCGCCTCGTGGTTCGGCATGGCATCCAGTATCCGCGACGCGACCAGTCCCTCGTGCCCGACGAGCACCATGTGCGGCCCGCTACCCTTTGCGTCGGCAAGACACCGTCACCCCGTGTCGAATAGGAGGCGAACGTGCTCGACCTGTTCCACCTGTTCCTCTATCTCCACATCGCCGCGGCGATCGTTGCCTTCGGCCCGACGTTCGCCTTTGCCGTGGGAGGGGCCATGGCCGCGAGGGAGCCGCAGCACGCCAACTTCATGACGCGCGTCAACCACGTCATCTCAGACCGGATCGTGCTGCCGCTTGCCCTGAGCATGGCCGTCACCGGCGTCCTGATGGTGTGGCAAATCCCGGCGTTCGGGAGCGAGTGGTGGCTGGGGCTGGCGATCGTGCTCTATGTCGTCGCCCTGGCGACCACCTTGTTCTACATCCGACCCGCCGTGAACCGCATGATCGCGCTGACGTCCGTGGCCCCCGGTCCGGACGTGCCGCCGCCTCCCCCCCGGCGGGTCCGGGGGGCCCGCCGGCAGAGCTTGGCGCCATGGTCGGCCGGGCGCAGACCGGCGGCATGCTGACCGGCGTCCTGATCCTGTCCATCGTCTTCCTGATGGTGTTCCAGCCCGGCACCTGAATCCCGGACGGCCGCGTCGGGCGCCGCCGGCGCGAGTATCTGCCCGGATCAGCCACGCAGGATCGGCCGGGTCAGGCAGGTGGGACCGCCGCTCCCGTTCAGGCCAAGCTCCAGCGCTGGGTACGTATGAACCTCGCATCCACGGCCACGCAGCGCTCGCTCCGTGGCCGGGTTTCCCTCGACCATGACGACAACTCCGGGCCGAACGGCGAGCACGTTGCATGCCAGGTTCTCGTATTCGGTCGCCGGAATGGGCAGGAGCGAGACGCCTTCCGCCCGCAGTAGTTCGTGGAGGCCTGCGGGCAGAAGCGGCAGGTAGACGACCGCGAGGTCGTCGGCGACGTGGGACACCACGCTCAACAGGTGCAGGCATTCGGCCGGGCCGTTCGCGTAGGGCACGTCAAATACTCTGACGTCACCGCCGACGATGGCCGACAGCTGTGCCGCGCCCGCGCTGTTCGTCCGCAGCGAGCGCCCGCTGCACAGCAGGTCGGGTCGGAGCCAGAAGGTGTCCCCGCCGTCGACCGTGCCCGGCGCCTCGACCCGGCCGATCGTCGGGATGCCGCGAGCTGCCGTCCAGGTCTCAAGGACCGACTCCTCGCCCACCCGGCTCGGCTTGCCTGAGCGCAGGCAGATGGCGCCCCGGTCGGTCACCAGCAGCGGGTCGTAGGTGTAGACAAGGTCGGGGCTCGCCGTTTCCACGCCCAGCTCATGCACGATGACCCCGAGCCGGGCCAGGAGGTCGCAGAAGCTGTCGTGCTCACGCCGGGCCCTGTCGAGGTCGACAGGATGGCGAAACCCGTGTGCCGGGTTGTCGAATGCGCGCCCGAAGGCGGCGTCCGGCCGGTGGACGAGGACCTCGCGCAGCGGCGCCGTCATGGACTGTGCACCGTAGGTTCGTTCGGCCATCGACTAACGATAGACCCTGGTCTGGCTCGGTCGGCCGACCACGTGCAACCGACCGGATCACCCCGTTTCGCGGACCTTCCCTGCACGATGGGCTCACCTCCGGCCGACGAGCTACGTGCACGGGCCGGTCTCGGTCACAGCCCGCGTTTCGGTACTCAACTGAGGCCGCGGGGTCGGCCGGCGTGCAGATCCGCTGCGAGCCGAGATCCAGGGCGTTCATGCTGATCGGCATAACGCGCCCGTCGACCGACGTCGCCCCGCCTCGGATGCTGCGTCTCGCAGCGGATCCCGCGGCGCTGATATGCGGCTGAAATGCCGCGTCGATCGATTACAACGGATCCGCAGAATCACAGTTAGACCCACAGATCGAAGTCAAACGAGATTGGCGTCGTAAGCTGCCGTGAAGCGAGAGAACCCATGAGGTCCCCAGACGCTCGCCCAAACCGGAGTTCGTGAGCATGTCCTTCTGGTTGACTCTATTCATGCTCGTGTATCTATTCTGGCCAACACTCATTCTTGGCGTGCTGTCTGCTGCTGTGCTGGCGCACGCGGCAGACTAGACGGCCATACGTGCTGTCCGCCCGCTTCGCACTAGCCGTGGCCGTCTGGCAGACGTTCATCACCTGGCGCTCGACCGATTGCCTTCACTTGGCCGTCGGACGGCTTCAACCGCACCAAGGTCGCGGTCCTGGCCGTCGTCGTGGTCGTTGATGCAGCGGCTGTGGTCGTCCTTGTGAGTGCGCGGAAGCGGGTCCGCCGGATAACGAAGAGCGCCGACGCAGAGCGTCGAGAGATGGCGCCCTCGACGTACTGCTTTCATCGGCTCCTTCCTTCTGATGGTGACGGCCATACCTACGTGGTTTCGCTGCTGCCGCTAGCGACGGCGGTGAGTAGGAAGGGCCAGCACGAGTCTGTACTCGAAACAGACCCGACTGGCCGCGGCATGCGACCCAGGCGCAGTGTCGGCTAACCGGCCGTTGCAGCGGCCGGCGCTTTGCGCCCGCCGCTGAACGGCATGCCCGTTAGGCATGGAGGGACGGTGAGCCCATTGGAACCGAGGGCGCTGACTAGCTCGGAGTCCAGGCGGCGCTTGACTCCGCTGGCGCAAATGCCATTCTCGATTGCGTGAGCGCCATGCGGAATCGACTTCGTCTGCCGAGACCGCGGGTGTTCGGTGCGCTCCTCGCGCTCCACGTCCTGCTGGTCGGCCTGGTGCTGATCGTGTATCTCGGCGTCGGCGCCCCGCCCGCCGGTACCGTCGAGGACTTCAGCCCGCTCGTGTACGTGTTCGTCGTGCTCTTCGCGGTGATCTCGTTCGCGGTCCTGCCGCTACGGCACGCTTGGGGTTCGCCCTACCGCTGATGGTGTTCGATCTGTTCGGGGTCTACTGGTCGATCGGAGCAGGCTCTTCCTCGGCGATCGCCTGCGGCATCGCGTTCGGTCTCGCCGCCTTCCTCGCAGCGGCCTATCAGTTGACCGAACTCCGGCGGCGTCTCAGGGGTGCGGGTAGCGGGATCTGGATCACGGTCGCGACCTTGCAGGTGGTTGCGGCGTGCCTCGTGTTCCTCATCATCGGCTCCGGTTCCTCCGATCCCGCCAACTATGTGCAGGCGCTCGGTATCGCCGGCTACGGCGTCGTTGGGCTGCTGGTGGTGCTGGTGCCGGCCATCCTGCTGCCCTTGGCACGGTCAGGCATCCGCTGGCCACTCGTGGCAGCGGACCTGGCCGGCATCGCCTGGTGCGCGAGCGTGCGGTTCGTTCAGCCCTCACCCTGGCCGCTCATGGCGGCGGCCGTGACGTTCGGCTTCGCCGCGTGCTGCGTCCTCGCGGTCGGCGCGCGACCGTTCGATCGCAGGCTCAATGTCGGTCACGGTTGATGAGATGACGACGGGCTCGGCGCGAGGAGTCGAAGTCTCGCGGCGCTGGCGACTCCGGCGCCTCACCCTCTTCCATGCGCTGGCAGCCGGTTCACTCATGCCTAACCAGCGCATCAGCCTGACTCGCTGCGCTCGCAGGCGATTCGCATCACGTTAGGCCTCCCGATGACTTCAAGATTAGGCTCTGCCAATTCGGCTCTCGAACAAGCTCTTATGTCATCTCTTCAAAACAGCCAGCGCGTCGCCTCTCTCCAAGCCGCCCTTTTCGCAATTTCAGGAAATGGGTACCGTCTGATACTTCTCCTAGTGAATGGCAAGCCCAAGCATGAGGCATCGCAATATCACGTAATTGCTTCAGAATTTGACGAGCAGTATTTCAACCAGCCGGAAGCTCCGCACAAAGCCTTTCTGACTTCAGCAAGGCTAGGTCCACCGCATCGCTTGCCTATACTCTTGCAGGCGATCCCGGCGCGGCGCGTGGATGGAGCTATCGCCTCACCGGGAAAATCCCCATGAACTCGACAGCCAGTTCTGCGCCGCCTCCATGAACTGGCCTAACCCTCCGCTCAAGTCGGACCCCGCCTGCATTGCTTCCGCTCTCTCTCAACGTTTCGCTATCCCGGCTCCGCTCATCGCCTCGGTGCAGGCGTGGCCGCTTAGCTTCATTCGTTAGATCCCATAGGGTCTTGTCAAAGCCTGAACACCCCAGGTGGGTTGAAGTCCGTACCGTTGCGCCAGACGCTCCAGACGATGCTGAGGGCCTTGCGCATGCA
>CAWFMQ010000015.1:0-181665 GCA_963816905.1 uncultured Chloroflexia bacterium | reverse complement strand
CACGCGCGAGCCGGATATTCCTGGCATGCGATGCGTGCGTACCCACCAGCCGCTGAGAGGATCGGGTCTCGGCCGACCGCGACGCGATGTGCCCAACCGACCGACCAGTTCTGCCGCTGGGCCACCGCGGTGCAGTGATCCTGTGGGGCACGCGGGCCTGGGGCGGCGCACCCTACCGCCACCAGTCGCTTCCGCGCCAGCCGCTCGACGGCTCGCGCCCGCACACCTTCTCGATGTGGTTCGTCGCCGCGCGCGCGGAGCACCCCGACGGGGAGGCCTGCCTCGTCTGCGACATCGCGCCGGGCGCCGCGCAGGAACCCTGGCGCGTGACCAGCCTGCACACGGGCCTCGAACTGGCCCACCTGCTGGCGCTCGTGGCCTCCGGCACGTCGCTGCGCGAGGCCAGCCAGGACGTGACCGCGAAGCACAGCGCTTCGTGCGCAACCCCGACGGCCTGCCGCACGCCAGCCGGGAGCACACTCTGGCGGCCCGATATCTCGATCTCTTCGGCGCCGCCATCGAGGCACGCCTGGCACCGCTCGGGTGTCCGCGCATCCTGGTACTCAATACCGGTCCCTCGGCCTGCGCGGCGACGAGGGCGAGCGGGGCGGCGCCGTGTTCGCCGCGGTCGGCACGGACGAGCCGGGGCGCACGCTCGTGCCCTGGCGCCTCGACTTTGGCGCCCGACGAGACCGCCGCGTCGTGGAGCGACTTCCTCGCGGCGCTCGACGGCGGCGGCCCGGGACCCGAGTGGGTGGTGGCCGGCATCGAGTTCAGGCCATCCGCCTCGCCGTGGCCGCGCGCTGGCCCGACGCGCAGTTCTACAGCTGCGAGTACCACCTGCGCGGCACGCTCCTGGCGGCGGCGCAACGGATCAGCATGGGAAGCGCCCGAGTCCGCCCTACGCCGCGTTGTTCGAGCAGGCCCTCTGGTCGACCGGCGCGTGGGACGCCCTCGGCGACTGCATCATCGAGCCGGCGGCGCACAACCTGGCGGACTGGTGCCTTGGACAATCGCGCGCTCGTGCGCGAGCAGATGGAGTTTGCGTCGCCGGTTCCCGGGCCACCAGCGCGGCGACGCCGCCGCGGAAAGCGTGCTGCGCTGGGTGAGCGGCTGCTCGACCGCCGCCGCGCAACGGCCTGCGCAACGCGAAGCGCCTGCACCTGGTGCTGGCCCTGATGCGCGCACAGCGCGCCGGGCAGGCCCACCTATCAGGCCCTCGCCGCGATCGTCAAGCCGGTCCTGCGCGACCTGCCGCGCGACGTCCACTTCGCCTGGACCGCGCTGCACGACCGGCGCGACGAACCCTGCTCGATCACCCTCGCGATGCGTGCCGCGCACGAGCGGGCGCGGGCCGCGCTGACCGCCTACACTCAGCGGCCGCCCGGCACCGCTCCCTGCTGGCCGCCACCGCGGCCGCCAATGTCGAACTGGCCGCCGCGGGTCTGCCGCCCCTCCTCGCCGAGGCCCGCCCGGGCCGCCGGGTCGGCTCGGTATCGGTGCGCGGCAAGGACCTCGAGCATCACTTCCCGCTCGTGGCGCGCAACTGGGACACCGCCGCCAACGAGCGTCCCATCGCGGGCCTCGCGGCGGGCTCAAGGACTCTGGGCCCACTGGCGCTGCCATCGCTGCGATCATCGCTGGGTGGCGCCCGTGCTGGGCGCACCAGCCGCCAGACGCGCTGCCCGCACTGTGCCACCGGTCGGGCGACGGCGGCCACCTCCTTCGCTGCGCTGCATCCCGAGTTGGTGGCCGAGCTGGACCCCCAACGCCGACGGAAGTGCCGACCCGACGCTGCGGGCCGCCTCGCGCCGCCGGGTCGTCTGGCGCTGTCCCGCACAGGCCGACCATGCGCCCTACCGCATGTCGCTGGGGGCACGTGCCAGAGTCCTCGTGGGTTGTCCCGTGTGCCGAGGGCAACGGCCGTCCCGGGGCGAGCAGCGGGCCGACTCCGCCGCCTGACGGCGGGGCCGACTCCGGCAGCGGGATCGGTCGCGACCTCCCCACGCACGCCGGCCGGCGTGCGCCCCGCGCGTGATCCCAGGTGCACCGCGCTCGCGCTCGCTGCGCGCTGCGCCCCTCCTCGCGCCTCACCTGTCCGCCCGGCACCTGTGGTGCGCCAAGCGCGCAATTCGCCTGCCCGCCAGCGCTGGCCGACACAAGAAAATCCGGAGGTTACTGCCCACTGAGATTCCCTCGGACTTACCAACCGCGTATGACGCTGTGGGGCCCAGGCGACGTTAGACGGCGGGCCCTCAGCCGTGCCTGGGCATGCGTCGGGTGGGTTCACGCTCAGCGGAGCGGCAAGGGAACACGGGAGTGGGTTTCGGCGGCATAACGTCGCCAGGGGCGACGGATGTCAGGGAGATGATGAAGGAACAGTGGGGAGAGCATCACCAGGGGCGACAGATAATGAGCAGATGCCTCGGACGGTGGCGAACATCACCGTTGCTCCAGGCGACGTTAGACGGCGGGCCTCGGCCGTCTGGGACCTGCGTCGGGTGGGTTCACGCTCAGCGGAGCGGCAAGGGAGCACAGGAAGTGGGTTTCGGCGGGCATAACGTCCCCAGGGGCGACGGATGTCAGGGAGATGATCGGGGGACGGTGGCGAACGTCGCCAGGGGCGACGGATGTCATGGAGCGATCCCTCGGACGGTGGCGAACGTCGCCACCAGCGACGACGCGCGCATTCGGCTACCCGCGGGCCCGGCGGCGCCGGCCGTTCTCTTCGCGTGCCCCGGAGAAACACCGTCGTTGCGGCCCGGCGAAGGCCCGTGCTATATTCCCGCGGCAGCTCCGCAGCGACCCGGCGTGCGTCGGGACGTGTAGCGTTGCCGACGAACGAGCAGTGGTGAGGGATCCAGCCTGAGTAGAGACCTGCGCATCAACGAGATGATCCGCGTGCCCCAATTGCGGGTTGTCGACGAAGACGGGACCCAGCTTGGCGTGATGCCTACGCACCAGGCCCTCCAGATGGCGCAGGAACGAGGGTACGACCTTGTCGAGGTCGCGCCGATGGCTGCCCCTCCCGTCGCCAAGTTTCTCGACTACGGCCAGTTCAAGTACGAGCAGGCTCGTCGCGAGAAGGAGGCCCGGCGGCACCAGCGGTCCGTCGATTTCAAGGAGATCCGACTCAAGCCGAAGATCGGCAAGGGAGATTTCGACACCAAGGTCCGGCGTGCCATCGAGTTTCTCGAGGACGGCGACCGGGTCAAGGTGACGGTCCAGTTCCGGGGCCGCGAGGTGAGTCACGCCTACATCGGGCGCGACCTGCTGCACGCGGTTCGGAGATCTGATCAAGGAGCACGGCATGGTGGACCGCGCGCCGATGCTCGAAGGCAAGTCGATGTCAATGACGGTGGCGTCGACGCACAAGCCCAAGGTCGTTCCGCCGCCGCCGCACGCCCGGAACACGCGGGCGCACCGGAACAGACACCACCGCCAGAGGAGGCTGAACCACGTGCCGAAGATGAAGAGCCACCAGGGCGCCAAGAAGCGCTTCGGCGATCACCGGGAGCGGCAAGCTCTACCGGCAGAAGTCGTGGCGCGGCCACCACCTCGAGATCAAGTCCTCGCGGCGGACCCGCCGCTACGCCGGCAAGGCCATTCTGAACGGCAGCAATGCCGGCCAGATCCGGCGCCTGCTGCCCTACCTCTAGGAGCGGAGCGAACCCAGATGGCACGCGTCAAGCGCGGCGTCACCGCGCACAAGCGCCACAAGCGACTGCTGCATGCGGCTGAGGGCCGTCGTGGCACGCGATCGCGCCTGATCAAGCCGGCGCGCGAGGCGCAACCTGCACGCGATGGCGTACGCGTACGTCGGGCCGCAAGCAGCGCAAGCGCCAGATGCGCGCCCTGTGGATCACCCGCCTCAACGCCGCCGCTCGCACTCAACGGCCTGACCTACAGCCGGCTGATCATCGGCCTGAAGGCCGCCGGCGTCGCGCTCGACCGCAAGATCCTGGCCGACATCTGCGTCCGCGATGCGGCCACGTTCGCGCGCATCGCGGAGGTCGCCAAAACCGCGTAGCGGCACCGCCGCCGCCTGCCGTGGACCTCCAATCGTTCTCGGCCCAGCTCGACGCGCTGCGCGACCGCGCGCTCGCCGACGTCGGCCACGCGACCACGCCCGACAGCGCTGGACGCCGTCGAGAGCGCCTACCTCGGCCGCAAGGGCGAGCTTCGTACGCTGCTCGGCGGGATCGGCGGCCTTCCCGGCGGAGGACCGGCCGCGCGTCGGAGCCATGGCGAACCCGGTGCGCGAGGCAGCTCGAGGCCGCGATCGCCAAGCGCCGGGAGCGGCTGGACGCGATCGCGATCGAGGTGCGGCTCGCCACCGAGCGGATCGACGTCACGCTGCCCGGCCGTCCGTCCCGGCGCGGCTCGCTGCACCCGATCCGCGAGACAGAGCGGGAGATCGCGCGCATCTTCGGCCAGTTCGGGTTCGTCGTCTACGAGAGCCCCGAGGTCGAGACCGACGAGCTGAACTTCCAGCTGCTGAACATCCCCGAGGATCACCCGGCCCGCGACCTGTGGGACACGATCTACGTGCGCGACCCGGCACCGGGGGAGGGGGTCGCGTCGCCGAACGCCGCGCCCGACGCGGACGTACGCGGGCGGCCCGAGGTACCTGCTGCGGACCCACACGTCGCCCGGCCAGATCCGCGTCATGCGCGCCGGCGGACCGCCGATCCGGATCCTCATGCCCGGTCGCTGCTTCCGCTACGAGGCCGTCGACGCCAGCCACGGCTTCGAGTTCTTCCAGGTGGAGGGCCTCATGGTCGACGAGGGCACGACGATGGCGACCCTGCGCGGCCTGCTCGACGCCGTTCGCCCACGCGATGTTCGGCGCGGACCGGCCGACGCGCTTCCGTCCCGGCTACTACCCGTTCACCGAGCCGTCCGTCGCCTTCGACATCCAGTGCGTCGTCTGCAACGGGACCGGCTGCCCGGCCTGCGGCCGCACCGGCTGGATGACGATCCTCGGCGCCGGCATGGTCCATCCCGGTCGTGCTGCGCAACGGCGGCATCGACCCCGAGCGCTACCAGGGCTTCGCGTTCGGGATGGGCACGGACCGCATCACGATGCTGCGCTACGCCATCCCGCGACATCCGCGCATTCCTGTCGAACGACATGCGCTTCCTGGAGCGGTTCTGACCATGCGCGTCCCGATGTCCTGGCTGCGCGAGTTCGTCGATGTCGACCTCGAGCCGGAGGCCCTGGCCGAGCGCCTGACGCTGCTCGGCATGGAGGTCAAGGGCGATCGAGCGCATCGGCTCCGACTGGCACGAGATCGTCGTCGGCGAGTTGCTGGAGGTCGGCCCGCACCCCGGGTCGTCCAAGCTCTCCATGACCAGGGTGCAGGTCGGTCCGAGCCACCCTGTCCTCTCGATCGTCTGCGGCGCGCACGAACATCGCGGCCGGGCAGCACGTGCCGGTGGCCCTGCCGGGTGCCGTCCTGCCGGGCGACCGGCGCATCGAGGTCAGCCGGATCGCCGGCGCGGAGAGCCAGGGCATGCTCTGCTCCGGCGACGAGCTGCGTGTGACCGCCGATGCGGACGGGATCCTGATCCTCGCCGACGACGCGCCGATCGGGATGCCGGTCTCCGACCTCATCGGCGAGACCGTGCTCGACGTGGACGTGAAGCCCAACCGCGGCGACGCGCTGTCGATCGTCGGCCTGGCGCGCGAGGTCGCCGCCGCGACCAGCCAGCAGGCTGCGGTGGCCCGCAGATCGTCGTGGCCGAGACCGGCGACGCCACCAGCGACCACCTCCGCGTGGAGGTGCTCGACAGCGTCCGCTGCCCGCGGTTCGTGGGGCGGTACATGGACGGCGTGAAGGTCGGACCGTCGCCGCTCGACGTCCAGCGGCGGCTCATGGCCGCCGGCATGCGTCCCGTGTCGAACGTCGTCGACGCCAGCAACTACGTGATGGTCGAACTCGGCAAGCCCGTCCACACGTTCGACGCCGCCGCCGTCGCCGATGGTCACATCATCGTCCGCGACGCGGTCGCCGGGGAGCGGCTGGAGACGCTGGACCACGTCGGGCGCGACCTCGACCCGGAGACGCTGCTGATCGCCGATCGCGCAACGGGCCGCTGGGCCTTGCCGGCGTCATGGGCGGCGCCGCGAGTCCGAGGTCTCCGACGCAACGACGGCGGTCGATCGTCGAGTCGGCCATCTTCGACCCCGTGAGCATCCGGCGTACGGCGTTCCGCTACGCCCTCCGCAGCGAGGCCAGCCTGCGGTTCGAGAAGGGCCAGGAGCACCGGCTCGCGCGCCTCGGCGCGGACCGCACCGCGCAGCTGATCCTGCGCTGGGCCGGCGGCCGCGCCGCCCGCGGCGTCGTCGACACGGACCCGGTCGACCCGGAGCCGATCCGCATCCCGTTCCGCCCGGCCCGCGTCTCGCGCCTGCTCGGCGTGGACCTGCCGCCCGACGAGCAGACCGCCCTGCTGGCGCGCGTCGAGGTCGACGGTGCAGCCGGCCACGGCGACCGATGCCGTGCCGATCGTCGCGGGAGAGGCGCCGATCGCACCTCGACGAGGCCGGCGCCCGCGAGGCGCTCGTCGCGATCGTCCCGAGCCACCGGCGCGATCTCCTGATCGAGGCGGACATCGCGGAGGAGGTGGCCCGCGTCCGCGGCTACGAGACCATGCCGAGCCACCTGCCGGACAGCGTGATGCCGCGGCTATCGGCCCGATCCCTGGAACCTGCCCGACCAGGTTCGAAGCCTGCTTGCCGGGCGCGGGTTGTCGGAGGTCGTCACGCACGCCCTGCTGAGCCCCGCGCAGCACGCCCGCCTGGGGCTTGCCGCCGGCGACCCCGCCACGATCCGCGCCGGAACCCGGTGACCATCGACCACTCGGAGCTGCGCCGTTCCTTCCTTCCCGAGCACCTCCGCGTCCTCGCGGACAACGAGCGGCAGCGGCGGTCGGACATCGCGATCTTCGAGTTGGGCTATCTCCACGACATGGGCCCGGGCGGGCCGGTCGAGCGCCCCTGGCTCGGCATCCTGCTGGCGGGCGCGGCGGGTCCCGCCGCGTGGGATTCGTTGCCACGGGCCTTCGACGTCGCGGATGCCAAGGGCCTGGTGGAGTGGCTGGTCGCGCGGCTCGGTGATGCCCGCCTCCACTACGAACCAGCGGCGGCCCGGCCTGCCGTCGATCACCCGGGACGCACCGCCGCGATCGTGGCCGACGCCGCGTCCGGCACGCGCCTCGAGCTCGGCCGTGCCGGGCAGATCGACCACCGGTACCTCGCTGCGGCCGACGTCCGCTCGAAGGACCTCGACGTCGTCTTCGCCGAGGTCGACATGCAGGCGCTCGCCTCGCTGGTGCCGGCGCGGCGCCACATCGACGCGCTGGAGCGGCAGCCCGCGGTCGAACGGGACATCGCGGTGGTCGTCCCGGAGTCCTGCCCGGCCGGGCAGGTGGAGGCCGCCATCCGGACGGCGGGTGGGCCGCTCCTGCGGGAGATCCGGCTCTTCGACCGCTACCAGGGGCCGCAGGTCGGCCCGGACGAGGTGAGCCTCGCCTACCGCCTGCGGTTCGAGCCCGGCGAGCGTCCGCTCCCGGACGCGGAGCTGGACGCCCTCGAGGGGGCGATCGTCGCGGCCCTCGGCCGGCAGTTCGGCGCGCGGCTCCGAGCCTGACCTCGCGGACCGAGCGTCCGATACCGCCGCCATGACAAACGCCGACGTGATCCTGCTGCTCGTCATCGCCGGCGCGTTCCTGGTCGGCTTCTTCTGGGGCGTCGTGCGGGGGCTGCTTGCGCTCGCCGCGTGCTGCGTCGTCTTCGTGCTGGCGGCGCAACTCAGCGTGCCGGTGGGGGACTACTTCGCCGGGCAGTGGACCAACCTCGGCACCGGATACGTCCACACGATGGCGTTTCTGTTCGGGTTCGCGGTCCTGTTCACGGTGGCACTCGTCCTGATCCACTTCGGGACGCACGCGGGCGACGTCAGCCGCTTCCCGCTCCTCGACGACATCCTGGGCGGCCTCCTGGCCGTGGCGATCGCGATCCTGACGGTGGCGTTCGTGACGATGATCCTCCAGACCTCGTACGGCCCGGCGGCGGTCCCGGGCGGGGCGGACGCGGAGTGGAGCCTGAACCTGTACCACGCACTGATCGGCTCAACGGTGGGCGGCCAGATCGCGCAGTCGCTGGTCCCGGGGCTGATCTCGCTGTTCGGCCCGCTGCTGCCGGGATCAGTCCGCGACGTCCTGTGATCCCGGTGACGGGCGGGCAGCGCGCGCCATCGCTGCGAGACCCGCCGGACGACCCCCTCTCGCGCCCGTGGCAGCGGGGTTTCTACGAGCGGCCGGCGGTCGAGCTTGCGAGGGACCTCCTGGGCCGCATCGTCGTCCGCGCGACGCCCGAGGGCCGCACTGCCGGAGTGATCGTCGAGGCCGAGGCATACGCCGGTCCGCATGATCGGGCAAGCCACGCCCGTGCCGGCCTCACGCGACGGACGGCCCCGATGTTCGGGCCCCCGGGCCACGCCTACATCTATCTCGTCTACGGCATGCACTCGTGTCTCAACGTGGTCAGCGAGACGGACGGGGAGGCGGGCGCGGTCCTGGTGCGGGCACTGGAGCCGATCGAGGGATTGCCGCTGATGCGTGCTCGGCGGGGCTCCCCGACGGGCACGGCCGCTCCCGGCCCGGACGCCCGGCTCTGTGCCGGACCGGCCCGGCTCTGCAGAGCGCTCGCCATCGACCGGACGCTCGACGGGCACGACCTCACCCTCGGGGTCGACCTGTGGCTGGCGGATCCGGACGACGCGACGGCGGCTCGGATCGAGGCTGCCGGGCTCGTCACCGGGCCGCGGGTCGGTGTCGACTACGCGGGACCGGACTGGGCGGCGCGACCGTGGCGCTTCGGTGTTCGAGGGCACTCGGCGCTGTCCAGGCCGTTCCCCGGTGACGGCGGCGCGGCGGCGTCCCCGGCCCCGCGCGGAGCTCCGGCCGGGTCTCCCGCCCGGACGTGGGAGGATCAGCGTGATGGACGTCAAATCGCGCGCGCTGCTCGAGTTCCCGCTGATCCGGGCCCGTCTGGCTGCATTTGCCGGCTTCGGTCCCTCGAGGCGCCTCGCCGAGGCGCTCGAGCCGTCGGACGACCCGGTGATCGTCGCCCGCGGGCTGGACGAAACCGACCAGGCACGGGAGCTGCTCTCCAACCGTCCCGACGTGGGCATCGGCGGTGCGCGCGACATCGGGATCGCGGTGGGCCGGGCAATGCGCGGCGGCCGCCTGGACTCCACGGAACTGCTGGAGGTCCTGGGCACGCTCGTGGCCGCGACGCACCTCGCCGACGCGCTGCGGGAGGAGCAGCGCCCGCTGCTCCACGAGCTCGGCCGGCGGATCACGCCACTGCCGTCGCTGCGCGTCCGCCTCGAGATGAGCATCGATCCCGCCGGGGAGTTGCTGGACTCGGCATCGCCGATGCTCGGCGGCCTGCGTCGAGCCGTCCGCATCGCGTACGAGCGCCTCCGGTCCAGGTTGGAGTCGCTCGTCCACGGCGGGGAACTCTCCGGCGCGCTCCAGGAACCCATCATCACGTTGCGCAACGGGCGATACGTCGTGCCCGTCCGCGCCGACTCCAAGGGCAAGGTCCGCGGCATCGTCCACGACCAGTCGGGAAGCGGCCAGACCGTCTTCGTCGAGCCGCTCGTCGCCGTGGAGCTGGGGAATGCCTGGCGCGAGGCCCAGCTCAAGGTCCAGCAGGAGGAGGAGCGCATCCTCGACGAGCTGTCGGCCCTCGTCGGCGCGGCACGGCGACGTCCTGCGTGAGACGCTCGACGCGCTGGCGCGGTTCGACTTCTGGGCCTGCAAGGCCCGGCTGGCCGCGGAGCTGGACGGTGTGCGCGCAGAGACGACGCGCCGCCACGAGCTGACGCTGCTCAGCGCCCGCCATCCCGGGCTCTCCGGGCCGCGTGGTACCGATCGACGTCCGGCTCGGCGGCGAGTACACCGCCCTCGTCCTCACCGGGCCCAACACCGGCGGCAAGACGGTGGCGCTGCGAACCGTCGGCCTGCTGGCGCTGATGCACCAGGCCGGGCTGCACATCCCGGCGGCCGCGGGCAGCCGACTGCCGATCTTCCGCGACGTCTTCGCCGACATCGGCGACGAACAGTCCGTGGCCCAGTCGCTGTCCACGTTCAGCGGCCACCTGCGATCGATCGTGCGGATCGTCGACGTTGCCGGACCCGGGTGCCTCGTCCTGCTCGACGAACTCGGGGCGGGCACCGACCCGACCGAGGGATCGGCGATCGCGCAGGCGCTCCTGGACCACTTCATCCGCGCCGGGGCACTGGTGGTCGCGACGACCCATTACGCCGAGCTGAAGACGTACGCCCACAACACGCCGCTGGCGCGGAACGCGTCGGTCGAGTTCGACCTGGAGACCCTCAGCCCGACCTACCGCCTCACGATCGGGCTGCCGGGCACGAGCCAAGCGTTCGCGATCGCCGAACGACTGGGCCTCGCGCCCGGCCTGGTCGACGACGCCCGATCGCGACTGTCGCGGGCGCAGCAGGAGTTCGAGTCGACGCTCGCATCGATCAAGGCGTCCCAGGCCGCGATCACGGAGGCCGAATCCCGAGCCGCGCTGGCGGAGGTGCGGGCACGGGAGGCCCGCGAGCAGGCGGAGGAGGAACGGCGGCGGACCCGTCGCGAGCGCGACGAGGCGCTGGCACAGGCGCGGCGAGAGGCAGAGGCGGCGGTGGCCGCGGTCCATGACGAGATCGCCGACGCGAGGCGGGTCCTGATGCGCGAGACGCTCACGGAGGAGCGCCTGGACGAGGCGATGCGTCGCCTGGAGGAGCGCCTAGCGGCCATCCCGGTGGCTGCCGGGGGTCCGGCGGCCGAGGCCGCGCCACGGCCGGTGGAGTGGCGGACGGGCATGCGGGCCGGCACGTCGGCCGGCTTCGAGGGGACGATCACGGCGCTTGACGCTCCCCGCGGCCGCGCCACGCTCCAGACGGGGAGCATCCGCGCGGAGGTGGACATCGACGACCTGTTCCCGATCCGGGCGGCGGAGGGGCGTCGCACGTCGGGCACGGGGGGATCGGGGAGATCGGGGGGATCGGCCGGCCCAGGGTCTGCGACAGGCGCCCAGCCGAACACGGGCCGCCGCGGCGACTTCGGGGCAGGGGAGGCCCCGGTGCGCATCACGCCGGCGCGGCCCAGGACGGTGGGCGGCGGGCGACTGGCCGTGCCGTCCAGCCTGGACCTGCGCGGCGCCCGCGTGGAAGAGGCGACGGAGGCGCTCGACAAATACATCGACCAGGCGGTGACGGCCGGCTCGAGCCGCGTGACGATCGTGCATGGCCACGGCTCGGGAGCGCTCCGGGACGCGGTGCGGGAGATGCTCTCGTCGCATCCGCTGGTCCAGGAGTGGCGACCCGGCGAGCGCGGCGAAGGCGGCGACGGGGCGACGATCGTCAAGCTCTGACGCCGATCGTGCCACCCCGACTCGCGCCCTGCCCGTGCGCCGCGAGCCCGGACGCATCCATCCAGTCGAGCAGCGAGGCAGCGGCATCGGCTGCGGGTCACCCGGGGAACCTACCGAGCGACCCGGAAGACGACCGCCTGGCTGCCCGTGCCGAGGCTCGGGTCGTACATGACCGTCAACTGCTGGAAGGACAGCGGCATCTCGAAATTGACCCAGCCCGTCACGGCGGCGCCCGTTGGGAAGCGGTCGCTCGTGGCGAGCATGGGCGCCATCCCCCTGGTCACCGGGTTGAAGCGCGCGCCGCGTTCGTCCTGGGCCGTGAAGTAGAGGAAGTCGTAGCTGGCGTCGTCGGCGAGACTCTCGATGCGGAAGGCCAGGGACGCGTACACGTTCCCGGGCCCCGGCGATACGCCCGTGTTCCCGCCGCCGACGTAGGCGCTCACGAGCGTGATCTGTTCCTCCTTGCCGACCAGCAGGGTGTCGCACACGGTGCCGGCCCGGACGTTGGGAGCCGGGCTGGGGGCGGGCGTGGCGCAGTCGGAAGCGATCGTGGGCGCCGGCATCCCCGACGGGACCGGCATCCCCGACGCGGGCGTTCCACCCTGGGCCGGCGATGCGGACTGCGCCGACGAGGCCGGCACCGGGGTGCTGCTGCCGCACGCGGCGAGCACGAGTGCCAGGAAGCACGTCAGTGCAGCCGCCAGGCTGCCGTTCGACGGTCGTAGCTGGTTCACGGGCCGATCCTGCCGCACCGGCACCCGCCCGGACAGGGCCGCACGGCTGGGTGGGCCGTGCTGATTGTCCCGTGGTCCGGTCAGACACCGCTGACCCGGGCCTCTGAACGGCGCGTCTCTCCCCGTCAGGGGGTCGAAGTCGGGGCAGGCGGCGCCGGGGTCGGTGTCGGGGGCACCGGGGTCGGCGTGGGCGGGGGCGGGGGCGTCGGGGTCGGAGGTGGCGGCGGAGGCGTGGGGGGCACCGGGGTCGGCGTCGGCGGGGGCGGTGGCGTGGCGTGGGCGCCGGTGGAGGAGTCGGCGTGGGGCCGGGCGGCGGTGTCGGCTCCGGTGTGACGATCGGGGTGTCCGTCGGCCCGAGGCTGGGCGACGGGGAGAGGCTCGGCGACGGGGAGAGGCTCGGCGAGGCCGACGGCGCGTTCGCACAGCCCAGGGCCGGTGGGAACGGCCCTCCCCACGAGGCTCCGTACGGCTGGAACCCCGGTTCGTAGAAGTAGGCGGTTCGCGTCGGGTTCCTGGGATCGGCCCCACCCGCGACGCCCGGTCCCCTCCGCGCCCTGGCGATCCAATTCTGGTCGGCGTTCTGCCAATTCTGGTTGGCCGCGTCGACGTTCCCCAGTTGCAGCACGCCCTTCGTCCCCGGTGTTCCCGGGCAGCCGTTCTGCCAGCGGTAGATCTTGCCATCCGGCCCCGTGACAACCTGAATCCCTGCGATCACCGGGTCGTCGCCCGGCTGCGTGCCGGCGATGAACAGCTCGTTCACCTGGCCCTGCGAGTAGGGGCCCGGCCTGTAGCCCGTGTGGACGTCGACCTTGACCGACACGATGCCGTTGGGCTGCTGGAAGTCGTTGACCGCCCAGTTCCGTGTGACCTCGGTCATGAATGCGCTCCAGAGCGGCGCCGTCACGTCCAGCGAGGCCAGCGCCGGCTGCCCCTGCGCCGGTCACCGGGGTGCCGTCGCTGTTGCCGGCCCACGCCCCGGCGACCAGGGCGTACTCGCCGTTGGCCCGTCCGGCGCTCGTCGGCGGCGCGATGTAGCCGTACGCGTTGAGGTCCTTGGCATCGTTGTTGGTGCCCGTCTTGAGCGTTGCCGGGCGCCGGACGCCGCCCTTCGCCATAACGTCCCATTTGCCCCAGTACGGGTTGACCGACGGGTCCGTGTTGCCGGCCAGGATGTCCGTGATGATGTAGGCGGCCTGTGGCGCAACCACCTGCGTGCCCGTCGGGGGCTGGTACGGGAAGCCCGGCAGGCTGGTGCCCTGGGCGTCCTTGACGTCCAGGATCGACGTACGTCCGATGTAGTTGCCGCCGTTGGCCATCGTGGCGTACGCGGTCGCAAGATCGATCGGGTGCACCTCCAGCGTCCCGAGCGTCATCGACAGCCCGGCGCGTCGGCTGGTCGTTGCTCTGGAAGGTCAGGCCGAACGCCTTCGCGTTGTCGAAGACGTGCTGGATCCCGTTCAGGGCGAGCGTCTTGACAGCCGGGATGTTCAGCGAGAACTGGAGTGCCTTGCGCAGCAGCACCGGCCCGCGTTCGAGATTGTCGGCATCGCTGGGCGTGTAATTGCCGAAGTTGGTGCTCGACGTCCATGATCAGGCTCGACGCGGTCATCGTCCGGTCGTTGATGCCGGTGACGTAGTTGAAGGGCTTGAACGCGGATCCGGGCTGGCGCCAGCCATTGGCCAGCACGTCGAACTGCGGCTGCAGTTGCGGGTTGACCTTCCGGGTCTCGTAGTAGTTCGCGCTCCCCACGTACGCGATGATCTCGCCGGTCTGGTAGTCGATCGCCGACAGCGCGGCGTTGTGGACGTTCTGGTTGCGCAGCGCCTTCATCCAGGTCGCGTACGGGATGCCGAGCGCCTTCGCCGGCGCCGACGGGGTCCGGTCGTCGCGGCACGAGTAGCCGCGCCCTGCACCCATTTCTCCGCGATGGACTGGATGTTCGCGTCGAGGGTCGTGATGACCTTCAGGCCGCCTGCCTCGATCCGGGGACAGGTCGGCTGCGCCGGCGCACACCCTGGTGGCCAGCTCATCCCGGACGTACCAGACGAAGTGCGGCGCGACCCATGCCGGCAGCGCCTCGTGTGGTGATGACCACCGGCTCGTTCTCCGCGTTGACGAAGTCCTGGTCGGAGAACCGGGTGCCGGTGAGCACGCGTCGCGTCGGATCCGTCCGCAGCAGCTCCAGGATGAAGTTGCGCCGCTGCACGACCGCCGAGTCGGCTGGCACGACGAGCCGGCCCTGGTCGTCCTGGACGGCGTTTCGCACGAGGTCGTAGGCCACCGGCGACTGCGGGATCGCGGCAATGATCGCGGCCTGGGCAAGCGTCAGCTGGTTCAGGTCCGTGACGCCGAAGTAGCCCTGCGCCGCCGCCTGCACGCCGTAGCTGTTGTTCCCGTAGTAGTTCTGGTTGAGGTAGGCGGTGATGATCTCCTGCTTGCCGGCAGTGCCCGGGAACGCCTCCGTCAGGCGGATCGACTGGATGATCTCCTTGAGCTTCCGCTCGATCTGCCGGCCGGGAGCCTGGACCAGCGCAGGGTCGAGCAGGCGCTGGCGCACCAGCTGCTGGGTGATCGTGGAGGCGCCGCGGACGGATCCCCTGAGCGAGTCGAGGGTCGCCGAGAAGATCGCCAGCGGGTCGAACCCGGTGTTCGTCCAGAAGGTCTTGTCCTCGACGGCCGTGGTCGCGTCGACCAGGTACAGACGGCAGCTGGTCGAAGGTCACGACCTCCCGGTGCTCGTCCGCTGATGATCGTGGCAAGGACGGTCGTTGCGTCACGGGCGTAGATGGTCGAGTCCTGCGCAAGCGGGATGTCGTTCAGCGTGGCGGGTGGGGTCAATCCCTGGCTGTAGGCGACGAATGTTCCGACAATGACGAGGAACGCGACGAGCGCGACCGCGGCCAGCGACCCGAAGATGAGGAGTGGGATCGCGACGAGCGCTGCCCGAGCCGGGCCATTGCGCCGGCCGTTGCGCTCGCGCCTCGGGTCCGCCTGCCGCTGTGTGTGGCGAGGCTCCATTGGCTCGACTCTAGCACAGGACGCCACGCGACCGACCCAGTGGCGGGAGGCTGCCGATCCATGGGCGCGGCGGTCCATCCTGTCGCGGGGCGAGGGCAGCGGTCGACATGCTGCCGGACGCGCAGCGCCGGGAGCGGCGTTCCAGCTGGCGGGGGTGACGGTCGGCCATGTGCCGAGCCCCGAATTCGACGGCGGCGTCCGGGCGTGGCGGAATCGACTACGATCCGGGGCGGGGCGGGGCGCTGACCGAGCGCACGCTCGTCCGCCAGCCGGCACCGGCGGGCGGAACGGGTTCCCAGCTGGGGACCGGTGTACCCGGGCGCCGGCCGATGGACGGGAAGGTCCCGTTCGCGGTCCGCCGGACCGACCGAACGCGAGGAGGATGGCCGTCCCATGGCCACGAACACCGACTTCCTGGCCGAGCTTCGCTGGCGCGGGCTGATCCAGAGCGTGAGCGACGGCCTTGAGGCGCGCTGCGCGCGGGGGCCGGTGTCCGCCTACATCGGGTTCGACGCGAGCGCCGTGTCGCTGCACGTCGGCAACCTGGTCCAGGTGTTCCTGCTCCGGCATCTCCAGGAATCCGGCGGCCGTCCCGTGATCGTCATCGGGGGCGCCACCGGCATGATCGGGGACCCGTCGGGCAAGAACAGCGAGCGACGCCTGCTCGACGACGACGCGATCCATGCCAACTCGGAGGCGCTGCGGAAGCAACTCGCCCGCTTCGTCGACTTCTCGCCCGGTCCCGCGCAGGCGGTGATGGTCGACAACCGCGAATGGCTCGGCCGCTACTCGATGCTCGAGTTCCTGCGGGAGATCGGCAAGCACTTCTCGGTGCCGTACATGCTGGCCAAGGACTCCGTCCAGCAGCGGCTGTCCGCGGGGATGTCCTTCACCGAGTTCAGCTACATGACCCTCCAGGCGGCCGACTTCCTGCACCTCCACCGGGAGCAGGGCGTCGATCTGCAGATGGGCGGCGCCGACCAGTGGGGCAACATCACGGCGGGGCTGGAGCTGATCCGGCGCGTCGAAGGGCGCGAGGAAGGCGAGGAGTTGTCGGCATTCGCGCTCTGCAGCCCGCTCCTGCTCACGCGCAGCGGTCAGAAGATGGGCAAGTCGGAGCAGGGCGCGATGTTCCTCGACCCGGCCCTGACGTCGCCCTACGGGTTCTACCAGTACTGGCTCAATGACGACGACACCCTGGTGGCCGACCACCTGCGCTGGCTGACGCTGATGACGCAGCCGGAGGTCGACGACCTGGTCGCGCAGCAGGCGGCGGCGCCCGAGCGCCGGCCCGGCCAGCGAGCCCTGGCGTTCGACCTGACCGCTCGGATCCACGGCCGCGACGAGGCGGAGCGGCAGGTTCGGGTGGCCGAGGCCGCGTTCTCGGGGGAGCAGGTGGACGACCCCGCGGTCCTGGACGTGCTGTACCGGGAGATCGGCGGGTTCGCGATCCCGGGGGCAGGGGAGGGCACAACGGCGATGGACGCCGCGGTTGCGAGTGGGCTCTACACCTCGAAGGCGGAGGCCCGGCGCGGAATCGCCCAGGGCGGGCTCTCGATCAACGGGCGGCGGATCTCCGCGCCCGAGGACCCGCTCCCCGAGCCGGTCGCGTCCGACTACTGGCTCGTGCGCGCCGGGCGGCGGCGGCTCGCCGTCGGGCGCCGGGCGCCGGGCGCGTCGTCATGATGCCCGCTCCGGCCCCTTCAGGCGCCTTTGATTAAGCGTTCACCATCTTGGTGAAGGTTTCTCGACCCGGTTCTTCACCGTCTCGTGATTGTCATCGGGCCTGAAATGCCGTTTCATGGTCACCGAACGCAGAGCGACCGCGAAGGCCCAGTGTCAAAGCCGGATTTCCTCCCTCCCTCCTCCATCCGGCGAGACATCACCATCGCGGTCGCCGCGCTCTTTCTGGCGGCATGCACAGCCGTGACGCCGTCACCCTCGACCACCTCCTCCCCCGGACCGACCCCCACGGTAGTGTCGCGAGCGTCGCCGTCCGTCTCGGCACAGTCCCCCTCACCGACTCCGAGTGTGACCGCGGTCGTGACCCCGAGTGGAACGCCGGGGGCGACGTCGACGCCTTCGGGACCCCCGGCGATCGACCCGGCCATCCACAAGATCGCGCACGTCATCGTGATCATGCAGGAAAACCGCTCGTTCGATCAGTACTTCGGGACCTACCCGGGCGCCGACGGGATCCCGATGCGGAACGGCGTCCCGACGGTCTGCGTGCCGGATCCCGCGACCTCGAAATGCGTAGCGCCCTTCCACGATCCGAAGCAGCGTGACATCGGTGGGCCGCACACGCAGGCCGCCGGCCTGGCCGACATCAACGGCGGCCTGATGAACGGCTTCATCGCGCAGGAAGAAGCCGGCCTGAAGAACTCCTGCACCAGCAACCTCGACCCCAGGTGCTCGCTGAACGCCGGCAAACCGGATGTCATGGGCTACCACGACGCTCGCGACATCCCCAACTACTGGAAATACGCCAGCCAGTTCGTCCTGCAGGACCACATGTTCGAGCCGACGACCTCGTGGAGCCTGCCGTCGCACCTGTTCATGGTCTCGGCGTGGTCGGCTTCCTGCCCAACCCCGGGCGACCCGATGAGCTGCCACAACAACAACGAGTACCCGAACCCGACGGGCACCAGCACGACACCGCCCGACTACGAGTGGACCGACCTGACGTACCTGATGTACAGGGCCGGCGTCAGCTGGGCCTACTACGTCGCCAATGGCACGCAGCCGGACTGCGAGGACGGCGCGATGTTCTGCAGGAGCGTAAACCAGGGTGCCGGAACGCCCAGCATCTGGAATCCGCTGCCGTTCTTCGACACCGTGCACCAGGACGGCCAGATCTCGAACATCCGGCCGTTGAAGGACTTCCGCACCGCCCTGGCCGGCGACACGCTGCCACAGGTGAGCTGGATCGTGCCGAACGGATCGAACAGCGAGCATCCGCCGGCGCTCGTCTCCACGGGCCAGTCGTATGTCACCGGGCTGGTCGACTCGGTGATGCACTCCCCGTACTGGTCCGACACGGCGATCTTCCTCGCGTGGGACGACTGGGGCGGGTTCTACGATCACGTGGTGCCGCCGACGGTCGACCAGAACGGCTACGGCCTGCGCGTGCCGGGGCTGGTGATCAGCGCATTCGCCCGGCAGGGCTACGTCGACCACCAGGCGCTCAGCTTCGACGCGTACCTGAAGTTCATCGAGGACGACTTCCTTGCCTCCGTCCGGCTCGATCCGGCGACCGACGGCAGGCCGGACCCACGTCCCGACGTCCGCGAGACGGCGACCATCCTGGGCGACCTGACCGCCGACTTCGACTTCACCCGGCCGCCGCGGCCGCCGCTCATCCTCCCCCTCCAGCCGCGCCCCGGCCCGGCGTCGTCGCCCGGCCCCTGAGCGCCATGGGCAGGCTGGTCTATTCCATGTCCGTCTCGCTCGACGGCTTCGTCGAGACGCCGAGCCGGTCGCTCGACTGGGTGCTGATCGACGACGAACTGCACTCGTTCCTGAACGACGAGGCGCGCGAGATGAGCGCCTTCCTGTACGGCCGGCGGATGTACGAGCTGATGACCGCGTACTGGCCCACCGCGGCGTCCGATCCGTCGGCCACGCCGGCGATGCTCGAGTTTGCCCGCATCTGGAGGGACAAGCCCAAGATCGTGTTCTCGAAGACGCTTGAGCAGGTCCAGTGGAACAGCCGGCTGGTCAGCGACGATGCCGGGGAGGAGGTTGCACGGCTGAAGGGGCAACCCGGCTTCGACATGGACGTCGGCGGTCCAAGCCTCGCGTCCACGCTCGTGCGGCTCGGGCTGATCGACGAGTACCGCCTCTACGTCCACCCGGTGATCCTGGGGGCCGGCACGCCGTTCTTCCCGGCGCTGGAGGATCGCATCCGGCAGAGGCTCGTGGAAACGCGGACCTTCGCCTCCGGGGTGGTCTACCTCCGGTACGAGCCTACGTCGGGTGGTGGCGTTCCCTGAGCACGGCCATCACCTGCGCCGGCTGAAGGCCCCGCTCGGCCATCAGGACCAGCGCGTGGTAGAGCAGATCGGCGAATTCCCCGGCCATCGCCGATTGGTCGCGATTCGCGGTCGAGCGGCCGGCGGTCTCCACGACGGCGTCGTCCTTGGCGGCCATGACGACCTCGACCGCCTCCTCGGCCACCTTGCGGGCCGCGGCATCGACGCCACCGTCCAGCAGCCGGACCGTGTACGAGCCCTCGGGCCGTTCGACGGAACGCCGGACGATCGTCTCCCAGAGCGTTTCGAGGAAGCCGAAGTCCTGGGCGCCGCAGCACCGCCACCGGGGGCGCACCCGCACCGGCTGCGGCACCCGCTGCGCCTGCGGCTGAATCTGCGTCCGTCGCTTCGTCGAAGCAGGACCTTGCGCCCGTGTGACAGGTCGGCCCGACCGGCTCGCACCGAGAGGAGGATCGCGTCGGCGTCGCAGTCGAGTTCGACGGCGACGAGGCGCAGGACGTTGCCGCTGGTCTCGCCCTTGCGCCAGAGACGGCCCCGCGAGCGGGAGTGGAAGTGGACCTCGCCCGTGTCGCAGGGTCGCCTCGAGCGCCTCCGCGTCCTGCCACCCGACCATCAGCACGCGCCCGTCGGCGACGTCCTGCACGACGGCCGCGACGAGGCCATCCGACCCCCACCGGACGGCTCCCGGGTCCAGGGGTCGCCCGGGCATCAGGCCGCCTCCACCAGGCGGACCGGCACGCCTGCGGCCGCAAGGGCCGCCTTGACAGCGGCGATCGAATGGATGTCGCGGTGGAAGATCGAAGCCGCGAGCACTGCGTCCGCCCCGCCCTCGACGATCGCAGCGGCCATGTCCTCCGGCGACCCCGCGCCTCCCGACGCGATGACCGGCACATCGACCCGCGACTCACGGCGCGCAGCAGGGCCAGGTCGAACCCGGAGCGGGTCCCGTCCCGGTCGATGGAGGTCAGCAGGATCTCGCCGGCGCCGAGTTCGACCACGCGCTCGGCCCAGGCGACGGCATCGAGGCCGGTCGGCTCGCGACCGCCGCGGACGACGACCTCCCAGCGGAGGGTGGCAGATCGGCGGGGAGCCCGGCTCGGCGCCGGCCCCCGCCCGGCCGCGACGGACCGCCCGCGCGTCGATCGAGGCGACGACGCACTGGCGGCCGAAGCGTGCGGGCACAGCGGCGGATGAGCTTCGGGATCGCGAACGGCGGCGGTGTTGACGCCGACCTTGTCGGCGCCCGCCCGGAGGACGGCCTTCATGTCCGCGGGCGTTCGAACGCCGCCGCCGACGGTGAGCGGCACGAAGACGCGGCGTGCCGTCCGCTCCACGATGTCGAGAAGCGTGCCGCGATCCTCGGGCGCGGCGGTGATGTCGAGGAACACGAGTTCGTCGGCACCGGCAGCGGCGTATCGCGCCGCGAGTTCGGGCGGATCGCCCTCGTCCTCGAGATCGACGAAGCGCGTGCCCTTGACGACGCGGCCGTTCGCCACGTCCAGGCAGGGGATGACGCGGCGGAGGAGCATCGGCTCAGGCCGGCGCCCCGGACCGTGACAGGGGAGCGGCCTCGGATCCCGTGCAGAGCCGGAGCGCGTTGGCCAGGATGCGCAGGCCGTCGGTCCCCGAGCGTTCGGGGTGGAACTGGACGCCGAGCAGGCGGTCGGCGGCCACGACACTCGCGAAACGCCCTCCGTGCTCGGTCTCCGCGACGACGCACGCGGGATCGTCGGGGACCGCAACGTAGCTGTGGACGAAGTAGGCCGGGGTGCCGGCCGCGATTCCCGCCATCAGGGGGTGCCGGCCGCGCGGTTCCAGCGTATTCCAGCCGATGTGCGGCAGTCGCGGCGCGTCGGGTATCAGCCGAACCGTCCCGGGGATCAACCCGAGCATGCGCGCGCCGTCCTCGTCGGAGCGGTCGAAGAGCAACTGCAGTCCGAGGCAGATCCCGAGGTACCAGGCGCCGCCGTCGACCGCCTCCCGGATCGCCCGATCGAGGCCACGGCGGCGGAGCCTGGCCATCGCCGGGCCGCTCGCACCGACGCCGGGAACGCAGACGACATCGCAGCCCTCGAGGTCGCTCGGGCGCGAGCGCCGGCCGGACCGTGGCACCGAGGACCTGGAGCGCCTGCCCGATGCTGACGAGGTTGCCGGCGCCGTAGTCGACGAGCCCGACCGTGGTCACGCGAGGGTTCCCTTCGTCGACGGAATAGCTGCACCGCGTCGCGGGTCGAGGGTCAGGGCCGCGCGGAGTGCCCGGGCAAGTGCCTTGAAGGCGGCCTCGGCCACGTGATGGTCGTTGCGGCCGGACGCGCGAAGGTGCAGCGTGAGCCCGGCGGTCCGGGCAAAGGATTCGAGGGCGTGCTCCACGAGCTGGGTCGGCAGCTCGCCGATGCGCTCACCGCGGAACGGGAGGTCGAGGACCGCAAAGGGACGCCCGGAGACGTCCACCACGGCGGTCGCGAACGCCTCGTCCATGGGCACCGATGCGTCCCCGAAGCGCGTGATCCCGCGCCGATCGCCGAGCGCCTCGGCCAGCGCCTCGCCGAGGACCAGGGCCACGTCCTCCACGGTGTGGTGCTCGTCGACCTCGAGATCGCCCGTCGCGTCGATGGTGAGGTCGAAGAGCGCGTGGTGCGCGAGCGATGTCAGGAGGTGGTCGTAGAACCCCACGCCGGTCTTCACGGAGGCCTGGCCGGTCCCGTCGATGTCGAGCGACACGCGGACCTGCGTCTCGCGGGTGCTTCGCTCACGGGTCGCGCGGCGCGGGGCGGCTGATCGCACGGCGCTCGCGCCGGGCACCGTCTGCTGTCCAACCTCCCCTTGATCGCTCATCCTGCAACCACCTTCAGCAGGTGCTCGTTCTCCACGCGGCTTCGGACCGTCAGGCGGAGATGGCCGCGCAACGGGTTCGCCGGACCGAATGTCCGGGGGACGATGCCGCCGCGCAGCAGGCGTTCGGCCGCCTCCTCCGCCTCTGCCTGCGTGCCGATGCGCACGAGGAGGAAGTTCGTGGTGCTCGGATACGGCGCCCAGCCGACCTCGGCCAGCCGCGCGGCCAGCCACTCGCGCTCCGTCTCGATGCGGGCGACGTTGGCACGCGCCCGACTCCGGGTTGCGCAGGGCGGCCGCGGCGAGGGTCGCGGAAATCGTGGAGACGCTCCCCGGCGGTCTGACGCGTTCGAGGCGTTCGATGGTGCGCCGTGCGGCCACCGCGTATCCCACGCGGATCCCCGGCAGCGCGAATGCCTTGGACACGGTCCGGACGACGATGAGATTGGGGAACTCGTCGCGCAGGGGCACGCAGGTCTCGCCGCCGAACTCGGTGTACGCCTCGTCCACGACGACAGCCGGCGCCGCGGTCCCGAGCCCGGCGCTTTCCTCGAGCAGGCGGCGGATCCGGGAGGCAGGCTCGGCTGCGCCGGTCGGGTTGTTCGGTGCGGCCAGCCAGACGACCGCGACATCGCGCAACCGGTCGATGGTCGCCGGCATGTCGAGGGCGAAGTCCGCGTCCGCTCCGAGCCGCGGCACGGAAACGATCCGCGCGCCACGTTGCCCGGTGAGGACGCCGTACATTGCGTAGGTCGGCACGGGCACGAGCGACCCGTCGCCGGGGCCGAGGTGCGACTTGGCGATCATGTCGAGGATCTCGTCCGCCCCGCAGCCGACGACGATCTCCGACTCGGGCACACCGACGTATCCGGCCGCCGCCGAAGTCAGTTCCTCGTAACCGCTGTCGGGGTATTCGTTGAGCGGCGGGTCGAAGGGGCCGGCGAGGACCTCGGCCACGAAGTCGGGCGCCGCGGGCGACGTGTTCGTGTCGAAGCGGAGGATCTGGTCGGGTCGGAGGCCGTAGCGTGCGGCGATCGCCCGGTTTGACGGCTCCCACGTGTACACCAGTGAGGTGCGCGGGATGAGGACGGCGTCGGTCACCGGCGGGACCCTCCATCGGCGGGGGCGACGGGGGCGGCGGGGGCGCGTGAGGCGGATTTGCCGCCCAGTGCGCGTGCCCCGTCCTCGAACCGTATCTCGACGGCTCGACGGTGCGCGGTCAGCCCTTCGGCCTCGGCCACGATTCCGACGGTCTCCGCGATCGACGCGAGGCCCTCGCGCGTCACGTGCTGTACCTGGAGCCAGCGACCGAAGTCGGTCACGCCGAGCGCGCTGTAGGCACGCGCCAGGCGTGCCGTGGGGAGGACGTGGTTCGAGCCGGTGGCATAGTCGCCGGCCGACTCGGGAGCGTAGGCGCCGAGGAACAAGGATCCCGCGTGCCGGATGGTTCGCAGGGCAGCGGCCTCGTCGGCGACGACGACCGACAGGTGCTCGGGAGCGTAGTCATTCGCGAAGGCGAGAGCCTCGTCGACGTCGGCTGTCTCGATGATCATCCCGGCCCTGCCGATCGAGACACGGAGTTGCTCGGCGCGCGGAAGCGCCGGCAACTGGCGCGCGACCTCAAGCTCGACGGCGTCCGCGAGCCGCGGTGACGGCGTGACGAGGATCGCCGGAGAGTCAGGACCGTGTTCGGCCTGGCTGAGAAGGTCCGCGGCAACGTGGGCGGGATCGGCGGTGTCGTCCGCGACGACCATCACCTCCGAGGGACCGGCGGGCATGTCGATCGCCACGGCGTCGAGGACCTCCAGCTTGGCCGCGGTGACCCAGGCGTTGCCGGGGCCGACGATCTTGTCCACGGGCCGAATGGTCTGGGTGCCGTAGGCGAGCGCAGCGATGGCCTGCGCTCCGCCGGTGACGATGAACTCGTCGACCTCCATCAACCCGGCCGCGCCGAGCAGGGCAGGGGAGAGCCGGCCGTCGGGGCCGGCCGGACTGGCGACGACGAACTCGGCGACGCCGGCGAGTCGCGCCGGGATCGCGCTCATGAGGAGCGACGATGGGTAGGCAGCGCTGCCACCGGGGACGTATGCCGCGACGCGATCGAGCGGCCGCCACGCGCGGCCGACGCGGATGCCGGGCGCGACGTCGACCCAGTGCTCGGTCGGCGGGACCTGGGCGGCATGGAACCGCTCGATGTTCGCGGCCATGTGTTCGAGGGCGCGACGGAGGGGCGCCGGGAGGGCGTCGCGTGCCGCGGTGAGTTCGGCTGGCTCCAGGCGCAGGCGCGCGGGCCGGCGGAGGGCCGGGGAGGGGCCGGCGGTCGGGAAGAGGCCCGATTCGACCCGGCGGAGAGGCCCGATTGCCGGGAGAGGCCCGATTCGGGGAGAGGCCGCCGCCGAACCGGGCATTGAGCTCCCGGAGCGCAGCGTCGCCGCCCGTTCGAACCTGCTGGACGATGGTGCGCACCCGGTCGCGAAGCTCCGGTGACGTCGTGGCTGCGCGCTCCACGATGGCACGCCGCTCCCCCGGGGAGAGGTCGGTGAGACGGACGCGCCGAAGCCGCACGGCGGCGACGCTCGATCATGGCAGCAGCTTCTCCACGGGCAGCACCAGGATCCCCGAAGCGCCCGCGCCCTGCAGCCGGGGAAGCAGGCCCCAGATCTCGTCGGCGCCGACCACGGCGTGGATGGCGACCATGCCCTGGTGCGCGAGGGGAATGACGCTCGGCGATTCGAGGCTCGGCAAGACAGCCTGGATGGCGGCGAGCGCCGACATCGGCGCGTTCATCATCACGTACTTGCGGCGCCGGCCTGCGATGACCGACTGGAGCATCGTCACAAGCTCAGGGGTGAGGTCGGTGACGAAGTCGGACCCAGTCGCCTGCTGCGGGTGCCGCGTCACGAGGATCGCCTGGCTCGAGAACAGCCTGCCGATCGAGCGCAGGCCGTTCATCACGAGCGTCGAACCGGAGGACACCAGGTCGACGATCCCGTCCGCGAGACCCATGCGGGGAGCAACCTCGACGGCTCCGCTGATCGGCACGATCTCGACCGGGATAGCCCGCCGCTCGAAGAATTGGCGAGCGCTGTTGGGGTGGCTGGTCGCCAGCCGAAGTCCGGCGAGCTCGTCCAGCGTCCGGGGCGCGGCGTCGTTGGGAACGGCCGCCTCGAGGCGGCAGCGCCCGTAGCCGAGTTCGAGCGCGACCGGGAGGTCCGCCCCGCTTTCGACGAGCAGGTTCGTGCCGGTGATGCCAAGTTCCGCCACGCCGTCGTGGACGAACTCGACCACGTCCTCGGTTCGCACGAAGAGGATGTCGAGCGGAAAGTTCTCGGCCCGCGCCACGAGGGCGCGCGTCCCATCCTCGAAGACGAGCCCGGCGTCGTGGAGCAGCGCGAGTGTCGGCTCCTGGAGCCGGCCCTTGTTGGGCACGGCAAGGCGGAGGCGGCCGGGTTCGGCAGGGCGAGGCGACGCCCCGGCTCGCGAAGGTGATGGAGTAGCCGCCTCGCCGCTGCCGGCGACGTGAACAGAACCGGCGCCGGTGTCCCTTCCGGTCATGCGTCGCGCGTCCAGGGGTCCGCGCCGGCCCCGCCGGCTCTGCGGCCCTCTCCCGCACCCACCGTTGCAGGTGCTGTCACCGTGATCGCGCGGCGACGCCGACGCCACGTTCGAGTGCGTCGCGATACCCGCCTGTCCCGTGATGCAGCCACTGGGCGATGCGCGTCACGGTCGCTGTGCTGGCGCCCGTTTCGCGCGAGATCTCGGCGTAGTGGCGACCGAGTTCCAGCAACTGCACGACCTGCCAGCGTTGCGCCATGTCCCTGATCTCGCCGAGCGTGCACAGGTCGCGGAAGAAGCGTTCGGTGGCCGCCGGGTCCGGCAGCGCCGTAATGGCCTCGAACAGGTCACTGGTGGCGGCGTCGCGCCACTCCGAGGGGTCTGTCATGGGTCGTCCTGCGCTCCGAGTTTGGGAAGTGGCTGGTGGGGGCGGGTGACAGGATGGGGTCGCCGCCGCCGCCGTCGCTGTGTTCGGTGTGTTAGCGTAGCAGCATGCTAACACGCTGTCATGCTAGCACGACAGAGTAGGCGAGCCCGACTTGGTTTCCCGGGCCTCCCAATCCGCATGGAGTTGATCCCGGCGATCGACCTCCTCGGCGGCAACGTCGTGCGGTTGACCCAGGGCGACTTCAACCGCGTCACCGTCTATGGCGGGGACCCTGTGGCGATCGCCCGGCGCTGGGTCGACGAGGGCGCGACTCGCCTCCACCTCGTCGATCTCGATGGCGCGCGATCCGGCCGCCCCGAGCAGACCGAGCTCATCTCTCGGGTCGTTGCCGCAGTCGACGTCCCATGCCAGGTTGCTGGAGGGCTGCGCGACGAGGGTTCGGTCGCAGGGGCGGTGTCGTTCGGCGCCGACCGAGTCGTGCTGGGAACCGCGGTCGTCCGGGACCTCGACCTGGTCCGTCGCCTGGTGGCGGCTCACGGACCCGACCGGATCGTCGCGGCGATCGACGTGCGGGACGGGCGCGTGCTGGGCTTCGGATGGACGACGACAGATGCGGGCCTCCCGATCGCCGAGGCGCTGGCGCGTGTCGCCGACGCCGGGATCACGTGGCTGGCAGTCACGGCCGTTGCGCGAGACGGGTTGCAGACTGGACCCGACCTGGCCCTGCTCGAATTCGTGGCCAACTCGCTGCCGTTGGCGCGGATCATCGCCTCCGCCGGCATTTCGACGGTGGATCACATCCGCGCACTCGCCGACCGGGGCACGGCCGGGGCAATCCTGGGCCGCGCGCTCTACGAAGGTACGCTCACGCTCCGGGACGCGATGAAGGCGCTCCCCTGAACGGCGGATCGTTGCCCCGCCGCGTCGGTCGTGGCGCGAGGGTGAGCAGGGCGGGACATCGCCAGGACGGCGCGTACCGTCAATGCAGGGAACGCCGGGCCTGCTCTGCCTCAGTACGAACGAATCCACGATTGCGTCGAACGCTGTGGGTCAACGGAATTGGGAGAGGACCGCCGGGCGAGCGGTCCGGCGGTCGACTGCGGCGCGTTGAACGCCCAGCGTGCAAACCGACCATCGAGCCTCCTGCGTTCCCGTTGCCCGCCGCCCGAACCCGCCGGCGGGTCATCGTGAAGGGCGATTTGACGGGATTGGCGCCTCGGATGGAACACCGCGCGTGCAGAACAACCAGCCAGAGCACGGCTGCGTACCCTTCGCGGACTGCGCGAACGGCCGCCGGGCCGTCTGCATGGGCATCTCGACCGGCCGGCGGGTCGGTTTGAACGGCACGCGTTCAATGACCCAGCACCAGGCCGTTTGAATGCGCCGGCGACGGGCACGCGTGCCACCTCCCGGTCGGGCCGGTGCCGAGGATGGGGTCACCAACCGCGCCTGACGCTGCGGCGAGTCGGTTCCCGAGGGCGAGTGGCGGACCCGGGCTCGCCGGACCGGGCGGGGTTCGGGCTGGGGCACCACAACGCATCGGACGGGCACCTCTCGGCCGATTGAGCCAACCAAGCGCCAGCGCCCCCACGGGACGGACGCCCTCGCAGGACGGACGTGTACGGTTTTGAGGACAGATCCTTTGGCGTGGCCGCAGGCCGCGGCGCTTGTCCTGCCGCGACAGGGCGCCGGCCCGCGAGCCGGAACCTCAGCCCCTGGCCGCCTCTTCCTTCTTGTGCGCGTCGATGATCTTCTGGGCCACGTGCGGCGGCACTTCCTCGTAGTGGTCGAGCGTGGCACTGAACGTGCCGCGTCCGCCGGTCAGCGATCGAAGCTCCGTCGCGTACGTGAACAGTTCCGACTGCGGGACCTGTGCGTGGACGACTCTGCAGCCCGTCGGCCGTGTCCATGCCCTGCACGCGACCGCGCCGCGTGTTCAGGTCGCGGTTCACGTCGCCCATGTACGCCTCGGGGACGCGAACCTCCACGTCCATGATCGGCTCCAGCAGCACCGGGTTCGCATCCTGGATGCCCTTGCGGGTGGCCAGGGAACCGGCGAGCCGGAACGAGAGCTCGTCCGAGTCGACCGTGTGGAAGGACCCGTCGTAGAGCGTCGCCTTGAAGTCGATGACCGGGTACCCGGCGATCGGCCCCTTCTCGGCGACGTCCCGCACGCCCTTCTCGACGCCCGGCGAAGAACTGCCGCGGCACCGACGCCGCCGACGACATGCTCGGCGAACTCGACGCCGCCGCCCGGGTTCGGCTCGATCTCCAGCCACACGTGGCCGAACTGGCCGCGGCCGCCGGTCTGCTTCTTGTGCCGCCCCTCCGCCTGGGTCTTGCTGCGGATCGTCTCGCGGTAGGGCACGCGCGGCCCGTGCGTGATGACGGACGTCCCGAACTTGCGCTTGAGCCGCTCGACCTGCCACGGCGATCTGGTTCTCGCCCTGTCCCCAGAGCAGCTGCTCGCCGGTCTCGGTCTGCCGCTCGACCTTGATCGTCGGGTCCTCCTCGAGCAGTCGAGTGCAGGGCCTGGCTGAGCTTGTCGAGGTCCGCCTTGGAGGCCGGTTCGATTGCGACCGGCAGCGTCGGAGCCGGGAAGTCGAAGGCAGGAAGCGTGAGCGGAGCCGTCCCGCGTCGCTGATCGTGTCACCGGTGAGCGTGTAGACGAGCTTGGCGACCGCACCGATCTCGCCCGCCCGGATCTCGCCGACCGCTTCCTGCTCCTTGCCGTGGATCCGCAGCACCTGGCCGATGCGCTCGTCCTCGCCGCGGTTTGCGTTCCAGACGTGGTCGTGCGACTTGATGCGTGCCCGAGTAGACCCGGTAAGTACGTGAGCCGGCCGACGAACGGGTCGGCGGTCGTCTTGAAGACCTGCGCGAGTACGGGGCCGTCCGGATCGGGCGGCAGCTGGACTTCCTTCCCGGCCGCGTCGGTCGCGGTGACCGCCGGCACGTCGCGCGGGGAGGGCAGATAGGCCGCGATGGCGTCGAGCACGCCGGTGACGCCGACATCGTGGCTGGACGCGGTGACCAGGACGGGCGCGACGATACCGCACGGACGCCCTTGGCGAGGCACGCTGCCAGCTCCGCGTCGGTGATGTCCTCGCCCTCGAGGTACTTGTTCATCACGTCGTCGTCGGCCTCGGCAGCAGCCTCGATCAGCTGCTCGCGGCCGGCCGGCGACCTCCGCCCGGAGATCGTCCGGGATCGGCGTTTCGCTCGCCTTGCCCTTGTCGAACGACCCACGCCCTGTTCTGGACGAGGTCGATGTAGCCGTGGAAGTGCTCCGCGGCACCGATGGGCACCTGGAGCGCGCGCGACCCGGTTCCCGAAGGCGGTGCGCAGCGCGTCCAGGGCGGCGGTCGGGTTGGCATTCTCCCGGTTGCACTTCGTCAGCACGAAGAGCGCTGGCGCGTCCACGCTGCCGCGCCAGGCCGCACGGCCGTCTCGGTGCCGGCCTCAACGCCGCCCGAGGCGTCAAGCGTGATGAGCGCGGCGTCGGCCGGGGCGAAACCCTGCACCATCTCGCCGACGAAGTCCGCGTACCCCGGGGTGTCGATCAGGGTGATCCGGTGACCCTGGTGGTCGAACGTGGCGACCGCCAGCGAGAGCGAGAGCTTGCGCCGTCTGTTCCTCCGGCTCGAAGTCCAGGCCGGCCGTTCCGTCGTCGACGCGGCCGAGTCGCTGAATGGCACCGGCAGCAAACAGCAGGTGTTCCGCGAGCGTGGTCTTGCCGGAGCCGGCGTGTCCGGCAAGAACAACGTTGCGCAGGCGCGAAAGATCCAGGTTGTCCACCAACACCCCTCCGGGAAGCTGGGCCGGAGCGCGTGCCAGGGGCGATGCGCCGCGGCCTCCGGACCGACTCGGTACGTTCCGGCCATCATATAGAATCACAGGCGATGTCCGGGCATTCGAAGTGGTCACAGATCAAACGGCAGAAGGGCGCCAACGACGCCAAGCGTGGTGCCGTCTTCACGAAGATCGGCCGCGAGATCGCGATCGCGGCCCGCGCCGGGGGCGGGGACCCCGAGGGCAACTACCGTCTCCGCCTCGCAGTGGAGAACGCCCGGTCGGTCAACATGCCGGCCGACAACATCAAGCGGGCCATCGAACGGGCCGTCGGCGGGGACAAGGCGGATCAGTTCGAGGAGATCGTCTACGAGGGCTACGGCCCGGGCGGCGTTGCGATCCTCGTGGAAACCGCGACGGACAACAAGAACCGGACGGCCGCAGAGGTCCGCTCGCTCTTCACCAAGTCCGGCGGCCAGCTGTCCGGCGCGGGCGCGGTGGCGTGGCAGTTCGAGCCCCGCGGCATCATCTCGGTCCCGCGGAACGGTCAGGATCCGGACGAAGTCGCCCTGATGGCGATCGATGCCGGCGCCGACGACGTGGACGCGGACGCGGACCCGGTGGAGATCGTGACGGACCCGGGTCACCTCGAGGCCGTGCGCAGGGCACTGGAGTCGGCCGGTGTCAAGGTCGAGTCCGCGGAGATCACCATGCAACCCAAGACCACTGCAGCCGTGGACGACGCCCATGTTCGCCAGAACATGCGGCTGATCGAGGCGCTCGAGGATCTCGACGACGTGCAGCGCGTCAGCGCGAACTTCGAGGTCTCGGAGGCCATGCTCGCCGAGGCGGCGTCCGCGTGATCCCCGCCGGGGAGGTCCCGTCCCGGGGACGCCCGGCATGATCGTTCTCGGCATCGACCCCGGCACCGCCATGACCGGCTACGGCATTGTCGAGCGGACCGGCAGCGAGCTGCGCCTCGTCGACTACGGGTGCCTGGAGACGATCCCGGACCGTCCGCTCCCGGAGCGCCTCCTCCTGATTCACGACGGGCTGGACGGCCTCATCTGCGATCACCACCCGGACCTGATCGGCATCGAGCGGCTCTTCTTCAACCGGAACGTCCAGACGGCGTTCGCCGTCGGCCAGGCACGCGGCGTGGCGCTGCTCGCGGCGGCGCAGCACGGCGTGCCGGTCTACGAGTACGGCCCGCACGAGGTCAAGATGGCGGTAACCGGATACGGTCGCGCTCCCAAGACCCAGGTGCAGCGAATGGTGCAGATCGTCCTGCGGATGGACGTCCTGCCGCGCCCCGACGACGCGGCGGACGCGCTCGCCGTGGCGATCTGCCTCGCGCACGCCCGACAGGCCGCGTAGCGCCCGGCTCGACCGTCTACATTCGCTCGCCGACAGCCGCGTGACCGCCGAATGATCGCCTCGCTCGAGGGCCGCGTTGACGCGATCGGGCCCGATTCGCTCGTGGTCGTCGCCGGGGGCGTCGGCTACCGCGTCTTCTGCGGCCCCGGTACGCTCGCGGCCGCCAAAGCCGGGCAGACCGTGAAGGTGTACACCCATCACCTCGTCCGGGAGGACCTCCAGGCCCTGTACGGCTTCCGATCGGTGGAGGAACTCGGATTCTTCGAACTGCTGATCACGGTGACCGGCGTCGGGCCCAAGGTCGGGCTGGCGATCATCAGTTCGCGGCCGGTGGCGGATCTCCAGCTGGCGATCCTCCAGGGCGACGAGGCGATCCTGACCTCCGTCTCGGGCGTCGGGAAGCGGCTCGCGGGCCGGATCGTGCTGGAACTGAAGGAGAAGGTGGCCGCAGCCGGCGGCGCGGCCGGTGGTGGCGTGCCCGGCAGGGGCAGCTCCGAATCGGAGGTCATGGCCGCGCTGCAGTCGCTCGGGTACACGCCGTCCGAGGCCCGGGAGGCTGCCCGCGGGGCGGTCGCGTCGCTGGAGCCGGGCGCGACGCTGGAGGAGCGTGTCAAGGCGGCGTTGCGGACCCTGCGGCGCGACTGACCGACCGCGAGGCAACCGGCCGGGTCCGTGCGCCACCGGCACTGTCTGGCGGAATGCCAGCCAACCGACGCATTTCCGTGACGTCCGGCAGATGACTCCGAACGACCGGCGGTCTACCGTCGTCGGGGGCCTCTGCTCAACTCGTCGGGAGGCGGGAAATGAAGCGCGTGAGGGCGCGAGCCTTTGGCCTGTTCCTGTTCGTCGTGGCGGCCGTCGTTGCCGGGCTCGTCGGGAGTCCATCGGTCGCCTACGCGCCGCCGGGCGATCCCGGCAATCCCTATGACCGCATCGTCGCGGAAATGCTCATCACCGGCGTGACCAACGACAACGTGAACCCCCGCTGGGTCGACGCGATGGACCTGCTGTCATTCGCGTGGGGCTCCAGCCAGACCGCGACCATCCCGAAGGCCGATCCGGTCGTGGTCGTCAAGCCGATCGATGCGTCGACACCACAGCTCTACGCGCGACACGTCAACGGGACCTTGCTGAAGTCCGTGCTGATCAACGTGTTCCGGATCACGCCCGAGGGCGGGCCGCAGTTGTACCTCGCGTATTGCTTCAGCGGCGCGCTGATCACCTCCATCAAGCCGTTCGACCAGGGGATCAGCGATGACGAGATCGCCTTCGACGACAAGATGCTCGAGGAGGTCACGATCACCGCGCGCAGGGTCACGGAGACCTACTACACCGAGAATGAGTCCTACGGCTGGGACTACCGCATCGGCGCGCCCTGGACCGGCCACTGCTGACGGACATCACTGATCGGGCGCCGGCTCTGTTCACGCGAGGCCGAGTCGCACGATCGACCGGGCCCGTCGTCCACAACCCGCGAGGTGAGAACATCCGTTCGTTTCCGGGCGCACCATTCTGCTAGACTCTGACTCCATGCAGGAGCCCGGCCGGCTGACCGCGCCATCGCCGATCACGCTCGAAGAGCTGACGGTCGAGACGAGCCTTCGTCCGCGCGTGCTGGCCGAGTACATCGGCCAGCTGCAGGTCAAGGAGAACCTGCGGATCCTCCTCGAGGCCGCCGCGCATGCGCAACGAGGCGGCCGACCACGTCCTGCTCTACGGCCCGCCCGGCCTCGGCAAGACGACGCTCGCGAACATCATCGCGCGCGAGCTCGAACGTCAGCATCCACACCACGAGCGGGCCGGCGATCGAGCGGCCCGGGGACCTCGCCGCGATCCTCACCAACCTCGACGAACGGGACATCCTCTTCATCGACGAGATCCACCGCCTCAACCACTCGGTCGAGGAGATCCTCTACCCGGCGATGGAGGACTTCGCGCATCGACGTGATGATCGGCCGCGGGCCGAGCGGCCCGGAGCCTCCGGCTCTCGCTGAAGCCGTTCACCGTCGTCGGCGCCACGACCCGGGCCGGGCGCATCAGCTCGCCGCTGCGCGACCGCTTCGGCGCCGTCTACCGGCTCGACTACTACTCGGCCGACGAACTGGCCACGATCATCGATCGCTCGGCCGGTATCCTCGGCGTCGAGATCGAACCCGGCGCGGTGCAGGTCCTGGCGCGGCGCGGCCGAGGCACGCCGCGCGTCGTCAACCGGCTGCTGCGCCGCGTCCGCGACTACGCCCAGGTGCGCTCGGACGGTCGGATCGGCATCTCGGAGGCGGAGTCGGCCATGGCGGCCATGGACATCGACGACGAGGGACTGGACACGACGGACCGCCGGCTGCTCGCGGCCATCGTCCAGAAATTCGCGTCGGGTCCGGTCGGCGGTGCCGCGGTCGCGGCGGTCATCGGCGAGGAGGTCGAGACGATCGAGGACGTCTACGAGCCCTACCTGCTGCAACTCGGCTTCCTCGATCGGACCCCGCAGGGCCGGGTCGCCACGGAGCGAGCCCGGGAGCACCTGCGCGGCCTGGGATACGACGTGCCGCCGCCGAGGCGCGCGGAGCGTGTCGACCCGGGGCTCTGGGACGGCATCACGTCCGAGGGACGGACCGAGAGCGAGCCCGAAGGGTGAGCGCGCAGGGCCCCGCGCCCTGGATTCCCGGGACGCCGCCGGGAGGCGACGGAGCCGCCTCGCCGGTGGATTCGTTCACGGGTGCCGACGGGATGGCGATCGTGACGCGCGGTCTCACCAAGCGCTACGGCGCGCAGGTCGCCCTCACCGGCCTCGACCTCAACGTGCCGCGGGGCCGGTCTACGGCTTCCTCGGTCCGAACGGCTCCGGCAAGACGACGACGTTACGTCTGCTGGTCGGTCTGCTGCGGCCGAACGCCGGCGACATCCTGGTCCTCGGGCAGCCCTATCATGGCGGGACCGGCGCCGTGTTCCGCGTCGGCTCGCTGATCGAGCAGCCGGCCTTCTACCCGTATCTCTCGGGTCGCGACAACCTGCGGGTCTTTGCGGCCGCCGGACAGCGGACGCCGATCGAGAGCGTGTCGACCAAGTGCTCGACCTCGGTCGGCCTCACGGACCGCGCCCGCGACAAGGTCAAGACGTATTCGCTGGGCATGAAGCAGCGCCTTGGCATCGCCGCGGCGCTGCTCTCGGATCCGGAGCTGCTGCTGCTCGACGAGCCAGCCAACGGGCTCGATCCGGCCGGCATCGTGGCCATGCGCGAGCTGCTCCGCTACCTCACGTCGACCGGCAAGACCGTGCTCGTCTCCAGCCACATCCTGCCGGAGGTCCAGCAGCTGGCCGACGTCGTCGGGATCATCGACCGCGGCCGGCTCGTCCGCGAAGGTCCGATCGAGCAGCTGCTCGCGGAGGGGGCCCAGGTCCGCGTGCTGCGTGCCGCCGGCCGACGTGCAGCGCGCGCCGCCGCTGCTCTCGCGATGACACCGGCACGTGGAGCCCGCCGCCGCTCGACGGCCCGGCCGCCGGGTGGATCACGGTGCGGCATCGGCGTCGCGAGCGCTCCGCGTGAGGTCAACCGGCTGCTGGCCGACGAACGGCATCTACGCCACGCGAGCTGCGAGGCCGGCAACGATCTCGAGTCGGTGTTCCTTTCGCTGACGACGGCGCGCCGTCCCGCGCGTGACCGGGCCGCCCGCCGGTTGGGGCCGGCGCTCGGGGGGCGGGCGCGATGATCGGGCTCGTCCGCGCCGAGATCCTCAAGCTGCGCGCCGCTGGGCGACGCTACATCGTGCCGGTGGTCCGGCATCGTCCTGATGGCGCTGATCTACCTGCTGGTCGGGTCTGCAGGCGCCGCGCGGCTCGGGCGTTGGCCTCGTCACCAGTTCCCGGCCGCCTACGGCTTCATCAACCAGTTCGTGTTCGGGCTCGGCAGCCTGCTCGCGCTCGCCTACGCGGCAGCAATCGGAGGAGCCGACTGGAGCTGGGGCATCATGCGGGTCGTCATCGCCCGCGGCGAGGGCCGCGGCCGGTACGTGCTCGGCCAAGGCGATCGGCCTCGCGATCGTGCTCTTCATCGGCGTCCTGGTCGTGCCTATCTCGCGGGCATCGCCTTCACGTTCGCCGCGGCCGCGATCGGCGCCATGCGACGCGGGCAATCCGTTCGGCGGAGCAGCGTCGGAGAGCTGGTGCGTTCGATCGCCTACGGCACGTCGTACTCCTCGACGAGCGCTGCTCATCGGCTTCGCCGTGGCCGTTCCTGCTGCGCAGCCAGCTGGCCGGCGTGGTCGTCGGCATCGTGCTGTACATCGGGGAGCAGATCCTGCCCTCGACGATCCTGACTGTGCTGATCACGCTCGCGGATCGCCCTGCGGCGGCGACGTGGGCCTCACGATCGACCCAGTGGTATCAGTACCTGCCGTTCAAGTCGGGAGACAGCGTCATCTCGAGCGGCGCCCGTCCCGAGCACGGACATCTCGGGTCATCGTCCTGCAACCGATGCCACTCGCCACGGCGCTCGTGGTCATCGTCATCTACCTCGTGGCTCGCGCTCGGCAGTCGCGGTGATCGTCGACCGAAGCGCGCGGAGATCCGCGGGTGAGCCACGGACCTCCGATTCTGGCGCGACCCGGACGGCGCCAGCCGAACGGCCGATCTCGTTCAGGTTCGTGACCGCTCGCCGGCCGACGGCAGCACCCGCGCGCGTGCTCGGCCGGATGGAGACGCCGCACGGGGTCGGTCGAGACGCCGCAGTTCATGCCGGTCGGCACCAACGCCACGGTCAAGGCGCTCGATCCGGACGACCTGCGCGAGGTCGGCGCGCACCATCATCCTCGCCAACACCTACCACCTGGCGCTGCGGCCCGGCCACGAGCGGATCGCCCGGCTCGGCGGCCTCCACCAGTTCATGGGCTGGGACCGGCCGATCCTGACCGACTCGGGCGGCTTCCAGGTCGTCAGCCTCGGCGAGCTGCGCGGGATCGACGAGGACGGCGTCACCTTCCGCTCGCACCTCGACGGGTCGATCCAGCGCTTCACGCCGGAGCACGCGATCGCGCGTCCAGGAGGCCCTCGGCTCGGACATTGCCGTCTGCCTCGACCAGCCGGTGCCCGCCGCACTCGTCATCGCCGGGCCGCCGTGGCGGACGCCACCGCGCGGACCAACCGCTGGGCAGAGCGCTGCCTGGCGGCGCACCGGCGCCCGGACCAGGCGCTGTTCGGGATCATCCAGGGCGGACTGGAGGCCGACCTTCGAGCCGAGTCCACGCAGCGTGATCGCCGCCATGCCGTTCGACGGCCTGTGCATCGGCGGGCTGGCCGGCGACGAGACGGCCGAGCAGCGGCGGGCCGCGCTGGACGTGGTCGTGCCACTGCTGGCCGGGGATCCGCGACCGCGCTACCTGATGGGTCTCGGCTCGCCGATCGACCTGCTGGACGCCGTGGATGCCGGCGTCGACCTGTTCGACTCGGTGCTGCCGGCGCGCGTGGCCCGGAACGGGACGCTGTGGGTGCCGGAGGGGCAAGCTGAACCTGCGCAACGCCCGCTTCCTGGACGATCCCGGCGCCCGTCCAGGAAGGCTGCCGCTGCCGGCTCTGCCGGACCTTTTCGCGGGCGTACCTGGCGCACCTCTTCCGTGCCGACGAGCTGCTCGCCTACCGGCTCGCGACTTGTCACAACCTGACCTTCACCCTAGACTTCATGGTCAGGATCCGGTCGGCGATCGCGGCCGGCACCTTCCCCGAACTTGCGCGCGAGATGCGAGCTCGCAGGGCCGCGACCGACCCTGCCGGTGAGGGCGTGCGTGACACGCAAGCTGGCACGACTGCCGCGCAAGCTGCAGCGAAGGGAGGGTGAAGTCGCAGTAAAGCAGCGTCGCCCAGACTGGTGGCGTCATGTGGAGGCGTGAGGACCCATGGCAGGCAAAGTTCCCTCCCGCCGTGAAGTCAAGAAGAAGCCGAAGGCAGCGGCAACGAAGCCCAAGCTCGAGTCCCTGCTGGACTCACCGCCGCAGTCCGTGGAGCTGATCAAGCCCAAGCGGAAGCCGCGGTGGGAGTCAGAAGAGGACCAGGGATAGGGCGTCGGCGCACGCCGGCCCTCGGTCGCAGCCCGGAGGAGCAACCAGGCATGACGACAACGGGGGCCGGCCGAGCGGCCGGCGCGGATCGCAACGGCATGGACCGCACCACCGAACGCCAGGCCGGCGAGCGCACGAAGGCGGTGGACGCCGCCATCCTCTCGATCGAGAAGCAGTTCGGTCGCGGCTCGATCATGAAGCTCGGCTCGGCGGAGAAGCAGCAGGTCGACTTCATCCCCACCGGGTCCATCGCGCTCGACCTCGCCCTCGGCGTGGGCGGCGTGCCGCGTGGCCGGATCACGGAGATCTTCGGGCCCGGAGTCGTCGGGCAAGACCACGCTCTGCCAGCACATCCTCGCGGAGGCGCAGCGGCGCGGTGGCGTGGTCGCCTTCATCGATGTCGAGCACGCCCTGGACCCGGGCTATGCCAGGGCCTGCGGCGTCAACGTGGACGAGCTGCTGGTGAGCCAGCCGGACACCGGCGAGCAGGCGCTCGAGATCACGGAGACGCTGATCCGCTCCGGCGGCATCGACTGCGTGGTCGTGGACTCGGTGGCCGCGCTCGTGCCGCGCGCGGAGATCGAGGGCGAGATGGGCGACTCGTTCGTCGGCATCCAGGCACGCCTGATGAGCCAGGCCCTGCGGAAGCTCACCGGTGCGGTCAGCCGTTCCAACACGGCGCTGGTCTTCACCAACCAGCTGCGCGAGAAGATCGGCGTGATGTTCGGCAACCCGGAGACCACGCCCGGCGGCCGCGCGCTCAAGTTCTACGCCAGCGTCCGCCTGGACATTCGGCGCATCGAGACGATCAAGACCGGGACGGAGTCGATCGGCAGCCGGGTGCGCGTGAAGGTCGTCAAGAACAAGGTCGCCGCGCCGTTCCGCGTCGCCGAGTTCGACGTCATGTACGGCGAGGGCATCTCCAAGGAGGGCGGCCTGCTGGACGTCGGCGTGGCCTCGGGCGTCGTGACCAAGACCGGCGCGTGGTTCACCTACGGTGAGGTGCGCCTCGGCCAGGGTCGCGAGCAGGCCAAGGAGTTCCTGCGGACCAACAGGGACGTGGCGCAGCAGCTGGAGAACGAGATCCGCGGCAAGGTTGCCACGATCGCGATCCCGGTCGAGGGCATCTCGGAGGCAGAGTAGGAGGCGCACGGTGCAGCCGGACGGCAGGGCGCGGCCGGGCAACGCTCGATCGGTCGCGGGGCGCCGCGCGGCCGCCGAGGCAACGCGAGCACGGCGCGGCGCCGTCACGGAGATCCGGGTGGTCATGGAGGCCGCGGCGGCATTCCTCGCGGTGCGGCCGCGGTCCGCGGCAGAGACCGGGCGCCGCCTTCGTCATCTCGGCTACCCGCCGGACCTGGTCGATGCTGTCCGGGTCCGGCTCACCGAACTCGGCTACCTCGACGACGAGGCATTTGCTCGCGCCTGGGTCGAGAGCCGCGACCGTGCCCGTCCCCGGGGAGAGTCGGCGCTCCGGCGGGAACTCGCTCTCAAGGGCATCGATCGCGAGATCGTCGACGCGATCCTCGCGGGGCGCTCTGCGGACGGGGCGCCGGTCGCCGGTCGGGCCGCAACGGCGGCCGACCTCGCGAGGCGCTCTGCAGGCGGGGCGTCGGCAGAGGCCCCGGACGTGCCCGGGGCACCTGCACTGGAGAGACAGTCGCCCGACCTTGCCGCCGCGGAGCACCTGCTGGCCCGCCGCCGTGCGGCAATCGATCGCGAACCGGATCCGCGAAAGCGCCGCCAGAAGGCCTATGCGCTGCTGGCGCGAAACGGCTTCGACCCGGACACGTGCCGCGAGGCGGTCGCGAGGCTGGACGAACGTACCCACGAGGGCGCTGACTGGGCCGAGTGACGGCCCCGCCGGGTTGGAAACCCATCGCCGGGGAAGACCGTGACCTGCAGGGAAGCCGCGCAGGTTGCGCGGTCGCACCCGCGAGGTCTCTCGATCCCGACCTGGCAGAGGGCACCGCACAGCCACGGAATGTGAATGTGGCTGCCAGATAGGCCCCCATCCGGGTCGCTGCGGCGCCGATTCCCGCATCCCACGGCGGCATTTGCGACGCAGCCGGACAGTGGTGTCGGCCGAGTGCCGTTCTGACGCGTTCTCTGAAACACGAGTAGGCTTTCGGGCCAGATTTGCCCTGCGTCATTCCCGTCCCAACGGACGGGTTGCCCGACCCGCGACCGGGAATGGCGCTCACGACGACGTGGCGTCGGTCGTGTCGATGCCGCCCCAGCGCGGGCGGTACCAGCAACCGTAGATGACCTCCAGCGGAACGCTGGAGCGGAGGCCTGATATGAACGATCCGTTAGGTTTTGCGGTCCTATTGGCCGCGATCGTTGGCGGGCTGCTCATCGGGTTCTTCGCGCGCGGGCTCCTTGCCGCCCAGTCGATCAGGGCGGCCCAGGACAAGTCGGCTCGGATCGTCGCCGAGGCTCGGGCTCAGCAGAAGGAGCTGATCCTCCAGGCCAAGGACGAGCAGGTCCGCATGCAGCGCGAGATCGACGAGGAAGGGCGCGCCCGGCGTGCGGACCTCGCCGGCCTCGAGCGCCGCCTCCTCCAGCGCGACGAACAACTCGACCAGCGCACCGACATGCTCGAGGAACGCACGCGCAAGCTGATGGTCAAGGAGCGCGACCTCGAGACCCAGCGCGAGCAGCTCGACGCGGGGCGCCAGGAGCAGCTGGCCGCCCTCGAGCGCGTCAGCCTGATGACGGTCGACGAGGCCAAGTCGCTGCTCCTCGAACAGGTCCGCGGGGAGGCCGAGCACGACGCCGTCCGCCTCGCCAAGGCGATCGAGCGATCGGCGCGCGATGCCGCCGAGGAAAAGGCACGCGACGTGGTCGTCACGGCCATCCAGCGCGTGATGGTCGATCACACCGCCGAGATGACCGTGTCTGTCGTCCCCATCCCGTCGGACGAGATGAAGGGCCGGATCATCGGCCGCGAGGGCCGCAACATCCGCGCGCTCGAGCAGGCGACCGGCGTGGACCTGATCATCGACGACACGCCCGATTCGGTCCTGCTGAGCGGCTTCGACCCGGTTCGCCGCGAGATCGCCCGACTCGCGCTCACCAAGCTCATCCAGGACGGGCGCATCCATCCCGGGCGCATCGAGGAGATCGTCGCCAAGTCGCGGGCAGAGGTGGACGTGGTGATCCGCCAGGCCGGCGAACAGGCCGCGTACGAGACGGGCGTGCCGGGCCTGCCACCGGAGATCGTCAAGCTGCTCGGCCGGCTGAAGTTCCGCACCAGCTACGGCCAGAACGTCCTGCGGCACGTCGTGGAGACCTCCCGACTGGCCGCGGTGATCGCGGCCGAGGTCGGCGCCGACGTCCAGGTCTGCAAGGTCGGCGGCCTGCTGCACGACATCGGCAAGGCCGTCGACCACGAGGTCGAGGGTCCGCATGCCTCCATCGGCGGGCAGATCGCGGTGAAGCACAACCTCTCGCAGAAGGTGATCAACGCCATCGCCGCGCACCACCAGGAGATCGAGTACACCTGCGTGGAGGCCCCGATCGTCCAGATCGCCGACGCCATCAGCGCGAGCCGGCCGGGCGCCCGCGGCGAATCGATGGAGACCTACGTGAAGCGCCTGGAGGACCTCCAGGCCATCGCCAACAGCTTTTCCGGCGTCGAGAAGTCCTTCGCCGTGCAGGCCGGCCGCGAGGTCCGGATCCTTGTGCGGCCCGAGGAGATCGACGACCTCGCGTCCATGCGCCTCGCCCGTGACATCGTTCGCAAGATCGAGGAATCGCTGACCTACCCGGGCCAGATCAAGGTCACCGTCATCCGCGAGACGCGTGCCGTGGAGTACGCGAAGTAGCCTCGCTGCCGTCCTCCCGACGAGGGGCCTCCGGTCCACTGGCGGCAGACCACCTGCCGCCCGTGCCCGAGCGCCCGGGCGCGGGGATCCTGCGTGCCCTGATGATCGGTGACCTCATCGGGAAGCCGGGCCGCGTCACCGTCGATCGGCTGCTCCCCGACCTGCGCGAGTCGCGCGGCATCGACTTCGTCACCGCGAACGGGGAGAACGTGGCCGGCGGCATGGGCCTGACGCTCTCGCTGGCCCATGCGCTGTTCGCGTCGGGCATCGACGTCATCACCAGCGGCAACCACATCTGGGACAAGCGCGAACTGATCCCGGAACTCGACCGGGAGGAGCGGATCCTGCGGCCGCTGAACTACGGCATCCGACGGCGTGCCGGGACGCGGCTGGGGTCTCTTCCACGCGATTGACGGCACCGAGGTGGCCGTCGTCAACGCGCAGGGCCGCACGTACATGAAGCCGATCGAGAACCCGTTCACCGACGCTCGACCGCCTGCTCGAGGACGGCGCCGACGAACTGCCGCCGGTCCGGCTGGTCGACTTCCACTGCGAGATCACGAGCGAGAAGACGGCGTTCGGCGTCCACCTCGACGGGCGCGTCAGCGCGGTCTGCGGCACGCACACCCACGTGGCGACTGCCGACCACCGGATCATGCCGCGCGGCACGGCGTACGTGAGCGACCTGGGCATGGTCGGGCCGGTCGACAGCGTCATCGGCTTCGAGCCCGAGACGGTGCTGCCGCGCTTCCTCACGGGGTTGCCGACTCGCTTCGAAGTGGGGTCCGGTCCGGTGATCTTCAACGCGCTGCTGATCGACCTTGATGGCGCCACCGGCGCATGCGATCGGGGTCGAGCGGATCAGCCGGCTCGTCGACGGATGAGGGGGCGCGATCGGAGTCGCCGAGGACGCCGACCCGGCACACCGCCGCGGCCGCACACGACCGGGCCGTGACCACGCTCCGGCGCAACCGCGTCGACCTGCACTCGCCACACGACTGCGCTCCGACGGCGTCCTGCCGCCGCTCGAGCTGTACGCGCAGATGCGCGACTACGGCATGCACCTCGTGGCGATCACCGACCACGACAGCCTGGCGGGTTACCGCGAGACTGCGCGACGCCGGGCTGACGGGAGCCGGTGCGCTGGATGCCGACCCGTCGCCGGGTCCCCGCCTGATCGCCGGCGTGGAGATCAACACGATCGCGCGGCGACCTGCTCGGGAAGCACGGTCTCGGCAGCGGACGGCGACGAGCTGCACATCCTCGGCTACGGCATGGACGTCGACGATCCGGCGTTCGCGGCGACCCTGGCAGCGGCAGCGGGACGGCCGGCGCGAGCGCATCGCCCGGACGTGGAACGGCTCGCCGATCTCGGTCTGCCGGTCGAGGAGTGCTGGATCCGGGCGTCGCAGATCGACGCGATGGGCCGCCCGCACGTCGCCCGGGCACTCGTCCGGGCCGGGCTACGCCGAGTCGGTCGACGACGCCTTCGCCCGGTACCTCAACCGGGGGAGCCGGCGTACGTGCCGCGCATCGGGATCGGGCCTGAGGAGGCGATCAGGGCCATCCGGGCCGCCGGCGGGCTCGCCGCCCTTGCGCACTCACCCGGCGCGCCCGATCGGCCCGAACTGATGGACGACCTCCAGTCGTGCGGGCCTCGGCGGGCTCGAGGTCTACTACCGCACGTTCCTGCCGGAAACCGTGGAACGGATGGCAGCCTTTGCAGGGGAGCGCGGGCTGCTCCTCACCGGGGGCAGCGACTACCATGGCGACACGATGGACTACGGGACCGCGCAGGCGACGATGCTGGTGCCCGACGCCGTCGCCGCGGCGCTCCTCGAGGCGATGGCGGACCTGGCGGCCCGACATGGGGAATCGGCGGCAGCCGCGACGCTGCCCGACCTCGCGTCGAACACGCCCACGTGACCGCGCACGGGTCGCCCGGCGGCCGTCCCGGCCTCCCGGTCCTCGAGATCCTGCCGCCCAGGGCTCCCGCCGCAGGGACGCACCATGCGCTCGCGCCCGACGAGCGCGTCGCAGAGTTCGTCACCGACGACCTCGTCCTGCCGCGGTTCCACGTCTGGACGCTGGGCTGCCAGATGAACCACTCCGACTCCGAGGAGATGGCCGGCGCGCTGCTGGCGACCGGCTGCGCGGAGGCGCCGGCGCTCGAGGAGGCGGACCTCATCGTCATCAACACCTGCGCCATCCGCGAGGCGGCGGAACAGAAGGTGATCGGCCGGATGGGCGCCCTGGCAAAGCTGAAGGCCGCCAACCCGGGCCTGCGCGTCGTGCTCACGGGTTGCTCCGTCCGAACCGACAACGCGGCGACACTTCGGCGCCGGTACCCGGCCGTCGATCTCTTCCTTCGGCCCGACGAGGAACCGGACCTTACCGCGCGCCTGGGACTGGCGGGGATCACCGCGCCCGGTGCGATCGCGGGCGGGTTACGCAGTCCCATCGCCGAAGCGCCCGCGCGACCGGCCCCGGCGACCGCCGACCGCCTGCCCGCGACACGTGCCGGCGCCGTGGCGGGCGGCAGCGTGGCGCGGCGAGGGCGGGCACCCGCGCCTGGTTGCCGATCATCTACGGCTGCGACAAGACCTGCACCTACTGCATCGTGCCGTTCAGCCGCGGGCCGGAGCGCAGCCGACCGTTCGACGACGTCCTCGCGGAGGCGCGCGCGCTGGCTGCCGCGGGCTACGCGGAGGTGACGCTGCTCGGGCCAGAACGTCAACTCGTACGGGCACGACCTGCCGGCCGAGCCGCGGTTCGCGGGCATCCGGGCGGGCCGCGAGCTCGGTCGGAAGATCCCCCTGGACGGGCGTCCTGACATCGCGGCGCTGCTGCGGGCGATCGACGGGATCCGCAGCGAGGACGGCGTGCCGGCGATCCCGCGGCTCCGATTCGTGACCTCGCACCCGTGGGACCTCGGTCGAGCGCCTGATCGAGGCGATGGCCGATTGCCCGTCGGTCTGCGAGCACCTGCACCTGCCCGGTCCAGTCGGGCGACGACGACGTGCTGCACCGCATGGGCCGGCAGTACACGGTCGAGGCGTACCTGCGCCTGGTGGAGCGGCTGCGCGCGGCGATCCCCGGGATCAGCCTGACGACCGACGTGATCATTGGCTTCTGCGGGGAGACGGAGACGCAGTTCGAGGGGACCCTGGACCTGCTGCGGGCCGTGCGATTCGACCAGGTGTTCGCGGCGGCATTCTCCCCGAGACCCGGCACGCCGGCCGCGCGACTCCCCGACGATGTGCCGCCGGCCGAGAAACGGCGCCGCCTCAACGAGTTGCTGGAGGCCCAGGAAGCGATCGGCCTGGAGATCAACCGCGGCTGGGTGGGGCGAACGACCCAGGTGCTGGTCGAAGAAGAGCGTCCGGCCCGAGCGCACACGCACGAGGCGGAGGGGATCGACGGCCACGCGGCTCCGCGCTCCCCGCGCCTCGCCGGCCGGAACCGCGAGCACAAGCTGGTCCACTTCGACGGCCCGGTCGACCTGATCGGGCAGTTTGTGCGGGTGATGGTCGACCGAGCCGGCCCATACGCGCTGACAGGCCGACTGGCGGGGTGAATTCAGTCGGTTCGCGGACGGATTGGGCACCGGCGTTGGATTGGAGGTCGGGATGGCCAGTGAACCAGAATGGCCGGCGGCCCGGGTTGCGCAGGCGGTGCTTCGGGAGCACAGCCCTCGCGATGACGAGCAGCCCCCGCCGACGCGACTCGACGGGCGGGGAGACAGCCTGGCCGCGGGGCCCACTCGCCCGGTGCGGAACTCCGCCGCTGTGGCCCGCCGCGAGCAGGGGTGCGGCGCTCGGCTGTCCTGTATCAAATCGGACGCGATCGGCCGACCGAATCGCGTGGCGGGCCTCGACCTGTCACAGATCGGCGCTTCGATGCCGGATTGAGCAGAAGCAGCGCCGCCGGCGCGATTCCTGCGGACGGAAACGGCCGAAATGAGACAAAGCGGCCGGCGGGCGTCCGCCGTCACGGCCGCCCGACGTCGAGGGACGACACGCGTGCCCGCTTGGCACATATGTTCACAAGCTGCGGGTACAGGAAATGACCGCCACAGAGGCGCCCGCGGGCACTGGTGCTGTCGTGCGGGCACTGGTGCTGTCGTGGCCGGTCGACTCGCAACTGTGGTGCACCGGGACGGCCGAGCCATCGCCCAGCGAACGCCTCAGCTGCGGTGGCACGGCATCCGAAACGTCCGGCCGCTCTCGCGAGCATCGGGTTCCGCGCGGGCTGCCCCGGCCGATCGCCGGCGACTTCTCCGACCGGCGTGAGCAACCGGGTGACGCAATCGCGGGGAGCGAATCTCGGCAGGACATCGCACCCAAATCACGCGCGGGCTATCCTGCGAGAGCGGTGCCCACGCAACCCCGGATACCGATGCCCGGCTCCCTCCCACCCCTGATCGTCATCGCCGGCGCCACCGCGACCGGCAAGACCTGCCTCTCGCTCGAGCTCGCCGAGTGGATCGGGGACGTCGAGATCGTCGGCGCCGACTCGCGCCAGGTCTACCGCGGCATGGACGTCGGCACGGCCAAGGCGACACCGGCAGAGCGGGCCCGCGTCCCGCACCACGGCGTCGACCTCGCCGACCCGGACGAGGCCTTCACGGCGGCCGACTTCCGCCGCCACGCGCTCACGGCACTCACCGCGATCGCGGCTCGCGGCCGGGTCGCGCTGCTCGTCGGCGGGACCGGCCTGTACGTGCGGGCCGTCGCCCGCGGCGTTGTCCTCGAGTCGACCGGGCGAGACCCCGCGCTTCGGGCCCAACTGGAGGCCCGGCTGGCCGAGGAGGGCCCGGTCGCGCTGGCGGCCGACCTTCGGCGGATCGCACCCGGGGTCGCCGGCTCGATCGACCTGGCCAACCCGCGCCGCGTCGTCCGCGCACTGGAGCGGGTCCTCGTCGTGGGGGATCGACCGCCGCCCGCGCCGGTCGGCTACCCGGCGCCCGTGCTCTGGCTGGGCCTCGCCGCCGAGCCCGCAGTCCACGAGCGCCTCATCGTCGAGCGCGCTGCGTGGCAATTCGGGAACGGCCTCATGGAGGAGTCGGCGACGCTGCTCCAGCGCTATCCGGAGGACCTGCGCGCGTTCAGCGCGATGGGCTATCGAGAGGCGTTCGACGTGATCGCAGGGCGCATCGACCTCCCGACCGCCATCGAGCGCGATGCCAGGCGCACCCGCGCATACGCCAAGCGCCAGCGCACCTGGTTTCGCTCGGAGCACGGCATCCACTGGCTCCCGGCCGGACCGTCGGCCATGAAGGCGGCTCGCGCACCGGTGAAGTCGTTCCTCGGCGACCTGGAGCGTCCCGGATCGCCGGTGCCTGCCCGACCGTATCCTTAGCCGGTGAGCAACTCGTCCCGACTCGTCGATCTCTCCGCGCCCATCGAGCGCGCCTTCCTCGTCGCCGTCGACACCGGCCGGGAGACCGGCTGGAGCGCCGAGGAATCGCTCTCGGAGCTCGCCAGCCTCGCCGACACGGCCGGCGCGGAGGTTGTCGGCGCCGAGTGGCAGAGCCGCCGGCACATCGACCCCAACTGGTACGTGGGCAAGGGCAAGGCGGAGGAACTGTCGGTCGCCAAGGGCGAGACCGGGTTCACCATGCTCATCGCCGACGACGAACTGTCGCCCAACCAGCAGAAGAGCCTGGAGACGCTGCTCGGCGTCAAGATCCTCGACCGATCCGGCCTGATCCTCGACATCTTCGCCCAGCACGCCCGCACCCACGAAGGTCGGCTCCAGGTCGAGCTTGCGCAGCTCGAGTACCAGCTCCCGCGCCTGACCCGCCTGTGGACCCACCTGTCCCGGACCGGCGGCGGCATCGGCACCCGGGGACCCGGCGAGACCCAGCTGGAGACGGACCGCCGCGTCATCCGCGAGCGCATCAAGCGGCTGAAAGAACGCGTGGAGGTCGTGCGACGGCAGCGCGAGACCGCGTCCCGTGCCCGTGACCGGCGGCTCGTCCCGACCGTCGCCATCGTCGGCTACACCAACGCCGGCAAGTCCTCGATGCTCAACGCACTGACCGGCACGGAGGCGGCGCTGGCCGAGGATCGGCTCTTCGCGACGCTCGACCCGACGAGTCGCGCGGTCAAACTCGGTGACGGCCAATCTGCGATCGTCACCGACACGGTTGGCTTCATCCACAAGCTGCCGCACCAACTTGTGGATGCGTTCCGCGCAACGCTCGAGGAGGTCACCCGGGCCGACGTGCTGCTCGAGATCGTCGACGTCGCCGACCGGCACGCGGTCGAGCACCGGCGCACCGTACAGGCGGTGCTCGACGAACTCGGTGCCGGGGACAAGCCCCGCCTCGTCACGTACAACAAGGCCGACCTGCTCGATCCTGCTGCCCTGGAGCCCGACACGCCCTCGCCGGTCGTTGGCGGGGCTGTGCTCGTGTCGGCGGCGACCGGCTTCGGCCTCGATACGCTGCGCCTCCGGCTGGCCAGCCTGCTCGCCGAGCTGTGGGAGGACGTGGACGTCGCGGTGCCCTACAGCGAGGGCGAGTTGCTCGCCCGGGTTCGCGAACGAGGCACCGTGGACGTCAGCTACCGGGCGCGCGACGTGCGCGTCAGGGGACGGATGGTGCCGTCCCTGGCCGGCGAACTCCGGGCGGCAGCCGTGCGGTGGTCGCGCGCCGGCACCGGGTCGAGCGAGAACGGGGTACATCCCGGGACGGGCGGCGATGACTCCGCCGAGCGTCACCACTTGGACGAGGTCGAGGAAGCGGACGAGGACTGGACCGAGGAGGACGAGCCGGACGAGGCCGACGATGACGTGCCCGATGAGGACGAGCGGTGAGCGACCGCGGATCGGGCCACCAGGTCTCAGTCGTCTGTACCACCGCACCGGGCGGGTACGCCTGCGACGTCACCGTGGGCGATGATCGCGGCGCCACGCACCACGCGGTGACCCTGACCGAGGACGATCTCCGCAGGTTCGGCGGGCCGGACGCAGACCCAGTGGCCCTCGTCTCGGCCTCCTTCGCGTTTCTCCTCGCGCACGAGGCGCGCGAGGGCATCCTCCGGCAGTTCGCATTGCCGGTGATCGGCCGCTACTTCCACGAATACCCACGCGAGATCCGCAACCTGCTCGCGGCGGCGGGTGGCCGGCATGATCCGGAAGGGCCGGCGGCGCGACCCGGGCCCGATCGCCCCGGACCTGCCTGACGTGACGACAACCCTCGAGGCCCGGCAGATCCGCGCCGCGATGGGACTGATTCCCGCGGCCTTCTCGGGCTCGCCCCAGTTCGTGAGCGACGAATTGTCCGAGCGAGCCGGCCGGCCGGTCATCGTGAAGATCGACTCGGTGAACCCCGTCGGCGCTTTCAAGGGGAGGGGAGCGTGGCTGGCGGTGGGCGCGCTCGCCAGTCCGGAGGGAAGCCCCGGGCAGGGCGTCGGGCGCACTCGTCGTGTCGAGCCGCATCCGGGTGGCGGGCCGCAGCCCGGTCCGACCCCCGGGCCCGCCATCGTCGTCGCCTCCACCGGCAACTTCGGCGCCGCGGTCGCCTACGCCGGGCGCGCGTTCGGAGTCCCGGTCACCGTGTATGCGCAGGAAGGCGTCAACCGGCGCAAGCTCGATCGGATCGGGCGGTTCGGCGCGACCGTCCGGCTGGCCGGGCGCGACTTCGACGAGGCCCGTGAGCACGCCGCACGGCACGCCCGCGAGTCAGGGGCAACGCTCCTCGTGGACGGCGAGGATCCCTGGATCGCGGTCGGCGCGGGAACCCTCGCGGCGGAGCTGACGGACGCGATCGATCGGGGCGAACTGCCACCGATCGTCGCAGCCTACGTCCCGGTCGGCAACGGAGCGCTCATCGCCGGCGTCGGGACCTGGCTGCGCGGCGCAACCCCTGCGGTGCGGGTGATCGGTGTCCAATCGGAAGCGGCTCCCTCGATGACCCTGTCGTGGCAGGCCGGGCACCCGGTGGAGACACCCACCGCCGACACGCGCGCCGGTGGGATCGCGACGCGGGTACCGGTGCGGGAGGCGCTCAAGATGATGGTTGGGGTGGTCGACGACATGGTCCTCGTGTCGGAGACTGCCATCGCCGAGGCGGCGGCCATGCTCACCGGGGCGCTCGGAATCACCGTGGAACTCGCCGCTGCGGCCTCCTGGGCCGGGCTCGAGGCCGCGCCGGCCGCCGGGAGCGATGCCGTCGCGATCATCGTGACCGGGTCAAACGCGGAGACCCAAGAGGGCACGGAGGCGCGGACCGGACCGGGCACCTGAGACGTGGCTCCGGCCGAGCAGCGCGTCTCGCGGTGGGTCACACTGGCCGGAACCGGGCCAGGTTTGGCACGGGGGAACCGAGGGTAGGGCCGCGGACGTCTCCAGCGCCGCGGGTAACCGGGCAGACGTCCCCGGCCGGTCACCGCCGCATTGAACCACCAGGAGACACGATCGAATGGAGCCTTCCAGCAACCGCCGTCGCGCAGCTCCGATTCTCCCCATCCTGTCGCTGCTGGCCGTCGCGGCCCTGACCGTCGGCTGCTCGGGCGCCTTCGGAGGCGTCGGGGCGGGCCCGGCGACCCCGACCGCGCTCGCGACGTCCCAGCCACCTGCCGCCGTCGAGGCGGCGTCCCCGGTACCCGACACTGTCACGACGAGCGATCCCGGGGCCACGATCGCACCAGTCCCGCCGCCCGTCGCGGGCGGCGGCTTCATGCCACCGAGCAGCGGGAACCCCGGAGAGGGCCAGACGCCATCCGGCCCCAACAGGGCGGTGCCCGTCCCGGTGCCGCCGGTCGCGACCAACGGCGCGACCGCCGTGGAACCGGATCCCAGGATCGTCGACCTGCGCAAGCAGGCGTGGGATCACATCACGGTCAGTAGTGACGGCAGGTCGCTCGAGGTCTACTTCTGGGGCGGCACCCTCGACTGCTACGGGCTCGGCCGCGTGGACGTATCGACGACCAACGGAACGCTCACCGTCCAGCTGTGGACCGGCACCCAGCCCGACGCGGTCGGCAAGGCCTGCGTCGACATCGCGCAACTGTTCGTGACCACGGTCACGCTCAATTCGCCACTCATCGGGGGCGGCGCCCGCTGAGGCACGTTCGCCTGGTGAGGGGCGCCCCTCCGCAGCTCAGGCTCACGACATACGTCCGCCGCTCGGCCATCCTCCGGGCGGCGGACTTCTTGTTGTTGCGGCGGGCGAAGGCCTGATTTTGCCGCGCGACCGCTCGCCTGGCGCAGCGACACCGGGTCAGGTCGCGCGCACCGCCTCGCGGAGATCGGCGAAGGCTCGCACCAGGTCCGGCAACTGGTAGTGGGCGTTCAGCCCCGACGGGTTCGGCAGCACCCAGACCAGGGCCCCTGCGAGCGGCTCGACCTGGACGCCGACCCCCGCATCCGCCCGGCCGAACGCCGTTCGATACGCGGAGACGCCGAGCACGGCGACTGCACGGGGCCGGAATGCCGCCACTGCTGCCGCCAGTCTCGAGGCGCCGGCCTTCAGTTCCTCGTCCTCGAGGTCGGCCGCACCGGCGGTCGCCCGCCGGACCAGGTTGGTGATGCCCAACCCGAAGTCGAGCAGGGCTCGCTCCTCGTCGGGCGTGAGCAGCCGGGGCGTGAACGCGGCGCCATGCAGCGTTCGCCAAAATCGATTGCCGGGTCGAGCGAAGTGGTGGCCCACCGCGCCCGAGTAGAGCCCGGGATTGATCCCGCAGAAGAGGACGTCCAGGCCCGGGGCGATGACGTCGGGGACCGTGCGCCCGGCAGCCGCCGCGATCTGCTCCCGTGTCGGCCGCATCCGGCTCCCTCCTGCGCTGAGCACCGCGAACGCTCGCATCTTCCATCGTGATGCTGCCGACCACGGCCTTGGCATCGTCGATTTATCCGTGTTCGCCCTGATCGAGCGACTCGGCACTGCCGGGCTCGCGACGCTTGACCAGCGGCACTTCCGGGCTCGCGACGCTTGACCAGCGGCACTTCCGAGCCGTTCGGCCGGCCCATTGCGAAGCGCTGAGCCTGGTGCCCTGATCCGGCGTGCTCAGTGCCTCGTCGCGATGTTCATGATTTCCGGGTCAGACGCTCCGCTTCCGATGCTCGTGAGCGCGATCGTCGGGTGACCGGCGAGGACGCCGACGCTGAGTGGCCCGTACCCGTAGTTGCTGTGCGCGGTGACGGTCTCCGCGGAGGACCAGTTGAGCCCGTTGGAGCTCTCACGATACCGGACCCACTGCCAGTTGCCGTAGGCCAGGCGCCACTTGGCGCCCGAGTACCCGAGGACCAGGGGGCCCGTCCCCACGGCCTCGGAGACCGCGGGCAACCAGGTCACGCCTCCGTCGTGGGAGATCCGCGCGCGGCTGGTGGATGCCGTCGGGTAGAACGCCAGCACGTCCGTGCCGTGGGCCGCGAGCGCGTTCTGGTTCGCGCCGGTCGCCGTGCTGAGGACCTTGGGTGTGCTCCAGCTTGCGCCGCCGTTGGTGCTCCGCCGAACCTGGAGGTTGGACATGCTGTGCCAGTAGGAGACGATCACCGCATGGCCCGAGATGGCGACGGCGGGGACGCCGGTGTCGTACACGCAGCAGGGTGCCTGGTAGGTGGTGAGGGTCTTCGTCGCACCGAAGCTGGCCCCACCGTTGGTGCTGACGCGGACCTTCAGCTTGTCTACCGCCCAACCGACGACCGCGACGAGCCCGTTCGCTCCACGGGCGACCTGGACGTAGAACATCGTGTCGCCGAACCCCAGCGTCTTGGCAGCCGCCCACGACGCACCGCCGTCCAGCGAATGCCGGTACCGCACCTGGTCGCCGGACGATCCCTGGAACGAGTAGGCAACGTCGATGGCCTGGCCCAGCGATGCCATCCCGACACTCCAGATGAACGTCCCTGAGCCGATCTGCGAGGCCCCGCTCCAACTGGACCCGCCGTTCGCGGTCCGTGCCGCGTACAGCCGGTTGTCGCTCTGGAAGACCAGGGTTGCCGACTGGGAGCCCGTCACGGCGAGTCCGCCGCCGTTGTTGAACTCGTTGAGGGTGGCAATCGGGGTCGTGCCCCATGTGGCCGCCGGTTGGACAGCCGCGCCGGCGGTCGGTCCCGGAGTCACCCGCCCGGCCGAGACATCCACCGTGGCGCCCACCAGCACAGTGAGCGCGACCCAGACGCCGATCACCAATCGTCGCTGCATCGCTCGTATCCTCCGCTTCCTCCGCGCGTGCGCCCGCAGGTCCCCCGACGCCCGAGGGCACCAGTCTCTCACGCGACGGAAGACCCGCCGGTGCTGGAGGTCCTCGCTCCGGCCAGCCTGTTGATGTTGCCTCGGGCGACAGTATCGAGGGCAGTCTCGGAGGGCGGTCGTGCGGCTCGAGGCGCCGCCCAGGCTGCGACCGCTGTCAGTAGGGGAGGCGATCCCGCTTCGCCAGCCACTCGTCGAAGAGACCCGCGGCCTCGACGGCGAGGACCCGGCGACCCGGGACCCGGCGATCCCCGGGCGCTCGACCGATCTCGTCGTACAGGACCGCGTCGTCGAAGCCGCCGCGTGCGGCGTCGTATCGGGAGGCCGCGAAGACGAACGCCTCGAGACGGGCCCAGTTGATGGCCCCCAGGCACATCGGGCAGGGTTCGCAGGAAGCATAGAGCGAGCAGCCTGCCAGCACGAATGTGCCGAGCCGGGAGCATGCATCCCGGATCGCCACGACCTCGGCGTGCGCCGTCGGGTCGTTCGACGAAGCCACCCGGTTCCAGCCTTCGCCCACGATCGCGCCCTCGCGAACAATCACCGCCCCGAACGGGCCACCGTGGCCGGCGATCATCCCGCTCCGGGCAAGCTCGATCGCGTGACGCATGAAGGACTCGTCGAGCACACGCGCCGATCGATCGCCGGGACCAGCATCCGATGCCGTCATGGTGGCGCCGTCGGCCCGCAGGCCACTGGATCCGGCATGCCACGGCACACGTTGGGTCCGCGGTCTCGCCTGCGGTATGCAGAGGCGGCGAGCCGTCGCATCCCCGTGAGTCCTCGGGAGGCCTTCGTGGACAGCCGCCGCTATGGGTGGTACGCGATCAGCGTCGTGGCGAGAACTCGAAAGACGTACCGCTTCATGATCCTTCCTCCGCGCTGGCCCGCGAGATCGGGGGTCAACCGAACGGCCCCCGAAGCCGAACGTGCGCGGGAGTATACGAGGTACTCCCGCGGCCTGAGACGACCCCTGCGATCGTCGCCCGAAGCGGATCCGGCGCGCCACCGCGGCATTCCGCCCGAGCGGTCCGACCCGGGCATTGACAGGCACCGTCGTGAATCCCCGTGGAGCACGAGTGGGCGAGGCTTCGGGGTCGGGGCCGCATCCGCCGGCCGTCGGGCGCGATTCCATCGCCGGGTCGTGCGCGTGGAGCACGAGTGGGCGAGGCTTCGGGGTCGGGGCCGCATCCGCCGGCCGTCGGGCGCGATTCCATCGCCGGGTCGTGCGCGTGGAGCACGAGTGGGCGAGGCTTCGGGGTCGGGGCCGCATCCGCCGGCCGTCGGGCGCGATTCCATCGCCGGGTCGTGCGCGTGGAGCACGAGTGGGCGAGGCTTCGGGGTCGGGGCCGCATCCGCCGGCCGTCGGGCGCGATTCCATCGCCGGGTCGTGCGCGTGGAGCAACAACTGGCCGGGGTTGGGGGTCGGCAGCCACAGAACGAAGGCGCCGTCTGATGCCTGACTTGTTGTATGATCGTGCAATGATCACTGTTCCAGAGGCGGCCAAGCGGGCCGGGAGGGACCCGGAGACGATCCGGCGCTGGATCCGTACCGGCCGGCTCAGGGCACACAAGATCGGCACGCAGCACGTGATCGAGGAGACCGACCTCGAACTGATGCTCGAGGACGAAGAGCTTCCGATTCCGGCCCTGTGGCAGCACATGCCGGACGGAAGGCCCAGCCCCAATGTCGTCCGCGCCATCCGGCTCTCTCGTCTCGGCCACTGAAACCGTCGTCCTCGACGCCAGCACCGCAGTCAAGGCGGCGCTCGTTGTGGACGGCTTCCGCGTGTTCGGGCTGCACCGCCTTGTCGCCCCGACGCTCCTATGGTCGGAGGCGGCTGCCGCGATCAGTCAGCTGCGGTGGCGAGACGACATCACCGACTCGGAGGGCCGAGAGGCACTGCAGCGTCTCCTCGCCGCGCCCATCGACAGCCACCCCTCGGCCGAACTCCTGTTCGACGCCTGGGCGATCGCGCGCCAGCTCGGCTGGGCAAAGACGTACGACGCTGAGTACGTGGCCCTGGCCCGGTCCCTTGCCGCCCCGCTTGTGACGATCGACGCACGACTACGGCACGCCGTCGGGCGTCTCATCCGAGTCCTATCCCCGGCAGATCTCTGAAGGGGCGGCAGACCGACGCCCCGCCCTCGCCGTGGCCGCCCACTTCCGATAAGGGAAGTTATGTAACATACACACTGGAGGGTGAGACTGGAGGGAGTCCTCCGTGTGCCTCGGTTCGGATATCCTGCATGGATCGTTGGAGATCAGACGGAGGCCTGCGATGCCGAGAAGCTTCTTGGGTAGCCTGGCGACAGAGCGACACCTAGCTCAAAGCCTTCATCGGCAATCGCGGTACGACGTCAAGCGCGATGTCACGCTTGTGCGCGTCCGCGATCACTGGGCGGATGCCGTCGGGGAGGATCGTCCTCCGAAAACGCTCAAAGCGGATATCGAGCGGGGCGAAGATCAAAAGCTGTGGGGTTAGCACCGCGCATTCTCCTGGTCTCGAATCGCAACGACGTGAGTCTCGACTGGGTCGTCCTTGAGCTGCGTCGCCGGGGGGTACCTTTCCTTCGACTGAACACGGAGCGTATGCATGAGCTGGCGTGGGCAGTCGAGGCCGGAAGCTGGGTCGTCGGCGAGATCGGATTGGCGGAAGTCCGCTCAGCGTTGTACCGACGACCTGAGGCTCCTGCGATCAAGGGTTTGGGCCGTGGCGAGGCCAAGCTGGCGCGAGGTCAGTGGCGAGCCGTGATTGCTGGGTTGGAGACCATCACAGGCATCCATTGGGTGAGCCAACCGTCCAACATCGACCGCGCCGAGAACAAACTCCTCCAGCTTCAGGCCGCGGCCTCATCCGGTCATCTGGTGCCTGAAACCCTGGTAACCAACGGCGGCTCTCAGGCGCGCGCCTTTCTTCGAGCCCACCGAGGGGTCGCGGTTTGCAAGGCTCTCGACGCTCCGTTGTTCATCGAAGAACGCAAATCTATGTTCGTCTTCACCTCATTGGTATCTGATGATGACGCTGGGAGGATTCAAGACATCGAGCTCGCTCCGATGGTACTGCAGCAGCGCGTTTGGCCGAAAGTTGACGTTCGCGTAGTGGTCATTGGGACTCATGCATTCGGCGCAGCATGCAAGACAAGTCAGCTGGATTGGCGCACGGATCCCACCGCTCAGTGGGCCCCATGCGATCTGCCTTCGTCCATCAGCTCGAAGTGCGTCGAACTTGTGCGCTCATTGGGACTCGTTTACTCGGGCATCGATCTTGCACTCGACGAACGCGGTAGACACTGGTTTCTGGAATTAAATCCGAACGGTGAATGGGGATGGCTCCAAGCACGCGGTGTCCCGGTTGCCCAAGCACTCGCAGATGAATTGGTGGGCTCGTAATGCCTCGCGTGAACTTCTGGCCAGTGGTGGACGTGGTCATTCCAGCAATTCACATCGCTGTAGTCGAGCGCGATCGCAGGCTATTCTCTGCCACTGATTGACAGCAAGATGTCAAGGAACTCCAAGAAGCATTAGCGGCTCAAGATGAGGGTTCGGACGCAATCCCAATTGCAGAAGCGATCTACAGGCAGGAGTTGGATCGACTCTCCCGGCTAGAGTCCAAGCTCGACTCACAAAGGTCGCTCGTGACCGGAGGACTTCCCATAGCAATCGCCGTGGCTGGCTGGGCGTATGCTAAGGCCGACTTGATATGGGTTCTTGGAGTCGTCGCAGGGGTGTATTTTGCAGTCGCCTATTGGTTCGCGATGCAAGGCGGCGCAGCGCGGCAGAGGTACATGCTCGGCGCAAACACCATCGACGAGTTGATCAAAGGAAAGAAGAACGCCCGGCTAATCGCCGCCGCACAGGGATTGGCATCGGTTAAAGCCAATCAAGACTTGACTTTCAAGCTGGCAAACTACATCTATGGCTCGCAGCAGTCCTCCATCGTGGGGCTTGTGTTGATCGCGGTAACGTTTGTCGTATTGGTGTACCGAGGCTGAAGACATCGGCTGGATAGTCCAGGCATTCGCTCGTGTTGCTGGGCACAGTGAGGCCGAGGCCTATCGAACGGCATCCCCTCGCGTTTCGTGTAAGCGTACATCGTAGGCATTGAAGGCGCTCGTTGACGATCTCGTTCGGCTGCTGGCGGGTCGGGCCGCCGAACGCGTCGAGACTCAGCTGCGCGGACTTCTTCCTGGGCTGCGCGACTGGGACGAAGAACTCCGACGACCGGCGCCGGGGCGCGATCTCGCCGGTCGGCCTGCCGTCGGGACCCAGTACGAAGTGCCGGGCGGGCTCGACGAAGGGCGAGTTGATGATGGGGTTCTCGATCGTGCCGCGCCCTCCGAGCGGCGCCTCCGCGGCGCCGACCTGATCGATCGCCGTGTTCGTGCCCTCCCCTCGCGTCAATTCCCTGCTCCGGTCGAGTGTAGTTGGACTATACCGCGACCCCGACGTCGCGACGGCGGGTCAGAGGCGGCGACGCCCGGCGCGAAGCGCCGCGGACGGCCGCGGAAACGCGTCTGCGACGGACGGTGACGCGCGCCGAACGCCCGGACGCTGGAGCCGTGGTGGTCAGCCTGCGGCGCGGCCGCGCAAGTCCTGGGTGGCTGGCTCACGGCTGCTCGCCCGGCGTCGCGTAGGCGGCCGGCGCTTCATGGACGGCCGCGGGCTCGGGCAAGAGGCGAAAGGTCCGGCAGCGCGGCGGCCGGATGGCCCCGAAGTGCCGGCGATCGACGGTGATCATGAGACCCGTGGCCAGCCGGTCGGCGAGCACTGCGAACGAGGCATCGGTGCGTCCGAGCGGGAAGTCCGCGTGCCGCTGGAGGAGGTCGGGGACGAGCGTCCAGTCCCCGACCAGGGGCGACTCGATCCCGAAGCCCGCGAGGCCCCGCACAACGGCCGCCTCGTTCCCGGGCCCAAGCCGGGTGCCGATGAGGTACGCAGCCTCGGCCAGGGCCAGTGCCGGGACGACAAGGTCGAGATCCCGCCTGCGGAGCACATCCAGGCATCCACCGTGATCGCGGTCGGACGTGTCTGCCGCCGTGTAGCTGCCGCGGGCCGAAAGCGGGTCATGTGGAGCCGATTCGGCCAGCCGGCGGCGCAGCCGTGTGCAAGATCGCCCGAAATCCGTCCGCGGCAAGTTGGCTCCACAGCGTCCGGGTCTGGTGCTCGGCATCCGTTGGGACCCGATCAAGGCGGGTGGCACAACCTCACAACGCACGGTGTCGGATTCGAACTCCAGTAGTGAACGCCGCCTGTCCGGGACTAAGATCTCGCGGTGGCCGCCCGCGTCTCCGCGTGCCCAAGCACAACGCACATTCGAGAGGATGTGTCATGGACGTCGCAGTCGAGATCTCGATCGAGACGTTGTTCCGCCTGCTCGCGGAGCGGCTGAGCAAAGAGCGCATCGTCTTCGACGCGCAGGCTCCGGTCGGCGGCGAGACCCTGGTATTCGACCACGCCAGTCTCGCCGGTCTGGCCCTGACTGCCACGCCCCAGACGACGACAATCATGGTGCCCACAGCCGCCGGTTCCGACCAATCCATATCCATCACCGGCCAGCGGGTGCGGGCCACCATGACGCTTGCGCTCAACTTCGCGTCCATGCGAGGGCTGGCGGCGCTGGCACCGGGCGGTAGGCCGACGACAATTCCCCTGCGTGTGCCAGTGCACCTGGACCTCGGGATCAGCCTGAGCGGCTCATCGATCCAGCTGACGCTTGCCTCTCCCAGCGCTGACCTGTCCGGGCTTCCGATCGACGACCCCGCGTACCGGATGCGCCTGCAGATGCAGGCCGACGCGGCCCTGGCGGCGCTGGTCAGGACCGTGAGCAGCAGCGTGGACCTGTCACCACTCGGGGCGCTTACGGGCGGCACTCTCGATGTCGCGAATGCCGGTCTGGCGGTCGACGGACTCACCGGGCCCGCGACGTTCCTGAAGCTCGGGATCCAGTTGCGCGGCACCGCCACCACAGTCACGGCGCCGATCCTCGCCGCCGGCACGATCACCGACTGGAGCGCCTTCTTCGCCACGCCGACTTCGATCCGTGGCTCCGCCGACTGGGCGGTTGCGGTCGACGGTGGCATCGTCGCCCGCGGCTCGGCAGGCAGGCTCGAGAGCGGGCTTGCCGGCAGCGATCGACTCACCTTGCGCGGGTCAGTCACGGGTCGGTGGCTGTCAGCCGACGGATCGCACCCGACTCCGCGAGTGCGCATCGACGCGCCCGTCCAGGTGCTCAATGCATGTGGCACCGGCCACAGTCTGGACGCGGAGGTGCACGTCGACGGAACATTCTCCGTCCCTGGATCCAACCTGATCGAGATGGACGCGCACGTCAGCCACGACGTCGATTTCCTCTCGCAGCTGGGTTGTGAGTTCGAGATCGCGTTCATCGGCGCGGGTGCCGGCTTCGTGATCGGTGGTGCCTTCGGCGGCTGGATCGGCGCCCTCGTCGGAGCGATCGTCGGGTTCGTCGTCGGGTTCGTCGCGACCGCCATCGCGGTCGCCGTCATCAATCCCGCAGTGCCGGCCGTGCCCGGATGCACGCGCGGCGTGACGGACCAGGACCTGGTCTGCCAGCAGTCGTTTGCCGTCGGCGGTTCGGACCTGTTCGCCGGCTTGTCGGCCGACGGGACAGCGAGCAGCGGAACGGCGCTGGTCCTCACAGGGCATGCGGTGATCCCGCCCAGCCCTCTGGCAATGACGGCTGCATACGTCGTGGACCGCTGGACATGGCAGCGGTTGCCCGACGGCTCGGGGCACGCCGCAACGACCGCTGTGGAAGTCACGAACCTCGGCGGTCACACCGTCCTGTTCGGGCCGGCGTCGTGGCAGAACGGCACGGGCCACGTGTGGGAGCCGTACCTCGCGCCCGTGCCGACGGCGCCGCTGCTTTCGGGCCAGCGTGCCACGCTGCGGCTGGTCGTACCGAAGACCATCGTCGACGCCGCGCGTACCGACGGTGCGCTGCGGCCGCCGCAGCTGCTCATCTTCACGACCGGGGGCGCCCGGCTCGCCACCTGGACGACCGTGCCCGAGGACATCAGCGAGGAAGCCCTCGGCCAGGCAGACGCGCTGCAGGCACTGTTGGGCAGGCTGCGCGCCGCCGAGTACGCCACGCGTGGGGTGATTTTCCGGCCGTTCCCGCCCGACCCGCATACGAACGTGATTGACTCGGCTCTGCTGCTCGGGGTGTTTCCCGCGAGTGGCGGCGAGACCGTTCCGACAGTGCTCGACGCAAAGGGCAACATCGTCGCTCTGGCGGTTGGGGACGCCGGGTCGATGGCTGCGCTTCGGGCAGTGGTGACCGGTACGACCGCCGACCAACTCATCGTCGCCGCCATGCCAAAGGACCTCAGCGGCGCCGAGCTCGCGTCAGTCGTCGAGCAGCGCCTGCAGGCCGCCAGGGATTCGGCCGCTGACTGGGCGAAGGTGGAGAGCGCCCTAGCCAGTGCCGTTGCCGACGAAAAGACCCTCGCACCCGTCGCGCTGCCCAGCGGCACGCTCATCGACGCAGCTCGCGCGGACGTGGGCGCGCTGACCAAACTCGTCGACGAGTTGACCGGAATCTACACCGGCGAGGCTGGCAAATCTGCTCGGTTCGGCATCGTCGCGCTGAGCACCGTCTACGAGATGCAGCCGGAGGGCGCCGCGGCGGTCAGCGCGTCCAAACTCGGGCCTCTCTCGGTGGACGTCATCTCGGACGGCCAAAACCGGACCCTGTCCCTGGCCGGGGTCCTGCCGTTCCAGGTCGCCGCGACCGGCATCGTGAACCAGGACGTCTCGGGCGACGCCGAGCTCGTCGTGGGCAGCAGATTCGTCGCAGCTGGCGAGCGTGGGCAAGCTCTCGACGCTGCGCGTCCTCGCTCCCGTCAGCCGAGCGGAGTCTGCGTACTGAAGGACAGTTACCTCCCTTGGGCCTGACGAACGGGCTCGTGGACACGCTACTGAACGCGGCCGAGGCGGCGCTGCTGCGCCCAAAGGGTCTCATCAGCCCTTGACCACGCGTCCAGCGCTGCTCCTCGTTGCCTGTGGACTTGCTCGTGCTGCTGGCGGTCGGACTCGGAATGATCGCGCTCGGCCTCTTCTGTCTCCGAGATATGCGGCGCTGGGACGTCGTGCGCCGACGCCCACCGCGGGTTCGTGACTACGCCACGGCAGTGATCGGCGTGCTCACGTTTCCGACGTTCGTACTGGTCGGCGCCGGCGTTGTGCTGTCCAGCACGGTCGGGCTTTTCGGCTCCGTGACCGTGCTCGCTCTCCTATCGTTGCTGATCGCCTTCCCTCTTTGGATCGGCTACCGGGCCGAGAAACGCGGGCTCAGCTTCATCGGCTGGGCCGTCCTCGCTGTCCTGCTCGGACCGATCGCCCCACTGGCGCTCGCGCTGGCGGGTCGGGGTGACGACGACCGCGACGGGTAAGACCGATCGCGCAACGGTCCCACGCGGCAGGTCCGGGCAATCTTGGCTGATGCCTCGGGCCGCCTGAGCAATCTCGTGGTTCGCAGCGCATCGAGGGATCCCGCCCATGGAGCGGGCGAGAATTGCGAGATCGATCTGGGCCACGTGCGTGTCCTTTCGTTGGGTCATCGGAAATCGTGCGTGACGGAGTGCGGCGCGCGCGAAGCAGCCCTCGTCCCTGGCGCGAAGTGTCATGGGACGTGGCCGGAATCGGTGACGAGGGCGACGGGGAGGCCGGCCCGCTCGGCGCGTTACCTGGCGGCCTAGAGGTCGTGGAGCGACTTCGCACGCAACGTCACCTTGGTGCCGTGGCACCCCTCGCGGTAGGCGCGGGCGACGTCTGGGCGAAGCTCGAGAGCGGCGATCCCGCGAAGTCGTCAAGCATGAGCGGGCCACCGGTCATTGTGTCGCGAAGGATCGGGACGCAATCCGAGAGTCCCGGACAGATCCCTGAGAATTCGGCGGCGGCTGCGACCGCGTGAGCACCGTTCTGATCCTGCCGTTCGATGTTGCCCGACGTGTTGTTCTTCGTTGTTGATGCCGGATCCGGGTGACCAGCTCCTGGGGAACTCCTTACCTACTCGCCCAACCCCGGCGTATGCGCATACGCCGACAGCGCCGGCTGGCCGCCGAGGTGGGCGTAGAGCACGCGTGACCCTGCAGGGATCTCCCCTGCCCTGATCATGCCGATCAGGCCGGCCATCGACTTGCCCTCGTAGACGGGGTCCGTGAGCATGCCCTCGGTCCGAGCGGCCAGGTGGATCGCCTCGATGGTCTGCTCGTCGGGAATGCCATACGCGGGGCCAGCGTAGCCGTCCACCACCGTGATCTCGTCGGCGCGCAGCTCTCGGTCGACGCCGATCGCCGCCGCCGTGGCCCGCGCGATCCGGCTCACCTGGTCGACCGTCTTCTCCAGCGTCCCCGACGCGTCGATGCCGATGATGCGGCGGTCTCCCCTCCCCTCGAGCGCCGTGCCCGCGATCATGCCGGCGTGGGTGGACCCGGTGACCGTGCACACGATCACCGTGTCGAAGAAGACGGCGAGCTCCTTCTCCTGCGTCGCGACCTCGCGCACCCAGTTGGCGAAGCCCAGGCCGCCGAGCGGGTGGTCGGAGGCGCCGGCGGGGATCGGATAGGGCCTGCCGCCCGCGGCCTCCACCGACTCGAGCGCCTCCCGCCACGAGTCCCGCATGCCGATGTCGAACCCGGCGGGATCGATGCGCACGTCACCGCCCATGATCCGTGTCAGCTGGATGTTGCCGACGATCTCGTAGCCCGGGTCGTCCCAGTCGACCCAGTGCTCCTGGACGGTCACCACGTTCAGGCCCAGGTGGCGCGCCACACCGGTCACCGCGCGGGTGTGGTTCGACTGGATGCCGCCGATGGACACGAGCGTGTCGCAGCCCTTGGCCAGCGCGTCCGCCGCCAGGTACTCGAGCTTGCGCACCTTGTTGCCGCCGAACGCGATTCCGCTGTTGCAGTCCTCGCGCTTGGCCCAGATCTCCACCTTGCCGCCCAACGCGGCGCTCAGCCGCGGCAGTGGGTGGACGGGCGACGGGCCGAACAGAAGGGGCACACGCGGGTAGTCGTCGATGCTCATGGCGCTTCCTCTTGTCGGAACGGATCCTCCACGCGGACCGAGCCGTACGCCTGTCCATCGTCCAGGTCTTCTGAGAGGACCACCTCGCAGCCGGCTGCATCCGCCGCTGTGAGGATCAGGGCGTCCCAGTACGACAGCTGCCATCGGCGCGCGTTGCCTATGGCGGCGGTCACGAGGTTGGCGTCGATCGGGACCACCGGCAACTGCCGCATCCGGTCCACGAGCGCGACCGCGTCAAGGTCAGCGAGGGTTTCCGCCAGCTTCCGCGTGACGGTGACGTAGAACTCACCGAGGACCTGGGCGGACACCACCAGGTCCGTCGCCCCGTTCGGGTCCAGGATCTGGCGCGCCCGAGCCTGCTTCTCCGGTTCGCCGTCGTCCACCGCGTAGACCCAGACGTTCGTGTCGACGAATGCGCGCAGGCTCATTCCCGATCACGCAGGACGGTCCGGTCATAGAGATCCTCTCGTTGCCAGGTTCGGCCCGTAGACCCGCTGCTGGCGTGTGAGCGCGCGGCGATCTCCAGGAACTCACTGAGCGCTCTCTGCGACGCGCCGACGCCGGCATAGCGCGCGAGGTACGCACTGAGGAGCGCGTTCACGGAGGTGCCCTGTTCCAACGCCTTGATGCGCGCCCGCTTCAGAACCTGTTCGTCGACTGCCACCGTAAGGTTTGCCATCATATTGCCCCGTGTAGCACGGGATCAGTGTAGCACGGGGTGAGCCTCGACCACTCTATGCATGCTCGGCGCCTTCATTTGGAACTCGACCTACCATCACGCCCTATGAAGCGCATCGGATTCCTGTCGTTCGGCCACTGGTCCGATTCCCCGTACTCGCAGGTGCGTTCAGGGTCGGATGCGCTGCTCCAGTCGATCGAGCTGGCGGTGGCCGCCGAAGAGCTCGGCGCCGACGGTGCCTACTTCCGCGTGCACCACTTCGCTCGGCAGCTCGCCTCCCCGTTCCCGCTCCTGGCCGCGGTCGGTGCCCGCACCAAGCGGATCGAGATGGGAACCGCCGTCGTGGACATGCGCTACGAGAACCCGTTCTACATGGCGGAGGACGCCGGCGCGGCGGATCTCATCGCCGGCGGCCGGATGCAGCTGGGCATCAGTCGCGGCTCGCCCGAGCAGGTCATCGACGGATATCGCCATTTCGGCTACCAGCCCGCCGAGGGTGAGACGGACGCCGACATGGCGCGTCGCCATACGGAGGTCTTCCTCGAGCTGCTGGAGGGTGAGGGCTTCGCCCAACCGAACCCTCGGCCGATGTTTCCCAACCCGCCCGGCCTGCTGCGCCTGGAGCCGCATTCACCCGGGCTGCGGGATCGGATCTGGTGGGGGGCGGCTTCCAGCGCCACCGCCGTCTGGGCGGCGCAGCAGGGCATGAACCTGATGAGCTCGACGCTCGTGTTCGACGAGAGCGGCGAGCCGCTGCATGTCCAGCAGCGCACGGCAGATCGACGCGCTACCGGGCAGCCTGGACCGAGGCGGGTCATGCGCGCGAACCGCGGGTGTCGGTGAGCCGCAGCATCTTCGCCATCGTCGACGACCGCGATCGTGCCTTCTTCGGCCGATCGGAGGAGCGCGACCAGATCGGCTACCTCGACGAGAACACGCGGGCGGTCTTCGGACGGTCCTACGCAGCCGAGCCCGATGAGCTGGTCGAGCGCTGAAGGAGGACACGGCCATCGCCGCCGCCGACACGCTTCTCCTGACCGTGCCGAACCAGCTCGGCGTGGACTACAACGCGCACGCCATCGAGTCGATCCTGCGCTACGTCGCGCCGGAGCTCGGCTGGCGCTGACTCACTCCTGACGTCGCCGAACCGTCAGGCGCCCGGTATCCGACGCATCCGCTCCAGCTCACGGCGAAGACGCTTGCCTGGCCGGCCCTCGCCGCGCACGATCTTGATGCCAGGAGCCAGCTCGGTGACCACCGGTGGCGGCGTGTGGTCGACATAGCAGGTCGCGGCAACCGGCGCGCCGACGCGAGCGTCGATCGGCCGGACGACCTCGACGATGCGCTCGCGTCCGGCAATCAGCGCGTCGACTCGGTCGCCGGCATGGACCTTCGTCGAAGGCTTCGCTGCACTCCCGTTGACGCGGACGTGCCCGCCTTCACACAGCTCGGTCGCGATTGGCCGGGTCTTGACCAGGCGAACGGCGCACAGCCACCGATCGATCCGTGTCTCGTCTGTCGCGCCGCCATCGCTCACGTCGCGATTGTGACCGATCCCCGTGGACCGTCCGTCGTCGCCAGCAGGGCCTGGATCGTCCTCGCGCCGCAGGAAGGCGTGGAAGTTCGTGACGACGACGGTCGCGGCCTGGAGCCGCAGGTACCTGCCACCGTCGCATCTCGGAGAGCCAGGACTCTCCGTCCCATCAAGGCTCGGGAACGACCTTGACGCCGGCCGCCTCGAAGTCAGGGTCCAGTGCCAGGGCCGTCGTGATCCCTTCCCGAGCCATCACGGCGAAGCTGACATGGTCCACGAACGATGTGCCCGTTGGCAGGGCCGCGCGGTAGTTCCGCGCCGCGGTGGCATGGACGGTCGGATCGACGATCAGGAATTCCATCGCCGGCAGCACGTCGTCAAGCAGCGCGATGACGGCGTCGACGCCGAGTCGCCGACGAGCAACGGCCAGTGATTCGGCAATGACATACCCGTGGGTCACGAGCTCGTCATCCGCGAGCGCTGCGAATGCCGATTGAACGCGCGCATGACGCGGGTCGTCGGCGTCGAGATGTGCCAGGAGCGCACTCGTATCCACCAGGACTCGGGTCACCAGTCCGACTCCCCGGCGATCTCGTCGTGACGATCGGCCAGGTCGCCGGTGCCGGAGTGGAATCGGCCTCCGGCATTGAGCGCCCGCTCGAACCTCAGTCTCCGGTTGCCCGGGTCATGTGGGACAACACGATCGACCGCGTCACGGACAACCTCGGCGACGGGGACGCCGCGGTGCCGGGCTTCTGCGCGTAACCGCCGCATCTGGTCTTCGGTCAGCGAGATCTGTGTGCGGATCACCTGCCTGATGTTATCAGATCGGCAGCTCTGATAACTGGCAGACCGATGTTCGCCTCGTCCCCTGGACACGATCGTTCTATTTGAGGGGGACCCACGCGGGTCCCACTCAACCAACTCCCAGCCGAGAGCAGGGCGTCACGGACGAGGTGGGGGACGGGAAGAAGCCGAGGCCGGAGGCAAACGTTTCCGAGCCGACGAACAAGAACGACACAGGTCGCCGTGAAAAGCCGGCCGCTACCGTCCCAGGTGTCCGATCCGCGCTGGGATGAGGCGAAGAACCGGAGGAACATCGAATGTAGTGGCAGTCTTCCTGGAGGCGGCCTCCGCGCCGGAGATCCGGAACAGGCAGACACGAAGGCCCGTGCGCAGTCGGGTCGTTGCGCCTGGAACCTCGCCGTGGTCCTCCCCTCCCCTCGAAGCATGGCATGTCGGTTGCGCAGCTCTTCGGGCTGCCACCGGAGACTGAACATGCCGTAGCCACGCTCGTAGCACACATTGCTGCGATGGCCTTCATGAACTCCGTGGCGTCACGTGACCTGCGCAACAACACTTCGAGCCTGCTGGAACGTGTCGAGGCCGGCGAATCCGTCGCCATCACGGTCGATTCCCTATTCCGGAGGAGTGTCGTTGACCATACCTGCGACCCCACGTCGCTACGGCGGCTCGCAGGCGGCGACGCCCGGCGCGATGCGCGGAGAAATGGCTGCTCTCTTCTCAGCTGCGGCTCACTTCGGACTGACTGCCCGCCGCGTCGAGCGCCTCCCGGAACGGGTTCTCGATCCGAACGCCCTCGATGTCCTGGCCGTCCGTGAGGTCCTCCGTCAATAGACGTCGAGCGCCACCAACTCTGGCCGCTTCGACCATGAGAGCGTCCCACCAGGAAAGCTGATACCGCTCGTGAAGCTGCGACGCGGTCAGGATGAGGGCTGGTTCGATGAGCACGACCGGCCATGTCGCGTAGAGCCCCACGATCTCGCGCGCCTCGCCCGGCGTCATCGGAGGCTTCAGCCTGCCTGTCGCGACGGCATAGAACTCCTGGAGGATCTGCGTGCTCAGGAGGCCGCTGCCGTCCGACCACAGCTGCCGGAGTGCCGCCTGCGCGATGGACTGCTTGACGGCGTCCGAGGCGTCGTATGCGTACACGAGCACGTTCGCGTCGACGAACGTTCGCGTTTCAGCGGCTGAAGCGGTCGAGACGTTCGGCATAGATGTCGTCGCGCGTCCACGTTATCCCGCCGCGAGTCCTGGCCGCCGCCATGAGCTCGACTGCCCGGCGGCGCGCATCCTCGTAGCGATCCTCTCGGGCCACCAGGTCGCCCAGCTCTCGAGCGACGAGCGCACTGACGGATGTGCCTCGTTTCGCCGCCACGATGCGCGCCCGCCGGATCACCTCCGCGTCGAGCTGGAGCGTGAGGTTCGTCTTGGTCATCCAGGAGTCTCCACAGTGAGTCCGGTGGACCACAGCCTATCACGTGGACCAGGTGCAACGGACTGTCCATGGTCGCCAACCATGCCCACGGCTCTGTGCCACAGCTGCATGCGCTGCGTCATACAGGGTGAGCGCGCGTCGCTCGGCGAGCAGGGCAGCCCGACCCAGTTCAGAGGCCTTCGGTGAAATCCGCGGGCATATCTCGGTCACGGCATTGAGGACGGCAGCGACCGCGACGGCCTCGACGCGGGAGCCGCGCGGCAGGGCGTTGCCGATCTCGCAGCCAGAAAGTGTTCATCCGTAGCTGTGCCCGACAGACCTCCCGAGCAGGTAGAGTCGGCGCGTGAACGACGCGCGCGCCATCCTCCTCACGGGGGTTTTCGGCGCAGGAAAGTCCGCCGTCGCCGAGGAGATTGCCGACCTGCTCGTGGCGAGCGCGCCGCCCTACGCGGCGATCGACCTTGACTGGCTCTGCTGGTTCGAACGCACGCGGAGCCGACCACGACGAGCACACGGTCCTGGCACGGAACCTCGCCGCCGTGGCCGGGACCTACCGCGAGGCCGGCGTGGAACGCTTCGTGCTCGCGGGTTCCGTGGCGGATGCCGCCACGCTCGAGGCTGTCTGTGCCGCGGTGGCCGTGCCCGTGCTCGTGGTCAGGCTGACAGCTCCGCTGGCGATCATCGAGGAGCGACTCGGCTCCTCGCCGACACGCGGTCGCGCGGACGATTTGGCGCGAGCGCGCGAATGGCTGGCTGCGGGCATCGGAGCCGGCCTTGAGGATGAGGTCATCGAGAACGTCGGGTCCATCCGTGACACAGCCGTCCGTGTCCTCGAGCTCGCAGGGTGGTCGGCCGGGATGACGCTCGACCACGACCCGCCAACCCGACCCACCGGTCTCGTGGAGTCCTGAGAGCATCCTCGGTTCCAGAGTGCCCGTGGGCGGCTGGCGGCTACAATCGCGCCACCCCGTCGACCGGAGTGTTCAAGGTCCCGGGGAGGTCACGGACCCCACGGCGGCCGGCGAGTCTCGGGTGGCTCGTCGTCGGCCTGGCGCCTGACAGGAGTCATCGAAGCGTGCACATCGTCCAGCTTCCCAAGAATCACCTGATCCTCATCGCCGGCCTGGTCTGGTGCGCGGCGGGCGCGATGGTCTGCCTGATCGGGCTGCCGCTGGAGTTCACGCTGGCGCCTACGCAACCAGGTACTGCTTCCGCTCGCCGTGGTGATCTTCCTCACGTTCTACTTCTTCGTCTTCTCCCGGCTCGTGCGGAAGCACACTGGTCGAATCCGTGCACGGACGGAGGATCGGCTCCCCTTCTGGCACTTCTTCAACGCCTCGTCCTGGGTGGTGATGGCGGTGATGATGGGCGGCGGCATGGCACTCCGCCTCTCGCACCTGATGCCGGACTGGATGATCGCCTTCTTCTACAGCGGGCTCGGCGTGGCGCTCTTCCTCTGCGGCGTTCGCTTCCTGGGCGCCTTCGCCCGCAAGGACGTGCTGGCCATCGCACCTGAGCGGATCCGCTCCGACGAATGACACCACGGGCACCGCGGCTTCTCGATCAGCCCGGCGCCCGCTGGCCAGACCACCCGCGCGCTCGCACCTGGCGGCTCGCGGCCTGCCCGACTATCGAGGGGCCGGGTCCCGCTCGTACAGCTTCCTCGCCCACAGGAAGCCGACCAGTGAGATCGCCACGCACCAGGCAACGGCGATCGCGCCCCTGTCACCGATCGGGGTCCCGAGGAGCAGGCCTCGCAGGGTCTCGATGATCGGGGTGAAGGGCTGGTTCTCGGCAAACCAGCGAAGGCCGTCGGGCATCGTCTGCGTGGGAACAAACCCGCTGCCCAGGAACAGCAGAAGCATGAGAAACATCGGGAGGTTGCTGGCGGTCTCGACGCTCCGGGTCGACATGCCGAGCGCGACCGAGAGCCAGGAAACCGCCAGCGCGGTGAGCGCAAGCATCCCCGCCGCGGCGACCCATGCCACCGGACCCGTGGTGGGTCGGAACCCGATGAGCAACGCCACTGCCATGACGACGGCGATGGCCAGGCCCGTCTGGATGACGCTGCCCACGACATGGCCGGTCAGGACGGAGGCGCGCGAGATGGCCATTGTGCGGAAGCGCGCGACGATGCCCTCGGTCATGTCCATTGCGACCGAGATCGCCGTCCCCTGGGCGGCTCCGATCACCGTCAACATCAGGATCCCGGGGACCACGTAGGCGATGTACGCGTCGCGTCCACCTGACACGCCGCCCAGGCCTGCGCCGAGCGCTCCACCAAAGACGTACACGAACAGCAGGAGCAAGACGATCGGGATGCCCGCGATGAACAAGGTCATCGAGGGGTAGCGCCGCATGTGGCGAAGGTTCCGCCGCAGCATCGTCCCCGAATTGCTCAGGAGAAGCGGGTACGCCGTCATCAGGCAGCTCCTTTCCGGGAGTCGGCGGGACCGGTGAGGGACAGGAAGACGTCATCGAGGTCCGGGGTGCGAACCGAAAGCCCGTCGACGTCGATGGACGCGTCCGCGAGCCTGTCCAGCACGGTCCGCAGCGAGGCAACGTCGCCATCGCTCGGGACCAGCAGGGCGAGCGACTCGTCGTCGCGGGATGCGACCTGGAAGATCCGGGCGGCCTTCTCCAGCTCGCCGTTGTCGCCGAACTCGAGCCGGACGTGGCCGCCCGGGACCAGCCGCTTGAGCTCGGAGGGTGTGCCCTCCGCGACGATCCGGCCGTGGTCGAGAACCGCGATCCGGTCGGCGAGTCGATCCGCCTCCTCGAGGTACTGGGTGGTCAGGAGGATCGTGACCCCGCCGTCGACGAGATCACGGATCACCTGCCACATCGTGCGGCGGCTGCGGGGATCGAGTCCGGCCGTCGGCTCGTCGAGGAAGATGATCCGGGGGTCACCGACGAGCGTCATCGCCAGATCGAGCCGGCGCTGCATCCCGCCCGACCAGGTGGACACCGGCTTTCGTGCCGCGTCGACGAGGTCGAACCGCTCGAGCAACTCCTCGGTTCGTCGCCGGCCCTCGCTCCTGCCGATGTGCCGCAGGTCGGCCATCAGGAGCAGGTTTTCCTGGCCGGTGAGGAACTTGTCGACCGCCGAGAACTGGCCGGTGACGCCGATCGCGGCGCGCACGGCATCTGGATTCTGGTTGATGTCATGGCCCGCGACCTCCACCTGGCCGCCGTCGGCGGCGATCAGCGTGGATAGGATGTGAACCGTGGTCGTCTTGCCGGCGCCGTTCGGCCCGAGCAATGCGAATACCGTTCCCTCGGCCACGGAGAGATCGATGCCGTCGAGCACGGTGTGCTCGCCAAAGGCCTTGCGCAATCCGGTCACGTGGATCGCGAGGTCGCTCCCCTCGGCGGTCATGGCCGATCGTCCCGGCTAGATGTCCAGGTCCTCGATCGCCGGCTGCCGGCCAGAGGCAGCGACCATGTCGAACAGTTCGGGCGGGATCTTCTCGCGCAGCTCGTCGAGGGACTCGAAGACCTCGAGCGTCGACTCGGCTGGCTTTGTCCCGTAGCTGACGTTCCACTGCAGGCCCAGGGCGGCGCGCCAACCGGCCGGCTTGCCGTCGGCGTCGACCATCGTCCACTCGGCCGTCCGGTCGGTATGAACCACGAACTTGCCGGTGCGGCTCCGGTAGACACGGTAGACCTCGTACCGGCTCGAGGTCGAGGTGACCCATTCACCCAGCAGAACGCCGCTGAAGCGGACCTTGCGCCCGGTCCCGACTCCCACGCGTACGGTGATCTCGTTGAACCCCTCGCGGCGACCCTCCTCGATGTCGACATACCGGCGCAGGGCGCTGGCGATCGCCGACGAGAGGTTGCCTCCCGCAAGCTCCTGGGCCCGTTGGTAGATCGCGAGGTCTCCATCTGAGACGTAGATCGTCTTGTTCGGCACGTCGGCATCGTAGCTCCTGTGGTGCGGGTTCGCAGTCATACGCAGTAGTATACGTATACGTATGGCAAGGCGCAAGAGCCTCCGCCGACGCGGACCGATCAATCCCTGCCGGCAGATGTCACGGACGCGGGCACAATGCCGCCCATGACGACGATCGATTGGCTGCTGGACTCCGACCCCTCGATCCGCTGGCAGGTCATGCGCGACCTGACCGATGCGCCTGACGACGCCGTTGCCACCGAGCGGTCAAGGGTCGCGACCGAGGGCTGGGGCGCCCGGCTGCTCGGTCTCCAGGCGCCGGACGGACAGTGGGGCGGCAGATCATGGTCGCACGACTGGACGGACACGTTTCACAGCCTGGAGCTCCTGCGGCGGCTGGGGCTCGATCCCGAGAGCGAGCAGGCCCGGCGGGCGGTCGGTCTCGTCCGCGAGCGGGTCACCTGGAGAGGCGGCGCTCCTGTGGAAACCCCGTGGGCCGACAACCGGTTCTTCGACGGGGAGGTCGAGCCTTGCATCAACGGCAACGTCGTCGCGACGGGCTCGTACCTCGGAGTGGACATGACGCCGCTCGTCAACCGGCTCCTCCGTGAGCAGCTCCCGGACGGCGGCTGGAACTGCGAGGTCGAGAACGGCGCGACGGTGTCGTCGTTCGGAACGACGATCAACGTCCTCGATGGCCTGCTCGCGCACGAGCGGGCGACCGGCGGCTCGGCCGAGGTGCGCGCGGCACGCCGCCGCGGCGAGGAGTACATGCTCGAGCGCCGGCTGTACCGCCGGAAGACAACCGGCGAGGTGATCGACCCCAGCTGGCTCTGGTTCTCCTTCCCGACCTGGTACCACTACGATGTGCTCCGGGGGCTCGACTACCTGCGCAGCACCGGTGACCAACCGGACGAGCGGGTCACCGAGGCGATCGACCTGGTCGAGCGGAAGCGCGGGGAGAACGGTCGATGGCGCCTGGAGAACGTCCACGTCGGCGAGCGTCACTTCGAGATGGACGAGGGTGAGGGCATGCCGAGCCGGTGGAACACCCTGCGCGCGATGCGGGTCCTGCGCTGGTACGAGGAGGCTCGCCGATGATCCGCGACGCCGGTCACCTCGCTTGTCAGGGTCACACAGCGAGCTGTCCGCCGTCAACGGGTCGTCGCCCGCTTGACCGCACGATGCATCCGGCTTGGCCCGCCCGGCGTCTGGAGCCGCGGGCGTCTCCCGGACGTGTCTCCGGCCGTGGTGGCCGTTCCGGGCGACAGTGAATGAGACGAACGATGCGGACAGTGATCGCGGCACTGGGCCTCGCACTCGTCGCTGTAGCCTGCAGCGAGACGGCCCCGGTGCCGGTCTCGCCACCAGGTTCGACGGGCCTGTCCGGGTTGACTCCGGCCGTCTCCGTCTCGCCGCCAAAGTCGTCGCAAGCTTCCGGATCAACACCGGGACCCTCCGCCGCGCCGACGTCGGATGAACTCGCCATCCTGACGTTCGCGGGGACGGGTTTTGAGCAGGGCCCGGCCTGGTACGACTACCGCGGGTATCGCATCGAGATGACGGGCCCGGACCACGTCCAGCACGTCGGCTGCTTCCACGTCCCGGCCGAGGGCTCGTTCGGCCCGTACGTCGGTGTCGTCGGAGACCTGCCGGTCGAGATCGGCTTCGGCACCTATTCGCTCGCCTTCGTCAAGACGGCGAGCACCGACGTCGCCTCCCTCCGACCCGTGCCAGGTGGCACGCCGCGAACGTGGGACGAGATCTACCGCTGTTCCATGCCGCTGGACGTCATCGACGAAACGGATCTCCTCGTCCACGTCGACTTCGGCTCGAGGTCGTGCAGCGCGACCGTCGATCGGAGCGCCAGGGCCAGCGCACGCCTCACCATCGACGGCTCCGGCTTCGGCCCCAGCTCCACTCCCGAGTCCGAGTACCGCCTGGACGTCCTCGATCCCGACGGGGCCTTGTACACGGGCGTCTTCGTCGGATGGCAGGCGTCGACGACGGAGGGGATCCAGATCGTCGGTGACCTGCCGGCCGTCCTGGGTCCGGGATCACACGTCATCACATTCACGAAGACCGAGTTCGTTGCCCGAGTCGTCGTCGCGGCCCAAGGCGACGCCGACGCACCGGCTGGTGGAGAGCTGTTCGACCACGCTCGTGGTGACGGGAGCGTCGGACTTCGTCGTCCACGTGGCGTTCGGTGAGTCGCGGTGCGACGTGACGACCGACGAGGTGCCGCGCGGCTGACTTCGCGGGCGCCGCGCAGCATGCGCCGCCCGCCTACCGCAGCCGCTCCCGGAGCCGCGCCGCCACCTCGGATGCCATCGCGTGCGCCGGACGATGACGCGGGCCGAAGGTAACCGACTCCATCTTGCGCAGGCCAGCCGGCGGCGCAGCCGCCTGCGAATGTGGTTCGACGTCCGCCCGAGCGGACTCATGCCGCGGTCTTTTCCCAGACCGAGACGTGCTGGCGGCTGTCGCTCGTGAACGGCTCTCCCCTCCAGCCCGCCCAGCGCTCGCGCAATGGCATGCCCGCCAGCTCCGCCATCAGGTCGAGCTCCGCGGGCCAGACGTAGCGGAACGGACCCGAGGACTTCTCGACCTTGCCGTCGCGGATCTCGAAGTGGTGCGAGACGAGGCCCTGGTTCGCGACGTTGTACTCGTCGATGCCCCAGTGGGTCTCGCTCGCCTCGTAGATCACGAACCGCTCGCCGTACGGCAGGCGCCGGAGGTCAGGCACCATCGTTTCGATCACGAAACAGCCGCCGGGCTCGAGATGCGCCGCGACGTTCCTGAACGCCGCCACCTGTGCCGCCTGTGCCGTCAGGTTCATGATCGTGTTGAACACGAGGTAGGCGAGGCGGAACGTTTCTTTGACCTTGACCGTCGCAAAGTCGCCGATCGTGACGCCGATACCCTCCCCTCCCGGCTTCGCACGCAAACGGTCCGTCATGGCCCTCGAAAGGTCGATCCCATGCACCTCGACGCCGCGGGCCGCCAGCGGGAGCGTAATCGCCCGGTCCCGATCCCGAGCTCCAGCGCGCGCCCGCCACCTGCGAGCTCCGCGAGGAAGTCGACCACCGAATCGACCACGATCGGGTTCGAAGCATCTCGTCCGAGCTCTCGTTGTACGTGGCCGCGACATGCTCGCCGAAGTAGCCGTCCGTGTCGGTCATGCGTCGCTCCTTTTGCCTGTGAGGACGAGTCTGGGATCGCAAGGCTCCTGCGGTCAACGCGATCGCGGTGACCGCGCGGCTGAGGCGGCGCGGGAGGGCCGGCTCGAGCCGCCGCCGGGCCACTTTGGACTACCCAAGATCGGTCCCTATGGCCCTCGCCGTCGCGGCCCGGTCGCGGCAAGCATTGGCGGTGTGACCACTGGCTGGACGGGATCCAATGGAGGGACGGAACCATGGCAACGACGACGATTTAGCAGATCGAGGATTTCCTGGCGTTGAAACGCGTCGCGGTGGTGGGGGTGTCGCGCGACCCGAAGCAGATGAGCCACGTCCTCTGGCAGGAGTTTCGCCAGCGCCGCTACGACGCAGTGCCGGTGAACCCGAACGCGGCCGAGCTTGTCGGCGAACACTGCTACGCATCGATCTCGGAAATTCATCCCCCGGTCGAGGGCGCGCTGATCATCGTGCCTCCGGCAGCCGCACAGCAGGTCGTCGAGGATTGCGCCGCGGCCGGCGTCCGGCACGTTTGGCTCTACAGGGGAATGGGCAAGGGATCCAACACCCCTGAGGCCGTCGAGAGCGCCCGTTCGCACGGCATGGACGTCGTCGCCGGGTTCTGTCCCTTCATGTTCCTGCCCGGCACACCGTTCGTCCACGGGCTCCACGCCTTCGGCAAGAAGATCACCGGCAGCTACCCGAAGTGAGGGCGGCGGCGTGAGCACCGCGGCCATCGTCTACCGCAGCCACACCGGGACGACGCGGCAGCTGGCCGAGGAGATTGCCACGCATCTCCGCGACCGCGGCATTGACGCGCTCGTCTCGTCCGTCGGCGACCGCGATCTGGCGCGACTTGCCGACGTCGACTACCTGCTCCTGGGCTGCTGGACCAACGGCTGGTTCGTCATCCACCAGCACCCGGATGAGCCGTGGCTCGCCTTCGCACGTGACCTGCCGGTGCTGGAGCGCCCCCGGGTCGGGCTGTTCACCACCTACAAGCTCGCGACGGGCAGCATGTTCCCGAAGATGCGGGAGAAGCTGGCCGGCAAGGTCCCGCGTGTGAACTGGAGCTCAAGTCGCGCGACGGACACCTCTCGTCTGCCGGAAAGGCTGCTCTCGATCGCTTCGTCGGGGCGGCGTAGACGCGTCGGGCGCAGGGCCATTCGGGTGGACCACCGCATACCGCGTGGACCGTACTGTCCCGGACCAGGCACCGCGGTGCGCGTCGCCTGAGCCAGCCCCCGCGATCGCAGGCTCTGTCGACCGCGTCGAGCGGGGTGGGGCAGGGTGACGTTCAACCGGTCGATCCGCATCGATTTCGGCCGACTCTGGGAAGATCGGCACGGTGATGGTCTGTGCAGGAACGCCGACGTGACACGACGCGGGCTCGTGCTGTTCGCCCTGATGTCGGTCATCTGGGGCATGCCCTACTTCTTCATCCGGATCGCGGTCGTGGAGATCACGCCGGCGACGCTGGTGTTCGGCCGCACCGTGATCGCCGCGGCCATCCTGCTGCCGATCGCCCTACTGCGCGTCGACCTCCGGCCGGTGCTCCGTCGCTGGCGCTGGGTTGTTGCCTTCGCCGCGGTCGAGATCGCCATCCCGTGGGTGCTCCTGGGAACGCCGAGCAGCACGTTTCCAGCTCCCTGGCCGGACTCGTGGTTGCCGGCGTCCCGCTCGTCGGCACGGCGATCGCGTTTGCCACCGGTGGGGCGGATCGCCTCGGCCGACAGGGCCTGATCGGGCTGCTCATCGGGCTGGTCGGTGTCGCCCTCATCGTCGGCGGCGACTTCGAGGCCTCGGACACGACGGCGTTCCTTGAGCTCGGTGTCATCGTGGTCGGCTATGCCATCGGGCCGGCGATCCTGTCGCGCCGCCTGGACGGCGTGTCGTCGGTCGGCGTGATGGCACTGTCGCTCGGGTTGTGCGCCGTGATCTACGCGCCGATCGCCGCCGTCCAGTGGCCGACGGCGATGCCCTCGACGAAGTGCTCGTATCCGTCGCGTTTCTCGGCGTCGTCTGCACGGCCGCCGCGTTCGTCCTGTTCGCCGCCCTGATCGGCGAGGTCGGCCCCGTCCGCGCGACGGTCATCACGTACATCAACCCGGCGGTGGCAACGGCGCTGGGCGTCTTCGTCCTGGGCGAGACGTTCACGGTCGCGATGGCGATCGGCTTCGGGCTCGTGATCCTGGGTTCGGCGCAGGCGACACGACCCTCACGGGCGATCGAGGGACCACGCCTGACCCGCGTGGTGACGGCTCGCCCCGCCCCGCCGAGTCGGACGAAGGGACGGCATAGCGCGGGCCGACCGACGCGGCTACGGCACCAGCGAGAAGGCGGCGACGTGGCGTGGTCTCACCAGGCTGAAGTGCGGCCGGTCGAGCGTGTGGATCGTGCGGGCACCCGTGCGTTCTGCGATCGACGACCGCCGCCGCATCGACGAACCCGAGCCGTAGCATCGTGGATCGGCGAAGGAGGTCGGCGAGCGCGCTCGAAGTCATCCGAGGTCAGCTCCAGCGCCTCCCGGAGGCGCTGCTGGTCGTCACACGACGCCTGCGCGCCACGGCTGCGAGCTCGGCCAAAGACGCTCGTCGGCCAGGATCGTCGTCCGTTTCATGCACTTAGCCACATATGCCCGACCAGACCTGAGCTCCCAACAGGGGGCCGGATGCGTGGGCCTCGCGGGGCAGGTGGCACATCCGGATCCATCGCAGGAGGAACAATCAATGGCGAAGATCACACCGTGCCTGTGGTTCGACGGCAACGCCGAGGAGGCGGCCAACTTCTACGTCACGTTGCTTCCCGACAGTCGGGTGGACGCGTGTCGCGCTCACCGGCGGACAACCCGAGCACACCGGCGGGAGCGGTCCTCCTGGTGGACTTCACGCTCGCCGGGCAGCAGTTCACGCGGCGTCAACGGCGGTCCGCAGTTCCCGTTCACCGAGGCGATCTCGTTCGTCATCGATTGCGAGGACCAGGCCGAGGTCGACCGCCTCTGGACACGCCCTGACCGAGGGCGGCGGAGCGCCGGGCCAGTGCGGCTGGCTGAAGGACCGCTACGGCGTCTCGTGGCAGATCATCCCGCGCCAGCTCGGCGAGATCCTGGGAGATCCGGACCAGGAGCGGGCCGGCCGCGCCATGGAGGCGATGCTCCAGATGACCAAGATCGACGTCGCCGGCCTGCGTCGGGCGTTCCAGGGCGAAATCGTCCCCTGAGGCTCGCGGTCCGGTGCGCGCGGTGTCCCGACCCGCGCGCGATATCGGGTGGCCGGGGTCTGCGCCGCAACCGCACGCCGCGAGCCGCTACGCTTGGACGATGCGGCTTCGGGGGACAGCGCGTCACGCTTCGACCGCCGACGCGGCGTGACGCCGAAATCCTGGCGGCCATCCTCGCGGAGCCGTCGGTCGGGCGTTGGTGGCCGGGATACGACCTTGACCGCGTGCTCGGCGAATCTGATCGCCGAACGCGCCGACGAGGAGCCGCTGGTAATCGAGGTCGACGGCAGGGTCGTCGGCTACCTCCAGGTCGTGGAGGAGTCTGCACCGGACTTCCGCCATGCGAGCATCTACCATCTTCCTCGCCACCGAGTCACAGGGCCGGGGACTCGGACCGGACGCCATCCGCGCGGTCGCGGCTGAGCTCATCGACCGGCGCGGACATCACCGCCTGACGATCGACCCGGCCGCCGACAACGTGAACGCGATCGCGGCCTACGCAAGGTGGGCTTCCGCCCGGTCGGACGAATGCGGCAGTACCAGCAGATCGAGCCGGGCACCTGGATCGACGGTCTCCTGATGGAGATGCTGGCCGACGAGCTGGTGCGGTGAGCCGACTCACGCCGTCGCGAGCGGCCGCACATGCCTGACAGGACCTGACATGGTCCCCGGTCATCGTCGAGGGTGATGGAGTCGGTTCCGCCGGATGCGTTCCTGGAGGCCTACCCGGAGCCGATCCATGCAGCTGCCGACCGACTCCGCGCGCTCGTGCTCCGAGCCGTGCCGGACGCCGTCGAACGCGTCAGACTCGGTTGGCGGCTGATCGGGTACGAGGTTCCGTCCGGCCCTCGGACGCGGTACTTCGCATATGTCGCACCGGAGTTCGCGCACGTCCACCTCGGGTTCGAGTACGGCGCCTGGATGGCGGACCCGGGCCACCTGCTGCGAGGCTCGCACCTGCACCTCCGCAAGGTCCGCTTTCTCACCTTCACGCCGGGCGATCCCATTCCGCGCGGCCCCGTCATCGAACTGACCCGGGAGGCGGCGACCGTGGCCCTGATGCCGCCGATGGAACGCATCGCGCGCATCCTCGGATGACACGGATCTGTTGGTTCTTGTTCCGGACGCCAGGCCCCGTGAGGCTCGCGCGGGCCCACCGATAGAGCGGCTGCGTGCGCCCGCACGCACGTGCCCGCTCGGTCGCGTCGTGTTTCTTTCGACTGCGTCGTATGATCGACATCACTCTGGAGGGGAACGATGAACGGGCACGGAGGGCGGTTCAGGCGCTTCTGGCGGCCGGCGATCGCGGCCATCCTCGTGTGCGCGCTGCTGGCGACAGGCGCCGTGTGGACGAACACGCTGGGGGCCGGCGATCGGTTCGACCACCTGGTCACCCGCATCCGGCTCATCGTCGCGCCGCCGCCCGATCGGCCGATCCAGGAGACTGTCGAGGTCACGGAGCCGCCGGATGTGGCCGTGGCAACCACGCTCCCCGCGGGTTCCACTCAGCCGGGCGAGACCGCCGCGCCGATTTCGTCGGGCGAGCCGGAAACGACCCCGGCCGCGGGGACGACGCCCGCGCCGGAGACCACGCCGGCGCCGGGGGCAAGCATCGCGCCGACGCCGATCCCGACGCCGACGCCGGTCCGCAAGCCGGTGAACGTCAAGCTGAAGACGAACCCGGACACGATGTTCGCCTCCGAACTCCAGGACACGTGGTGTGCGGTCGCGGGCACACAGATCGTTCTTGCGATCCTCGGTCTTGCCAGGAACTCGGACGGCTTCCAGCGCACACTTGCCGGGCGGATCGGCGAATGGGAGAGCCGGCGCGACTCGCATAACGGCGGGTGGGGCCCGGCCGCAATCGCCTCCGCGCTCGACGCGTACGGCGCCCCGGGGTACCAGGTCCGCGCCTACCAGACGCGCGCCTCGGCGCTGCGTGGCGCCGCGGTCGCATTGTCGGCGACCAACTCGCCGGTGGTCATGATGGCCTGGCGCGGCGCGCACACCTGGGTCATCACGGGCTACAAGGCCGACGGAGACCCCGCCGTCTTCTCCGACGCCACGATCACCGGAGCCTACGTCTACGACCCGTGGTGGGGCTGGATCACCTCGCTGTGGGACCAGGCGCTGCCGCCCGGCGCCTTCCATGACGGCGCGAACCTGCAGCGGAACTTCTTGCCGTGGGCACGCCCGGAGGGAAACTACCCCGGCCGGGATGGCAGGTTCATCCTCGTGGTGCCCACGATCCCCAGGCCCGCGGCAAACAATTAGACGCCCAGCGGCGACGGGGCCTCGCGCGGGCGGTCGGCTGCCGCACCGACGACCCGGACCCGGACGAGGAGCGCCAGCCCGAGCAGGACCACCTTCGTGGCCTGCCCGAACGCGAAGCCGAGCGGAAGAGCGACCACGCCCTCCTGCGGGAGCAGCAGTTCGACGGTCAGCACGGTAACGCCGAGGCCCGCGATCGACGCCACCACCGGCAGGATGGTGTTCCGGGTGGCGTAGATCGCCCGGGCGAGCAGCTGCACCATGCTCTCCAGCGGGATCGAGAGCGTGAACGCCGCGAGGATCTGCCCGGTCCGTGCAACGTCCTGGGCATCGAACGCCTCGCCCCCCAGGAACGTGTCGATCACCCTCGGCGCCACGAGATACAGGGCCACTGCGGCGGCGGTGGTGACGGCCGCGATCGTCAGTAGGTTCGTGGCGGCGAGGCGAACGAACCGAGGCCGGTCGCCGGCGGCCGCGGCAGCCGACAGCACGGGAAAGGCAGCCACGGCGAACGCCACCCCGAACAGGCTGACCGGCACGCTCTCGAAGTTGCGCGCGAAGCTCACCGAGCTGACGCTCCCCGCGACCAGGGTCGATGCGACCGATGTGAAGTACAGGAAGGTGAGCGGCTCGATGGGCTGGCTGAGCATCCTCGGGAGGGACAGCCGGACATACTCCCTGAAGTCGGCGTTCCGGAAGCGAAACATCAGCTTGAGCCGGATGTCCGTCCGGCGGCTTTCGACCACGCGGACCCCGAGGTGCATCAGCGCCCCGATGACCGTGCCGACCGCGGCGCCGTAGATGCCGATCCACGGGCTCAGGAGGATCGCGCCCAGGACGATGCCCGTGTTGTAGAGCAGCGGAGCGAGCCCGTAGCTCAGGAATTGCTGCCGCGCGACGAGCATCTCGCCGATCGCGAAGGATGCGGAGAAGATCAGCGCCGTGATGCACATCACGCGGAAGAGGCCCGTGTACAGCTCGCGCTCGTACGCGTCGAACCCCGGCGCCACCCAGTTCACGGTCACCGGAGCGATGACGAAGAGCACGGCGGCCACGACCGCCATCGTCGCGATGGACAGGGTCAGAACGGTCCGGCTGAAGGCATCTCCCGCACCCGGGTCCGTTCGCCGCGACCTGGTGAACACGGGGACGAACGCGGCGGTCAGGCCGGCGACGACGAGGACGTCGAGCGAGAGTTCGGGCAGGACGAGCGCGGCGTTGTAGGCGTCGAGTTCGGGGCCGGACCCGTACGTGTGTGCGAACGTCCGATCGCGTACGAGCCCCATGAGGTAGCCGCCGAACGTGAGGGCCGAGAGGAGCACCGCCCCGCGCGGGAGCAGGTTCGAGAACAAGCGACCGACCGAGCTCATCCTGATGGTTTCAGCGAACGCGCGGCGCATGACCGCAGCATAGGGACCGACCGAGCCGTTCGCCGGCGGTTTCGCTCGGGCTGCGCGCTCCCGGACGTCCTCGTCCGAAAGCCAGGCTCAGGTGGAGGAGGCCTGGGGCGCGCCGCGCGGCGGCCCCGAGGCTAGAACTGGGTCGAGCACCGGGGTTCGTCGAGGGTCCGGAACAGAGAGTCGGCCATCGCGAGCGCACCCGAGCGGTGCTCGTCGGCGCCCCTCACGACCACTGCGTCTCGCAGCCGCGTTCCACCGAGGTACGCAGCACCGAGCGCCGCCACGTGCAGCGTCAGGTCCGCCGGCTCCTCGGTCTGCCGGCACCGTGCACCATCCGGGCCCGCGTCGAGATGCACGCGCACTCGCCCGCCATCGGACTCACCGTCGATCACTTCGAGCACCAGCGAGCCCACCCGCTCGTACGTCCTGGCCTCCAGTGCCCGCGGGACGTCGAAGATGCGGACCCAGAGGCCGTCGCCGACATCGGTGACCGTCGCCGCTCGAGCGTTCGTGAGCAGCCAGGGCAGACGCTCCGAGAGGCTCCGACCCTCGGCCCGGATCGTGGAGACGAGGTCGATCTCGCCGAGGAAGCGCCACAGTGCCGCGTACGCTTCGTCGTTGAGCGCCTGCAGGTCATCGACGGTGATCGGGTAGCGCGGCATCCGCTGCTCCCACTTTTCCTCGGCCCGGTAGAGGACGTACCCGTCCACGGTCCCCGATCCGTCCCTGTGGAGCGCCACGAACCCGTTCCAGCGCTTGCCCCAGGCAGTGTCGCGGAGTCCCAGGTCGAAGTCCCACCGTGCCTCCCGCCGGCGGATTTCGCCCGTTCGGCGAATGCGCCACGCCTCGTAGACGGCCTTGGTGGCGTCGCGCACCCGCTCGTCGGCCCGAGCGAGTTCGACGCCCCGCGTCGGTTCGCCGAAGAAGGCGGTTTCGGTCGTGTCGAGCATCCACGTCGCGACACGGCAGGCGGGTCCGTACCCGAACCTGCCGTAGATCGGGTACTCCGAGGCGTACAGGAGACCGAACGCCTCGCCCAGCTCGCGGAACTGCCCGTGCGCGGCGCCCGCCATCGCCCGCAGGACCCCGCGCCGCCGATGCGACGGCATGACGGTGACAGTGGTGACCGCGGCGCCCGGAAGCCGGGCACCTCCGGGAACCGTCAGCTCGGTCGGCCATGACCGGAACGTCCCGCAGACCGAGCCCTGGTCGAACGCCGCCCACGTCCTGTCCAACTCCCACAGCGGCTGCACCTCGGCAACCACCTTTGCGATGTCGGGGCGATCGAGGAAACCCGTGGACAGGGCATCGATGAAGTCGGGAAGGTCGCTCTCGGTGAGGCAGCGGATCTCGGGGGTCATTGGCCGACGATAGCATTCGACCCTGTGGCAGCGGAAGCCGGTGCCCGATGGCCGCCGGCCCGAGCCCGGCGGCTGGAACCGGATCCAGATCGACAGCGGCACGCCCGTCGAACTGTTCCGGGCCGCCCGCACCTGACCGGTCACCGATTTACCCCCCCGTCGCGAGGCCGGGCGGCCGTCGGCGCCGTCCGACGTGCGCGATGGCCGGTCGCCGATGCGGCGCTCGGCACTGGCTTTCGGGCCATTCGACACATCGACCGGATCGGGTTGGGCTGGTGTGATGCGCTGCGTACCTCCACGCACTGCGGAGACGCACCACGATGGCCCGGACGTCACTCGACTGGTTCACCGATTCCTGTGGCGTCGGCGCGCGCGCGGTGATCCGCGACCCGATCACGAACCTGATGATCGCCGCCGCCTGGGTCAACCGGCAGCCGTCCAGCGGGCGGTGGGGATACGCCGTCGAACGGGTCTGCGACGGCGAGATGCGGTACGGCTACCGGAGCACGGAAGCCGGCGCGCGCGAAGGCACCGAGATCGTGGTTGCAGCGTGGCTGGTCGGGCCGATCCTGATGTCGGGGCGGCCGCTCGCCCGCTGATCCCCCGCATCCGCAAGCAGGCACGACCGTACCCCGCGCTCCCGCGAACATCCTCTCCGCTGCAGTACGGTAGGACCTGCCATCGACGTACCTGTGGGAAGGACACTCGTGGAGGTCACCCCGTTCCGTCCTGAGCACGTGCCGGAGGCGGCAGCGCTGTTCGTGGACGGATTTCACCGCCAGCGGCTCCTGACCCCTGCCCTCCCCTCGGTGATGGAGCAGCCGGAGATCGTCGCGCGAATGCTCGATCGTCGGCTCGGCGCCGGCCACGTACCCGATGGCGATACGGGCGCCGCCACCCGCCCCGGCGTCGTCGCCCTCGACGGTGGCCGTCTCGTCGGTTACCTGGCATGGATGCTCGTCGATCGCTTCCGCGGCAGCGATCGGCGCGGCGCGTATGTCCCCGAATGGGGGCACGCCTCCGAGGAACACGACAGGGAGCGCATCTACCGCCAGATGTACCGCGTCGCCGCCGCGCTGTGGGCCGCCGCCGGCTGCGGCGTCCATGCCGTCACCCTGCTGGCGTGTGATCGGATCGCGGAGACCGTGTGGTTCTGGAACGGGTTCGGGCTCACGGTCGTGGACGCGATCCGGCCGATGCGCCCGTTGGACGCGGCACCGGCGTCGTCGCTCCGGATTTGCGCGGCAGGGCCGGACGATGCGGCAGCGCTCTCCGACTTGGACGCCGAGCACTGGCAGCATTACACCCGATCGCCGATCTTCATGCCCGTGCATCACGCGAGGAGCGCAGACGAGAACCTCGAATTCCTGGCCCGGCCCGGGAACAGCGTCTGGCTCGCAGTGGACGGCGGCGCCCTCGCTGCGTTCATGCGGTTCGAGGCGGGCGACTTCGACGGCGTCACCATCCTCGAGGCCGAGAACGGAGTGGGGATCTCGGGCGCGTACGTCCGGCCCGCGTACCGCGGCCGAAACGTGGCGACCGGCGTGCTCGACGCGGCGCTGCGGCACTACGCGGACCGCGAGTTCGCGTTCTGCGGGGTCAACTTCGAGTCATTCAACCCCGAGGCCGCCTCGTTCTGGATGCGCTATTTCGACCCGGTGTGCCTCTCGGTCGTGCGAGTCCCCGAGTCGACCTGAGCCCATTCGGCCGACCAGGGCGCGCGCCCCGTCGCGCGGCGAGGCCGCCCGTCGATCAGTCCAGGCGCACCGGGGACGGGGGCCGCTCCCGGCCCGACTCCGCCGGCTCGCGGGCGGTCGACGGCCGGGATTCGATCGGCTTGAGCGATCCCGGGTGCTCGGCAAACCGGTGCAGCCGCAGGTACATGAAACCGAGCCTGTTGAACATCCACTGGGTGCCCGGCGGCAGTCCCTCGACGTCGCTCGCCAGCACCAGCGACGGCTCGTCCAGCTCGTAGACGCCGCCGTGCAGCTGCATGCGGCAGTGCCCCGCCGAGACCACGTTGCGCGCCCATTCGGAGCTACGGCCCAGGGGCACGATGATCCGGAACCCGTTGTCGGTCGGCTCGGGATGGACGGGCGTCAGACGCCTCGTACCGGACCGTCGCCCGAAGTGCTCGATCGTGCCGAGTTCGGATCGGTCGACGCCCGAGAGGCCGCTCCGGAGGAGCAGCGGGTTCACCCGCTCGTTCATCAATCCGGACCCGATCCTCGGGTTGCGTCGCCACGCGGTGACGAATCCGATCGCGGCCGCCGTCGCGAGCGTCACCGGAACCGCGATGACCACCATGAGCCTGCGCATCGCCATACCTCCTCTGGGGCTTCCGATGGTGGCCGACCAGCACTTCCCCCGGAAGTGCCGAACCGACGGTTCACGCCGCTCCATCGGTCGTGCCGAGGATTTCCGTACCTTCGTGCCGCCGGGCAGTCCATCCGGCTCTACCCTCCCCTGCCGGTCGCCTGCTACATCTGGCGCAACTCATCCCTTGCAGGCGCGCGCGAAGTCGTCGGCGCCCGCACCAGGAGGACCACCACATGGATCGCGTACTCGTCGCGTACGCGAGCAGGCACGGGTCCACGGCGGAGATCGCCGAGGCGATCGGACAGACGCTGCGTCGCGCCGGCCTGGAGGTGGACGTCTGTCGCGCGAGCGAAACCCGCGATATCCGGGGGTACGGGACCGTAGTCGTCGGGAGCGCCGCCTACCTCTTTCGCTGGATGAAGGAGGGGACCGGGTTCGTCCGCCGAAACCGGGCGGTGCTCGCGAAACGCCGGGTCTGGCTGTTCAGCAGCGGTCCGCTGGGCAGCGAGACCAGGGACGAAGAGGGCCGTGACCTGCGCGCGGTCACGGAGCCACGGGAGATCGCGGAGTTCCGGGAGGCGATCCACCCGCGCGACCACCGCGTCTTCTTCGGGGCACTGGCCCCGAACTGGAGGCCGAGCGGGATCTCGCAGCGGCTGGCGGTGCTGCTGCCGGCGACACGGGCTGGGCTCCTGGTCGGCGATTTCCGCGACTGGAACGACATCGAGGCGTGGGCCTCGGACATCGCACGGCAGACGCTCGACGCGAACGTGAAGCGCTGAGTGGAGTTCGGCGGCCTGCGCCGCCGCGCCGCGCGGCGATTCCTGGCCTGGGCCATCCGGCACTTGCCGGGCGCCGCTCTCGGAATCAACCATAGATGCGCGTCGCTGGCTCCAGCGACCACCCAGGCGGCCCCTACGGCCGGGGTCGCTCGGGTGGGCATTGCCAATCGCCGCCGACCCACGCACTGTCGAGCGCCCACCGAGCAGGAGGACCCTCCGAGGCGGATGAGAGCACAGCGGACACGGCTGCGACTCGCAACAAGGGTGCTCGTTCTTCTGGCGCTCCCGTTGCTCCTCGCTCCACAGTTCGGTGGCGTGCCGACACCGGTGGAGGCGGTATCCCCCCGCGGAAGTGTCGCCCCGGATCGCTCGCCGGCGGGTGTGGCAGTTCTCCCGGGTCAGCTGCCCGCCGACGACGACGACATTCAACCTGCGCCCGCCCCCACGGATGCCCGGTCGCTGTCGGCGTCCCGCCTCGACCAGCTCGACGACGGCCGTCTTCTCCAGGCGCCGTCTCCGACCGCCATTCCGACACGCCAACCCAACATCGTACTCGTCCTGATCGACGATTTCGGCTCCATGGACGAACGAATATGGAATTACCTGCCTGCGCTCAAGAGCCTGTTCATCGACCGGGGCACGCTGTTCTCCAACTACGTGGGCGAAGCTGCCCTGTGCTGCCCCGGCCGAGCGAACCTGCTGACCGGCCAGCACACGTTCAATCACGGAGTGATCTACAACGACGCTCGGCTCCTGAACCCGAGCATGACGATTGCCACGCAGCTCCAGGCCGCCGGGTACCACACGTTCATCAGCGGCAAGTACTTCAACGCCACGGAGTGGCTGGCCGACAAGACTCCCCCGGGATGGGATGAGACCCACATCTATTCGGGAGGGTATTACGGCTACACGATGTACAACAACGGCGCGGCCGTATACAGAGGTTCGAGTGCGAGCGACTACAGCACCGACGTCATTGCCGACAAGGCGGTGATCGCCCTCAAAGCCGCACCGCCGGACAGGCCCGCCTTCGCGTACCTGGCCCCGTATGCCGTCCACGAGGATCCATCCACGAAACCGTATCCCGTCGTTCCACCCAGGTACGCCGACGATCCCAGGTGTGCCGACATCCCTCCATGGGATCCGCCCAATTACAACGAGGCCGACACCAGCGACAAACCGGCCTACGTCCAGAAGTTTCCGTTGCTCGCGGACAGCACAGGCTGGACGTTGGTGCCCTACTGCCGGGCGCTGCTCGCGGTCGATGAGATGGTCGGGCGCTTCGTCGATGAGCTCAAGGCCCAGGGCCGTTACGACAACACCCTCTTCATCCTGACCGCCGACAACGGCATGAACTTCGGTGCCCACAGGGCCAAGGACAAGAAGATGCCCTACGCGGTGCAGATGCCGCTGTACGTGTCCTGGCCGTCTCGCCTCGGGACCGAGCCGCGGACGATCGAGGAACCGGTGGTCAACATCGACGTGGCTCCAACCCTGTGCGAGGTGGCCGGCTGCGCCATGGGGCCGTATCCGAACGGCCAATCGCAACCCGACGGCAGGAGTTTCCTGCCCCTGCTGCTCGGCCGATCGGATTCGATGGGTCGTGACGCGATCCTCGAGGATCACCTGATGCCCAACAACTACGTGCCACGTTGGTACGGGGTCCAGACCACGTCGCTCAGTCCGCTGGGCCCCTGGCGGTATGTCGAGTACGTGACGGGCGAACGCGAGCTGTATGACCTGCGGAACGGACCGTGCCACCTGTGGAACCCGGGCATGGGCGGTGATCCGTGCGAACTCACGAACCTGCTCGGACCGACCGCCTCGCCCGACGCCGGATTACTCGCGCTGGTCGATGCACTGCACGCACGGCTGGTCCAGCTGAAGGCCGAACGGGGCGGGACGACATCGGTCCAGATCCCGCGCCTGGCGATCAACGACGGCGCAGTCGCCACGACGGATCGCACCGTGAAGATCACGCTGACCGGTGGCGATGCGGCATCGGGAGTGACCGACTTCCGCCTGTCGAATGACGGCGTCACGTGGGGCGACTGGAATGCCCGGGGTGGCAGCGGCGCCCTCGTCACGAGTTGGGTCCTGCCGGCCGTCGACGGCGCCCACACGGTCTATGCCGAGTGGCGCGATGGTGCCGGCAACATATCGCTGCCCGGTTCCTCCGCCATCAACCTCGACAGGAGCGCCCTTCAGCCACGTACCGGGTGTCCATCAATGGCGGTGTCGGCTTCACCGCGTCGTCGAGCGTGCCGCTGCACGTCTCAGGGCCGGCCGGCACAAGCGCGATGGAACTCTCCAATGACCCCGATTTCACCGGCGCGAGCTGGGAACCCTACGCGACCCAGCGCAGCTGGACGTTGGCCGATCCGGCCGGCCGGGTGACGAACGAAACCCTGTACGCCCGTTTCCGATCCGATCCGAATGACCCGATCGGCACGCCCGCCCAGGAGTCGATCCTGGTCGATCCGCTCCCCCCGACCGCGACCGGCGTGATGACCGCGACCCTTCCGGAGGCGGCCGGTCCAACCTCCACGCCGGCACCGGCAAGGACCGCAACGCTCGTCACGGCGGCAATCGACCAGCCCGGAGGCACCGGCGTCGTGGCCATGGAGCTCTCTGGGAGCCCGAGCTTCGCGGGCGCATCATGGCAACCGTATGCCCCCTCCGCGAAGTGGGTCTACGACACTCGCGCACGCACGATCGTCTATGTCCGCTGGATGGACGGCGCCGGGAACGTGTCCCGGCGCTCCAGCCTGAACCTCGCGCTGCCGCCCCTGCCGACCGTCCCAACGCAGGTGGCACCACAGAACACCCGGACCGCCCCGAGCCGCCGACCGTCCTTCATGTGGCTGGCTCTGGCGGATGGCGCCACGTATCAGCTCCAGGTGTCGAACAGCAGCGGCTTCGTCAGGCCCTTCGTGAACATCACCACCACCGGGCTGAGCTTCCAGCCCGCGACCAGTCTCCCGTCGGGGAGGCTCTACTGGCGCGTACGCAGTTCCGGCGGCACGTGGTCTCCAGCCTGGAGTCTCACGGCGCCCGTCACCGACCCACCTGCCCCGGCAACGCCGGCCAGCGCAGCGAGCCTGCACACCCTCGCACCGAACCTCACCTGGGCTGTTGTGACCGGCGCCGCGGGCTACCGGGTTGAACTGGGATCGGACGCCCATTTCCTGGGCAGCGTCCACGCGTTCTCCACGACTGCGCCACTCATGCGGCTGCTGCCGCTGGCGAGCCGGGCATCCTACTTCTGGCGGGTACGGGCGCACGTCGGGGGCAAATTCGGACCCTGGTCTGCCGTGCGTGCCTTCAGCACGCCGGCCCTGGATGCCGTGAGTCTTCTCCTGCCTGTTGGCGGCAGCCATATCGGCGGCGGACCGCTCCTGCTCGACTGGAGCGATGTTGCGGGTGCGATGAGCTACCACGTCCAGGTCTGCGCAACCAGCACCTGCGGTAGCGTCGCGTGGGAGGCGAGCGTGCACGAATCCCTCCATGTGCTCGCGGCACCGCTTCCGAGCGCGACGTACTGGTGGCGGGTCCAGGCGGTCGGGCCGGGATCCATTGTCGGGCCGTGGAGCACGGCCCGGACGTTGGTGCGCTGAGCCGGCGGGCCGCAGCCACGAGGCGGTGGACGAGCGCGTGCCGATCACCGACCCTGCCCACGGACCTGCCGGTCAGATCACGGCGCGCCCTGGGTCAGCTGGACCGAGATGTCGCTCGCCGCTGTCTCCGACCGCATCCGGAATGTCAGCAGGACACCGCGATCCCGGTCGTAGCCGAGCTGCAGCAGAACCCCGTTCAGCTGCTGCTGGATATTGACCACCGCGCCCGTGCCGCCCGGCTCGACCGACTCGACGGTGATCCTCGCCCCGGTGACCGGATCCTCGTCGAGGAGCTGGCCGGGAGACATGGTGGCGAGCGCCGCCGGGTCGTACCAGTAGAGACCCACCGAGCTCGCGACACCCTTTCCGTCCGACGACTGGGGGATCCCGTTGAAGGTGACCACGGTGTGGTTGGTGAACGTGGCCCACGTGCGCCCGCCCGCCCCGAACTGCACGGTCTGCTCCATCGGCCAGGTGAAGACGCCGGATGGGTCGTACGGGTTGAAGGCCGTGTACGTGCCGCTGTAGACGAGCTGCGACGTCCGCGCGACCCAATCGGGCACGGGTGCCCCCAGCCCCGGGAGGCTTCGCTGCCGGGTACCCACGAACCGGGTAAGGGAGAGCTGTGTGTTGCCCTGCGGGTTGTCGAGCGGCCCGTGGACCGGGGAATCCTGGCCCTTGGTGCTGGTGTTCGTCGCCAGGAGGACACCTGTCGCCGTGTCATAGCTGGAGTCCTGGTATGCCCCGGACGCGGTGTTGATGAAGCTGATTGCCTGGTACCTGGTGCTGCCCAGCGTGTATGGGCCGCGAAGGATCTGCAGATCCTGGTATCCGGCCGCCTCGATGTTGCGCAGGAGGTCCGGGTTGATCCAGCCGCCGTCGACCACGGCGCCGGCCATCCGCGACCCACCCAGGGGCGTCAACCCGAACCGGTTGCTCATGTAATCCAGGCCGTAGAGCGTGTTCGTCAGGACGACGTCGGTGCCCTCGACGGCGACGACATCCGTCTGCGTGAACCCCTGGCCCGCAGCGGTCGGCATGTCCTGGGCGTCCCCGCCCGTGTCGCTGCGCCGGTACCGCTTGCCGGTCCTGGGATCCTCCCAGTCACCTTCAGGATCCTCCACGTACGTGTAGTAGCTCTGTGCGACCGATGCAGCGGCGCCGTAGAAGCTCAGCCGGGTGCCCGCCTGCGCCCAGCCGGGCGCTCCGAAGTCCGCTGAACCGGGGACCGACCCAAGTGTCGGAACCTGCGCGATGGGAGTGGGATTGGCCCCCGGCGCGAGCGTCCGGGCCGGCGCCGGGGTCGGCGCGAGCGTGCGGCCGGCTGCCAGGGTCGGTGCCGGGGCCGCGCCGGGCCTCCGTGTGGCAACGGGCGGCAGGACCGGCGAATCCTTCGACCGAGCCGTCGGTAGAGCACCGGATGTCCCCGGTGCGGCCGAGCCCGAGCACGAGGCAACGAGCGCCAACGCGACCAGGGTTGTCCCTGCGAAACGACGGATGTGTCCGGCGACCATATCCGATCACCCCTGTCACGCCGAGGCAGACGACATCGCGCCACGGTTCCGAATTCAGTCCCGCGGCCAACGTGCGTGCCACGAGTTGTCCCCCGGCGATCATCGTCGCGCGTCCGCAGCGGCTCCGCCAGTGCCGATGGTCGTGTTGCGCGGCCCGGGCGCGCACCTTCGCCAGGCTGCCGGCTCCGGTTCGCGGGTCCCGCTACGTCGGCTTCGCGCCCGGCGCGGCCGGGCCGGGACCGTGCCCATCCACGCCCGATGCCGCGCCCTCGTCCGGCTTGGGGGACTTCGGCGGGTCGTCCTTCCACCAGTCGTCGCCCGACTCGAATGCGGCGGCTGCCATTCCCTCGCGTAGCCCCTCCGGCACCACCGTGATCCTGTCGAGCCGATAGTGGGCGAGCACGGCAGCGATGATCAGCAGACCGGGGGCCAGGATCGCCACTCGGGCGGGGTCCTCGCCGCTGCTCCTGGCGAGCCTCCGCGACGGGACTGCGAGCAGCCGGCCGGCGAGCGCGTGGAGGTCGGCCATGGTCAGGACCTGGTCGCCGGATCGCCCCTTGACCCGCCCCAACCCGGCGAGGTTGTGGGCGGAACCGCCCGTGCCCCAGGCGCGCTTCGGCAGCTGGACCGGCGCCACGGCCAGGGCCGCCCCGATCCGAGAAGCCGTGAGCGCCCACGACAGGGGTTCCGGCGGGTCACCCCGGATGTCCGCCGCCAGCAGCGCGGCCCCCACGGGGAGGGACATCGACGCAACCGCCCGGTGCCCGTTCGTGAACGTCAACTCCGTGGAGGCGCCTCCGGAATCGATGAGCAGCTGGGCACCGGTGGGATCGAGCCTGTGCACGGCGCCCGTCAATCCCAGGGCAGCCTCGCGAACCCCGGAAAGCACGTGGATGGGCTGGCCGAGTGCGGCCGAGAGATGGTCGACCAGGGCAGGACCGTCGCCGGCGCGCCGGAGCGCCTCCGTTGCGCCGATCACCAGCCGCTCGCTCTCGCGGCGCCCGATCTTCACGAACCGGCGCAGTACTGACTCCAGCTCGCCCGCCGTCTGCGGCCCGATCCGGCCCCCGGCGGCGACCCGGCGCCCGAGCTCGGTCAGGGATCGTTCCTGGTAGCGGCGCACGACGAGCGGGCCACCGGCCGCCTCGGACACCTCGGTGCCGAGGAGATGCACCGTGTCGCTGCCGATGTCGAGCGCGGCGATGCGGATCGCGTTACTCACGAGATGGTCTCCACCGTTGGGCGGCCGAACGTTGGGGGCGATCGAGAGCCGCTGTGCCGCTCACACGACCGGGAGGGCGCGCAGCGCCCGAGGTCGCCGGAACGGCCATCGATCGGGCGAACCCGGTACGCTCGCGGCTCAGACGCTGACCCCTGTGGCCGCCGCCCGACCGGCCACGATCGCGACGATGCCGGCGCCGCATCGTGCGCACGTCCCGGAAAGCGCGTGCCGCCCGTTGGAGAGGACGATAGGCTTGGCATTCGCGATCGGCACGCGAAGCTTCTCGCGCATGCAGTAGCCCATGGGATCCGGTGCCGCCGCGGCCTCGGCCTGGATCGGTCCGTTCGCCCTGAGCGCTGCCAGCTTTTCCCGGATCCTGACCTCGCGGGCCCTCAGGTCGTCGAGCCGGCCCTGCAGGACGACGGCTTTCGCCTGCACCCTGCCCAGCCGATCCTCAAGGCGAGCGATCCGCTCGGCTTCCTTCCCGCCGGCGCCCTGCTCGACGAGCGCATCCCGCGACTTGCGCCCCTTGGCCATCGGTCCGCCTCCTGATGTCCTCGATCGACCGCGGGACGGCCTCCGCGCGGCCGGTCATCCACAGACAGCCCCCGATTGAACGACGGCCGCCCGGCCGCCGGCGCGCGAAGGATACAACGTGCCGATGCGGTGGCAACGGGCGGCAGGTCCGGTCCGGCCGCCTGTTGACCTGCAGGCCACTCGGCGGCCACAGGCTCCGCGAACGCGCCTGATGGCCTCCGGCCGCCTACCCCACCCTGCCGAGCGTCTCGGTCACGAGGGCCTGCGCCTCGTCGATGATCCGCTGGAGGTGCGCCTCACCAAGGAAGCTCTCCGCGTAGACCTTGTAGACGTTCTCCGTGCCCGATGGCCGCGCCGCGAACCAGCCGTACCCCGTGACCACCTTGAGGCCCCCGATGGACGCGCCGTTGCCCGGGGCGTTCGTCAGGACCGCGGTGATCGGCTCGCCCGCGAGGTCGGCGGCACGCACGTCCGACGGGGAGAGCCGTCCGAGCGCTGCCTTCTGCTCCGGGGTGGCGGGGGCATCGATTCGCCGGTACGCCGGCGCCCCGAACCGCTCCGTCAGTTCCGCATAGGCGGCGCCGGGGTCGCGTCCCGTCCGCGCCGTCAGCTCGGCGGCGAGGAGGCAGGGAATGATGCCGTCCTTGTCAGTCGTCCAGACCGCACCGTTCCGCCGGAGGAAGGACGCGCCGGCGCTCTCCTCTCCGCCGAACCCGATGGATCCGTCCACGAGCCCGCTCACGAACCACTTGAACCCGACCGGCACCTCCACGAGCCGCCGGCCGAGGTCGGCCACCACGCGGTCGATCATGCTCGACGAAACCAGCGTCTTGCCGACGCCGATGTCGGTCGCCCAGTCGCGGGCTCCCCCGAAGAGGTACGCGACCGCGGCGGACAGGAAGTGGTTCGGGTTCATCAGCCCCCTGCCCGGCACGACCACCCCGTGCCGGTCGGCGTCGGTGTCGCACCCGAGGGCCACGTCGAACCGGTCGCCGAGCTCGACGAGCCGGGCCATTGCGTAGGGCGATGACGGGTCCATGCGGACGCGCCCGTCCCAGTCGACCGTCATGAACCCGAAGGTGGGATCCACGACCTCGTTCGTGACCGTCAGGTCCAGGCTGTAGCGGTCGCGAATGGCCCCCCAGTAGTCGACGGACGCCCCGCCGAGCGGGTCGACACCCAGGCGCAGCCCGGACGTGCGGATCGCCTCCATGTCGATCACGTCCTCGAGGTCCGCGACGTACGTCCCCATGAAGTCGTACGCCGTCGCCGCCGACCGGGCGCGCTCGAAGGGAACGCGTGCCACGCCCGCGATCCCATCCAACCCGTCGGCGGCGAGCAGCCGGTTGGCCTCGTCCTGGATCCAGCCGGTCACGTCGGTGTCTGCCGGGCCGCCGTTGGGCGGGTTGTACTTGAAGCCGCCGTCCTCGGGCGGGTTGTGCGACGGCGTGACCACGACCCCATCCGCGAGGCCGCCGCTCCGGCCGCGGTTCGCCGCGAGAATGGCGTGGGAAACCGCGGGCGTCGGCGTGTACCTGTCGGCCGAGTCGACCCGGACGTCCACGCCCCTCGCGACCAGCACCTCCACGGCCGTCCGGAACGCCGGCCCCGAAAGGGCATGCGTGTCCCGGCCGATGAACAGCGGGCCGGTGGTCCCCATCGACTCGCGGTACCGGCAGATGGCCTCCGTGATCGCGAGGATGTGCGCCTCGTTGAACGCGGTCCGCAGCGCGCTGCCGCGGTGCCCGGACGTGCCGAACGCGACGCGCTGCGCGGCGACCGAGGGATCCGGACGGTCGTCGTAGTAGGCGCGCACCAGCTGGTCGACGTCCACCAGCATCCACGCCTCGACGGGCCGGCCTGCGTACTCGTTCAGGGCCATCGCGCTCGAATCCTCCCTCTGGTTCGCATGGTCGGCGACGAACTCGAGGTGCGCTGCCCGCACCGGCATCATCGTACGTCGCGGACGGTCACACGCCCAGCCGTTCCAGGTAGTGAGGCAGCATCCGCCGCCACCACGGCCAGTCGTGATCCACGTCGTGGCCCCAGTAATCGACGATCGCCGGGATGTCCCTGGCGTGCAGGACGCGCTCCAGTGCCCGGGCGTCGTCGAGCATCTCAGACTCCCACGCGCCCTGGCCGACCACGAACGCGAGCTTCGCGGTCCGGATGCGATCGAGATACCAGGGATCGGAAAGGCCTTCCAGGTAGAGCAGCGGCGAGTGGAAGAACACCCCGTCGTCCCCGTACTCGCCGATGAAGTGGCGCAGCTGGTACAGGCCGGACATGGCGATCGCGCCGTCGAATCGGTCGGGATGGCGGAACAGGACGTTGGCGGCGTGATAGGCACCCATGCTGACGCCCGTCGTCCAGGCGCGGGCGAAAGCCGGTCAGTTCGCAGGTGAACGGCGCAACCTCCATGGCGACGTACCGATCGTAGTCGTCGTGGCGTCGCGCGCGATCCGCCGGGTGCGCCGACCAGTTGGTCCAGCTCTGCCAGTCGATCCCGTCGATCGCGACGAGCCGCATCCGACCGGCCTCGATCAGGCCGCCGCAGGCGTCGACCATGCCCCAGGCCTCGAAGTCCCAGTAGCGCCCGTCCTGCGAGGGGAAGGCCACCACCGGTCGTCCGGCGTGGCCGTAGACCTTCAGGGCCATGTCCTGGCCCAGCGCCGGGCTCCACCAGTGGTGCTCCTCGACGTGCATCCGAAGCGGCTCGGGCCTATGCGCCCGCGACGCGAGCCATCGACTCGGCCTGGCGCCCCGCGAGTTCCATGATCGCGGCCCCGGCCGCCGCCAGCGGCGCCAGGTCCGGGTCGCGCATGATGTACCCGTAGTTGCCGATCGCCGGCGAGAAGACGTCATCCACGCGCTCGTGGTGGACGATCAGGCTCCGATACCTTCGCAGCACCTCCTCGTGGGTCAGCCGGTACGCGCGGCCGGTCTTCCGCCCCGCCCAGTAGGTGTAGTACGGACGAGACGAGCGGATCGACGTCGTCCCGGTCACGACGACCTCCGCCCACGCGCGGTAGAAGTCGATGTCGCCGGCCCAGTTCCACATGTCGACGGTCAGTCCGCCGGGCTGGCGCATGTTGACCTCGAGCGCCGCCAGCGACGCCGTCCGGCTGGCGGAAGAACTCGAAGTGGAAGGGACGCTCGCGCACGTCGAAGGCACGCACGATGCGCTCGCCCGACTTCGTCGAGGTCCGGCGCGATCTCGCGGTCGATGTAATAGGACATGTCGGCGCCGCGAACCGCGTCCAGGACCGGGACTCCGTAGACGAGCGACGACGAGTAGACGACGTTACCGCGCCGATCGACGAGGCCGTCGAACGTCAGCAACTCGGCCGGTGAGGCATTCCTCGAGGATGTAGTCGACGCGCGGCGCGGTCGGCGAGGTAGGCCGCCAGGTCGTCGTCGTCCTCGATCCGGTACGTCCGGGCCGCTCCCACCCCGACGTCGGGCTTGGCGATGATCGGATAGCCGACCTCCTCGACGAAGTCGCGGACCGCGGCCGGGCTCCGCGCGACGCGCCCGCGCGCGACCGCGACGCCGGCTCGCTCGAAGACCCGTTTCATCGCTGACTTGCGCTTCACCCGGTCGATGTTCTCGGCCCGCAGCCCCGGGATGTTGAAGTCCGTCCGGAGCCGCGCCTCCGTCTCCAGCCAGTACTCGTTGAGCGAGTCGATCCGGTCGATCTTCCCGTAGCGGTGGGTGAAGTAGCCGAGCGCGCGGAGCAGCGCGTCGTAGTCGTGCAGGTCCGGAACCCGGTAGTACTCGGTGAGCGCGGCGCGGAGCTTCGGGCCGGAGCGTCTCGTACGGCGCGTCGGCGATCGCCGAGCACGGTGGCACCGCAGCTCGCGGAGACGGGCGCAGAAGAGGAACAGGTTCGGCGGGAAGTGGGGCGAGAGGAAGACGACGTTCATGAAGAGCGGAGTGTACGTGTGGCGCGGCCCACGGCCAGTGGATGCGGTCGCTCAGCCCGGGAGTGCAGCCGCATCGTCGCGGGCCCCCGCCAGCACGGCGGCCGGCGGGTTGCGCGGTCCTCGAACGAGGCTGGTGAAGATACCCAGCGTGCACACGATGGCCGCCACCAGGAATGCGTCGTGGACGGCGCCGACGAGCCCGGCTGCCTGCGCCGCCGCCGGGGAAAGCCCGCTGGCGGCGGCAGCCGCGGCGTGCACGGGCTGGCGAATTGCCACGACGGCGGCACTGAGCGCGATCCCCAGGGCCTGACCGTCGATCCGCATTTCCGCCAGGGTCCCCGACGCGGTTCCGATGCGCTGCCTCGGGACCGAGCCGAGTACGGCGCTGCTGTTCGGGCTCATGAACAGCCCGAGGCCGACGCCGACCAGGACCAGGCGCCAGACGAGATCGGGGACGCTGAACGGCGTCGGCAGCAGGGTCAGGCTGAACAACCCGGCAGCCAGCGTCGCGATGCCGATGCTGGCCGGCAGCCGCTGGCCGATCCGGTCGGACAGGGCGCCGCTGAACGGTGCCACGATCGCGGTGGCGATCGGGACGGGCGTGAGCAGGAGGCCGGCATCGAACGGGGCATAGCCCGCACCGTTCTCGAGCAGGAACGGCATCAGGAAGGTCGCGGTAAAAAGCCCGGAGAACGCCACGACCACCGACGCGTTACCGGCGGCGAACGCGCGGATCCGGAACAGGCGGAGGTCGAGCATCGGCTGTCGTGCTCGGAGTTCGGTCACGACGAACGCGGCCCCGAGCACGACCACCGTGACCAGCAGGAGCAGGACCTGCGGGCTCGTCCAGCCCCACGTCCCCGCCTCGCTGAGTACCAGCAGCAGGCCGAACAGCGCTCCCGCGGAGAGCACGGCGCCGCGAAGATCGAATGACTGCGCGACGCCGGGACGCTCGTCGGGGAGGATCCGGGCGGCCCACAGGATCGCGATGATGCCGATGGGTGCGTTCACGAAGAAGATGGCGCGCCACGTGCCGAACTCGGTGAGGAGTCCGCCCAGCGCCGGTCCGATGCTGAGCCCGACGGAGACGCTGATGGCATTCAGGCCCAGGGCGCGTCCGCGCTCGTGGGGGCCGAACGTGCGGGCGACGATCGCGGGCCCCATCGCGGACAGCATCCCGGCCCCGACTCCCTGGAGGATTCGGAAGCCGACGAGGGCGGCCGCGCTCGGTGCAGCACCGCAGAGGACGCTGGCGATCGTGAAGACCGCGAACCCGGTGAGATATACCCGCTTGAAGGTGAGCACCTCGCCGAGCCTGCCGAACGGCAGGAGCGTGGCACCGATGACCAGGAGGTAGGCGACGACCACCCATTCGACCTGGTCGAGGTCGATCCCGAACGCCTCCTGGATCTTCGGCAGCGAGATGTTGACGATGCTCCCGTCGAGCGTCGCCATGAAGGTGCCGATGGAGACGCTCGAGAGGATCAGCCACTTGCGCTCGAGCACACGGCAAGCCTATCGAAATCGAGCGAACGCACCCACGTGGCGCGGCGGCGATGGCGGAGCGCAGAAGTACACGCCCTTCCGCACCGTGGGCCGTCCGAGCGCCGTCGTCCGTGCTACGTTCCGGCACGTGGAGGAAATCAGGATCCGGCGAATCGGCGACGACGACGCCGAGCTCCTTCGAGCGTTGCGCCTGCGCAGCCTTCGACGACTCCCCGGAAGCCTTCGGGCAGCGCCCCGAAGAGGCTGCGATGCTCCCGGGGGAGACGTGGCGGCAGCAGGCACGGGCCGCCGCGAGCGGGGATCGCCGGGCGTGGTTCATCGCCGAGACCGGCCCGCCGTGGGTGGCTCTCGGACTGGTCAACGGCCGTCGCAGGCCGCCGACCGACGTCCTGCTGTTCTCGATGTGGGTCGATCCGGCCGGCCGCCGCCGTGGGATCGGGCGACGGCTGATCGAGGCGCTCGACGCCTGGGCGAGCCGGTGGGGCGCGCAGCGGACGGTGCTGTGGGTGTTCGCCGGCAACGAACCGGCGATCCGGTTCTACCTCCGGCTCGGCTTCATGATCGAGATGAACGGTCCGGACGCCGAAACCGGCAAGAGCTACGGGGCGCTCGCCATGGTCCGGCCAACGCTGACGGGTGGCGGATCGACGCTTCCAGGATGATGCGCGCAGGGGACCGGGCTCAGGTCGTGGCAAACCGGACAGATCCGTCCTGAGAAGCAGGCGCCCGGGTCACCCGCCCCGATCATCTCCATGACATCCGTCGCCTGTGGCGACGCTATGTCAGCCGAGACCCGCTCCACGTGCTCCGTTGCCGCCCTGCTGAGCGTGAACCCACCCGGCGTTCTGCCCCCGACGGCCCAAGCACGCCGTCTAACGTCGCGTGGAGCGGCATCTGTCATAGAGACACACACACCGGCGGGAGCGCCGGGGGTGGTTCCGGGACGACCTCGGAATCTTGCGGGTTCCGGCATCGCCGAAGCGCACCGGCCGCAGTGGGCCCACCGGCCACGCGGCAGGCCCACCGGCCGCCCTCCGCGCGCGTTCGCCGGGAGGCCCGGCGAAAGGCTCGGCGGCAAGTCGAGAGTCAGGTCCCTGATGGCACCTCGTCCACCGAGACCCACCGCGGGTCGACTCGCAGGTGGATCACCGCAGGAGCGCGGGCGGCCAGGGCCTGCTCCAGTGCCGGCGCGAACTCCTCGTCGGTATCGACCGTGAAGCCGAGGGCGCCGCACGCGCGCGCCACTGCCGCGAAGTCGATGCTTCCCAGCAGTGTCCCGGCCAGCTCGCGTCCGTCCCTGACCTGGTGCATCCGGATCGTGCCGTACTCACCGTTGTCGAACACGATCGCGATCGGATGCGCTCGCTCGCGGACGGCGGTCTCCAGTTCGTTCATGGTCATCGCGAAGCCGCCGTCGCCGCAGATCGCGATGGCCGGGCGGTCCGGGCGGACCAGCGAGGCCGCGATCGCCGCGGGGAGGCCGTAGCCCATGGCGCCCGATGTCGGGCCGAGGAACGTCCCCGGGCGAACGAACCGGTACCCCCGCGCCGCCCATCCGCCGAAATTGCCGGCGTCCGTGGCGATGAGGGCATCGGGCGGCAGGAGGCGCTGCATCGTCGCGACGATGCGTCCGGGGTGGACACCGGGTCCGTCCCAGGGCGCGGTGTCGACACGGCTCGCCTCGAGCCAGGCTGCCCGGTCGGCTTCGATGCCGTGCTCCCGGAGGGTCCGCATCTCCGCGTCGAGTGCCGCGCCGCGAAGGTCGCTCCAGCAGGCATCCAGGAAGCGCGCCGCGTCTCCCGGCACGGCCAGCGACGGAGCGTGCAGGCCCGCGCCCCCGGTCCGGGGCTCCAGGTCCACGTGCGCCCATCGCGTCCGGGGACCCGGGATGGTGTAGCCGAAGCTGCTGATCTCGCTGAGCCGACAGCCGAGGACGAGCATCACGTCCGCGTCGAGCAGGCGCTGGTGCACGGTGGGTGCCGCCCAGTAGCCTGTCATCCCGAGATAGTGCGGGTGGTCGTTGGGGAAGACATCCGGCCGGCGCCAGGACGCAATCACGGGCACCGCCAGCGCCTCGGAGAGCGCCATCAGGCGCTTGCTGGCACGCGCCCGCAGGACGCCGCCGCCGGCGAGGATCACGCCACGCTCGGATGCGGCAAGCCAGCGCAGAACCTGGCGTACCGCCATCCGGTCTGCCGCGGGCCCGGAGGCCACGCCGTGGATCTCCGGGACGCTCCCCTTCAGGGGTTCGTCCAGGACGTCCTCGGGAAGCGCGAGCACGATGGGCCCGGGGCGGCCGCGACCCAGGCGGCGCAACCCCTCGGCGACGAGGCGGACGGCCTCGCCGGCATCGTGAGCTTCCGCCGACCACGGCGCGAGCCCCCCGATCGTGGAGGCGATGTCCGCCTCCTGGAATGCCTCCTTTCCGCGCAGGTTGCGGTGCACCTGGCCGAAGATGGCCACCAGCGACGCAGAATCCTGGCGGGCCGTGTGAATGCCGATCGCCGCGTTGGCGGCTCCGACCGCGCGGGTGCCGAGCACCAGTTGCGGCCGGCCTGTCAGCTGGGCGGCCGCCTCGGCCATGAACGACGCCGCACCCTCGTGGCGCGTCGCGACAACCCGGACGCCGGCGCCCAGCAGGCCGTCGATGAGGGGCAGGAATGTCTCGCCCGGGACGGTGAAGGCGAATCGAGCCCCCGCACCGGCGAACGCGTCGGCGATGGCTCGACCGATGGAGATCGCGGGACCGGCAGGCTCGACCGGCCGAGGCTCGGGCTCGGGTGTGCGTGCGCCGGGCTCGAGCTCGGGTACGCCCTCGCCGGGCGAAGGTCCGGCGGCAGGCTGGGCTGCGGGCGCGCCGGGCGAGGGCTCGCCGACGGGCGCGCCGGGCGAAGGCTCGCCGGCGGGCCCTGCGCCGGTCACGGGCTCCGAGCCCGCTTCCTGCCTGGGCTCGAGGGCTGTCCCGGCAGTCTCCTCACCGGCGCTCGGGGCCTCGGCCATCTCGGCCTCGGTCGGCGTCGAGAGGTCGGACTCGGCCGGGTCTGCGGGCGGCGCCTCGGCCCCGGGTGCGTCGGTCTCGGCGGGCGGCGCCTCGGCCCCGGGTGCGAGGTCTCGGCGGGCGGCGCCTCGGGCCCGGGTGCGTAGGTCTCGGCCACCGCCGCCTCCGGCGTGGCCCCGGTGGCCTCCGTGGCTTCGGCCGGTCTCGGGGCCGGGACGACATCCCCTTCCGTCGGCTCGGCCATCACGTCCGCCGATCCCCATTCAACGGTCGCGGCCATGACTGTGATCGGCTCGCCGTGCAGGTGCAGGACCGGCCCGGACTCGTCTGTGCCGGGCTCGGGCGGCGCGCCACCCGCCGCTGCCGGCGGCGACGGGGCTTCCGACGACGCAACGTCGGTTCGCGATTCGGCCGTCAGGAATTCGTCTGCGGCGCTCATCGGTAGTTCTCGAACTGGAGGGCCACGGGGTACTCCTCGGACTCCGCACGCAGTCGGGTGATCACCCGCTGCAGCTCGTCCTTGCTCTTGCCGCTCACGCGGACTGCATCACCCTGGATCTGTGACTTGACCTTGGGGTAGTCATCCCGGATCAGCTTCGTGATCTTCTTCGCCAGGTCTTCCGGAAGACCACGTCGAAGCCCGATCTGCTGGCGGTACGTGCTGCCGCCGGCAGGTTCCAGTACTCCCCAATCGAAGATCTTGAGGCTCAGGCCGCGACGCACGGCCTTCGACTCGATGAGGTCGCGGATCGCACGGGCGCGCATCTCGCTGTCCGTCCGAAGCGTGATCTCCTCCTTGCCCAGCACCAGCTCGGCAAGCGCCCCCTTGAAATCGAACCTGGTGATGATCTCCCGCCGGACCTGGTCGAGGGCGTTGACCAGTTCCTGGCGATCGAAGTCGCTGACGACGTCGAACGAGACTTCACCTGCCATGGCCGGCATCCTCCGCGAGCTCGGGCCTGACCGTCGAGTCTGTCCCGACGATCCGGCCGACGATCCACTGGCGCGCTCGCACCACCTTCCGCGCCTCGTCGAGCTCCATGGTCATGAAGCCGCGGAGCCGCGTCCGGCGTCCGGTTGCCCGCTCGGTGGCCGCCCCGTGCCAGCTCGACAGCACGGCGCCGTCCACGACCCAGGCGCGCTCGGCGTCGAACTCGGCGTTGGTCTGCGTCGCGGCGTGCCGGTTCCAGAACTCGCGGATCGCGAGGGAGCCTCGCACGGGTTCGTCGAAGGGATCCGTCCGAAACTCCCCGTCCTCGCTGAACAGGCTCGTGCCGAGATCGGGATCCCGCGCCTCCCATGCGCGCTTGAACGCGTCCAGAAGATCCTGGCCATCACCGGGCGTGAGCGTGGGCACTCCTAGAGTCTACTCGGCCCCGACGGAGGAAAGGCGCTCCACCAGCCGCTGCGCGATGACGTACGACCGTCCGCCGCCCATCACCAGCACGACGTCCCCCGGACGGACGCGGGCCGCGAGGTAATCCGCCGTTTCCTCGACCGAACCGGGTGCCGACGCGGGCGCCCTGCCCCGGGCCGAGATCGCCGCCGCGAGCGCGCCGGCGCTGGTGATGGTGGTGTCCGGGTCGCGGCCGGCCCAGATGTCCGCGATCACGGCGACGTCGGCGGTGGCGAGGACGTCGGCGAACTGCTCGAGCATCGCGGCGGTCCGATGGAAGGTCAGCGGCTCGTAGACGGCCCACAGCCGACGGCGCGGATATCGCTCCCTGAGGGCCGCCATGGTGGCGGCGATCGCCGTGGGGTGGTGAGCGTAGTCGTCGTAGACCGAGATTCCCTGCGGCACGCCCTTGAGTTCCAGGCGACGCCCGACCCCACCGAAGGTGGCCAATTCGCGCGCCACGGCGTCGGCCGGCACGCCGAGGACCATCGCTGCCGCCGCGACGCACAGGGCATTGGCGGCATTGTGGCGACCTGCGAGGAGAAGTGGCTCGGTCGTCAACGACCGGATCGTGGCGGCGAACGGCAGACCGGGGAACGGCCGATCCGGGAACGCCCGAAGCCCGCCATGGCCGTCCAACGTCGCCGAGACCACCAGGTCGCCGGGACGGCTCGTCCAGGACACACCGAAGTCACCAGCGGCAAGGAGGACACGCACGATCCGTCCCGGCCAGTCGACAAGCCGCCCCATCAGGCGCGCGACGCCCGGGTCGCCCACGTTCGCGACAAGCGTCCGGCCCTCCGCGCCCGGCAGCCGCAACCAGCCCTCGAAGGCGTCCAGCACGGCATCCTCGTCGGCGAAGACGTCCGGGTGGTCCCACTCGGCGTTGAGCAGCACCGCGACGTCCGTCCGATAGGGATCGAAATTGCCGGCGTACTCGTCCGCCTCGACGACGAAGACGTCACCCCTCCCCCACCGGGCCGTCGAGCGAATTCCGCCCGTCAGCGTCGCCGGCATGCAGCGCCCCGACGAACGCCGCCGGGTCCAGCCCCGCGCCGGCGAGCAGGTGCACGAGCCAGCCGCTGGACGTCGACTTGCCGTGCGTCCCCGCAATACCCACGAGGGCGCCACCGTGTGATGCCGCGGCGTCGGCGATGACCTGCTGCCACGCCTCGATCGGGACGCCGGCCGCGCGAGCCGCCTCCAGTTCCGGGTGATCCGGTGCGATGGACGTCAGTGCCTTGGTGACGGCCAGGCGGTCGACGAGGCGGCCGGACGGGCCCGCGACGTGGGCGGCGTCGTGCTCCCACGCGATCGGGATGCCCGCCGACTCGATCGGTGCCGTGTACTGCGAGGCGCCGCCGGGATCGCAACCCGTGACCAGGGCGCCGGCCGAGTGAGCCAGCAGGGCCGCCGCCGAGGCACCGGCACCGGCGGCTCCGACGACGTGCAGCCGCTCCCCCGCCCGAATTGGTCGGGACGCCCGTGCCGGCGCAAGGCCCCTGCCGATATCCTCGTTCGACCGGGTCATGCCGGGGCGCCGGCCGACGCGACGGCGCGTTGCCGCACGGTGGTCTCCAGGCACTCCAGGACCATCACGAGCGCCGCGAAGGCCGTCTCCAGCTTGTTCTCCGCGCGGTCCCCGGTCCAGCGATGGCGCTGCACCGAGTGGCCCGCGACGTCCGCGACGCAGACGTAGGTCAGCCCGACCGGCTTGGCGTCGCTGCCGCCACCGGGCCCGGCAATACCGGTCACCGCGACCGCAAGGTCGCTGTGGAAGTTGCGGCGCGCGCCCTCGGCCATCGCGACGGCGACCTGCGCTGACACCGCGCCGTGCCGTTCCAGCGCCTCGGACTGGACGCCGAGGACCGAGCGCTTCAGGGCATCGCTGTAGGTGACGGCTCCACCGAGGTAGTAGCGGCTGGATCCCGGGACCGTGGTGAGGATGTGCCCGATCAGGCCCCCGGTGCACGACTCCGCGGTCGAGAGCGTGAACCCGAGCGCGAGCGCCCGCTCCTGGATTCGCTCCGCCAGGAAGACCATCACGTCGGGACCGGAAGCCGCCTCCGGCTCGCCGGCCGCATCGGGCCCACCGGCCGCATCGGGCCCACCGGCCGCATCGGGCCCGACGGTGGCTTCCGGCCCACCGGCGGCATCGGGACCGGGGGCCGCTTCCTGCCTGCCGGCCGCGTCTCCCTCGGCCGACTGATTCTCCGCCGCCTCGTCGGCCACCGATTTCCCAGCGTCGACCAACGCCCGGCTCCCTACTGCCTGTGGGGCGGCTTGCCCTTGTCGAACTGCCACGTCTGGACGGCGCCGTCGCCGCCGAGCGTCCCGAGGTCGCGCCCGTCGACGATGAAGTCCGTCGCCCCCGCGTTCCCGGTGTGCACGACGACCTGGTTCTTCGCCGTGTAGGTCGCGCTGTCGCCGTTCCGGAATACGCGCCCCTTCTCGACGAGATTGCCGTCGGTCCACGCGCTGATCCAGGCAGGCGCGCCGCGGGCCGTGACGATGACCACGAAGCCACCGGCGCTGGCGACGTCCACGGTCACCGACCTGGTGGCTGACGCCAGCGTGTCGCTCTGGTCGGTTGCGACACCGATGGCCCAGCGTCCCGGCGTGAGCGCCGTCGAGCCGCTGAACGCCCCGCTCGTGGCCGCCACGTGCACGGCCGGAGGTGCCGGCGGCGCCGGGGCCGCCGCCGGAATGCCCGGAGCGGGGGCGCCGCCGGGGGTGGGCGACGCCGCGGCCGGCGGCGCGGGCGACGGGGCGCCGACGCCGGCCGGACCGACATACGAGGCTGTGATCGTCACCCCGGTCGCGTTCGTCGTGCCGGTGACCGCGACCGCTCCGCTCGCGACCTGCGCGCCGTCGGCGGGCTGCGTGATCGACAGCTGCGCGACGGGAATCGGCAGGCCCGCCGAGGAGGTGGGGACAGGGGTCGGAGACGCCGTGGCGATCGGCGTCGGAGTGGCCGGAACGGCCACGTTCACGATGACGTTGACCGATGGGGACTGCTTGCCGCTGGTGGGGTCGGTCGACGTCAGGGCGAAGTCGTTGCGGCCCCTGGTCACCGCGATGTCGATGGACCACGCCCCGGCCGGACCCGCCTGGGCCGTCTTCGAGTTGCTGGCCCGCCTGCCATACGCCGATCGTGGCGCCGGCCGTGCCCGTGCCGCTGAGGGTCACGGTCTGCGCATCCGCCGGCAGGTCGAGGACCTGGGCGCCCGAATAGCCGAGCGACGGCACCTGCGCGTAGCGCACGACCTGCAGCCCGACGTAGCCGACGAACAGCAACACCAGGACGGTCAAAGCAGCAAGCGCGAACATCCGACGCGTGAAGCGGAAGTGGCCCATCGGCTCCGCGATCGGCTGGGGCGGCATGACGATCGACTCTTCCGGGGTCTGCAGCGCCGGCGCGTGCTCGGCCTGCCAGTTGGCAACGATCTCGTCCGGGTCAAGCCCGAGGTAGACGGCGTAGTTGCGCAGGAAGCCGCGCGCATAGACCGTCCCGGGAAGCTGGGAGTACTCGTCGTTCTCGAGGGCTGCGAGGTGCCGCGCCCGGATCTTCGTGTCGCGCTCGGCGCGCTGGAGATCGACGCCCTTCCGTTCCCGCGCCGAGTACAGCATCTCGCCGACGCTCGGGGCGGGCGTCGCGTCGATCGGCGAGCTGCCTCGGCCGATGCGGCCTCCGACGCGGATGTGGTGGCGGGCGGTCATGAGTCTGAATGTCCCCTCGTGCGCGCCTCCGTGCAAGTGCCGGCAGCGCCCTCACTGTCCCGAACAGCATACGCGGTCCGCACCGAGACCAGTAGTCCGGCTTCCGGATCTCGCGGTGCGCAGGACCCTTGACAAAACCGGCCGAGCTGGTGCAGGGAGCGTGCCGGGTGGCTCACCGGACCTGCCCGCGGGCCGGAGTCGGGCGGCGGACCGGCGGCGGCCGATGGCATCACGCGAGCTCAGTCGTCGTCGACGTCGGACATGCTCCGGAGCCAATTCTCCGGCCCGTAGACCTGCCTCGGGACGGCCGGGTTGCGGGGATCCTGCGGTCCCACGATCCCGAACTGCTCCAGCTCCTCCATGAGCCGGCTGGCCCGGTTGAAGCCCACCTTGAGCTTCGTCTGCATCATCGAGGTGCTCGCCTTGCCCGTCAGCATGACGAGCTCCGCCGCGCGCGGTGTCAGCGGGTCCTCGGCCGCCTTCACCAGCCACCCGAACTGGCCCCCGTCCCCGCCCTCCTCCTCGGCGCCCTCGAGGAGGTCCGCGTCGTAGTCGGTCTCCGGGGCCTGGTCTCGCCAGAAGTCGGTCACGGCCCGCACCTCGGCGTCGCTCACGAAGACGCCCTGGAGACGCACCGGCCGCGGGAGGTCGGCGGGCTGGTACAACATGTCCCCGCGCCCGATGAGGTCCTCGGCGCCCGGCTGGTCGAGAACGGTGCGGCTGTCCACGTTGGAGGACATGGCGAACGCGATCCGGCTCGGAACGTTGGCCTTGATGAGGCCCGTGACGACATTGACCGACGGCCGCTGGGTCGCGAGCACCAGGTGGATGCCGACCGCCCGGGCCTTCTGGGCAAGCTTGACGACCGGATCCTCCACCTTCCGGCCCTCGCGCATCATGAGGTCGGCCAGTTCGTCGATCACGATCACGATGTACGGGAGGCGCTCGTCCGGCGGCACCTTGTAGCTGCTGTTGTAGGCGGCGATGTTGCGCTCGGAACGGCCGGCCAGCTTCTTGTACCGCTCCTCCATCTCGCCGACCGCCCAGTTGAGCGCGGCCCGGGCGTGATGCGCCTCGACGATCACGCTCGTCAGCAGGTGCGGCAGGCGGTCGTACTGTGCCAGCTCGACGCGCTTCAGGTCGACCAGGACGAGCCTCACCTCGTCGGGCGTGGCGCGCATCAGGAAGCTGGTGATCAGCGCGTTCACGCAGACGCTCTTACCCGAGCCGGTCGCGCCGGCGATCAACAGGTGCGGCATCCGGGCCAGGTCCACCGCGTAGGCCTTGCCTGAGACGTCGCGTCCGAGGGCGAACGTGAGCTTGCTCGTGGCGGCCGCCATCTGGGCGTCCTCGTACAGCCTGCGGAAGCCGACGACATCGGCCGAGTGGTTGGGAATCTCGATCCCGACGACGTCGCGGCCCGGAATGGGGGCCACGATGCGGATGCTCCGCGCGGCGAGCGCCATGGCCAGGTCGTCGGCGAGGGCCTCGATGCGCGAGAGCTTGATGTTCGGATCGGGCTTCACTTCGTACTGCGTCACGACCGGGCCGGTATTTGTCGCGACGACCTCCGCGTGGATCTGGAAGCTGCGCAGCTTGTCCGTGATGATCCGGATGTTGAGGTCGTGGTCGAGGCCGTTTGCCACGGCGCGGACGGCGTGCGGGTCCAGGTCGTCGAGCGGCGGCAGGATCCACGTGCGGGGCTTCGGTGGTGCAACGGGGCCGGCATCGCCCGCTCCGTTCTCGGCGGCGCCCGGGACGCCGCTGCCGATGGGCGCAGGCTCGGCGAGGCCGACCGAGGCGCGGCCACCGGCGGGAGCGATGGACGGTGCCGGCGTCAGCCGCCCCGTCTCGGAAGGCACGCCGATTGCCGCGCTGCCGGCCCACACGGTCTGGCTGATCGGCACGGGGCTGGAGATCGGCGTTGGAAGCTCCGGCGGCGGGGCCGTGGAGGCTGCCGCGGCCGGAGACAGTGCCGCGGCCGAGGAACCGGACGCGCCTGCGGTTCCCCGAACCGGCCCCGGTGCCGCGCCGGCCTCCGGGGACCGAGCCCGGCCGCGGGTCGCGGCGGGTCGCGGCTCCGGCGCGACGTCCGAATTGCCGTCCGCGGCATCGGGCGCCCGCGGCAGCGCGACGGCCACCGTGGCACTCGCGACGCTCGCCACCGCGCGCCCGCCTGCCTGCACCGGCCGGAACATCTCGCGCAGCGTGAGGTTGAAGAGCAGCAGGATCCCCGCGACGGTGATGCCGAGCAGCACCACGAAGGCACCCGGGGCGCTGACCAGCGCCGTCAGCGTCGAGCTGAACCAGTTGCCCACCCAGCCGCCGCCCTGCGCCAGGTCCGCGGGCCTGCTCCCCTGCCCCGAGACGAGGTGAATCAACCCTTCGGCGCCGAGGAAGCAGATCAGGCCACCGATCGCCGCCATGCCCCAGCCGGTCCCGACGGTCGGCGATCGCTCGACGAGCACGCCCGCGACCAGCAGCAACACGGCGAGGAGCCACGCACCCAGGCCGAACCCGGGGTGCAGCACCCCGTCCACGTACCGGTTGAGGATCCCCGCCGAGGGCAGGAAGAGCGCGATGAGCGTCACGGCGCCGAGGACGAGCAGCACGAGCCCGAGAATCGAGCGCAGCGTTCCGGGCGAGACGCGCAGCGTCGATCGGACCGTCGCCGCCCAGGTGGAACGGCTCCGGGATCGCGATGTGGTCCGGCGCGGCCGGGGCGTCGGGGTCGCCTTCGTCCCCCGGCGCGGCTTGCCCGCCATGGGTCAGACCTCCACCACCACCGGGAGGACCATCGGGCGCCGTTTCGTCTGCTCGTACAGGTACTGCGACAGCCCGTCCTTGATCTGCGCCTTCAACAGGCCGATCTCGCTCAGGTGGTCGCCGGGGTTCTCGATCGACCGCGCGATCCGCTCGGTGGCACCCGCGATCATGCGCTCATCCGGTGCCGCGACGAAGCCGCGGGTCACGATTTCCGGCTTGCCGATCAGGGCGCCCGTCTGCTTGTCGACCGTCACGACCACCAGGAACATCCCGTCGTTGGCAAGGGCGCGCCGGTCCCGCAGCACGATGTCGCCCACTTCCCCGACCGAGATCCCGTCCACGAGCACCATGCCGGCCTCGACGCGCATGCCGCGCCGGGCGGTGCCGTTCGGGAGGAACTCGATCGACTGGCCGTTCTCGATGATGAAGATGTTCTCCGGCGGGACGCCCACCTCCGCGGCGAGGCGGCCATGCTGGACGAGCATCCGGAACTCGCCGTGAATGGGGATGAAGGACTTGGGCCGCGTGAGGTTGAGCATCAGTTTCAGCTCTTCCTGGCTGGCATGCCCCGACACGTGGGCTCGCTTGATGGTGTGGTAGAAGACGTTCGCTCCGTTCTTGAAGAGGTTGTCGATCGTGCGCGCGACGTATTCCTCGTTGCCCGGGATCGGGCTCGCGCTGACGATGACCGTGTCGCCCGGCACGATCTCCACGAACCGGTGGTCGCGGTTGGCCATGCGCGCGAGGCCGGCCATCGGCTCGCCCTGGGCGCCGGTCGTCGCGATCGTCAGCTGGTTATCCGGCACGTCCTTGATGCGGTCCTTGGCCACGAGTTGGCCGGGCTCGAATTTCAGGTACCCGAGATCGGTGGCGATCCGGCTGTTCTGCTCCATGGAGCGGCCGATGACCGCGACCCGGCGGCCGAACGTCGCCGAGGCGTCGAACACCTGCTGGATGCGCGCGATGTTGCTGGCGAAGGTGGCGACGATGACGCGGCCTTCCAGCCCATACATGATGTCCCGGAACGCCTCGCCGACCGTCTGCTCCGACGGCGTGTAGCCGGGGTTCTCGGCGCGGGTCGAGTCCGACATGAGGCAGAGGACGCCCTCGGCGCCGAGGCGCGCAAGCTCGTGGAAGTCGGACAGTTTGCCGTCGACCGGCGTGTGGTCGAACTTGAAGTCGCCCGTGTGGACGACCGTGCCCAGCGGCGTGTAGATGGCGAGGCCCATGGCGTCCGGGATCGAGTGGCCGATCCGGAACGGCCGCACGGAGAAGGCACCGAGGTCGACGGTATCGCCCGGCTCGAGCGAGAGCAGCGGGTTCGAGTGGAGCTTGTGCTCCTTGATCTTGTTGCCCAGCAGTCCGCGGGCGAGCGTCGAGGCGTAGATCGGGACGCCGGGGAACTCGGGAAGGACGTACGGCAGCCCGCCGACATGGTCCTCGTGGGCGTGGGTGATGAAGAACGCCTTGACGTGCGAGCGGCGTTCCTTGAGGTACGTGACGTCCGGCACGACGAGGTCGATGCCGAACATCTCCTCGTCGGGGAACATGAGGCCGCAGTCCACGACGACGATCTCGTCGCCGTACTCGAAGACGGTCAGGTTCTTGCCGATCTCCCCGATGCCGCCGAGCGGCAGGATGCGCAGGACCTGGCCGGGCACGACCGGCGGGCGGGCGATGCTCATCAGAACAGGCTCAGCTGGCCGGGGTCGGCCGGGACGGCCTCGGGTGGGAGAACGGCAACCGGGTCGGCCAGGGCAAACGTCGGGTCCACGACGGCGATGGCCGCCGCAGCGGCATCGGCGGGCTCCGGGGAGAGGCTCACGAAATCATCCTGGTCGGATGGCCGCGCGCCGGATGTCACCGACGGATCGGGCGCGTCGGGCGGGGCAGACGGGGCAGCGGGGCCGTCGAAGCAACGTCGGGGAGGCTGGCCCGAGCGGCCCGGGCCCGAATGAGCGTCTCGGGGATGGAGCACATGTCGACCGCCATTGTCTCGCGCAGCGACTGCTGGCGGAGGGCCGCCGCGGGGTGGTACATCGCGAAGACCGTTGCCGAACGGGCGCCGGTCGCCGGATCAACCGGGCGAACGGTGCCGTGAGCGGTCCCGATCTTGGCCCCGGGCATGAACGTGGCCATCGAAAAGCGGCCGAGGGTGACGACCAGGGCCGGATCCAGCACCTCCAGCTGACGGCGCAGGAACGGGTTGCACGCCGCGATCTCGTCTGCTTCCGGATCGCGATTGCCGGGCGGCCGACACTTCACGACGTTCGTGATGAACACCTCCTCGCGCTTCCAACCGATCGATCCGAGCAGGTCATTGAGCAGCGCGCCGGCCGGCCCGACGAACGGGCGGGCCTGCTGATCCTCGTTGAATCCGGGTCCCTCTCCCACGAACACGACCTCCGTGTCGGGATGTCCCTCGCCCGGTACCGCCCGGGTTCGGCCGGCGGCCAACCGACACCGGGTGCAGACCCGGACCTCGGCGGCGATCACGTCGAGCGCTGCCAGTCGCTCGTCGGGCGTCACGATGCCCCGTTGTGGCGCCGCGAGGCCGGCTCCAGCCAGCCCCGTTGGAGGACGAGCTCCGCGATCTGGACGGCGTTCGTGGCAGCGCCCTTGCGCCGATTGTCGGAGACCACCCAGAACGCCAGGCCCCGACCGTCCGAGCGTGAGCTGTCCTGGCGGATCCGGCCGACGTAGACCTCATCGTGATCGGCGGCGTCGGTGGCAAGCGGGTAGCTGTGGGTCGCGGGATCGTCGACCACGACCACGCCGGGCACCCGTGCGAACAGCTCGCGGGCGGTCTGCGGGTCGATCGGGTCACGGGTCTCCACGTGCACGGCCTCCGAGTGCGAGGCCAGCACGGGCACCCGGACCGCCGTGCAGGACAGGGCGAGATCCGGCAGGTGGAGGATCTTCCGACTCTCCACCATGACCTTCCACTCTTCCTTTGTGTACCCGTCATCGCGGAAGACGTCGATCTCCGGGATCGCGTTGAAGGCGATCGGGTGGGGATAGACCTTCCACTCCTTGGGGCGGCCGGCGGCGTGGGCGGCGATCTGCGCTTCGAGCTCCGCGACGGCCTTCCCGCCGGTGCCGCTGACCGACTGGTAGGTGTCGACGATCACGCGCTCGAGTCCGACGGCGTCGCGAAGCGCCATGAGCACGGGCACGAGCTGCATGGTCGAGCAGTTTGGGTTGGCGATGATGCCCTCGTGCTCGGCGGCGTCGTCCGGGTTCACCTCGGGCACCACGAGGGGAATGCCCGGTTCCATGCGCCACGTGGACGAGTTGTCGATGACGAGGGTCCCGCGTCTGGCGGCCTCCGGCGCAAGGACCCTGGATGGGCCGCCGCCGGCCGAGAACAGGGCGATATCGACGCCCTCGAAGGCCTCGGGCGCGGCCTGCGACGACGGGCCACGTGCGGCCGCCGAAGGAGACGGTGCGGCCGTCCGCACGCGACGCCATGGGCCGGAACTCGCCGACGGGGAATTCCCGCTCGGAAAGTACGGTGACCATCATGTTGCCGATCAGGCCGGTGGCGCCGACGACGGCGACGGTCAGGGGTTTGGGCTGCAGTTCGATGGCCATTGTTCCATCCGTCTCTTGGGTTGGGCGGCAGGTCGATCATACCGCGTCACCCCGGTCGGATCGGACGTACGCTCAGAGGGCCGGCGGGCGGGCCTACCCGCTACAGGCGAGCCTCCGCGACGGCGCCGAGCCAGGTCGTTCACGTCGCATCAAATCGGACGCGATCGGACCACCGAAACGCGTGACGGGCTCCGGTTTGCCTCACATCGGCGCCGGATGCCGAATTGGGAAGAACCAGCCTCGCGGGCGCGACTTCTCCGGTCGGAATCGGCCGATATGAGACAAGGCGGCCGACGGTTATGACCGTGACGCTCGGACTGACGCCGAGTGACGATCCGCGTCCCGCTCAAGGCCGCGTCGCCAACGTCGCCACCGATGAAACGGCCCGCCTTTCGGCGGGCCGTCGCTTCAGCTCAGGGTGCGGGAGCGGTCAGACGCCGCTCTTCGCCAGGTGGCGCTGCATGGCTGCCTTGCGGGAGAGGTTGACCCGGCCCTGCCGGTCGATCTCGACCACCACGACCATGATCTCGTCACCGATCGAGACCACGTCTTCCACCGAGGGCACGTGGTAATCGGCAAGCTCGCCGATGCGGACGAGCCCTTCCTTCCCCGGCAGGATCTCGACGAACGCGCCGAAATTCATGATCCGGGTGACCTTGCCGAGATAGAGCCCGCCGACCTCGACCTCGCGCGTCAGGCTCTCGATCCACTGGATCGCCTTGCGGGAGTTGTCGGAGTTGACGGCCGCGATCTCGACGCTGCCGTCGTCCTCGACGTTGATCTCGGTGCCCGTCTCCTCCTGGATCTTGCGGATCGTGGCGCCGCCCTTGCCGATGATGTCGCGGATCTTCTCCGGGTTGATCTTGATGGTGATGATGCGCGGCGCGAACTCGCTCATCTCCGGGCGTGCGCTGGGGATGACCTGCGTCATCTTGTCGAGGATGAAGAGGCGGGAGGCGTAGGCCTTGCGCAGGCCTTCGCGGATGATCGCCTCGTTGATGCCGGAGACCTTGATGTCCATCTGCAGGGCCGTGATGCCCTCGGACGTTCCGGTCACCTTGAAGTCCATGTCACCGAAGGCATCCTCCTTGCCGAGGATGTCCGTCAGCACCGCGAACCGGTCGCCCTCGGTGACGAGGCCCATCGCCGCGCCGGCGACCGGCGCCTTGATCGGGACACCGGCATCCATGAGGGCCAGCGTCGAGCCACAGGTGGAAGCCATCGACGTCGAGCCGTTCGACGTCACGCACTCGCTGACCAGCCGGATGACGTAGGGGAAGTCCTCCTGGCTGGGCAGGACCGGGATCAGGGCCCGTTCCGCCAGGGCGCCGTGGCCGATCTCCCGCCGCCCGGGGCCGCGCATCTGCTTGTTCTCGCCGGTGCTGTAGGGCGGCATGTTGTAGTGGTGGAGGTACCGCTTCGACTCCTCGGGGCTGATCGTGTCGATCCGCTGGACGTCCGACGACGGTCCAAGCGTGGCGACGGTCAGCGCCTGGGTCTGGCCGCGGGTGAACAGCGCCGACCCGTGTGCACGAGGCAGCAGCCCGACCTCGACCGAGATCGGCCGGATGTCGTCGACGCCGCGGCCGTCCATGCGGACGCCCTCGTCCAGGACGAGCCGCCGCACGACCTTCTTGTGAAGGAGCGTCGTGAGGCTCTTGGAGAGGCGCGACTCGGCCTTGGCTGCATCCAGGGCGGCGTCGGCAGCAGCCGTGTCGCCGCCATTCGCCCGCATGCGGATCGACGCGGCGACGGCCTCCCGATACGCGGCGACGCGGCCGGGAAGCTCGCTCTTCATGTGGAGGAGCAGCTGTGCAGTCGCCTCCGCGTCGGTCGCGGCCCGATGGTCCGGCTGCGTCGCGAGGCCGAAGTACCGCGCGAGCTCGGCCAGCTTGAAGACGTCCTGGTCCGGGTACGCCTCACGCGCCAGCGTCAGCGTGTCGAAGTAGCGGTCGGGCGAAAACGTGGTGCCGTCCGCAAGTGCCGCCCTGATGAAGCCCAGGTCGAACCCGACGTTGTGGCCGACGAATTGCGCGTCGCCTGCCCAACCCAGGAAGTTCCGAACCGCGTCGGCGGCCGACGGGGCGTTGGCGACGTCGTCGTCGGTGATGCCGTGGAGCTGTGCTCCCACGATCGATCGCGCCGGCTTGACGAAGCTCGACCAGCGGTCGGTGATCTGGTCGCCCTCCACCCGGACCGCGCCGATCTCGACGAGTTCACCCAGCCTCACGTCGCGGCTCGTGGTCTCCACGTCGAACACGACGAACGGCCGGCCGGCCTCGGCGGCATCGAGGAAGGCGAGGACGGAGTCTGTGCCCGGCTCGAGGTACGGGATGCGCTTGGGCTTTCCGACCATCTCGCGGAGCTGGTCCTGGAGATCGAGGATCGGCGCCAGCGCTCGGTGGCCGAACATGATCGCCTCGGCCATCACGTCCTCGGGCAGGATCTTCGCCCCGGCCTCGACCATCATGATCGCGTCGCGCGTCCCGGAGACGATGAGGTCCAGCTCGGAGTCCTCGAGCTGCGTGATGGTCGGGCACACGATGAACTGCCCGTCGATTCGGCCGATGCGGACCGAAGCGATCGGCCCGAGGAAGGGGATCTCGCTGATCGTCAACGCCGCCGATGCGGCGATCGTGCCGATGGTGTCCGGATCGTTCTCCTGGTCGGTCGACAGGACGGTCAGGACGATCTGCACGTCGTCCTTGTAGCCCTCCGGGAACAGCGGACGGATCGGGCGGTCGGTCAGCCGCGCCGCCAGGATCGCCGCCTCCGATGGCCGCGATTCGCGCTTGATGAAGCCGCCCGGGATCTTGCCGGCGGCGTACATGCGCTCCTCGAAGTCGACCGTGAGCGGGAAGAAGTCGAGACCGGGGCGGGGTTCGGACCGGTTGGCCGTGCCAAGGACCAACGTGTCGCCGTACCGGACGGTGACCGCGCCGCCGGCAAGCAATGCGAGCTTGCCGGTCTCGATCGTGAGCATGCGACCACCGACCTCGGTGGTGAGTGTCGTGACTGCCATCTGTCCTCCAACGAGGACGGAGGACGGACCCGGCGCGCTGTATGCCGGCACCCGACATGGGCCTCGGCAGACGTGGTCTGAGTTCGGTTACCGGCAGGCGGGCGGTGCCCGCCACGAGGCTTGCGCCTAGCGGCGCAGACCCAGCCGGCCGATGACCGTGCGATACCTGGCGTTGTCCTTGCGCATCAGGTACGCAAGGAGCCGGCGTCGCTGACCAACGAGCTTGAGGAGGCCGCGTCGCGAGTGATGATCCTTGGGAAAGCCGCGCAGGTGCTCGGTCAGTCCGGTTATTCGCTCTGTCAACAGCGCGATCTGGACTTCCGGCGAGCCGGTATCACCCTCATGGGTGGCATACCCGGCCATCACGCTTTCCTTTGTCTCCCGCGCAAGCGGCACTTGGTCCTCCAACCATCCATTCTTCTGCAAGTTCCGGCGGAGTCTAGCACAGCAGTCAGGGGGAGCCGGCCGGGGCTGATCCGGAGGTGACACCTCTCGCGCCGACCCGGGATGCGACCTTCGGAATGTGCCGTCGGGCGCGCATGGGAGGCACGTTCGGGGCGTTGCGCGGCCGGACCCTCGTCGAGTGATGCGCGGGGCGGGGTGCATGAGTCGGGGACGGAAGCAGGTTCAGGAGGCCACGGGGCCCCACGCGCGGACGGGCCGAGCCGCACCTCGGCAGGACCGCCGCCCCTGCGCCTCAGCCGGCCGTCGGCCCAGCACCCCCCGCAACAGGTGACGCCGGGAGTCGCGCAAGGATCCGCCGGGTTCGCGCGACGTCATGCCCCATCTGCTCGATCAGGGCGGCGACCGAGCGGAACCGCCGCTCTCCGCGCTGCCGGTGGACGAACTCGAGGCGCAGACGCTTCCCGTACAGGTCTCCGTCGAAGTCCAGGAGGTGGACCTCCAGCAGCCGCCGGTTTTCGCCGAACGTCGGGCGCACGCCGAGCGACGCAACGCCGTCGGCGGCATGGTCGGGGGAGCGCAGGATGCTTGACGCATCGGTGGCCGGGCCGTCCCACCATGTCACCCTGCCCGCGTAGATGCCGTCCGGCGGCAGCGTCACCTCCGCATCGAAGTGCAGGTTCGCGGTGGGATAGCCGAGTTCGTGGCCGCGGCCGTTGCCGTGCACCACGTCACCGATGACCGCATAGCGCCGCCCGAGCAGCCGGCGCGCGCTGCCCAGCCCGCCGGCCAGAATCTCCTCCCTGACCTGCCGGCTCGAGACGCGCTGCCCTCCCCTCTCGACCACGTGCAATTCCAGGAGGTGCCAGCCCTCCTCCTCCGCCAGTCGCCGGACGGTCACGGCCGTGCCCTGCCGGTCGTGGCCGAACGCCGATTCCGACGACATCACCAGGCCCGCCAGTTGCCGCCCAACGCGCAACCGATCCAGGAACTCTTCGGCCGTTTGTTGCGAGAACGCTCGATCGAACCGCTGGATCACCGTGACCCCGATGCCCGCCGTGGCAAGGCCGGCAAGCTTCTCAGCGGGGTCGCAGAGGAGCAGTGGCGTGACGCCGCGGAGGACGGTCTCCGGATGGGGCTCGAACGTGATCACGAGCGGCTGCGCGTGCAACCGCGCCGCCGCGCGGCAGGTGGCGTGCAGGACCTCCCGGTGACCGCGGTGGAGCCCGTCAAAGACGCCGACCGTCGCAACGAATCGGAGCCCGCGGGGGATGTCGTCGATTGCGTGGAGGACAAGCACGTTCGTACTCTGGCTCGGCAGTCAGCTCGAAGACCGCCACGAAGACCTTCTCCGGGTGCAGGCGCCCATCCTCGAGCCTGGCCATCGCGGCGAGCCTTCCCTTCCCATCCACGATGCGCAGGAGCCCCCCCGGCCCCACCTCTGAGACCGGGCTTCCGCGATGCCGCACGATCTGACCCCGCGCGAGCGACTCGAGGTCCGCGGCGCCCAACTCCACCTTCGGGTACGCGTCCAGTCCCGCATCGGGCGGCAGCAGGAGGTCTGCCACTGCGCCCCTGGCAAGGATCTCCCGGACCGCGTCGAGTGGGTGCGCACCCTCCAGTCGGAATGGACCGCTTGCAGTGCGGGCAAGTGCCGCGAGGTATGCACCACAGCCGAGCCGCTCCCCAAGGTCCCTTGCAAGGGCCCGAATGTACGTGCCGGCCGAGCAGCGGACCGCAACGGAGATCACCGGTCGGAGGGCGTCGTCGTCGTTCCAGCCGAGGATCGTGAGCTCGCGGATCTCGACCTGCCGCGGGTGCAGCTCGGGCTTCTGGCCGTGGCGCGCAAGCTGGTAGGCCCGACGGCCGGCGATCCTCACCGCGGAGTAGTCCGGCGGCACCTGCTCGATCGAGCCGCGGAAGCCCGCGAGAGCCGCCTCGACCTCCACGCGCGCGGGAACCGGCATCCCCGTGGGCGTCAGCTCGCCGTCGAGGTCGTCCGTGCTCGAGCGAGCGCCGAGAACCACGTCCGCACGGTAGGCCTTCTCGTCAGTTGCGTGGTACTCGACCATGCGCGTGGCCCGCCCGAGGAAGACGGGCAGGACGCCGGCGGCGAACGGGTCCAGGGTTCCGCCGTGGCCGACCCGGCGCACGCCGGTCAGCCGGCGCACGAGCGCGACGATGTCATGCGAGGTCGGGCCGGCTGGTTTGGCGACAACGAGAATGCCGTCCAGGTCGATGTTGGAGCCGCGGCCGTGAACGGTCCCGCTCCGCCCGGTGGTCGGGCGTGGTCGAGCCGCTGCTCCGGGATCAGCCGCCACATCGGGGCCAGCGACCGCCCCGGGATCCGCCGACGCTCCGGGATCGGCAGCTGCACCCGGGCCAGTGACCGGCTCCGGGCCGCTGCCGCTCCGAGATCCGCCGACGCTCCGGGATCGGCAGCTGCACCCGGGCCAGTGACCGGCTCCGGGTCCGCTGCCGCTCCGGCGTCAGCCGCGCCACCGTCGTCAGCCGTCGCTCGGGGGTCCGCGGCCGCGGCGTCGTCTCCGAACCCGGGACTCGGGCGCTCGTCCATGACCGGCCCTTCGAGTTCCCGTCCCGGATCCGTGGCCTCACTCATGCGCGCTCCGCCGACGCTGCCCAGGTTCGAATCAGCGCCTCGGCCGCCGCCAACACCAGCGGTCGGGCCTCCGCGATCGGCAGCTCGATCGTCGCGCCCGCAGCGCGCGGATGGCCGCCGCCCCCGAAGCCGCCCGTCAGCGCGATCGCATCGACTCCGCCGTCCTTCGTTCGAACGCTCATCCGGGTCTGCCCGCCGAGGTCCTTGAAGAGAATCGCGACCTCGCCGGTCTCCGACTGGGCCAGCAGGTCGATGAGCCCCTCCGACATGGCCTGCGTGGCCCCTGCGTCCTCGAAGTCCGCAGGCAGCAGCGTCGACCACACCAGGCGGCCGTCCAGTGCCGACTCGAGCCTCGCGAGCACCAGCCCGAACAATCGCAGCTGGTTGTTGGGCTTGGTGCGGTACAGCCGCTTCGCGATCTCGTACAGCGGCGCTCCGGCCGCGAGGAGTTCGCTCGCTGCGCGAAGGGTCCGCGGGGTCGTGTTCGGGTGCTGGAAGTTCGCCGTATCGATGACGACGCCCGAGAGCAGGCTCGCGGCGATCGCGCCATCGGCGGCAGTGAACGGCACGCCAAGGAGCGGCAGCAGCAGCGTCTCCATTTCGCAGGCGGCCGCGGCCGTCGGATCGATCCAGTCGACCGCGCCGAACCCGCGGTTCGACCCGTGGTGGTCGATGTCGACGATCGGCACCCGGGAGAACAGCTCCGCATGGTCCGTCAGCACGGCTCCCACGCGCGCGAGGTCGCCGCAGTCGCTCACGACGATGAGGTCATAGTCCATGTCCGGGTCCGGCGACACCCGAAACCGCCCGATCTGCGGCATGAAGCCGTACATGGGCGGCACCGGGTCCGAGCAGACCGGCGTGGCGACGGCGCCGAGCGTCTCGATCGCCAGGGCAAGGGCGAGCGACGCCCCGAGGGCATCGGCTTCTGGGTCACGGTGGCAGATGGTCATCACCCGCCGTGCGCCGCGAATGCGCGCCACGACCTCCGTCGGCACGGCCGCGAGGTCGGCACGCGTCAACGCGACGAGGCCCGGCGCCGGACTCGCCGGCCCCGCGGGGGCCGCCCGGCCCGCGCGCGACGTCGAGGCAGCCGGAACCGGGACACGCCCTTCGGTCATGGGAGCTCGAGTCTCACCGTCGCTCACGGACGGCGCCTCGACGTTCCCCGTGCGGGCGGCGGCGGTGACCGCCGTGGGCGCCCGGGACGGGACCGCGATCGACCTCCGCGGGTCGACACCTCCCCATCCGCGGCGCCCGGTTCGATCTCGATGACCCGCGCCGGGCCCGGCGTCGGCAGCGTTTCGCCGGTGCCCGGGGGCGCGGGCTCCTCGCCGGCTTCCAGCTCATCGATGATCCGGAGCAGGCGCGTCCCCCGTTCGGCCGAATCGTCCTGGCGAAGGTGCAGCTCCGGGATCCGCTTCAGCCGCAGCTCGCCGAGGCGATGCCGGACGAAGGGCATCGCCCGGCCCAGGGCGCGCAGCGAGTCCCGGCGCTCCGTCTCCGTCCCGATCACCGAGACCCAGACGTTCGCATGGCCGAGATCCGGGGTGACGTCCACCTCCGTGACCGTCACGAAGCCGACCCGTGGATCCTGCACCTCCCGGGCGATGATCGCGCTGATCTCTTCCCGCAGCAGCTCGTCGAGCCGTGCGGTGCGCTCGCTCACGCGGTCACGACTGCGAGGCGCGCGACACCGTCTGCTGCGTGAAGCACTCGATGATGTCGCCCTCCTGGAGATCGTGGAACCCGGCAAGCCCGATGCCGCACTCGAAGCCGGAGGCCACCTCGCGGACGTCGTCGCGGAACCGGCGCAGGGAGTCGATCCGATCGGTCGCGATGAGTCGACCACCGCGGTAGACACGAGCACCGCCGCGAACAATGCGGCCGTCCGTCACGTAGCTGCCGGCGATGACCGTGCTCTTGCCGACACGGAAGATCTGCCGGACCTCTGCGCGGCCCTCGACGACCTCGATCTCCTCCGGCGCCAGCATGCCGTTGACCGCGGCCTGCATGTCCTCGGTGAGCCGGTAGATGATGTCGTACGTCCGGACCTCGACGCCTTCCGCCTCTGCCGTCCGCCGGGCAGCAGGGTCGAGCTTGGTGTTGAAGCCGATGACGATCGCGTCCGAGGCCGACGCGAGCAGGATGTCGTTGTCGCTGATATCACCGGCCCCCTCGCGGAGGACGTTGATCTTGATCTCGTCGGTCTGGATCTGCTCCAGGGCGTGGGTGATCGCCCCGAGCGAACCCTGGACGTCTGCCTTGAGGATGATCCGCAGTTCCTGGGTCGCCCCGGCCTGGATCTGTCGATACAGGTCCTCGAGCGTCGCCCTGCCGGCGCCCTCCGGGCGCGCGGCCAGCGCCCGACGATCCTCGACGATCGCTCGGGCTGCCCGCTCGTCCGGCACAGCTCGAAGGATGTCTCCGGCTGCCGGTACCTCGCCCAGCCCGAGCACCACGACGGCGGACGACGGTCCGGCCTTCGCGACGCGTTTGCCGGCGCTGTTCTCCATGGCACGGACCCGGCCGTAGGTCTCGCCGACGACGACAACGTCGCCGACGCGCAGCGTTCCTGTCTGGACCAGGATTGTCGCGACAGCACCGCGTCCCTTGTCCAGCTCCGCCTCCACCACCGTACCGACCGCCGGCCGCTTGGGGTTCGCCTTCGGATCGACGAGTGCGTCCGAGGTGATGAGGATCGTCTCGAGCAGGTCGTCGATGCCGGTCCGGGCCTTCGCGCTCACCGGGACCAGCGGCACGTCGCCGCCGTAATCCTCGATGACGACGCCGTGCTCGGACAGCTCGGTCTTGACCCGATCCGGGTTGGCGTCCTGCTTGTCCATCTTGTTGAGCGCGACGACGATCGGGACCTTTGCCGCCCGCGCATGGTCGATCGCCTCGATCGTCTGGGGCATCACGCCGTCGTCCGCCGCCACCACCAGCACCGCGATATCGGTGACCTTGGCACCGCGGGCGCGCATGGCCGTGAACGCCTCGTGGCCCGGCGTGTCGAGGAACACGATCCGCCGGCCGTTGCGCTCGATCTCGCTGGCACCGATGTGCTGGGTAATCCCTCCGCGCTCACCGGCCGCGACGGCGGTCGAGCGGATGGCGTCCAGCAGGCTCGTCTTGCCGTGGTCGACGTGGCCCATGACGGTCACGATCGGCGCCCGCGACACGAGGTTGCTCGGTTCGTCCTCGACGTAGAGGACCTCCTTGGCAGCCTCCTGGGACGGGGCTTCCCCGTTCGACTCGGCCGACTCGGGTGCGCGCGCCTCTGCGACCTCGTACCCCAGGTCGTTCGTGACGAGACTGGCGGTGTCGCGGTCGATGACCTGGTTGATGTTGGCGAAGATCCCGCTCTTGATCAGCTCCCGGATGATGTCGGCCGGGTTGACACCGATCAGCTCGGCAAGCTCCTTGACCGTGATCGAGTTGGGGATGTCGATCGCCCCGCGGCTTTGTGGGTCGGCCGGCTGGACCACGCTCTCGGACGTCCCTTCAGGACGCCGTTGCGGCTTTCGGGGACCGCGTGTGTTTCGGGTTCCGCTGCGACTACGCGCCATGTACACCTCCCTGGAGCGACTCGAGGTCACCCGCTTCGAGGCGGCTGCGCAGTTCCGGTGGCAGCGGCACGTCGAGGGCACGCTCGAGAGCAGATTTCTTGAGAGCGAGCGCCCAGCACGAACCGTCGGCGCAGAGATACGCGCCCCGGCCGGCCAGGCGGCCTGTTGGATCGAGTACGACCTCGCGATCCGGCGTGCGCACGACGCGCACGAGGTCACGCTTCTGGCGTTCCGTTCGGCACGCCACGCACGTTCGGGTCGGGAAGCGCCGCGGGGTCGCGGCGGCGGTGCGAGCTACGACGTCACCTCCGAAGCGGCCTTCGAGCGCGTACGTTTGACCGGTCCCGCGGCCGGTCCCTCGCCATCTGAACCCGCAGTGTCACCTGTCTCGGCGGGTTCCGCCCCCGTGGCGTCCTGCGGCGTGACCTCGGGGCGTCCGACCGGTGCCGGGGCGTCGGCAGCAACGTGCGGCCGCCCCGCGCCGGCGGGCGCCTGCGCGACAGGGGCGGTTGGCTGAACCGACCCGGCCGGTCCGTGCTCGGCCGTCGGTGGTCGTGGGGACGGTGGATGCGCGGCCGACGGAGCATGGTGGGCGCCCGCGCCCGCCGAGCCGGCCGCATGTGTTCGACCGGGCCGTTCGCCCGGCGGGCCCTCGCGCGGCGGCGCCTGGTCGCTGCGGATATCGATGCGCCAGCCGGTCAGCTTCGCCGCGAGACGAGCATTCTGCCCCTCGCGGCCGATGGCCAGCGACAGCATCCGCTCCGGGACGGTCACGCTCGCGATGCGCAGCTCCTCGTCGATGTCGACCTTCACGACGGTCGCGGGGCTCAGTGCATTGGCGACGAAGATCGCCGGGTCCTCCGACCACGGGATCACGTCGATCTTTTCCCCGCCCAATTCCGCGACCACGGCCTGGACGCGGCCCCCGCGCTGTCCGACCGTCGCCCCGACCGGATCGAGGCCTTCCTGCCGGCTCGCCACCGCCACCTTGCTGCGGCTGCCGGCCTCGCGCGCGATCGCCTTGATCTCGACGGTCCCCGCGTGGATTTCCGGCACCTCGAGCTCGAACAGCCGGCGCAGGAAGTTCTTGTGGGTCCGGCTGACGTAGATCAGCGGTCCCCGCGTCGTCCGGCGCACCTCCAGCACGTACGCCTTGACGTGCTGGCCGATCCGGTAGTGCTCGGTCGCCGACTGGTCGGTTGCCGCCAGGATGGCCTCCGCCTTGCCCATTTCCAGGATCACGCCGCGCGGCTCCACGCGGCTCACGGTACCGGTGATGATCTCGGCCTCGCGATCGGCGAACTGGCTGAAGACGACCTCGCGCTCCGCCTCACGGAGCCGCTGCAGGACGACCTGCTTGGCGGTCTGGGCATGGATCCGGCCGAACGTGGAGGCGTCCAGTTCCTCGTACTCGACCAGGTCGCCGAGCCGAGCGTCCGGCTTGAAGCGCTTTGCCTCGTCGAGCGTGAACTGAACGTCCGGATCGTCGACCTCGGACACCGCGGTCCGGGCGCGGAATATCCGCATCTTCCCGGTCTCGATGTCCAGGCTGACGTTCACATCCTCGTTTCCCGGAGCCACTCGCCGGTAGGCGGACTGGATCGCCTCTTCCACCGTGCGCACGAGTTGCTCACGGGAGACGCCCTTCTCCGCGTTGAGCTGAAGGAGGGCGCCGATGAAATCGCGACTCACGTTGCGCCTCCTTCTGTTGGCTCCCCCATCCGGCCTGCCGCCCCGGCCGAGGGCGGCTGCCGTGTTTGTGTTCCCGCGTCACCTGATCCGGTCATAAAGAAACGTGGGGGTCACCCACGTTTCAGGCGGCCGAACCAGTTGAACGCGCAGTATACCACCGGTCCGGAGCGCTTCAGGCGCTTCCGTCCGGGTGGCTGCAGCCGGGGACGGACCGCCGCCGAGGGTGCGGACGGGCGAACCGGCGGGCGGGGCGAGCCGGCGGGACTGGGCACCGCGGTGTGCGGCATTGTGCCGCTGCGATCAGTAGGCCCGGGCGAAGAGGACGCGGCGCTCGGACGGCTTCCCGTCGACCAGGCAGGCTCCGGGCTCGTCGGGCGAGTCGAAGGGGATGACCCTGATCGTGGCGCCCGTCTCGGCGTTGATCTGCTTCTCGCACTCGTCGGACCCGCACCACGGCGCCATCAGGAAGCCGCCGTCACCGTCGAGCACGGCGCGGAAGTCGTCGTATCCGTCGACGTGGTGCGTGTGCGCTTCCCGGAAGTCGAGCGCACGCTGGAACAGCTCGGCCTGGTACGCCGCCAGTCGGCCCGGCAGCTGCGCTTCGAGCGCATCGAACGGCAGTGTCTCCTTCGCCCGATCGCTGCGCTTCACCAGCACGGCCTGGCCGGCAGCCACGTCCCGGGGACCCACCTCGAGGCGATACGGGACTCCCCGCAACTCCCAGTGGTTGAACTTGAAGCCCGGCGATTCCTCGCGCCAGTCGACCTTGAAGCGCAGCGGCCCCGAGGCGGTCTGCACGGCCCCCAGGGCTGGCTCGATGCCCGCGATTGCCTCGGCGACGGCGACTCGGTCGGCCTCGGTCCGGAAGATCGGGACGACCGCGACCTGCACCGGGGCGACGTTCGGCGGGAGCACCAGCCCGGAGTCGTCGCCGTGGGCCATGATCGTCGCGCCGACCATGCGGGTCGAGAAGCCCCACGAGGTGCCGTAGGGGTTCTTGCGCAGGTTGTCACGGTCGAGGAACTCGATGCCGGCGGACTTCGCGAAATTCTGTCCGAGCATGTGGCTCGTCCCGGCCTGGAGTGCCTTGCGGTCGCGCATCATCGCCTCGATGGCGTGCGTGTAGTCGGCGCCCGGGAACGTCTCGGCGCGACTCTTGCGACCCCGGATGACCGGGATGGCCAGCCAGTCCTCCGAAACGGCGCGATACGCCTCCAGCCCGGTGGCGACCTCGTCGGCGGCCTCCTGCTCGGTGGCGTGGAAGGTGTGCGCCTCCTGCCACAGGAACTCGGTCGTACGCAGGAACAGCCGCGTCCGCAGTTCCCAGCGGACGACGTTGTTCCAGAGGTTCATCAGCAGCGGGAGATCCCGGTACGACTGGATCCAGTCCTTCACGACCTCGGCGATGATGGCCTCGGACGTGGGCCGGATGGCCAGCCATTCGTTGAGGGGCTCGCCGCCGGCGTGGGTCACCCACGCGACCTGCGGGTTGAAGCCCTCGACGTGCTCGGCCTCCTTTTCCAGCAGCGACCGCGGCACGAAGAGGGGGAAGTAGACGTTGCTGTGACCGGTGCGCTTGATGTGGCGGTCGAGCTCGTCCCGCATCGACTCCCAGATCGCGTACCCGTACGGCCGGATGATCATGCAGCCGCGAACCGGGGAGTAGTCCGCGAGCTCCGCCTTGAGGACCACGTCGTTGTACCAGGCAGGGAAATCCTCGGACTGGCGCGTGATGCTGCTGACGAAGCGCGACTGGGCCACGGCTCTCCTCCCGGAATGTATGACGGAGCCGACATCGTAGCGGAGGGAGCAGAGTCGGGGATCTGGCGGCCTGTCTGCCGGCACGCTCGTTGCCGCACGTGTCGGTCTCAGCACCCGCAGCTGACGTGCCTCATGACGAACTTGACCGCGTCCTTCTTCGTCGCATCAGCGGACGACGCGATGGTCACCAGGCGCCAGGGGCCGGGTGTGACGCCGTGGAGAGTCTCGGTGACCTTCGCCTTGATCAGATAGCTCGCGGACGGAGCGAGTGACGATGTCTGATAGGTCCCGGCGACGACTGCGGTCGTGATGTTGGTCGCGCCGCGGAAGAAGCGCACCGTCCAGCCGCTGGCGGAGGTCCCCGTCGCCTTGACCTTGAACCGGTCGGCTCTTGTGCCATCGTTCTGGATCGAGATATCGAAGGTGTACGTGTACGACGACACGTTTGCCGAGTAGAAGTCCGCTCGGCTCGTCTGGTGGGCGCCGGTCGTGTTGTAGACGCCGTTGCCGACGTACGGGTCGGGGTTGCCGCTCGCCGTTCCGACAGCCAGCCGAATGCGGCCATCGGGCTTCCGGACCACGGGACTGTCCGGCGCCACCACCCCGGAGTGGCCGGCGACCGAGATGCCCTTCTCGTTCTCCAGGGCGCCGCCCAAGCGGGGTTTGCCGCCACCTGCAAGGGCAGGACTGGCGACGAGCCCTGCAACGACCACGCTGAGCAGAAGCATTCCCGCAGCGCGGATCAGGGAGTGTTGTAGGGCCTTCCCGAGGAAGCACCGTTCGGTCTCCGGGCCCCACAGCCAGCCCGCTGGCAACCCCGACAGGTCCTGCGCGCCGCGGTCCGTCCACCACGCCCCAGGAACGCGGGGTCGGATCGTGGAACGCGGACCCAGTCCGGTCCCACCGTACGTTGTGCGCACGGTCGGCGCAGTGGGGTGGATTCGACGGCGCTGCTGCGCGCCGACGGGCGACAGAACCGAGGTCTCGATGCCGAATGGTTGTGAGGCAACGCCACGGGAACGGCGAGTCGGGCTTCCAGCACTGCCCTGGCACGCTGCGGCAACTTGAGAGCCAGGAGCACCAGCCACTCGAAAGAGAGAATCCGCTCGGTGCTCAGCTCGCCTCCGATCGAACCCCGTAACGCTGATCCACGTACGCCTCCAGGATCCCGATGAACTCGTCCACCAGGCCCTCGCCGCGCAACGTCGTCCGCAGTGCCCCGTCCACGAACACCGGTGCGACCGGCTCCTCGAACGTGCCCGGCAACGAGATCCCGATGTCCGCGTGCTTCGACTCACCCGGGCCGTTCACCACGCACCCCATGACCGCGACGCGCATCTCCTCGACGCCCGGGTATCGTGCCGACCAGTTCGGCATCTGCTCTCGCAGGTACCCCTGGATCCGCCCGGCCATCTCCTGGAAGAACGTGCTCGTCGTCCGGCCGCAACCCGGACACGCCGAGACCTGCGGAAGGAACGACCTGAGGCCGAGCGACTGGAGGACCTGCTGTGACACCAGCACCTCCTCCGTTCGGTCGCCACCGGGCGGCGGAGTCAGCGAGACGCGGATCGTGTCGCCGATCCCCTCGTTCAACAGGATCGAGAGCCCGGCCGTCGACGCCACAATCCCCTTCATCGCCATCCCGGCCTCCGTCAGGCCAAGGTGCAGCGGGTAGTCGCAACGGGCCGCCAGCAACCGGTAGACGTCGACCAGGTCCCGAACACCGGACACCTTGGCGCTGACGACGATCCGATCGTGCGCCAGGCCCGTCGTCTCTGCCAACTCGGCCGACCGGAGGGCCGACTGGATCATTGCCTCGATCATCACGTCGCGCGAATCGGCCGGCTTCGCCGACCGCGCGTTCTCGTTCATCAGCTCGGTCAGGAGCGCCTGGTCCAGCGAACCCCAATTCACGCCGATCCGCACCGGCCGGTCCTGCTCGATGGCGATCCGAATGATCGTCTGGAAGTGCTCGTCGTGGCGCCTGGCGCCGACGTTGCCCGGGTTGATCCGGTATTTCGCCAGGGCCGCAGCGGCGGCCGGGTACTCGGCCAGCAACTGGTGGCCGTTGTAATGGAAGTCACCGATCAGCGGAACACCGACGCCGAGGTCGTCGAGCTTGCGACGAATTTCCGGGACCGCGGCCGCAGCAGCGTCGTTGTTGACGGTGATCCGGACGAGTTCCGACCCGGCGTGCGCGAGCGCGGCGACCTGGAGCGCGGTCCCGTCGGCGTCCGCCGTGTCCGTGTTCGTCATCGACTGGACCACGATCGGGTGCCCGGTGCCGATCTTCACGCCGCCCACGTCGACGGTCACCGTCCGCCGGCGCTCGGGCCGATCCTGTGCCACCACCGAACCGGCTCGGGCAGCAGTCGCGGCCCCGCCGACCACGCTCATCCGCCGGCCATGCGCTGGAAGTCGAAGATCGTGATCCAGGCCAGGAATGCCATCAATGCGACAAACCCGGCGAAGTAGATCGCGCGCTCGAGGCTTGGGCTGATCCGATTCCCTGACGCGGCCTGGATGACCGACACCGCGATGCGCCCGCCGTCCATCGGGGGCAGCGGCAGCAGGTTCACGACCGCGAGGTTGGCCGACAGCAGCCCGATCAGCCAGATCATGAACACGGGCGGCAGCTCGCTGCGCACCTGGCCCACCGCGGAGACGATCCCGACCGGGCCGGCAACCGGCGGGTTGGTGATATTGGTGACGAGTTGGCCCAGGCCTCGCAGGATCAGCGTCGACGCGTCGATTGTGCGGTGCAGGCCGGTGACGATGGCGTCGATCGGCCCCTGCTGGATGCTGGTGTTCTCGACCGCCGTCCAGGTCACGCCCAGCGCGCCCTGCGTGAGCTGCTCGGGCGATCGCAGCGTGGCCGTCTTCGTCTCAACCGAGCCGTCGGCGTGCTGCACGGCCAGCGTCACCGTCTGCCCGGCATGCGAGGTGAGATAGGCTCGCTGCGCCTGGCCGGGTCCGATGCCCATGTTGTCGAACAGGGGGAAGTGCTGGCCGTTGATCGCCAGGATCACGTCGCCCGAGTTGTCGTAGATCGGGTTGCCCTGGGCGTCCTTGCCCGTCTCCCTGCTCCCGACGAGGCCGGCCGCGGCCGCCGGCGAGCCCGGCTGCACGGTGTCGAGGCGCGGGCTGTAGACAGGATCAGCAAACGCGGCGATCAGGGTGAAGATCAGCCACGCCAGCAGCAGGTTCATCGCGACGCCCGCGAACAGGATCGCCAGGCGCGTGCGGAGCTTCTGGTTGACGAACGCGCGCGCGTCGTCCGACTGGCCCTCCTCCCCCTCCAGGCGGACGAAGCCGCCGATCGGGAGCCAGTTCAGGGTGATGGCCGTCTCGCCCCAGTGCCCGAACGTGAGCGCCCGCGGCGGGAAGCCGATCCCGAATTCGTGGACGCGGACGTTGCGGGACCGGGCGACGATGAAATGCCCGAACTCGTGCACGACGACAAGGAGGACGAGGATCGCCAGGACGAGGACGATGTTGATGGCGGTATCGAACATGGGCTCAGGCTCCCGGCAGGGCGATCACCCTGCTCGACGCCCAGGTCCGAACCTCGGCGTCCAGGTCGATGACCTCGTCGAGGTCGGGATCGGGCCCGGATCCAAAACGCTCGACCGCCGCGCCGACGAGGCTCGGGATGGCCCCGAACGGCATCTCGCCGCGCAGGAACCGAGCCACGGCGATCTCGTCGGCGGCGATCAGCGCCGCCGTCGCCCGCGGTCCCTCCAGCCCGGCATCCCGCGCGATGCGGAGAGACGGGAACCGGATCTCGTCCGGTGCTTCAAAAGTCATCTGAGAGTGCTCCAAGAGGTCCAGGCGCGGCGCGGGCCCGGGTATTCGGCGCGGATAGGTGACCGCGTACTGAATGGGTATACGCATATCCGGGATGCCCAGTTGCGCCTTGAGCGAGCCGTCGAGAAACTCGACGAGCGAGTGAATCAGGCTCTGAGGGTGGATCAACACCGCGATCCGTCGGTATTCGACATCGTACAGCCAGTGTGCCTCGATGACCTCGAGGCCCTTGTTCATCAGCGATGCCGAATCGATGGTGATCTTTGAACCCATGGTCCAGTTGGGGTGGGCCAGCGCGTCCGACGGCCGGGCTGCCGCGATCCGGTTGGCCGGCCAGGCTCGAAACGGGCCGCCGGAGGCGGTCAGCACCAGGCGCGCCACCTCGGCCAACCGCTCCCCGGCCAGGCATTGCCAGATGGCGGAGTGCTCGGAGTCGATCGGACGGACCCAGGCCAGCGGGCTGGCGGCCCACGGGGCGGAATCGCCCGCCGTGGCCGACTCGGCCGCCGCCGGCGCGGCGGTAGCCCGCGCTGGCGTCCTCGACCCTGCCGTTCCGGGCGCAGCAGCGGTCCTCACCTCGTGGCGCACGGCCAGCTCCCGGGCGAGCGGCATGACAAGGTGTCCTCCCGCGACGAGCGTCTCCTTGTTCGCGGTCGCGACCGGCTTGCCGGCGTGCAGCGCCGCCAGCACGGGCCGCAGGCTCACGATGCCGCCCGTGGCGACGATGACGAGATCGACATCGTCGCGCGTCGCGAACTGCTCGAGGGCGTCGTCGGATCGTTCCAGCAGTGTCCCGGCGGGAACCTCGAGGCGTTGCGCGGCGGCGCCGTCCGCGAGCGCGGCGATCAGCGGACGGGTTTCGGCAAGCTGGCGGCCGAACGTCTCGACGTCGCGTCCGGCGGCGAGCGCCACGACCCGGAACCGCTCCGGACCGGCGGACGAGAGTACGTCGAGTGTCTGTCGCCCGATCGACCCCGTCGAGCCGAGCAGCGCGACGCGGACCGGATCGGCGGGCGCGGTCGAGCTCACGGGATCGCAGCGGCGCCGTGCCAGGTCCCGTACGCCAGCGCCATGTAGACCACGGGGGCTGCGAACAGCAGCGAATCGACCCGGTCGAGGATCCCGCCGTGACCGGGGATGAGCGCCCCGGAATCCTTGCTGTCCGCGGCACGCTTGAGCAGCGACTCGGCGACGTCGCCGGCCTGCGCGCTGACCGCGATCAGGACGCCGAGCAGCAGTCCACCGACGGGGTTCGCGCCGACGGCCCACGTGAGCGCGGCGCACGCCACGCCGGCGGCGACCGTCCCCCCGATGACCCCGCTCCACGTCTTCTTGGGCGAGATGTGGTTCAGGAACCGTCCCCGACCGTGGAATCGCCCCGCAATGTATGCGGCGCTGTCGAAGGCCCACACGGTCAGGACGAGGACCAGCAGCCAGGCGCGCCCGCCGTCGATGACACCGTGCAGCGGCGCGTTCGCGGGAAGTGGCAATGCCAGCATGACGATCCCGGGGATGAACGCGAGCAGCGACACGTAGAGCGCCCCGAACGTCGAGCCCGACCAGTCGAGGAAGCCCTCCCGCACGTTTGTCTTGCGAAAGGCCGCGACGGCGGCGAGGATGAAGACGGCAGCGGCGAACAGCGCGCCGAGCCCGGGCAGCGGTGGGTTCGGTGCCCCCATCCCGAGTGCCGCGAGTGGGGCCGCAATGACGCCGATCCCGGGATCGACGGGGAGGCCGACGCGCCGCAGCAGCCGGAAGCACTCGGTTGCCGCGGGCACGCAGAGCGCCGCCACGCCGAGCGTGATCCACGGCTGCCCGGCAAGGAAGACGACCGCGACGATCGGGACGAAGATCGCGGCACTGACGACGCGCTCCCGCACGCCCGTGGACTCCCTACCGGCCGAAGCGACGTGTGCGGTGGGCGTAGTCGGCCAGTGCCTCGTCCAGGACCGCCGGCCCGAAGTCCGGCCAGTAGCAGTCGCAGAAGTACAACTCGGCGTAGGCCGCCTGCCAGAGCAGGAAGTTGCTGACGCGACGCTCGCCCGCCGTCCGGATGAGGAGGTCCGGCTCGGGCAGGCCGGCCGTATACAGCCGGGACGAGATGTCTTCCTCGGTCAGCGCGTCGGGCGCCACCCCGTCCGTCATGCACCGCCGCACCGCGTCCACGATCTCGGATCGACCGGAGTAGTTGAAGCAGACGTTCAAGGTCATGCGAGTGCCACCCGATGTGGCACGGAGCGCCTCCAGGATGGAGTTGCGCGTCGTCTCCGCGAGCTCGTCCAGCCGGCCGACCAGGTTGACACGCACGCCCTGCTCCACGAGGCTGGGCGTGTAGTCCCGTATGGCCGAGTCCAGAAGCAGGAAGAGCGTCTCGATCTCGTCGGACGAGCGCGCCCAGTTCTCGCGGCTGAACGCGTAGATGGAGAGGACCTCCACGCCCCGCTTCTGGGCGTGCTCGACGATCGGGCGGATGGCGTCAAGACCCGCCGCGTGGCCCTGCGCCTCTGTCAGCCCGTGCTCCCTGGCCCACCGGCGGTTGCCGTCCATGATGATCGCGACATGGCGCGGTCCCGGCGTATCGAGCAGGTCAGGGGCCGCCGCATCCGCGGCGGCCGTGCCGATGTCCTCCATGGTCGCCGGCGGCGCCGCCACTAGACCTCGAGGACCTCTTGCTCCTTGATCTTGCCGACGCGATCGACCTCGTCGACCCAGTGGTGCGTGAGCTTCTTCGAGGCGATCCTGCTCGCGACGCGCCTCGTCGCTGCCGATCTCGCCGTCACGCTCCTGCCGGCGAATCTCGTCGAATGCATCTCGCCGCTGGTTTCGAATCTCGATGCGCGCCTCTTCCATGCGCTTATGGACGACCTTGACGAGGTCCCTGCGACGTTCCTCCGTGAGCGGCGGAATGTTCAGGCGGACCACCGTCCCGTCGACGTTCGGCATCAGGCCGAGGTCGCTCTTCATGATCGCCTTCTCGATGGCGTTGAGGACGCCGCGGTCCCAGGGCTGGATGACGATCTGGTGCGCCTCCGGGACGCTGATGCTGGCGAGCTGGTTGAGCGGCGTGGCGGTGCCGTAGTACTCAACCTGCAGTCGCTCTACCAGCGCGGTGGACGCGCGCCCGGTGCGCACGCTCTGAAAATCGCGCTCCATCGCCTCGATGGCCCGCGCCATGCGGGCCTCCACCGGCTGTCGAAGATGGTCGGTCATGCCCCATCCCCTCCGTGGATACGTGTGCCCACAGGCTCGCCGAGTGCTGCCCGACGGATGTTGCCCGACGTGTTCATGTTGAAGACCACGATCGGAAGGTCATTGTCCATGCACAGCGACACCGCCGTCGAGTCCAGGACGCCGAGCCGGTCCGCGAGGACCTGGCTGTACGTGAGCTGCTCGTGGCGCTGGGCAAGCGGATCGATGGCCGGATCCGAGGTGTACACGCCGTCCACCTTGGTGGCCTTCAGCAGCACCTCGGCGCCGATCTCGACCGCACGCAGGGCGGCGGCGGTGTCGGTGGTGAAGTAGGGATTGCCCGTGCCGGCCGCGAGGATCACCGCGCGGCCCTTCTCGAGATGCCGCATGGCGCGGCGGCGGATGAACGGTTCGGCGACCTCGTTCATGGCGATGGCGGTCATGACGCGCGTCGGCACGTCGCTCTTCTCGAGCGCATCCTGCAGGGCCAGGCCGTTCATCACCGTGGCGAGCATACCCATGTAGTCGGCCGTTGCGCGGTCCATGCCGCGCGCCGCGGCCGCGAGGCCGCGGAAGATGTTCCCGCCACCGACAACGATGGCGATCTCGACGCCGGCCGCCACGACATCCCTGACCTGCGTCGCGATGAACGTGCAGACCGCCGGATCGACGCCGTAGGACCGTGCGCCGAGGAGCGCCTCGCCGGAGATCTTCAGCAGGATCCGACCGTAGCGGGGAGTGCGCGGCCCTGGTGCTGCGTCGTCCGCCCGCGCGGCCGTCACCGCGTCCGGCGTCGCATCGTCGACCGCCGGGGCGTCGCTCACAACTCTTCTCCGAGCGCGAACCGCGCAAAGCGCCGCACGCGGATGTTCTCGCCGATCTTGGCAACCGCGTCCGTGATCTGCTGGCCGACCGTCTGCTCCGTGTCGCGGAAGATCTGCTCGTACAGCACGACCTGCTGGTACCACTTGCGCAACTGGCCGTCGATGATCTGCGGCCGGATGTGCTCGGGCTTCTGCTTCACCGTCTCGTCGGCGGCGAGTTCCGCACGCTTGCGCTTCGAGCACATCGGCCGGGATCGACTCGACGGTGGTGTAGAGGGGTTCGTACCCGGCCACCTGCATCGCGATCTCGCGCACGAGCCGCTGGAAGTCGTCCGTCCGCGCAACGAAGTCGGTCTCGCAGTTCACCTCCACGAGAACGCCGATCCGGCCGCCGGTGTGGATATAGCTGGCGACGAGGCCTTCGCGGGCATCTCGGCCGGCCTTCTTGGCGGCGGTCGCTGCGCCCTGCTCGCGCAGCAGCGCTGCTGCCTTGTCCTGGTCACCACCGGTCTCCTGCAGCGCGCGCTTGCAGTCCATGATGCCGGCGCCGGTTCGCTCGCGAAGCTCCTTGACCATCTGGGGCGTGATGGGAGTCTCGGCCATTGCTGTGGATGTTCCCTTCTCTGTCGATTGTGGCCGGCGTTGCCGGCCGGACCCGTGCGCTCAGAGCGCCGGGGGCGTGTCCTCTTCCGGTGCCGCGGCGGCTTCCTCGCTGCCCCGCTCGCCGGGCAGGAGGTCTTCCTCGTCCGGTTCGGGGGTGAAGCTGAAGGTACCGCCCGCCGTCAGGGCCGCGACCATCTCGTCGCTGGCCTTCTCTGCCTCGCCGATCTCGACTTCCATCATCGGCTCCGCCGCCCGGGACTGCCGCTGGCCGGCACCCTCGATCGCCGCCTCCGACACGAGGTGACAGAGCAGCCGGATGGCGCGGATCGCATCGTCGTTGGCGGGGATGATGTAGTCGAGCTGGTCCGGGTCGACGTTGGTGTCGCCGGTCCCGATGACGGGGATCTCGAGCTTGCGCGCCTCGGTGACCGCGATGTGCTCGCGGTGCGGGTCGACGACGAACATCGCGCCGGGCAGGCGCCTCATGCGCCGGATGCCGCCGAGCGTCCGCTGAAGCCGGGTCATCTCGTCGGTCAGCCGAGATGCCTCCTTCTTGGTCAGGCGGTCGAAGTCGCCGTTCTGCTGGCGAGCTTCGAGCTGGTCGAGCAGGCCGATGCGCTTCTTGATCGTGACGAAGTTGGTGAGCATGCCGCCCAGCCAGCGCTGGTTGACGTACGGCATGTCGGCGCGCACCGCTTCTTCGGCAATGGGCTCCTGCGCCTGCTTCTTGGTCCCGACGAAGAGGATGACATCGCCCGAAGCGACGGTGTCCGTGACGAAGTCGAGGGCGGCGTCCAGGCGCTTGACGGTCTGGGCAAGGTCGATGATGTGGATCCCATTGCGCTCCGCGAAGATGAACGGGCGCATCTTGGGATTCCAGCGCCGCGTCTGGTGGCCGAAGTGGACTCCGGCTTCCAGCAGCTGGCGCATCGAGACGGTGGGCATGGGGTCGAGCCTCCTGTGGGTTGAACCTCCGCGTGCTTCGTGGTCTGCGGACCGGCTCGGCTCTCACCGGTCGGCACCACCGCAGGGAGCGGCACGCGTGTGGGATGTGCAGCCTGGGCCGCACTCATACAGCCCCTTGGCGGGGCCGGCCGGAGTCTAGCACAGGGATGCCGCGCGGCCGGGGCGGACGCGGAGCGTGGTGGGTCGGGGCGGCCGGCCCTACGCGATTGCCCCCGCCTGCGGAGATACGCCGTCGCGGGGCAGTCCTGCGCGTACGTCCCCAATTTGCGGAATGAGCGAAGAACCCGCTCCAGTGGACGGGCGACCGGTCTCGATGGGCGGGCGCCGGCCCCGATTGGGCGGGTCGAATTGCGGATTGAAGCCGATTCTTGCCACGTAAGCGGCGGAAGATCTGCTGCAAACTGCCCGCCAAGGCCCGTGTGCTTCACTCACTCCGCAATGTCGCCACGCAAGGTCAGCCAGCCGGCTCCGCCCCGGGTTCGGTCGCTCGTGACCAGGATCACGAGCGATATCGGGCGCGAGGTCCGAGAGGCGCGAACCAAACGGAACTGGACCCCGCGGAACCTCGCAACGCGGGCTGGGGTCGCGATGTCCACGGCGCACGACGTCGAGTCCGGAAGCCCGTCGTCGGTCGAGACATACGCGCGACTCTCGATCGCGCTGGGTCTGCCGCTCAGCCTCACGCTCCGCTCCGATCGGGCCTCGGGCCAGGTTCGCGATGTCGATCCCGTCCAGGCCGCCATGGGCGAGAGCGAGGCGGCCTGGTTGCGTCGGTTCGGCTATGAGGTTCGGGTGGACGAGCCGTACCAGCACTACCAGTTCGCGGGCAGGGCGGACGTCGTGGTGATCGACCGCCCCGGACGGGCGCTCCTGCACTTCGAGAACCGCAGCCGCTTTCCCGATACACAGGGTTTCGCTGGAAGTTTCAACGCCAAGCGCGCCTACCTGGCGGACGACCTCGCCCGGCGTCTCGCCATTCCCGGCGGCTTTGCCTCGCAGACCCATGTCGTGGTCGCGCTGTGGTCGGCGGAGGTGCTCCACGCACTGCGCCTGCGCGAGTCCAGCTTCCGCTCGGTGTGCCCGGACCCGCCCGACGCGTTCGCCGCCTGGTGGAAGGGCGACACTCCGGCCGGCGCGGGGAACACGAGCGCTCTGATCCTCTTCGACCCGCTGCCGGGGCTCCGTGCTTCGCGCCGCCGATGGGTCGGTCTGGACGAGCTGCGCAGAGTTGATCCCCGGTATCGCGGCTAGGTCGCCGCGCTGGCCGCGCTGCAGAACTCCGACGCCGCATGATGGGAAGGAGACGCTGCACCGCACCATGGCGGACCGGACAGGGCGGGCCCCCAGCACACTGCCGTCGACCTCTGCAGGGACGTCCTGCGGAATGAGCGCCGGTCCGAGGGGTCCGAGAGCGCCATCGACGCCCGAGGTGCCTCCGGATCGGGTGTTACCGCCTCACCCTGCGCTTTGACCGGAAAGTGTCAGCCTATCCGGGGCATTCCACCCGGTCCAGCGCCCTCGCAGGCTCTGCCGCTTCGCTCTCTTCGCAAAGGACGGCGATAAGCGGCGGCGGTGGCACTGTCCCGAAGGACCGGCGACTGCGAACGTCGTGCACGCTGCCCTGTCGCTCACTCCGGGATCACGCCGCGCAGGTGCCGCACCCTCGGGCCGCCGGCGCCGTCTCCGATCGAAGGAAACCCGTCCACCGCCAGGAGGTCCACGCGCCAGGCCAAACGGGGCAGCGCCGCACCGTCGGGCAACTGGCCACGCAGGACCAGTCCGAGAGCGGCGCGGTAGACATTCGCCACCTTGCGGGCGCGGACACCTTCCTCAGGCGCGCCGAATCGGCTCGTGGCGTGGCTTCGGACCTCCACGAATACGAGCACCGGCGGATCCGGCGGATCCGCCGGCTCGACGGCGATCAGGTCGATCTCGTCCCGGCCGACGGGAACGTTCCGAGCCAGAAGGGACCAACCCAGCCCTGCCAGGTATTCTGCGGCGAGCTGCTCGGCGCGGTCGCCGGTGCGCCGGCGCGCGCTGCGGCGGCTACCCGGCGAGGTGGTCACAGGGGCCACGGTAGCCCCATGCGCTTCACCGGCACTTATGTGGATCCCCGCGGCAGCGCGACGCCCGTCCCCGGCGAGCGCTCAGCCCTTGACCGCGCCCGACACCATGCCGCGGATGAAGGTCCGCTGGAAGAAGATGAACATGAGGATGATCGGGGCCGACGCGATCGATGCGGCAGCCGCCAGCAGCGTCTGGTCCGCGGAGTGCTGGCCGACGAAGAACCCGAGGCCGACCGGCATCGTCTGGACGGCCTGGTCCTGGACGAGGACCAGCGCCAGCAGGAACTCGTTCCACGTCCACGTGAAGAAGAGCACCCCGAGCGTCAGAAGCGCCGGGCCAGCCAGCGGCAGCATCACAAGCCGGAGTGCCTGGAACGGGTTGGCACCGTCCACCGCGGCCGCGTCCATGAGTTCCGGCTCGGCGGTGAGGAAGAAGGCCCGCATCCAGAACGCGCCGAAGGCAACCGACTGGCCGATCTGCGGCAGGATGAGCGCCCAGTACGTGTTGAGCAGCCCGATTCCCTTCATATACCAATAGAGGGGGATGATCACTGCCTCGAACGGCACCATCAGGCCGAGCAGGAGCAGGAAGAAGAGGACGTTCGACCCGCGAAACCGCCAGCGGGCGAACCCGAAGCCTGCCAGCGTCGACAGCACCAGGGAGATGAGCACCACCGGCACGACCACGATGACCGAGTTGAAGAAGAACGTGCCGAAATGGCCCTGGTTCCAGGCAATCGCGAAGTTCTCGAAGTGCCAGGTCGACGGCAGAGTGAAGAAGCCGTTGGTCAGTTCGCCCTGGGTCTTGAAGGCGGTGATCCAGATCGTCACGATCGGAAAGAGCGAGATGAATGCCATCAGGCCAAGTACCGCGTAACCCGCCAGCATGCGAGGGTAGGACACCGGACGCTGGTCGGCGTGGAACCGCACGCCCGACCTTGAGACGCGGGGGCGCCCTCGACTCACATAGACGGCGGTCCTGTCCGCGCCGCCCTCCAGGTTCACCCCGTCGCCATCGAATGACGCGTTCACATCTCGGCTCCCCCGCGCTCCCTGTAGCGGACCACGAACACCGAGATCGCCAGGATGATCAGCGTGAGGATGACGGCCATCGCGGCCGCGTACCCGATCGCGTTGTACTGGAACGCGTTCTTGTAGATCCCGAACGACATCGTGTACGTCTGCGTTCCGGGTCCGCCCTTGGTCAGCACGAAGATCAGGTCAAAGACGCGGAAGCTGGCGATCAGGGTAAAGACAAGCGCCACCGTGATCTCGTTTCGAAGACCCGGCAGCGTGACATTTCGGAACTGCTGCCATGCGGATGCGCCGTCGAGTCGGGCCGCCTCATACAGTTCCTCGGGAATCTTCTGGACTCCCGCGATCATGAGCACAGTGACGAACCCGTACTCGACCCAGGTGCCGACAACGCCGACTGCGGGCAGCGCCAGCGAGAAGTCCCCGAGCCAGGGGGGAGGTTCGGTCACACCGATCGCCTGGAGGAACTGGCTGAGCGGGCCGTAGGTCGGAGAGTAGATCCAGCGCCAGACCACGCCGACCACGACGAGGCTGATGACGTAGGGCAGGAAGGCCGCGGCGCGGAAGAACCACGCGCCCGGCAGCCCGGAGCGCGCGATCAGCGAGGTGATGACAAGACCGAGCGCGATCGGCAGCAGGCAGAACCAGAACGCGAAGGCGATGTTGTTGCCGATTGTCTGGATGAACAGCGGATCGTTGAATGCCGTCGTGTAGTTGTCGATTTCGATTGGGACGGGCGCCGTGAGCCCGTCCCAACTCGTGAAGCTGTAATAGCAGGGTGTTGAGGATCGGCAGCAGGACGAAGATCGTGTAGATGATCAGGGCCGGCGCGATGAAGGCGTAGGGCCACCAGGCCCGCTCGCCCGGGCGTCGCACGGCTTCGCCTGCCCCGTCTGATCAGTGATCCTGCCTGCCGGCTACCTCCGTGCTACTTGAGGGTCTTCAGGAACGCCTGGTACGGAGTCGTCGACCGACGTCACGAACTGGTCGGAGGTCTCCTGCTGTGCCAGGAGCTTCGCCAGGCTCTGCGGTGATGACGTCGTATGCGGTCGGGAACGACCAGTCGATGTAGTGCCCGACCTGGTCCTTGGCGTTCGCGTCGTTAAAGGCGGCGGCCATGTCGTTGTAGAGCGCGCTGGTGCCGACGGCACCCGGCGCCGCGTGGCTGGTGAGGACACCGTTGCCGGCGACGAGCACCATCGCGTGGTCGCTCGTGAGGTAGTCGAGGTACGCCGCCGCGCAGTCGGTGTTCGGGCTGGTCTTGCGGATGGCCCACGGCAGGCCGACGCCGCCGACGGACAGCGCGGAACCGCCCGCGGTCTGCGGCGGGACGCGGATGAAGCCGAAGATCTCGCCGGCCATGCCTGGTCAGGGATGGCGCCTTCCCAAGAGCCGGTCCACAAGTAGACGCCCTTGCCGCCGGCGAAGGCCGCTGCCGAGTCGTCATAGCTGATGCCGGCGTAGCCGGGGGTGAAGTCGCCGGCCGTCTCGCCATCGCGACAGCGCATCGGCCGCGGCCTTGGTCTTCGGGGTGTTGAACGACACGCCGCCCGTGCCGTACACGAAGTTGTCGAGCCACGTCCGGCGCGACCAGGGTCTCGAGGATCGAGTGGTAGATCTGGATCGAGTCGCCCCAGCAGGTCGCCGAACGCGATCGGGATGCCGCCCTTGCTCTTGATCGTCGCGAACTGGGCGGTCAGATCGGCCATCGACGTCGGGACGGTAAGGCCGTACTGCTGGTAGCAGGTTCTTGTTGTAGAAGAGGCCGACGATCTCGCCGGAGCATGCTCACGCCGTAGAGGTCGCCCTGGCCGAACGTCTTGCCGTCGGCGCGTGAAGCTGTTGCGGGCGAGGACGCCGCTGCCCCAGCGCGTGTCCCAGCCGTACTGGGTCTCGTAGGCGGTCAGGGGCAGGAGCAGCCCGGCCGTGACCGCTGCGCCCATGTCGGGGCGACCCTGGTTGACCTGGGCGACGTCAGGGCCGTTCGCCGAGTCGGCGAGCGCCTGCTTGACCGTCGCATTGAGGTCGTCGAAGCTCTTCTGAACCCGCGTGATCGTGACGCCCGGGTTGGCCGTCATGAACTCCGCGTTCAGCGTGTCGACCGTGTCGTCCGATGCCCTCGCGGACCTCCTGGTCCCACTCGGTCAGCGTGATCGGCGTCGTCGCCGCGCTCGTGCACGCGGCGTAGGTGGCTGACGCGGCCGGGGGCGCCGATGCGGCCGCCGACGCGGCCGGGGACATGACCGGGGCCGCCGACGCGGCCGGGGACATGACCGGGGCCTGCGTCACGACCGGGGCCGGGGTGGCGGCCGGGGTCACGACCGGGGCCGGGGTCACGACCGCCGTCGGGACCGGGGCCGGGGTCGCCGGGGGCGGGGTCACCGGCACCGGGGTCGGCGTCGCGGACGTACCGCAGGCCGTCAGAAGGATGCTGCCGGTGACCAGCAGCGCCCCGAAGCGCAAGATCGGGGACCGAAACCGTTCTCGAATCATGACCTTCGTTCTCCTCCTTCTATAGCGTCGTGCCTGCGCGTTGCGGCGCCGCACATTCGCTCACACGACCGATGTAGGGGTCCAGGAACCCATAACGCGCCGCCTCGTCGGGTCGGCTGCGTATCCATGCCGCCACTTCGTCCCATGAAGGGGCCGACAGTGAACCACCATGGTGTTGGACCGAGAGCCCGGCGCACAGGTTGCCGAACCGGAGGGCCTCCTTCACACCCCAGTCGGCCAGCGTGCCGAAGATGAACGCGGCGTCGAACACATCTCCGGCGCCCGTCGGATCGACCGCCTGGACGTCGATCGCCGGTTCGCGTACGGGTGCCGGGTCGCCGGCCCGCCAACAGATGGATCCGTCACTGCCACATTTGACCACGACGAGCGGAACGCGTCCTACCAGCCGGCCGGCGGCCGCCTCCGGCGAGTCCGTGCGCGTGTAGGCCATCGCCTCGACACAGTTCGGCATGAACGCGTCGACGTGGGCGAGCCCGTCGAGGTCGGAGTCGTCCCAGTGTCCGGTCGCATCCCAGCCGACGTCGGCGAAGATACGGGTGCCGGCGACGTGCAGCCGCGGCAACCACGCCGGGGCGTCGGCTCCGAGGGTCACGAAAACGGCGCGCGACCGCGTTGCCCCGGGATCGAGGAATGTCTCGACGGGTGCCGGCTGCGGCCGCTCGTAGGTGATCATCGACCTGTCCGAGGCGTACACGAGCGACACCGTGATGGGAGTGGCCCAGTCGGCGAATTGCACGGAGCCCGACAGGTCGACGCCCTCGCTCCGGAGCGTGCGCCAGACGTACTCGCCATAGGTGTCCGTCGCGAAGGCGGCATCCAGGCGGACCGACAGGCCAAGGCGGCTGAGTGCGACCGCCACATTCGCGACACCGCCCGGCGAGGTGCCGAGGCTCGTGGTCTTCACCTCCGTGCCCGGGCTCGGTGGACCGGACAGGTTCGCGAACACGATGTCGACGTACACCGTGCCGGTGAGCCGCACATCGAACCCGGCGAGCGATGCGTCCTCGCGATCCCCGGCCGGTGCGGCATCCGACCCGCGCTCCATGGTTTCGTCGATCACCTGGACCACTCCCGCAGCTCGGGCTGGCGGGCCAGGTAGGCGTCGAAGATCCGGCGCGCAGTATTGACCGACGGCACGAGCGGATGCAGCGCGAGCGCCTTTACGGCGAGGCTCGCGCGAGCCGGTCAGCGCGGCTCGAATCGTCATGCGCTCGACGTCCTTCATCGCCTCGACGAGCGCCCGCGCATGGTCGGGCACGTCGCCGACGGCGAGGGGCGATGCGCCGGCGCGCGTCGACGACGCACGGCACCTCGACCACGGCGCGTTCGTCCAGGAACGGCAGGCTGCTGCGGTTCGCGGTGTTCGATGATCAGCACGCGGCCCTCGTCCTGGCGATCGCCTCGACCACCGCCATCGCCTCCCCCTCGTAGCCGCCGATGTCGTCCGTCACTCGTGGAGGCCGGGCAGCCCGGCCGCGGCGTGCGCCTCGGCGAAGTAGTTCGCCTTCGCGCTCGCGGCGCGTCGCGCGCCACGTCGTCGAGCGCCTCGTCCGGCGTCCGGCCGTCGGCGTCGTAGAACGCGGCCTGCTGGTCGCAGCAGGAACTCGCCGCGCGACTCGAGCCCCGAGCGGATCGCGCCGACCGTGTCCGAGGAGAAGTAGTAGAAGAACAGGTACTCGTTGGGGATCATCCCGAGCGAGCGCAGCCACTCGCCGCCGAACAGCCGGCCCTCCTCGAACGACTCCAGGCGCGCGTCGTCCGCGAGCAGCGCCGGCAGGAGGTCGTGCTCACCGTCGTGCACGCCGCGCAGCCAGCCGAGGTGGTTGAGCCCGAAGTAGTCGAACCAGAGGTCGTCCGGGACGCTCGAGCGCGGTCGGCGACGCGGCGGAAGAGACCGGTCGGCGAGTCGCAGATGCCGACGACGCGCGCCGCCGAGCACCTCCTGGATCGCCTCGGTGACGAGCCCGGCGGGGTTGGTGAAGTTGACGAACCAGGCCGCCGGGGCGCGGACGGCGACCGCTCGGCGAGGCGCACCATCACCGGCACCGTGCGGAGCGCGAAGCAGATCCCGCCGGGCCCGGTCGTCTCCTGGCCGACGACGCCCTCGTCGAGCGGGACCTGCTCGTCGACGACGCGGCCCTCGAGCTGGCCGACGCGGATCGCGCAGAAGACGAAGTCGGCGCCCTCGAGCGCCTCCTCGAGGTCGCAGCGTCGGCCGGAACGGCAAGCTGCTCGCCGCGCTCGCGCGCGAGCCCTTCGAGCACCGGGCGCGATCTGCGGCGAGCCGGCGCTCCTCGACGTCGTACAGCGCGACCTCCTCGAGCCCGAGCCGCTCGGCCCGCGCGAGCAGCGCGCCGTAGACCATCGGCACGCGGAACCCGCCGCCGCCGAGGATCGCGATCTTCATGCGTCGCACCACCTCGACCCGACCGCGCGAGGGCCGCGACGACGGCGTCGTCGTCGGGCGCGTCGGTGACGACCGCGTCGAGGTCGGCCGGCGCCGCAGACGCGGACCGAGCCGTCGCATCGCGAACTTCGGCCGCGTCGGCGAGCAGCACGGTGCGCTTGCGCGGCGGCGATCATCCCGCGCTTGATCGGGACCTCGACCATCGTCGTGTCCATCACGGACAGATCCTCGCGCGATCCCGCTCGCGCCGAGGAAGGCCATCGTCGCACGAGAGCTGGCGCAGCGCGTCCTCGGCGAGCACGCCGACGAGCGAGCGGTAGTTGCGGCGGACGCTGCCGCCGAGCACGACGAGCTCGACGCTCGCCTCGGGCAGCAGCTCCTCGATCACGGCGAGGTTGCTCGTGACCACCGTGACCTTGCGCCCGTGCAGATGGCGCGCGAGCTGGCAGGGTGGTGGTGCCGATGTCGATCATCAGCGTCTGGCCGTCGGCGACGAGCGCGTGCCGCGGCGCGTCCGATGCGGTCCTTCTCCGCGAGGCGCTCGACCGCGATCTGCTCGAACGGCGGCTCCTCGCGCTCGCTGACGGCGCCGCCGTGGACGCGCTGTCAGCTGGCCCTGTCGAGCGCGAGCTGCGCGAGGTCGCGGCGCACCGTCATCTCCGAGACGTCGAAGCGCTGCGCCAGCTCGACCACGCCGGCGGTCTCGTCCGCTGCGGACGGCGTCGAGGATCAGCTCGTCTGCGCTGCGGCTGCGAGCATCGGGACGCCTCCTCCGGGGCGTTCGGGCGCTCACTGCGGCACCTGACGGTGCGAACCCGGGAGTGTTCGGATCAGTTCGAATCGGGTGTGAATCGGGTTCGACCTGACGGGTGCCCGGTATCCGCCGACGGGGTGTCACCGGTGGATCGAACCGGCTCGCTGCGCTGCGCGATCGAAAGCCATGCTCCCACGAACGAACCGTTGTTAACACATCCGAACCGCCATCTGTGCGGTCTAGGGCGACTCGGGTGCGACCTCACTGTTCGATGTCGCGCGACTATGGTGCGATCCGAACACCGTGGGCGGTGGCTAGATCCCCATTTCCCGTCGTTCTCTGGAGGAGGAACGACAGACGTGCGATCGATGAAGCGTTTCCGCGTCCCGTTCATCGGCGCGGTGCTCACTGGCGGCTGCGATTGCGATCGCCGCGGTGGCAGATGCCGGGAAGTGCCGCACCACCCACGGTGAACTCGATCGACAACCCGATCAAGATCAACGTGATGGGCGAGTGGGCCCATCCCGACGACGACACGAGCATCATCGGGCCGTGCGGCGTCTGGCACCAGCGCTTCGGCGTCCGCTGCGGGATCATCATGATCACGCGCGGCGAGGGCGGCGGCAACGCCGTCGGCCCGGAGATCGGCCCGGCGCTCGGGCCTCCGCCGCGAGAACGAGGACCGCGATCGGCGCACTACCGCTCCGGCACGGTCGACATCTTCAACCTCGACAAGGTCGACTTCTTCTTCAACCAGAGCGCGCCCCGAGACGCAGTTCTTCTGGGGCCACGACGACACGCTGCGGCCGCGTCACGCGGATCATCCGCATGACCAAGCCGGACGTCTACATCGGCTTCACGCCGACGCTCGGCGCCGGCCACGGCAACCACCAGTGGGCCGGCCGCATGATCTGGGAGGGCATGAACGCGGCGGCCGACCCGTCGATGTTCCCCGACCAGCTGACGGGCGCGCACGCGCTCAGCACGTGGCAGGTCAAGAAGATCTTCTCCGGCGGCAGCACTGCCGGCACCGGCGGCACGACGACCGCCGCCGACTGCACCACCGGGCTTCATCCCGACGCCGGGCACGAACCTCGACACCGTCGCCGGCGTGTGGACGGGCTACAACTCGCCGTACCTCTGGCCGGCCGGGCAACGTCCAGGGCAAGCCGCCGGCCGGCACGCCCAAGATCTGGGCGCAGGTCGCGTCCGAGGGCAGCTCGGCCTACCCGACGCAGAGCCGCACGATGAAGCAGGGCACGTCGAGCCCCGGCTGCTCGCGCTTCGGCCGACGTAGGCCGACGTGCCGTTCCAGCCGAACGTGAACGCCGACGGCACGGCCAACCCGCTCGCCGGCAAGGACAACGCCATCCTCTACGGCGCGGCCATCCAGGATCCGGGCGGCCTGCCGCTCGGCACGCTCGAGTACCTGACGTTCGACCGCTTCTACAACGTCGCCGGCCAGTCGTTCACGGCGACGCTGCACCTGAAGTCCGGCTGCGGGCACCCTCCCGGCGGGCACCGTCGCGCTGACGGTGCCGGCCGGCTGGACGGTCGACGCGGCGAAGCCGATCGGCCCGATCTGCCAACGGCGCGGAGTCGACCGTCGACGTTCACCGTCACGCCCGCGCTGCCGTCGGCCGTGACGAGCAACTTCAAGATCTCCGCGCTGCTCACGAGCGGCGCGGCGACCGGCTACACGGACAACGTCGTGCGCGTCGTCCCGGCCGTCGAGGGCCGCTTCCACCGCTGGGGCAAGTGGGCCGAGTACGACCAGCTGGCTCGAGACGCTCGGCGCCCGCAGGCCCGCCGCCTCGGCCGCTCCGCCGCGATCCAGTCGATGGGCATGGGCGAGACGATCACGCTGCCGGTCGACGTCCACAACTGGTCGACGGCGACCCAGAGCGGCACGTCACGCTGACCGCTGCCGGCCGACTTCACGCGCCGACGCGACGTCGAAGCCGTACGGGCCGCTCGCGCCGCGGCGCCGACACGACGGTCAACTTCACCCTGACGAACACCGACACGACGCTGCCCGGCGCCGCGACCAACGACCCGGGCACGACGACGCTGCAGAAGACGATCGGCATCGCGACCTCGTACTGCGACGCCCGCCGCGATCGGCGAGCGAGAACCTGACGCATGACGGTCGTCCCGATGACGACGATCCCGCAGGCCGGCGTCGGCGCCCGTCATGGACGGCGCAGAGGACGCCGGCGGTCTACACCGGCCCGGCGCTCGACCTCAGCCGCAAGTGGTCGGGCGGCGCGTGCACCCCGGCCGGCGTCGACTGCGGCACCCGCCGGCGCGCCGTCGGCGACCCGACCTCGCACCTACGCCAAGGTCGCCGGATCAACGGCGACAACCTCTACTTCTTCATCCACGTCCGCGACGAGTTCCAGAGCTACGCGGTCAAGCCCGACCGAGTGCGTCGCGCACTGGCTGGCCGACTCGGTCGAGATCCTGATCGACCCGCGCGGCAACGCGTCGCAGACGAGCTTCGACACGGCGCACGACGTTCAAGCTCGGCGTCTTCCCGTTCACGAACGACCCGACCAACTTCAACGGCAACGGCGTCAACGGCCCGTGCTGGGAGCGCGACGCCGACAACCACCAGGGCTACGCGACCGGGCCGCTCGCGGCAACGGTCGACGGCGGCCCCGAACGCGCCCGGCGTCCAGGTCGTCTCGACGGCGACGTGGGTCGGCTCGAACGACACGGACCGTCGACCACAGCTACGGCGCAGCCGGCGGCTACAACCTCGAGGTCAAGATCCCGCATGGCCGACCTGCCGTCGGCGGTCGGGCCGACCTCGACCCGCCCACCGGGCAGCGCGGCGACGAACGCGATCGACCCGCAGCACATGGCGCCTCAACATCACGCCGTACGACGAGGACAACACGGCCGCCGCGGGCACGACGACGCTGCGGCACATCGACCAGAGCACGCGCCTCGCCTGGTCGAACGACACCGGCGGCGTCCAGTCCGACCCGTATCCGCTGGGGCCACGCGTACCTCCCGGGCTACACGCCGCCGGCGGGTCGCCCGACGACCACCACCCCGAACGTCCGCACCAACCTCGACGGCGTCAACTCGCCGCAGATGATCTACCAGTCCGCGAAGAACGGCATCCCGATCTCGGGCCGCAAACCCGCCCCGGCAAGTGACAGCATGTCGATCGCCAGCGTCACGATGACGTCCGGCGCGGTGACCTTCGACATCAACGCGACCGGCGCCGGCCCGGCACACGTCTTCCTGTGCGCCGGCGATCCGGGCTCGATCCCCGTCTTCATCACCAGTTGCACCCAGGCCGCCGATCCGTGGCCGGACTACGGCCTCACGCCCTGCGCCATGACCGACGGCGGGATCCCGCCGTGGTCGCCCGACATGAGCGGGCGCGTCGTCCGTGACGTCCCGGTCGCCGTCACCGGTGGCCCGCAGGTCGTCACGATCCCGCTCGACGCCGCCGCCTACGGCAAGCTGACTGCGACCGGCAACCCCGTGACCACGGGCGGCTACGCGCTCGTCTCCTTCAAGAGCACTGTTCTCGACCCGCAGGGGCTCAACGAGGTCCAGGCGTTCGCCCTGACCACCACCAACACGGTCGTCACCGCCGACTACGACCCGACCCAGTTCGGGCATCCGGTGACCTTCACGGCCGCCGTGACGGCGACCGACCCGGCCTCCGGCACCCCGACCGGGTCCGTCCAGTTCATGCTCGACGGCGCGCCCGTGGGCGCCCCGCTCCCGCTCGATGCGACCGCACACGCGACCCTGCCCGCCATCAGCAGCCTCGCCATCGGCACTCACACGGTTGCCGCGATCTACAGCGGTGACCCCGCGCATGTCGGCAGCACGAGTCCGGCCGTCAACCACACCGTCAAGAAGCGCCTCTCCACCACCACCGCGGTGACCAGCGGGCTCAACCCGTCGGTCTACGGCGGCCCCGTGACCTTCACCGCCACGGTGACCCCCGAGAACCCCTCGTCGGGCCTCGTCCCCACCGGCTTCGTGCAGTGGAAGGCGGACGGCGTGGCGGTGGGTGGCCCGGTCGCGCTCAACGCGGTCGGCCAGGCGACGGTGACCACCAACATGCTGGCGGCCGGCCATCGCGGCATTCGCGCGCAGTACCTCGCTGACGCCAACTACACCGGCTCCACCAGCCCGACCTTCACCCAGACCGTCAAGAAGGCCACGCCGACAGGCACGGTCAGCAGCCTCCCGCTGCCGCCCATCGTCTACGGCACCAAACCCATTGTCTTCACCGCGACCTTCGCCAACCCCGCGCCGATCGGGTCCCTGACGCCGTCCACGGTCCAGTTCTACATCGACGGCACCGTCATGGGTGGCCCGGTGGCGCTCGATCCCAGCTACAACGCATCCTTCACGGTCACCTGGAACCTGCCGGTGGGCAACCACACGATCAAGGCCAGGTACATGGGCAACGCGAACTTCCTGGCGGTCTACACGCCCGGCGTCGCCTTCAAGGTCAACCCCTGACCCTCCCAGCACCTCCCCCGGGCAGAACGTCCCCGCCGTTCTGACCTGGCCCACCGTGGTCGCCCGGCCAACCCTCCGGGCGACCACACCGAGCGAGTGGCCCCCGCCTCACACAGGTGGGGGCCACACTCGTCCTCCGGCGCGAGTGCTTCCGGAACGATCCGGCACGGCGCCGTACCATTTCCCGGGCCGCCGCAGATCCCGGTGGCGCCCCCGGCCGTTGACACAGGTAGGCCTCATGCGTTCGTTCGCACTCGTCGTCGTCTCGGTCCTGTTGCTCGGCGCCTGTACCGCGACCGTGCATGGCAGCCCGGGCGCATCCCTTCCAAACGGCCACCAGTTCCCCGAACTCGAGGCACTGCTGCCGTCCGCGATCAGCAGCGGGCCCCTCGAGAAGGTGAGCGCCACCGGGGCCGACGTCTGGGGGGAGGAGCCGTGGAGCGTCTCGATGACCCAGTTCCTCGCTGGGCACGGGAAGACGCGCCGGGACTTCCACTATGCCCAGGCATGGGATCCCGAGAACGCGGAGGACCCGGACCTTGGCGTGTTCCAGGTACCGGGCCTCGATGCAGCGATCCTGCTCCCCGCGGTCGTGGACGCCTCACGGCCTGCGACTGCGGGACTGACCACCGCCACGGACACGATCGGCGGCAAGCCGGTCACGATCGAGACCAGTGCGAGCGGCGCCCCACCGCTCTACCTCTACGCGCACGGTGACACGCTCTACTACGTGGGCACCCAGGACGCCGGGCTCGCAGGCGATTTCCTGACCAGTCTTCCCTGACCCTCCATCCGAGGCTGCGCTTCAGAGAAGCGCAGGCGCGCCGGCCACCTCGTCGATCGCGCCGCGCGGCCTCCCCTCGTAGTCCGGCCGGTCGAAACCCCCGTCCGCGGGTCCCTCGTCAAGCTCACCGGCATCGAGCAGGTCGGCGTCGAGTTCGAGATCATCGAGGGGCGCCACGGCTCCCGCATCCAGCAGTTCCTCCAGGTCGAACCGGAGTTGGTCCGACTCCAGCATCGCGCGGATCCTGGCGTAGGTGCGGCGGTGATGCGGCGTCAGGCCGAGTTCGTGGAGCGCCTCCACGTGCTGTCGCGTCGTGTACCCGGCGTTGTGCTCCCAGCCGTAGCCCGGATAGCGCGTGGCGAGACGGGCCATCAGGCGGTCACGCGTCACCTTGGCGATGATCGACGCACAGGCGATCGCGTAGGAGGAGGCGTCACCGTCGACGATCGACGTGTACGGCCCGACCTGGTCCTCGAACCCGACGATCTTGCGCCCGTCGACGAGCACATGATCGTACCCGTCGATCCGGGCAAGGGCTCTCCGCATGGCCAGGTGCGACGCGTGATAGATGTTGAGGCGTTCGATCTCGGCGAGCGAGGCGGCGCCGACACCCCAGGCGACGACGCGCCGCTTGATCGTCCCCACCAGCGCCGCCCGCTGCCTGGCCGACAGCGTCTTGGAGTCGCGAACGCCCGGGATCCGGTGACAGTTCGGCCTCACCAGCACGGCGGCCGCGAACACGGGCGCGCAGAGCGCGCCCATGCCGACCTCATCGACGCCGACGACGCGCAGCGATCCCTCCCTCCAGAGTCGCCGCTCGGCGCGAAGGTGGGGTGCGGCCGCTCTCATGGGCCGATTCTACGGACTGGCCCCGGGCGTTCGTCGGTACGAGGCGCGAGGTGTCGGACGGGCCGGGCGCGTCGAGCCTCAGTCACGGGCCCGGGCCGGCGCCCGCGTATCGGAGGCCCGAGGGCTAGGAGCGGCGCTCGCGAAGCGACGCGGCCTTGCCGACGCGGTTGCGCAGGAAGTAGAGCTTCGCGCGGCGGGCGACGCCGTGCCGCACGACCTCGATCTTGTCGATGCGAGGCGAGTTGACCTTGAACGTCCGCTCGACGCCGACGCCGCTGCGCACCGCTCGGACGGTCACCGAGCGGGTGATGCCGCCACCGATCAGGCGCATCACGGTGCCCTCGAAGACCTGGACGCGCTCGCGGTTGCCTTCGACGACCTTGGCGGACACGCGAACGGTGTCGCCCGGGGCCAGTTGAGGCAGATCGGTTCGGATCTGGTCGGCGACGATGTCGTCGAGAACGGTCACGGTCTTCTCTCGCAGTGCTGGGCCGGTCGGCGGGACGGGGTTGGGCCGCCGCGACGCGGCGTACAGGATTGGCGGGCCGACGGCGGAGTATAGCAGCGGAGGCAGCGGCGCCCGATCGGCGGCCCTGCGGGTGTCCCTCGTGGCCCGATCAGCAGTCGGCGTCGCGATGGGTTCCGGGGTCGGTTTCGCGGTCGGTTTCGCGGTGGGCGTCGCGGTGGGCCTCGCGGTGGGCCTCGCGATCCCACCCGAGCAGGTCCGGCCGCACACGGCGCGTTCGCTCAAGCGACTGCTCGTTGCGCCAGCGCGCGACGGCCGCGTGGTGACCGCTGACGAGCACATCCGGGACGCGGATGCCCCGGAACTCCGGCGGGCGCGTGTACTGCGGGTATTCGAGCAGCCCCTCGGAGAACGATTCCTCGACCGGCGACGCCTCGTCGATGGCACCCGGGAGGAGCCGCAGCACCGCATCGATCATCACGAGCGCCGGCAGTTCCCCGCCCGAGAGCACGTAGTCGCCGATCGACAGCTCGAGGTCGACGAGCGCCCGCACGCGCTCGTCCACGCCCTCGTAACGCGGGCAGACGAAGACGAGCCGCTGCTCGGCACGCCAGGTCGCGCGCAAGCTGCCTGGTCGAACGGCACCGCCGCCCGGATCGAGCAGGACCCGCGTATGGCCGGGCTCTCGCGCGGCGCCACCGCATCCAGGGCATCGGCGATCGGCTCGGGGCGCAGAACCATGCCGGCTCCGCCGCCGTACGGGTAGTCGTCCACGCTGCGGTGACGGCCGATGCCCCACTCGCGGAGGTCGTGCGCAACGAGCTCGGCGAGGCCGCGAGCCAGGGCACGGCCGGGAATGGACTCGGCAAGCGGCCCGGGAAACAGCCCCGGGAACAGCGTGATGACGTCGATGCGGAGGGTCACGATGTCGGCTCGGGCGCCGCCGGTTCGACGCGTGCCGGACCCGACTCGGGCGGCGACTGGTCCGTGACCCCCGGCTCACCGCCGGACCCCGGCACAGGCGTGCCCTCCCCCTCCCGGCTCCTGCGCCGGTTCCGGGTGGTGAGGCGCCCCCGCGGCCGCGGCTCCGGCACCTCCTCGTCGAGCCCCAGCGCATCGCGATCGACGACGATGCGCCCTTCGCGCGGCTCGAACTCGTGGATCACCGCACTCACGCCGGGCACCAGGATCTCGCCGCGCGGGCCACCGCGCACCTCGAACACCTCACCCTCGCCGACGCGGAACACGTCCTCGACGACGCCGAGCACCTCGCCGTCGCGTCGTCCGAACCGGCGTGCCGATCACCTCGTGCCAGTAGAAGGTGCCGGCGGGAAGGCGGCCGTATCGGCCATCGCCCTCGAGATAGGCGTCCCGCAGGGATGTCGGCGACGGTTCGGTCGGGAACCTCCAGGAACCGGACGAGCACACCGGGCCCGGTGCGGCGCGACCACGCGACCGTCAGTGCGTCCGGGGAGCCTTCGACGGTAGAGCCGGCTGCCATGCGCAAAGCGGCGAGGATCGTCGGTCAGGATCTCCAGGCGGACCGCCCCGCGCAGGCCGTGCACGCCACGGACAAGCGCGACGACGAGGCGTTCGCCGTCGGCCGCGCCACCAGGTCCGGCGTCTGCTGCATTGCTCACGGCGGCGGCCGGACGCTGCCGCCGGAGCCGCCGTGCTGCCGCGCGCGCTAGACGATCTCCAGCGAGATCGGCTCGCCCTCGCGGGTGGAGACGACCTTCAGCAGCGTCCGAAGTGCCTTGGCGACGCTGCCGTTGCGCCCGATGACCTTGCCCATGTCCTCCTCGGACACGTGCAGCTCGATGACGCGTCCCGCCGTCGCCGTGCTGGACGTCGACGCTTCACGGCATCCGGCTGATCGACGAGCGACTTCGCGACGTATTCGACAAGCTGGGCTGCAGACATCGCGGCTACCCGGCCTCTGGAAGAATGCCGACGCGACGGAAGAGGCGCTCGACCGTGGCTGAGGGTTTCGCACCGCGCTTCAGCCAGTCGGTTGCCTTCGCCGCATCGACGCTGATCTCGACCGGGTCGGCGCGCGGGTTGTAGTGGCCGAGCGTCTCCAGCGAGCGGCCGTCTCTGGCGCTCCGGCTGTCGGCCACCACGAAGCGATACGTGGGCTGCTTCGTCGCACCGACGCGGGTGAGACGGATGTGGACTGCCACGGGCGGTGGAACCTCCTGGTGTATGACGGGTGCCGGGAGCGCCGGGCGGGCGCCCCCGGTTCGACGGTGAAGCTTACTTGACGAACAGCAGGAAGTGCGCCGTCAGCGTGCTGCTGTCGCCCGAGGACGTCAGGACGAGCCTGTCGAACGGTGCGAGATACGGCTGGATGTTCGTCGCGTAGGCCGGATTCGACGGCATGAGCTTTTCGACGTCCGTGCGCAGCCCATAGATGTCGACGTAGACGGTGGTGGCCCCGGCGCCGGCGGCGGAGATCGCCGACGAGTACCGGGCATTGCCGGCCAGCGAATCGGCCGACGTGCGCGCGAGCGCGGCGGCGGCGAAATTACCCAGCCCGACATACAGGTGGCCACCGCCGACCGCGATCGTCACCTTCGTGTCGATCGGCAGGTTGGCGGGAAGGCCGGGGTAGGAACCGAAATCGATCGTCGAGATGGTCGTCCCATTGACCGTCGTGTCGGTCACCTTGATCGGCAGGCCCGCCGCCATGGCGCCGAGTCGCAGTGCGCTGATGAGTCCGGTCACCCGGGTCTGCGCGGTCGCCTCGTCGGTGACTGTGGCGGCCAGACCAAGCTGCAGCCTGGTCCCGTCGTACGATGCGCCGATCCCGACGTTCCCGACGAAGCTCAGGTAGTCCTCGATCTTGGCGCCGAGGAATGTCTCGACCTGCTGCATCGTCTGCGCCGGCACCATCTTCTCGATCTCGGGGCGCAGGCACGAAAGGAGGTCGTGGAGGCCGGTCCCGACGCCGGGGACCTCGACATACACCTGGGTGTCGGCCGGCATGTGCGCCGCGAGGTCGGTCTGGCTTGCCTTCTGGGCGGGCAGACCGGTCCCCGTGGTCGTGAACTGGAGATCGACGTGGTCGCCCTGGGCGACCAGCGCTCCGACCTCGCTCAGGCCGGCGACGGTGGGCGTGCCCAGGCACGACAGCGACGGCACGTTCGCGGCCGAGGCCGAGGTCGAACTCATTGCCGCCTGGAGGGCCGCCTCGAACTTGGGCCCGCCCGCGTAGAAGGCCCCCAGCCGTTCTGCCGGCAGCTTGGCCATCGCGTTGCTGAACCCGGTGTTGCTCGCAAGCGACGGCGCCTTGCCGGTCAGCACGTCGAGCGCTGTCTTGACGTCGGCGGGGCTGCCGGCGGCCAGGAGCAGCGTGTCGGTGACCGCATACGCGGCCGTGACGGTGTCGCCCTTCTTGACGGTCGTGAGGGTCCACCCGTCGTAGGTCTCATCGGTGAACGTCAGGTCCTTCGAGTCCTGGCGCAGCTTCGCGAGCGCGGCGTCCAGCGCCGTCTTGTCCTTGACCGTCAGCCCGATGACGGCCGACGAATTCGCGGCCGCCGCCCGCGCGCCGGAGGACAGGGATCCTGCCGACGGCAGCGAGGAAAGCCCGGAGGTCGCCGGGACGGTCAGCAGGCCCACGGAGATCTGACCGCCGAACCAGAGCTTGATGTCCCCGGTATAGGTGGCGGCCCCGGAAGTCTGCTTGCTCAGCCAGTCATCGAGCGTCCGGTCGATCTTGGTGTCGAAGCTGGCCTGGTCGGCGAATCCCGGGAAGCGGGAGAACAGCTGGATGACGGCGTCGCGCTGGCCGCCCGGCAGGTCCAGGCGCGCTTCGACATAGACCGGCGTGTCGGCGGGCAGGAACGTGGGGCCGGTGGAGGTGTTCGTCTTGCCACCGGTCGCAGCGAAGGCAAGGACGCCTGCCGCGACCAGGACAACGATGGTCGCAAGGAGCGCCACGACCCAGCGCATGCGGCTGCCCCGCCGAGGGGGCGACGACGGCTGCCGGAGCAACGGCCCCGGCTCGACAACAGGCCCTTCGGGGCCCGAGGTCGAGACCGGGCGACCGTAATCCGGCGCGCCATCGGGGGTGGGATACGAGGACGAATACGGGGACTGCGTCGCCCAGGGTGGCGGCGCGTTCGGCGACGGGGCATCCGGCGCCGGAAATGGGGGTGTGTTCGGATGGTCGTCGAATGGCGGATAACCGCCCGAGGGTCCAGTCATGTTGGGGTGATTGTCCCATCAACCGGGCCCGTTCGTGCGGGTCACGATCGCTGCAGAACGCCCCTACCTTCGACCCACCGTCGGCGGCATCGGCGGCATCCTGCGACCGGCTCCGCTGTTCATCTGGCGCATCAGCTTCTGCATCTCGCCGAACTGCTTGATGAGGCGGTTCACCTCGGGAAGGCTCGTCCCGGAGCCGCGGGAAATCCGCTTGCGGCGCGACGCATTGAGGATTGCCGGTTCCCGGCGCTCTTCCGGGGTCATCGAGCGGATGATGGCCTCGGTCCGCTTCAGCTCGCCGCGGTCCACGGCGCTCTGCGCCTCCTTGGCCATCCCACCGAGGCCCGGGATCATCTCCAGGAGCGAGCCGAGCGGGCCCATCTTCTTCAGCTGCTGCATCTGATCGAGGAAGTCCTCCAGCGTGAAGGCGTTCTTCTGGAGTTTCCTCGCCAGTTCCTCAGTCTTCTTGGTGTCGTAGGCCTCCTGGGCGCGCTCGACCAGGGTCAGTACGTCGCCCATCCCGAGGATCCGGCCGGCGAGCCGATCGGGATGGAAGACCTCGAGTGCATCGGTGCGCTCACCGGTGCCCAGGAACTTGACCGGAACACCGCTGACCGCGGTGATCGAGAGCGCGGCGCCGCCGCGAGCGTCGCCGTCGATCTTGGTCAGGACCAGGCCCGTCAGTGGCACCGCGTCGCGGAACGCCTCCGCGACGTTCACCGCCTCCTGGCCGACCATGGCGTCGACGACGAGCAGGGTCTCCGACGGGCGGACGGCCTGCGCCACGCCACGGATCTCTGCCATCAGGACCTCGTCGACGGTGAGGCGGCCGGCGGTGTCGAGCATCACGACGTCCCGGCCGGTCTTCCTGGCCTCGGCGATCCCTCCCCGGACGATGTCGAGAACGGCGGTGCCGGTCGGCGCGCGGTAGACGGGCAGGTCCAGGCTGACGCCGAGCGCGACCAGCTGATCGACGGCCGCGGGTCGGTACGGGTCGGCCGCCACGAGCATCGGCTGGCGGCCCTGGCGGACGATCCAGCGTGCCAGCTTGGCCGCGGAAGTGGTCTTGCCGGAGCCCTGCAGGCCGACGAGCATCACGACCGCGGGCGCGCCGATCATCCGGAACGTGCGGTCACCGGCGCCGAGCATCGCGGTCAGCTCGTCGTTGACGATCTTGATGACCTGCTGGCCGGCGTTGATCGACTCGAGGACGTCGTGGCCGACGGCGCGGGCCTTGACCCGGGCCACGAAGTCCTTGACGACCTTGTAGTTGACGTCGGCCTCGAGGAGTGCGAGGCGGACCTCGCGCATGGCCGCGTCGACGTCGGCCTCGGTGATGCGGCCGTGGCCGGTCAGCTTGCCGAGGGCAGTGCGCAGGCGGTCGGAAAGGGCGTCGAACATGTGCCGGTCGAGTCTAGCGGAGGTGGGCGTGCACAGCGGCGGCGGAGAGCCGCGCCTGAGCGGAGAGCGACGGCGCCCGGCGGGGTGGTGTGGCATCGCGCGGGCCTTGCCGGGCAACAGCGCATGATGAATGTGGTGGTCAGCGTCGGCGACCGGCCAGGGACCCGGCTTCCATCCGCCATGCGGCGGAATTGCACGATGAATGGCGGTTACCACCCAATTCCGACCGGCGGAGCCACCTCCGATTGGTGGTTGCGGCCGATTCAGGTCGCCACGGCACACTGATGGTGCGGAATTGGGAGGGAAGAGCGGGTGCAAGGGTCGGTCAGGCCGTAGCCCTGCGCTCCTTCGCCGACCGAACTGGGATCGAGTGGCGGCCAGCACGGTTGCACCTGGAGGCGCCGCTGCGATCATTCGTGATCTGGTGCCCACGATCATCATCGTCGACGACAACCTCGACTTCCTCGCATCTGCCGAGGCGTTGCTCAACGAGGAGGGCTTCGAGGTCGTTGGATGCGTTTCCGACTCCTCCCTGGTCGTCGCAGAGGTACGGCGCCTGCGGCCCACCCTTGTCCTGCTGGACATTCAGCTGCCGCAGCCCGACGGCTTCGCGCTCGCCGAACGGCTCGCGCACCTCGACCCGGCACCGGTGGTCGTGCTCATCTCGAGTCGCGATGCGGCGACCTACGGTGCCGCCCTGCGTCGCGCGCCGGTTCGCGGCTTCATCGCCAAGGGAGAGCTGAGTGGCGAGGCGCTTGCTGCCCTGGTCTGATCGGGCACGCGGTCTGCTGGCCTTTGCGGCGGTCGTTGCGATCGGGCTCGCCGCGGAGTGGCAGCAGTCCGGCTTCCGGGGGCAGACCTGGGTCGCCGACCTGTTCGTCGGGGTGCTGCTGGGCGCGGCCGGGTCGACGATCGTCCTGATCGGTCGGTGGCGACAGGAGGGCACGCTCCTCGCGTTTGCCGCCCTCATGTGGTTCGCCCCGAACTTCGCCGGGTCTCCGATCGCACCGCTCGGCTGGTTGGCCGGGTACCTGTTTTTCATGCACAGGGCGGCACTCTTCCACGCCGTGGTGGCGTTCCCCGCCGGCCGGGTCCCCCGCCCGACCGAACGCATCGCGGTGGGGCTGGTGTACCTCACGGCGGCATCCGTCGAAGTCTGGCAGCAGGAGGCGTGGACGATCGCCTGGGCCATAGGGACGCTCGCGGCCTTCGTCGTCATGGTCCGGCTCCGCAGGGGAGCGGCGCGTGAAGCAGGTTTCCGCGCCCTGCCCGCCATGGTCGTCCTGTCACTGGTCGTCGGTGGGACGGCCGCGTTGCTGTGGATCTTTGGTGACGCGCCGGCGCCGACAGCCGTGGTCTACGCATATGAGGCCGGGATCGTGGCCGTCGGCTTCACCCTCGCGGTTGCCGTCTATGCCCACCGAGCGCAGGCGCAGGGGCTGGCCGATGCGGTCATCGAATTGACCCTCGGTCCCGCCGGATACGTGCGCGAGCTCCTTGCGGGCGCGCTCCGCGATTTCGAGCGTCGAGGTGGCCTTCGCGATCGATTCAGACGGATCCACCGCCTGGGTCGACGAGCTCGGCCGGGCGATCGAGCCGCTGCGGGCGACGGGCTCACGAACGGTCGTTCCCGTTCGCGTGGATGGGCGGACCGTGGCAGAGCTCGCGTGCGAGTCCGAGGTCGTCGATCAGCCGGGTCTGCGCGACTCCATTGAAGCCGCCGCACGGGTCGCCGCGAGCAACGCGCAACTTCGCGCCAGCCTGCGTCAGGAGGCAGCGTCCCTGGACGCATCCAGGTCGCGCCTCCTGTCCGCGTCCGACGAAGAACGATCCGCGCTGGCCCGCCAGCTCGAACTCGGCGCCGGAGCGTCCCTCGTCGAGCTGCGCGCGCTGCTCGACGAGGCAGGTCACGCGGCCGAGCCTGCCGTTGCAACTGCCGTCGGCCGGAGCCAGGGCCGCCTGGTAGCACTCGAGGTCGAACTCCGATCGCTGTCCGCCGGCCTGGGGCCGAATGCCCTGGGAGTCGGGGAACTGGCCGCCGCACTCTCCCGCCTCGGCGATGACGATGTCGCAGTTCACGTCGACGTTGAGGCAGCCGAGGTACCCGATCGGTTGGCGTCGGCGGTGTATTTCATCTGCGCCGAAGCCGTCGCCAATGCCCTGAAACACGCATCGGCATCGGCCGTTGAGGTGCGCGTGCGCCGGGATCGGGATCTGCTGCATGTCGAGGTCGCCGATGACGGCCTCGGCGGCGCCGAGGTCGGGCATGGCTCCGGGCTGCGGGGACTCGCGGACCGGGCGGCGGCGCTGGGCGGATCGCTGTCCGTGAGCAGCCCTCCCGGAATGGGAACGCAGATCACCGCCGACCTCCCGATCCGGTGAGGCCGGCGGTGGTGCGAGCTCGGCGGTCATTCGAGCACGGGCGAGATCAGGGCGCGATGCTGCCCACCCGCACCAACGGCAATCCGAGCGCCCAGTCGACGGCGTCGGACGGAGTCGACGGAACGAACGTCAACGTGCCGTTTGCATCGACGGACCACATGTGGCGGGACACTGGTTGTCCTGGGTCGTTGTCCCACCTCCAGTAGATCTCGTTGCCGACGACCTGGTAGATGCCTTCGATGTGGGGATGCTGCTGGGGGTTGTCGGCGATGACATCGATCGTCCAATGGCCATTCTGCAGCTTGAAGGTCCAGATCCCGTGCTGCTCGGACACGTCCGGCACCCCCTGGCTCTTCAGGTAGTCATCGGTGAACTCGGCCCGGTAGATACCGTTGGACAGCGTGCCTCCGTCCGGCGTGATGCTGGACGACGTGACCGTCGGCCGGCACGCCTGTACCGCGGCGCCCGACGTTCCGGCCGCCAGTCCACGGATCGCGCCGATCAGCTGCCTGGTGGTGGGGTCGGCCTCGAGGGTGGCGTAGACCGGAGCCTCCGCGGCTCGGAAGGCGTCGATGGAAGCCCGGTCGGTCAACACCACCGTGCCCCCGACGGTGCAGTAGCTGGCGGCGGCCGCAGCATCCGACGGCTGGTTGGCAACGGCCCAGGCTCGGGTGGCCGTCGCGGCCCTGGCGATGACGTCCCGCTGTGCGTCGTCGAGCCCGCGCCAGAAGGCGCTGTTCACGACGAGGGTGATGATCTTGGCATAGAGCACGAGGTTGCCGGTCGCGGTGGCGGACCGCGGCGTCGTGCCCTGCGCGATGCTGAAACCCGAATCGGCCGCCACGATCGTGCCGTCCTCGACGCCCTGGCGGTAGCTGTCGCCGTCAGGATCGACCGCCGTGCCGCCGAGAGCCTCGATCAGGGCTGTCGTGTCGGGCGAGCTGATGGCGCGAACTTGGTGGCCCTTGACGTCGGCGGGTGCCAGGATCGGCGCGCCGAAGCTGAAGAAGTGGCGGAGCGACTCGGGGAACAGCGTCAACCCGGTCACCCCGACCGCATCGAGGCCGGCGAGGGCGTCCCTGCTGATCGCGGCATCGTCGACGAGCGCCGCTGCGTGGGCGTCGGACTCGATCAGGAATGGCGCCTGGAGAGCCTTGAGCGTGTTGACTCCGACGGCCGACCACGCCCGTGCCGGCACGACCGCCATCTGGAAGGCGCCGCTCCTGACGCTGTCGACGACCGGACCGTCGGAACCCGGCGGTGACGAATCCGCGCTCGCGTTGACCATGACCGTGACGGTCATGGAGCCACTCGAGAGGGCCTCGACCTGCCGCTTGAACTCTGTCAGCGGCAGGTTGCTCGGGCGTCCGAGCGGCTGCGAGTCGGCGACTGTGATGGCGACCGGGCCGGGCTTCCCGCCCGCCTTGGTGCCGCTGTCGGGCGACGCGGCCGCCACCGCCGAGGCTGGCGCCGCCGACGCCGATGGTCGCGCCGATGCCCGGGGACCTGCCGACGCGGAAGGTCCTGGCACGCTGGGCGGTGCCGCCGCGCCGGTGCAGGCGGTCAGCATGATCGCCGCCAGGCTGATGGCGGTGATCCACCTGTGCCGTGATCTCATGGTGCTACCTCGTCGCTGGGTTTGGTTGATGCGGCGAGCATCGGATCGCGAGGTCGACGGCACACCGGAGCCAGCCACGGATCAGTGGGTCAACATATCGTGGCTGTCCACGATCTGGAGGCGATGTGACCGGGTGCACAATGGCCCCGTGGTCCGACTCGGATCGCGGTGGGCCATGGCCATCGTCGTCGGCACGGTCAGCGTCCTCGCGGTCGTCATGCTGAGTCTCCGGGCCATCCAGCCGGATGGTTGGATGGCCATCCTTGACCGTCTCGCGGCATTGACCCTGTTGGTGGGCGGCGTTGCGCACTCGGTTGTCAGCCGCGGCAATGCAGGCCTACTGGCTGTGCTGGCGGGCCTGTCGTGGGTCGGTCTGTCCTGGACGACGGCCACCGTCTTCGGAGCGGACCCCGTCCTGGGACCAGGCACGCTCCTGGCTCCGCTGCTGGTTCCGCTGCTCGTCCTGGTAGCGCTGCAGCTCCCGAGGCCCTCGCGGCGAGACGGGATCGGCACTCGGCTGGCCGTGGTGGCAATCATCGCCATCGCGATGGTCGGAGTGGTGCGCGCAGTGGTCTACGAGCCGTTCCTCGACCTGGACTGCGGCCCGTTCTGCGGCCACAACCCTGTGCTGCTGACCGCTGACAATGGGCTGGCGGAGGGCCTTGCCAGGTTCGCGAGCGGTGCGTCCGTGCTGCTGTGCGCATCCGTCGCGGTCGTGCTCGTCCGCCAGGTCACCTCGCTGTCGTCGGCGGGCAGCCGCACGCGTGCGGCGATCGTGATCGGTGCGGCGGGAATGGGGGGCCTCGCGATCGCGGCGCTCATCGATTTCGGCCGTTTCGCATCGTCGGCGACCGAACAGGGCAGCGTTGCCGTGTTCTTCATCCAGGCGCTCGCCTGCTGCGCAATGGGGGACGCGCTCCTTGTCCTGGCCGCGGACCGTGTCCGAGTTCGACGCAATGTCGCCGAGGTCGTGCGCCTGGTCGGAGCACGGGACGGGCCGCTCGGCCTCCAGCAGCTGTTGATCCGAGCCGTCGGCGATCCGGGCCTGCGCGTCGGTTACTGGCTGGACGATCTCGGCTACGTCGGCCCGGACGGGACGCCGTTGGACGTGGAAACCGCGGGGACGCAGCGAATCGAGCTCACCAGCCGCGGCCGCTCCGTCGCCATCGTGGTCTACGACAGCAGCAGCGTTTCCGGGGAACTGATCGAGGAACATCTCGGCCCGCAGGCGCGGCTGGCGCTCCAGAACGACAGCCTGGAACTCGAGCTCCGCCGCCGCCTCAACGATCTCCGAGCGTCGCGTCGGCGCATCGTGGAAGCCGGCGATGCGGAACGGCTGCGGCTGGAGCGCGATCTGCACGATGGTGCGCAACAGCTGCTCCTGGCGCTTTCCTTCGAACTGCGAAGAGCGGAACGAGCCGCCACCACGGCCTGGGACTCGCGGTCGACCGCGCTGCTTCGCGCGGCGCGTTCCGCAGCCGACACGGCACTCCAACAGCTGCGCACCCTGGCGCACGGGATCCATCCCGCGATCGTTGCCGGCGCAGGTCTCCAGGACGGGCTGATCAGCTACGCGGCGACCGCAGACGCGTCACTCACGATGAGCTTCAACCTCGAGGGACGGCTTCCGCCGTCGACCGAGGTCACCCTGTACGGGATCATCACGGCGATGACCGGCGCGGCGCCGCGGGGATCGCCCGTGTCGGTCTCGATCCGCTGCCATGGATCGTCGGCGGTCGTGACGGTCGACGGCGTCGCGGGGGCGCCCGAGCACGTTCTCGACCGCATTGAGGCCGCGGGCGGCACTGTCACGAGCATGGAACAGGGGCTGGAGCTCGTGGTCCCTTGCGCGTAGTCATCGCGGACGACTCGCTGCTGACACGAGCCGGCCTGGAGTCCATCCTGACGGAGCTCGGTTGCACGGTCGTCGCCGAGGCGCGGGACGGGCCTGCCGCAGTCGAGGCGGTCGTCGCCCACGGACCCGACGTCGCAATCCTCGACATCCGAATGCCGCCGACGCACACCGACGAAGGGCTTGTCGCTGCGGGGCAGATCAAGGCACGCGCCCCGGCGGTGGCCGTCCTCGTCCTCTCGCAGTACGTGGAGCCTGCGTACGCGATGCGGCTGATCGAGACCTATCCCGGCGGAATGGGCTACCTGCTCAAGGAGCGCGTACTCGACGCCGCCGTGCTGCTCGACGCCCTGCGCCGGCTCGTCGACGGCGAGTGCGTGATCGATCCCACGATCGTGGCCCAGTTCATGGCTCGAAAGCGCACGCCCGATCCTCTGGACGATCTGACGGACCGGGAGCGAGAGGTGCTGGCCCAGCTCGCAGAAGGGCGCTCGAACACCGCCATCGCGGCGGCACTGTTCATCGCCGAACGAACGGTCGAATCGCATACCACCCAGATCTTCCAGAAGCTCGGCCTGGAGAGTTCGAGCGACGTGCACCGGCGCGTCTCGGCGGTTCTGGCGTACCTGCGATCGGCGCGATAGCGCGACGGGGTAGCTGGGACGGAGGACGGGACGCCTCCCGACGTCCCGTCCATACGGTGTTTCCAGGACTCAATGGTGGGTGGCCCTGCCCCAGTCGGGTTGGTGCTCCATGCCCAGTCCGTCAGCGACGTACTGCAGATGGGTACCATCCGGATGAATCGTCGCCAGGCCCCCTGTGAACGTGCCATCGTCGTAGTGCAGTCCGTGCAGGAGCAGGATGAGCGTTCCATCCGGCGAGAAGACGGGATCGGAGAAACCGTCGAAGACGCCCGGGACCGCGGGACGCCTGGTCAGGTTGCGCAGTCCGTTGCCGTCCGAGCCGACGATGAACGCGTCGCCGCCACTGTCCAGCTCGAAGACGATCCGGGTGCCGTCGGGCGACCAGTCGGCATCGCCGGCGCCAAGATCCCACGGCGTGATGCGATGGAGGTCCGTGCCGTCGAGCCTGACCACGAACAGCGCCGACGTCTGGCCGACGACCCCGCCGTCGGGCGTGGTGTAGCCGTCTCGGAACCGAGTGAAGACCAGTTTCCGGCCGTCCGGCGAGAAGCGCGGCGCCGCATCCCAGTTGATGCCCGCGGGAAGGCTGGTGATGCGCCGGACGTGGCTGCCGTCCCTGGCATCCATGACATAGATGCCCGCCTTCGCGGGGTAGTCCCCCCGATCGGCCTCGAAGACGATCAACTTGCCATCGGGCGAGTACGCGGCTGCGCCACCCGCGTAGCCCACGGAGTTCGTGAGCTTGCGGAGATCGCTGCCGTCGGGCTTCATGGTGAAGATGTCGTCGATGAATGGGTCAGCGTTGGGATCGGGGTCGGTGACGTCGCTGTCGAAGGCGATGCGGATCCGTCTGGTGACCAGGCCGACCAGCCGCTGTTCCGGCCCGCGAAGAACGTCAGCTGTCTCGCGTGCGAGAGGTCGGACCTGGCGACCCATACCTGTGCGAAACCGTCCGCATCGGCGCGCATGAACGTGATGGGCCCGTTGCGGCCGGGGAATGTGGCCGTTGCCGGCGACGTCCCGCCGATGGCGGTGGTCAGGGCAAGGGCGAAGCCGAAGGCGAGCCGCCGTCGGCGCGGGTGCGAAACCATGGCATGTCCTCCAGCCTGAGTCGTCGATCGAGCTCAGGGTCCGTCGTTCGAAGGTTGGTCGCGACCTTTGACAGCGAAACCCTACGGGCGACTCCGGCCCACGGAAACCGAGCTGCCCACGAGACTCAGACGCTCCGCCATCGTGGGCAGCCACGGCACGGTGAGAGGAATACCGTTCACCGCCGCTGTTCTCCTACCGGACGTTGGTTGCGTCGTTTCGCGACGGTCCACGGGTCCGCGGGCTGCCGCCGGCACCTATGCCGCGAACAGCGCCTCGACGAACTGGTTGGGGTCGAAGTCGAGCAGGTCCTCCACGCGTTCGCCCACGCCGACGAACAGCACCGGGACACCCAGTGCCCGCTCGATCGAAAAGGCGATGCCGCCCTTGGCCGTCGAATCGAGCTTTGTCAGCGCGATGCCGGTCAGCCCGCTCAATTCGTGGAACGACTTCGCCTGGGTGAGGCCGTTCTGCCCCGTCGTCGCGTCGAGGATGAACAGCACCTCCGGCTGGGCCGCGGGCAGGCGGCGGTCGATCGTCCGGCGGATCTTCGCCAGTTCCTCCATCAGGTTGCTCTTCGTATGGAGCCGCCCGGCCGTGTCGACGATCACGACGTCGCTGTTCCGGGCGACCGCGGCGTCCAGCGAGTCGTACACGACCGCTGCCGGATCCGCGCCGGGCTTGTGGGCAACCATCGGCACGTCGATGCGCCGGGCCCAGATCTGCAACTGGTCGATCGCGGCGGCGCGAAACGTGTCGGCCGCCGAGAGCAGCACAGAGGCGCCCCGGGACTTGAACCGGTACGCCAGCTTCGCGATGGTGGTCGTCTTGCCGGTTCCGTTGACACCGACGACGAGCACGACCGCCGGCACATCCGGCGCAGGCTTGCGCGGCCATGGGACCGGGTCGCGCCGCGCGAACAGTGCGAGCAGTTCGTATCGGAGCGCAAGTTCGGGCGTGAGGTCCCGCCGAGCCCGCGCGCGCTCCACCACGCCGAGCGCCACCTCGGCGCCCAGGTCGGCCCCGATGAGCGTCGCCTCGACCTCCTCCCACATCTCGTCGTCGCCGCCACCGCGGAGAATCCCCCGCAACCGCGAGACGAAACCGCGCCGGCTGCGCTCGACGCCGGCCTCGATGGAAGGAGCCGCCTGGTTGTCGCTCATGGGTTCGAGCGTAGCGGCTGCGGCCCCGGTCCGTCGCCGACCGGGAGCGCGTCCGGGTCGACCCGGACGGTGGCTCGGTCGGCATCCGCCCCAACCGGATCGGCGGCCGCCCCGGTGTCGTCGCGGTCCGCGAGCCGCAGCGAGACCACGCGGCTCACCGCATCGTCCCCCACAGTCACGCCGTACAGGGCGTCGGCGGCCTCGATCGTGCCCCTGTTGTGGGTGATCACGATGAACTGGATCTGCTCCGCCAGGCCCCGAAGCGCGCTCGAGAAGCGCCCGATGTTGGCCTCGTCCAGCGCCGCGTCGACCTCGTCGAGGACACAGAAGGGCACCGGCCGGATCTCCAGCATGGCCAGCAGCAGCGCGACCGCGGTCAGCGCCCGCTCGCCCCCCGAGAGCATCGCCAGCGGCTGGCGCTTCTTGCCGGGCGGGCGGGCAGTGATCTCGACGCCGGTCGTGGAAAGGTCCTCCGGCGCCGTGAGCGTCAACTGCGCCTCTCCACCGTCGAAGAGCTGACGGAAGCGCCTGGCGAACGCCCCCTCCAGCGCCGAGAAGGTCCTGCGGAACTGCTCCGCGATGAGCGTGTTCAGCGTGGAGACGAGGTCCCGGGTGCTGCGGATCGCGGACTCGAGGTCTGCGCGTTGCGCCTCCAGCGTCTCCAGCCGAACACTCACCTCCGCGAACTCCTGCGCGGCGAATGGGTTGCTCACGCCGAGTTCGTGATACCGACGGCGGAGGCTGCCCAGGCGGGCGGCGCTCGGCGGCGGCTCGGGGCGGCTGCCGGCACCACGCGCCGCGCCCTCAAGCGCCGCGCCCTCACGCGCCGTGCCCTGAAGCGCCGCGCCCTCAAGCGCCGCGCCCTCAAGCGCCGCGCCCATCGGGGCCGCGGTCCCATCCATCGACCGCCACGCTGCCAGGGCGGCCGCGAGCGCCGCCTCGAGCGCGGGCGTCATGTCGTCCCGGTCCTCCACCGGCACCGAGCCGGCCAGAGCAGCGGCGGGCGTCGCGCCCGGCGCCGTCTCCGCGAGCAATGCCGCGAGCCCATCTCCGCCTATACCCGCCAGCTCGACCATCAGGGCCTCGCGCGCCGCATCCAGCTGCAGGCGCAGCTCCATCTCGGCGACCTCCGCGTTCCGCGCCCGGGCCTCCGCCGAGCGCAGCCGCTCGCGAGCCGCCGCGGCAGCCGTCTCCGTCGCGGCGAGGCGCGCCCGCTCATCTCGACCCGACTCGAGCAGAGCACCGAGGTCAGCCGCGAGGATGCGATCCTCCGCCTCGGCGGCCGCAAGCCCTGCCCGCTCCGCTTCCAGCCGGGCGAGCAGGTCGGCCTCTGCGCCGACCAGGCGCGCCATCTCCCGGTCCAGGTCCTCGAGGCGTGCGGAATCCAGCGTGATCCCGACCTCTGCCCGCCGATGCCGCTCCTCGGCGACCGCGCGGTGACGGCGCGCCTCATCGGCCTCCGCGGACCGCCGATCCCGCGCCGCCTCGAGCTCGCGCACCCGCCGGGCCATCGCCGCGATCTCCGCGCGCGGTATCGCTCCACGTCCGTCCCCGATCCGGACGCCTGCTCCTCGGTCGCTCGGCCGGCCGTGGTCGCCGCCTCCAGTTCGGCCAGCTCGCGTCCGGTCGCCGCGGCAACTGCCCCGATTCGCTCCAGCTGCGCCGCCTGCCACGCCGCCTCGCGGGCCGCCGTCTCGGCCGTGCGGGCCGCAGAGCGATCCGCCTCGTCGGCGACACGCCGCGTCCGGCGGGCCGCCTCGACCGCGGCTCGTGCCCGTTCCAGTGCCGAGCGACCCTCGCGGCGCGTCGCGTCGGCGGCGTCCCGTGCGGCCACGGCTTCCCCGAGGCGCGCCTCCAGTCCCCGGACGGCCTCGGCCGCCGCCTCGGCCGCCGCCCGCCGCTCGAGGACCGATTCGCGCTTCCCGAGCCGAACCAGTCCATCGTCCCGCACCACCTCGCCGGTGAGCGTCACGACGCTCCAGCCGCCCGGCAGGACCGACCGCAGGTCCAGCGCAGATTCGAGGTCCGGGACCCAGACGCTGCGCGCAACCAGGCGGGCCACGTCGCCGCGCGGATCGCGTCGCAGCGCGTCCGCCAGCCTGCCCCCTCCCCTTGCCACGGCAGCTTCCTCGGCACGTACCGCCTCCCGCCCGCGCGCCGCCTCGCCTTCGCGCACCGGCCGCGGACCCGCCTCCGGCAGCAGCACCACGGCCCGCGCGTCGCGGAGCGCCAGCGCCGTGCGCGCATCTGCGGCCAGACCGGTCAGCGCATCGCCGAGCGCCGCCTCCACGGCCACCCGCAGCCGCGGCTCCACCTCCAGCCCCTCGGCGAGCCGCTGCGCCCCCCGTGCCCGCGCAACACGCAGCGTGCGCTCGTCCAGCCCGTCGCGTACGGACTCCGAGAGCGCCGCGTACCGGGTCCGGGCGCCGGCAAGCTCCGCACCGAGAGATCCGGCACGCTCCGCAGCCTCCTGCCAGGCCGCCTCGGCGCCCGCCGCGACCGCGCGGGCCGCCTCGGCGGCCGCCTCTGCCGTCCGCTCCCCGCGTTCGCCGTCCGCGGCCCGGGCGGCACATTCCGCGCGCGCACTGCCGGCATCCGCCGCGCGACGATTCGTCTCGGCCGCGGCCGCCGACTGCTGGGCAAGGCGCCGCTCCGCGTCCGCGGCCCTCCGGCGTGCCCCCTCCAGCTCGGTTCGCCGCGCTTCCCGCGCCCGGCGCGTCTGCGCGTCCCGCTGCTCGCCGGCAAGCCCGGCCTCGCGCAGGTCGACCGCCTCGCGTTCGGCGTCGGCCAGGGCGCGCTCGGCAGCGCGCAGCGCCTCTTCGGCACCCGAGTCGATCTCCGGCACCGGCAGTGCCATCGTCCGGCGCGCCTCGTCTACCCGCGACAGAATTGCATCCCGTTCGCCGGCCACCCGTTGCCGATCTCGCAGCGCGGCCGCCGCCTCCCCCGCGAGACGGGCCTCCGCCAGCCGCAGCTCCACGGTCCGGACCCGCGCCGAATCGAGCCGTTCCCGTGCCGCCCGTTCAGCCTCGGCCCGCTCGGAGAGCGCCACCGTCAGCGCCCGGGCCGCGTACTCCGCGCGCCGCAGAGCCTCCAGCGCGGCATCGGAGTCACGCCGGGCTCCGGCCAGTTGCGTCCCAAGCTCCGCCGCCTGGCGCTCGGCCCCCGCGAGCCGGGTCCGCGCCGCCGCCACCAGCGCGCGCGCGAGCTCGGCGCCGGCACTGCGCCGCTGCTCCTGCTGCGCGGCCTGCGCCGCCAGGCGCCGCGCCTGTGGTCGCAGCTCGGCGAGGAGGTCGCGCACCCGCTCCAGGTTGGTCTCCGCTTCGGCGAGCTCGGCCTCCGCGGTGCGCCGTCGTCGCTCGTGCTTGCGGATCCCTGCAGCCTCCTCGAACAGCGGGCGGCGCTCCTCGGGTCGAAGCGCAAGCGCCTGGTCGACCATGCCCTGGCCGATGAAGAGGAATGCGTTGTCGGCCAGGTTCGCCTCGTCCAGCAGGTCCACGAGGTCGCGCAGGCGGACGCGCTGACGGTTCAGCAGGTACTCGTTCTCCCCCGATCGGTAGAGCCGCCGTCCGAGCTCGATCTCCGCGTAGTCGAGGGGCAGCAGTCCGTCCGTGTTGTCGATGACCAGGGTCACGTCGGCCATGCCGACGGCTCGGCGAGACGAGGAGCCGGCGAAGATCAGGTCTTCGGCGCGTCTCGTCCGCAAGGAGCGCCCCTGCTCGCCGAGCGACCAGCGCAGCGCATCCGCCAGGTTGCTCTTTCCGCTGCCGTTCGGCCCGACGATCGCGCTGATGCCCGGCCCGAACTCGACCACGGTGCGCTCTGCAAAGGATTTGAACCCGACCATCCGCAGGGCGCGCAGGCGGGCGCCGCTCATCGGCGTCTCGTCGGCCGTGTGATCGCGGGCAGCACGGGCATGCTCGCATGATGGGGTGTGCCCGGGTCACCCTGCAGGGTCATCGCCCGCGTCGGCCAGCACGTTCAACGCGGAGGCCGCCGCTTCCGTCTCCGCATCGCGCCGGTTATGGCCCTCTCCGCGGGCCAGCGGCCGGCCGGCGATGCTCACCTCGACCACGTAATGGCGGTCGTGGTCGGGACCTTCGATATCGATGATGTGGTACGCGGGCGGGCGCCCTGCGACCTGGTAGCTGTATTCCTGCAGGCGGCTCTTCGGCGCCTTCAGGTCCGCCGGCTCTCCGGGCGCGTCCAGTTCGGGCGCAGCGACCGTCAGCACGAAGCCGCGGGCTGCATCGAACCCCAGGTCGAGGTAGATGGCGGCCACCACGGCCTCGAACACCGATGCCAGGACTGAGTCTCGCGCATGCTCTCCGGATCGCGACGCGCCCTGCCCGAGCATGACGTACGAACCGAGGTCCAACCGACTCGCAAGGGAAGCCAGTCCGCGTGCCGACACGATCGCGGCCCGTCGAGTGGTGAGCTGCCCCTCGTGCTCGTCGGGATGCCGGTCCCACAGGGCTTCCGAAATGATCAGCCCCAGGACCGCGTCGCCAAGGAATTCCAGCCGCTCGTTGCCGAGCCGCGGGGCTTCCGGGTGCTCGTTGACGTAGCTGGTGTGGGTCAGCGCCTGGGCGAGAAGCTCCAGGTGGCGGAACGCGAGACCCAGCCGGGCCGCCAATTCGCTGGCGGCCGGCCCACCGGACTCAGATGAATTGTGTGACCGCGTGGAGGCCTAGCTGCTGTGCTCGTCGATGTAATCGACGGCGTCCTGGACGGTGCGGATCTTTTCCGCGTCCTCATCCGAGATCTCGGTCCCGAATTCCTCTTCGAGACTCATGATCAGTTCGACGAGGTCGAGCGAGTCCGCGTTCAGATCGTCGACGAACGACGCCTCCGGCTTGACGTCCTCTTCATCCACGCCGAGCTGTTCCACGACGATCTTCTTGAGCCGCTCGTATGTCGATGCCGTCACCTCGTGCTCCCTCCGCTGTCCGGCGGATCTTCTCCGCCTTCGCTGTCTGGCTCGATGCCGCCTGTCCCGCGTGGCGGCGTTACCACCACGCTCGAATTCTTGGCGACCCGCCCGAGCACGCCGTTGAGCAACCGCCTGGCCGGGTCGCCACTGTAGGTGCGTGCGAGTTCGACCCATTCCGCAATCGCGACCCGGGCCGGGGTCGTCGGGCAGTGTAGCAGTTCACCCATGCCCGAACGCAACAGTGCGCGATCGATCCGGGCGAGCTGGACGACAGGATAGGCGGGGGCGGCCTCTTCGATCTGGGCGTCGATGCTGTCGCGGTACCGGACCACGGCGTCGACGAGCATCCGGGCATGCGCCGCGGTCTCCTCGGAGGCTCCCTCCTCCTCGAGCCGGCGGTCGAGCACCCGGCCGGCCGTGTTCTGGCCGAAGTCGGCCTCGAACACGGCGCCCAGCGCAAGGCGCCGAGCATCCCGCTCGGCACGGTGCGAAGGATCTGCCGTCCCGGATCGCGCCGACGTGGCGCGGGCGCCCCCGTCAGGCACGGGTGCTCGTCATGCGTCCGTGGTGGCGCTGACCGGCGGCAGATCGGCCGGAACGACCGCGGCGGGCACCTCCTCGAGGAGGTCGGGAGCATCGACGTCGACGTCGTCTTCGTCGTTCGCAGCGGCGCCGTCGACGGACGGACTCGTCCCCGGCGGCGCAAGGGCTGCCGCGATCCGCTCCGGGATCCGGGCCCTCGCCGCCGCGACGGTGACTCCGACCGCGAACCCGATCATCCGCCGTCGAGCCCGGCCGTGGGTGATCAGGACAGTGCCCTTCACGCCCAGCAGCGGAGCGCCACCCAGGCGTTCGTAGTCGAGCTGGCGCCGGATGCGCCCGAGCCCGGGCCGCATGAAGAAGTAGCCCAGCGGGCCCAGCGGCATGCGGCGGAACTCGGCCCGCAGGAGATCGAAGATGGCGCTGCTGAGCCCCTCGAAGAACTTCATCGTGACGTTTCCGACCGTCGCGTCGCAGACCACGACATCAGCCGGGTGGTGCGGCAGGTCCTTGCCCTCGACGTTCCCGAGGAATCGCAGGTCCCCGCCGGACAGCAGCGCGCTTGCCTCCTGGACGCGCCGCTCCCCCTTGCCGCCCTCCTCGCCGATCGAGAGCAGGGCGACGCTCGGGTTTTCCACGCCGAGCACCTGCTCCGCGTAGATCGTGCCCATGCGTGCGTACTGCGCCAGGTTCAAGCCGGAGGAATCGGTCGTCGCGCCGATGTCGAGCAGCACGAAGGGGCCGCGATCCGTGATCATCTGGACCGCGAGTGCCGGACGATCCACCCCGTGCAGCCTGCCCAGGTTGAGGATCGCCGAGGCGACACCCGCGCCCGTGTGGCCGGCCGTGACCACGGCGTCCGCCCTGCCCTGCCGGACCAGGCGCATGCAGACGTTGATGCTGGCATCGCGCTTGCGGCGGACGGCCTGTGACGGCTGCTCGTCCATGGAGACCGACTCTGCGGCGTGGACGATCGAGACGTGCGACGCGAGATCCCTCCCGATGAGGGGGCGGACGACCGCCTCGTCGCCGACGAAGATCAGGTCCGCATCGTCACGGGCGCGGGAGTATTCGAGTGCGCCGGCAACCACCTCCGCCGGGCCGTGGTCTCCCCCCATGACGTCGATGGCGACGCGAGGTCGAATCGGCGCGTCGGCGGCCGGTGTCCGTCCGAGGGACTCGAGGTCCACGGCTGGTCAGCGACCCCCTCGATGGAGACTCCCGGGTGCGGTCAGGGTGCCGTCTCCTTGGGCTTGTGTTCGCGGATCCGCACAGCCTCACGGCCGCCGTACCAGCCGCAGCTGGGACAGGCGTGGTGAGACCGCTTCATCTGGTGGCAGTGCGGGCACTCCTCCAGCTGCGGCGATGCCAGCGCGTGGTGCGAGCGCCGGTCGCCCTGGCGGGCGTGCGACACCCTGCGCTTCGGGACACCCATGGGTCGTGGTTCTCCTCTCGATGCATTCGGACAGGCGAGGGCTGCAGCCTGGCCCCGCGAAGTGTAAGCGAGCCGGGCGCCGAACCTATTCGAGCCGATCCAGCATCTCGGCGAGGCCGGCGAGTCGGGGGTCGATGTCGTCGTCGGGATGGCTGTGGTCGGGCTCTGCGTTGAGATCTGCGCCGCAGACCAGGCAGAGCCCCCGGCAGTCGGGCCGGCACAGCGGTGCGATCGGCTCCGCGAGCGAGATCGCGTCGCGAACGGCGCCCTGCAGGTCCAACTCGTGGTGGTCGTCGAGGCGGATGACATCCGGCTCCGAGTCAAGATCGACCGGCAGGCCGGTGTTGATGTCGATGGAGGGCAGCGCCTCCTCTTCGATCTCCACCTCGACCGGGGCGACGATCGGGGCCAGGCAGCGGCTGCAGTGTTCCGCCAGGGCGGTGTCGAACCGGCCGCGGGCCAGGATTCCACGGCCGGTGCGAGACAGCTCAACCTCCCCTTCGATCGGCTGCGCGAGCTCGAGGTCGTCCGCGATGGGCATCTCCTCCACCGTGACCGGGAACGTCCGGTGCGTACCGGGCACCGCGCGGAGGAGGGCGGCGACGTTGTAGCTAAGCACGCGCACGAGGGTCCGCGGCGGGGGACGACTCCCCTGGACAGGGGGCTGCTGGCCGCCGGAGATGGCGGAGGCCGTGTAGCCGGCCGGCCCCGGGGGTCCCGGAGGCATCGCCGACTGCGGCGGGTACCCGGCCTGAGGGCCATACCCGGGCGGTGGGGCCGGATACCCCGGGGCGCCGGCCGGTGGGAAGGGCTGGCCCGGTACCCCGGGACCCTGCTCCCCCGGGCGGCGCTCGTCGAGCAGCGCGAGGCCGCGCCGGATGCTCTGGAGCGCCTTGACGCACTCGCCCTCGAGCTTGACGAGGACGCTGGCTGCGTAGGCATCGGCGCCGCGCCTGATCTCGTCGGTCTCTGCACGACCGTCCTCGATGATCTGCTGGGACCGGATCTCGGCGGCCCGGGTCAGTTCGCGCTCCTCGATGAGGTACGCGGCCTGCTCCTGGGCACGGGCGAGGATGCGCTCCGCCTCTTCCTGTGCGCGCTCGACGAGTCGGCCTGTCTCCTCGTTGATCCGCTTTGCCTGGCGGATCTCCTCGGGCACGGCGACGCGCAGCTGGTCGATGAGATCGAGGGCGGCGACCTGGTCGACCACGACGGAATTCGTCATGGGCATCCGGCGGCCGTTGGCGATGAGGGCCTCGAGGCGCTCGATCAGGAAGACGATGTCGATTTCACTGCTCCCCTGGCGCCACGATCGGACACGGGCTTGATCAGGGATTGTAGACCGGTCCGCGATGGAAAACGGTGACCCTGAGGGTCATGCCACTCGAACCGCATCCGAGGGCCCGGCGTACGCGGACCCGGAGCCTCGCTCAGCGCGCGAGGTGGCGCAGAGCGGCGGGCGGGACCATTGCCGAGACGTCCCCGCCGAACGACGCGATCTCGCGCACCAGGCTCGAGCTCAGGTAGGCGTGCTCGAGCGCAGTCGGGAAGAAGACCGTGTCGACCTCCGGGGCCAGCTTTCGATTCGTGTGGGCCATCTGGAGCTCGACCTCGAAATCGCTGGTGGCGCGTAGCCCGCGCACGATCGCTCCGGCCCCGAGATGGGTCGCGAAGTCCACGGTCAGGCCCTCGAACGTCGTGACCTCGACCGCTCGGGCAAGTTCGCCGAGCGGATCCGTCGACCGCTTCCCGGACGATCTCCGCACGCTCCCCGGCGTCGAGCGCGGGCGACTTCCGCGGGTTGACGAGCACGCCGACGACGACTCGCTCGAAGACGGTCGCCGCCCGGGCGATCACGTCCAGATGGCCGAAGGTGATCGGGTCGAACGAACCCGGGTAGACGGCGACGGTCACGGGATGGCCTCCAACTCCCCCGGGATGGCCGGGAGTTCCGGCGCGGCGTCCGGCTGCCGGCGGTAGAACGAGAGTGCCGTCTCCCCGAACCGGCGCATGCGCTCGAGGAGCAGGTTCCCGGCGCGCCCGGGTGGCGCGTCCCGCCAGAAGTGCTTGGCCACGATCACCGCATCTTCGCGCAGCCAGCCGAGCCCTGCGTCGCCGAGTCGCTCGAGCGCGGCCTCCAGGGCCGCGGGCTCCGCGTACGGCGGATCGAGGATCGCGGCGCCGAACGGCGAACCCGGCACGTCAGCCGGCCCGTCGGCCAGGAACCGGAGAGCGTCGCGCCGAATGACGGTTCCGCCGGCCAGGCGCGTCCGGCGCAGGTTCTCGGCGATGACGCGAGCGGCGCGCGGGTCTCGCTCCACGAAGACGGCGGTCGGCGCTCCCCGGCTGAGCGCCTCGATCCCGGCAGCGCCGCTGCCGGCGAACAGGTCGAGGAACGGGGTCGGCCAGGAGTCGGCCGAGCTCCGATTCCAGGGTCGCGAAGAGCGCCTGCTTCACGCGGTCCGACAGCGGCCGCGTGCCCGGCCCCGGTGCCAGCAGGCGCAGGCCGCGTGCCGAGCCGGTGATGACCCGGCCCGCCTCAGGCATCGGCATCGCCCGCGGTCGGCAGCGCGACGCCGCGCGCCGAACCAGTGATCGGGCCGGTGTCAGGCATCGATCTCTGCCGGGGCCAGGACGTCGCCTGCGCCGACGCGGACCAGCCAGCCTCGCGTCAGCTCCACCTGGAGACCCTCCAGGTCGGGCTTCAGGCGGCCCTCGGCGTCGACGATCCGTTCCGCCAGCTTCCGTGCCTCGCCCGACAGCTCCCGGTGCCGGGGATCCGCCATCGATGCGACGCGGAACGGCGGCAGGCCGCTCTGCTGGAGGCCCAGCAGTTCGCCCTCCCGGCGCAGCTCGAAGTCCAGGTCCGCCAGGACGAACCCGTCCGAATGCCCGGCCACCGCATCCAGGCGAGCCTTGACGAGCCGCTGCTCGTCCGTCCAGCTCGCCTCGCCGGAGGTACGGCCCGGGTACAGCGACGAGACGAGGACGCAGTAGGACTGCTCCTCGCCGCGCCCGACGCGCCCGCGTAGCTGGTGAAGCTGCGCCACCCCGAACCGATCCGCGTCGAGGATGAGCATGACGGTGGCCTCCGGCACGTCCACGCCGACCTCGAGCACGGTTGTCCCGACGAGCACGGTCGTCTCGCCCGAGCGGAACCGCTCCATCCGCTCGTCGCGCTCCGAGGCCTTCAGCTGCCCGTGGACGATCTCGATCGCCGGGGGCGTGCCGCGAACGCCGGCAAGGTCCGACGCTTCGTCCCAGTGCTCTCGCAGCATCTTCGCGGCGGCCTCGACGCTCGTCGCGGTCGCCGCCTCGTCCTCCTGGACCAGCGGCACGACGACGAACGTCCGGTGGCCCCGGGCGGCCTCGCCGGCGATGAAGGGGAGCACGCCGGGCCTGGCTGCCGAATCGTCGCCGCGCCGGGCGGCCGTCCTGTCGACATGGCGCATCAGCTCGTCCGGCTGCCGGATCGTCGTCCGGATGGGAATGCGACCCAGCGGAGCCGCGTGCAGGTCGCTGACATCGAGGTCGGCGTGCAGGATCTGGCCGAGCGTGCGCGGGATCGGTGTCGCAGTCATCAGCAGGACGTGCGGCGCCGTGCCCTTGGCGGTCAGCGCCTCGCGCTCGGCCACGCCGAACCGGTGCTGCTCGTCCACGACGGCCAACCGCAGGTCCGCGAAGCGGACCGCGTCCTGCACGAGCGCATGCGTGCCCACGATCACGCGCCCGGCCGAGAGCCCCGCCGACGTCAGGTCGACCGGGGCCTCGATCGACTCGAGGGCCTCGCGGCGGACCGCCGCCGGGAGGGACGAGGTGAGCAGTGTCACGCCGTGCCCCAGCGGCTCCAGCAGGCTCCGCAGCGTGGCCGCGTGCTGCCGGGCCAGCAGGTCCGTCGGCGCGAGCAGTGCCGACTGCCGGCCGGCGTCGGCAACGAATGCCATCGCCAGTGCCGCCACTGCCGTCTTGCCCGATCCCACGTCGCCCTGGAGCAGTCGCAGCATCGGCTGCGTCTGTGCAAGGTCGCGGCGGATCTCCCCGAGGGCGGAGCGCTGGTCGGCCGTGAGGTGGATCTGCGGCGAGTCGGGGTCGCGGCGTCGGACGGTCGCGTCGATGGCCGCTTCCACGTGCCCGACGCGCCTCCGCCAGCCGGTCGTCCGTAACGGGGATCGCCTCCCCGGGCAGGCGGCCGCGCTGCCGCTGGCGCGAGACCATGCCGACCTGGAGGGCCAGCAACTCGTCGAATGCCAGGCGGTCCAGGGCCGCGTCGCGTGCCTGGAACGTCTGCGGGTAGTGCGCAGCCTCGATCGCCGCCCCGATCTCCGCCCGGTCGCCACGCAGCTCTGCCGGCAGATACTCCGGGTACGGCCCGTAGCGGTCGAGCGCGGCGCGGATCGCTGTCCGCGAACGTCCGAGCCGTCAGCCCCTCCGTGAGCCGGTAGAGCGGGACGATCCGGCCGGCATGGAGCAGCACCGAGCCGTCGTCGAGCTGGAACTCCGGGTTGTCGAGCATCACTCGCCAGCCGATGCGCTTGAGGCGCCCCGAGAGAACCACCCAGTCGCCCTCCTTCATCCGGCGTTCGATGAAGCGCCGCCCGAACCAGGTCGCCTCGACCTCGCCGGTCTCGTCGCGCAGCACGGCGACTGGTCCGCTGGACGCGCCGCCGGAACGTCTGCTGGACGCGCAAGCGACACCACCTGGACGCGCGTCGTGACCAGCGCGCCGTCGTCCATCCGCGCGCGAGCTGGGTCGCCGGTGCTCAGTCTCCCGGAGGTCGTCGTAGCGGCGCGGCAGGTGGAACAGCAGCTCGCGAACGGTGGTCAGCCCCATCCGCGGCCCGAGCCGGTGCAGGACGGTCGCGCCGGGCAGGCCGCTGTTGCCGAGCTTCGTGTCGAGCCCGCGGACGGCGGGTGGACGTCGCGGTGCCGCCGTGGCCGGCGCCATTGCTATGCCGCCTTCACGACTGCTCGGCCGGGATCGGTCGCCGCAGCTCGGCCACGACCGGTCGCGGCTGCTCGGCCACGTCGCGGTCCGCCGCGGCTGCCCGGCCGCCATCTTTCACGGCTGTTCCGCCGCGATCGGTCACGCCTACTCGGCCGCGATCAGGAACGCGTGGAAGGGTTGGCCGCCGTTGATGAGGTCCACCTCGACCTCCGGGAAGGTCTCGCGGATCCGGCGCCCGAGCCGATCGGCCTCCTGCGCGTCCGAGGTCGTCGCCGACGTAGACCGTCACCAGTTCGAAGCCGGGCCGCAGGCGCCCCAACGCCTCCATCGTCGCCTCGATCCGGTCGTCGCCGGCTGCGAGCAGCCCGTCGTCGGGGTCGAGGGCGATCGTCTGCCCGCGGCGCACGGCTCGGCCCGCGATCTTCGCGTCGCGGACCGCCTCGGTCACCTGGAGCGTCTGGAGGCCGCGCGCGGCGGCGAGCATCGGCGCGACGTTGTCGGCCGCGCTGCATCCCGGCTTGAGCGCCAGCACCGCGGCGATGCCCTCGGCGACGTTGCGCGTCTCGACGACGGCCACCCGGACGTCGGAACAGAGCCTCGCGGCCTGCTCGGCGGTCAGGCGAACGTTGGGATTGTTCGGAAGCACGATGACCTCGCGGGCGTTGACGACGCGGATCGCGGACATCAGCTCGCCGGTCGACGGGTTGGCCGACTGGCCACCGTTGACGATCTCGGCGACACCGAGACTCCGGAGGACCCGCGCGAGTCCCTCGCCCGAGCACACGGCGACGACAGCGAGCGCGACCGCCGGACGCGGGATGAGCGGCGCGGCGGGGGGCCCTGCCTCGGACGTGCCGGGGCCGCCGTCTCCACCGACCGCGGGAACGGGCACAACCCTGGGCGTGGCAGCGAACCGGTCGGTCGGGCTCGGGGCCGTGCCTCCCGAGGCGGGCGCGATGTGGTGGAACGCCGCGTAGCCATCGTCGGCGACGTGGCCGTCCCGGAGCGCACTCGCCATGAGGGCCGCCGTCCTGGCAGATTCGCTCGCGGCCGCGCCATCTCCGGCGGGGATCCGCTCCGCCCGGGCGCGTGCCTGGTCGTCGAGGTCCTCCACCGTGATGCGCCGAGGGCGGCCCCGCGAGAATCCCCACGCGAGCACCGCATCGGGGCGGGGACTGTGGACGTGGACGGTCGCGGCGTGCGCATCGCCGGCAAGGCCGATCGACTCGCCGATCGCCTCGAGTTCGACCCGCATCTGCGCGAGGTCGAGCGGCACGTCCTCGGCCATCAGCACGAACATCGTCTCGTAGCCGAACTCGAGCGCGGCCTCGGTTGCCACCGGCATCCGGTACGCGAGGAGCGGCGTGCTGCCGGCACCGTCGGTGCGCTTCGCATCGACGAAGTCGATCAGCAGGCCGCGCAGCAGCAGGTAGAGGCCGTGACCGCCCGAATCGATCACACCGGCCTCCGCCAGGACCGGGAGGAGCGACGGCGTCCGTGCGACGGATCGCTCGGCCTCGCCGACCGCGTGGACGAGCACCGTTTCCACGTGGCGATCTCGCGCCCCGGCCTGCGCGGCCGCGTCCGCCGCCTCTCGCACGACCGTGAGGATCGTGCCTTCGACCGGCTTGACGACCGCCGCGTACGCGGACTCTGTGCCCCGACGAAGCGCCAGGCCGAGATCGACTCCATCGGCGTGATGGCGGCCCCGCGCTGCCTCCGCCATGCCCCGGAGCACCTGTGAGAGGATCAGCCCGCTGTTGCCCCGGGCGCCCATCAGGGCGCCGAATGCCAGCGCCTCGGCCACGCGCTCCAGTGTGCGCTGGGCCGGTGGGATGCCCTCCGCCTCGGTCAGAGCCGCCCGCACGGTGGCGAGCATGTTCGTGCCGGTGTCCCCGTCCGGCACCGGGAACACGTTGAACGCATTGACCTCCTCGACGTGCGCCTCCAGATTGGCAACGGCCGAGCGAAAGGCGCGCAGCAGCGTCGGCCCGTCGCACAACCGGCGCGTGGCACGACGAGCGGCCCGCGCCAGGTCACCACTGCGCGGAACCGCGACGAGCGCGGACTCGTCGGCGAGGGGCGCAGCGGACATGTGGGCGCTCATGAATGCGGGCGGCTGGCCGGCCGTGGGGGGTACCTCCGGGGCGCGGAACGTGAGCGGATGCTATCCTACGCGGCCAGCGGCCGGTGACCGGGCGCAGTCCCCTTCGGAGTGAAGTTCAGCCCATGGCTCGTTCCTGCGCCATCTGCGGCAAGGTTTCGATGGGCGGGTTCAACCCGCAATCGAGCGGCATGAACCGCGTGCGCGCACACCGCCGCTACCGGGTCAACCTGCATCCCCTCAAGGTGGCGAAGGGCGCAAGGATGGTCGACGTCCTCGCCTGCACTCGCTGCCGCCGGACCCTGCGCAAGACCGCGTAAGGCCGCACCCGGGCCGGGCGCCGAGGGTGGCGCTCGTGCGTTCCCGGTACTGCACCCGTCGCACCAGCGGCGGGTGTTTCGGCGTGAACAGGGGGTTTTGATTCAGTCTGGCGGATGGCTCGCAGCAGGAACGCAGCCGGCGGCGCCACCCGTTGGGGACCGGGTATCCGCCTCGATCACGACGACCGCTTGCCGCCGGTGTGGTGCGATCCAGGACGCCGGTCAGCCCGGAACGCTCGGTGACTCCACGCTCGGGTGTCTCTATGACAGATGTCGCTCCACCCGACGTTAGACGGCCGGCCTGGTTGGTCTGGAGCGTGCGCCGGGTGGGTCCACGCTCAGTGGGGCGGCGATGGAGCACCCGGAGTGGGTCTCGGCGGGCATAACGTCGCTACAGGCGACGTTTGTCATGGCGCGATCAGGGGGACGGTGGCGAACGCCGCCACAGGTGGCGCAGGTCATGGCGCGATCAGGGGGACGGTGGCGAACGCCGCCACAGGCGGCGTAGGTCATGGAGATGACGGTCCGGGGGCCCAGCCGGGCGAATTCGGGCCGCCAGTGTCGCCACGGGGAGCATGAGGCATGCCATTTCCCCGTGCACCTTCGGTCATGAGTCGGGCCTGACCTACCAGTGGCGTGCGTCCGGCGGCCTGTCGTGGCTCTCCTGCCTCGGTCGCGGTCCGGTCCACGGAGCAGGTCGTGCGCCGCGCGACCAGGGTGATCGACCTACCGGCGCAACACGCCGTCAGCAGCCGACGCCGGCCGCGGCCTGGGCTCAGCGCAACGTTTCGCTGTCGAGCCAGATCGTCATCGGACCGTCGTTGACCAGCTCGACCTCCATCTCTGCGCCGAACACGCCGCGTGCCACGCGCACCCCACGCGCTCTCGATCGCCGTCGCAGAACGCCTCGTACAGCCGCTCGCCCTGCTCCGGCGGGCGCCGCGCGATGAACGACGGGCGGCGGCCGCGGCTCGTGTCGGCGTAGAGCGTGAACTGGCTGACGGCCAGGAGCTCACCGCCGATGTCGACGCAGTGAACGATTGGTCAGCCCGCGCGTCGTCGCGGAAGATCCGCAGGTCGACGACCTTGTCGGCCATGGACGCGCGCGATCGCTCTCGTCGTCGTCCGGACCAACGCCGACCAGCGACGAGCAAGCCCGGCGCCGATCGCACCGACCGCCTCGACCGTCGACGCGGACCTCGGCCCTGAGTCACGCGCTGCAGCAGCAGGCGCACGGCCGGGCCTGTCGGCCGGTCAGGCCCGCACGGCGTGTGACGGCTGTGCCGTGCCGCGCGTTTCGGCGCCGCCGGGCCGGGCCGTCGCGTCCGGCCCTCGGCGGCAGGCCAGCCGGACGATGCGCACCTCGTCGGCCGCGTCCTGGCCGCGCTGGAAGAGCGCCGACCCGACGACGCAGATGTCGGCGCCCCACGCGCCTGCGATCACGGCCGTGTCCCGGTTGACGCCGCCGTCGACGTGCACCGCGATGCGCGTGTCCGCGATCGCGCGAACCAGCTCGCCGGCCGCGGCCATCTTCGGCGCCGCCGCGGCCATGAAGTGCTGCCCGCCGAAGCCCGGGCTCGACGGTCATGACCATCACCACGTCGAGCAGCTCGCGCACAGCGTAGACGGCCGACGACCGGTGTCCGGGACTGACCGCCAGGCCCGCCTCGGCGCCGCGGTCCCGGATCGCGCGCGAGCGCGCGCCGCTTGGCCTCACTCGGTCTCCGGCGCCTCGACATGGAACGTCACGCGTCTGCGGCCGGCTGTCGAGGAACCGGTCGATCCAGCGCGCCGGCTCGTCGATCATCAGGTGGATGTCGATGCGGCAGGTCGGTCAGCCGGCGGAATGCCGCGCAGACATCGGCGCCGAAGGTCAGGTTGGGCACGAAGTGGGCGTCCATGACGTCCAGGTGCAGCCGGTCGATCCCGGCGCGTTCCAGCTTGCGCACCACGCGATCGAGGTGGCCGAAGTCGGCGGTCAGGATGCTCGCCGCGATCTGCGGCCGCCAGTCGGCGGTCACGCGGCGGCAGGGCGTTCCGACGTCAAGGACCGGCGGCCGAACCCACCGTGCCACGCGCCATCGTTCAGCAGCGCCTGCGCGCTGCGGTCGAGCAGCCGTTGCTGTCGGCGTGCGACGGCCTCGGGCGTCGGCTGCCCGGCGAGCTCGGCCGCCAGCTGGCCGCACGCGGCGCCGATCTCGATGCCGCGGTTGTGCCGCACCGTCGTGCGCAGGCCCGGCTCGCGCAGCACGTCCGCGAACGCCTCGATCCGTTCGCGGCGGCTGGGCCGCCACGGCGTGTGCGCCACCGGGTTCATGGGGATCAGGTTCACGTGCGCGAGGTGGCCCTTCAGGAGGTCCGCCGCGGCGCGCGCGTCCTCGGGCGTGTCGTTGACGCCGTCGATCATCACCAACTCGTAGGTGACGCGACGGCCGGTCGTCGTCGCTGTAGCGCGCCGCCGCATCCACCACGGTACTGCGACCGGCCAGCGCCGGTTGAGCGGCACCAGGAGATCGCGCAGCGCGGGCCGCGCGGCGTGCAGCGAGACCGCCAGCGTGTACTGCGGACGGTCGGCTGCGATCACGCGCTCGATGCCCGGCACCACGCCGCTCGTGCTGATCGTGATGTGGCGCGCGCCGAGGCCGAACCGCTGCGGATCGCTGAGCGCACTCGGCCGCGTCCATGACCGCGTCGGGTTGAGGAGCGGCTCGCCCATGCCCATGAAAACCACGTTGGTGACGCGGCGGCCCTCCGTCGCCAGGCGGTGCCGCCAGAACCGCACCTGGTCGACGATCTCCGCGGTGACCAGGTCGCGCGCAGAAGCCGAGCTCGCCGGTGGCGCAGAACGGGCAGCCGACCGCGCAGCCGGCCTGGCTCGAGATGCAGACGGTGGCACGCTCGCGGCGCAGGCCGCGTGCCGGGATAGCGCATGAGCACGGATTCGACGGTGCGGCCGTCGTCGAGGCGATGGAGCGCCTTCTCGGTCAGGCCACCGTCGGCGGGACGAACCGCGGTCTCGACGAGCGTGTCCAACCGGAAGCTCGCCTCGAGGTCGGCACGCAGGTCGGACGGGAGCGTGTGCATCTCCCCGAAGGACGTGGCGCGGCCCGACCACACGTGATCGGCCAGCTGGCGGGCACGGTACGCGGGGTGCGACAGGGAGGTGAGCCAGGTCATCAGTTCCTCGGGACGCAGACCGGACAGTCCCGGCCGCGGATCGCGCGTTCCAGCAATACGTGGC
>CAWFMQ010000014.1:0-281207 GCA_963816905.1 uncultured Chloroflexia bacterium | reverse complement strand
GGGTACGACGGCACCTACGTCTTCACGAACGATTTCGCCGCCCTTCAGCCGGACACGCCGGCGGCCGAATTCCGACCGCGGCCTGCTGCACGCGGAGACCGAGTCCGGAACGTGCCGCGTTCTCTGGCTTCCACCGCGTCATGACCTGGCGCTCGGAGGCATGGAGCCGGGCGCCGTGCGCGGCGTGATCGACCTGTGGGCCGAGCAGACCGCCGATCTCGGTCGGAGCTACCGCTGGGTCCAGGTGTTCGAGAACCGCGGCGAGGCGATGGGAGCGTCGAGCCGCACCCCCACGGCCAGGTCTGGGCCGGCTCCTGCACTGCCCCGGGAAGCCGCGCGCGAGGACCGGAGCCAGCGGGCCCATCCGCGACGCCACGGGCGACCGCTGCTGCTCGACTACGCGGCGCAGGAGGCCGGGGGCCGCGAGTCGTCGCGAGAACGACGACTGGCTGGTCGTCGTGCCGTTCTGGCCCGCGTGGCCCTTCGAGACGCTCCTCGTTCCAAGAGTGCCGGCATCCCGCTGGACCGACCTGACCGACGCCCAGCGCGACTTGCTGGCGGCGGTGCTCATCGCGCTCCTGCGTCCGCTACGACGCGTGGTCCGACGACCCGTTCCCGTATTCGATGGGCTGGCACCAAGCGCCGCACGGCGGGGACGTGCCTCCGGCATTGGCACCTGCACGCGCACTTCTACCCGCCGCTCCTGCGGTCGGCGAGCGTGCGGAAGTTCATGGTCGGATACGAACTGCTCGCCGAGACGCAGCGCGACCTCACGCCGGAGGACGCAGCGGCACGGCTCCGGGATGCCGGGAGTGAAGTCGACGATGCTGTGGTGGCCGCGGCGGAAGGCGCGGCGGCGAACGCGTAGCCGCGGAACGAGGGTAGGTCTCAGCCGACTTCCGGAGCCGTCTGGCGCGCGAACAGCCGGCGGTCGACCGACTTGAGGTCGCCGGGGTCGTAGTACGGGTCGACCCAGGCGTGCCATTGGTCCGGCCCGCGAAGGACCAGCGGCTCATCGACCGTGGCATGGAGCATCGACGCCCGGAAGTGGTAGTGGTCGATCTGGCGCACCGCCTCGACCGCGTACAGCGAGGCGATGCTCCCCCCGTGCAGTTCCAGGAGGTTGTCGCCGTTCTGCTCCTCGCCGCCGCGTGCCAGGTTGGACGACCCGGTGTAGACCACCGGATCATCGCCGTTGAAGTCGACGACCACGAACTTGTGGTGGATGACCTGGCCGAAGCCACCGTCCCACTCGGCCCGGAACGGGGCGGGGACGTGCGCGGAGAGGTAAGCAAACGGGATGCGGATGCCGCGACGGGAGCCGGGTTTGTACAGCGCGAAGTCCTTCGACGACTGGGTGATCCCGTACGAGAAGACGTCCTGGCGGTCGGCGATGTCCCGGAGCGCCTTCAGGACGTCGCCGCCGCCGCTGAGATCCATGACCGCGAACAGGACCGAGGAATTCGCGGCGTTGATGGATTCCAGCACGGGCTCGAGTGAGAGGTCGGAGTCGGTGTGGGGCGAGAACGCGACCGCGCCGGGGGCCACCGCGGGGATGGCCAGCGGGTGCCACGAGCGTGAGATCGGGTCACCGCGGAATGCCGAGCTGCCGGTTGGCGATGCCCAGGCCCGTTCGAATGCAGACGCGAACAGCGCGGCGACGTCCGGCGACTCGAACACCAGCACGTTGTTGGCCTGCACGTAGAGCCCTCGGACCGAGAAGTTCGCCGAACCAGCCAGGAGGCGCATCGGGACGCCGTTCAGGCGCCCGATGAACACCTTGCTGTGTGCCAGTCGCGCGAAATGGCCGCGCCGCACCTGGCCCCCGGCGGCAAGGATGGCCGAGGCCGCACCGGTCTCGAGCGCCGGGCGCGCGTCGGGTCGCGAAGGATCGTCGCGGTGGGTCGTCGAGTCGTCCAGGAAGAGCCGCAGGCGGCTCCCGAGCCCCACGAGCCGGCGGATGATGTCGGGCTCATTCAGGTCGAAGGCAAAGACGTCCAGGCTGGCGGCCGGATCGGCGACGCAGGCGTCGAGGAACTCGAAGATCAGTTCCCTGCCGTGGAAGCCCAGCCACGCGTACTTCTCCGCGTAGGGCGCCGTCTCAAAGTCCATCGTCGGGGGGTCTGGCTCGATCGGGTCGTGGTTCCAGCGGTCCACGTAGGCCTGCGATGAGATGTAGCCGCGCGTGAATCCCACGTGCAACTCGTCCAGGCCCTGGTCCAGGATGTCGACGGCAACGGTCGCACTGGGCCCGTCGACCAGCTTGCCCGTGGCATCCCAGTAGCGCGCCGTGGCGGTGTACTGGTAGGTGCCCGCGAGGATGTCGGTGGGCATATCCACCCAGCGGAACTTCTGGAAGGGTGCCCGGTCGGACGGGTGCCAGCGCCGCTGGTCGGGCGTCGTGTCCTTCGTCACCGGGTAGTCGAAGGCGAGTCGATTGAGGAGTGGCTCCGTCCGTTTCCCGGGCGGCGTCCGGTACAGCGCGAAGCCGGCGAGCCGATCGGCCTTCTCCTGCGGCAGGTCCATGGCGAGCAGCACCGAACGATCGCCCCGGTGTGCGACGAGCACCAGGTCGCCGGCCTGGCCGTTCACCACCTGCGGCGTTGCTGTCCCGTTGGTCATGGCCGGCCTCCTGTTGGCAGAGCCGCATCCGGTTGATCTGGAGACCCGGAGGGTACCGCGCGATTGCGGGCTCCGGGTCAGCGGACTGCGAGAAGCGCGGCGAGAAGGACCCCGAGGACGGTGAGCGCGATCGAGGTCTACCGCGTTTCAGCCTCACCGTGGGCAAATGGTAGCCCGAGCGCCACGATGCGGGTCGTCGGCAGAGGCGTTGCCGCTGCACACCGCAAGGCGGCCGAAAGTACCAGGACCCACTTGACGAAGGTACTGCCGGCGCGGACGATCAGCGTCAGTCGCGAGGGTCGACGAGGCCTCCGAGCAGCCTCCCGGCGCGAGTGCTCGATCCGGATGACCGCACCGTCCGGTGGCCGGCCGTCCTCGTCTTCCAGGTACCGAAGGGACCACGATGTTCCGATTGCTGCTCGCCCCCGGCGTTGCCCTCCTTCTCGCCGTGCTGCTCGCCCCGAGCAGTGCCGCTGCGTCCACGGCGACGCTGCCCGTCCCGGGAGTCTCCGTGAGCATGCCGTCTACCGCGACACCCGGGCAGCCCTTCGCGGTCACCATCACGCTCCCCGGAGGGATCGCCGCAGTCGATGGGCGGGTCCTGTACCGGCAGGGTGCCGCCGAGGTGCTCGGTGTCGCGCCGGTCGGTGCCGGAACCGCGTTCCGGCCGATCGCCGTGACGAGCGGCATCGCCTTCGGTGCCTTCGGGCTGCATTCCGTGAGCGGCCACACGGTGGTGCGCATCGTCCTCGAGCCGAGCGTCGCCGGGGATCTCCAGGTCCGTGTCATCGTCGACGCTGCCGCCGACGGGCACGGGAGACGCGTCAGGATCACGAGCGGCAACCGCGTCGCCTCCACGGCGGTCATGCCGCCCCCCGCGGGGTCGAACGGGCCGGCACGGGCGTCCCGAACCGGCGATTTGCCGTTCATCTCGGCCCCGGACTCCACGGTGCGCTTCCTTCCGGCCCGCGCCGCCGGGCCGGCGGGCGAGTCCGTCGTCGACGGCGTCTTCAACCGTCAGGATCTCGACACGGTACGCGGAGCGTGGCAGCGGGCCCGGGAGACGGGCACGGTCTGCGGACCGGCCCGAGCCGGCGATGCGAACGGCGATGGCTGCGTGGACATCGTCGACGTTCAGGCCGTCCTCGCGGTACAGGGTGCAGCCACGGCGGCGCCCGCCCCGGCGGTGACCGGCGGCCTGACGTTCACCGTCACGAGCGATGCCGACACCGCGGATGCCAGACCCGGCGACGGCGTCTGCGCGGACTCGCGCGGCTATTGCACGCTGCGTGCAGCGATGATGGAGGCGGACTACCTCAGGGGGGACGACCGGATCGAGTTCAATCTCCCCGGGTCCGCGCCCGCGCGCATCCAGCTGAGCAGCCCGCTGCCGATGATCACGTCGCGCGTCGGGACGGTGACGATCGACGGCTACACGCAGCCGGGCAGCCAGGTCAACACCGCCACCGTCGGGTCCAACGCGATCCCCGGCATCGAGGTGCGGGGGGCGAGCACCTCGTCGGGAAACGTGGCGTTCCGCGTCACCAGCGGTGGCAACGTCATCCGCGGCCTCGTGATCGACAACGTCTGGCGCGGCATCTTCCTGGACGGGACGGCCGCCCAGAACAACCGGGTCATCGGCAACTGGATCGGTTTCCAGCGGAACGGGACGAACGCAGGTGGCGGCTACTACGGCATCGTCCTGAACACCGGGGCCAACCACAACATCATCGGGACGCCGAACCTCGCCGACAGGAACGTCATCGGCAACTTCAACGCTGCCATCGACGAGTACGGCCCGGGCACCGACGCCAACCTGATCCAGGACAACCAGTTCTGCATCGGGCCCAGCGGGTTCACGGCGGCGACGTGCGGCACCGGCGTCGATCACAACTTCGGGCCCAAGAACGAGCTCATCGGCGGGACCGGAACCAATGAGCGGAACATCATCGGCCCGACCACCCTGCAGGGCATCGAGTATTCGCACGGCTGGAACCCCGCGCTGCCGTGGGGCACGGACACCGCGACGACGTACCAGATCAACGGCAACCAGGCCGTCGGGAACTGGGTCGGTTTCCGCGGCGACGGGAGCTACGACCCGGCCTATCGCTCGGGGCTCAACTTCTCGTCGGCCGACAACGGCCAGGGAATCAACGTCTATGACGGCTCCAACAACAACATCGTCGACGGCAACTACATCGCGGCGGTCTACGACGGCGTCCAGGTCGAGGCTCCCGATGCCCAGGGCAACATCATTCGCAACAACGTGATCGGCCAGTCGCCCCTTGGCCAGGCCGCGCCGTTGACCGGCTGGGGCGTCAAGGTCCGCTGGGGCACGAAGCACGACATCGTCCAGGGCAACCAGATCCACAACGCGGCGGCCGGCGGCATCGGGCTGGTCAGCACGACCAACAGGGGCGGCCCCATCAGCGTCGCCTACAACATCCGGATCAGCAGGAACATCGTGACCGACACGAGCGGCCCGGCGATCTACCTTGCGTTCGTCTCGGGGAGCACGACCAAGGGGGCCAACTCGCTCGTAGCGGCGCCCGCGATCACCGGGGCACTGACATCAGCGATCAGCGGCACTGCAGCGGGCGGAGCGACGGTCGAGGTCTACCGGGCGTCGCGCGCGGTCGGCGAGTTCGGGCTCCCGATCGCCTACATCGGGTCCGCTGTGGCTGCCTCGGACGGCACGTGGACATTGCCGGTGACGACGCTGCAGGCAGGCGACGTCATCACGGCGCTCCAGATCCGGACCGACGACAACACGTCGGCGCTGTCGGCGAACGTCGCCGTTCACGCGCCGCCACCTCCGCCGGCGTCCGGGAGCGTGCTCGCAGCGGACGGCTTCTCGCGGGTCGTGACCGGCGGCTGGGGCACGGCGGACACGGGCGGGGCCTGGAAGCTGGCGGGCACCGCCGCGGACTTCGGCGTCGCGGCCGGCGTGGCGTCCGTTGGCGTCGCCGCGGCCCAGGTGCGGGAGGCCGATCTCAACATCAACGCCACCGACGTCGACATGACAGGCCGGGTCGCCTTCGATCGGCTACCGGTCGGCGGCAACGCCTATGCCTACGTCATCGCGCGTGCCACGGGGACGACCGCCTACCGGGCCACCATCCGGCTTGCGGCGAGCGGTGCGCTCTTCGTGCAGCTCAAGGATTCCGTGAATGGCGTGGAGGGCAACCTCGCGGCCGAGGTGGCGACGGGCCTGACGGCGACACCCGGATCGTTCATGGCGTACCGCTTCCGGGTCGTGGGGACGCATCTCCAGTTCCGGACCTGGGATCCGAGCGGCGCCGAGCCATCCGCCTGGCAGACGGAGATCGCCGACTCGACGGCCGGCCTGGGCGGGCCGGGCGCCGTGGGGCTCCGCGCATACACGGGCAAGCCGGTCACGAATGGGCCCGTGACCGTGTCACTGGAGGACTTCGCGGTCCTCGTGCCATAGCGTGTCGAGGGAAGACACAGGGAGTGTCGGTGCCCCGGAGGATCTCCGGGGTACCGATCTGTCAGGCGCCTGTCACGCCATCGGGCCATTCCCGGGTTCACTCTGACCCCGTCGCGAGCAACTCCTGCTCGACGATCGCCAGGATCTCCGCGCCATAGCGCTCCGCCTTTGCCGGCCCGATGCCCTTGATTTCGCGAAGCTGGTCCAGCGACCGCGGCATCGCCCGGTCGATCTGGTGCAGCGTCGCGTTGGGCGCCACCACGAACGCCGAGACGGCGTCGAGCCTGGCCCGCCGGCGCCGCCAGGCCCACAGCGCCCGAAGCAACGGCGAGTCCTCCGCCGGTGGCGAGTCGGCCTGCGGGGGAACGACCGCAGCCCCTCCAGGTCCGGGTTTCGCCGTCCGCCCCGGCCCCGGCTTCCGCCTGTGCGCAGGCTTCGCGTTCTGTCCCTGCCCCTGCCCCGGACCCGGTCGTGACTCGAGCGCCTCCAGGAACCGAGACGGCCTGCGTCCGGCGTCGGTGCTGAGCGCGAGGTGCGTGCGTGCCCGAGTGATGCCCACGTAGAGGAGGCGGCGTTCCTCGGCGATCGCCGCATCGTCCTTCGCGTGGCGGATCGGCAGCAGGCCCTCGACCAGCGAGGGCAGGAAGACCGCGTCCCATTCGAGCCCCTTGGCACGGTGGTATGTCAGGAGGTTCACGCCGCTCACGGACCCCGCGGCCTCCTCCGCGGCACGGACATCCAGCTCGGCGATGACCCGATCGATCGAGAGCGAAGGGTCCGTCGACGCAAGGTCGCCGATGATGTCGAGCAGCAGTTCGAGCGAAGCCTGCTGTGCGCGACCCTCCTCGCCGGCGACCTCGTCTGCGGCGCCGAGCCCGAGTCGGTCGGTGAGGATCCCCGCGACGGCATCGACCAGCGCCGCTCCCGTTGCCTCCGGCCGCGACCGCGCGAGCAGCCGGCGGGCCTCGCGCACCTCGCGACGATCGAAGAACCGCTGGCCGCGAACCTGGAACGGGATGGCCGCCCGGGTCAGTGCCTCCTCGATGTCCGGCAACTGGGCGTTCGTCCGAACCAGGATCGCGATCTCCGCCGGGGCGACGCCCTCGCCGAGCAGCCGCCGGATGCCGGTGACGATCCCGGCCAGTTCGGCGAGGCCGTCCGGGTAATGCCGGATCGACGGGACCGGCCCGGCATGGCGGGTCGGGCGGAGGGCACCCCGCGGTCCCGGCCCGACGACGCGATTGGCCAGCGCAAGGACCTGCGGGGTGGACCGGTAGTTGTCGACCAGCGTGATCGTCCGGGCTCCCTCGTGCCGTTGGGCGAAGCCGAGCAGGAACTCGGGCGTGGCTCCGCTGAACGTGTAGATCGTCTGGTCCGGGTCGCCGACCACCGCGACGTCACGCGACCGGCCGAGCCACAGCTCCAGCAGGCGCTCGGCAAGCGGGTTCGTGTCCTGGTACTCGTCGACGCTGAACCAGGTCTTCCGCGACCGGACCAGCTCGGCGGCATCCTCGTCGGCTTCCAGCAGGTCGACCGTCATGAGGAGCATGTCCTCGAAGTCGATCGTGCCGGCCTTCGCCTTTCGGTATTCGTAGTCGCGATAGAGGCGCACGAAGAGGTCGGGCGGAATTGGTGCCCGGCCGTCACCCGCGTCGAGCCAGCGCTCCGGGCGGACGCGGCCCACCTTGGCCCGTTCGATCGCGTCCGCGAGGTCCTTCACCGGCGTAAACCGATAGTGGCCGGGGAGCTTCGCGGCCAACGGCGCGAGCAGCCGGGACTTCGAGTCGAGGACAGAGGGCAGCGGGTCGCCGCCATGCCGCGCCGACCAGAAGTGGCGCAGCTGGGCGAGCGCGGCGGCATGGAACGTTCGAGCCATCACGCCGGGGTGGCCCAGCGCAGCCATCCGTCCCGCCATTTCGGCCGCCGCCCTGTCGGTGAAGGTGACCAGGAGAATCCGATCGGCTCGGACCACGTCCCGTTCGATCGCGTACGCGGCGCGGCGGCTGATGACCCGCGTCTTCCCGGAGCCGGCACCCGCGAGGATCACCAGCGGTCCGCTGGCCGCGAGGACCGCCTCTCGCTGCGCCTCGTTCAGGTCGCCGAGGATGCGGTCGAGTCCGATGGGGGCGACGGGCGGGGGAGGCAGCATCGCGGGCGAAGCCGGCTCAGATCGGAGAGACGAACGCGAGCCCGACGATCGCGACGGAGGAGGCCATTTCCACCATTCCGGCCTGCACGGGGCGAAGCGGGTGCGCGGCCCGGGTCGTCGAGATCATGAAGCCGGGCCCCAGTCGGTCGCGACTGCCGGCGGGTGCAGCAGGGTCTGCATGACGACGCAATACCGCTCAGTCCGCTCGCGGAGCAGGGCCATGCGTTCGGGCGGTGCAGTCGGGGCCTCGATGGCGAACTGAACCCGGATCGCCTCGAAGCCGACCGGGACGTCCGCGACGCCGAGTGTCCCCCGCAGGTCCAGGTCGCCCTCGACGGTCACCTCCACGCGCTCGAGGGCGATGCCCATCGAGGCGGCGACCATCTGGCAGGTCAGCTGCGCACAGGCTGCCAGCGCCCCGAGAAGCAGATCGCCGGAACATGCCGCGCTGCCGTCGCCTCCGACGCCGGTATGCGCGCCGGCTGCATAGATGGCCCGACCCAGGTCCACCGAGCACGCCATCGGCGAGTCTGCACGGACGCCCTGCGCTCGCAGGGTGATGAGGGCCGCCTCCGGCGCGGCGCGGTACCGCTCCTTGAGCGGCCGCTGGATCTCGCGAAGCTCGGTCATGGCTGCTCCCTTCATCCCAGTGCCGCCGCGTGCGCCGTCTGCCGCCCGCGTCGGTCCGGCTCCCGGCCCGGAGACTGTCCCAAACGTGGCGGACTGGCTTTCGGTTCGGACCGGCGAAGACTATCGTGATCCCAGGACAGGCAGCAGCCGCAGGTCCGTGATCCCGCAGCGTGGAGGGAACCGTGAGCCGCTCCTTCATCCGGTGTGCGTTGCGCGGCGCGACGCTCGCCGGCCTGCTCCTCGTGGCCCTGTCGCTGGGCGGCGGGACCGCGCTTGCCTATCACGAGATCAGCCGTACGGGGGTGGTCGGCGCCTATTCCTGGGTCGACACGACGGCGCACCCGGGGGGCCGCTGCGCCTACAACAAGGCCATGGGACAGGGGCTCCTGGACACCATGAGCGTCAAGGCGCCGATCGCCTACTGGCCGCTCGGCAGCAGCGTGAGCCACGGCACGATCGGCTACAGGATCAAGCTCCAGCATTACAACGGCACGACCTGGCTCACGGTCGGTTCGAGCGGCGAGGTGACCGCCGTGGCCTGGAAGCACGCGGCGGCTGCGCTCGCGCGCAGGACCGTGACCTACACGGGCTCCGACTGGTCGCGGAAGTTCCGCGCCCTGGCTGTGCTCACCTGGTACCGCGCGGACTCGACGGTCCTCGGCCGCGCCTCGGTGACGATGTCGCACTACTGGGATGACTTCCACCAGGATGTCAGGGCCGCCTGCCCGGGCAATCCCCACCGGATCGAGCCGTAGCGGGCGGCGGTCGCCTTCGCCCCGTCGCTTCCGCCTCCCGGGCGCCGGCCGGCTCCGGGAGCGTCCCGGGCGCCGGCCGGCGGGCATTCGTGTTTCAGACGGCGGCGGCGCTCAGCCGCGCTTCGAGCGCGTCGACCTCCTGTGCCAACGCTCCCCTGAGCCGGTCGCCGAACTGGGCAAAGTACTCCCGGATCAGTGGGACCTCGGCCCGCCAGCCGTCGATGTCGACGGACAGCAGCTCGCGCATCCGCTCGTCGGTGATGGCGAGCCCGGTGAGGTCGAGGGCGCCCTGGACCGGCAGGCGGCCGATCGGCGTGTCGACGGCCTCGGCCCTGCCCTGAGAGCCGCTCGAAGATCCACTTGAGCACGCGGCTGTTCTCGCCGTAGCCGGGCCAGAGGAACTTCCCGTCCGCGTCCTGGCGGAACCAGTTGACGAAGAAGATCCGCGGCAGGCAATCCGCCTCGGTGCGCTCGATGAAGCTCAGCCAGTGACCCCAGTAGTCGGCCATGTTGTAGCCGCAGAACGGGAGCATGGCCATCGGATCGCGGCGGAGCTGGCCGACTTTGCCGGCCGCCGCGGCCGTCGTCTCGCTGCTCGCCGTCGCGCCGAGGAACGTGCCGTGCCGCCAGTCGAACGCCTCGGTCACGAGCGGCACGATGCTCGATCGTCGTCCGCCGAAGAGGATCGCGTCGATCGGCACGCCGTCCGGGTCCTCCCACTCCGGCGGCGATGACCGGGCACTGGCGCGCGGCGACGGTGAACCGCGCATTCGGGTGGGCGGCCTTGCGCGGCGAGCCTGGTGCCCAGGGCCGTCGCAGCCAGTCGATGAGCCCGGGCGGCTGCTCATCGGTCATCTGCTCCCACCAGACGTCGCCGTCGGGCGTGATCGCGCAGTTCGTGAAGATGGCGTTCTTCGTCAGGGTGCGCATGGCGTTTGGGTTCGAGGCCATGCTCGTTCCGGGCGCCACGCCGAAGAACCCGGCCTCCGGATTGATCGCATGGAGCCGGCCGTCCGGCGCCGAACTTCATCCATGCGATGTCGTCGCCGATCGTCTCCACCTTCCAGCCCGGGATCGTCGGCTCGAGCATGGCCAGGTTCGTCTTGCCGCAGGCCGACGGGAACGCGCCGGTGATGTAGCGCACGCTCGCCGTCCGGGTTGGTGAGCTTGAGGATCAGCATGTGCTCGGCGAGCCAGCCCTCGTCGCGTGCCTGGACCGAGGCGATGCGCAGCGCGTGGCACTTCTTGCCGAGGAGCGCGTTGCCGCCGTAGCCGGAGCCGAACGACCAGATCTCGCGTGTCTCCGGGAAGTGGCAGATGTACTTGTGCTCGAGCGTTGCACGGCCAGGGAGAGTCGGGGTCGTTGGGGCCGAGCGGGGCGCCGACCGAGTGCAGGCCGCGGACGAACTCGCCGTCGGTGCCGAGGACGTCGAGCACCGCCGTCCCGACCCGGGTCATGATGTGCATGTTGGCGACGACGTACGGCGAGTCCGTCAGCTCGACGCCGATCTTGGCGATCGGCGAGCCGATCGGCCCCATGGAGTACGGGATGACGTACAGGGTCCGGCCCTGCATCGATCCGGCGAACAGCGCCAGCAGGCGTGGCCTTCATCTCGGCCGGGTCGGCCCAGTTGTTCGTCGGTCCGGCGTCCTCCTTGCGGGTCGAGCAGATGAAGGTGCGGTCCTCGACGCGGGCGACGTCCGCCGGGTGCGAGCGCACGAAGATGCTGTCCGGGCGCAGCTGCGGCGGTCGAGCGGGATCGCGGTGCCCGCCTGGACCATCAGGCGCGATCATCTCGTCGGTACTCGGCCGGCGACCCGTCGCACCAGTGGACCCGATCGGGCCGGCACAGGGCCGCGACCTCGGCGACCCAGTCGCGGAGCCGGGCATGGGTCGTGCCGTTGCGGGACATCTCGGAAACGCTGGGCAGTGTCGCCTGCACGTCGACGGCCGCGGCCATGTTCGGTCCTCCGATGCGGTCGAGCCCCGCGCTCAAGGTGCGCCGGGATGGTGGCGCCGATGCTCACCAACCTGGAAGCGTGACAATAGAGCCGTTCGTCCCGGTCCGCTGGGCAACTCGACGTGATGCCTCCATCTTCCGGCCGTCGCGTCAGGTCGATCACGGGCGACGAACCACGGGCGCCGTCCGGGCCTCCACTCCTCGTCCCGGCCCTGCGCCCCTCGGCTCAGGGCGCACGATCTTTAAGGAACGTGTGGCGTCGGCGGGGCGCACCGGCGTGGTTTCATGACTTCTGGCAGCAGTCATCACCGCACAACGTGCCTATTGTGGGCGGGGGCCCCTTATCGCTCGCTAGGAGGGCGGGAGATGAAGCGTGTGAGGGCGCGAGCCCTTGGCCTTGCCACGTTCGTCGTGGTGGTTGCACTGGCCGGAGTCATCGGGAGCCCGGCGGTGGCCTACGCGCCACCGGGCGACCCGGGTGATCCCTACTCGCAGCAGATCGCCCACATGTGGGTCGACGGCGTTATCAACGACACCAACGAAGCCTTTCCCCCGGAGGACGGGCCCGGGACCGCTGCACGCGACGCGATCCTGCTCCGCGCGTTCACCTGGGGCACGCACATCACGGGCACGACCCCTACTGCGATGCGCCCCGTTTCCGAGGACCTCGTCGTTGTGAAGGGGATCGACAAGGCATCCACCCAACTGATGAAGCTCCACCTGCTGGGACGGAACATCGCCAGGGTGCAGGTCCACTTCTACCGGGAACAGGGCGAAGGCCGGGTCCCGCTGCTGGTCGCGTACTGCTACCGAAACGCGACCGTCACCGCCATTCGGCCGTTCGATCACGGGTCGCCGGGCGACCCCCTGCTGGAAGAGGTGACATTCACCACCAAACAGTTCGTGGAGTCCTACTACGACCAGTCCGGCAGGCTGGTGTCCCAGGAGGGATGGGACTCGGCAGCCGGCAGGGAGCAGACCCGCTGCTGATCGGGCCGGATGCGTCCGGCCGCGCGGGCTGAGCCGAACCATTCGCGGTACAGCAAGAGCCGGCTCCGCGGCGTCGAGCGTCGCGTGCCGGCTCTTCGTTCGCTGCGCCAGTCCGTCGTTCGGGCGCGCGCCACCTGGTGTCAGTTGCTGCCGGAACTGTTGATGAAGTCCTTCGCGAGATTGATCGGCAGTGCGAAGCCGATGTTCTGGGCGCTGCTGGTCCCGGCGGTGTTGATGCCGATCACGTTGCCCTGGAGGTCGAAGAGGGGTCCGCCGGAGTTGCCGGGGTTGATGGCCGCGTCCGTCTGGATGAGGTGATCGAGCGTCGTCCCGTTCGGGTCGTTGCCCTCGGACACGGTGATGGAGCGGTCGAGCCCGCTGACGATGCCCGACGTCACGGTACCGGTGAACTCCCCGAGCGGGCTGCCGATCGCGACGACCGACTCGCCGAGCTGAGTGGCGGACGAGTCACCGAGCTTCGCCGCGGTGAGGCTGGTCGAATTGACCTTGACGATGGCAAAGTCGTTCGTCGAGTCGACGGCCGCGACGGTTCCCTTGAGCTTGGTACCGTCCGAGAGCACGACCGTGACGTTCTGCGCGTCGCCGACGACGTGGTGGTTGGTGAGGATCCAACCGTCCGAGCGGAAGATGACGCCGCTGCCGATGTCCGATTGCTGGCCGCCGTACCCGCCGAACGGGTCGGTGACTGTCTGGGTCGCCTCGATGGTCACGACCGAGGGCTCGACCGCTGCGACGAGCTGCTCGAGGCCGCTCGAGCCGGTGGTCGCCGGCGCAGGTGTCGCGGGCGCAGGTGTCGCGGGCGCCGGGGTCGGCCGAGCGACGGCGACCACCGGGGCGTCCGCGCTCGAGGTCGGCGTACTCGTGGCCGCGGGCTGCCCGTTGCTCGCCACCGCGTACGCACCGGCACCGGCGCCGGCGCCGATCAGCGTGCAGAGTGCCGCCACGAGCACCATCGATCCTCGGCGGGGCGGGCGCGCGGCCTGGCTGGGAGCAAGAGGCACGTACGGGCCGGGCGAGACGTACCACATCGGCGTGCCCTGACGTGCCTGCGCCGGGTTGACGCCGGGATCGAACGGGGGGTGGGCGCCCGGGTTCCAGCCCTGGGCCGTCGGGGGCGGGGAGGGGATCCAGCCGTCGCTCGTTGCCGGGGGCACGCCCTGCGCGTGAATGGAAGCGTCCGAATGCGAGTAATTGGGGGAGGGAAGTGGGTCCATACAGCGGAGTGTCGCGGTCGATTCCTTGCGGACCGGTTAAGGCCCGCGACGATCCAATCCGTCGTCGGCACATGTACCACCCGACTCGGCTGGTGCTTCCGTCGGTCGAACGCGGCCCGCGCGACCAGCGCCGACCTGGCGGCCAGCGGCTATCCTCGCGTCAGACCGGCCGGGACCGATCGAGCCGGGAGCTCAAGCGGAGATGCAGGATGGACCTCGGACTCCAGGGAGCGCGAATCCTCGTCTGCGCCGGGAGCCGAGGTCTCGGCGCCGGTGCGGCACGTGTCCTGGCCGCGGAGGGCGCACGGCTGGCCATCTGCGCACGGGCCTCGGATGACCTTCGGTCGATCGGCGTCGAGCTTGGCGCGAGCGTGATCGAGGCAGACCTCTCCAGCGAGGACGGGCCCGCGTCGGCCGTGGTCGGTGCCGCGATCGCGCTCGGCGGCCTCGACGGGATGGTCGTGAGCAGCGGCGGCCCGCCGTCAGGCCGGTTCGACGAATTGGACGACGCGCGGTGGGAGGTGGCGTTCCAGGGAACCCTGATGTCGGTGGTCCGGCTGATCCGTGCCGCGCTCCCGCACCTCCGTGACGCGAAGGATCCGGCGGTCGTCACCATCCTGTCGAGCTCGGTCCGCGAGCCGATCCCCGGCCTCATCACCTCCAATGGCATGCGGCCGGCGCTCGTCGGCATCCTGAAGACGCTCGTCTCCGAATGTGCCCCGGTGCGCTTCAACGGCATCGCGCCGGGACGGATCGCGACCGGGCGCGTCGCGAGCCTCGACATCGATCGTGCGCGGCGTACCGGCGCCACCGTGGAGGCGGTCCGAGCAGCGGTCACGGCACGGATCCCGCTGGGCCGCTACGGCGAGGCTGAGGAGGTCGGCCGCGTCATCGCGTTCCTGATCTCCCCGGCGGCCTCGTACGTCAACGGCGCGATCGTCGCGGTCGATGGTGGAATGATCCAGAGCCTGCCCTGAACCCGGCGGCCGGGGCCTCGGCCCCGGCCGGGGCCGGAGCCGAGGCGCGTCGTTGCCTTCCTCGCGCCCTCTCCTCGCGCGATCAGGCGATCGTGGCGCCGGGCCGGACCGCGAGGTATGCGCGGCGGACGTCCTCGCGCCCCCGGTCGTCGATGGTCGTACCCGCCCGCCGGCACCGCGACGAGCCGATCACGCCCCGCAGCCGCCAGACCTCCTTGCGTGCCGCGAGGCTGAAGGGCGCGAACGCCTCCAGGCGCATCAGCGGCAGCAGGCGCGCCCAATCTGCCTCGGCCGCTCCCTGGTCTTCGGCGAATGCCTCGATGATCGCGACGAGCGACTCTGGCAGCGCAAACCCGGTCATGACGCCCGTTGCCCCGGCTCGCAGTTCGTCGATGAGGAAGAGTGCCCCGAGGCCGCCCATCGCCGCAGGCGGATCCTCGGTTCCCCGGATCGCCGCGATCTTGCCCGTTGTCGGCGGCGCCTCGACCTTCACGCCGACGACGATCGGGCGACCGGCGGCGCCCACGAGTTGCCCGGCCGTCACCTGGACGCCCGACGCCGGCGGATAGTCCTGGATCACCAGGGGCATGTCCGCACGCTCGGCGATCTCGACGACGCCGTCGAGCGGCAGATCCGCAGTCGGACTGACCATGACAGCGCTCGCGCCGAGCCTTCGCGCGGCCTCCACGCGTTGGGTCACGATCGCGGCCGTGTGGCCGGTCGCGCCGGCGATCACCGGCACGCCGGCATGGGCGACGACCAATGCCACGACCTCTGCCCGCTCCTCGTCGGTGAGTTCCGCGGCCTCGCCCATGACACCGAGCACCGTGAGGCCGGCGACGCCGGCCTTCCGCTGGGCGTCGACGAGCGCAACCGTGCCGGCCAGATCGAGACCGCCGTCCTCGTGGAAGGCCGTGGGCAGGACCGCGTATACGCCTCGATCCAGGACCAGGCGGCGAGTCACTCGACGCCGCCCGTTCCGACGATCGCCGCACTCGGGCCCAGCTGCGTGGACGCGGTCCCCGCAGCCGGCCGCCCGCGGCCCCGGCCGCACCCGCGGCAGTCGCCGAGGGCGTCCCTGGATCGACCACCGGATCGTGCCAGTGCTCGCCTGCGACCATGATGCGGAGCGCCTCAGCAGGGCCCCAGGTTCCCGGCTCGTAGTCGTGCAGCGGCGCCGTATCGCCCAAGATGCCGTCCACGACGCGCCATGCCGCCTCCACGGAATCCTCGCGCGTAAACAGCGATTGGTCGCCGCGCTTCGCGTCGCCGATGAGGCGCTGGTATGCCGGTCGCTCGGTGCCGCTCTGGTGGCGCGCGAACAACTCGACCTGCTCGCCGATCATCCGTTCGCCCGGCATCTTGGCCCGAACCCCGAGCGAGATCGACATGTCGGGCGTCAGGCGGAACCGCAGGTAGTCACTGTCGGGCGGCTCCGCTTCACCGAATACGTGCTGCGGCGGGCGCTTCAGTTCGACGAGCACCTCGGTCGCCGTGACCGGAAGGCACTTCCCGGCGCGGATGTAGAACGGGACGCCGCCCCAGCGCCACGTGTCGATGTGCAGCCGCACGGCAGCGTACGTCTCCACCGTCGAGCCGGGCGCGACGCCTGGGACGTCGCGATAGCCGCGGTACTGGCCGCGGACCACGTCGGCGGGCCCCAGCGGCCGGATCGAGTCGAGGACCTTGAATTTCTCGTTGCGGATGGCCTCCGGGCTATGGCCGGAGGGCGGCTCCATGGCGAGGAAGCAGACCACCTGCAGGAGGTGGTTCTGGATGACGTCACGGATGGCCCCGGCCGCGTCGTAGAACGCGCCGCGATCGGCGACATCGAATGCCTCCGCCATCGTGACCTGGACACTCGCCACGTGGTTGCCGTTCCAGATCGGCTCCAGCAGCCGGTTGGCGAAGCGGAAGTAGAGCAGGTTCTGCACCGGCTCCTTGCCCAGGTAGTGATCGATCCGGAAGATCGCGGGTTCCGGGAAGACGCTGTGCAGCGTCTCGTTCAGTGCCCGGGCGCCGGCGAGATCGCGACCGAACGGCTTCTCGACGATGACCCGCGCGCCGTCGGCGCAGCCCGGACGTCCCGAGGTTGGCCACGACCTCCCCGAAGAGCGCCGGCGGGATGGCCAGGTAATGCAGCGGGTGCCTCGCGCCGCCCAGTTCGCTCCGCAGCGCACGAAACGTCCCGATGTCGTCGTCGGAGCCCTTGACATAGCGCAGGCGCGCGATCAGCCGGGCGAAGACGGCTTCGTCCACGGGCCCGTGCGCTGCGAGGCTCTGCCCCGCCCTGGCCCGCAGCGCGTCGAGGTCGCCGGTGCGAGCCACGCCGATGATCGGCACGTCGAAGCCTTCGTCGCGAATCAGGCCCGCCAGTGCCGGGAAGATCTGCTTGAAGGCGAGATCCCCGGTCGCGCCGAAGAACACGAAGGCATCCGACTGCTCGATCGCCATGCTCGCTCGCTCCTGTCTCGTCCGCCCGGAACCCGCCGCCGGCGATGACGATAGGACATGCGGCCCCTTCCGGGCACGGATGCGGTCGATCAGGCCCGCGCCGTTCCCTCATGGAGACACCCACTTGACCCTGCGGGGATTCAGGATCGGTGGGCGGCCGATGGGCCTGCCGCGAGCCTGGTCGGCGGAGGGCGGCCCCGGACCCGTCTTCCGTCGCCCCGCCGGGTGGCCACGACGGACGAGACTGCACTGTCGCGCTCGGCCGCAGTGCACCGGGCTCGCGGCATGTCCGGTGTTGACGACGGGGAACGGGAACGCCAATGGAGACCCACCGGCGGCGAGCGGCAGCGGTGGTCGTCGTCGTCGTCGCATCGGGAAGAGCCGCGCGCCGACCGGTACGGCCCGCACGTGGCGCAATGGGTGTGGCCGCGCTAGTCTCAGCCGATGCCCGACGCCGACACGAATCTCGCGCCGGGGGCTCCCGGCATCCCCCCGACCTGGTCGAGCAGTGCCAAGGACGCGATCGGGACGTCCTGCCTGTCGAGCCGCGTGTGGTTCACGGTCGGCCATGGCATCCTCAACGAGGTCTACTGGCCGCGCGTCGACCATCCGCAGATCCGCGATCTCGGCTTCATCGTGGCGGACGATGCCGGGTTCTGGAGCGAGGTGAAACGCGATGCGCGCGCCGTCGTGCGGTTCACGAGGCCCGGGATCCCGGCCATCGAGGTCACGCATTCGCACCCGCGGTACCGGCTGTCGCTCCGGATCTGTGCGGACGATTACGCCGACGTCGTGCGGATCGAGGCACGGCTGGAGGACCCGCGTCGTCCCGATGACGCGGATCGGGTCGCGCACGCGCTCCGGCTCTACCCGCTGCTCGCCCCGCACCTCGGGTTCACGGGCCTCCACAACCGGGCGTGGATCGGCAACTACAAGGGCCGGCAGATGCTGTTCTCGCAGAAGGGCCCCCAGGTCCTTGCCCTCGCCTCCGATCCGGGCCCGGCCCGGCAGAGCGTCGGGTACGTGGGCGCCTCCGACGGGTGGCGAGACTTCGAGGCCAACGGCGCCATGTCGTGGACCTACGATGCCACGGAATTCGGAAACGTCGCGGGGATGACGGAACTGCTGCTGCCGCCCGACGGCGCTGTGCAGATTGCACTCGGCTTCGGGACGCGGCCGGAGGAGGCCGCGCTCGAGGCATGCGCGGCGCTGGCCGGCCACTTCGAAAACGCCTGGGACGAATACGTTGAGCACTGGGCGCGATTCGTGGCCGGCCTGCGAGAGGTCGGCCCGGGTCGCGGCGCCGCGGCGACGGAAGATCCCTCCGGGCTCGATACCACCGGACCCGATGCGATCGGACCGGAAGACCGCGCGCTCTACCTCGACTCGGCGGCGGTGCTGCGGACGCACCAGGATCGATCGATCCCGGGGGCCATGGTCGCCAGCCTGTCGATCCCCTGGGGCAACGCCCGGAATGACCTGGGCGGGTACCACCTCGTCTGGTCGCGCGACCTCGTGGAGTCGGCAGGAGCGCTCGTGGTCCTGGGTGCCCGCGAGTCGGCCCGCAAGACGCTCGCCTACCTGGTCGCAACCCAGGAGGAGGACGGACACTGGCCGCAGAACCAGTGGGTCGATGGCGTCCCGTATTGGCCCGGCATCCAACTGGACGAGGCGGCCTACCCGATCCTCCTGGCCGCGGCGCTGCGCCGGCGGGGCGGTGGCCACGTGCGCGGCATGTCGGCGGCGGATGCTGCGGCGTTTGAGCACCTCGTCACCGAGGACGCCCTGGACCACATGATCTGGGCGGCGGCCGGATTCATCGCCCGCAACGGCCCGGCGACAAGCCAGGATCGCTGGGAGGAGAACGCAGGGCTCACGCCGTCCACGCTGGCGCCGGTCGTCGCCGGCCTCGTGGTCGCCGGTCACTACCTGCCGGAGCCGGCGGGCTCCTACTGCCTGGAGCTGGCCGACGATTGGAACGCGTCGATCGAGGAGTGGACGTACGTGTCCGGCTCGCGCCTGGCGAACGAGTTCAACGTCGACGGCCACTACGTGCGGATCGCGTCGGCCGACGTCCTGTCCGGCGCGCCGATCTCCACCGCCGTGCCGGTCCGGAACCGGCCCCCGGAGGCGTCGATGGTGGCGGGCGACGAGATGGTCGGCACCGACTTCCTCGCGCTCGTGCGATTCGGCCTTCGGGCGCCGGACGATCCCCGGATCCTCGCGACGCTGGACGTCACGGACGGCCTGCTGCGGACCGAGACTCCGAGTGGTCCTGTCTGGCACCGCTACGCGGGCGACGGCTACGGCGAGCACGAGGATGGGAGCCCGTTCGACGGCACCGGGGTCGGCCGCGGCTGGCCGCTTCTTGTCGGCGAGCGCGGGCACTACGAACTGGAGGCCGGGCGTGACGCGCGACCGTACCTTGAGACCATGCGGCGGATGGCCGGCGGCGCGGGCATGCTGCCCGAGCAGGTGTGGGACACGGCGCCGATCCCGGCACTGGACCTGGTTCCCGGCCGCCCCAGCGGCTCGGCGATGCCGCTTGCATGGGCCCACGCGGAGTTCGTGACGCTGGTCCGGTCGATCGCGCTGGGTCACGCGGTGGACCGGTCGGACCTGGTCTGGGATCGCTACCACCGGCAGGCGCCGAAGGCGGTCCGGGCCAACTGGCGGTTCGGGGCGCAGCGCCCGCGCATGATCGCCGGACGAACCCTGCGACTCGAGGTGCTCGCTCCGGCGCGCGTCCATTGCACGCTGGACGGCTGGAATACCAGCGTCGACATCGACGCGCGGGACACGGGCCTGGGCGTCTGGGTTGTCGATGTTCCCGGGTCCGAACGGCTCACGGCGGGCTCGTTCGTCGACTTCACCTTCTGGTGGCAGGACGGTGACCGCTGGGAGGGCGAGTCATTCCGGGTCGCGGTGGTCGAGGGGTAGCGGGGACGAACGCGGGCGCCTGCTGCGAACAGCGCCTGCTGCGAACGGCTCCGCCGCCAGCGGCGCTATCATTGATAGCGGAGGTGGTCGCTTGGGTCAGCTCATCGTGCGCAACGTCGGTGACGAACTGATCCGTGCCCTCAAGCAGCGGGCAGTACGCCACGGGCGTTCGGCAGAAGCCGAACATCGAGAAATCCTGCACGCGGCGCTGCGTGAGGACGCGGAGCGGTCCTCGTTCAAGGCGTACCTGGCGTCAATGCCGGACGTCGGGTTGGACGAGGACTTCATCGTTCAGCGCGACCTGCCGCGCGACCTGCCATCGTGAGCTGGCTGCTCGACACCAACATCCTGTCCGAGCTGCGCAAGGGCCACCGCGCGAACGAGGGCGTCCGCGCCTGGTTCGCTGAGGTGCGAGAGGAGGAGTTGTTCACGAGCGTGCTGGTGCTCGGCGAGGTGCGCCGAGGCATCGAGTCCATCCGGCGCCGTGACGTCCCGTCCGCGCTGGCGCTCGAGCAGTGGTTGATGCGGATGACGACGAGCTTCGGCGACCGCATCCTGCCGGTCGACTCGATGGTCGCCGACCGCTGGGGCGCCCTGAACGTTCCGGACCCGGTCCCGACCGTGGACGGCCTGCTGGCCGCCACGGCGCTTGTGCACGACCTGGTCCTGGTGACGCGAAACGTTCGCGACGTCGGACGGACCGGCGTTCGGCTGCTCGACCCATCAACAGTCTGATCGGGTCATCGGCTCTACCTCTCTCGGTTGTGGCTCGGCTCGGGACTGACCGCCTCACGCCGTCCCAGGCGGAACTACCAGTCGAGGCGGCCGAAGCGCAGGGCCGCGGCCGCAGCGATCGCGGACGGGATCCCGATCGCAGCCGGAAGAAGCCAATCGACGGGGGTCAGGTCTCGCGTGGGAGCCAGCGCCACGCGGACGTACGCCCCGATTGGCCAACGGCCTACCTCCCTCGGACCGCCCGTCGCGCTTTCATCGAGATGCGGAGGAAGCCCGTGACGTGCTGCCACGGGCGGATGTGGCTGGGCTCCCCGGCGTAGATGGTGGTGATCGGTACCCAGGCAGTGGGGAGGCCGAGCCGGATTGCGGTGGTGATCATCTCGACCTCGTATTCGAAGCCCGACTCGTGGCTGTCCAGCACCGCATCGATCAGCCGTCGGCTGAGCAGGCGGAAGCCCGACTGGTTGTCCGGGATCGGGCGGCCGACGGCCCACGAGAAGACGGCGGTACCCGATTGGTTCGCGAGACGCCGGACAAGCGGCATGTGGCCGAAGTTGCGCCGGCCGATGACCAGGTCGGCCCCGGAGGTGGCGCGCGCCTCGAGAAACAGCGGAATCTCGGCGGGATCGTGCTGGCCGTCGCCGTCGAGCGTCAGGACGGCGCCGAAGCCCCGCTCGAGCGCCCATCGGAACCCCGTCCGCAGTGCCTCGCCTTTGCCACGGTTTGCCGTGTGAACCACGACCTCCGCGCCGGCGGCCCGAGCGTTGGCGGCCGTCGCATCGGCCGACCCATCGTCCACGACAAGGACCGGCAGGTGCGCGGCGGCACCCCGGACGACCGCCTCGATGCGGGTCGCCTCGGCATGGGCGGGGATGAGCGCAAGGATACGTTCAGATGGGGAAGGATCCGGTTCGATGGCCACGCCCCATTGTGATGGCGCGGCGGGCCGGAATATCCGCGACGGCCGTCTCCGGCGGGGGATCAGAGGTGACCGACGATCGCATGCGCCAGTCCCGTCAGGACCTGCTGGTCCGTCCCGGCCGGGAGGCTGCAGAGGCACGACACCTGGAATCGATTGCTTCCGTCACGCACCCGGATCCGGGCCCAGTCGGTGTCGTAGTAGGCGCGATCGCCCAGGCCCGGAATATCGACCTTGGTGCTCGCATACTCGAAGGCCGCGTCGCTGACGGCGGGCCGGATCGCCACGACCTGCACCAGGCCGACCGGGATGGGGTAATCGCACTGTGGCCCCCAGTCGGTGTCGGATTCGCGCTGCGGGTTTCCGGTCACACCGCCGAGGGACGACAGGTCGGCCGCGGCCAGCAGCGTGCACGGGTCCACGACACCTGCCGGCGGGCTGCCCGGGACCGACATCGAGGCGGCGGTCGATGCAGATGGCGAACTCGGCGGGGGACCGGTCTGGGATGGGGATGCCGCCGGCGGGGCGCTCGGTGCGTTCATGCTGGGGCTCGGCGCCGGTGGCGGCAGCGTGACGGCGGGTGACGCGGTTGGGGTGCCCCCGCCGCACGCGGCGATCACCAGGGCCAATGCCACGCCGGCGAAGAAGCCGGGCTTTGGCCGGGAGCACGGGATGCGTTGACGCGGTGTCGTGCGATTGTGCATGGGCCAGCCTGCGGACCGTGACGGATCGGCGTCAGCAGTGGTCAACGAGGGAATCATAACGACGAGGCGCAAGCCGACGTCGGGTCAGTACGTCAGTACGTCAGTACGTCAGCACGGCTCCCGCGAGCGACGGACGAGTTCGGCGCGAAGCGTTTCGACCATCCGCCGGAGTCACGCCTGCTCCTCGGGCGGGAGGACGTTGAAACACCGAGCCCACGGCAGCCAGGCCTCCCGGCCGCGAGCGAGCTGTCGCGGCGGGAAGCTGGCGCGGGCCGGGAGCCCTGTGCGCCGCCGGCACGTCCCGCCACAGGCCCGGTTTCCTGATCAGCAGGCCCGCCTTCCCCGTCAGGGGCTGACGGAGACCCAACCGGTGTAGACGCCCTTCGAATCGCCGGGCGCCTTGTCGCCTGAGAAGAAGTAGAGAGGCAGGCCCTTGTACGTGACCTGCGTCGAGCCGTTGTCCGTGCGCGTGATCGTCCCGAGTTTGCCCGTGACGCCGGCGCCGGCCACCGGCGTGGCCCCCGCCGGGATCGTCAGGGCCGGCCACACGGTGGCGCAGGTGCCGGTGCAGGCGCTCGTGCCGCTGTTCGCCACGTCGCTGTTGAACTGGTAGACGGTCATCCCGTTCGAGCCGGCGACCAGCACGGTCCCCAGCGTACCGACGGCCTTCGCCTCGACGGTCGACGCTCCGCCGCCTCCGGCCGGGGTCGATGCAGCGGCGACGGGCGGTGCCGTGGGCGGCGCGATTGTTGCCGATCCGCCACAGGCTGCGAAGGTGCCTGCGGCGAGCGACATCACGAGGAACAGGGTCTTCTTGGCAAGCATGGTCGTGCCTCCTCGTCGGCTGTGGGGGACTGCTGGGTTGTCCTGACACGCGATGAAACGTCGGGACGCCGAGCACTGGTTTCCCTTCAGGCGAATGCATTCTTGCAGTGAGCAGCCGGCGCCAGGGCCACGCCCTCTCCGTCGCGATCGGGCCCAACGCCGAACCGCGCGGGGAGATTGGGCGTATCCCTCCCCATATCTACTGGAGGACTCGCATGACCGTCGTCAACCGAGCGATTGCCGCCATCCCCGGCTTGTTCCCGTATCTCCTGCTCCTGGCCGTTGCGCTGCTTGTTCTTGCCTGCGGCAACTCCGGCGGCGGCACCGGCTATTGACCCGGTCCCCGGCCGAAGCGGACTCCAGGCAGGCGTGACGAAACTGCAACAGCGGCTCGTGACAACCGAGGATGATGCCGCGTAGGCTTATCCGAGCAACGCTGCAGCAGGGAGCCGTGCGATGCACCGATTGATCACTCGTCTGATCGATGCCCAACGTGTCTGGGCGGGCCCACTCGGCGAGTTCGTCCAGCGCTACCTTGAGCGGGCATTCACCCGGTTCCGGCCGGCCAAGGATGCCCTCAACGGCGTCTGGCTCGGGCACCCGCTCCACCCACTGCTGACGGACGTGCCCGTCGGCGCGCTCACGACGGCGAGCCTCCTCGACGTGCTCGGCCAGCGGAAGAGCGCAGACATCGCGCTTGCGACCGGGGTGGCCGGGATGGCCGCGTCCGCGGTTGCAGGCCTCGCCGACGGCGTCGACACGTTCGGAGACACGCGCCTGCACACCACGGTCCATGCAACGGTGATGAGTGGCAGCCTCGCGCTCTACCTGGCATCGCTCGGGGTGCGGGCGCTCCGGCCGGGGGCACGGCCGCTGGCCGTCCTCCTGTCGATGGCCGGCTACGCCGGCATGGCGGCGGGAGCCTATATCGGCGGCGACCTGGTGTTCCGCTCCGGCAACAACGTCGACCGTCACGCGTGGGACGGCGCGGGGAAGACCTGGCGATCATTGGGCATGGACGACATTCCAGAGGGCGGGCTCGTCGCGGCCACCGCCGGCAAGCAGCGCCTCGTGCTCTTCCGGGACGGAGCGTCCATCCTCGCCCTCGATGACGTCTGCGCCCACCAGGGCGGCCTGCTCCACGCCGGCAGCATCGTCGACGGCTGCGTCGAATGCCCGATCCACGGCTCTCGGTTCCGCCTGTCCGACGGGCGGGTCGTGCGCGGACCGTCGGTCTACGACCAGCCGGCCTTCGAGGTCCGCCGAGGCGCGGCGGGCCTGGAGGCGCGGCGGAGGACGCTCTCCGGCGAGTAGGCCCGAGTCGGGCCGATCTGCCCGGAAGGGGGACCAAACGGCCCTCCCGCCCTCCCGGCGGGCGCGGTAGAGTCACGTTCCTGCCCGCAACGGAGTCCCATGAATACGCAGGAAACCGGACACTCCGCACCGACCATCGACGATACGGTTGTACGCCTTCGACTCACCCGGACGGCACACGTCGATGTCGACCGGATCCCTTCCGTGCTCGGTGCCGACAACGCGCCGTGGCTCGGCGTTCGGATGCCCGAGAAGGAACCCGCAGTCCGGCACTACCTCTGCGACCTCGAGATGGTGCTCGGCAACGGACACAGAAGCCTGCTGCGGAAGTCGGCCATCGTCGGGTTCGGCGCGCCCGTCCCTGACAGCGATGGATGGGTGGTCCCCATCGAATGGCGGGCAGCCACGCTTGCCCCACTGTTTCCGGTGTTCGCAGGCCGCCTGCGCGTCGGTCCGAATCGCATCGAACTGGACGGCAGGTATGCCCCGCCGTTCGGGAAGGTCGGTGTCGTGATGGACTCCGCGCTGCTTGGACTGGCAGCGCGGGGCACCGGACGCTGGTTCCTCCAGAAGCTGGTCGCCGTCCTCGCCTGAAGGCGTCGGGCGGAACGCAGGGGAATATCGCGCGTCCGTCCGTCCGCCCGGTCGTTCGAGTCGCGTCATCATGACCGCATGAACGAAACAGCCGACGTCATCATCGTGGGTGCCGGCGTCCAGGGCGCCAGCCTGGCCTTCCATCTCGCTCGCCGCGGCTCGCGCGTGCTCGTCCTGGAGCGTGAGACCGTCGCCGCGGGCGCCACCGGCCGCTCCTCCGGCTTTGTGCGCATGCACTACGACCTGGCGAGCGAGGCCCGGCTCGCATGGGCCTCGTACCCCTACTTCCGCGATTGGGACGAGCGCGTCGGTGCCGGTGACTGCGGCTTTGTCCGCACCGGGTTCCTGCAGCTCGTCCCGGAGCGGCTCGCGGAGAGCCTTCGTGCCAACGTGGCGATGCTCCAGGGGATCGGCGTCCCGACGCAGGTGGTCGGGCCGGACGACGTGGCGCGGCTCGTGCCGGGCGCCGCGGTCGATGACATCGTCGCCGCTGCGTGGGAGCCCGAGTCGGGGTACGCGGATCCGGCGGGGACGGCGTCGGGCTTCATCGCGGCTGCCCGAGAGCATGGCACACGGCTCATGCAGGGTTGCCGTGTCACCGCCGTGGCAGTGGACGGCGACCATGTCGTCGGTGTCGAGACCGAACGCGGGCGCCTGGAGGCGCCGATCGTCGTGGACGCGGCCGGGGCATGGGCTGCGCAGCTGGCGGCGACGGTCGGTATCGACGTGCCGGTCGAGCCGTGGCGGCACGACACGGCCTTCTTCGGGCTGCCGGCGGGGCGCCGCCCCGACTTCCCGGTCGTGATCGACGAGATGAACGGGATGTACTTCCGCCGCGAGGGGCAGGAATTGATGCTGGTCGGCCTGGAGGTCGGCAACGAGGTCGGCGGTTCGCCGGACCGCCCGCTGACGCTCATGCGCGGCGCCACGGCGGAGGACATGGTGGCGCGGATCTGCGGCCGCGTGCCGTGGATGGAGGCCGGCACGCTCCGCACGGCGCACGGTGGCCAGGACGGCATCACGCCCGACCAGCGCCCGATCCTGGACCGCGTGGGTCCGGACGGCTTCTTCCTCCTCTGCGGGTTCTCAGGCACGGGCTTCAAGACGGCCCCGGCTGTCGGCGCCTGCATGGCGGAGCTGATCCTGGACGGCGAGGCGAGCACCGTCGACATTTCCGGGTACGCGCTGCGTCGCTTCGGCGAGGGACGATCCCTCACCGGCGAGCACCCGTACGGGCATCTCTGGCGATAGGCAAGCGCGGACTGGGAGGCCGCCGGGCGGCACGCTCCCGCCGGCTCAGGTCAGCGTTGCCTCCGCCACCGCTGCCAGGGCGTCGATGAACCGGTCGTCGGTGTTCAACGACTCGGTCCGGGCGAACCGCATGCCCTGCCGTTCGGCCTGTTCGCGCGCTCCGACGTCGACGTCGTACAGGATCTCGAGGTGGTCGGCGAGGAACTGGACCGGGTGCGACCAGCACGGATCGATGACCGGCGCTCGCGCGAGCACGGGCATCAGGTCGGCGAAGTCGGGCTTCATCCACTCGCCCGGCTCGTGGCCGGCGCTCTGCCAGCAGAACGTCCAGCGATCGCGACCGAGCCCGGCGGCCGTCGGCGACGGCCTCGGCCGTGTCCGTGGAGCTGGGCGAGGTAGTCCGGCTCCTCGCTCGGCGACGCGCTTCGGCAGGCTGTGGGCGGTCAGCAGGACCGGCGGTCTGCTCGCTGCCGTCGGCGGTCGATGCGCGACGAGCGCCGAGGTGACCCGACCCGCGAGCGCGTCGACGAACGCCGGCTGGAGGTGCCAGGCCTCGGCAACGCGGACCTCCGGCGCGCCCGGTGCCATGTCGGCCGAGCGCGCGTCGACGGCGCGACGCGTAGCCGCCCATCAGCAGCGGCGAGTACTGCGGCGACAGGATGATGGCCGCGACGTCGCGTGACGCCCGCGTCGGCGAGCGCCGCCAGGCCCGTCGCGGATCGACGGTTCCGAGAAGCGCATCCCGGCCCGCACCGGAACCAGGACCGAGGCCGGCCCCAGGGCCGCGGCCTGCGCCGCGTGATCTCGATCGAGTGGCGAGCCGCCGATCACCCGATAGCGTCGGGTGAACTCGTCGACCAGCTCCGGCGTCGGGCGCGCGGCCGCCGCGGACCGGCGCGAGGTACCGCGAGCCTCGCGTCGAGCGAGGTCGGCGAGCCGTAGGTCATCAGCAGCACGCCCGAGGGGCCGGTCACGATCGGCTCATGCCGCTGCTCCGCGTCCGTCTGCTCGTGGACGAAGTCGACCAGCCGGCGCAGCAGTGCCGGATCGGTCGCGCGGGGAGCACGCCGTGGCCGAGGTTGAAGACGTGGCCGGGCCGGCCGCCGGCCTGCTCCAGGACCGCCCGGCGCCCGCCTCCGTCGCCGTCGCCAGCCGGCGAGCAGGCGCGCCGGATCGAGGTTGCCCTGGACGCCGCGGTCCCGGCCGACTCGCGCGCCGGCTGTCGGCCAGCGACTGACGCGGTGATCGACCCCGATGACGTCCCACCGGCGTCGGCCATCGCACTCCAGGAGCGCCGGCCGTGCCCGTCCCGAAGTGGATCGTCGGCACGTCCGGCAGGCCTCGAAGATCCGGCCGCGACGTGCGGCTGCGACGTACGCCCGGATAGTCGGCCGGTCCGAGGCCGCCCGACCCAGCTGTCGAAGAGCTGGACGACCTGGGCGCCGGCATCGACCTGCGCCCGGAGTGTAGGCGACGACCATCGACCGGGACAGGACGCTCCATGAGGTCGTGCCACGCGCGCGGCTCGCGGTACATGAACGCCTTGGCGAGCGCGTAGTCGCGCGACGGCCGGCCCTCGATGAGGTAGCAGGCCAGCGTGAACGGCGCGCCGCGAGAAGCCGATCACGCGCCGCCCGATCGTCCAGCTCGCGGCACGAACCATGCCGATCGCGTCGAGCGTGAACGCAGCTCGGTTCCGGATCGAAGCGGGAGCAGCCGCGAGACGTCGGCCGGCGGAGCGGATCGGCTCGTCGATGATCGGGCCGATCGTCGGGCTCGATGCGCCAGGTCCACGCCCATCGGCTCGAGCGGCAGCATGATGTCGGCGAACATCACCGCGCGCGTCGACGCCGAGCTCGTCGACGGGCATCAGCGTCACCTCGGCGCACAGCTCGGGCGTCTTGGCGAGCTCCAGGATCCCGTAGCGCTCCCGCAGCGCGCGGTACGCCGCGAAGCGAGCGCCGGCCTGGCGCATGAACCAGACCGGCGTCGCGTCGACCGGCTCGAGGCGGCAGGCGGCCAGCATGCGTTCCGCACCGCTCAAGCGCCCCCCGCCGCGGAAGTCGGTCGTGGCAGCGGTGTTCGCCGTGGACCCGGTCGCGCGAGGAACGCCCCGCAGGCCGCCTCAATCGTCGCATCGATCTCGGGCTCGCCGTGCGCCATCGACACGAACCAGGCCTCGAACTGCGACGGCGGCAGCAGCACGCCCCGGTCGAGCATCGACCCGAAGAACCGGCCGAACGCGTCGCGGTCGGACTCGAGCGCCGCGACCGCGTTCCACCGGCCGTTCGGGCCGGAAGAAGACCGTCAGCAGCGACCCGACGCGGCGACTGATGGCCACCGCGTCCGGCCGCCGCGGCGGCGTCCGCCAGCCCGGCCTCGAGCCGTCGCGGATGCCTGCTCGAGCGCCTCGTAGCGCTCGGCGTCAGCTGTCGCAGCGTCGCGATTCCGGCGGCCATCGTCAGCGGGTGGCCCGACAGGGTGCCCGCCTGGTAGACCGGGCCGAGCGGCGCGACCAGTTCCATGAGGTCGGCGCGTCCGCCGTATGCCCCGACCGGCATGCCGCCGCCGATGATCTTGCCGAGCACCGTCAGGTCGGGCCGAACGCCGAATCGCGCCTGCGCGCCGCCGTGCGCGATGCGGAACCCCGTGATGACCTCGTCGAAGATCAGCATCGCGCCGTCGGCCGCCGTCTGGTCCCGGAGCTGCTCGAGGAACCCCGGCGCCGGTGGGATCGACGCCGGCGTTCGCCACGACCGGCTCGATGATAACGCAGGCGATGCGTCCGGCGTGCTCGGCAAAGGCGCGGCTGACGCGCCGTTGCGTCGTTGAACGGCAGGACCATCGTCGCCGCGGCGACGGCCGCCGGGACGCCGGCGCTGCCCGGGATCGCGAGCGTCGCGACACCGGAGCCGGCCTCCACGAGGAGGCCGTCCGAGTGACCGTGATAGGCGCCGGCGAACTTGACGATGAGATCCCGACCGGTGGCGGCCCGGGCCAGCCGCACGGCGCTCATCGCGGCCTCGGTCCCGGACGACGTGAACCGCAGCCGCTCGATCGAGGGCATGGCCTCCCGGATCAGCCTCGCCCAGTTCGATCTCGAGCGGGTGGGTCGCGCCGAGCGCGAACCCGTCGCCGGCGACCTGCTCGAACCGCCGCCACGACGGCGGGATCCGCGTGCCCGAGGATGTCCGGGCCCCACGAGCCGATGAAGTCGAGGTACCGGCGACCGTCGGCATCCCAGACGTACGCCCCGGCGCCCCGTTCGAGGATCACCTGCGGCCTCCCGACGGCCCGGAAGGCGCGGACCGGGCTGTTCACGCCGCCCGGGAACAGGTCCTCGGCCCTGGCCCGGAGCCGGGCCCCCCGATCGGCGGCTTCTCCCGACGTTCCGCTCATGCGCCGAGCAGCTCGCTGATCTCCGCCTGCGTCCGGTGGATGCCCGAGCAGGATCGGCGTGTCGCGGACCGTCGAGCGCCGCGACTCGGTGCCGCGCAGATCGCGCACCAGGTCGCCGAACGCGGCCAGGTCGTCCGTCTCGTAGGCGACGACGAAGTCCTGGTCATCGAGACCGAAGGAGTAGGCGAGCGCCTGGCGCACGGACGGATAGGCGTGGCCGACCCGCATGTGCTCGTTCATCACGCCCTGTCGCGCCTCGCGCGACAGCAGGTACCAGTCGGTCGACTTGGTGAACGGATAGACGACCAGGTACCGGGATCGCTCGCCGGTCAGCAGGCCGGACTCCTGCTCGGACGGCTTCACGACGTACTGCGACGCGGCGGTCCGCCCGATGAACGACTGGCGGACGACGCACCATGCGCCGAGCCCGCAGCGCAGGGTCCGGGCGGCGGATCGCTCCAGCGCGTCGACGGTCGGTCGCCCAGCGCCAGAGCAGCGATGTCGATGCCGGGCTCCAGCCCGATGCTGCGTGTAGGTGACGCTCGTGACGCCGTCGGCGGCCGTGGCCTGCTCGGCGGCCGCGAAGCCGGACAGGTCGCTCTGCCGGTCCGTCGGCGTCCGCCTCCGCCACTCCGGCTCGAGGCCCAGCGCGAGCGCCTGGACGTAGACGAACCGGGACGACGCCTCGGTCATCGTTCCTCCCGGAGCCAGGTCGCGATGTCGGCGGCCGCGTACGTGATCACGATCCCGGCGCCGGCCCGGGCGATGCCGGTGACCGCCTCCAGCGTCGCACGCCGCCGGTCGATCCAGCCGCGTTCCGCCGCCGCGGCGAGCATCGCGTACTCGCCGCTCACCTGGTACGCGGCGATCGGCAGGTCGAACCGGGCCCGAGCCGCGGCGATCTGGTCGAGCTGCGGCATCGCGGGCTTGACGAGCAGGATGTCGGCGCCTTCGGCCACGTCGAGCGCGATCTCGCGCATCGCCTCGCGGCCGTTCGCGGGGTCCATCTGGTAGGTGCGCCGGTCGCCGAACGCCGGCGCGCTGTCGGCGGCCTCTCGGAACGGGCCGTAGAACGCGGACGCGGACTTCGCGGCGTAGGCCATGATCGCGGTCTCCGTCGAGGCCATCGCGCGTCGAGCGCCGCCCGGATCGCCGCGACCTGGCCGTCCATCATCGCGCTGGGCGCGACGATGTCCGCGCCCGCGCGTGCCTGGGCTGACGGCGGTGGCCGCGAGCCGCTCCAGGGCGGCGTCGTTGTCGCACCTCCCCGCCGGACCCGATCGGTCCGCAGTGGCCGTGGCTCGTGTACTCGCAGAGGCAGGTGTCGGCGATCGAGGACGAGTGGCAGGCCGGCGGACCGGAGCCGTCGCAGCGCCGTCTGGACGATGCCGTCCTCGATCCACGCGCCGGAGCCGTCCTCGTCCTTGGACTCCGGGAGCCCGAACAGGAGCACGCCGCCGACGCCGAGCTCCGCCAGCCGCTCGGCCTCGTCGGACGGTCTCGTCGACCGAGAGGCGAGCCTGGCCGGGCAGCGACGAGATCGGCTCGCGGATGCCGTTCCCGGGCCGGACGAACAACGGCGCGACGAGCATCGACGGATCCAGTCGCGTCTCGCGGACCAGCGACCGGATCTGCGGGCTGCGCCGCAGCCGCCGCGGCCGCTGTGCGGGCTTCGGTCCCTCGAACGCCGGGGGTCTGCCCGGTGCCTTCGGGCCGCGCGCCGGACTGTCCGGCACCGTCTCGGGTCGAATCTCGATTGTCATGCGAGCACTCCTGGTGAGGCGCGAAGCAGCTCGGCGGTACGTGCTGCCAGCGCGTCGGCGTGTTGGGAGGAGGCGGCGCCCAGCACCCGGAACCCGGCCGCTGCTGCCGATTCGGCCGACCCAGGCCCGATGCAGATGGCCGGGATGGCGAGCACGGCCGCGCCGAAGTCGGGCGCCGCGAGTCGCAGCAGGCCGCGCACCGCTGAGCCGCTCGCGAAGAGCACGGCTGCGATCGGGCCGTCCGCGAGCGCTTCGTGGAGCGCCTGCCGCGACGAATCCGGGCCTTCGACAGTCCGGTAAGCGACGATCTCGCAGACCGACGCATCGCGATCGCGGAGGCCGGCGACGAGTCCCGTGTCGCCGCGCTCGGCGCGCGCGACGAGGACGGCATCGCCCGCATCGAGAGGCAGCTCATCGGCGATTGCCCGGGCGCGCGACTCGGAGGGCAACCAGGGATCGGCAACTCCGGCATCGCGGAGCGCGGCGGCGGTCACGGAGCCGACCGTCGCCCAGCGCGTCGAGTTCGGGTTCGTGCCCAGCTGCCGGCAGGCATCCAGCAGCCGCGTTGCGCCGTTCGGGCTGGTGACGATGGCCCAGGCGAATTCGGGCAGCCGGGCAGCCGCGCGCGCCAGCTCGTCGTCGTTGACCGGCTCGATCTCGATCGCCGGGACAAGGACCGGCTCCAGCTCGTGCTCCCGGAGGGCGTCGACCAACCCTCCGGCCTGGTCCGCGGCACGGGTGACGAGCACGCGCGGGCACGGCACATGCGACGGATCGGCGGATCCGATCGAACCGAGCGGGGCGCCGCCGGGAGCGCCCGGCCGAACCGCGACCCCCGGCACCGACGTTGACAGTCGACGGACGAGTGCCTCGACCAACTCGTCCCGATCGGCGAGTGGGCCCGTGACGACCTCGATGGCCGCCGCCGAACCGTCGGGCATCGCGTAACCGCCGAGGATCCGGATTCGCCCGTCGTCGACCGTCGCGAGGGCGCCGATCGGCGCGCGACACCCGCCGCCCGAGCGCTCGAGGAACAGCCGTTCGGCCTCCACGGCGATGCGCGTCGGCTCGTCATCGAGTGCCGCGGCCAGGGCCCCGACTCGGTGGTCCTCGGCCCGGACCTGCACCGCGACCGCCCCCTGGCCGGGAGCCGGCGGCAGCGTCTCCGGGTGGAACGGCTTGTCGATGCGATCCTCGCGCCCCAGCCTCGTGAGGCCCGCGACCGCCAGCACGAGCGCATCGGTCTCCCCCGCGTCCAGCCTGCGAAGCCGCGTGTCCACGTTGCCGGCGAGCGGATGCACCCGCAGGTCCGGCCGGCGCGCGAGCAGGAAGCCGGCCCGCCGGGGGCTGTCGGTCCCGACGCGACTCCCTGCCTGCAGGTCATCGATCGTGCACCCCCGGGCGCCGACCGGGACCACCAGGACGTCGCGCGGGTCGGCTCGTGCGAGGTACGCCGCGATGCGCAGGCGGGCGTCACCACGTGTCGGGACGTCCTTTGCACTGTGGACGGCCACGTCCACCTGCGCCGAGAGGAGCGCTTGTTCGATCGCGGCCACGAACGCCCCTTCTCCCCACGCCGCCCCCGGTGCACGTCGATCGCCCCCGGTCTCGACGATCACCAGTTCGGCGGGCGCCCCGGTCGCCTCGAATGCGGACGCAACGGCTCCGGCCTGCGCGAGCGCGAGGGGACTGCCGCGAGTGCCGATCCTGACCACGGGCGCACTCACAGCCCGAACAACTCCCGGGCGGCCTGCTCGTGGCGCCCGTCGACATCCTGTCCGAGACGCTCCAGCGGCTCGCGCAGCAGGCGATCCGCAAGGTGGCGTGTCATCCGTTCGATCTCCGCGCGCTCGTCCGAGCGCAGGTCCGGCAGCCGCTGCCACAGGTCACCGAGTTCCGCATGTCGCGCCTGCTCCGCGCGCTCGGTCATGGCCTGTGCGGTCGCGCGCACGTGCCCATGCTCCAGCCACTCGCGGTACTCGGCGAGCGTCGAGTCCGCGAGTCGCCCGAGACGTGCCACGAGCGCGTCTTCACCCGCCGCTGCGGGGCGCCGCGCCAGGTCGTCGATGGTGACCAGCCGATCCCCGAGGCCCTCGGCGAGCCAACCCGGAAGGGCAGGAGGAGCCGAGAGGTCGATGACGGCCGCCTCCGACCCGAGGAGTCGGGCGGCCGTCGTCGGCCCGATCTTCCACGTGCCGCGCAGTGCAACGACAACGACGGCGTACCGCGCCACGTCGTCACCCGGATCGAAGGGCACCGAGTCCATGCGCAGCCGAGCGGCCAGCGCAGCTGCCCGATCGCTCGACCGGCTGGCGATCGAGACCTCGGCTCCGCGGGAGCGCGCCGCGATCGCCGACAGGCGGCCCATCTGGCCCGCGCCCACGACCAATGCGTGGCGACCCGGGAAGGGGCCGGGGACCAGGTCGAGCGCCAGGTCCGCCAGGGACGGGCGCCGGGAAGGCAGCCAGCTTCGAGCCTGTCGTCCCGCTCGGAGCGCGACGTCGAAGAGCCGGTCCAGTTCTGCGGGAAGCCTGCCGCGTGATCGCGATGCCTCCAGGCTCGCGCGAATCTGGTGGAGGACCTGGTCCTCCGCGAGGGACGCGGACCGCAGGCCAAGGGCCAACGCGATGACGTGCTCCGCGACAGCCATGCCGTCGATGACCTGGGTCCCGGTCGGGAGGTCCTGCTCAATTGCCTCCAGCGACAGCGATGGGCCGCCGTGGAGTTCGACACGGTGGCACGTGACGATCAGCACGGAGTCGTCCGGCCGGCGCTTCTGCAGCTGCTGCGCCATCTGCTCCCGATCCCGGGCCGGCACGGCTGTCGCGTGTGCGATGACGCCGCGAAGCGATGGGTCGCTCATTCGGCCACGCGCGGAGTCCGCGGCGGCGCGCCCTGGTGCCGGTGCTCGAGCGCCGGACGGAGGAAGCGCCGATGGTCTCCCGGGTTCGTGTACACGAGGACCCGGCCGCTGTCGCTCCACCGACGCCGCGTCCCGGGAGATGCTCCGAGCAACCAGCTGGCCTCACCGAGCGAGACCCAGTCGGAACCGGGAAACTGATCGCGCTGAAACCTGCTCAAATCTACCCAAAGCTATGCGATCTTCGTGGAAGAATAGCGCCGCTGCCGGGATCCAGCCGAGAGCGAGACGGCCTGGATCTCCGGGCGTCGTTCCGTGCCTGCTGGCCGCTGCGCGCCGGTGCACCCGCGCCCCGGGTGACCGAGCCGTGCCCGGGGTGGGACCGATGGGCACTGGGCACGTGCGGTGTGTTCCGTCGCGGTACCGTCACGCGGCCCGCGGACGAATTGGCCACTTCCGGTCCCGGCGCAGACCGCCGACATTCCTCTCGGCGCGTGTGCGTGGAAGTCTCACCGGTGTCCAGTGAGACATCGATGAGGCAGTCGGCACGCTCGCCTCACCTTCGAACCGAGGACTGCCAATGCGCAGAGTCGGGATGATCGCCGCGCTGGTTGTCAAGCGACCACCGCCACCGTCGTGACGACGCACGGCGCGATCGTGGCGGAGGATCAGGCGAACGCGAACACGTAGCAGGGCGCTCAGGGCCTGCCTCGCGACGGACAGGCCCTGGTCCTGGGGCCAGGGAGGGACGCCGGCGATGGCGCCCCTCCCTTTGTGAGCGCGACTCGCCGCCCGCGCCACCGCGGGTCCGGGCTGGACCCCGGGCCCTCGGCGCGGACGTGGACTCGATGCCAGGCGTCGTTCATGTAGCCCTTCGGGTTCCAGCGCGCGGCCATGTCCTCCGGCTGCCGGTGGCCGTCGGAGTCCTCGGCGCGCGCCTCGATGACGTGTGGCCCCCCGGCCAGTCGGATCGCTGCCTGCCACCGGACCCAGGCCCCCGGAGCGGGAGGATCCAAGAGCGTCGCCGCCGTCCATGCGTCGTGATCGACGCGCACCTCAACGCGCGCAACCCGGCACCTGCCACCTGCCGTCGCGTATCCCTCGACGGGGACGCCGCCGGTCCGTACCGTCGCACCGCCGACCGGCCTGCAGATGAATGAGTTGAGCTGCATTTCCTCGATCGGCGGCAGGGCGTCCCAGTCGGGCGCCGCGTGTGCCCCCGTTGTCGGTATGGCGAGCAGCAGCTTGTACCCGCGGCGCTGGAACTCGTTGTCCGAGGGCCGATCGCCCATCCGGATCGAACCGAGCCACTTGACGCTCCGTGCGCCGATGAATCCGGGGACGATGACGCGCAGCGGGGCGCCGTGCAGCGGCGGCAGCGGCTCGCCGTTCATCTCGAATGCAAGCAGCACGTCGGTCTGCAAGGCGCGATCGAGCGAGATCGAGGCACCGAAGGGAATGGTCTCGCCCTCGCGCGGGACGGCGTCCAGGCCCTCGAACCAGACATGGCGCGCGGTCGGCTCCACCCCGGCGGCGAGGAGGACATCGGCGAGCGCGACGCCGGCCCAGCGGGCCGTACCGATCGCATCGCCGCCCCATGCCACTTCACCGGGGAGTGGGGCAATCTCGAGGAGTTCTGTCCGACGGTTGCCGGCGCATTGCAGCGTCACGGTCTGCTCGCGTCGTGCGAACTGATCGGTCAGTTCCTGCAGCGAGAAGTCGACCGCTCGCCGCACCAGACCGTCGACCCGGAGCCGGTAGGTTGTCGGATCGATGAGAGGCGCGGTTCCGTGGCTGCGGACGAAGAAGGCGGGTGTGGGCGTGATGAAGGCGTCGATGAGCCGGCTCACCTCCGGCCCGCCGCACAGCGGCTCTCGGCTGTGCACGCCGAACCCCGGATCCTTGCCGGGCACGCTGGATTCCGGCTCATGCATGTTCGGACACCGCTTCCTGCCCAGGGTGCGCCGGGGTCACTCGGCGAGGGGAGCCCGCCGCAACGACACCGAGGCGGGAGACGCGCCGCGCCAGTCGAGCGCGCCACCCTCGGCGACGAGACGGACGGCGATTCCGGCACGGGCCAGGAAACTCGCGGCCGTTGCCGCCCGCCTGCCGCTCTTGCAGAGCACCGTCAGGACGGGTCTGGGATCCACTCCGGCACCCATCAGCTCGGAGACCCGGGACGGAAGCTCCGCGAGGGGGATCGTCATCGAACCGGGCACCGTGCCCTCCTGCCACTCCGCCGGATTACGGACGTCGACGACGGTGGCCGATTGGTGTCGGTGGACTTCGGCGGCCACCTCACCAATGGTGACCGCTGTGTACGAGTCAAGCGGGAACCCCGCCGTGGCCCAGGCATCGATGCCGAGCGCGAGCACGCCGACAACCTCGTATCCGATGCGATAGAGCTCCGTTGCCAGGTCCGTCGCAGCATCGCGTTCACCTGGATCGAGGATCAGCCCGACCGGGACTCCGAACGGGACGAGCGATCCGACATGCGCCGCGAAACTCTCATCGGGTTCCACGTTCAGCGACCCGGGCACGTGCCCGGAAGCGAATGCGCGGCGGTTGCGCGTGTCGACGGCCCACGCGCCGGTCGATCCGAGTTGGGCAAACCGTTGCGGGGACATGGCTCGAGGCGATCGCGGCACACGCTCGCTCGTCGGACCTGCGCGATTGATCGGCGCGATATGCGATGCGTAGTCGGGAATGGGGCCGATGCTCGCGAGCAACGTCTCGCGGAACCGGGTCGCGTCCGTCACCGACAGCAGGGGGTTGCGCATGCGTTCCTCCCCGATCGTCGACGACAGGCCCCCGGTCGCGTCGCCGGCTGCGCAGAACGAGCCACCTCCATGTGTGGGGAGTACGCGGACATCGGCGGGCAACCGGGCGAGGCGCCTGACCGAGCGGAACTGCAGCGCGGCAAGGAAGTTCGTCTGTTGCTCGCCGAACAGGTCCGTCCTGCCCGCGCCGCCCTTCAGCAGGCTCCCGCCGGTGAAGACGGCCACGGGTTGCGCGGCGCCATCCGGGACGACCTGCCAGGCCACGTGATCGAGCGTGTGCCCGGGCGTTGCGGCGCAGACCAACCTGAGCCCGCCGACCACCACCTCGTCGCCATCGCTGGCCGCACGGTGCGGGAAGGTGTATCGGGCCCGAGCGGGAGCCACGACCTGGGCCCCGGCCGCATCACGGATCCCGATCGCCCCGGTGAGGTAATCGTTGTGAAGGTGCGTCTCCAGCGTGTGGGTGATACGCAGGCCGCGCCGTTCGGCAGCCGCCAGGTAGCGCCACGCATCCCGCTGGGGATCGACAAGGGCCGCTTCCCCGCCGGAGGCGATCATGTAGCTCGAATCGCCCAAGCCGGGGGTGTGGAAGGTCTCGACATCCAGGGCCGCTCGACTTGCCAATGTCTGAGCTGTCACCGCTGCTCCTTCTCCCGGCTCTGGCCGGGCACCGGGGTCGGGTCTCGAGCGGTTGGTCGTTGTCCAGTACGTCTACCGACAAAGTGGCAACGAGGCAACTGCCCAAGCGACCGGTCGGCTGCCGGGATCCCTGTTGCGCCCCGCGGCGAGTGGTGCGACCATGCGCGCCCCTACAGGAGAACCACCGGCGTGCCTGCGATCACCGTTGACGATATCACCATCCTCCCCCGAATCCCCGAGCCTGATCCGACGGCCGCGCGCCAACGTCCGGTCCAAAGCATCACGAACGCGCCCCGCGGCCTGGAGGGCGAAGGCTTCCCGGTCCGCCGCGCGTTCGCCGGCGTCGACCTTGCCGATCTCGACCCCTTCGTCCACATGGACCAGATGGGAGAGGTGGAGTACGCGCCAGGCGAGCCCAAGGGAACGCCCTGGCATCCGCATCGCGGCTTCGAGACCGTGACGTACATGATCGACGGCGTCTTCGAGCACAGCGACTCGAATGGCGGCGGCGGCGTGATCACCAACGGCGACACCCAGTGGATGACGGCCGGCGCGGGGATCCTGCACATCGAGAAGCCGCCGGAGTGGCTCGTCACGAGCGGCGGCCTCTTCCACGGGTTCCAGTTGTGGGTCAACCTGCCGAAGGCACTCAAGTGGTCGCCGCCGCGCTACCAGGACCTGCGAGCCGGCGAGGTCGCGCTGGTGACCTCTCCGGATGGCGGGGCCCTGGTCCGCATCATCGCCGGTGACGTTGCCGGGCACCACGGCCCGGGCTCCACGTATACGCCGATGGCGCTCGTGCACGTCACGCTGAGCCCCGGCGCGCGGCTGTCGCTCCCGTGGCGGTCGGACTACAACGCGCTCGTCTACGCCCTGGCGGGAATGGGGAGCGTGGGAGCCGAGGCACGGCCGATCAGTACCGGCCAGCTCGCCGTGCTCGGTCCGGGCAACGTCGTGACCGTGGCCGCCGATGCCGTCCAGGAGAGCCGCAGCCCCTCCCTCGACGTGCTGATCCTCGGCGGCAGCCCGATCCGCGAGCCGGTCGCCTGGATGGGTCCCTTCGTGATGAATACGCGCGAGGAGATCATCCAGGCAGTGACGGACTACCAGGCCGGCCGCCTGGGCACGATCCCGGCGGTCCACAGCGCGCCGACCACGATCGTGGAGTCGGCGGCGCGGACACCAGAGCCGATGGAGCGCCCAGAGGCCTGACACCGGTCGAACCGGTCAGGGGAGGAGGCGGGGCGGTCAGGCCTCCAAGAGCTACTCCGCGATGTCGCCTGCGCTGGGGATCCGGCTTGAAGGTCAAGCCGATCGTGATCGCCGCTGAGCCCGGCCCCGGCCCTTCCCGCGGTGAACCCGGCGTTGCTCGTGCTACGCGCGTCCCTGTAGCCCGTCGGGACCTCCCGCCCGCGCGTTCGTGACTCATGGCACCATCGATATCACAGCGCATGGTGAGATATTCAGCGCATGCAGATGCTTTGTCCGGGCAGGAACGGAGCCGGGTCGCCGGCGGCCACGCACCGAGCGACTGGTCGCGCGGGTCGGTGCCGTGGCGCCTCTCGCCAAGCCGAACCAAGCCGGCCCTGATGACCGAGTCGTTTGACCTGACTGTCCTCGGTGGTGGTCCCGGCGGTTACGTGGCGGCACTTCGAGCTGCGCAGCTCGGCATGAAGGCGGTCGTGATCGAGAAGGAGCGGGTGGGCGGCACCTGCCTGAACGTCGGCTGCATCCCCACGAAGGCCCTGACCACCTCGACAGAGCTGCTGTTGAAGGCGAGGCGGGCGCACGAGTTCGGCGTCGCCATCCCGACGGCGATGCCCGACCTGCCGGCCCTCATGAAGTACAAGCAGGGCTCGGTCGATGCGCTCGTCGGTGGGGTCGAGCACCTGCTGAAGGCAGCCGGCGTCACCCTGCTGCGCGGCACCGGTCACCTGGCAGGGCCGACAACCATTGATGTGCGGGGCGAGACGGGCGATGCGATCAGCGTCTCGGCGAGCCGGTTGATCCTCGCGCCGGGATCGACCACTGCCCGGCCGCCCATTCCCGGCCTCGACCTGGCCGGCGTGATGACCAGCACGGAGGCGCTCCTCATCTCGGACGTGCCGGCCCACCTGATCGTGATCGGTGGCGGCGTCATCGGCCTCGAGCTCGCGTGCATCTACGAAGCCCTGGGCAGCCGGGTGACGATCCTGGAGATGATGCCGACCCTGCTGCCGGGGGCGACCGATGAGGCGATCGCGCAGCGCCTGGCGCTCCTCCTTCGGCGCCGGGGGATGAGCGTCATCACCCGCGCGCAGGTCGAGGAGATCATGTCTTCCGGAGGCGGCCTGGCAGCGACCTATCGCGACGCGAAGGGCATCCTGTCGCGGGTGGAGGGTGATTGCATCCTGGCCGCGATGGGACGCTGGCCGAACACGGACGATCTGGGCCTGGCCGAAGTCGGCCTGCAGATGAACGGTCGGGCGATCGCCGTGGACGAATACCTGGCCACCAGCGTTCCCACCGTCTGGGCCGTCGGCGACGCGATCGGCGGTCCGATGCTCGCGCACAAGGCGATGGTCGATGGGCGCGTGGCCGCGGAGAACGCGTGCGGCGGCAGACGAGCCACGGACTACCGCTCGGTCCCGAACGTCGTATTTACGCGGCCCGAAGTCGCCAGCGTCGGCCTGAGCGAGCGCGAGGCGCGCCACCTTGGTGCCGACGTGAAGGTCACCCAGTTCCCGTTCTCCGCGAACCCGCGGGCGCGGATCCTCGGCGAGACGGACGGCCTGGTGAAGCTCGTGTGCGACGCACCCACCGGTGTGGTGCTCGGAGTGCACCTCATGGGGCCGCACGTTACAGACCTCATCGCCGAGGGTGCTCTGGCGGTCCGGCTGGGAGCGACGGCGGACGTCCTGGCCTGGACGACCCATGCCCATCCAACGCTGCCGGAGGCCATGCTCGAAGCAGCGCTCGGCTTCCGCGACGCCACGATCCACTTCCAAAGGCGGTAGGAGCGATGCCCGACTACCTCGAAACGACGGTCGACAAGTTCATCTTCAGGGTTGCGACCGACCGCCTCTACACCGCCGATGGCGTCTGGGCCCTGGCCGACGGGGTCCGGATCCGCGTCGGGGTGACGGACCTCCTCCAGCAGCGCAACGGCGACGTCGCCTTCGCCGAGGTGGAGCCCGCGGGCACGGTCGTCGCAGCCGGCGACGAACTGGCGACGATCGAGACGATCAAGGCCAACGTGGAGGTCCCCTCGCCGGTCGGCGGTGTGATCGTGGAAGTGAACCCGGCGATGGAGCTGTCCCCCGAGATCGTCAACCAGGACCCGTACGGCGACGGATGGCTCGCCGTCGTGCAGGCTGCCGACTGGGCGAACGATCGCGTCGCCCTGCTCGATCCGCAGGCCTACTTCGAGGTGATGCGGGAGCAGGCCGAGGAAGAGGCGACGAAGCTGTGAGCAGGAGCGAGCGCACGGTCATGGTCGTGCCGTGCAGCGGCATCGGGAAGACGTACGGCACGGTCAGCCGCGAGGCCGCCTACGAGGTCACCGAGGATCTTCGGCCGCAGTCGACACAGCTCGTGGCCCTGTCGCTCCTCGTCCTCGGCGACGAGAAGGCGCGCGCCTCGGTCCGCGCGCATTCGGCGGTGACGATCGACGGCTGCAAGCTGGCCTGCGCCGCGAAGATGGTCCGCGAGAGCGGGGGGACAGTCGCGCGGGACCTGGCGGTGCTCGACACCTACCGGCGCCACCGCGACCTGAAGCCGGCGGGTATCGCCGAGCTGAACGAGGGTGGCCAGCGGCTGGCGCACGCGGTCGCCCATGAGATCACCACGATCGTCGACGGGCTCGTGTCCGGCGAGAAGGCGGCCGACCATGCCTGAGCTGCCGCAGCGAAAGGTCGGGATCGTGGCCTGCTCCGGCGAGGAGCTGGCCGAGGGCACGGTCACTCGCCTGGCCGCGCTCCGCGTGCTGGAGCACCTGCGCCCGGGCGAGACGGTGACGATCTGCCTGCCGCTCTTCCTGGCGGGGGGAGAAGGTGACCGGGCCTTCGCCCGTTTCTACCCGACGATCGCCCTCGATGGCTGCGAGGAGCGGTGCGCGGCGCGGGCGACCGAGCGCCACTCGGGCAGGCCCGCCGCGAGCGTCGTCGTGAGCGACCTTGTCCGCGAGGCCGGGCTCCCGCGGCCGCAGGGTGCGCGCCGCCTGGACGCGGCCGGCCGAGGGGCAGTCGAGGTGACCGCCGATCGCGTCGCCGGCCTCGTCGACGAGCTCCTCGGGAGGCCGTGGAGTCGACGCAGCGGGTCCTTCGTGGAGCCGCAGCCGGCCGCGACGTCCGAGGCCGCTCCGCAGGCCGGCTGTGCGTGCGCGTCCGCGATCCCGGTGCAAACCGTGGACGTGGACGGCCGGGGGGTTCCCCTTGCGGCCCTGCCGCTGATCTTCGAGCAGTTCCACGGTGCCGGCAAGGAGCCCGGAGCGGAGGTTGCCGGGGAACTGCTGGAGGTCGTCAGGATCTACAACGACGTGCCGGCCGGCACCGACGACGCCTATCTGGCGGCGCTCGGGCGCGAGTACGCGGCCTTCTGCGACGAGAAGCAGGCCCGACGATGAGCCGGACGGCGACGTATCACACGACGGTCACGTGGAGGGGCGAGCATTGGGGGCACATCGTTCTGGGGAACGGCCCGGAGATGGCCTTCTCCGCCCCGCCCGACGCCCAGGGACACCCCGGCGTGCTGACGCCCGAGGACGCCTTCGTCGCCGCGGCGAACACCTGCGTGATGATGATGTTCATCTGGGCGGCCGAGCGGTTCCGACTCGATCTCAGGTCATACGACTGCCGGGCCGAGGGCACCAAGCTGATCGAGCTTGACCGGACCGAGACCTTCACCCTCCTGCGGCTCCGGCCGGAGATCCGCATCAGCGCTGGAGCCGAGCGTCCGGCGGTCGTCGAAGCCCGGACGCGCCGGGCCCTGCAATCGGCCCAGAAGTACAGCCTGGTGGCCAACTCCGTGAAGTCGGAGATCGTCGTCGAGCCGACGATCGAGATCGTCCCGTGACCTGCTGTGCAGCGCGCCGGATCCTCGTGGCATGACCACACCCATCGATCCGCGAACGCGCGCCGAGGAGAAGCCCGCGATGCAGACACAACTGCCAGTCCTCGAGCTCCGGATGAACCTCCTGGCCCCGGACGTCGAAGACGCCGTGGCCGCCGCCGCAATCGTCGCCGACCCGATCCGGGCGAGCATCGTGCGGATGCTCCGCGACGGGCCTGTCTGCGTGTGCGAAATGGCGGCCGCCCTCGGAGCCCGCGAGAACAATGTGAGCAGCCACCTCGCGCGGCTGCGCGACGCGGGCCTCGTGCGCGCCGCGCGGTACGAGCCCGACTCGCGGCGCGTGTACTACGAGCTGGACGAGGAGGCCTGCCGCGGGGCCCTCAAGGCCCTCGAGGAACTCTTGGGCTGACGACGCACCTTACGAGGGCGAGCAGATCGCCTCAACTACATCCACTGAGCGGTAGGAGATCATCATGAAGACCATCGCGGTTCTCGGGCCCGGCTGCAACAACTGCATCAATCTGGAGAAGAACGCCCGCGAGGCGATCGCCATGGCCGGCGTCGAGGCCGAGGTGGTGCACGTCAGGGACCCGCGCGAGATCGCCGGCTTCGGCATCCTCAGCACCCCCGGGCTCGTGATCGACGGCAAGGTCGTGAGCGCCGGCAGGATCCCCTCCGCCGGCGACATCGCGGTCTGGCTGAGCGAGTAGCCGACGCGCGCCGCCCGGGCGGCTCGCCGGGGGTGGTTCGATGCGAGAGGCCCTTCAGCAGGGCGCCCATGAGGCGCCTCGGAGCTGGACCAAATCTTGCGGGCGCACGTCCGAGTATTGTCGAAGGTGGCGGTTCCGAGGTGGCCGGCGAAGGCAGAGAACGAGGGCAGGATCACCACTACCGAGTTGGTGGCGGCGGCCAGACGGGCCCGCCGAGGCCCATCATCCCCGATAGGAACGAGAGGCCGAAGAGCAGTGGCGTGAGGGCGAGCAACATCTCAACGCGAACTGTCTCAACACACGTTGAGGTAATCAAAAGCGGGCGGCCCTGTTCCGATGGGCCGAACGACGGGTCTGAGTGGCCGGGCCCGCGGTTGCGAACCTACCGTTTTGATTCCCGTCGCGGGCTCGCTGGCGGGGGATCGCCGGACGCTGTTCCCGAACCCGATCGCGGTCGCCGCCGTCGCGTTGGCTGCTCCCTGGACCAGGAGGCTCGCCCCGACCTGCTCGTGCTCCACCTCATGCTGCCCCGACGCTCCGGTTTCGATGACCTGCGAGCACTTCGCTCGGCCGGATCGGCGGTACAGGTCATCCTCATCACGGCGCGAGACGATGCCATCGACAACTGGCGCCTGAGCCGCCCTCGCGAATTCGGCCGGGCCGATGCGGAGTTCGTGGCGCAGTTCAGCTCGAGCGAGCTCTACGTCGTCCGGTCGCGCGGTGGGGTGCCGAACTCCAGGCGCGTGGCCAGCTCCAGCTGTTCGGCGCTGCTCAGGTGCTCTTCCAGCCGGGGCGCGTTGAGCTCCTCTTCCGCGAGGTGGATCTTCAGGAGCGCGTAGAGCTGGTACAGCGTGCGGCGAGCCTCCAGGACCCATTCCGGTACCAGGCTCGCGTCCGAACCGTGGGTGTGTCCGCCCAGGGCATCGATCAGGGTCGCGATCTCGAGATGAGCGTCCGACATCGGAGACGCGCTGTCCTGGTGCGACGGGAAGTCCCCCAGGGCCGGGTAGAGCGCCTCGTGCTCGACCTGCATGTGCGGGACGAACTCGCGTGTCAGGAAGGCATGCTCACGCCGCAGCCGATCGCGCAGGGACGCCGCAGGGATGTCCGCGGCGTAGTCGGCGATGACGCGGAGCTCGTCCACGTGCGGCATGAGCTTTGCGTGCTCCTTGCGGAGCTGTGCGGCCAGCAGGCCCACGGTTGACACCTCCGAGATTGGCCGGGCGCCGCGGCTACCCGCGGTTGCGTTGCACGAGCGAGCGACCGCCGGCCTGCCAGGCGTTCATGCCACCGTCCAGATTGTCGATGTTGGCATACCCGAGGCCGACCAGCGTCTGCGCGGCGATGGCACTCTCGGCGCCGCTTCTGCAGTAGACGACGATCTTGGCGCCCTTGTCGGCAGGAAGACTGGAGGCGCGTGCCGCGAGATCGGTGTACGGGATGTAGAGGTCGGTCCCGTCGATCTCGCCGATGTAGGGCGTCTTGACGTTCAGCAGCGTGAAGTCCTTGTGGGTGAGCATCACCGCCAGTTCGTCGGCCGAAATGTTCGTCACCGGGCCGCCGGTCTGCTGAAGGCTGGTGCCGTTTGGCGTACCGGAGGTGGTGGAGCCGCTCTTGCCCGGTGCGAGCGATGTCACGGCCCAGACGCTGATGGCGCCGACGACGACGACGGCGATCGCCGCCGCGATCACCCACGGGCGCCGCCGCGGGGTTCCGTGCCGGCGACCGCCGATCGACTCGGGCCGATCGGTTGTCGAGGGGCGCGCTGGCTCCGTCGATCGACGCCGATGCGATTTCTTCGAAGCCATGGCAGGCCTATGGCTCGACAGCCATTGCGGACCGCTGACCGAGCTTCTCGGGATCCGCGTGCGGACCGGTGACGACGACCTCGCCCATCCGTTCGTCCCCGGCCTCATCGTGAACGAGGTACGCGTGGTGGATCTCGGTGACGCCGGTCGCAAGCGTGCCGCCGACGCTGCAATAGCGCGTTGCCGACAGCTCGATCGCGCGCCTGACGGCTCCGATGTCGAGGGCGGGGCCGTCGATCACGTGGACGACGTCGACTCGTGTGAACACGGCCGGGTGGGCGCCTTCGGTTTGCTGGCCGCTGGCCCGGACCTCGTAACGCGTCACGACCTGGCGCTTCTTGCGCAGGATCGAGATCACGTCCATGGCCGTGCAGGCCGCGACGGCGGCCGGGACGAGTTCGGCCGGCCGTGCTCCCGAATCGCCGGCGGCATCATCGAGCACGAATGTATGTCCGCTCCCGGTCTCGACGGCGAATCGAAGACCGTCCCCCTCCAGCACCACTGATGCGGTCTTCGTCGCCACCGTTCAAGACTCCCTTCAGTTCAGGCCCGCGGACACGGCCTGCCGCGCCGACTCGGAAAGCATCAACGCATGCGCAGTCCTGCATAAGTGCAATCGGTCCCAACAACGTGCGACCAACGGCCCATGTAGATCAGGCTATTCGCGCACTTGCGCAAGGGCGCAAATCGACTGGACCGGGGGGGCCGGCGTGCCGGTTGAGGACGGCCACCGCGCCCGAGGAGGGTGCATGGCCCTGCTCGGGGACGGCCGCCGGACCCGAGTCGGTCGGCACTGCCTATTCGCTCAGCCACTCCGCGATGTCGTCGGCGCTTGGGACCCGCCCCGTGCTCACCGCCTTGCCGTCGATGACCAGGCCGGGTGTGTGCATGACGCCGTAGGCTGCGATCTCGCGATAGGGCGACGAAGGCTCCCGCGCGCCGCGGCCAGATCCTCTTCGTCGACGGCTCGAAATGCTTCGCGAAGGGCCGAAACCAGAACCGATTACGCGACGAGGACGTCGACGTGATCGTTGCGGCTTACCGGACTGGGGACGATCCCGACGGCCAGGGAGGGGTGTCCGTCCGACCGGTGCCGCACTCCGAGATCGAGGTCAACGCCAGGGGCCTCAACATCGAACGGTACCTGACGGGCTCGGCGGCCGACGTCGTCGACGTTGCCACGGCACTCGAGCAGTTGCGCATGATGCGGGCTGCCCTACGGGAGGCAGAAGAGCGTCTCGACGAACGTTTGGCTGAGGCTGGCTATGAATAGCGGTTGGCGATGGACTCGGCTCGGTGACGTGATCGAGCTCGACATCGACCGAGTAGTCGTCGATCCGGGACATCAGTACCCGCAGGCGGGCGTGTACAGCTTTGGGCGCGGTCTCTTCGCTCGAGAAGACCTGTCGGGATCCAAGACTTCGTACCGGTACCTTCATCGTCTGCACAGGAACCAGCTCGTAATGAGCAAACTCAAGGCTCGGAGGGAGCGTTCGCAGTCGTCGAGGAGCCGTATGACGGGCGGCTGCTGCCACCTGAATTCCCGACTTATACCGTGGACGCGTCTGTCATGCTCCTGGCGTTCTTGCGTCTCGTGGTGGCAGATTCGGCTTTCCGGGAACTCGCAGCGGCGAAATCGAGAGGAATCGGCAGTCGACGGGAACGGGTGAATCCGACGGCCCTACTTGACGTCGAGGTACGGATGCCGCCGGTGGCCGATCAGCGCCGCATCGTCGATCTCATCTGGCGAGTTGGTCGGACCGTCGCGCAGTGCCACCGCATCGCCGAGGAGGTCCGGCACAGTCTCCTTCACGAGGTCCGCCGCCTCGACACGGCACTGATCCATGTGAATCCGTGCGATCACACAGGCGAAGACCCGCATGCTCTCACGCGACATCACGATCTGGCGACTCCGTCCTCCGGCGCCGGGCGCGATGCGGTTCCGCTGGTCACCGGGGGCGCGAGGCGTGATCGTTCCTCACCGTAGCCGTTACGCATGGCTCCGTTCCTCGAGCCGGCGCCGATCTGCCGTCTCGAGCTGGAAGGTCGAGTGCTCGATGTCGAAGTCGTCGGCGAGGCAGGCGCAGAGCGCATCGAGCGTGGCCGCTGCATTCGCGCCGTCGGCGAGCAGGACATGCGCCGACACGACATTCATCCCCGAGGTGATCGTCCAGGCGTGGAGATCGTGGCAGTCGACGACGCCCGGAGTGTCAAGGATGTGCTGCCGGACGAGCTCCATGTCGACGCCTTTCGGGGTCGCCTCCAGGAGAATGTCGGTCGCATCGCGCAGGAGCGCGAACGTGCGCGGCAGGATGAGCAGGCCGATGACCGCGGACGCGACGGCATCGGCGGGCATCCAGCCGGTGATGCCGATGACGACCGCCGCGACGATGACCGCGCCCGATCCGGCGAAGTCGCCCATGACTTCGAGATACGCGCCGCGCATGTTGAGACTCTCGCGCTGGGCGTCGCGCAACAGGAACAGTGATGCGGCGTTCGCGGCCAGCCCGACGAGTGCCACGACAAGCATGAGCCCCGATGCGATCTCGACGGGCTCGGACAGCCGTCGCCAGGCTTCGATCAGGACGAAGACCGCGACCCCGAACAGGAGCACCGCGTTCGCCACAGCCGCGAGGATCTCCAGCCGGAGGTAGCCGTAGGTCCGTTCGTTCGACGGACTCCGCCCGGCGAACCAGATCGCGAGCAGCGCCATTCCGACGCCCGCGACGTCCGTCAGCATGTGGCCCGCATCCGCGAGGAGCGCCAGGCTGTTGGCAGCGATCCCGCCGATGGCCTCGACGATAAGGATCGACAGGCTCAGGACCAGTACGGCGACGAGGCGGCCGCGGTTGGCCCCGGCGGCCGATCCTTGCGTTTTGGACATTCGGAACGTCGCCCGGGCGCGTCCTGCAACCACCCCGCCGCCCACCCTCGAATGCTCCTTCCCGTCGTTTTGGTAACCGCGCGCCTCAGCGATTGCACGGACGCGCGATGGTACCTGATCAGCGGCGCCGCGACCCGGCCCGGTATCGTTCCATAGCCTCAGCGTAACCGTCGAATTGCGTCGGACCTTGGTAGCGTCGAGACGCCCGGCGCGGATCCGCCGGCGCAGCGTGGCGGGCGTGCCCTCGGAGGTTCGGCCCAGGCTGTCAGCAGGCCGAGCGTGGCGACCCGCTGGACCGCCTCGGCTCGCGTTCGACAGTCGAGCTTGGTGAGCGCACTCCCGACGTGCATCTCGACGGTGCGAGGGCTGATGAACAGCGCCCGACCGATCTCCCGGCTCGTCAGGCCGTGCGCCACGTGCCGGATGACCTCGAGCTCCCTGTGGGTCAGGCCCCGGTCGGCGAGTCGACGCGCTTCCCGCGCGCCGAGCCGGCGCTCGACCGGCTCGCCGAGTGCAGCCATGTCCGCCGCGACCATGACACCGAGCGGGGTGGCGCCCAGGCGCCGGGCCGTGCGGGCGGCCGCGACGAGCGCCGCCAGCCCGTCGTCGCGGCGGCCGACGCGGACCAGGGCGACACCGGCGCGCCGTCCGATCTCCGCGCGCTCGAAGGGCAGGTCGCGGACGGAGATGGCTTCGAGTGCGCCGGCGAAATGCGCGGCCGCGGCGTCCGCGTCGCCCTCGAGCGAGGCGGCCTCGCCGAGCGTCGCGGCCAGCGCCGCGATGGCTTCGGGCTGCGCCGTCTGGGCGGCGATCCGTGCCAGCGCATCGGCGCATGCACGGACCTCCTTCCGCGTCGTTCTGCTCGGCGAACACGGTCGCGGCCCAGCGGAGGGCCGGTACGACGTAGTGGCGCTCCTCGGTGCGCTCCCAGCGGGCGAGCAGCCGGCGGCACCGCTCGACCGCGCCCGCCTCGTCGCCATCGAGGCGGTCGCAGAGGGCGAGGCCCCAGCTCGCAGATGAGCTCCATCGCGGTCAGCTCGATCCGCCGGGCGATCTGCAGGGACGCCTCGAGGTGTGGCCGCGCCCGGCCGGCGCTGCCGCGCAGGGCGGCCACGATCCCCAGGATCCCCTCGCGCGACGGCGCGCGCGTGCTGCGTCGCGTCCGCTGAGGCGATCACCTCGCGCGACGTCCGCTCGGCCTCCGACCAGTCGCCCGGTCTGCCAGAGCACCACCGACATGCAGGCCAGGCAGAGCTGCGCCGTCGACTCGATCGCTCGCGTCCGGCAGTAGTCGGCGCCCTCGAGGTACGCCGTCCGCGCCGGATCGTAGCTGCCCGCGTGCTCCAGGGAGTCGGCGAGGCGCTGGAACAGCTCGGCCGCGGCCGCCGTGAGCCCGCCGTCGAGCGCGAGCGTCAGGCCCTCGCGGACCAGCGCGGAGCCCCTCGTCGGCCCGTGCCCATCCGGGCGAGGACGTTCCCCTCGAGCCCGATCGCCCGCGCCTCGAGGTCCACCCGACCCGCCTCGCGGGCCTCGGTCGCGCGCGAGGTCCGAGCAGCCCGAGCGCCGCGGTGAAGTCCGCCGCCGACCGGAGATGGGCCGCGGCCGCCAGCCGTTCCGTCGCCGCCTCCGCGGGAAGCCCCGCCGCCTCGAACTCAGCGACCGCCGCCAGCCGGGCCTCGATCGCCCTGGGCCAGCGGCCCTGGACCTCGAGCACCCGCGCGCGCCGCCGCTGGTCCTCGCCGGCGAGATCGGGCCGTCCGTCCACCGCCCGCGCCGCGGCTGCCGTCTCCCATGTCCTCGCCGCCTCCCCGAGACTTCCGGAGAGCTCGAGGCACGCCGCAAGACGCTTCGAGCACGTCGACCGGCGAGGCGAGCGCGCCTCGATCCTCGTCGAGTGCCCGCCGGTAGGCGCTCGCGGCGTCCCGATAGGCATGCACGCGGCACGACGCCTCGGCGGCGCGGAGGAGCCACGCGACGGCCTCGCGCGTCTCGCCGGCGCGCAGCCAGTGCTCGGCCACGACGAGCGGCTCCGCGCCGCGGGCCGCGAGGATCTCGGCGATCCGGCGATGCTGGGTCCGCCGCTCGGCGACGGCAGATCGTCGAGCAGGACCTCGCGAACGAGCCCGTGCCGGAAGGCGACGCTGCCCTCTCCGCGGGCGATGAGGATCCCGCGCTCCACCCCGGCGCGTCGCCAGGCGTCGTTGCCGCCGCCAGCTCGTCCACGAGCGTCGCGTCCACCTCGTCGCCGAGGAGCGCGGCCGTCGCGAGCGCCTCGCGGTCCGCGGGCGCCATGCCGTCGGCGCGGATCAGGATGCTGTCGCGCAATGTCTCCGGGATGGGCAGGTCGTCGCGCGACGAGCGTCGCGACGCCGTCGGCGATCACGATCGCCTCGTCGGCGAGGAGGGCAGCGGCCAGCTCCTCCACGAACAGCGGCAGGCCCTGGCTGCGGTCGAACAGCCGTCGCGCCAGGAGGTCGTCCGGTCGGGCGCCGAGGGTACGGGCCGCGAGCGCCGCCGTCGACGCGGCGTCGAGCGGGACCGAGGACGATCTCGTGCAGCCGGTCGTCCCGCCGCAGCTCGACGCGCAGGCGCCGGACCGGGCTCGAGCGCGGCAGCTCGTCGGTCCGGTAGATCCCGACGACGAGCAGCGGCTCCCGCGCGGCCGATCCGCGCGAGCATCGGCAGCGCGTCGATGCGTCGCGTGGTCGGCGCGCTGCAGGTCGTCGAGGACGATCGCCAGCGGCTCGATCCGGGCGAGCTCGACGACGAGCCGGCACATCGCGTCGCGGGTCGCGTCCGGGTCGCCGTCGGCGGCCGGCCCCGCCACCGCCGCGCCGGCTCGGGCGCGCGCGCCGCCCGAGGGTGCGAGCTCGCCGAACAGCGAGCAGATGGCATCCCGGCCGCGCCGGTCGCCGGCGCCGGCCTCGAGAGCACGCTCGGCGGCGATCGCCGGCCAGCCGGGATGGGACCGGATCGCTGCCACGAGCGGCTCGAACGGGGCCGCCCCGGAGGCCCGGGCGGCCCCGCGCAGCACGATCGGCAGGCGACCGCTCCAGCGTCCGCTCGACGAGCGCCGTCTTGCCGATCCCGGCGTCGCCGGCGACGAGCACGAGGCCGCCGCGCCGCCGCCGCGCCGCAGCGGCGGCGGCGCGAAGCTCCCTCGATCTCGTGCTCGCGACCGATCAGCCCGACGGTTCGCATCAGGCTCAGAAGGTAAGCGAAGCAGCGCCCGATGCAAGAAGCTCGACGACCTGGGCGGCCGTCACGATCGTCGCGCCCGTCGACGAGGTCATCCTGCGTGATGCCCCGGGGCTTGGTGCACGCGCCGCACGCCCAGATCCGGCCGCCGTTCGCGACGAACTGCGACATCACCTCGCGGCAGGGCCGGCAGGCCCGCGTGGGCCACGCCGTCCGGCGCGTCCGCGCACGCCGAGCCAGGCGCCGTCGATCGTGAGGAGCACGATCGCGTCCTGATCGGCCGTCGCGGCCACGTTGCCCGACGACGAACGGCATGGTCGCGCGCTCCGGATCCTCCGGTCCGTGGGTGGCGTTGACGATGATGCGTGGCCATCAGTCGGTCCCTTTCCTGCCGGTGGTAGCCGCGTCCCGCGGCGATCGACGAATGCCGAATCGGCGGGCCGACCCGGGTCCGGCCTCGGCCGCGACGCAGCTCGTTGCCGGTGAGCCTCGTCCAGGACCGCAGGCCCTCCTCGGCCTCGGGGTCGTCGGTGACGATCTCGAGGACGGCGCCGAAGTCGAGCCCACGGACCGTGGCGGAGATCGTCGGGGTCAAGGTCGCGCAGGAGAGGCCGGTGGCGTCGAGGTGGGCGGCCGGCGTGAACGCCGGTGCCTCGGCGTGGTCGTCATCGCCCGGCGAGGCGTCCGTGCCACGCGTCGCGGACGCGCCCCGGCGATCCGTGGCGAGCGGCCGAAAGCCGGAGCAGACGACGGCGAGGTCGCGGAACGACGCGCCATCGACCGTCGCCGCGACGTGCTGCTCCACGACGCGCCGCTCGCCGTCGTCGGTCAGTTCGAGCCGGTATCCGATCGCGAGTCGGTCGCCGACCAGGTCGACCGTCGAACCGAGCGAGCTCCCGTGCGGTCCGTCCCGCCGAACCAATCCTCGATGATCGCGCGGGCACCGGCGGCCGTCGAGGCCTCCTGGTACTTCGCCGGGGATGATCGCGCGGAACCGCACGTCAGGCGCGAACAGCGCCTCGAGCCGATCGAAGTCACCGGCGACGATGGCGTCCACGAACGCCCGGCCGAGTGCCGTGGCGACGTGGTCGACGGTCGACCGGCGCGCGGCACCAGGTCCGGTCGGGGGTGCGAGATCGAGCATGTGCCTGACTCCTGCTGTGCGTTCCGATGCCCGCACCGTAGGTCGTCAGGGGCCATGCGAGCCACCGCAGGACTACGGGGTTTTTCGGCTCCGCCGGGCTGCGAACGGCAGCGGATCGCGCACGTCGCCAGCGACGGTTCGGACCGACCCCGCAACGCTGTCGTGCGCTGCCTTGTTCGCGATCTCGGTGAGCTCATGGAAGGCGGCGATCATGCCGCCCGGACCTCCCTCGGCCGGTCAGAAGGTGACGACCCTGTCCGCCCGGAGCGTCCACTCGGCGGATCGTACCGCCGGCCGGAGTCTGTCGGGCCCCTGTCCCGCCACCCGCACCCGGTCGACAATCCGGCAGTAGCGAATCGCTCGATGCCCTGAGGGTGGGCCATTTCCGCGATCTCCGATGCGGATGCACGGATCGAGGGCCGGCCTCGACGGGCACGTCGCGCACAGGTTGATCGAAAGGAAGTTCGATGAGACCGCGAGTGCCCACATCGCCGAGCCGGCGAGCCTTCACCTCGTCCATCGGTCGAGTCGGGGCGGTGCTCCTCGCTTGGCTCCTGGTGGTCTCGCTCGCCGTGCCGCTGGCCGGCCCGGTCGGCGCTGCCGGACCATCTTCGGGACCGGCGGCGTCGCCGACGGGACGCTTTCCGAAGGCGCTGGACGGCAGCGTGCCCGTGGCAGGCACGGGCGGCGGCGCACGTGCGCTCGGCGCGAAGCTCGCGCCGGGGGTCACCCGGGGCGTGTCGACGTCCGTGGCGACCCGACTTCGCCAGGACACGACCTACCCGACGTCCGTCGACCTGAGCCAGTGGGCGCCGCCGGTGGGCAACCAGGGTCCCGTCGGCTCGTGCGGTTCATGGTCCAGCGGCTACTACTACCGCTACTGGCTGCGTGATCACGGCACCGGCGAGACCGCGACGTTCGCCCCCATGTATCTCTACGCCCAGATCGCGCAGGGCCAGGACCGCGGGTCGAGCTACCCGGGGAATTTCGGCATCATGGAATTGCAGGGCATCGCCCACCGCAGCGACTACGCGCAGGGCGACTACGACTACACCTCGCAGCCGACGTCCGCCGAGCGCACCGCCGCTGCGCCGTACAAGACCCTCGGCCACTCCCTGCTGTTCTCGGGCGCGGGCGGCGGCGACTACAGGAGCGCCGTCCAGGCCGTCATCTCCGGCGGCTCGCCGGTGCTGCTCGTCATTCCCATCTACCCCAACTTCAATTCGGCGAGCTACACGAACCCCTACGTCGACGTGCCGGCGGCCGGCACGACGTCGCGCGGCCTGCATGGGGTCTTCGCGCCGATGTACGACGCCTGGGGCGTGTGGATCGAGAACTCGTGGGGCGGGGGCTTCGCCCGCAACGGCTGGGTCGAGATCTCGTGGGCCTTCCTCAACCAGTACGCGCTCGAGGGCTGGAGCATGACCGACAGTGCCGCTCCATCGTGGTCGGTCGCCCTCTCGGCGAGTGCCACGAACGTGGTCCTGGGCACCCCGGTGACGCTCACGGCGACCGCCAGTCGGGACGTCGGGCCCACCGAGTACGCTGTCGTGATCCGGCGGAGCGACGGGCTGATCGTGACGACCTGCGGCAGCGGTACGACCTGCGCGGCGTCGGTGAGCAGTAGCACCGCTACCTCACGGACCTATACGGCCCTCGTGGCGCACAGCGACGGCAGCTCTGCTCAGGCAACGGCCGACCCGGTGACCGTGACCTGGTCCGGGCCGGAAAACGACACCATGGGCACGGCCACGGTTGTCAGAGACTACCCGTACCACGCCAGCCAGGACACGTCCGGGGCGACCGACGACGACTGGAGCAGCGGCGCCTGCGACAGCGACCGCGCGAGCGTGTGGTACGAGGTCACCGCGCCGGACGACGGGTCATTCACGGTGAGCACCGGCGGCAGCGGTTACGACACGGTCCTCGACGCGTTCCGGGAAGACGGCAGCGGTGGCTACCACCCCTGGCCGTGCGTGGATGAAACCGGCTCGGGTGGGGCCGAGGCGATGAACCTGGGTGCCTACGCCGGCGAGACGGTCTGGATCGAGATCGGCGGACACCAGGGCGACTCGGGTGCTCTCAGGCTCTCGATCGGCTTCACGGTCGATACCACTCCGCCGACCATCACCCGGGCGCCGTATCCCGCGGGCGTCGTGCCCTCGACGCTCGGCAAGGGTTCCACGCTGCTGCGATGGAGTGGCACGGACGGCTCGGGCTCCGGCCTCTGGTACTACGACCTGCAGCAGAGCCGCGACGGTGGCGCGTGGACGGACGTTGCTGTCAACGGCTGGGAGCGACAGGCGATGTCCCTCTCGCTGGGCCATGCCTACCGCTTCCGCGCCCGTGCGACCGACAACGCGTACAACACCGGCCCCTGGAGCACCGGCCCGACGTTCACACCGCAGATTCGCGATGACACCAGCGCCACGGTGCGCTACACCACCGGAACCTGGCACAGGCAGACCACCGCGTCCGCCTCGGGCGGCGCCACGCACTGGTCCACCAGCACGGGCGCTCGCGCCGGGACGACCTTTACCGGCCGGGCGATCGCCTGGGTGACCGCGACGGGCTCGTCGCGCGGCAACGTGAAGGTCTACATCGACGGCGTCTACCGTACGACGGTGAACTGCCGCTCGAGCTCCGCCACGTGGAAGCGGGTGCTCTTCTCGACGAGCTGGACGACCAGCGCTTCCCACACGATCGAGCTGCGCAACACCTCCGCGGGCGCTCGCCTGGACCTCGACGCCTTCGTGATCTACAGATAGGGGACGCTTCGGTGCGCTGACGCGGATGCCGAGCGGCTTCATCGTTCAGCGCGCGATCGCCCCAAACCGTCCGGCGACCGAGCTGGGGCAGCTCGATCACCCGCCGCACCGGGTGCAGTCCAGGCGTGAACGCGCGGCCGTTCGGGACGGTCGCGACCCTGCCCCGCCGTCGGCGAAGATGGATGTATCGCTTCTCCCGGCGATCTCGTCCTCTGTATGGAAGCGGGCGAACGACCCGCTCCGATCAGGAGACGCATCAATGAAACTCCAGGCTAACGAAGGCCCGCTCGACCGCATCGCTCGCATCGCTCTCGGCGTCGTACTCATTGCCGCCGGCGCATTCGGCTGGGTCGCCGCGCCGATCGTCTATCTCGCGTGGGTCGTCGGCGCCATCGCCCTCGTGACCGGCATCGTCGGGTTCTGCGCGCTGTACCGGGTCTTCGGCATCAGCACGAATCCGGCCGGCAGGTGAGCCGATGACGGAAGAGAGCCAGTGACGGCCGCAACGAACCCACCGGCGGACGCGGACGAGTTCGGCACGAGGCTGGCGGGCGAACTGCCGCGCCTCGTCCGGCTGGCCGCTCGCCTGCTGGCCGACCCCGATCTCGCGCAGGACTGCGCCCAGGAGACGATCATCGGGGCGTGGCGGCGTCGCGACCAGCTGCGCGACCCCGCTGCGCTCCCGGCCTGGCTGCGGCGCAGCCTTGTCAACCGGATCATCGACCGGTCGCGGCGCCACCATGACGAGCTGGACATCGACGCCGATCGAGGCCGACTGGCAGGACGACGAATACTCGGTCCAGCCGGAGCGGGTGCTCGAACGGGCCGAACTCCGCGACGAGCTCGAGGATGCGCTGGCGCGGCTCCCGGTCATCTACCGGTTGCCGGTCGTGCTGCACGACGCGCTGGGCTGGACGGCCGCCGAGATCGCCGTCGTCGATGGAGATCGGGCTGCCGGCGGCGAAACAGCGCCTGCGGCGCGGAAGGATGATGGTCGTGAGCGCACTGGCGAAGGACGACGCACGGCGCCAGGCGAGCCTGGCCCAGCCGATCCGCTGCTGGCAGGCGCGCCGTCACGTCTCGGCGTATCTCGACGGCGAGCTTGACGGCCGGACGCGCTCGACCGTCGAGCGCCATTTGGAATCCTGTCCCACCTGCCCGCCGCTGTACGCGAGCCTCGTCGGCGTGCGTGCCACGATGGGCGGACTGCGCGACCCGGACGCGGTGGTGGAGGAGGCGATCGCGGTCCGCATCCAGGAGCGGATGACGGGCGAGCACGTGCCCGGGTTCTCGCGCGGTCCGGTTGCGGGGCCGGAAGCCCGGCCGGCGGGCCCGACCGCGTGATCTCCATCGTCCTCGGGGGGCTGGTCGGCCTGTCGCTCGGGCTGGTCGGTGGTGGCGGCTCCATCCTGACCGTGCCGCTGCTCGTCGGCGTCCTCGGCGTCCCCGCCCGGGAGGCGACCACGATGTCGCTGATCGTCGTCGGGATCAGCGCGGCGTGGGCGACGCTACCGCATGCCCGCCGCGGAAACGTGCTGTGGCAGCGCGCCCTGCTGTTCGGCGTCGTGGGGATCGCAGGCACCGCGATCGGCGGGTACCTCAATCGCGAGGTGCCGCCGAGCGAGCTGCTCGCGGCCTTCGTCGTCCTGATGGTCGTGGCGGCCATCGCGACCTGGCGCCGGGCGCGGCTCCAGGAGCGCACCGCCGAACGACAGGTGGCCGAGCTCGAGTTCCTTCCGACGACGTCGCTGCCATTCCACTCAATGCGGGCTCGCCTCCGCTCGATGCTGCCGACGGCGTGCCCGATCGTCGACTTCGGCCCGTTCATCGTGACGGCGGTCGGCGTGGGCCTCCTCACCGGGTTCTTCGGCGTCGGCGGCGGTTTTCTCATCGTCCCGGCGCTCGTGGTCGTCCTCCGCTTGCCGATGTCGAAGGCGATCGGCACATCCCTACCGATCATCGCGATCAACAGCGGAACGGCGCTCCTGGGTCACCTGGGCACGGGCGCGTCGATCGACCCTGCGATCACCGTGCTCTTCACGCTGGGCGCGATCGCCGGAGGGCTGATCGGCGGTACCTTCTCGACCCGCCTGCCGGCCGCAACGCTGGGGCGCGGGTTCGCGCTGGTCGTGCTGACGCTCGCGGGGTACCTTGCGCTGCAGGTCGTGTGACCCACCACCACAAGGAGGTGTCAATGCCGTTGTTTTCCTTCATGCGCCGATCCGTGCCGGAGATCAGCGTCGACGAATTGGACGGTCTGCTGCGAGATCGGAATGTGACGGTCCTCGACGTCCGCGAGGACTGGGAGTACCTGCGAGGCCACGTCCCCGCCGCACTCCACGTGCCGCTGAACCAGCTGCCGCGCCGGGTCGGCAACCTGCCGGTCGGCGAGCGCATTGCCGTCATCTGCGAGTCCGGCAGCCGCAGCCTCTCCGCCACGGAATTCCTCGCCGCCAGGGGCTTCGAGGACGTGGCGTCGGTCAGGGGCGGCACGAGCGCCTGGATCCGCAGCGGCCGGCCGGTGGCGCGGGGTTCCGCGTGATGTCGCCGGACGAACGACGCCTCGCGTGGGACGAGCGGCACCGCGACGGCGACTTCGAGGGTGCCGGGCCCAACCCGGCATTGGCGGACGCCGTGTCCGCCCTGACTCCGGGGCGGGCGCTTGAGCTGGCATCCGGGAGCGGGACCAACGCCGTCTGGCTCGCCGCGAGGGGCTGGGACGTCACCGCCGTCGACTGGTCACCGGTAGGACTGGACAACGCGCGGAAGCAGGCCGAGGCCGCCGGAGTGCAGGTCCGCTGGGTGGAAGCCGACCTGTTCTCCTGGGCGCCGCCGGAGCGGGCCTTTGACCTTGTGGCGATCGTCTACCTGCACCTGCCGACGGACACGGACCGTCGGCCGATCTACGCGGGGGCGGCAGGAGCCGTCGCGCCGGGTGGTCGCCTGGTCGTCGTCGGCCACGATCGCTCGAACCTCGACGAGGGCGAGGGCGGGCCGCGCGACCCCGACGTGCTGTTCACCGCGGCGGAGATCGGCCGCGACCTCCTCGACGCCGACCCCGATTTCGAGGTCGAGCGCGCCGAGATCGCCAGGCGCGTCACGCCTCCCGAGCGGGGTCCGATCGATGCGCTCCTGGTCGCGAGGCGGCGAGCGTAGGCCGGAGCGGCAAGCGGCCCCGTCCGCTTCCCCGGCGGCGTGCGGTACAGCGCGAAGCCGGCGAGCCGGTCGGCCTTCTCGTGCGGCAGGTCCATGGCGAGCAGCACCGAACGATCGCCCCGGTGTGCGACGAGCACCAGGTCGCCGGCCTGGCCGTTCACCACCTGCGCCGTCGGTGTCTCGTTGGCCATGGCCGGCCTCCCGCCTGCAGTGCCCGATCCTGTGAAGATGGACCCGGAGGGCACGGTCTGATTGTGGACTCCGGGTCAGCGGACCGCGAGCAGCGAGGTGAGCAGGACCGCGAGGACGGCGAGGGCGATCGCGACATACACGCGATCGCGCTGGAGGGCGAAGCCCACGACCGCGATGGCGACGCGGGCGACGGGTGTGACGATGAGCAGCAGGAGGCCGGCCTGGGCGATCGCGATCGGCCGCAGGTCGCGCAGCCCGTCCGCGAGGTCCGTGAACGACGTCGCGTCCAACGGTTGCGGAGGCGCTCCGCTCAGCGAGCCGCCCCAGCCCACGAGGAAGGACGCCAGGAAGCCGATCCCCATGAGGATGGCACTGGCCGCAACTCCGGCGATGAGCACCACGCTGACGGCCAGCTCGAAGCGCCGCTCGCTCATATCCCGACCCCGAGGCCCCGCAGGACCGTCTCCACCCCGATCACCAGCAGGATGGGGATGAAGATCAGGCGCACCGCGCGGCCGGAGATGCGCGGCAGCAACCGGGCGCCCGCGACCGCGCCGGCCAGCACGCCGAGCGCCACCGGGACGGTGATCCGCGCGTCCACGTCCCCTCTCGCGAGGTAGATCCCGGCCGAGGCGGCCGCGGTCACGCCGATCATGAAGTTGCTGGTCGCCGAACTCACCTTCATCGGCAGGCCCATGGCTGCGTCCATGGCGACGACCTTGAGCGCGCCCGACCCGATCCCGATCAGGCCCGAGACCAGGCCGGCGACCCACATCAGCGCGAACCCGAGCGGGACGCGTCGGGCGACGTAGCGGACGAACCGCTGCAGCCGCACGCTGTAGTACTCCCCGCCAAGCTGCAGTCGCGAGTGCATGGCCGCGGTGTCGTCCGCGGGGGGCGCATCCTCCGCCAGGCGCAGCAGCTGCATGCCGGCGGAGGCGAACAGGATGATCCCGAGGACCAGGAACAGCATTTCGGATGCCACGAACCCCGCGACGAGCGCGCCCACCACAGCGCCGGTGGTCGTCGCCAACTTCGAGGAACATGCCGATCCGCAGGTTCGCCAGGCCGTCGCGGATGTAGGCCGCGGCAGCGCCCGAACTGGTCGCGATGACGGCCACGATGCTGGCGCCCGCTGCCAGGCGGATGTCGACACCGAACAGCAGGGTGAGCGCCGGCACCACGAGCAGGCCTCCCCCGACGCCGCCGAGAGCCCCCAGCAGGCCGGCGAACCCGCTCACGAGCAGGAGCGCAAGGTCGCCGCCCGCCGTCAGCGGCATGCAGGCCCGGCGCGCTGTCGAGGTCTACCGCGGATCAGCCTCACCGTGCCGAGATGGTAGCCCGAGCGCCGCGAGGCCGGCCGCCTGCAGACACGGTGCCGGTGCACACCGCATGGGGGCCGAAAGTACCGGTACCCCTGAGGCGCGTACAACTCTCCTCTGCGAGGTGGATCTCGAAAAGGCGTAGAGCTGGTACAGGGTGCGTCCAGGGCGAACGAATGTCCGGTGCCGGTCGGGGCGACGAACGGGAGCCCGTCGCCCTTGAGCAGCACTGTTGAGGTCTCTCTCGCCAAGACTCGTTGCTCCCTTCAGGTTCGGGGCACGCAGACGGGCGCGCGCCGCGTTGGAAGCATCAACTCATGCCAGTTCTCCATAGATCCAATCGGTCCCGGCAACAGGCAACCAACGGCCCGTACAGATGAAGCCATGCGCACATTTGAGCAAGCATGCAACCTCCCACCAGAGCACCGGGGCAGCGGTTATCGGCGCGGCTGCGCGCGAGGCGAGCGTGACGTTTGCGCCACTGTCGGCTGGCTCCGTTGTTAGCCGAGGCGCCTTGTTGGGATCGTCCGGCTCGGGCATGTCGTGCAATGCTGGCCTACCGTCAGCCTCACGCTCACCGCTCTCCGGCTCGATCGGCCGCGGGGAGCGATGGCGCCAGATGATCGATATGATCCCGAACGCCACCACGAGCAAGCCGATCGCCATGGCAGTGGGCATGATGCCCAGCAGCTTCCAGTCGTAGTCGAAGCGGAAGGTCTCGAGCATGAACCTGACCGAGCCGTACCAGATCAGCCAGAACGAGGCGAGGTCGCCGTCGCGGAGGCGGTCGATGTGGCGGCGGGACAGCCAGAGGGCCACGAAGCCACCAAGGATGTCCAGCGCCGACTCGTAGAAGAACAGCGGGTGGAATCCCGTCGTGTCGACCGGGTAGGCGGCCGCGCCGGCGGCCAGGTTGGGATCGCCGGGGCAGTAGTACGGCGCGACCCGATGGTCGCAGCCGATGGTGATGCCCCAGGGAAGGTTCGTCGGCGGGCCGTACAGCTCCTGGTTGAAGAAGTTGCCCCACCGGGCGATGCCCTGGGCGAACAGGGTGCCCGGCACGCAGATGTCGAGCGCCAGCTGGAGCGATATGGTGTGGCGCCGCGTGTAGATCAGGATGCCGACGATGCGCGCCCGCGATGCCGCCGTAGAGGGCAAGGCCGCTGTATGGGGGCAGCACGATCGCGGGGAGGTTCTGGCTGTAGTAGCCCGACTGGTCGATGACGTGGTACAGCCGAGCCCCGACGATGGCGCACGCGGCCACGATGATCAGCGCGTTCAGGATGTGGCCCGGGTCCACGCCGCGCCATACGGCCTCCCGCTGGCTCACCCACATCATCACGGCGACGGCCACGACGTAGCCAAGGCCGTACCAGCCGATCCGGACGAAGGTGCCGGGGATCTCGAAGATGATCGGGTCGGGCGTGATGCTGATCAGTCCGAAGGGCACGCGGGCAGCATAGCCGGCCCGCCCTTTTCACTGGGCGAGCCGAGCTGTCCGCGGCTCTCGGGTCCACGACCGCGCGCTGGGCGCCGAGGTCCGGTGGCACCCGCGTCCACGCGGGGCCGGGGATCGCCGGGTGACGCGGTTGATCGGCGGGAGGCGTGCACGTCAAGCCGGAACCACTGGCGCCGCTGCCGACGGCGCCGCCGCCGATCGCTCGGCGCCCTGGGCCGCGACGAATGGGCCACGTGGGTCCGCCTCGTGAGCGCCTTCCTGGTGCTCTCCAGCGGAGTGTACGTGTCCCATCTCGTCGCGGAGGCCAGAGCCATCTGGCCTGTCCTGCAAACCAAGAGGCCGCGGCTCGCTGGCGAGGAACCGCCTGGCCGCAGTCACCGAACCCGATCGCGCCGCGGCCGGTCGCGCTGGCTGCGCTGACGTCGATCCGGCTCGGGTGGAGCGCCAAACAGGCCATTCGATCGGCCGCCATCAGGTCGAGTCGTTCGGTCCGCGCGTGCCTGCCAGGAGGGCGTCACCTCGGTGGGCAAATCAGTCGAGCGTCACACGCCGAGCGACGAGTTCGACCAGGTGGAAGTAGTGCGGTTCCCCGAGCGCAGTCCGAGTGTCCTCCTCGTGATCCGACCAGTGCTCGATCTCGAATGACGCAAGGCGGGTCCAGTAGTCGGAGTCGATCACCGGCGAGCCTACCAGCCTGATGTGCATAACCGGAGGGGCCCGCCGAAAGGTGTCGGGCAGGGTGCCATTGAAACGCGCCGCGGTAGGTCAGACGACGGCAACGGCAACCGGGGCGTCCCGGAGAGTGGCCAGCAGCTCCGTGCCATCGATGATCAGGTGATCCTCGCCCTCGATCCGGACCTCGGTTCCCGTGTATTCGGGAAACAGGACTTTGTCTCCGACGCCGACCTTGATCGTTGTCGTTTCGTCGCCGATCGCCACGACCTCACCGCGCTGCGGCTTCTCTTTTCGCGGTGTCTGGGAGGTAGAGCCCGGATTTGGTCACGCTCTCTTCCGGCAGGAGGCGTACGAGGACCCGGCTGCCGAGCGGTTGGACCTGGTTGGACATGACCCTTCTCCTGTCAGTTCAGATGCAAACCGAGTGCCGCGTCGATGCGCGGCTGGTCGAAGCCGACGATCGGCCGTCCGTCGATCTCGATGACGGGTACGCCCATCTGGCCCGTCCGTCGGACCAGGTCGCGGGCGGCCACCGGGTCACGGCTCACGTCCACGTCGCGGAACGGGATGCTGCGGCTCCGGAGATAGCCCTTGGCCCGGTTGCACCAAGGGCACGTTGGCGTCGAAAACATGATGACGCGGTGCCCGGACGCGGGCTTCGACGAGGGATTGAGACTCATCACCTGGACTCCAGTCTGCTGATGACGCGCTCGAGGCGCTCGCGGGCCTCGCGCGCAATTGGCTCGATCTTCGGTGAATTCGACGATTCCGAGGGCGGCTACCGGATCCATGGCCTCGACGATCGTGTCGGGGCCGTCCTCCCGGACGACGACGTTGCAGGGAAGGAGCACGCCCACCGATGGGTCGGCTTCGAGCGCCCGGTGGGCGAGCAACGGGTTGCAGGCGCCGAGGATGAGATACGGCGCCCGATCGACGCCGAGCTTCGCCTTCATCGTCGCCTGAACGTCGATCTCGGTGAGGACGCCGAAGCCCTCGACCTTCAGGGCTGCCTCGACACGTGGACGCAGATCCCCGATGGATCCGCGGACTCGAGTTCCGAATGCGTACTGGGTGGCGCTGGACATGGTCACCTCGGTGTGCTGCCGGCTGACACGGCCGGCTCGAACCGCCGGCGGGCTCCGGTTCGCGTCGCCAGGCGACGGTCGACGATGCGATGGATGACGTCGCAGGCCTCGACGATCTCGGGCTCCGCGAGCCGGTAGACGATGGTCGTTCCGTTCCGGCGCGTTTCTACGAGCCCGGCGGATCGCATGACGCCCAGGTGCTGGCTCGTGTTGGCGAGTGTGCTGCCCAGCTCGTTCGCGAGCTCGCCGACCGACCGCTCGCCGTCGCGCAGGATCTCGAGGAGCATCAACCGCTTGGGGTCTGTCAGGACTCTGCATACCTCAGCGTGGAGTCGGTATTGCTCAGGGTCCCGACTGTTCGAGTGGCTCATCCCCACCTTCATCCTGTCCATCCGCGGGCCGATCCCGCGGCGCAGGGAGCGTAGCATGTCCTTGCATGGTTGCGCAAGTAGCTGACAACGGCGGCCCGGTTCCGGGGTACCGGGCGCCCCTGGTGGGGGAGCGGCTCGACCCCGGGCGACTTCATGCAACCTGTCCGCCGACTCCATGACCCGTCCATTCGCCGATCCGATGCTCGGGCCCTCAGAACCCGGCTGCTTTCCCAGCCGGGCAATCCAGCCCGCAAGGGCCGTACAGGAGAACTGCGAATGCGCAGGATGATGGCCGCGATCGGCGGCACCGTATTGGGTTCCCTCCTCTTCGCCGCGTCGGTCGCCGCCGCGAGCCCCACGGCCGCTCCCACGTCCTCGCCGAGCGCGACGTCGGGCGGGACAGTCGCCTCCGTCCTCGGCCTGAGCGACGCCCAGATCCGCGAGCTTCGCCACGAGAACCTGAGCCTCGCCCAGATCGCCGCGCGCCAGAAGGTCGCGGTCCAGAAGGTTGTCGACGCGCTCGTCACGCAGTGGACCAGCCGCATCCAGGCGCGCGTCGCAAACGGCGCGCTCACCGACGCGCAGGCGGCGCAACTGCGGACGCAGCTCCAGTCCCGCGCTCAGACGGCGGTATCGAGCACGGCGCCCAGTGGCATGCAGGGCGCTGCCGTCGGCGCCGGCCCACAGGGCGCCTCGGCCAACCGCGACAGGACGCGGGCCCGTGATGGATCCGGCGCCGGTACCGGCGGCCCCGGACCCGGCGACTGCGACGGCACCGGACCGCACGGACCCGCGCATCACTGATCCAACGCGAACCGTCACATCTGGTCGGACGGTCGGGCCTCTGCGGGTCCGGCCGTCCGCCTATGCTGAGCCAATGCATGCCCGGATCCTCGTCGTGGACGACGAGCCGCACATCGTCGAGTTCGTGCGCGGTTACCTCGAGCGCGAGGGGTACGAGGTGCTCACCGCCGCAGACGGCGACGCGGCAATCGCCGTCGCCCAGGGGGCCCACCCCGACCTGCTCGTCCTCGACGTCATGCTTCCTCGACGGTCCGGTTTCGATGTGCTGCGAGCACTTCGCTCGGCCGGATCGGTGGTCCCGGTGATCCTGCTCACGGCGCGAGACGATGTCATCGATCGAGTCGCCGGGCTCGAGCTCGGCGCCGACGACTACGTCACCAAGCCGTTCGAACCGCGCGAGCTCGTCGCAAGAGTGGGGGCTGTGCTGCGACGGCTCGAGCGACCGGTCGTCGACGCCGTGCTGACCCACTTCGACCTCGTGGTCGATCCGATTGCCCGCGAGACGCGACGCGGCAGCGAGATCCTGCCCCTCACCCGGACAGAGTTCGATCTCCTGGCGACCCTCGTCGCGCAACCTGGCCGTGCGTGGACGCGCGAGCAGATCGGCGAGCAGTTGTTCGGGCAATCGTTCGAATCGCTCGACCGTACGATCGACAGCCATGTGAAGAACATGCGGGCGAAGCTCGGTCCGCGGCCGGACGGTGGCGCATACATCGAGACGGTGCGCGGCGTCGGATACCGCGCGTCCCGAGCCACGGACGGCACGTGAGCCTCCGCGTCAAGATCGCCCTGGGCTTCGCTGCCGTCGCGCTCGCTACCGCCGCGGTCGTTTCGATCGGGACGCCGCAGATCGTCGGCAGGGGCTTCGCGCTGCTGGAGTCGGAGACGGCCAGCCAGGCCCCGGTACCCAGCGGACGCGGACCTGGCCAGGGGCGAGGGAACGGCCCCGGTCCCGGACCGGGGGCAGGCATCCACGCCGCCCAGGTGCAGCAGGACACCACCGTGACGCTCATCGGGCTGGCGCTGGCGGCCGCGCTCGCCGCCTCGTTGGTCGGCTTCTTCGCTGCCAATCGGATGGCGCGGCCCCTCACCCAGCTCGCCCACGCCTCGCGCGCGGTGGCATTGGGCCAACTCAGCCGTCGGTCTGGGCTCGGTGATCGGGGCGATGAGTTCGGCGAAGTCGGGCGGTCGTTCGACGAGATGGCCGCCGACCTGCAACGGGCCGACGCACAGCGCCGCCGGTTCATGCAGGACGCTGCGCACGAGTTGCGTACGCCGCTCACCGTCATCGAGGGCACGGCAGCGGCGATCGAGGAGGGGATCTTCGCGCCGGACGTGCGATACATGCGAACGATCCGGGAACAAACGCAGCTGCTCAGCCGGATCGTCGACGAGCTGCGGACGATCAGTCTCGCCGAGGCGGGCGAGTTGCTACTCCAGCGCCAACCGGTCGATGTCGCCGAGATGGCCGACGCTGACGTTGCGGCGTTCGAGGCGCGGGCGATGGCGGAGGAGATCCGGATATCGGCCGACATCGAGCCCGGCTGCGTCGTCGACGCTGATCCCGACCGACTCCGGCAGGTCCTGGCGGCCCTGACGGACAATGCCCTGCGGCACACCCCGCGCGGCGGCCGAGTGGGTATCACCGCGCACCGGCTCGGATCTCGCGTCCGGATCGCCGTCGACGACTCTGGCAGCGGCATCGCGCCGGAGGACCTGCCGAGGGTGTTCGATCGCCTCTACCAGGCCGATCCGTCGCGGGATCGACGGACGGGAACGAGCGGGCTTGGCCTGTCGATCGTGCGGGCACTCGTCGAGGCGCACGGCGGGCGAGTCGGGGCGAGAATCAGCCCGAGGGTGGTGCGACCGTCTGGATAGAGCTGCCGGCTGCATCTGCAACCGCCGCTTGAGCCGCAGACTCAAGCGGCGAAGGCGGTGAGATGGGGTCGTTGCCTCCGCGGCAGCGATCGCGGCGGGCTCTCGATCGATCGCGAGCACGCGCCCAGCCCAGCGTGCCGCTCGATGACGCCGGGCGTGCCCGCGGCGCGGAGACACCTATGTCAGGCGTTGACATCTGGGGTATAGTGTCCGGAGGCATATAGCAGCATCGCAACTATGACAGCTGCCGCCATGTACGACCAAGCTCGCGACGGCGAACGGCTCGCCTCGCGATCACGACAGGAGGCTCGGCCATGCCGACTCTGACCCAGGTTTCGACAGAGCATCGTGAGCGGTTGATGGCCCACGTGGAGGAGCTGCGCCGGCTCGCAGACGCAGTTGGCGACCTGCCTCGAGAGGATCTCGCGGCAAAGGTCGCATCGGAGCACGAGTTCCTCGTTACGACGCTCCTGCCGCACATGGAAGCGGTCGAGGCGGCCGTGCATCCCGAGTTGGACCGGTTGCTGTCCTGCCGGCTCGCGATGGCACCGATGGAGCGGGAGCACGCCGAGATCCGAAGGCTCATTGCGCAACTCGGCGACCTGTCGGACCGCCTGGTGAAACCCGGCGCGCCGGGCGCCGAATTGATCGAGCTTACCCGGGTCCTGTATCGCCTGTACTCGATCCTCAAGGTCCACCTGCGCGAGGAATCGCTCTACATCCCGATCCTCGAGCACAACCTCGACGAGAAGCGCGGCCGAGGGCCTCGTGGTCGCGTTGGACCACGCGGCGCGCGTCGAGCTCTGAGCCCTCGATCGCTGCGACGTCGCGCGCCGAATTGCCGGGGAGCCGCACGTGTTCCGACCCGTGGACGACATCTACGCCCTGCAGGCCGCCGTCCTGATGGCCCTCGCCAATCCGCGCCGGCTCGAGATGGTGCACCTCCTCGCGGACGGACCGTGGGAGGTCGGCCGGCTCGCCGATCACCTCGAGATCCCGCAGCCGGCCGCGTCGCGCCACCTGGCGGCGCTTCGTGCGGCGGGGCTCGTCGAGGCCGTCCGCACCGGGCGCGAGGTCCGCTACCAGCTGACCGACGGCGGCGTCGTCGATGCCTGCGAGCTGATGCGGCAGGTCCTCCTCCGCCAGATCTCGCGGCTCGGCGACCTGGCCGCCGCATGCAGCGCCCCACCACAACCCACCGCCGTTCATAGCTGAGGCCGCCCCGTGTCAGACACGCTCTCGCTCGTTCTCTTCTCCGGCACCGACGACAAGCTCCAGGCCGCCGCGATCCTCGCCGCCGGCGCCGCGGCACTGGGCAAGCCGGTCAACGTCCTGCTCCAGTTCTGGGCACTCGACGCGTTCCGAACCGATCGCGCCGGCCACGCCCGTGGCCTTTCCGCGGAGGCGGGACCCGCCGACCGGCAGCTCGTCGACCAGAAGGTCCCGGCCGCCCTCCAGTGGCTGGACACGTTCCGGCAGGTCAAGGAACTCGGCGAGGTGAACATCCAGGCCTGCTCGGCTTCGATGGACCTGCTGAAGCTCGAACCGTCCCAGCTGGATCCGGTCGTGGACGGCGTCAGCGGTGTCGCGACGTTCTTCCTGAGTGCCGACGACGGCCAGCTCCTCTTCATCTGATCGGTCATTCGCACCCGGAGACGGACACATTCATGGCAGAGAAGCTCGTATTCATGGTCACGCACGGCCCGGACCACCCGGAGCACGTGACGATCCCGTTCGTGATGGCCGCCGCCGCACTGGCCTCGGACGTCGAGGTCGTCGTCGGCCTCCAGGCGGACGGTGTCCTCCTCGCCCGCGCCGGCACCATCGAGATGGTCGAGGCCGCCGGGTTCCCGCCGCTGGCCAGGCTGTTCGGCGACTTCCGCGAACTCGGCGGGAAGTTGCTCGTGTGCTCGCCGTGTCTCAAGAGCCGCGAAATCGGCGCGGACGCGCTCATCGAGGGCGCGGAGATCGTCGCCGCCGGCCGCTTTGTCGCCGAGGTCACCTCGGCCACCAACGTCCTTACCTACTGAACCCCAAAGGAGACCGCAATGGCAATCGCAACCGCACCCGAGCTCGAGACCATCGTCGTCGCCAAGGTCATCGACGCGCGCGGCGCCGCCTGCCCCGGCCCGCTGCTCGAGGCCAAGAAGGGCATGGGCACCGTGCCCATCGGCTCTGTCATCGAGATCTGGTCAACCGATCCCGTCACCAAGACGGACATCGGCGCCTGGTCCGCGAAGGTCGGCCACGCGTTCCTCGGCTCCCTCCAGGCTGAGGGCTACGACCGCGTGTTCGTCCGCCGCGGGAAGTAGCCACCGGATACGACCCCCGGGCGGAGCGCCGCCACCAACGGCCTCCGCCCATTTCTCCCAACGACACGCAGTCAGGAGCCATGACCCGATGAGCGCGCTCGCCGTCCCCGTGGCGCCGGAGCGAGGGTCGGGATCCGCCCCGAGGATCCTGGTCTTCTCCACCAACAACATCTCGGACCCCGGCATCGACCTTGCGGGAAGTGCCCACATGCACTACTCGCCCGGCGTCGTGGTCATCGGGCTGCCCTGCACCAGCGGCATCAAGCCGGCCTGGATCCTGCGCGCCATCGAGCGTGGGTTCGACGGCGTGTTCGTCGCCTCGGACGGCGACGAATGCGCCTATCTCCCGGACTGCGCCCACCGCGCCTCCCGAATCATGGCCGAGTCGCAGGCGCTGCTCAAGGAACGCGGCCATGCGCCGTCACGCGTGCGGATGGCCGCCATCTGTTCCGTCTGCGCCGAGCAGTTCACCCGGCACATGCAGCAGTTCTCGGACGCGCTGGCCCAGCTCGGGCCGTCCGAAGTGAGTTGAGCGATGGAGTACGACGTCCTGGTCGTCGGCGCCGGAATCGGCGGCATGGAGTCCGCGCTGAAGCTCGGCGACATGGGCTACAAGGTGCTGCTCGTGGAGAAGGAAGCCAGCGTGGGCGGGAAGATGATCCTGCTCAGCAAGGTCTTCCCGACCCTGGACTGCGCCAGCTGCATCTCCACGCCGAAGATGGCGGGCACCATTCACCACCCGAACATCACGGCGCTCACCTACAGCGAGGTCCGTGGGATCACGCCCGACGGGGACGGCCGGTTCCACGCCACCGTGCGCCAGAAGCCGCGCTACGTGGACGAGGCGGCCTGCACCGGCTGCCAGCTGTGTGAGCAGGCCTGCACGGTCGCGGTGCCGGACCAGTTCAACGCGGACCTGGTGGCCCGCCGGGCGGCGTACATCGCGTTCCCGCAGGCAGTGCCCAAGAAGGCGGTCATCGAGCGTGACGGGAAATCGCCGTGCAGCTTCACCTGCCCGGCGGGCATCAGGGCCCACGGGTACGTCTCGCTGATCCGCAGCGGGGAATACGAGAAGGCGTTCCAGCTGGTGCTGGATGCGACGCCGCTCGTCGGCACGCTGGGTCGTGCCTGCTACGCGCCGTGCGAGAGCGAGTGCACGCGGGGCAGCCTCGAGGGCACGCTGCCGATCCGCCGCCTGAAGCGGTTCGTCGCGGACCGGCATTACGCGGGAGCAGACGGGCCCGGCATCGAGCCGCCGCCCCTGAACGGGAAGTCGGTGGCCGTGGTGGGCTCCGGCCCGACCGGGCTGACCGCCGCCTGGCAGATGGCGCGCAAGGGATACAGGGTCAAGATCTTTGAGTCGGCGTCGGAGCCGGGTGGATTCCTCCGCCTCGCCATTCCGGGCTACCGCCTGCCACCGGAAGTCGTGGCGCAGGACATCGCGAACGTCACGGCGCTCGGCGTGGAGATCGCCACGGACGCCCGGTCGAGGATGTCGAAGACCTGCGCGCCGCGGGCTACGACGCGGTCCTGCTGGCGACCGGCACTCCGCTTTCGACGAGCCTCGGCGTCCCGGGCGAGGAGCGCGCCGGCGTCCTGTCCGGCCTCGAGTTCCTCCGCGCGGTCAAGCTCGACCGGCCCGCCGACCTGGCAGGGAAGCGCGTTGTCGTCGTCGGTGGCGGCAACGTCGCCATGGACGCGGCGCGGACCGCACTCCGGCTCGGTGCGCCGGGAAACGCGAGTGGCCTATCGCCGCGGTCGCGAGGAGATGCCGGCGCACGGCCCCGAGGTCCACGACGCCGAGCTGGAGGGCGTCCGTTTCGAGTTCCTGGTCGCCCCGGTCGAGGTCGTCGGCGGGGCCGACGGGTCGCGTGACCGGCCTCCGGTGCGCCCGCATGCGTCTCGGCCGGCCCGACGCCTCCGGCCGTCGGCGGCCCGAACCGATCCCCAACAGCGAGTTCGTCATCGACTGCGACGCCGTGATCGTCGCGATCGGCATGACGCCCGACACGGTCGCGTTCGCCGGGCGGCTCAAGGTCAACGGCAACTCCACGATCAGGGTCGATCGCGGGACGCTGCAGACCGAGGTGGCGGAGGTGTTTGCGGCGGGCGATGTCGTCACGGGTGCGTCGGACATCGCGCAGGCCGTCGGCCAGGGGCGCCGAGCGGCGTTCATGCTCGACCGCTGGCTCCGCGGCGAGGCCCTGACGGGGTTCGACCTCCCGCTGCCGATTGCGGACAAGCAGAAGGTGCTGGCGCGGCAGACGACCTACACGCACGTCGATGGACCGGCCGCCATCGCGGCGGCCGTGGTCGGCAGCCCGGCCGGCTTCCTCGAGCTCGAGCCGCCGATGACAGAGGAGGAGGCACTGGCGGGTGCCGGGCGCTGCCTGGACTGCGGCGTCTGCTCCGAGTGCGGGCAGTGCATCACCGCGTGCCCGGCCTACGCCATCGACCTGCGGATGCGGGAACACGAGTTCGACGTCCAGGTCGGCGCGGTGGTCGTGGCCACCGGCTTCAAGCTCTTCAATGCGGACCTCAAGCCGCAGTACGGGTTCGGGACATACAAGAACGTCATCACCGGCATGCAGATGGACCGCCTGCTGGCGCCGACCCGGCCCTTCAACACCGTCCTGCGGCCCGGCGACGGCAAGGTGCCCGAGCGCATCGCCTACGTGATGTGCACCGGCTCACGCGACGAAACCGTGGACAACCCGCTCTGCTCCAAGTTCTGCTGCATGTACTCCGTGAAGCAGAACCAGCTGATCATGGGCGCCCTGCCGCTCGCCGACGTCACCGTCCACCACATGGACATCCGGGCGGCCGGCAAGCGCTACGACGAGTTCTACGAGGGCGCGAAGTCCATGGGCGCCAACTACATCAAGGGGCGCGTCGCAAAGGTCACCGAGAAGGACGACGGCAACCTCGTCCTGCGCTACGAGGACATCGAGGGAGGCGGGGCGCTCGTCGACGCCGAGTACGACCTGGTCGTCCTGGCGGTCGGCGTCCAGCCGAACCACGACGCCGAAGGCCTCTTCCCGTTGAACGCCCTGGCCCCGGACGAGTACGGCTACGTCGGCGAACCCGACGAGGACCTGAGTCCCGGCCGAACCAGCATTCCCGGCGTGTTCGTGGCCGGTGCTGCGGCGGGCGCGCGAGACATCACCGACTCGATCCTCCACGCGGGTGCGGCGGTCGCGGGGGCGGCAGCACACCTGGAAGGGCTGAAGGTGCCGGCATGACCGAGCAACCCACCGGCGAACGCCGGATCGGCGTCTACGTCTGCCACTGCGGCGGCAACATCTCCGACTACGTGGATGTCGACGAGGTCGTGGCCGCCGTCAGCGACAACCCCGACGTCGTGGTCACCCGGTCGACCATGTTCGCCTGCTCCGACGCCGGGCAGCAGCAGATCGTCTCGGACATCGAGGAGCAGGGGCTCGACGGGCTCGTCGTCGCCTCGTGCTCGCCCAAGCTGCACGTCCACACGTTCCGCGGCGCGGCCAAGCGGGCCGGGCTCAACCCGTTCGAGTACACGCAGGTCAACGTGCGGGAGCAGTGCTCCTGGGCCCATACGGACGACGGTCCCGGCGCAACAGGCAAAGCCATCTGCCTGCTGAAGGCCGGGATCGCGCGGACGCGGCTGACGACCCCGCTTGAGCCGATCGAAGTCAAGACCACCCCGCGGACGCTCGTCATCGGTGGCGGCATCGCGGGCATGCGGGCTGCGGTCGGACTCGCCGACATCGGGCTCGAGGTCTTCCTGGTCGAACGCGAGCAGGCACTCGGCGGCTGGGTCGGCGGGTTCGGCGAAATGTATCCCAACGGCAAGGACGGCCATGCGCTCGTGGCGAGGCTGCAGGACGAGATCGCCAGGCGCCCGCGCGTTACGGTCTTCACCAGCGCCGAGGTCGTCAGCAGGTCCGGCAGCTTCGGCAACTACACCGCCGGCATCCGGATCGACGGCGGGACGCCCGAGACGGTCCAGGTCGAGGTCGGTTCGGTGGTCGTGGCCACCGGCTTCGACACCTACCAGCCGGCGGACGGCGAGTTCGGCTACGGCATCGACGGTGTCGTGACCCTGCCCGAGTTCAAGGAGCTTGTCGACGGTTCGAGCGGTTCGCTCCGCTACCGCGGGAAGCCCGTCCGCAACGTCGTCTACATCTACTGCGTCGGCAGCCGGCAACCGGCGGGCGAACCGGGCTCCAACGAGTATTGCTCGCGCTACTGCTGTGCCGCCACGGCACACGCGTCGATCAAGGTCGCCGACCTGGATGCGAAGGTCCACCAGTACCACCTCGCGCGCGACGTCCGCACCTACGGCAAGTTCGAGCTGTTGTACACGGAGTCGCGGAAGCGCGGTGCCGTCTACGTGAAGTACCCGGACGACGCGCCCCCTGCGGTCGCCAGGGACGCTGCCGGACGCCTGGTGGTCACCGTCAAGGACCTCCTGACCGGCGGGGAAGAGCTCGCGATCCCGGCGGATCTGGTCGTACTGGTCACGGGGATGGTGCCGCGGAAGAACGAGGGGCTCACGGGCCTCCTCAAGCTGCCGCTCGGCACGGACGGGTTCTACAGCGAGATCCATCCCAAGCTGCGCCCGGTCGAGACGATGGTGGAAGGCGTGCTGATCGCCGGGACCTGCCAGGGACCCAAGAACTCGACGGAGGCGATTGCTTCCGGCCTTGCGGCGGTCACCCAGAGCGCCGCCGTCCTCAAGAAGGGCACGGCCGAGCTCGATCCGCTCGTGGCGATCGTCGACCCAGATGCCTGCACATGGTGCGGGAAGTGCGTCGACGCCTGCCCGTACGGCGCCATCGAGAAGCTGTGGCTGAACGGCCGCGATATCGCGTCCATCGCCGCTGCCGGCTGCAAGGGGTGCGGCGGTTGCGTCCCGGTGTGTCCGGAGGACGCGATCGACCTGCTGGGCTACACCAGCGCCCAGATCACCGCGATGATCGACAAGTTGGCTGGAGGGGGGCAGGCCCCCCTCCCGACCTCCCCGCACGAGCCCGGGAATTCGCACAGCGTCAAGAACACGGTCCGCAAGGTGAGCCTGGTCCCGGAGGCAGTGGCATGAGCGTCGTCAACAGGGACCCGCGTGAGGTCATCCGGGAGGAGCCGCTCATGCACGCGCGGATCCTCCGGTTCCTCGAGGGTGGCGCCCGGACCGTCCCGGAGATCGCTGCCGAACTCGGCCGACCGACCCACGAGGTCGTCTTCTGGGTGATGGGCATGCGCCGGTACGGGTATCTCCACGAGTTGAAGGGCGCCAACGACGAAGGCTATTTCCGGTACGCGGCGCTGGAGCGAAAGGACCCCACCGCATGACCGCGCAGGTCGACAGCAACCTTCTCACGGACCTCAGGCACTACGGGGCGAGCGACATCTCGGCCTGTTTCAACTGCGGCGTGTGCTCCGCGATCTGCCCGCTCTCGACCGATGGGAGCGCGTTCCCGCGCCGGATGTTCCGGTATGCGCAGCTTGGCATGAAGGAGCAGCTGCTCTCGAGCCCGGAGCTGTGGCTCTGCTACGGCTGCGGCGAGTGTTCGGACGCCTGTCCGACGCACGCGGACCCCGGGGACTTCATGGCCGCCGCGCGTCGCTACGCCGTCGCCAGCTACGACCGAACGCGACTGGCACGGTTCCTCGGCAGCTCGCGGATCTTCGCCGGCATCTTCATCACCGCGCTGATCGCGGTACTCGCCGGATTCATGTACTCGGTCCGCGGTCCGACGGATGGCTCCACATTGGCGCTGTTCGACTTCATTCCGTCGGGATTCATCCACAACCTGGGCCTCATCGTGCTGATCGTGCTCGCGATCGCCGCGATCGCCGGCCTCGTCGAGATGACGCGGCGGATGTTCCGGGGGCGCGGCGGCACCGCGAGTGCGTCGGGGGAGGCGCCGGCCGCACGGCCGCGACGCACAACCGCCCGGCGCCTTGCCGACGCCGCCTGGTATTCGATCGGGCGCGAGTCCCTTGCTCAGACCCGCTTCCGCGAGGAGTGTACGGACGCGGTCGAGGATCGGCCGCTCTACCTCCGCCGCTGGTTCATCCACGCGGTCACGATGTGGGGTTTCCTGGGACTGCTCGCCGCGACGCTCCTCGATTACGGGCTGGAGATCGCCGGAATCAAGCCGACGGGAACCGCGGTGCCGATCTGGTACCCGGTCCGCCTGCTGGGGACGATCGCCGGCCTGGCGCTCGTCTACGGCACGACGATCCTGGCCTGGCGGCGGATGCGCCACAGCGACCGCTCATCGGCGCGGTCGACGGTCTCGGACTGGTCCTTCCTGGGCCTGCTGTGGGTCGCCGGCGTAACCGGGTTCGTCCTGGAACTCGGGCTCTACCTGCCGGACGCTCCGGCCTGGGGCTACCCGGTATTCCTGGTACACGTCGCGGTGGCGATGGCGCTCGTGATCCTGGTCCCGTTCGGCAAGTTCGCCCACGTGCTCTACCGGCCGATCGCGCTCTTCGCCTACCGGCTGAGGACCTCACCTGGGGTGTGACCGACCGCCGTGGCCGACCAAAGGTCCGTATGGCTCCTGCGCCGGAGTATGGGGGTCATCTGGTGAACCAACGACCTGGGAGGGTCGAGGGCCCGGCGATCGTCGCCATCACCACGGCCACGAAGATCGCAAACAGCAACGAGGGATTGCACGGTCGAGCCGAACGATAGCCGGTGGCCGGTTTCGACCGGTGCCCCGGGCGGGCCGCCGACGCGGCCGTCCTCCGAATTCGTTCGACAGATCCGCGCCCAGCCCATAAGCTCGCGGCATATGAATGGCGAAGGGGAACCCGGCGGGCCTCGGGTCGGCGGTCCGACCGTTCCGGCTTCCGGACCCGAATCCGACGGCCTGCCGAGGCATCGCGGCTGGGCGCCGCTCGGCGGACGCCGCCGCTGGATGGAGCCCTTCGTGCTGGCGCTACTTGCCGAGGGATCGGCGCACGGCTACGGCCTCATTGGCCAGCTGCAGGAGATGGGTGTCAGCGGCGAGGACGTGGACGTCGGGCAGGTCTACAAAACCTTGCGTGACCTCGAGGCGGTCGGCGAGGTCGCCTCGACCTGGTCGTCCGAGCCGACGGGACCACAGCGCCGCGACTACATCCTCACCGAGGCGGGTTGGGCGGCTCTCGACGAGTGGGCCGCGGTGATGCGCGAGCGGCGACGTTTGATCGACAATTTCGAGGCGCGCTACCGTGGGGCGAAGGCCACCGCCGCACCAGGTTCCGCACCGGCGGAGACCATGCAGGCCGGCCGGCCACCGGCCGATGGCACCACGTGAACGCGGCTCGAGGGCGGGCAAGCAGCGATTGACCTGTCCTGGGCGGCACAGCGGTCGCCGATGCGCCGTCGCCCTGGCCCGGCGACCGCCGCGAATGATCCGATTGGCACTCGCATTGCCACAGCACTCCGTCTACGCTCCCGAGCGGTTTCACGAATCCGTACGCCGCTGAGACCCCAACCGAGTGCAACCTGGCCCTCGTCGAGCCCGGGAATGTGGGAGGTTCTCGTCATGAACGTTGCGATCGGCATTCCTCGCGTCGCCGGTCCCGCTGCGACTGCAGATACCAGACCGCTGCTGGCAGGATTCCTCGCCGTCCAGCTGTTCCTGGGCTACGAGTGGCTCATGTCGGGCCTCTCCAAGATCCTGGCCGACAACTTCCCGGGCACGCTGGCCGGGACCCTGTCCGACTCGACGCAGGACCAGACCGGCTGGTACAAGGATTTCATCGACGGGTTCGTGATCCCGAACGCCCAGATGTTCGGTTACCTCGTGATGATCGGAGAAGTGTGCGTGGGCGTGACACTCATCGCCACCGCCCTCGTGTGGCTCGTGCGCTGGTCGCGAATGAGCCTGAACCAGCGAAGCCTGCTCCTGGGGATCATGGCTCTCACGGCCATCGTCGGCGCCTTCATGAGCCTCAACTTCCACCTCGCCATGGGCGCCACCGCGCCGTGGATGATCAGCCCGGACCCGAATGACCAGGGAGTCGACCTGGACAGCCTGATGGTGATGGTCCAGTTGGCGTTTGCCGCCGTCGCACTCGTCTACCTCGTCCGGTTGCGGCGCCACGTGGACGCCTGAGGTCTGATCGCCCCAGTGGAGCCCTGCCCGGGCGCGGTGGCCGTGCCCGGGCCGCGTCTCATGTAACGCCAGTCCGGATCACCATGTGGGTCGCGCCGACGACGGGGCCCGTCCCCTGGTGCTGTACGAGGTGGCGGCGCTCGCGCCGCTGGATCGACGCGGCAGCCGGGGCGGTGAGCTCACCGGCGGCTCGGAGCCCGTTCGTCCGGATCGGCACATGGAAACGCTGGGCCCATCCGGTCTCGTAGGCGGACAGCCCCCGGATCACGATCCCTGTTGTTGGCTTGCCGCCGGCACCGCCACTGCTGCGATCTGGCGACGCAGCTCCGCCATCTCCGCCCGGGTCTGCGCCATCTCCGCGCGTGTCCGAGCCAGTTCCGTGTCGATGCCGCCGGGGACGAGTTGCGCCCCACCGTCCGTCACCATCGCCTGGCCGGCCGTGGCCGCGCCTGCCGCTGGCTCGTCCCCGGCCGCCTCTTCGGGCTCGTCCGCCGGCGCCGGTGAGACCAGCAGGCTGGCGAGGATACTCGCCAGCGCGCCGATGATGCCGACGCCCGCGAACATCACGAAGACGGCGACAAGCCGGCCGAGATCCGTGACCGGATAGAAGTCGCCATAGCCCACCGTCGTGATGGTCACGACCGACCACCACAGCGCCTCGCCGCCGGTGAGGATGTTCGCATTCGGCGCGCGGCTCTCGAACTGCAGCACGAGCAGGCTCGAAGCTCACCAGCACGATCATGGCCAGCAGCAGTGTGATGAACGTCGCGTACTGGCTGCGGTTGTGGATGATGTCGCTGATCAGCTCCTTCTTCCGCTGGCCGCGCAGCATGCGGGAGATGCGGGCGAGCCGGAAGAGCCGGAAGAGGCGCAGGAGCCCGAAGGCCGGGATGATGCCCAGGCTGGGGATCGATCCCAGGATGTCGATCCAGCCACGGCGCCGGATGAAGTACTCGCTGCGCGGGTGCGAACCGGAGAGGGACAGGAGGAAGTCCCCGATGAAGATGAAGCAGATGAGGTTGTCGTACACCCTGAGCGTGTCGAGTTCCGCGGGGGCGAGGGGCAGCAGCAGGAGCACCATGATCGCCAGCGACATGATGGTCAGGACGAGGATGAAGATGTCGTAGGAGTTGCCGTGCCTGCGCACCACGGGGGTCGACTGGTTCGTCACTCGCTCGTCCCTCCTGCCCGACGTGGCATCACGTTGCTCCGACCTCACCCGGCATCACGGCGTTGCGCGACCTCCGGGGCCCTTCTCGTTTGTGCCCCGTCGCGGGGCCGGGTTCGGCCGGCCAGATGGGACGGGATCCATCCGGCTCACGAGCGACGGCACCGGGCCGAGTTCGCCGACCTGCGACAGTATGCCCTGCAGCCGTGCCAAGTCGACGACGTCGCCGACCAACACAGTCTCGCCGTTGCCGGCTGTCTCGCCGTTGCCGGCTTGACATGGCACCAGACGATGGACTACCGTGGTCTCCTGATCAGGATGGTACGGGAGTTGTTCTGGTGACACGCTCGTCGGGAAGACGGCCGGAGTCGGACTCTGGGGCCATGAGAGCCTACCCGCAGGGACAACACTCGGCCGCGCGTGCAGCGGCCAGGGAAGTCGTGGACACGCTGCGATCGGCGGCGTCGAGGCACGGGGTTCCGATTGAGTCCGTGTTCGACGCGCTCGGGGAGGCGATCGGCGAGGCGAGGCAGAACGAGCCGGTTCCGACATCGTTCGATGTCCCGACAATCGAACTACTGGAAGGTGGCGGGCTGGTGATGCACGCGCTCGCCGATCGCGTGCCAGATGTCGCCGCCGAGACCCGTGCGACGTTCGAGGGACTGCGTCTAACGTCGCTCACGGTCGAAGAGGCTGCGAGGCTTCTGGGCGTGGACCCGTCGCGGGTTCGCCAGCGGCTCCGCGCGCGGACGCTGTTCGGCATCCGCGAGGACGATGCGTGGCTCCTGCCGCGCCGGCAATTCAGCGAGCACGAGCAGATCCGCGGGCTTGCCAGGGTCCTTCCGTTGATCCGCGATGCGCTGCATCCGGTGGCGGTCTGGAACTGGCTCGCGCTGCCGGATCCGGAGCTGCAGACCGGTGGCACGAGCCTTTCGCCGATTGACTGGCTCGCGAGTGGAGGAGACATCGGCGCCGTCCGAGCCGTCGCCGCGGATCTCTGAGTCGTGGTACGTCTACCCCGCCGTCCCCGGGAGCCCTTGCCGGCGCTGGGTGACGAGACGGTGCTCCTCGACGTCGGATCGATCCTGTGGCGCGTCTATGCCATGGCCGGGCCCCATCCCGCGACCTGGTCCTCGTTTCGTTCGTACGGCCCAGTTGCAGCGGGCAGGTTCGACCATCACCCGCTGCCGACGGGCGAGTGTGCCGATCGCAGGATCCTGTACGCGGGACTCCAGGCGCCGGGATGTCTCGCCGAGGTCTTCTCACGAACGCGCCTCATCGACCGCTGGATCGACGAGCCGTACCTCTGTGCATTCCGCATCGACGCGCCGCTTGTGCTGCTCGATCTGCGGGGCTCGTGGCCGACCCGGGCCGGCGGCAGCCAGGCGCTCGCCACGGGACCGCATTCGGTCAGTCAGGCCTGGTCGCGGGCGATCCACGAGGCCTACCGGGACGTCGCCGGCCTCGCCTACCGCTCCTGCATGGCGGGCGAGCCCGACACGAACGTGGTGCTCTACGAGCGCAGCGAGGACGCCCTGCCGTCGCATCCCACATTCAACACGCCGCTCTCCCATCGCGGTCTCGATATCGCGCTTCGCGTCGCGGCCGCCCGCTTCGGCTACGGACTTCGCTGAGAAGTCGACTACCTGCTCGCCCGCAAACGGCCAACGGCCGTCCGACTCGCCATCGCGGTCCGCCAACGGAGGAGGGTGCCGCGATGAGCGCTTGTCCATGACACCCTCGGCGGGGAACGCCCCTGCCGCCTTCATGGCCGTCGCGCGGTCGAGCGACGGTGCCCGAGGCGGCCACGATGTGAGCGAGGCGTCGTCCCGTATCCCCCGAATGGGGGACCCCATCGTCCGATCATCCGACCCCGGCGTGGATGGGCGACCGATGGTCCGCGCCTGCGCCGCGACGGACACTGCGAGCAGGTCCGGAAGCAGAACACCGGCAGCTCGGAGACAACCCTCGTGACCATCGCATCGCCAGCCAGGTTTCGCACAGTTTGACGCGGTTCCAGCGTTCACCCTCACCCCGACCCCGGTCGTCGAGCTGCGCGGCGTCACCAAGCGCTACGGCGCGGTCGAGGCGCTCCGCGGCGTCGACCTCGTCGTCCGGCCCGGGGAGATCACGGCGATCCTCGGCCCCAACGGCGCCGGGAAGACGACGGCGCTCTCGCTCATCCTGGGTCTGCGCCGCGCCTACCGCCGGCACGGTCCGGCTGCTGGGGCTGCCGCCCGAGCACCCGCAGGCGCGCGCCCGGTGGGCGCGATGCTCCAGGAGTCCGGCGTTCCCCCGATGCTCACGGTCGCCGAGCTCGTGGAGCTCTTCGCCAGCTACTACCCGCATCCCCGGCGCGCCGCCGAGGTGATCGCCGCGGCGGGGCTCGACGGGCCTCGAGGGTCGCCGCGCCGGCAAGCTCTCGGGCGGCCAGCGCCAGCGCCTGTTCTTCGCCCTCGCGCTCTGCGGCGATCCCGAGCTCGTCGTCCTCGACGAGCCCACCACCGGCCTCGACGTCGAGAGCCGGCGCCGCTTCTGGGACGTCGTCACCGACCTCGCCGCGCAGGGCACCACGGTCCTGTTCGCCACCCATCTGCTCGAGGAAGCCGACGCGCTCGCCACCCGCATCGTGGTCATCAACCACGGCCGATCGTGCGCGACGGCACCCCGCCGCAGGTCAAGGCACAGGCCGGCGGCAAGACGATCCACGTGCGGGCCGACCTCGACCCGGCCGATCGTCGCGGCATGGCCCGGCGTGGTCCGCGTCGAGCGAACCGGGTCGCGCCTCGAGATCGTGGCCGTCGATGCCGAGGCGGTCCTGGGGCGGCTGTTCAACGGAGCAACCCAGTCGAGGAGGTCACCGTCGAAGAGCGGGCGCTCGAGACGGCGTTCCTCGACCTCGTGCAGGAGACCGAGTCATGAACACCCTGACGCTTACGACCCCGGCCCGACCCGGGCGTCGACCGCCCACGCCTGCGGCCCTTCGCGCTCCAGGCTGCCGCCGAGCTGCGCCGCCACCTCCGCGCACCCGACTTCGCGATGGCGGCCATCGCCCTGCCGCTGTTCTTCTACCGATCATCGGCATCTCGCGGGCCGCCGGAGCCCGTGCCCGGCGGTGGCACCGTGGGCGGCTACCTCATCGTCGTCTTCAGCATCTTCGGCGTGCTCAGCGTCTCCCTCTCCGGAATCGGCCATACGATCGCCGACGAGCGGGCGCGGGGCGACCTGCGGCTCGCCCGCGTCACCCCGATGCCGGCCGCGGTGTACCTCGTCGCGAAGCTCGCCTTCGTGCTCGTCGCCTCCACCGCGATCATGGTCCTGCTCGGGATCGAGGGCGCTAGCGACCGGTGCCCGGCTGCCGCTCGAGACAGTGGCTCGCCACCGCGGGCACTCCTCCTCGTCGGCTCGCTCGTGCTCGCGCCGATCGGCTTCCTCGTCGGCTTCCTGGTTCGCCCCGGGAGCGCCGGTGCGGTGAATCTCCTCATCCTGATGCCGCTTTCGCTCACCGCCGGCGTCTTCATGGACGTTCGACGATCTCCCGTCCGTCGGTCCGCCAGGTCGCCGAGTTCACCCCCACGTACCACCTGTCCATGCTCGCGCAGTCGATGACCGGACTGCCGATCCCGGTGCAGCCGATCGTCGACCTCGCCTGGGTCGTCGGCTGGGGCATCGCCTCCGGCGTCGCCGCGCTCCTCATCTACCGGCGGTTCGTCGGAACGCAGTTCGCGTAGGTCGCGCGAGTCTACGATGACGCGGATGAGCATGGCGCCCGCACCGTCCAACATACCCGCTGGTGTCGCCGCCGCTGGTAATGCGACGGCGACCGCGGCGCCGTCCGACGTATGGGTGCGCAGCCTCCCGCTGTGGCACGTCTGGAACATCGCGACGATCGTCGTCGCGACAGCGCTCGCGCTGCATCTCCTGGAGCATGACGGTCGAGGCGATGGTCGTCGCCGTCGCCCTCGCGGGCCTGCTGCTCGTCCTGTACGTCGCGATGTTCATGCGCCATCCCCGGCAGTGGGGCTGGTGGTTCGACTACGCCGTGCCGTATGCGGCGGCGGTCACGCTCTGTTTCGGGATCCTGCTCCAGCTGAATCCGTACTTCGCGCTACCTCGAGTTCTCGCTCTACCCGCAGATCTTCTTCCTGCTCTATGCCAGGCGCTCGGCCGTGGTCGTGGGAGCGTATCGGCCTCGCGATCGCGCTCACGCTCTCCGAGCTCAATCTCTACGATTGGCAGCTCGCCGACGCCGCGCCGCACATCGCCTCGGACCTCGTCCAGATCGCCTTCGGGTTCGCGATGTCGCTCTGGATCGGGGCGATCGCGCGGCAGAGCCTGGAGCGCCGGCGGCTCATCGACGAGCTCGAGCGGACGCGCCGCCAGCTGGCTGCGGCCGAACGCGAAGAAGGCGTCCAGGAGGAGCGCGGCCGCCTGGCGCGCGAGATCCATGACACGCTCGCCCAGGGTTTCGCGAGCGTGGTCGCCCACCTCGAGGCTGCCGACGTCTCGCTCGATACCGATCCGTCGCGGGCGCGGCACCACGTGCAGGAAGCGGAAGGTGTGGCCCGTAGCAGCCTGGCCGAGGCGCGCGGCCTGGCCTGGGCGCTGCGACCCGACGCGCTCGCCGGTGGCGGGCTCCCGGGCGCGATCGAGCGGGTCGCCGCGGCCGCCGCCCAGGACGGGCCGCCCACCGATGTCACCGTCACAGGGACCGTGCGCACCCTCCACCCCGACGTGGAAGTCACGCTCCTGCGCGCGACGCAGGAGGCGCTCGCCAATGTCCGCCGCCACGCGGCGGCCAGCCACGTCACCGTCACGCTCTCGTACTTCCCCGGCGAGGTCACCCTCGACGTGGCCGATGACGGTCGCGGCTTCGACCCGACCGCGCTCGCGCCGGGTCCTGCGGGCGGTCTCGGCCTGCTCGGCATGCGCGAGCGAGCCGAGGCGCTCGGCGGCAGCGTGGCGGTGGAGAGCGCGCCCGGCGAGGGCACCACGATCGCGGTCAGCCTGCCCGCGCCCGCCCCGGCGCCTGAGCCCACGCCGGAGCTGGTTGCGCGATGACCGTCATCCGCCTCCTCATCGTCGACGATCACCCCGTCGTCCGAACCGGCCTCCGTGGCATGTTCGAGACCGACGCCGGCTTCGCGGTCGTGGGCGAGGCCGCCGACGGTGCGCAGGCCATCGAGCAGGTGCTGGCGACCCGACCCGATCTCGTGCTGATGGACCTGCAGATGCCGGTCCTCGATGGCGTGGAAGCGATCGCCCGCATCCGGCGGCTGCCCGACCCACCGCCCGTCCTCGTGTTGACGACCTACGACTCAGACGCCCAGATCCTGCGGGCGGTCGAGGCCGGAGCAGCCGGGTACATGCTGAAGGACGCGCCGCGCGAGACGTTGTTCGCCGCGGCGCGCAGCGTCGTCGCCGGCGGTGCACCCCTTGCTCCCTCGGTCGCCGCTCGCCTCATGCACCGCGCTGGCGCCTCGTCCGGGCACAGGGGCCGAGGCGCTGTCGGGGCGCGAGCTCGAGGTCGTCGCGCTGGTCGCCCGCGGCGCGTCCAACAAGGAGATCGCGCACGCGCTGCGTATCAGCGAGGCGACCATCAAGACCCACCTCGCCCACATCTTCGAGAAGCTCGGCGTGACCGACCGGACCTCGGCCGTCACGCGGGCGATCGAGCGAGGCTTGATCGAGCTGCCCCGCGACTGACGGACCTGGCTGCGGTCCATCTACGCCGGCGACGAGTCGATCCGGTCCTGGCGTCACTGGCCGGACCGCCCAGCGGTCAGCCGCCCCACGGCTCGACCGGCAGGCCTCCCGCGACCCAGGCCTCGAAGCCGCCGATGACATCCGTCGCCCGCGAGAAGCCGAGGTCCCGCAGCGTCGCCGCGGCAAGGCTCGAGCTGTATCCGTGGGCGCAGATGAGCACGACCATGCGGTCCGGGTCCGAGAGGCGCGGATCGTCGTGGCCGGACGCGGGGTCGAGACGCCAGTACAGGACCGACAGCGGCACGTGGACGGATCCCGGGATCGTGCCCTGCTCGCGGAGGTTCTCGGCACACCGCGTGTCGACCAGCAGCGCGCCGGCAGTCGACATGGCCGCGAGGGCGGCGGCCGGCGTGAGGCGATCGATGCAGCCGCGCGCCGACTCCAGCAGATCGGTGACAGTCCGACGCCTTCGGTCCCCGGCATCCACGCTGCCGATTGTCGGGGTGCCGTCAACCGGAAGGGGTGCCTGCGGCGCGGTCGGGGTCGGCTGCGGCGAGGCGGAACGAGCCCACGCGCCCCGGGTCGGTGTGGGACCATGCCGCCATGCGCCACGTCCAGGTCGACGGCCTCCGGGTCTCCGTCATCGGGCTCGGGACCGCGCAGTTCGGACCCGGCGGGTGGGGCTACGGCGACGACTACGCGCGAGAGATGGCGCCTGCGCTCGTTCGTCGGGCCGTCGAGCTCGGCGTTACGCTGATCGACACGGCCGAGGTCTACGCCTTCGGCCGATCGGAGCAGATCGTCGGCGATGTGGTGGGGCAGCTGGGGGCCGAGCAGCGCTCGGAGCTGACCGTGGCCACGAAGTTCATTCCGGTCATGCCCACCGGCCCGATGGTCCAGCGCCAGGCCGAGGGAAGCGTGCGGCGCCTCGGCGGGCATCCGCTCGACCTCTACTACGTCCACTGGGCAAATCCGTTCGTGTCGCCGCGGCGCACGATGGCCGCCCTGCGGCCACTGGTCGAGAGCGGAACCGTCGTGCGTGTCGGCGTGAGCAACCATTCGCTGTCCCGGTGGCGCGCGGCCGAGCTGGCGCTGCGCCTCCCCGTCATTGCCAACCAGGTGCGGTTCAGCCTGGCCAGCCCCGCACCTCGCTGGGAGCTGGTGCCCTATGCCGGCGAGCGCGGCCGGTTGATCGTCGCCTACAGCCCGCTCGGCCAGGGCTTGCTGGCGTCCGAACCGGATCGCGGTTCGGCCGACCGACGGGCGGCTGCGGGCCCCGTGCGGCGCATGAACCCGCTCTACCGGGAGCGCGGGCGCAGGCTGGCCCGGCCGCTGGTCGCGGCGGTCACCGAGGTTGCAGAGACGCATGGAGCAACCAGGGCGCAGGTCGCACTTGCGTGGCTGCTCTCGCACCCGAACGTCGTGGCGATCCCGGGGGCGCGCACGATCGAGCAGCTCGAGGAGAACGTTCGAGCGGCGGACCTGGATCTGGGCGCCGACGATCTGGCCTGGCTGACCGACGAGGCGGAGCGGTTCGAGGTGCGCTTCCGGGGCTGATCGGTCGTCGCGCCTCGCGGCGGCGTCGCCGCGCACAGTTCTATGCTACGAGCGTAACATCGCTGCATGAGCCTCCTTCGCTCCGAGGTCGCCGGCCTCGCGTCACTCGCCCTCGAACAGTTGGGCGCGGTTTCGCTCAGCGACGTCGCACACGCGCTGGAAGTCGAGGTGTCGAGCGCGCAGCGTGCACTCGGGCTGCTCATCGAGGAGGGGGCGGTGCGTCGCGAGGATCGGCGGTACCGATTGGCCGAGGGAGCCGTGGTGGAGGCGCTTCTCGTGCTCGCGGCGAATCGGAAGCCGCTCGACCAGGTCATCCGGACCGTCCTGTGTGCGAGCCCGGCCGTCGAGTTCGCGGGCCGTGACCAGGCCGGCTGGCTCGTCGTGACGACCTGGACTGCAGAGCCCCGGGACCTTGTCACTCTCCGGCGTGCCCTGCGGCGCTTCTCGGCGGGCGCGCCGAATGTGTTCCTCATCGACCACGACGAGCTCCGGGACCGCCTCCTCGACGACCCGTCCTTTCGCGAACGAGCCGAGAAGACCCAGGTACACAAGGGCCGGGTCATGCGGTCGTTTCCGGATCGCGTGCGGCATGGCTCCCCCTCCGCGCGCCGGCTCGGACACCTCAACCCGGACATTCCGCGGCCGTCGCAGCGACGACTCCATGACCTGGTGCGCCGGTTCGGGCTGAACCGCGTGACGGTATTCGGATCAGCCGTTCGCGAAGACCTTCGCGCCGACTCCGATATCGACGTGCTCGTCGAGCACCGGCCCGGAGTCGAGCGATCGCTCACGTCAGAGACGGACCTTCGCCGCGCACTGGAAGCGCTGTTCGACCGCGACGTCGACGTCGTGGAGCCGACGACGCTCCGTCCGGACATCCGGGAACGAGCCGAGCAGGAGGGCGTGGTGATCTATGGATGAGCGCGACCGCGACCTGCTCGGCCAGATCGTCATCCACGCGGAGACGGCGGTCGCGTATGCGTCGCGCCGCGGAGCCGACTGGACGTCGGTGCCCGAAACCGTCGACGCGGTGATCATGCGGATCACGCAGGTGGCGGAGTGCGCCAGGCGGCTTTCGCCAGAAACCGCGGCCGCCATCGGGTCGGTCCCCTGGGCCGCGCTCCGAGGGATGCGCAATCGGATCGTCCATGACTACGCGAAGGTCGACCTGGCGGTGCTCAAGACCACGGTCGAGCGCGATCTGCCGGCAATCGCGGCGGCCGTTCGTGCTGCGCTGCCATCCGGCTGAAATTTCAGGCGAGATCGTGTAGGCCCCCCTGGGTCGAGCAGCGTTCGCGCGGCCTGCGGCGGGACACGGCGCTTCTCGGCCCGCACGGCCGGACCGGCTGGCGCTGGTGCGCGCGGAGCACCCGACGCCGTCATCCTCGCTCTCATGCTGCCGGGGCGCGATGGCGTCGAGGTGTGCCGGCAGATCCGGACATTCTCAGGGTTGACCTTCTTGGCGGTGCTCCCGGCGGCGTGACGAATTGCCGGACGTGCGCGCCTGCCTCCGCGGGGCCGGCAGGTCACGGACCGCCGGCGATCCGGAAAACGAGCACGACGGGCTCGAGCCGCCTGCCGGAAGCCTACACCGGTGGACGCCCGTGAACGGGCCGGTCACACTGCCCGGGTGAGCAACCTCCAAGCGATGCAGTCGCGGCTCCAGGACGGATTCCTCCGCATGCACCAGGCCGTCTATGAACGAACCGGCGGACGGATCGGCCACCGGCTCGTCGGCGTTCCGACGCTCCTCCTCCGCACGACCGGCCGACGCACCGGCAAGGTCCGGACGTCGGCGCTGACCTACGTGCGCGACGGTGCCGACTACGTTCTCGTGGCTTCGAACGCCGGCCTCCCTCGACCGCCGGGGTGGCTGCTCAACATCACGGCCTCGCCGGAGGTGGAACTGCAGGTCGCGCGTCGCCGCGCCGCCGGCCGCGCCCGCGTCGTCGAAGCGGCGAATCCCGACTATCCATGCCTCTGGCGGCTCGCCAACGAGAACAACCACCACCGGTACGAGGGATACCAGGCCCGGACGGACCGACCCATCTCGATCGTGCTGGTCACGCCTACGGAGCCGCTCGCCGCGTGACGGCCGGATGGCGCGACGCGATCAGCCGACCGGCGCATGCCCCCCAGCCGCCAGGCCGCTGCTCTCGAGCGGTGCCAGGACGCGTCGCAGCAGTTCACGTGCCGCCGGGCTGAACCCACCATCGGTGCGGCTCACGACCAGGTAGTCCCAGGCGAGCCGCCGCAGCAGCTTCGCCAGACTGCTCCGGCGGCCGAGTTCCGGCTCTCTCCGGACGACCTGGCACAGATCGGGCTGATCCAGAGCGGTGAGGTCGCCGTCAGCGGGCCGGCGCCCGAGCGCATGCCCTGAGGAGGCATTCGATGACAACGCCCGTTCGAACCGCGTTCGCGGGCCTCCGGTCAAGTCCGCCCGCGCACGCGGGCGTGTCAGTGCAGCAATCGCTGCCAGTTCCGCGGCACGTGTCCGGCCGGTCCGGGAGTGGGCTGGTCGAGCGGGTGATGGCGTGGCGGGGCGAGGGCCGGTCCCTCGACCTCCTCCTCCGCAGCGTAGTCCCAGAACCATTCCTCTCCGGGCTCGTAGCTCTGGATGACCGGATGCCGCGAATCGGATGCATGGTGACTCGCATGCTGCGAAGGGGAGGCGTCGCAGCACCCGATATGGCCGCACAGCGCGCAACGGCGCAGGTGGAACCACCATCCACCGGAGGCGAGGCACTCGACGCAGCCCGGGCCGCTCGGCGCCACCTGGGGATCGATGTCGTGGCCGTTCGCGAATTGCGTCATCTGCCGGGGATCTTACCTGTCTTGGGCGCGAACCTCGCTGGTACCGAGCGCGAAGATCCCGCCTGCGGTCGTGTCGGTTCCCGATCAGCCTCCCATTGCCGTCCCTGCGCGTCTTCGAAACCCGAAACCCGCGGGCGTCCACGGATGAGTTGCGGCGCGGCGGCCGGGACCAGCCCTCGTCCGCGGCCCGAGGCCACACGGACCCGAGTCGGTGGCCCGCCCTCCCGGCGTCGACCTGCGCCCTACTTCTGTTTCGTCGACTCCCATGTCCCAGTCAGCGTGACCTGCACGGTGCCGCAGGCGACCGCCTCCCAGGTGCCCGACATCGATGACCTGTTCAGGACCCCGGTGAACGTCACTGGCCGTGCGGCCGATGCGAACCCGAACGTGATATTGACCCCGTTGATGGTGCCGGTCAGGTTCGCATGCCGTACGCAGGTGTTCCCCGTGACCTCGCCGGTGCCGGAGAAGGTAGTGCCCTTCTGGACGAACGTGGCGGTCAGGTCGCCGTGGGCCCGCCCGTTGTCGTTGCGCCACGTGCCCACCCATGTTCCCGTCATGGGCGAGCAGAAGTCCGCAAATGAGATGCCGGCCAGGGTTCCGTCGGCACCCCCCGTCCCGCCCGTGACCGCCAGCGCCACGGCTCCGCCCTCGAGCGGCAGCGGCGGAGGCTCCGCGGAAGCCCCGGGACACACGCAGCCGGTGTTCAAGAGGCAGAACGCGGCGGACCCACCGACGAGGTAGTCGTGGCCGGCACCATCCGAGACGCGGGTATGCCCGGAGAACGTCGCGGTCATGACGTCCGGCGACGACCCCAGAACCGCGATCAGGTTGGTGTACGGCGCCGCGGACTCGTGGGCCGAGCCGCCGTTGGAGAGCTGGATGACCGTGGGCGTGGCGCGGACCGTGTCGCCGGGTGCCGCCGGACCGGTGATCTCCCACGGCGCTCCCCGCGTCGGGTCCCGCAGGTAGCTGGATGCCCACGAGTCCAGGAACGGATCGGCGTCGGCACCGGCAGCCACAAAGGCCGCCGCGTTGCTCGTTGCCTCGAGGATCGGCACGAGCTTGCCCCACGGGTCGATCCCGGCCGCGGCCAGCTGCGCGTAGAAACCGAGCGCCGAGTAGGCGCGCGTGAACAGCATCGCGCCGGGCTTCTCGATGTAGTCGGGCCAGCCGCCCTGGTTCGTCGGCGCATCCGGAAAGAGAGTCGCGCCGATCCAGTCGGCCTCACCCTCCATGATCCAGGGAGCCGGGTTCTGGCTCCAATACCGCGCCAGGCCGATGACCGCGCCCTCGTAGCAGTGCCAGGTCTCGTGGGCCATCATCGCGTTCACGTCCGCGTCGCTCGCAGCGTCGCCGAGCGGAGACACCACGATCACGCATTTCGACGGCTTGCCGGTGATGCCGCCGGCGGCGTTGTAGACGCCGGTCTCCATGCCCGAACTCGCGAGCTGCACCGAACCGACGTGGGCGTCGAGCGTCAGCCCGATCGAGAGAGGCGTCGTCAGGTGTGCGCCGATCTCGGCGAACATCTGCTGGGCCAGCTGCGTGTAGAAGGCGTTGCTCCGCTTCGGGGCCATGGGCGGCACGTTCGTGGCGGGCACGCCGGCGTGCCGGACAACCGCCGGCGCCGCGACCAGGGCCGGCGTCGTCGCCGTATTGCCGAGCCCGCCCAACTCGGGGATGAGCGCGATCGCGGCGCTCCGCTGCCCGGCTGTCAGCTGGTCCCAGAAGCTGACCAGCAGGCGGAGCGCCAGCGTGCCGGAGCGGACCGAACCGGGAGCGCCGCTCGGCGGCGTGACGTCGGGGAGCGGTCCGAATGCCAGCGAGAACGCCTGGACCGCGGCCGCCTTCGAGACGGTCCCATCCGATCCGATCTGCGCCAGGACTGACTGCCAGCCCGGTCCCGGTACGAACCCGGGCGCCGACGGTGCGGGCGAGGCCGGCGCCGGGGACTCGATCGGCGAGGAAGCCGCAGGCGACGGGAACGTCGAGGGGGCCGGGCTCAGGGCGGCAGGCGTGGGCGGCGACGTGATGCCGGTGGCGGCACTCGTCGAACCCGATGTGGCTGCCGCGGTCGCGGCGGGAGTCGCCACCGGTGGCGATGCCGTACAGGCGGCGGCGACGAGGAGAACCGCCGCCGAGAGAACCATGGACCGAGTGCGCCTGACCATCTGGCGAGCGGATCATATGCGTGCGCACGGCGCTGGCAAGGGCGCACGTCATCTTCGTGCCTTCCCGTCCCGACCGACGAACGAGGCGTCAGCGTCTCCTCACGGTCACGCCGGGAACGGACCACGTTCGAGACGCGCACCCTCCGGCCGGCACAACATGTCTTGCAGTCGGCCGACGTAACGAGTAGCTTGGCCCCGGTCAGTCCTCGTCACCCCCGCGGAGGGGTCCGTGGCGAGGTCTGACAGCGGTCCCCGGACGGGTGGCTCCCCCCCGGGGCGAATCAGCGACAGCGGCAACTCCCTCGCCTCAAGGAGCGTGCCATGAACCTGGCGGGCATGGCGAAGGTGCAGGTACCGGGTTGGCTTCGGCCCGGCACCAGCCGACGCCCCGTGGCAACGGCTGCTCCCGTCCGAACTTCGGCTCACCGCCTCGTGGGACGTCACCCGCCGGAACCGTCGCGCCCCGTTTCACATGGCGTTCCATCGACCGGCCCATCAGCGGGTTGCGGGCACTGCCGTGAGCCGGCCGCCCGCGTCGATCAGCTCGCGAATGCGCTGACCTCGTGCTCGGCCAGGCGGCCAACGGCGTCACCAACCAGGCGGCGGCAGCCCCCGATCGGGCAACCAGCTCCTCCATGGCGCCCTCGCGAGCGGGAGAAGGAGGTCGAGCTGGCCGGACAGCAGCTCGACCAGAGCAAGCAGGCCGCCCAGCACCCCGACTGGCTGGGCCTGCTCACGTTCGCGCTCGTGCGGTTGGTGGAGCTGGCAGGGGATCCGCGCCTGACCGCCATCGCGTATCAGCCGGGCGGTGGACTCGGCAAGGCGCTCGGTGTCCGCTACCTGCTACGGTCCCGGGCGGCACCGACGCGAGGCTGGTGTTCGCGGTCGCGTTCGCCGACGGCGGCTCTGCGGGGATCGCGATCAGCGCGACCGGCAGCCCGACCCTGGACCTTGACGCCGGACCCGTGCATGTCCACGAGTCCCGGGTACGGGCGATTGGCTCATTCCGTTCGGCGGGGGGATCCCGGCTCCTGCCGCTCGCGACGGTCGAGCTCGGTCATTGCCTGGCGCGGGAGGGAGACGCGGCCCGGACGGGGCGAAGCGGAGTCGGGGCTCTTCTTCGACCGGGTCGATCGCCGCGCGGGCCCGTGACGCACCGGGGGATCCGTGAGCGGTGGGAAGGCCCCATCGATCGTCGCGGTGACGCGCACCCCGGGCGAGGGCCTGCTCTCGACGTCCGAACGATGGACGCCACTGCGCGCGTCCGTGTCGGCCGAATTGTCCACCTTCGCGCTATCTATTCGACGACGCAGCCTCCATACTGGGCGCCTCCAGGCGGGGGGAAGGCACGGGAGCCCGATGGGTTCCCACCGCTGGGTTTGCATGTGGTCGCCTCGAAGGTCGCATAGGGCCAATATCGAGGCCGACCCAATGGCGGAGTGAGCACTGGTCTGCTCAGGGAGGATGGGGCTGTGGGGATGAAGAGAACAACTCTTCGTTGGATCTCGAGCGCGCTTCTGCTCGTGGCGTTAATGCTGCCGGCCTCGGTGCCCGCGGCGGCCTTTGCGGCCCCGGGGCCGGCGGTGGGCCCTGCGATCTCGGCCGATCACCTGGTGACGCAGATCTCGCTGGCACCTCGCACCCCGAACATCCTCCAGGACAACGACAGCATCACCATCTCCTTCAGCTACACCACCAGTGAGGCCGGAGGAGTGCGGATCTTCGCGCGGCCCTTCACGGGAGGCGCGCTCACCCCCAGCTACGCCGCTTCGGGTTCGCCGCTCTATCCCGTCGGGACCGGTGTCGGAAGTGGGAACTTCACGATCACCACCGGCAACGTGACGGTGGATCAGATCCGCTTCCAGGTGTTGGACGCCAACCAGACAACGCTCCTCTTCGAGGCCTTCATTCCGGTCCACTACCAGTTCACGAGCGCCACGAAGAACGTCATCAGCCACATCGGGCTGACGGCGACGCCGAACGTGCTGAAGCGGAACCAGCGGGTCGCGGTCTCGTTCAACTACACGACAACACTGGCGGCCGGCGTACGCATCTTCGCGCGCCCTCTCACCGGTGGCTCCCTGACCCCCAGCTATGCCGCTTCCGGCTCGCCGCTCTATCCGGTCGGCACCGGGACCGGCAGCGGATGGTTCACCATCACCAGTGGCGCGCCGACCGTGACGGGGGTCCGGTTCCAGATGTGGAACGCGAACCAGACGAGGCTGCTCTTCCAGGCGGTCGTCCCGGTCACCTACCAGTTCAGGGCGCCGACCAACGTCGTGAACTCCATCACCCTCAGGCCGGCGAATCCGAACATCCTCAAGTTCGGTGACCGCGTCACGCTCGTCATGAGCTACACGACGAACGTCGCCGGCGGCGTGCGCATCTTCGCGCGCCCCTTCACGAGTGGCGCGCTGACCCCGAACTATGCCGCACACCCATCGCCACTCTACCCGGTGGGCACCGGTTCAGCCAGCGGTTGGTTCACGATCAGCGACGGAACCGTGAAGGTGGACCAGATCCGCATTCAGATGTGGAACGCCAACCAGACCAGGCTGCTCTTCCAGACAAAGATCCCGGTCTCGTACCAGTTCAAATAGGGTTCGCCAGGGCACCGGACCCGCCCAGTCTCCGCAGGGCGGGGACTCCCGGGTCACGTCTCCGCCGCCTCTGATCACCGACGGGGCGGCGGATGCGGCCTTGCGACAACGGGCGGCCCGTCCCGACGCGGCATTCAGCCGGGACGATCGGGGAGGAGTGGAGCGGCCCCCTGTTGTATTTGCGTGGGAAACCACGCGCACCGCTCACGCCCGGCGCGAGCACGAAGCGGCCAAGGACGTTCCCACGTGAATAACGCAGGGGGTGGAGCGGGAGACGAGGTTCGAACTCGCGACATTCAGCTTGGAAGGCCGCGACGTCTGAGCGCAGCAGCAGCGTGCTCCGAGAGCCGCGCGAAACGTGTCCAGTTATCGTGTCTTCGCGGGGCCCCCGTGCCGTCTTCTGGTAGTTCACCATGAGTGGGGTCGCCGTCACCCGCGATCAGTCATCAGCCCAGCCCGATCGCCATCGACCATAAGCCGCACTGGATGGCCTTGGCTCGCTCGCCCCTTCAGCGATCGGGCGCGCGCACCTCACGAGTGTGCGCTTCTCAGCCGGCCAGCACCGAACGGTGGGTGCGGCCGGCCGCGCGGAGGGAGACCTCGATGAACGGACGGAGCCGCTGCGTCAGCGCCATGCGGGTTGTCCGGAAGGCGGCAAGCATCTCCTCATCGCTGCCCTCGACCTCGGCAGGATCGGGCAGACCCCAGTGGAGCGAGTTCTCCGACCCAGGGAACACCGGGCACGTCTGGCGTGCGCGGTCGCAGACGGTGATCACGTAATCGAATTGCTCGCCGAGGAAGTCGCCGATCGGCTTGCTGGTAGCCCGCGACCAGTCGATGCCCATCTCACCGAGCACGCGCACCGTGTACGGGTCCACTCCCCTCGGCTCGGTTCCGGCGGAACGGACCTCGAAGTCGGAGCCGCCGATGTAAGCGAGGAGCGCCTCGGCGATCTGGCTGCGAGCCGAGTTACCCGTGCAGACGAAAAGTACGTGGATCGGCGCGTCGGACATTGGCCTACCCTCCCTGGCCGCGCGACCCGCGGCAGACATGGTGAGTTCGAGATCGAGGAGCTCGTCCTCCAGGCGGTCGAGGTCCTGCCGCTGGCGGGCGATGGCCGCGCGCTGGTCGGCGAGGAGCGGTGCGAGGTCGACATCGACGGCGCCGCGTTCGAGGCACAGTCGCGCAAGGCGGCCGGCATCCTCGGGACCGAGGCGGATGCGACGCAGGCTGACCACGAGCCGGAGCAGGGCGAGGTCCCTGTCGCTGTACTCGCGGTAGCCGTTCTCCCGCTTCGCGGTGGCGGCTGCCCGCATGCTGCCCTTCGATCGCCTCCCCGCGGCCCCCTCGCTCGACCCCCTCCGCCCTCGCTAACGGCGGGATCGCCTACACCGAAAGAGGACCTGTCGAGCGCCGCGATGCGCTGGCTCGGGTGATGGGCGGACGAAGGCCGACGTGCGCCGCACGGCATAGTGGCCCGGCTCGCGGTCCCGTTTGGACGGCGGACGGAAGACGCTCGCGCGCTCCTGGGCGATGCCGATGAGCACAACCCCCGCGGCGCGGACGGCCTCGGCCGCCTCGAGGTAGGGGCGGGCCACGTCTTCCTTGCGCTGGTCCTTCTCGTCGATCCACTCGATGACCGACGCGCGGTGCTCGGCGGAGTAGATCGGGCCCATGTCCATGCCGGGCTCCATGCCCGGGCCGACCTTGAGGCCCGTGATCCGCTCGAGCATGAGCGGGCCGGAGCCGGTCGCCGGAGTCGCCGACGGCGATCACCAGCGTCTGGGCCATGCAGCGCTCGCCGGCCGAGCCGTAGCCCGAGGCGACCGCCGCGTCGGCGGTCATCGCCATGTCGGCATCGGGCAGCACGATCATGGCGTTCTTCGCGCTGGTGTAGGACCCGACCCGCTTGCCGTGATGGGTGCCGGTCTCGAAGACGTAGCGCCCGACCGCGGTCGAGCCGACGAACTGGATGGCCCGGATGTCGGGGTGCTCGACGATCGCCGTGCACGGCCTCGCGGCCGCCGTAGACGATGTTGAACGTGCCGTCGGGTCCGCCGGCCTCCTTCCACAGCTCGGCCTGGAGCTGGGAGGCGCCCGGGCGTGTGGCTCGACGGCTTCCAGACCATCGTGTTGCCGCACATGAGCGCGATCGGGTAGATCCACATCGGGACCATCGCCGGGAAGTTGAAGGGCGTGATCGCGGCGGTGACGCCGAGCGGTCCCCGCAGGGTCTGGGCGTCGACGTTGCTCGCGACGACGGGCGTGTTCAGGCCGGCGAGGTGGCTCGGCAGCCCGCAGGCGAAGTCGATCGTCTCGAGCCCGCGGAGGACCTCGCCGAGCGCATCCGGGAACGTCTTGCCGTGGTCGCGCGTGATGAGCGCCGCCATCTCCTCGCGGTGCCGGTAGACGAGGTCGCGGAAGGCGAAGAAGACCTGGCTGCGGGCGATGCAGCGGCGTGTCGCGCCAGGCCGGGAATGCGGCCTTGGCCGCCGCGACCGCGGCCCGATCGACCTCCGGCGGCCGCCGCCGCGGCACCCGGACGATCACCTCGCCGGTCGCGGGGTTGAAGACGGGGCCCGTGTGCTCGGGGAGCACCTCGACGGGCGCGCCGTCAATCCAGTGGGACAGGATCGGGAGCGGGACAGCGGTTGCCGTCTCGGACCCGGATGGCAGCGTCGATCGTTGTAGCCAACGCTGGGTTCTCCAATCCGGGACGCATCGGGATCATCCGCTCGTCATGGACCCGGATTCGCTACCTCCTTTCGGCGCGGTCCACCGCGTCGGTCTTCAGCAGCTCGTCGGAGCGATGAGCCTCGCGTAGTCGGTGCCGAGCGCCCGGCTGACCTCGGTGGCGACCGTCGGCAGGAAGGCCTTCACGTCGTTGGTGGCCCGCAGGTGGGCCATGATCGTCTCGTTCGCCCGGACGTCCGCCTGGCACCAGCCGCAGGGCCTCGATCTGCGCTCGGGCCCGGCGTCTCGCCGCGCTGCTGGGCCGCGATGAACGCCTGCTGGTCGGCGCAGGTCCGCCATCAGGGCCTGGGCGACCGGGATCCGCGTCGAGCGCCGCCTCGGCCGCGCGGTAGGCGAGACACGGCGGGCGCCTGGCGGAGAGCGCGGCCGAACTCGACGGCCGCCTCGTGGAGTCTCGGTGCTGAGCATGGTGTCCTCCCTCACCGCCGCAGCAGCCGCCGGAGCGGCTGTTGGCGGCGAAGTCGATCCCGATCAGGCCGCTGATGACCGCCGACGTCTCGCGGCAGAGGTCCCCGAACGCGGCCGTGGGCCGCGACGTAGGCCACCACGGAGGGCACGGCGATACATCGCGCGTTGAGCAGCCGAGCTCGGCCGGTCGCTCTCGCTCCTGGCTCGAGCAGGTTCATCGCCGCCTCGACCCGGTAGTCCTCCTGCTTCTCGCCTCGTATGCGCTGATCGCGGCCTGGGCGACCGGATCCGCTCCCAGCGCGCGCCGACGCCGGAGCAGAGGCGGACGAACTCCGGGGTCGCGCGAGGCTCGGCCCGAAGGTCGCGCCGGCCGCGAGGCATCGATCTCGGCGGCCTGGCTGGCGGCGGCGAGCCGCCGGATCGTGGGTTGCTGTTGAAGCATCGGTGCCTCCGGCTATGCGGGAACCGCGACCAGGCCCATGGCCGGCGGCGAAGAGGGCTCGCTGAGTCCGCTCGAGGCCGATGACCTCGCCGTCGAGGAGCGGCACCTCGAGGACGGGCGCCGTGAAGCGTCCCTCGATGTCGCCGAGGTAGCGCCTGCTGCATCTGCCGACGGGCCCGCGCGAACGGTGTCCGGCAGGCCTCCTCGGGCAGGACCATGTTCGCGACGACGAGCCCGAGCGGGATGCCGAGCGAGGCGAGCTCGTCGATCGCGCGGCTGGCCTCGACGATCGGGGTCGCCTCCGGGTACATGACGAAGGCGAAGGTGCTCCGCGCGGGGTCGCGCATCATGTCGATGACGCCCGCGAAGCGGGCCTTGGCGACGTCGTCGGCCGCATCGCCGTCGACCGACGCGAAGACCTTGACGTCGAGCTGGCGGCTCCAGTCGATCGGGAGCTCGAGCAGGCGCATCGTGTGGCCGGTCGGTGCCGTGTCGAAGATCGTCACGTCGAAGGTGTGCCGGCTGGCGAGCTCGATGAACTGGTCGAACGCCGCCATCTCCTCGGTGCACGGGGAGTCGAGCTCCTCGCGCATCGCCGCGATCGACTGCGGGCTGCGGCCGCGCGCGACGGCGTCGGCGATGATCCGGTCGGTGTAGGCGATCGCCGCGGCCTTGGCATCGACGCGCGCCGCCCAGAGGCCGTCGACGCCATGCGACCGGCGTCGGCTCGGTCTCGACGACTTCGCCCAGGACCTCGCCGATGTGCGCCGCGGGATCCGTCGTGACGAGCAGGGTCCGGTAGCCCTGGCCGGCCGACCAGACCGCGGTGGCGCAGGAGACCGCCGTCTTGCCGACGCCGCCCTTGCCGGCGAAGAAGACCGTCCGCGGTCCGGCCGCCGGCCGCAGGGTCGCGATCGCGGCGGCCGTGTCGTGGGTGCGCCGTCCGAGGCGCCGCGATCGACCGCGGCCGAAGACCGGGCCGGCGGCGCTGGGCATCGGCGAGGAGCGGCGCCAGGCCCGCAGCCGGGCGATGCCGCGCACCTCGCCGTCGAGCAGCGGGACGCGGCGGGTGGGCACGGGCAGCTGCCGGCGCGATCTCGCGCGAGGTAGCGCTCCTGCATCGCGATCCGCGAGCGCGAAGAAGGGCGTCGATCCGCCTCCTCGGCCGGCAGGATCCCGTTGACGATCAGCTCGGTGGTCACGATGCCCAGCCGGGCCAGCTCGGCGCCGGCTCGCTTGGTCTCGGCGATCGCGGTCGCCTCGGGCTGGAGCACGAACGCGAAGCGCGTTCGCGCTCCTGGTCGCGGAGCGCCGCGAGTGCCCGCTCGTACTTGCCTTGGCGTCGGCGATGGCCGCCGCCGGGCCGATGCACGTCTGGCCCGCTGCCCGCCTCGGCCTCCGAGATGCTCTTCGACCACGCCTCGGGCAGCTCCAGCAGCCGGACGGTGTGCCCGGTCGGTGCCGTGTCGAAGATCACGAGGTCGAAGGTCGCGGGTCGGACGCAACGTCGAGGGCGCCCGGGTCGATGAAGTCCGCGAATCGATCGAAGGCGGCCACCTCCGCGGTGCAGGGCGAGGCGAGCTGCTCCTCCATGACGCGCACGATCTGCGGGGGGAACACGCCCGGATGGGCGCGAGCGTCCGATCGGTGTACTCGGCGGTCGCTTTGTCGGGATCGATCTCCATCGCCCAGAGGTTGGGCACGCCGTTCGATGGCGGTGATCGCGTGGCCGATCGGCTGCTCGAAGACGTCGGCGAGATTCGACGCCGGATCGGTGGTGACGATCAGCACGCGTCGACCCGCGTCGGCCTCGGCCACTGCGGTCGCGCAGGCCATGGTCGTCTTGCCGACGCCGCCTTTACCGGAGAAGAACAGGAACTTGGTCACGAGGGATCCTTTCGGGGGCCGGTTATGCGCGGGTGCGGCGGCGTCGACGGGGTGGCTCGAGCGCGTCGCGGAGCTCGTCGAGGCTGGGGTAGGCGTCGGTCTTGACGACCACGCCCCGGACGACGGTGATCGGCAGCACGTCGAGCTGGCGCGCCCGGATGAGCTCGAAGACGTCGCGGTTGCGCATGAAGGCCTGCGGCTCGGCGGTCATCATGTGGCGGACGACGGTATGGCCCTCGGCCTGGAGCGTGATGCACGCCTCGCCGAGATCGACGAGCGTGGTGTCGAGCACGGGACCGCACAGCCCGGTCGGGCAGCACAGCGGCGGGTCGAAGAGTTCCACATCGGGAGCCGCCCGGCCCGGGACTTGGTCAGTCATGCGGCACATCCTTTGCTGTCCGCGATGCCGGTGTCGGCACCGACGGCGGGGTGAATTCCGAAACGTCGGTCAGCGGGCGCCTGGCAGGACCAGCGCTCGCAGCGTCCCGCCGGCGATCGAGGCGCCGGCGAACGCCCCTGACCAGGAGTTCGAGGAGCGATGTCTCGAACACCGGGCCGCACTGACCCGGTGGGCAGCACGAGCCCCGCTCGAAGGGATCGGTGGGGTGCGACCGGCCATCGGTGACCTCACCCACGGCTCGCACCCGCAGATCCAGCGTCGGCTCCGAGGGACACCGGTTGCCGCGCCAGGATCTCGGCGACGGCGCGCTCGATGGCCGAGAAGAGCAGCTTGCCGCCGGCGAAGCGACGGACACCGTCGATGACGACGATCGGCGGCATCGCCTCGCCCGCCGCCACCCACGCCTCGACGTCGGGATGGCCGACCATGTCGGGGCTGAACAGCTCGGCGTACTCGAAGTTGACGGCAGGCCCGAAGCGCGCGAGGAGGCGGCTCTCGAGCGTCTCGGCCGCGGTGCGCCAGGTCTGGGCGGACGGGCAGCCCGCCGGCGATGGCAACCCGACCACCAGGACCGGGCAGCTCATCGGGCGGTCCCGGTGAACACCGGCAGCCGCCGGAACGGATCGCGGCGTGTACCCACGGTCTGCTTCGCGGGGCCGCAATCCGAGCACAGGCAGGCGCTGGCGGCGGCACTGGTCGGGGTGAGCAGCTCGACGACCACGGCACGCAGACGAGCCAGCCGGTCGAGGTCGAGCGCGTAGTACCCCCAGCGCCCGCTGCGCCGCTCGAGGAGCAGGCCGTTCGCCCGGAGCACGCGCAGATGGTGCGACACGAGTGCCGGGCTCATGGCGAGGGCGCCTCCGACATCGCAGACGCAGTGCTCGCCATGACCCAGGAACTCGATGATCCGGGCCCGATTGGGTTCGGCGATGGCCTGCAGCGCGGCGAGATCGCTCTCGCTGCAGGCGACGTGCGTGACGGCGTGCGGGTCATGCTCCATGCCGACACCCTAACGCGCGTTTGTACAACCGCCGTTTGTCTGTTGGCCCGATTCCGACCTGCCGAACGGCAGGTTCCGGGCCGTCGACGACGCCTCAGTCCTCGAAGAGCCACTCCGCGATGTCGCCGGCGCTCGGGATCCGGCCCGCGCTCACGACCTTGCCGTCGATGACGAGGCCGGGCGTGTGCATGACGCCGTAGGCGGCGATCTCGCGGTAGTCGGTGACCTTCACGACCTCCGCATCGACACCGGCCATCGCCACCGCCTGGCGGGCCGCCTTCTCAAGCGCCTTGCAGTTGTTGCAGCCGGGTCCGAGGACCTCGATCTTCTTCACGGTGGAACTCCTTTCCGAGTCAGCGGGATGAGGACGTTGAACAGGTAGCCGATGAACAGGACCCCGATCGTCACGACCGTCGCGAAGACCGCCATGAGGGGCTTCTTGATGACGCGGCGCAGGATGATGAACTCGGGCAGGCTGATGGCCGTGATGGCCATCATGAAGGCGAGGGTGGTGCCCATCGGCATGCCCTTGGCCAGCAGCGCCTGGACGATCGGGATGGTGCCCGCGGCGTTCGAGTAGAGCGGGATCGCGATGAGCACCACGAGCGGCACCGCGAGCGGGTTGCCCCGCCCGCCGATCGAGGCCACGAGCTCCGTCGGCACGTAGCCGTGGATGAACGCGCCGATGCCGATCCCGATGAGGAGATACGGCGCGATCCGCCGCACAAGATCCTTCGTGTAGCGCCAGGCGTCGGAGAGCCGCTCCGCCCAGGTGAGCTGCACCTCGACGGTCGCCGTGCCGGTGCCCTGCAGGGCCCAGACGTAGTCCTCGACGAAGCGCTCCATGTGCAGCCGGCCGATGACCAGGCCGCCGACGACGGCGACGACCAGGCCCGCGGCCATGTAGGTGAGCGCGATCCAGGGTCCGAAGAGGCCCCACAGCAGCACCAGCGCGACCTCGTTGACCATCGGGCTGCTGATGAGGAACGCGAAGGTGACGCCGAGCGGGACGCCTGCCTCCACGAAGCCGATGAAGAGCGGCACCGCGGAGCAGGAACAGAACGGCGTCACGACGCCGAACGAGGCGGCCGCGCAGGTCCCCGCCAGGAGCCCCCGGCCCACGAGTGCCGATCGCACCCGCTCGGGCGAGAAGAAGCCGCGGATGAGCGTAACGACGGTCACGATGCCGAGCAGCAGCAGGAGCACCTTGGGCACGTCGAGCAGGAAGAAGGCCACGGCTTCACCGAGGTGGCTGCCGCGCTCAAGCCCCAGGGCGGTGAAGGCGGCCCAGTCCGCCAGCGGCGCGTTGAGGATCCAGGCGATGAGCCAGACGCCGACGGCGCGCCGACGACGAGCGGCAGAGGCACGTGCGCCCGGCGGACCGCGAGCGTCGTCATGCGAGCACCTCGGCGATGGCGCGGCCGGCCGCCGCCAGGGCCGCCTCGTCGCGCTCGTAGTAGACCCGGCGAGCGTCGCCCTCGTGCCGGACCTGGCGCACCAGGCCGGCCTCGCGAAGTCGCGCCAGGTGCATCGAGACGTTGTTCTGTCGCTCGCCCAGGGCGGCGGCCAGCTCGCACACGCAGTGCGGCCCGTCGCGCAGCATGCGCAGGATGCCCGCGCGCGTCCGGTCGGCGATGAGCGCCGCCGCGGCGACGGCGTCGTCGACCCGGGGCGCCGGCAGATCCATCCGCAGCTGAGGGATGACGATCAGTTCAGTCGGCATAGGTCACCTCCGTGGGCGTGCCGTTGAGTGCAAGGTGAACGTCGAGCGAGGTCCCGCGCGCCACGGTGCGGGTGATCGTGCCGTTGTGAAGGGCGAGCTCGACCAGGCGGCGGGCCTCCTCGACCGCGACCTCGGTGTCGGCGGCGATGTCGAGGCGGATGCGGGTGATGGCCGGCGGATCGTCGGATCGCTCGGCGGCGACATGCAACTGCACGTGCTCGAAGCGGACGTGCGCCGCGTCGGTCACGGAGCGGAGGGTGCGGATGACACAGCCGGCCAGTGCCGCCAGCAGCGCTTCGATCGGCAACGGGCCGTCGAGCGTGTCCTCGGGCGTGGCGTTGAGGACGCCGTCCCAGAGAACGCCGTGGACGCGGGTGCGCTCGCCGGGGGCGCTCGCGGCATCGAGCAGGTTCACCGGGTGCACCTCGTGCGTCGTCCGGACCAGCCGCGTTCCGGATTCGGTGGGCGTGCTCACGAGAGGAGGATCCAGGCGCGCTGCAGCGCGAGGATGATGAGCGCGACGGCGAAGATCCGCGAGAGCGTTGCGCTCTTGACTCGTCCGGCCGTGAAACGGGCGCCGAGCCAGGCGCCGATGACCGCCGCGATCGAGGTCACGATCACGGTCAGCCAGTCGAACGTGGCGGTCCCGAGGTGGCCGGCGAAGGCGGAGAACGAGGGCAGGATCACCGCCACCGAGTTGGTCGCGGCCGCGAGACGCGCCGAGTAGCCCACGAGCGTCAGCGTCGGCATGAGGAGGAACCCGGGCCCCACGCCCAGGAAGCCCGCGAAGACCGAGATGGGCACGGCCGCCGCCCCCGCCTCGAGCCGAGCCTTGTCGGTGATCGTCGCGAGGTCCTCGCTGGCCTTTCGCTTGGGCAGCAGCATCCGGACCGCGAGGAAGACGAGCACCCCCACGTACAGCCACCACACGAGCGTGGTCGAGGCGAAGCTGAGGAGCCAGACGCCGAGTGGCGCGCCGATCGTCGTGATGACCACGAGCAGTGCCGCGCCCGCGCCGATCGACCATCCCGGCCCGCCAGAAGACGACCGCGCTGCTGATCGCGGTCAGGCCGTTGAGCAGCAGCGCCCAGGGCTGGATGACGTCCTTGAGGTCGTAGCCGAAGAGGCCCAGGACCGGGATCGCGACGAAGGCGACCCCGAGGCCCATCATTCCCGAGAGGAACGACAGGCCGAAGAGCAGCGGGGTGAGGACGAGCAACATCTCAGTGCGAACTGTCTCAACGCGCGCTGAGATATGACAGATGCAGACGGCCCTGATGCGACGGGCCGAACAGCAGGTCGGCTGGTGATCGGCGAGCCGGCTGGTCTGGTGCTCGTCAAGCGCGAGCCCATACGAACGTTCGAGCCATCGTCCGGAACGAGGACGCTCGCCTGCAGCCCTCCCGCAGTGGTTCCGCGTCCCGAGGGCCCGCGCCTGCGTCGGTGCGCGCGAACATGCGGGTTCATTATCTGACGATCGCTGCGTCGAGGTACCCGATCGCCAGGCACACCGCCAGCGCTCCAAGCCCGCGCCGCAGCCGACGCTCAGGCAGCCGAGGCTGGAGTCGCACCCGATGGCCCCGCCGAGCAACCCTGCGCTGCCCAGCCACAGCCCGAGGCGCCAGTCGGGAGACGCCGCTGTCGCCCCCGCGAACGCCATGACCGCATCATCCGCCTCCGCGACCGTTGCTCGCCGCAGCCATCCCGATGCCCGTCCGTCTGGTGGTTCGGCCACACGTCGTCGCATCCGTGGCCAGCGCAGAGCCATTCGGACCTGTCGCTGTCGCTGCTTCACGGTCATGGGGCGATCCGGGCGAGGCCGATGACATCGGCTCCAGTAGCTTCCGGTGCGACCGCCTTCAGCATGGTCTCTGGTCATATCCGCCTCCGAGAGCCCGCGGCGGCGACGGATAATGGCCGGGCAATTCGCGTCCGTGACAGCCGCTCGATCCGTGTCCCGGCCGGGGCTCCCGCGGGCGTGCTGGCGACCATCACCATGGACGTCGCCATGGTGGCCGCCAGTCGACTCGGTGGGACCGCCTTCTCCTCCGACCGTCTCGGCCCGGACATGATCGGCCGCTGGGCCGCCGACCTGGGGCGCGGCCGGGGGAGCCACGATGACATCAGGAGCGAACCGGCGCGGCGCGGTGAGCTCGGGCTGGGTCTCCTCACGCACTACGGCACGGGCATCATCCTCACGCAGGCATTCCTGCTGCTTCCGCGTCGCGGGAATGGGCGACCGAGCTTCCCGACAGGCACGGTGTTCGGCATCGCGACGGCCGCGCTACCGCTCGTCGTCCTGTTCCCCTCGTTGGGCTACGGCTGGTTCGGTCTCCGGTCCGGCTCAACCGGACCATGCTCCTCGGGCACACCGCGTTCGGCGTCGAGATCGGGCTGTGGGCGCCGTACTTCGCGGGGCGCCGTGCGTGAGCGGCTACCGTGCGGTTCATCTGCGCGGCCAACCACCGCCAGAAATCCCGGCCATTGGACCTCGGGGCGCGTGTCGGCAGCCGTCGCCGAGTCGTCGACGAAGTTGACGTGGTCGGACCGACCGGTTCTGGTGGCTGGCGCTACACCCCGCGTTCGTGGCTCGGTCGCGGGCCGAAGAGCGGCTCCTGACCGACTACTTCGGGAGCGCCTTACGGCGCTTACGCCGCACGCGTGCCCATGTTCCTGCCGGGCTGGCCGATGCAGGCTGAGCCTCTGCGGCGGCGTAGCTCGCTTTTGCACCCATGCGACGGGTCCCCCGGGCGGTCGCCTGGTGCAACCGCGGTCCCAACTGAGCTGGGCTTGACGAAGCGTTGTAGCACCCGGATGGGGCACATTCGCCGCTCCATCCGATGCAGGCGCGACGCAGTTATCGTGTCGCCACGAGCACAAAACGAGAATTGGAGCGGGAGACGAGGTTCGAACTCGCGACATTCAGCTTGGAAGGCTGACGCTCTGCCAACTGAGCTACTCCCGCCCGGGCCGCGGGATCCTCGGATCCCGTGCAAACGAAACCTACCACGTCGGACGCTGCCCGGTGGCGGCCCGCACACGTCGCGGTTCGCCAGATCGAGCGGGAAGCGCCCCATGTGCGGCTGATCCGCCATCGGCGGCAGTCGGCGCGGAGTTCGTCGCCTGTCACGCGCGCGGCGTTCGCCGCCGGGCCCCTCGCTCGCCCCGACGAGTGCCGAACTCCACGTCTCACGGCCAACCAGCGTGCGGCCATGGCGCCTCGATCGTCAACACCTGGCCTGTCGGTTCCGCCTCGGCCATCTTTGCGGCACCGTGCCACTCGGCCGCCATCATGAACAGCGTCGTCCCGTCCGGGCCGCCGAGCATGCACGCGAAGCACCCGCGGTCCAGGTTGACCGTCTGCAGCACGTCTCCGCCTTCACCGACCCGCACGCAGCGCATGTTGGGGACGTCCGCGTACCAGACGGCGTCCTCCGCGTCGATGCAGATGCCATCCGGATAGCCATCACCGAGGTCGGCCCAGACACGGCGGTTCGACAGGCCGCCGTCCGCGGCGATGTCGAACGCTGTCAGCCGCCGGCCGTACGACTCGGCGATGATCAGCGTCGAGTTGTCGCCGGTCACGGCCATGCCATTCGGGAAGGCGATGCCATCGGCCACCTGTCGCGCGCAGCCGTCGGGCGTGACGAGGGCGATGATGCCGGGAGCGAACGCCTCGCCGGCCATCAGGTCGAAGCCGCCGCCGTTGACGTAGGCGTTGCCGCGGCCGTCCACCACGATCTCGTTGAAACCGTGGTCGATCGCGCTGAGGTCGGCGTGCGTGGCGAGCGACCCATCGGGCTCCTGCCGCAGCAGCAGTCCCTCTCGCCCCGAGACGACGAGCAGGCGACCATCGGGCAGCCAGTCGATGCGAGAACGGAATCGTGGTCGGCACGCGGAGGACGACCTCACTCCTGCCGTCGAGGTCGACGGCAACGACCTCCTGCCTGCCCCAGTTGCAGAACCACAGGCGGTCCTCGTGCCACCGCGGCGACTCGCCGAACATGAGACCGGTCACCAGGATTCGCGGTTCGGGCATGGGAACCTCCGTTTCTCCCCATCATGCTCCCGGTGACGCGATGCGGGTCGCACGCTCGGCGCCCTGTCCGGCGAAGTCGCCGGTCGGCGCTCCTTGTGCAGCGGACGTGCGAGTTGCACCCGCCAGTGCTCCGCCGGCCCTCGCGGGCACCCTCGCGTCGGTCGTTCCGAGCGCCTGGGGCTTGTGAACATGCGTGAGGGCCACCCGCGCCGGCCGGTTTGCCACATTTCGGCTGCGTGCGTCCGGAAGAATCGCGTCGGTGGCGCTACTTCTGCTCAATCCGGCATCGAGCCGCCGATCTGTGACAATCCGGAACCCGCCAGGCGTTGTAGTAGGCCAATGGCGTCCGATTTGAGATACAACTCGGCTCGCCGCCACGCCCGCGATCCCTTCGCCCGCGTCAGGCGTGTGGCCGGCCCACTCGCACCTCCCAGCACACCGGCACCGGTCGCGAGCCTCGCCGCATCGCGCGGCGCGAAGCGCCTGCCCGGCCGCGGCGAGTCGTCTGCGAGCGGCCGCGACGCGTGCCGAACGGGCGTGACGAGGAGCGGGCAGGACCAGCCCGCGGCGCAGCCGCGTGCGCCGGCAGCTGCGTCGTCGGCGGGCGACTTCGGGCGCCTTCCCTGACCGCCTGGCGCGCCCTCCGCCGCGCGCGAAACGCAGCTGCGCCGTAGGCTGTGGCGCGTCGCCGATTCCCGCCTGGGCTCGACGGCCGCGCAACTGACGCCAACCGCCGACGGATCGGGAGAAACGATGGCCGTGGACACCGGAATGAGCATCGATTCGGCGTACCGGGCCAGGTTCGCGGGCTCGGCGGTGTTCTGGGAACGCGCCCGTGCCGTCAGCCCGTCCGGCGTCCACCACGACCTGCGACGCATCGTTCCCTTCCCCGTCTATGTCGATCACGCGTCCGGATGCCGCAAGTGGGATGTCGACGGGAACGAGTTTGTCGACCTGTGCTGTGGCCACGGCGCGCTGATGCTGGGCCATTCGCATCCCGCCATCGTGAAAGCGCTCCAGGATCAGGCCGGGCAGGTCACCAACGCGTCGGCGCCCACGCCGCTGGAGATCGAGTGGGCGGAAAACATCGTTCGGATGGTCCCGAGCGCGGAGATGGTTCGCTTCGTCCTCAGCGGGACCGAGGCGACGATGCTCGCCATGCGGGTCGCGCGCGGCCACACGGGCCGTGACGTCATCGTCCGGATCCACGGCCATTTCCACGGCTGGCACGACTACGGCATGATCGGCTACCTGCCCCCGTACGACGAGCCGTTCACCAGCGGTGTGCCCAGGGCGCTCGCATCGACGATGCGCGCTGTCCCCCTGAACGACCTCGCAGCGATGGAGGACGCGCTCCGCCCTCGCGATGTCGCGGCCGTCATCCTCGAGGCCGACGGCCCGGTCGGCGGGACGGTCCCGGTGCCTCCCGGCTACCTGGAGGCTGTCCGCGACCTGACCCGCGCCTACGGCACGTTGCTCATCTTCGACGAGGTCGTCACGGGCTTTCGCATGGCGCCCGGCGGGGCACAGGAGTACTACGGCGTCACGCCGGACCTGGCGAGCTTCGCGAAGGCGATCTGCGCCGGTGTGCCGTCCGGCGCCGTCGCCGGCAGGGCCGACGTCATGTCCGACATCACCTTCCGCGACGACGCCGAGTGGAACCGCCACGGGCGCGTTCGCCACATGGGCACGTACAGCGGGAATCCGCTGTCGGCGGCGGTCGGGGTCGTTGCGACGCAACTGCTCGCCGACGGGTCCGTGCAGGACCGGGCGGCCGACATGGCCGACCGGCTCAGGCTGGGGTTGAACCTGGTGATGAAGGAGGCCGGGGTTCGCGGCTGCGCCTACGGCACGCGTTCGTCCGTGAGGATCGTCAACGGCGACGACCTCCCGCCGCTCCACGATCCGGTCGAGTTCACCGACGCGGTCGAGACGGCGCGCCTGCTCGAAGGCACTCGCCAGCCGCTGCTCAGGCTGATGCAGGGGGCGCAGATGGTGGAGGGGCTCGACATCCTCGGCGGCAACCATGCATGGACGTCAGGGGTGATGACCGAGGCCGATGTCGACGAGGCGGTCGCCATGTACGCTCGCGCCGTGCACCGGGTCGTCCGGGAGGGTGGCCTGTCCGGTGGATGAGCCCGAGCGGGCGCCCTCGGCGAGCCGAGTGCGCCCGGGGCCATCAGGGCTATTTCAGGCCGGTCAGGGCAGCGAGCCGAGCAGCGTCGCCGCGATGGCCGGGTCGCTCGTGCTGACCTCGAAGACCGTGTCGCCGTACGAGTAGAAGTACTCGACGTTCGCGGTCGAATCCTTCGTGTTGGTCATCGTTGTGACGTTCTTGCCCCCGACGTTCACCGTCGCGGTGGCGTAGTCGCTCGAGTTCGTCTGCTCCTGCACGGTCAACTGGATCGCCCCCTGCAGCAGCGCACTGGCATCCGCTCCGGCGACCCGGGTGGCCGTGATGGTCTCGGGACCGCTCTCCAGGCTGACCTGTCCGATCGCGATCGTGACGTCGTTGATGGTCTTGCCCAGGGACGCCAGGAACGCCTCGGTGAGCGCCTTCTGTTCGGGGTTCTGGCCGAGTGAGTCGGCGATGTCGCTCGCGTGCAGCGACTGGACCTTCACCGGCTGGCCCTGGATCGTCTTGGGGAACATCGCCTCGAGTGCCGTGTCCGGCGTGAAGCTGAACGACGGAATGGGCGGCAGGCTGTACGACGGAATGGGCGGCAGGCTCTCGACCGGGAGGGTCGGCAGCCCACCCGTGGCGGGCGGAATCGTCTCAGCCGGAGCCGACGGCGCGGTCGTCGCCGGGGCAGGGGTTTCCGGTGCGGCAGTGATGACCGGGGCCGGAGTCGCCGCCGCCACGGTCGGCGACAGCGTGGGCACCGGCGTGGGCGTCGCGGACCCGCCGCATGCCGCAATCAGCATTGCGGTCGCCAGCGCGCTCACGAACAGGGTCATGGGTCGACGAGACACCTATGCCTCCCTTCTTGCGATCTCGAGCCCCCCGCGGGACGGACCGCCTTATGTCGATCGAGCGCGCATGCTACTCCCGCCGCGGAAAGCTTGTGACCGTGGGACAGCGGCCGCCGTGGTCTCAGCTGCGTATCAATCGAGCCTGGTCGCGACCACCCTGCAGACGTGGACGACGATTCGCTGGCCCTGCCCGAGCGACGAGTTGTGTGCCGTGTAGACCGAGATGATGTACGTGTCGGTGCCGGTGGACACGATCCCGGACGAGTTCATCACCCACAGGCCGTCCGGGCCGGGCACCCACCCGTTCTTCATCGCCACGAAGGCACCCGCCGGAGCAGTGGTGCCGACGCCCGTGCGCTGGTCGGACTCGATGTGGCTCATCAGCTTGAGCGCAAGCGCTCGGTCGACGTCGCTCACCACCGTGTGCTGCCACAGCTTCTTGAGCAGGCGGACCATCGCCGACGGCGAGATCGTGCTCCAGCCCCAACCTCGCGTGTGCGAGTTCGCCGGGTAGAACCCCGACAGGCCGACCTGGTTCGCGAAGCGCTGCATGCCGGCCTGGTCGCCGACCTCTGCGTACAGGGCGGAGGCGGCGTCGTTGTCGGAGTGTTCGATCATCGCCGTCAGGCGCGCCATCTCCGTCGAGTTCGGCCGCCGACCCTGCGCCTCGACCCGGCGGAGCAGCGCGATCATGATCGCGACCTTTACCGAACTCGCCGTGATGAACTGGACGTTGGCGTTGTAGCCGTACCAGTGATCGTTGGTCACGTCGTACACGGACGCGCCGACCTGGTTGCCGAGGTTGGACAGGTAGGCGGCAAGGGCCGGATCCAGGGGCCGGAAGCCCGTCGAGACGCCGGCCGGCGTGGTGGCAGGGCCTGCGTCGCCTGCAGCCGGGTGGCCCGCGTCGGGGTCGGTGGCGGGATCATCCCCACCGGCCGGAGCCGGCGTTCCCGAGGGGGCCGGGGTTCCCGCCGGCGATGCCGATGGGCCGGGTATGACTGCCGCGGTCGCACCGGGCACGGCTGATGGCGTCGGGCCGGCCATGGCCGGCACCTGCGGGCCGAGCGCTCCCGTCGAGGCCGTAGCCGTCAGTGTCGGACTGCCGGCTGCCGAAGGAATCGGGATCGAGACCCGCCCCGACTCCGGTGCCGCGTCGCTCCGAGCGCGTTCTCCCACGGGACCCGGCGTCCCGGCAGTTGTGCCGGAGCAGGCGACTGCCACGGCTGCCAGGAGGAGCGGGCCCAGGGCCAACCGGCGCATCTTCGATGATTCCCCACAACTGACCGGCCGCACGCTCGGAGTCAGGGCACTTGTGGCGGATCGCGGCGGAAATGTCAAGGGTCCCTCGGTCGCGACACTCAGACCGACACGCCCACCAGCGCGCCGACTGCATATGTGACCGCTGCAGCTGCGCCGCCCAGCAGCATCTGCCGCACCGCGGCGTAGACCGGCGGGCGATGGGTGAGCTGGCTGATCCCGAACCCGAGCAGGGCCAGCGCGATCAGGCTGACGCCGAGACTGGTATAGAACGCCGCCGAGCCCGACATCAACAGGTACGGGATCAGCGGGACCAGGGCGCCGAGGGTGAACGCAAGAAACGATCCGCCCGCGGCGGCCCACGGCGAGCCGATCGAGCGGGCGTCGAGCCCGACCTCCTCGTGGAGCATGGCCGTGACCGCGTGCTGGGGGTCGGCGAAGATGCGATCGGCGAAGTGGTCCGCCTCCTCGTCGGTGAAGCCACGGGATCGGTACGCGTCGATGAGGATGCGGCGCTCCTGCTCGGGCGAATCGCGCAGCTGCCGGTACTGGAACTCGGTCTGGTAGGCAAGCAGTTCCTGCTGCGACTGGACCGAGATGTACTCGCCGACGGCCATGCTGAAGGCGCCGGCCAGCAGGCCCGCGATCCCGGCGAGCACGATCACGCTCGGTGGCGGGTTCGCACCGGCGACACCCATGACCAGCGCCAGGTTGCTGACCAGGCCGTCGTTCGCGCCGAAGACGACCGGTCGGAGCACGCCGGTGGCGCGCGATTCGTGCGGGTTGGTCGGTCCTTCCGGCAGCGACCGGAGGCGCGGGATGCGCCCTCGGATCAGGTCTTCGAGCACGCACCCACCTCCTCTGCAGTCACGGCGCATGGTGCGCCGGATCAGCGTGACTGCATCATGCCCCACTCGCGCCGGCGACGACGCGGCTCTGCCACAGGCGCCCCTGCCTCACATCGCGCAGGTGCTCCCGGCAAACGATGCGCACAGGGGATTGCCGGCACTCCCCCGCCCCCTGGGGCTCCCGCCGCGCGTTGACGGTTCGACCGGCGGCTGCAACTGGATCGGGGCGCGCTCACCCATCACGGCCGTCGGGGTCGCAGAAGGTTCCCGCGGACCGCCATCCCGTCAGCGAGCGAGCCCGGTGGCCCCTTCCAGGGACTCGCGGCAGACGTAGACGAAGGTCGCCTGCCAGAACCCGCGCAGCAGCCGGTACACCGGCCCTTCCGCCACCTCCCACGAGCCGAACCGGCAGGTGTGCTCGTCGATCGGTTCCATCCAGTACGTGTGCCGCGCATAGAACCCCGGTATGAGCGTCACTTCCCAGGTGACGCGGCGCTCCGGCACCACGTCGACGAGAGTCGCGATCGCGGGGAACTTGTAGAGGTAGCGCCGGCGAATCGGGTTGAAGGCCCAGATCAGCGTCTGGCCGGCTTCGAGCCTGCCCCCGGTCACGGTCGCGGTCCAGAAGCACCGGTTCCACCGCGGCCAGCCCCGTACGCGCTCGAAGATGGACCACAGCTGCTCAACCGGCATTCCCACCACGACGGAGCCCTGGATCGGCAGGTCCGGATCGGCCCTCCACGCACTGCGGTCGCCCTCCGGGCCCTCGTAGGCGCCGGTCGCCGACGGCACGGTCGGCATCGCGGCGCCGGCCCCGTGCTGTGTCGTCGCAGGCTCACCCGTGATCGTCATCGCTTCCTCCATCTCCGACCTCAGAACGGCGCCGAGCTGAGCACGCGGTTGGCGTAGACGTCCCACAGCCGGCCCATGAAGAACTGCCCGAACTCGGCGAGCAGCGACGCCTGCTCGAGCGGGCTCGACGCCGTGACCCCGAACGTCGTCAACTGGTGCAGGAAGTCGAGCAGGTGGACGTGGATGATGCCGGCCGCCAGGATCTCGAGCGCGGCGTCCGCGGCATCTTCCTCGGCCTCCTCGACGAACCCGCGGAAGACCCGGGTGAACAGCGTGGACGTGTCCGACCACACGTCGAACCCCGGGTCGTCGCGCACGACCTTGCGGCCGCTCAGCGTCAGCGGGGCACCCGACGGGTCGCGGACCATCAGCCGGTAGCGCATGTACTTCACGGTCGGGTCGCCGTCGTCGGTGAAGAGGTTGAACGAGCCGCGCTCGACGGGCAGCCGCCCGCCCAGTGCCGCCGACTCCACGTAGCCGACCGCCGTCCCCGGGTGGCTCGGGTCGCCGATGAAGCGCCGGACCCCGTCGAGCGTGATCGTGAGGTGCACCATCAGCCGCGTGCCGGCCGCCTCCCCAATCTGTTCGCCCCGCGCCGGGTCCGTGTCCCCGAGCGTGATGAACCCCTTCATTTCCTCGGTGAATTCCAGGCTCGTGCGATCGTCGGCGTCGGGCGGCGCACCCGCCGCACCCAGCGGGATCCCGGCGGCAAGGCACCAGCGCCGCGCCGCGTCCACCCCACGATTGACGCACTCCCTCACCCGGTCACCGCTGATGACCAGGAGGTAGTGGACCGGCACCTCGGCGCGCAGGATCTTCAACTCGATGTGCCGCCCGAACTCGCCCTGCCCGCCGGCGGCGATCGCCGCGTTGTTGCGCTCGATCCGCTTGACGACCCGCCGGAAGTTGCCGTTCGCGACGACCTCGATGATCCCGAAGTAGATCCCCACGAACCCGGCGCGCCACTCGCTCTTCTCGCTGACCGTCCAGATCACCCAGATCTCGTCCGCTCCGCGCGCGATCGCCTCCTCCAGGTTCGAATCGGACATGAAGACTGCGTCGAGCCAGGTGTGGCCGCGCAGCTTCGCCGGCGGGAACCACATCGGGATCGAGATGGAGGCCATGAGCATGTCGGCGTCCATCTCGGAGGCCGGCAGCGGGACCAGCTCGTGCGTCGTGAAGTCGTAGACGTTGAACGTCGCCTCGCGGTCCGTGGCGCGGATCCGCGACCAGTCGAGCCCCCAGCGCCCCAGCACGTTTCGCTTGAAGTTGTCCAGCGTCAGGAACGACGCGGCGAAGATCCCCTTCCACCACTCGCGCCAGTTGAAGCCCATGCCGACCCGTGGCGGCAGGTTCCGCCAGTTGTCGGCGATCTGGCGGCCGGACATGCCCTGGCACCACATCGCGAGGTTGAGGTTGCCGCCGCTCGCGCCGTCTGCGTGGTCGAACTCCAGCCCGGCCTCGTCCAGCCAGACCTGGAGCACGCCCGCCTGGAAGCAGACCTTGTACCCCCCGCCGGCGAGCATGAGCGACCGACGGGGCCTGCGGATGGCAGGTGCGCTCCCCCCGGCCGGTGCGCCTGCCGCTGATGGTGAGCCTGCCGCGGCCTGGTCGTCGGTCATGTCCGTCCCTCCTTCTGCCACGCGTCGATGATCCCGTCGGCGAACCGGTCGGCCAGAGCTGCGATCGTCAGGCTCGGGTTCGGCCCGACGGTTCCCGGCATCACCGAACCGTCGGCGATGTGCAGGCCCGGGTGACCGAAGACCTCACCCCAGGCGTCGACGACGCCCTCGTTCGCGTCGCGACCCATCGGCGCCCCGCCGAGCGGATGCACCGTGATGACCCGGTTGCCGAGATGCCAGATCGGGTTGTCCATGAAGTCGGCGCCGAGTTCGCGCGCCAGCTGCTCCTGGTTCTGCCGCACGAACTCGAAGTAATCCTTCGACCGCTCGATCTCCCACGCGACGTTGAGCCTGTCGTCGCGCAGGGCCATCACCCCGTCCGGCACCTCGCGGCCCATGCCCAGGAGCGGCAGGATCCCAGAGGAGAGCTCTGCGTCGCCGATGAGCCGTGCCAGCTCGCCGGTGATCTCCGTGTGAGTGTCGATATGGAGCGTCTGCTCCACGAGTTCGACCACCGTGTGCCAGCTGCGCGCGATCGCGCCGGGGAACTCGAGGGCCTGGATGAGCCAGTTGAGCAGGTCGGGGTACCCGGCGTCCTCGAAGTAGAAGCCCCTGTCGGTGTCGCCGTCCGGAGGTCCCTTTCGCCGGATGGCCACCGTGATCGACGGCCCGATGCCGCCCTCGATCCGAATCGGCCGGCCGGTGTCGGGGTGGCGCGGGCGAAGTGCCAGGGTCAGCAGGTCGCCGTTGCCGGAGAAGTGGGTGCCCAGCGCGCCGCTCAGCGCCGGCAGGCGCTCGCGGTTCTTCAGCAGCAGGTAGGTCGTGCCGAGTGTCCCTGCGGACAGGACGAGCCGGTCGCAGGTCACCGTATGCAGCGGCAGCGCCGACGTGTCCACGACCTCGCCCTCGTGCGCGAGATCGTGCTCGACGAAGTCGACCGAGTAGCCGCCGCCGTCCCGCGGCCCGAACGAACGCACCTCGCAGAGGTCACGGATCTCGGCGCCGTGGAGCAGGGCCTCCGAGAGGTAGTTGTAGTCGAGCGTGTTCTTGGCGCCGTAGTTGCAGCCGATGTCGCACTCCCCGCAGAGCCGGCACGTGCTGCGGGCCAGGCCGTGGAGGTTGGGGCGACCGTCCGGGTCGGGGAGGGGATCGCCGGTGCGCGGGGGCTGTCCGGGCGCCGCGAAGGTGACGGCCAGTGGCGGCAGCATCGGGTCCCACCCGAGGCGCGTCGCAGCATCCCAGAAGGCCCGCGTCCGCGGCGTGCTGGCGTACGGCTCCTGGTCGAACGGGTACCGCTGGGGCGCAAGCATCTGCTCGGCCCGGTCGTAGTGCGGGTCGAGGTCCTCGCGGGTCACCGGCCAGTACTCGAAGCCACTCCCGGCGCCCGTCTCCTTCACGAACCACTCCGGGTCCTTGCGCAGCAGCACGTTGGCGTAGATCAGCGACCCCCCGCCGAGCCCGGACGACACGATGGCCCCGAGGCTGTCGAACGACCAGGTGGAGAACATGCCGTAGAGGCCTTCGCTCGGGTCCCAGAAGGCCCGGCGGAAACGGTACGGGCTGCGCGCGAAGCTGCCCGGCGGGTAGCGGCGGCCCCGCTCCAGGAGCAGCACGCGCATGCCGGCCTCGGAGAGGCGATGGGCGGTCACCGAGCCGCCGAACCCCGAGCCGACGATGACCGCGTCGTAGTGGGAGTCGGCCGGAAAGCCTGTGCTCACGGGGATGTGGCCTTCTTGCGCGATCGGGACGACGAGCTGCGCGAGGCGGGGGCAGCCGAGGCAGCCGCGGGCCCCGCCGGGGCAGCCGCGGGCACCGCCGGGGTCGCGGCTCCCGGTGCCGCCGGCGCCGCCGACATTGGAGTGCCCGGTGGGATCGCCATCGCGGCCGACCGCTGCCGTACCCCGAATACGCCCCCCGGGACGAGTGGCTGCGCCGACCCTCGCCCGCCCATCCTGACCGCGCCCTCGTAGTACTCGCGCCACCACTTTGCGGCCTGCCAGACCGCCTCCGGGCAACTCGACGCCGACGAGAGGCCGGGCGTCAGCTCGATCCCCGCAAGTGCGTGGGCGGTCTCCACGAACGCGGCGCTCGGGACGCCCTTCCCGCCGATCAGTGGATTGTCGGCGCTGCCGGCCGCCCAGCCGAAGGCCAGCCACGCAACGATCAACTCGGGCAGGTCCAGGATCGTGCGCCGCCACCGGATCACCTCGACCTGGGCGAGGATCTGGGCCGTGTCGCCGGCAAAGTGCACCACCGCGATGTTCGGCCAGCGGACCGGGTCGTCGATCTCGCCCAACCGGATCTCCTCGACGCCATTGAGCCGCGGGACGTCGGACACGTCGTGCGGTTGGAGCGGAACCGTGATGAACGTGTCGCTGCCGGGTCGCAGCAGCCCGCATAGGGACCAGTAGCTCGGGGAGAGGTCGCCTCGCAGCTGCGATTGGGCGACCCGTATGCGGAAGTCGACCAGCGACGTTCCCCCCAGCAGTAGGACGCCGTCGGTCTTGCCACACCGGGCCAGCCACGCACCGTTGGTCTCACCTTCGAGCGGCGGGAGTTCGGCCAGGTCCTGGTTCGGGGCCGTGGCAGGAGATTCTCGACTCGGGATCATCGTCGCCTGCCCTTCAGTCCAGGTCCCGCTTGTACGTGACCGACGAGACGGGGCGGGCACCGTTCGTCGGAATGGGCCAGGCACGGACGAACATCTGGACGCGTGGCCCGAGAGAGTGGAATTCGACGGTGGCGAAATGGTTGCCCTCGACCTGGTACACCGGGTCGCACCACGTCGTGCATGGTGTCGTCCCTGCGATGCCGAATGCGGGGAAGACACCGGGCGGCGGCTGGAACGTGCCGCCGGCCTTCTTGTCGACGAGCGCGAGCGGCGACGCGATGACCTCCACGAGGTTCGCTCCAGATGGCAGGCGGCAGCCGCTGATGCGCCCGAAATGGACATCCCCGGTCATCAGCACGATGTCGTGGGTCGACGACTGGATGATGCGGACCAGGTCTTCGAACTGGTCGAAGTCGACGAGCCCGAAGTCCATGAAGCGGCCCTTCCAGCCCGCCTGGGCCGCGAAGACGACCTGGCCGAACACCAGCACGCCCGGGCCCTGGAGGTTCGCGACCCAGTTCCGCAGAACGTCGAGGTCCGCGGGCGGCATGAAGGTGGAGTGGTCAGCCTGCCGCGCGATCCGGGTGTCGATCTGGAGGAACGAAAGCTGTCCAACGTTGAAGGGCACCAGCGTGGAGGTGGTCTGGAACGACTGGAACAGGCTGGTCGCGAGTTGTTGCCAATTGGCGAGGCCGTCGGGGCTCCACGTATTGCGGACCACGGCGCCGCTGAAGGGCGAGTTGTTCCAGTACTCGTGGTCGTCGGACGAGAAGAAGGTGGCGCCCTGGCCGAGCATATCGTGCAGGCCGGGCCGGCCGCCAACCAGGCCCCAGGTCTCGAGATAGGTCTGGAGATGCACCGCCTGCAGGTCGTCGGGCCCGAATTTCGTGATCAGGAATCGCGGGAACGGCGCGTCCAGGTAGACCTGGTCACCGCAGAGGATCTTGAGCTGCGGCCGTGACGTGGCCGGGATGCCGGTGAAGGCGGCGCCGGCCCCGCCCATGTCCTGCTCGTGCGCGAAGCAGGAGCCGAGCAGCACGATGAACCCGGGATCGGCAAGACCCGGCAACTGATCGGGGAGCGTCATCACGGTCGCCGCCGCCAGCTCGGTCGCCCCGTCCAGCAGCCGCGCCGGGTAGCTCCTGCCGGGTGCCAGGCCGGCCAGGGCCACGCGCTGCGCCCAGAGGATCGTCTGGCCGTGCGACGCCCAGGTCGTCCAGCCGCTCCCCACGGGCTGCGTCCCGACGCCGCCCACGTCGAGCTGGAACGATCCGGGTGCGTCGCCGGAGACGCCGATCCAGACCGTCGCCGCCGTCTGCGACGCTTCCAGTGGGACGAGTTGGTACGCCACCCCGAGCGTGCCTCCGTGCAGGTTCCCCGCAGATGCGACGGTACGGTGCGCGCGGGCATGGGTCAAGATGGCACCCGTGACTCAGCGATGGCCCGGCCCGCCGGGCGGACCTGCCCTGCCGAGTCAGGTATGTGCATACGCCAGCCTCCCATGCACCTACCTGACTGGCGAGGAGCCCATCCGTCCGCAGTCGGCATGGCCGGAGAAGACCCCCATCGCGTCCGGGGGCGGATCGTGACGGCGCGAAACCGTGCCGGCGCGACCCCGGACGGTGCCCGCCCGGCCGTGATCCCCGTCGACCTCGCGATCTTCGGGTTCCTCAATGCATACGTGCTGCGCGGCGAGCGGACGATCGTGGTCGACACCGGGTACGAGTTCTCCAACGGGCGCCTGGTAGGTGCGCTGCGGCGCCTGGGAATCGGACGGGGCGATGTCTCGCTGATTCTGCTGACGCATGGCCACCTGGACCACCTGGGTGGGGCTCGGCGCCTGCGGGAGACACTCGACGCCCCCATCGCGCTGCACCGGCTGGACGCGGAGATCGCACGAACGGGGAAGGACCGGCCGCTCGTGGCCACCAGCGTCCTGACCCGGATGTTCCTGCCGTTCATGCCGCGGAGGACACCGGCGTTCGACCCGGACGTCGTCCATGACGGTGAGCTTGACCTTGCGCCGTACGGGGTTTCCGGACACACGATCGCGACGCCCGGCCATACGCCCGGCTCGATCTCGGTTGTGCTCGAGGACTGCGTGATCGCCGGCGACCTCGTGGCCGGTGGGTTCATCCGCGGCAGGTCCCCGCGGATGCCCTATTTCGCGGATGATCTCGGCGCCCTGCGGGCGAGCGTCGGGCGGGCGGTCGCGGTGGCGCATGGCCCGCTCTACGTCGGGCACCGGGGGCCGCTGGATCCGGCGGCCGTCCTGGCGTGGCGCGACCGGACCCGGTTCTGACAGTGATCTGGTGAAGGATCGACCGCGCACAAGGGGGCGGTCGGCACGAACGTCAGGCTGCCCCGACCAGGGACGAGATCGTCCGTCGCCTCCGTGTCGCGCCCGCGACGGTCCGCGCCGGGATCCTATCGCCGGCGCTCGGCATGGTCCCGTACCGAGCCGGCTCGCGGTCCTACACACCCGACGAGCACCTGGAGGTCGTGCGCGACCACGTCGTGGCCCACGCCTGCGGCGTGGAACGTGCCGTGCACCACGACGCCCGCCCCAGACCATAGACCGGACCAACCACCCCACCTGGGTCGACAATCGTGCCACGCACGCCGGGCCCCAATGACCTCGGGGCCACCGAGCGGCGGCCCGCGGCCCCGGCGCGCTACCGTTGCGCCCGCATGTCCGCCCGAATCGCGACGATCACCGTCCCCCTCGACTCGCCCCTTGACATCCCGGGCTCGCTCGCCGGCGTGGGGCGCTGGGGCGACGACCTCGTCGACCGGTGGGACGGGGCCAGGTGGCTGCGTGCCTGGCGGGTCGATGACCGCTGGGTGCCCGCCCGAGCCCGACCCGTCGGCACCGTCGAAGCGCCCGCCGTCGTGCTGGCAGCACCGGAGAGCGACCTTGAGGCGGTCGCCGAGCGCCTTCAGGCCGCCTTTGTCACGGCTCCGGACGCGCTCGCACGCCTTTCTGGCACCGACGCCCCGGTTGCGGCAGCTGAGGCGCAATTCCCCGGTGTGCGACCCGTCATCCAGCCCGATCCATTCACCGCACTCGTCCGATCGATCAGCGCCCAGCAGATCAACCTTCGCTGGGCGGCCGAGATCCGCCGCCGGCTCGCGGAGCGGTTCGGCGCCCGGCTCGAGCTCGACGGCGAAGCCGTCTACGGGCTCGATCCCGAGCCGTTCGCGCCGGCCTCGGTGGAGGAGCTGCGCGCCCTGCAGCTGACCCGGGCGAAGTCGGCGTCGGTCGTGGCTGTCGCCACGGCGGCGCTCCTCGGTGGGCTCGATCGCGCCGACCTCGAACGCCTTGACGACGAGGCCGTGGTCGCCCACCTGACGCGCCTGCGCGGCATCGGCCGCTGGAGCGCCGAATGGTTTCTTGCCCGCACGCTGGGCCGACCGCGCGTCGTGGCGGGTGACCTCGGCGTTCGCAAGGCCGTCGGCCGCGCGTATCTCGGTGCGACCCTTCCGTCCGAGGCCGAGGTTCGGGCCGCGACGGCACATTGGGGAGCGGCCGCCGGCGTTGCGCAGCAGTTGCTCCTGCATCAACTGGTCGAAGACGCATCCTCGTCTCGATAGGACCCAGCCGGCCGTGGGCGCCGGCACCTCGGCTCCGGCGGCCTCAGAACTCCGCTTCGAGGGCGCGGATCTTGTCGACGCGCCGCGCGTGGCGCCCGCCGAGGAACTCACCCGCCAGGAAGGCCTCCACGCACCCGAGTGCCAGTTCCGCGCCCACGATCCGTGCTCCCATCGAGAGGACATTGGCGTCGTTGTGCTCCCGGCCGAGCCTGGCGGTCACCGGATCGGTTGCCTCGACGCAGCGGATTCCGCGGATCTTGTTCGCGACGATCTGCTCGCCCGTGCCACTGCCGCCGAGCACGATGCCCAGCCGGCAGTCGCCCGACGCGACCGCCCGGGCCGCCGGGGCGACGAAGTCGGGGTAGTCGACGGGCTCGGTCGAGTTCGTCCCGAAGTCGACCGGCTCATGGCCGGCCGCACGGAGGAACGCCAAAATCGGTGCCTTCAGCGGAAAGCCGGCATGGTCGGTCCCGATGGCGATGCGCATCAGTTCGTGGTCTCCTTCCGTCCATGCGGCTGCGAGACGGCGGGCCGGGTCGGGGGTGCCGCGGGGGCCGCCTGGATTTCCCGGCCCTGGACCGTCGGATCGGGGTCGCGCATCTCCGCGGCAAACGCCTGTTCGATCCACCCGATGATCTCGTCGATGTCATCGCTGACCTTGAGCAGGTCCGCGTCGACCGCGGCGATGTTGTGATGGCTCGCGAGAGGTCCGCGAATCCACTCGAGGAGGCCGCGCCAGTACTCCGACCCGACCAGGATGATCGGGAAGTGCTCGATCTTGCCCGTCTGCACGAGCGTCAACGACTCGAACAGTTCGTCGAGGGTACCGAAGCCGCCCGGGAAGATCACGAACGACTGGGCGTACTTGACGAACATCGTCTTCCGGACGAAGAAGTAGTGAAAGTCGATCGCCAGGTTGACGTACTCGTTGATGCCCTGCTCGTGGGGCAGCTCGATGCCCAGCCCGACCGAGACCCCGTCGACCTCTCGAGCCCCCTGGTTGGCGGCCTCCATGATCCCCGGGCCGCCGCCCGTGATGATGGTCCAGCCGCGCTCGGCGAGACGGTGGGCGAGCAGGCGGGCGGTCTGGTACATCGGATCGTCGACGGCCGTTCGTGCCGACCCGAAGATGCTCACGGCGGGTCCCAGGCGGGCGAGCGCATCAAACCCGTCCACGAACTCGCCCATGATCCGCAGCGCTCTCCAGGCGTCCGTCTCGAGGAACGAGGTGTCCGCGTAGGGCCGCTGCATCAGCAGCCGGCGGTCCTCGGTGGGCCGGTGAGTCCGTGGGCGTCGTGTCTCTGTCATCGGGCGGCAGGATAGCGGGACGGCGGGCGTCCGTGCGTTCGGGTCGGATTCGGGCCAGGCCGGCCTTCCGGCAAGCGTCTACATTTGACGCGTGCCGGTCATCGAACGTCATATCCGTGTTCGCGCCGGGATCCGTGACGCCTGGGTCCTGCTCGTCGACGTGCCGCGGCAGCCGCTGTGGATGCGGGACCTGCGGTCGGTCGAGATCGTGACCGTGGGACCGCTCGGTGTCGGGAGCATCGCGGTCGGCGAGGTCCGAATGTTCGGGCTGGCACAGCGGGACCCGATCCAGGTGACGGCGTTCGACGCGCCAACGGTGTACGCGATCGCGCACCTCGGCGCATTCCGCGGCACCGGCGAGTTCCGTCTCCGTCCGCTGCCCGACGGGTCGACGCACATCTTCTGGCGCGAGGACCTTCGCGCGACGATCGAAGCAGTCCCACTGCTGCCGGCGCTGTCACGGCTGCCGGTCGCGGGCCCCCTCGTCGGGACGGTCGGCCGATGGGCGGTGAGACTTGGTGACCCACTGCTCGCGCCGGTGTTCACGTGGGTCTTCCGCGAGGACCTGCGCCGTTTCAGAGGCCTTCTGGAACAGCAGGGTTGAATTCACTGCGCCGGACGGGCTGACGGCGACCGGCGGCGCTTCGGCCGCGGATGGAGCGGTGGACGGACCCCGGCGCCCCGCGGGCGGTCGGCCACGCGGTCGGAGGTGTGTACCGCCACCCGTCCCGCATATTGCGGAATCACAATCATCGGTCCCCGGAACTGCGGCCGCTCGCCGATCGTCTCACAGGATTGCGAAGAGCAAGTTCTCCCCCCGACCCGGCGGCTCGTTGCTGGGGCAGCGAGCCCCGGGAATCGGGACAGGTTGACGAACGGCTCGGACCCAACCCCGGACGACTGGTGGGCCGGGACAGGTCTTGGCATAGACTTCCGGCATGGACCCGACGCAATCGACCGACTCCGGAACGGCCATCGATCCCGTCTGCGGCATGGAGGTGGAGACCGACGACGCTCCCTACCAGTCCGAGTACAGGGGGGAGACGTACTTCTTCTGCGGCAAGGGCTGCATGCTCGAGTTCAGGGATGATCCGGAGCGCTTCTTCGACCCGGACTACGTCCCCTCCATGTAGTCGGCCGCCTGCCGTTCACGCTCCTCCGGGCCGCCGAACCTGAGCCTTCAGCTTCCCGGCGCAACCGTCCGCAATTCAGGCTTGACGAGCGCCGACGCATCCGCGTAGAAGAGCGCCAACGTCAGCCCTCGCCGCGGATTTCGTCCAGGGCACGACTGAGAGCCTTCGGGTCACCATCGAGCCGCAGCGGTGGCGGTAGCCCGCGCCGCATCGGACGAGAGACCCGTCCTTCCGCGATCAGCCTGTCGAGGGCGGCCCCGCTACTGGAAGGCGGACCCAGTTCGGCGATCGGGCGGTTTCGATCGGTGATGAGCAGCCGCTCGCCGTTGTCGACGCGTCGCAGGTATCGACTCAGGTTCTGCCGGAGCGCACCAACGGCGACGATGTTGTTCATGTACACGAAGGTAGCACTTTCGCCGGGCCCTGAAGGTTGTCGACACCGGTTGTGGAGACGGAGTGCGGAGGAGCCCCTCACGCAGCATTTGCTGCTCGCGCCGGGCGAGTCCCGCGGCGGGCATGAGTGCGTCCATCCCGCCGACGGAACGGGCGCCCGGAGGGCCGAGCGTGAGCCACTCGAACCGCCCCGAGGGCACTCGGTGACTCGGAGGTGATGGCACTCACGCGTGGTTCGCCAGGACCGAATCGACTCGCGCCGTCCACATAAGCCGCGGATAAGTCGCGCTCAACTGCGCGCCAAGAGCCCTGGCCTAGCCTCCATCGATGCCGCGTCGCCAGGCGTCCGGCGATCTGCCGACCATTGGGCACAAGGATGGAGAGTCATGCAGACCCTGTCGTTGATCGTGCACCGTCATGCTCCAAAGGCCGCGTTGCTGGTCCTCGTCCTGGCGCTCGCCTGCGCGGTCGTCACCGTCGTCGGGATCGTGAGCCAGGCCTTCGGTGGGATCGAGATCGTGCCGTGGGCCGGTCTTCGCCTCGCGCCCTTTCGCTGGATCGATCTTCCGACAGGGGTCGGGTGAGAGCGTGCCGCCGGGTCGACGCCGGCGGTCGGCGCCGGTGCGGCGTGTCGTCACGCTGGTGCCGCCGGCCGGGAGCTCGGCACGCCTGATCGCCGGATCGATGGAGCCGGCATTCGCGTCCTGCGCCCGCATTCCCGTCCTGCGCCCGCATTCCCGTCCTGCGCCCGCATTCGCGTCCTGCCGCGCACTGGCTCAGCGAGTGGTCGCCGCTTCGGCGCCCGCAAGGCGCTGCGCGAGATAGACGGGGATCGTCGAGAGGATGAGCACGATCACCGCCACCACGTTCACGATGGGCCGCTGGTTCGCCTGCTTGATGTTGCTGAGGATCCAGATCGGCAGAGTCTGCTGCGTGCCGGCAGTGAAGTTGGTGACGATGATCTCGTCGAACGAGAGCGCGAACGCGAGCATGCCCGCCGCGATCAGCGCCGTACCAAGGACGGGGAGCGTGATGTGGCGAAAGGTCTGGAGCGCGTCGGCCCCGAGGTCCATCGATGCCTCCTCGATGGATCGTGAGCCGCGGCGGAGGCGCGCAACGACGTTGTTGTAGACGACCACGACACAGAACGTCGTGTGGCCGATGATGATCGTGAGAGGACTGAATGGGATCCCGAAGTTGTTGATCGACGTGCTGAGCGCGATGCCGGTGACGATGCCGGGCAGCGCAAGCGGGAGGACCAGGGCGAACGAGATGGCGTCGCGCCCGAAGAAGCGGAACCGGTGCACCGCGAGCGCCGCGAGTGTGCCGAGGATCATCGCGAGCACGGTCGCGCCGATGCCCGCCTCGATCGACAACACGAACGCGTCGCGAGCGCCCGAGTTGGCGAACGCATCCGCGTACCACTTTGCGGTCCACGCCGTGATCGGCCAGGACTGGAACCGGTCGGCGTTGAAGGAGTAAAGGAAGATGACAAGCAGCGGGAGGTAGAGGAATCCGAGCACCAGGAGGGTGACGACGCGCAGACCCCAGCGCCCCATCACAGCGACTCGAACGCACCGGCCCGACGGGCCAGGAGCAGGTAGATGCCCATGATGATGATTGGCACGATCGAGTAGGCGGCCGCCAGCGGGATATTGCCGGCGACCCCCTGGTTCTCATAGATCACGTTGCCGATGAACACGCTGTTCATGACGAGCGGTGGCGTGATGTAGTCGCCGAGGGTCAGGGAGAAGGTGAAGATCGACCCGGCCACGATCGCGGGGAACGCCAGCGGCAGGATGACCCGGCGGAATGTCACCCAGGATCGGCCGCCGAGGTCCGCGGACGCTTCCAACAGGGAGTTGGGGATCCGCTCGAGCCCGGCGTAGATGGGCAGGATCATGTACGGCAGCCAGAGATACGTGAACACGATCCACCCGGACACGTCCGAGAACCCGAAGCGGACTCCCCCCAGCCCCACCTGGTGTGCTGCCCATTCGAGCGGGCCGTTCGGCTGGAGGATGACCCGCCATGCATAGACCCGGACGAGGTAGCTGGACCACAGGGGCAGCAATACGACAACGACCAGGATTCGTCGCGTACGAGGCGATGCCATGCGGGCCATGTAGAACGCGGTCGGCAATGCCAGGACGGCTGCGGTCAGCGTGACCGCCGCCGCCATGCCGACCGTTCGCAGCGTGATGTCGCGGTAGACGGGCTCGGACAGAAGGGTCTGGAAGTTGACCAGGCTGAAGCTCTTGACGATCGCCGAGGTGGTCGGATCCAGGTACCAGAATGCCGACACCAGCAGCACGGCGAGCGAGCCGAAATAGACCACGCCCATCCAGCCGACCGGCGGCGCCAGCACGGCGGACAGCGCCGCGCGCGGCGTACGGTAGAACCAGTCGAGCGCGCGGCGGCGAATGCCGCCTCGATCGACGCCGGCCGGATCGACGGCCGGTGCCAGGTCGCTCACGCCGGGCTCCGCCGAAACGCCTGACTCGGCCCAGGGGCCGGGCTCCGCCCCCAGCCGTGGCTCCGCCCCCAGGTCGGATCCGGCGCCGACGCGCCTGCAGAGGCCACTGCCCGCGCCGCACGGGAAGGATCGGCTCGAGGCAGCCGCCCCGAGCCGATCGTCGGGCGGATCACGCCGCGGTCATCCGCGGATCGCGGTCCACTTCTGGGTCCACACGCTGTAGTCGGTGCACGTCTGGCCGCGGGAGTCGCCGCAATCAGCCTGCGGTGTCTTCCAGAACGCGATGCTCCCGTAGAACTTGGCGTCGTTCACGCTGTACTTGTCGCAGAAGCCGGGGAGTGCGTATGACCCGTACCCGACGTTCAGGTACTGGCACGCCTTCGGGTTCGCCGGCGCCTCGCCGAAGTACTCGGCGACCTGCGCCTGCACCTGCGGCGTGATCATCCACGCCATCCACTTCTGCATGCAGTTCGGGTGTTTGGCGTGACTCGACATCATCCAGGTGTCGGCCCAGCCGGTCATCCCCTCGCTGGGGACGACGCTCGCCACCGGCACGGGGGGGCTTGCGCCCTTCAGTGTATTGACCTGGTACGGCCACGCGGTCCCGACCACGCTCGCACCGCTGGTGAAGTTGTCCATCTCGTCGGTGTACGCCGACCAGTACTTGCCGACGAACGGCTTCTGTGCGGTGAGCAGCTGGACCGCGGCATCGAGTTGCGCAGCCGTCAGCTCGTACGGGTCGGTGATGCCGAGGCTCGCCTGATGCGCCTTCAGGTACAGCGCCGCGTCCGCGATGTAGATCGGACTGTCGTAGGCCGTCACCAGGCCCTTGAACGCCTGTGCCTTTGCGGGGTCGAAGACCACATCCCAGCTGGTCGGGGCCGGCGTGACCTTCTGCGTGTTGTACATGAGCAGGTTGCCGCCCCATCCGTGCGGGACGCCGTAATGCTGGCCGCCGACCACGTAGTGCGGGGCGTTCTGCAGGAACGGTGCGACGTCGGCGAATCCGGGGATCTTGGTCGTGTCGATGACGGCCACGTCGCCATGCGCGATGAGCCGGTTGGTCGCGTCGCCCGACGCCGATACGCCGTCGTACACGGTGCCGCCGCCCTGCCGCATGTCGGTGACCATCTGGTCGGACGTGTCGTCCGGCTTGGTGGTGACCTTGCACCCGGTGGCCGCCGTGAACGGGTTCACCCAGTCGTACTCGGGAAGGTTGGTGCCGCTCTCCGCGTAGCCCGGCCAGATGATGAGGTTCAGCTCACCCTCGCCCGGGCCGCCGACGGTCGACAGATCGATCGTCGGGAGGAGCGGCGTGATCGAGGCCGCAGGGCTGGCGCCGGGGGCCGCGGGCGTCGTGGCCGCCGACGTTCCGGCCTGCGTGGCGGTCGCCGCGCCGGGCGTCGCCCCCGAGCCACTGCACGCGGCGAGTGTGAGAACCGCGGCCGTCATCACGGCCAGGACGCCGGAGCGGCTGCGCAGACGGATCGTGCTCATGCTTCATGCCTCCTGTGTTGTCGAAGCCAGGTCGGTGGCAACGGGCAGCGCGTACCGGCGATCCCAGCTCAACCGGACGGCCCTGCCCTTGAGCGCCAGCGCTTCCATCGACGAGGTGGACGAGTTCTGCCTGATCACGGCGAGCTCACCACCGGCGTCGAGTGCGACGAGATAGCGCGTGTCCGATCCGAGGTAGACGACGTCACGGACATGGCCGTCCGCCGTCACGAACCCGGCCGGGACCGCATCTCCGATGTCGCCGAGGTGGATCTTCTCCGGCCGGACGGTGAAGGTGCCCCGCCGGCCGAGCACCGTTTCCGCGACTCCGTCCGCGATGATGTTGGACGTGCCGACGAACCCCGCCACGAACGCGGTCGCCGGACGCTCGTAGACGTCCGCCGGCGTCCCGACCTGCTCGATCAGCCCGCGGTTGAAGATCGCGAGGCGATCGCTCATCGCGAGCGCCTCCTCTTGATCGTGGGTCACGTACACGAACGTGATGCCCACCTCCTGCTGGATGGTCTTGAGCTCGATCTGCATCTCCTGGCGGAGCTTGAGATCGAGCGCGCCCAACGGCTCGTCGAGGAGCAGGACCTTCGGGCGGTTCACCAGGGCCCGGGCCAGCGCGACGCGCTGGCGTTGGCCGCCCGACAGCTGGCTCGGCCGGCGCTGCTGGTACGTCTCCAGGCGGACCATCCGGAGGGCATCTGCCACCCGGGTCTCGCGCTCGCGCCTGGGAACCTTGCGAATCATGAGCCCATAGCCGACGTTGTCGGCAACGTTCATGTGGGGGAAGAGCGCGTAGTCCTGGAAGACAGTGTTGACGTCTCGCTGGTAGGGCGGACGCCCGGTGACGTCGGCCCCGTCCAGGATGATGCGTCCCTCGGTCGGGGTCTCGAAGCCGGCGATCATGCGCAGGGTCGTCGTCTTTCCGGACCCGGACGGGCCGAGCAGGGAGAAGAACTCGCCCTGGGCGATCGACAGGTCGATGCCCGCCACGGCGAGCACGTCGCCGTACAGCTTGCGGACCCCCTGGACATGGACGGCGGCCGGACGCTGGATCGTCGTCCGCTCTGTCGTGGTCGCTCCCGGTGACGGTGCGGAGCGCGGCTCGACGGCGACTGTCATCTCCTCTGGTGGCTCGATGCCTATGGTGGGCCCAATGCCCCGCCGGCGAACCGTTCGGCGCCCTTCCCCGAATCTCGACCCGGACAGTCTCGACCGGGCGCAGGCCGGTTCGCGAGTGCGCGCACTTTGCGGCCTCCGCACGATCGCTGTCAAGCGGGACCCGGCGCCTTGCGCACGGTCCGTTCGCCGCTGCCGCAAGCCCCCGGCGCCATGCTGTCCTCCGCCGTCGGCCGGCCCCTCACGACCCCTTGGCTGCAGTCGCTGCGTGTCACTCGCAGAATTGCGGCATGTCCGGCGACTCCCGGCGCGCCTCGCGTGCCCCCGTCTACGTGACGATCGCCTTCTTCGCCGTCGCGCTCACGCTTGTGCTGATCGGCGCCCAGCTGTCGGCGCAGTCGGTGCCGCCCCCACCGATCGCCTCGCCCGGGACCTCCGCTTCGCCGCGACCGGTGACCGTGATCATGCGCGACTACCTGTTCGATCCCCGTCCGATCGTCCTGATCCGCGGCGAGACCGTGCGCATCACGATCTTCGACGCCGGGATGCTGCCCCACGAGTTCGCGCTCGGCAACACAACAGTGCAGGACGCCTGGGAAGGGGCCGACGCCGCCGCAACGCCGCCGGCCCCGTTCGCGACCCCGCCTCCTGCCAGCGTGCCGCCGTCCACGGGCGGGGTGCGGGTGCTCCTGTGGCCGGGCCAGTCCGCGACGGTCGATTACACGGTGCCCGGAGCGGGAGACCTTGCGCTCATGTGCCACCTGCCCGGTCACCTCGAGCACGGGATGATCGGCCAACTGCAGCTGCGCCCGGCGGCGACCGGGAGCGCCTCCGTCGCGATACACTGAGATGCCTTTCCCCGGGGGGACAGCCCTGAACAGCGTTTCGGCTCGGCCGCTCAATGCCGGGCGCAGAGGAGTGACCTGCAGATGACCTACGTGATCGCCGAGCCGTGCGTCGACGTGATGGACCAGGCGTGTGTCGCGGTGTGCCCCGTCGACTGCATCCACTTCGACCAGGGCGTGGACCGGACCCTCTACATCGACCCGGACGAGTGCATCGACTGCGGCGCCTGCGAACCCGAGTGCCCCGTGAGCGCGATCTTCGCCGAGGACTCGGTCCCCGCCGAGTGGGCGCCCTACACGGAGCTCAATGCGCGCTGGTTCAAGGACAAGGACTCGGCTCGCGCGACGCTCGAGCAGCTGAAGCCGCAGACCTGACCGGCCGAACGCCACCCGAGGGCTCGCCCGCACGCGAGCCCTTCATCCCGGCACGAGACCGACGGCCCGTCGGAGGATCCCGGCTGCCCTGCGGTTCCACAGGCCTGACTGGCGCGGCTATCCGCGGGCGAGCACCGCACCCATGATCTGGCGCACGTCAGGCCGTACGCCGTAGAGCAGCAGGGTGGCGCGGAAGATCCGCGCGCACGCCACCGTCGCGAGCAGGACGAACGCGACGAGGTCGACGAGCGTGATGACCACCATGACCCACGGCGTGGTCGGCGCCAGCGTCAGCACCTCGAGCATCGTCGCGGGAGTCGTGAGCGGGAACAGGGCCAGGATCCAGACGATCGGCGAGTTGAGGTCCGTCAGGAAGACGGAACTGAAGATGAGCGGCAGGACGGCGATGACGCCGAAGAAGCTCGAGTACTGCTGCGCCTCGCGCGAGCCCGGCGCAACGGATCCGACGGCCGCGAAGATCGCCCCGTACGCCAGGTAACCGAGGACGAAGTACAGGACCGCCAGCACCAGCGTGACGGGCGCGACCTGGATGTTCGTCGCGAGTTGCGCATTGATCAGGGGCAATGCGATCAGCGCCGTCATGAGCCAGATCACCACCTGCGTCAGGCCCGCGAGGCCGAGCCCAAGGATCTTGCCGGCCATCAGCGGCAGCGCCGGAATGGAGCTCAGGACGATCTCCACGACCCGGTTCTCCTTCTCCTCGGTGACCGACTGGAGGAGGTACCCGCTGGTGATGAAGATGCTCATGACGAAGAGCAGCGTGAAGACGTACGGCAGGATGAACGATGCCACGACCGACGCCTGCGACACCGGGGTACCGTTCACGTCCGTCGATGTGATCACGGATGGCGCCGACAGCCTGACGGCGACGACCGGCGGCACATTGGCGGTCGTCAGCAACGTGTCGCGCAGGATGAGATCGAGTTCCTGCGCCTGGGCCTGCTGCCGCTGGATGGAGTCGAGGCCGAGGGTCTTCTCTGTTCCCTGGATCCGCTGCACGTCGGGGCTCGCAGGGTAGGTCGCAGGAATGACGTAGAACTCCTTGAGCGTCCCGGCGTTGACCTGTGCCGTCGCGTCGACCTGCGTCGTGAGCGACACGTTCGGCTCGACGGTGGGGTGGATCACCAGCACCAGGTTCGACTCGTTCACGATGACCAGCTGACCCGGGCCGGTGTTCCCGTTGCGCCCGAGCGATGAGGTCGACAGGAAGCTGGACAGCAGGAGCAGCGCGCCAAAGGCGATCGGCAGCAGCAGCGTGCCGAAGATGTAGCCGCGCCGCGCCACCGTCCGCGTGTAGTCCCGACGCGCGACGATCCCCACCAGGCGGAGGAACCGGGCGCGAGAGCTTCGCGCCGCGCCGCTCGTCGCGCTCACTGCACCGCCTCCGCTCGCGGATCACCCGCCACGGTGCGGATGAAGATCTCGTTCAGGTTGGGCGCCTCCACCGCGAATCGCTCAACGGACGCGCCCGAGTCCGCCAGCTCCCGGAAGAGGTCCCGCGCAGAGGCGTCCCGCTGCAGCAGATACCGCACCGTCCCGTCGTGGGCGGTGGCGTGGCTCACGCTGTTGAGCTGCGCCGGATCGGTCGGGATGTCGCTCCCGGTGACCTCGACGGCACCGTCGCTGAATGCGCGGCGAACGTCCGAGACGGTGCCGTACAGCAGGCGCCGGCCCTTGTCGATCAGGACGATCCGGTCGCACAGGGTCTGCGCATCGCCCATGTCGTGCGTGCTCATGATCACGCCGGCACCGCGGTCCCGCTGCGCGAGGAGAACGCCCTTGAGCATCTCGGCGTTCACCGGGTCGAGCCCCTGGAACGGCTCGTCGACGATCAGCAGTTCCGGCTCGTTCATCACGGTGGCAATCAGCTGCGCCTTCTGGTGCATGCCGCGCGAGAGCTCGCCCGCAGTCTTGCGGATCGAATCGCCGAGGCCGACCTCCTCGAGGAGGCTCTTCGCCCGCGCTCGGGCCTGGGACGTCGTCATGCCCCTGAGGGCGCCGAAGTAGGTCAGGGTGTCGATGACTGGGACGTCGCGATACAGGCCCCGGTCCTCGGGGAGGTAGCCGACGCGGTCCTGGTGGTCGACGCCCGGCGGGCCACCGAACACGCGGATCGACCCGCGATCGGGGCGGATGATGTCCAGGATCATCCGCATCGTCGTGGTCTTGCCGGCCCCATTCGGTCCGAGGAAACCCATGATCTCCCCGCGGCGCAGATCGAATGCCAGGTCCCGGACGACGTCCGTCGAGCCGAAGCGCTTCCAGACGCCATCGACCTGGACTGCCGGGGGCCCGTCGGGGGACGATCGAACCGAGCCCCCGTGGGCCGCGGGGGCGGAAGCGCTGGTGGTCATGACCGTAGGCTACCCCACTGGCTCCGACCCGCGAACCACCGCGAGTCACGACAGCGACGGGCCGAAGCGCCCGTGCGGGGGTCGGAAACGCCCGGCCTGGCGCGGCCGGCGGTCTGCCGTCCGGTCCTGTTGGTTCGCGGCTGGGACGCAATCGCCAGTGAAGTCCGGGAGGCTATGCTCCCCGGATGCGGATCGTCTCGTTGATGCCCTCGGCCACAGAGATCGTCTACGCACTCGGGCTCGCCGATGAACTGGTCGGACGCAGTCACCTGTGCGACTACCCGCCCGAGGCGGCTGACCTGCCGGCGGTCACGGCCCCTGTCGGCGGTGCGCCGCCGGAGGGAGGCAAACAGATCCACGATCGGGTGATCCACTCGGTGCACGGGAGCGCGTCGCTCCATCGGTTGGACGTGGACGCCCTGGCTGCCGTTCGCCCGGACGTCATCCTGGTCCAGGAATACTGCGATGCCTGCGGGGAGGGCTGCCCGGAGGTCTCGGACGCCGCGCGTTCGATCGACCCGGAGATCACGGTGGTCAGCCTGGATCCCCGGTCGATCGAGGGAATCTTCAACACGATATCCACAATCGGCGCGATGACGGAGGCGGAGGACGAGGCGGTCGGCCTCTTGGAGTTGCTGCGCGAGCGGCTCGCCGCGATCGAGAACCGGGTGCTCGAGCGCCGCCTGGACGGCGTCCCGCCTCGACGGATTGCGTGCCTCGAATGGTTGGATCCGCCGTTCGCATCAGGCCGATGGATCCCGGAACAGGTTCGACGCGCAGGTGGCTGGGATCTGCTGGGTCGGGAGGGCGAGCGCTCCGCGCAGACGACCTGGGACCAGATCCGGGCCGTGGACCCGGATCAGCTGATGATGATGCCCTGCGCCTACGACGCAAACCGGACGGCGACGGAATTCGACAACATGCCGCGCCCTGACTGGTTCAACCAGCTCCGAGCCGTGCGGCGGGGAGAGCTGTTCGCGCTGGACGGCGCCGGGTACTTCTGCCGGCCCGGACCGCGGGTCATCGACGGGATCGCGCTGCTGGCGGAACTGTTCGACCCGGAAGGGTTCGTCGAGATCGCGCCCTCCCAGGCGTGGATCCCGGTCGGACCGGCCTATCCGCGCTGAGGACGAGAAGGAGGGCGTCGGGCGGCGTGCCGTTCCGCGAGTCATTCGACTGCCTCTGGTGCGGCCGGGCGTGGCGCACCCGGTCCGGTGGCGACCTGGAGGGTTGGGCAGCGCTATGCCCCGATTGCCTGGGTCGCGCGCAGGACAACGAGTTCCTGCGCTTTCGGCTCAGGGCGGCGCTGCGGGATCGCGCGGTGACCACCGGGGCTGCCGCGACGCCCGGGTCCGCGGTGACCACCGGGGCTGCCGCGACCGCCGGGGCTGCCGCGACGGCCGGCGTCGCCACGGCGCTGCATGCCCGGGAGGATGCGGCACTTCGCGCCTACTACGCGGCCCGCGCGCCCGAATACGACGACTGGTACCTGCGCAGGGGGCGCTACTCGCGAGGCCCGGCGCTCGACCTCCCGTGGCACGCTGAGCTTGATGCCGTGACCCTGTGGCTGGATGCCCAACCGGTGGACGGCGACATCGCCGAGCTTGCCGCGGGAACCGGCTGGTGGTCAGCGCTGCTCGCCCAGAAGGGGACGCTCTGGGCGTACGATGCGGTGGCGGAGACGCTCGAGCTCGCGCGACGCCGGCTCCTGGCGCACGGCCTGCTGGCGCATCTTCACGTGCGCGACGCGTGGGCCGCCCCCGATCGCCAGGTCGACACGCTCTTCTGCGGTTTCTGGGTGAGCCATGTCCGGCGGGAGCGGCTGAGCGGATTCCTGGAGCTCTGTCGCGAGTGGCTCCGGCCTGGCGGCCGCTTCCTGTTCATCGACTCGCTGCCGGACCCTGAATCCGGGGCACGCGACAGCGACCCGGTCGCCGCAGACGGCACCTCGCTTCGTCGTCTCGCCGACGGGCGCGAGTTCCGCATCCCGAAGATCTATTACGCGCCACCGGAACTCGAGCGCGCGCTGCTCGTGGCGGGCTTCAGCCGGGCGACCGTCGATCGGACCGGGCGCTTCTTCATGATGGGAGTTGCAGAGCGATGACCGAGGATGACGAGATCGCGAACATCGACGCGCCGGGCGACGCGGATGACACAGACGATATCGCCGCCGACGACTCGGGGCTCTTCTCCGTCGGTGTCTGGGGGCATCTCGACTCGCTCGATGCCGCGGCACTCCACGACTACGTGCGTGCCGTCGCGGATCTTGGGTACGACTGCCTGTGGGTGCCGGAGACCGTCGGCCGCGAGCCGTTCACGCTGCTCGGCGCAGTGGCAGGGGATGCCGGTCGCATGCGTCTTGGCACCTCCATCGTGTCGATCTGGGGCCACGACGCCCAGACAACCAAGATGGCCGCCATGACGCTCCACGAACTGACCGGTGGCAGGTTCACGCTCGGGCTCGGTGTGTCACACGCGCACCTCGCCCAGAAGTTGCGCGGGCATACCTACGAGAAGCCACTGACCCGCATGCGGGAGTTCCTGGACGACTACGAACGCCTGCCCTACAAGGGCCCCGGGATCGCGGACGATCCTCAGCGGCGGGGCAATGCCGAGCCTCCGCTCGTGCTCGCTGCGCTCCGTGAGGGAATGGTCGGCCTGGCGGTGACGCGCGCGGATGGCGCCTTTCCGTACCTGGTCACCGCCGAGCGCATCGGCCGCATCCGCGACGTGATGGACCACGCCGCGATCGAGGCGAACCGCAATCCCGGGCAGTTGTTCGTCACGCTCCCGGTTGTGCTGGAGACCGATCCCGAGCGCGCTCGGACGGCCGCACGCCGCTACCTGTCGCCCTACCTCCGCACACCGAACTACCAGGCGAGCTGGGAGATCCAGGGGTTCGAGGCACATGACTGGACCATGGCAACGGACCGTCTCGTCGATGCGATGGTCGCCTGGGGCGACGCCACGGCGATCCGGGCGCGGATCCGGGCGATGCACCTCGCGGGCGCGGACCAGGTGGCGCTGATCCCGCTGTCGCCGTATGGCGTGACGGAACACCTGCCGACCTTGGAGGCCCTGGCGCCGCGCTGAGCACGGCGGAAGGTCGATGGCGAGTGCCGGTTCGTCGACCGAGGATAACGGTGGGGGCATGTCGACGAATCCCTGCGGCGGAACAAACCCTGCGGGTCTTCTGCACTGCGGGTCTCTGCGCGGCACACAAGGATGCTCAAGGCCGGAATGGCCTGCCAGGTGCGTCCGGTGCCGGTGAGCGCGCCGCACACCCCTATACTCCCGCGCATGTCGCTCAGGGACTGCACCATCGCAACCGTCGGATCGGGCGTCATGGCGGAGGCCATGATCGCCGGCCTGCTCAAGGGCGAGGAGGTCGGCCCCGAGCAGATCATCGCCAGCCATCCCCGGGAGGATCGTCGGGAGGCGCTCCGGCGCGAACACGGGATCCAGGCCGTCGAATTCGAATGTGGAAGCCGTGCGGCACGCGGATGTCATCGTGCTCGGCATCAAGCCCCAGATGCTCGGAAAGGTCGGTCGCGAACTGGCTCCCGCCCTCCGGGGAGGCCAGCTGGTGATCAGCATCATCGCCGGCGCGACGACGAAAGCGCTCGCCAACGTCCTGAGACACCCCCAGCTCGTCCGGAGCATGCCCAACACGCCGGCCCAACTCGGCCGGGGCGTGACCGTGTGGTACGCGACACCGGAAGTGACGACCGCGCAGCGAGCACAGGCTGCGAGCCTGCTGGGCAGTCTCGGCATGCAGCTGTCGGTCGACGACGAGAAGCTTGTCGCCATGGCCACGGCCGTGAGCGGGACCGGCCCGACCTACGTCTTCCTCGTGATGGAAGCGTTGATCGACGCTGCGGTGCACCTGGGCTTCCCGCGCCACGTGGCGCACGACCTCGTGATCGAAACCTTGGAGGGGAGCACGATGTTCGCCAAGGCGAGCGGCATGCACCCGGCGCAGCTCCGTAACATGGTGACATCGCCGGGAGGGACGAGCGCCGCGGCACTCCACGAACTGGAATTGGGCCGCCTGCGGACCGTGCTCTCAGAAGCCGTCTGGGCTGCCTACCGGCGAACCGAGGAACTCGGCCGCCAACTGGAGGCGGATACCGCCGCAGGGTCCTGAGGGCGGACGCCGGGCTGAATCCGCGGCGCCCGCCTCACCGCAAATTACGCGGGAGAATGCCCGCGGGTCAGCCCGCGGTCTGGAGGCTCTTCGCCTCAGCGATCCAGCCTTCGACCTGCTTCACAGAGAGACCGACAACCGGTCCGTGGCGGTCCAGGATCACCTGATAGAGGTTCTCAGGATTGCGATGGCTCAGCTCCTTGATGGAGTCGACGCCGATTGACTCGAGCATCTCCGTGTACTTGGGCCCGATTCCCTTGAGCTTGTAGAGATCGTTCTCCATGCCACCCATGTCACGTCCTCCGGATCACCGTCCGCCCAATCTTCGGGGCGGTCGCGCAGGCGTCCAGCCTGACACGTCGCAGGGTGGCGCGAGGGCCCTGTCTGCACGGCGGCGCGAGTTCCCGGCGCGCCCGCGGTCGAACTCGGCGACCATCCGGGACGACCGGCCGGCGGCGATCGGGTTCCCTCGGCCGCGCCGGCTCGGGGGCACCGGGACGTCTCGAATGATTCGTCTCGATCCTGCGCCCGGATGGCTTGCGGCGTGACGGACCCGGACGCAGTCGACGGGGCCACGCCCCCGGCCACGGCGGGCGCGATGCCGGACGAGCCCGCCTCGGATTGGCGTCGCCTGACCGCGGTGTTCGCCATCGCCGGTTTCGTCGAGACCGTCGGGTTCGGGCACTTCTTCGCCTTCCTGCCCATCCTGGTGACCCAGCTGGGCGTCACAGGGCCAGAGGCCGCCACGACGGTCGCGCTGCTGTCGACCTCCGCGCTGGTCCTGGGCCTGCCGCTCGCGCCGTTCTGGGGCGCATGGGCCGATCGCTACAGCCGCAAGGCGATCATCGTTCGAAGCGCTGCCGTGGAGTTCGTGCTCTGGACCCTCCTCGCGGTCGCGGGCCAGATCTGGCAGGTGTTCGTCGTGGTCCCGCTGATCGGGCTGGTGCTCGGCAACACCGGGGTCATGCTGGCCGAGATCACCGACCGGACCCCGCGCCGGCGGCTGGGGTTCGCGATCAGCCTCGTCGGCATCGCGGCGCCGCTCGGGATTTCGCTGGGTCCGGGGTTCGGCGGGGTCCTGGCGGACACGTTCGGCGTCCAGGCGCTGTTCCTGCTGGATGCCGGCCTGAGCGGGCTGGTCGTGGTCATGCTGATGACGCTCTACCACGAGCGGCCCGACCGCCCGCGCAGTTCGTACGGCGTCATGACCCTGGTTCGGCGGTCGCTCGCGGCCGTCTACCGCACGCCGCTGGCGCGCGCGATGTTCATCGCGTACTTCTTCCTGCTGCTCGGCCAGCGCGTGGTGTTCCCGTTCCTGGCGATCTACGTCCAGTCGATCAATGGGCCGCGGATGCTCGCGACCACGGTCGGGATCGTCGCCGGCGCCTATGGGGTGGCCGCGTCGATCGGCTCGCCCGTCGCCGGCCGGTTCAGCGATCGGATCGGACACCGGCGCGTCTACCAGGCGGCGGTGATGATCGTCGTCGTCTGTTTCGTCGGCGCCTGGCTTGCGCGCGACATGCTGCCGTTCGCGGTGGCCTACGCGGCCTACGGGATCGGCTTCGCGACGGCGACGGCGATGCTCTACACGCTGCTCGCCACGGGCCTGCCGGCCGACGTGCGTTCGCCGATCCTCAACCTTGCGCTGGTGCCGTTGTACGTGAGCGGCATCGTCGGGCCGCTCATCTCGGCGCAGGTGCTCGGCTGGAGCGGGGGCGACGTGCGGCCGCTGTGGCTGATAGGGGCCGTTTTCGCTGGAATTTCGGCCATTCCGCCCCTTACGGCCGCGCTCACGAGCGCTACCCTCGGCGCCGATGACACCGATCAAAGCCGAACTGCTGTACACGCCTGACTGCCCCCACGCCGAGCGCGCCGAGCGTGCCCTGCGCTGGGTCCTTGCCAACGAGGATGTCCACGCCGAGATCCGCAGGATTCCGATCGAGAACCTTGACGAGGCCGCGAGCCATTGCTTTCACGGATCGCCCACAATCCGACTCGACGGGAAGGACGTGGCGCCCGTCGATTTGCAGCCGGTCGGGCTTTCGTGCCGGCTCTACGGCGACGGGAACGGCCGGTTCGACGGTGTGCCGTCCGACGAGGACATCCGGGCCGCCATCCACGCACGCCTGGCCGATCGACGGGCGCACCGGGATGCCATCCAGCGAGCCCGCGAGGTGCCGGGACATGCCATGCGCGCCGGGTTTGTCTGGGCCTCGCACCAGCGAACCCTGGAACGCGGCGTCCGCAGCGTGCCGCTCACGAAGGGGCTGGTCCACCGGTTCGTGGCCGGGGAATTGCTGCCGGCCGTGCTCCCGGCCCTCGAGCGGCTGCGCAGGGCGGGCATGCACACGACCGTGGATGTCCTCGGCGAGTCGGTGCATTCGCGCGAGGCCGCCTGTGCCGCCGGCGACCGCTACATGGAGACGCTCGCTGCCCTGGCCGGCAGGAATGACATCGACGGCAATGTCAGCCTCAAGCTGACCCAGATGGGCCTCGATGTCTCCGAGGCGCTGTGCCGGGAGAACGTCGGGCGCATCGCCTCGGCCGCGAAGCAGCAGGGTGCCTTCGTCCGGGTCGACATGGAGGACCACCCCAAGACCGACGTCACGCTGAAGATCGCGCGCGACCTCTTCGCGGAACACGGGAACGTCGGCGTGGTGATCCAGTCGTACCTGCGCCGCTCGGCCGCCGACGTGGAGCAGCTCTGCCGCGAGGGGATCCGGGTCCGCCTCTGCAAGGGTGCCTACAACGAGCCGGCGACCGTGGCGTTCCCCTCCAAGGCGGAGGTGGACGAGAGCTACGCCGAACTGATGCAGCGCCTGCTCGTCGACGGCACGTACCCGGCGCTGGCGACGCACGACGAGAAGCTCATCGAACGCGCAAAGCAGGTCGCGGCGCGGCACGGCATCGGGCCGGATCGATACGAGTTCCAGATGCTGTACGGCATTCGGCGCGACCTCCAGGAGCAGCTGGTGCGCGACGGGTACATCGTCCGCGTCTACGTGCCGTTCGGGAACCAGTGGTACCCGTATTTCATGCGACGCATGGCGGAGCGCCCGGCGAACGTCTTCTTCATCGTGAAGAACCTGGTCCGGGAGGGTCGGTCGGGGTAGGCAGACCCGGGAAGCGGTGACGCCGGGCCGGCCGCTTTGGCCACCTCAACCGGCGGTGGCCAGCTTCTCCAGCTGCGCGGCGTGTTCTTCCAGGTGGTCCGCGATGAAGAAGTCGAGCGCCGACCGGACGCTCGTCGGGCCGAACCGCACGTGCTGACCGACGCGATCCCAGTCGTTCGGTGAAAGGCTGACGGCCAGCGCTCGGACGGCGTCGATCCCTGACCGGATGCGAGACCACAGCGCGTCGATGGGAAGCAGGCGGTCGCGCTCGATCGGATCGACCCGCCCGGGGTCGGCCTTCATTCGACCGAACGGGACCTGTTCACCGGGCGCGCCGGCAAGGATCCTGCGGATCTCGATGGTCCAGAAGGCGGGGAACTCCGCGAGATGCGCCCAGACTCGTGCGGCGTCCCAACGCTCCTCGCCCCCGGGTTCGGGTTCGGTGAGGCCGGCCGGGAACGGGTGATCGGCGAGGCGAGCAAGCCGCGTCTCGGCGGCGTCGAGGCGAGTGATGAAGGTATCGGCAGCGGCACTGGCGTCCATGGCGCCAGTCTAGCGACGCGACCTATGTGGCATCCAGTCGATATCATGGACAATGATATGATCTGGCCGATGGAAGAACTCGTACCATTCCAGGTCCAGCTCGAGCGCCGACAGCATCGCCGGCTCAAGCAGCTTGCGGCACGAGAAGGCCGCTCCATGGGCTCGCTGGTTCGGGAGAGCGTTGCCGCGTACCTGGCCGCGCTCCCGGCGGAGGATGATTCGGCGTTCGGGATCATTGGGATGCTCGGCGAGGACGAAGGTCCGCTCGCGCACGGAGACGTCGCCGCCAATCACGACGCGTATCTCGCCGATGCGTACGCCGCGGAAGCAGGCACGCAGGAGAGCCCTGAGGACACGCTCGGGCGAGCGAACGGTTGAGCGCCGTCTTCCTCGACACGAGCGCGCTTTTCGCGGCGGCACGCCTCGGCGCCGATCGGCATGCGGCCTGCCGGCTCGCCTTCGAACAGGTGATGCGCGGCGGGGACATGCTGCTCACCACCGAGCTGGTGCTCGCGGAGCTGCATGCGCTCACCCTGTCGCGGCACGGACCGGCGCCCGCGCTGGCGCTCCTCGATCGGGTGGGCGGTTCAGCCCGGATCGAGGTTGTCGCAGTCGATGAGGGCCGCCGTGAAGCCGCGCTGCAGATCCTGCGTGCCAGGTCAGGCAGGCCCTATTCGCTCGCGGATGCCGTGTCGTTCGCGGTGATGCGCGAACGCCGTGTGACGGTGGCATTCACGCTCGACGATGACTTCGCTGCCGAGGGCTTCTCGATCCTGCCGGAGCCCGCCGATACGCCCTGAGTACTGCTCGTCGTCGGCCCGCCGTCGCCTGTGCATGCCACTGTATGCGCATGCTTGGTCGTCGCCTTCATATCCTCATCGATGATGACCGCTATCGGCGACTGGCCGCCGTGGCGCAGCGCCGTGGCGTGTCCGTCGCCCTGGTGGTTCGAGAGGCCATCGATCGAGGCATGGCCCAGCCGACATCCGAGCGCGAGGCCGCCGGTCGACGCATTCTGGCCGCGGCGCCGATGGAGGTCCCCGACCCGGAGGCCCTTCGGGCCGAGTTGGAGGATGTCCGAGGGCGGCGAGGATGATCGTCCTGGACACGACCGTCCTTGTCTACGCGGTCGGAGCCGACCATGCGCTGCGTGAGCCTTGCCGGCGTCTCGTCCAGGCGATCATCGACCGGCGAGTCGAGGCCACGACCACGCCGGAGGTGATCCAGGAATTCGTGCTCGTTCGAGCGCGCCGGCGCGAACGGGGAGACGCGGCGGACATGGGCCGCGACTACGCCCGGATCCTTGCGCCGCTGCTGACGATCGGCGAGGTCGAACTTGCGCTCGGCCTGCAGTTGTTCGAGGACCACCCGGAGCTCGGAGCATTCGACGCCGTGCTCGCGGCGTCGGCGCGCGCATCGCGCGCCGACGGACTGGTCTCGGCCGACCGCGCGTTTCGAGACGTGAAGGACCTGCGATGGGTTGACCCCGCGACAGTCGACCTCGACGAGTTGCTGGCCGACTGATCCGGCACGCCGCTCTACGAGGTCGACGGACGGCTGCACCTCCCGTGTGCCCTGTGCATTCCGCATGCGGTCGACCCTCAGGCATCGGGCGGGTTCCCCAAACCACCTCCCGCCATGTCGGACGACTTCCTCGGCTCCGAGGTGTCGTTGACAGGCCGTCAATCCGGGAACGCCTCCGGGCCTCGCTCGGCGAGCTGGCGGGCCGACGCATCGGCCGCCTCCGCATCGTCGGGCGGCAGCCAGGAGTACGGGTAGGCCGGATCGTCGAGTTCCGCGGCCCGGCGCGTGAGGTTGAGCGGCCGGAACGTGTCGACCATCACGGCCAGCTCCTCGGTCGCCCGCTTCCCGATGGAGGCCTCCACCGTCCCCGGATGCGGACCGTGCGGGATGCCGGCGGGATGCAACGTGAACGAGCTCGGTTCCACGCCGCGGCGGCTCATGAAGTTGCCGGCGACGTAGTAGATGACCTCGTCGCTGCTGATATTGGAGTGGCTGTACGGCGCCGGGATGGCCAGCGGGTGGTAGTCGAACAGGCGCGGGACGAAGCTGCAGACGACGTAATTGCGCGCGGCGAATGTCTGGTGCACCGGCGGCGGCTGGTGGACGCGCCCGGTGATCGGCTGGAAATGGCCGATGTTGAAGGTGAACGGGAACAGGTAGCCATCCCAGCCGACGACGTCGAGTGGGTGGTGGCGGTAGTGGTACGCGGTCATCCGGCCGCGCGCCTTGACGTGGATCGTGAACTCGCCCGTCTCTGCGTGGGGCGGCGCCTCCTCGGGCGCGCACAGGTCGCGGTTCGAGTACGGCGCGTGCTCGAGCAACTGGCCGTAGTCGTTGAGGTAGCGGCGCGGCGCGACGATCTCGGTCGATGACTCCAGGTAGAGGATCCGGTGCTCCACCCCGGGATCCGGGTCGAGCCGCCAGGTCGTCCCGATCGGGATGACGACGTAGTCGCCGGGCCCGTAGATCAGGGGGCCGAAGACGCTGCTCATGACGCCCGATCCCTCGTGGATGAACAGCAGCTCGTCGGCGTCGCCGTTCCGGTAGAAGCGACCCGCGGGCATGGGTTCCGCGGGGCGTACGACCCCGATCAGCACGTCATCGTTGAAAAGGAGCGGGACGCGGCCGCTGATCGCGTCGCCGGCCGGCGGCAGGGCGGCCGTCTTCACGAGGCGATGGCGATGCAGGCCGTCGTCGGCCACCTCCAGCCGAACGTCCGCGACGGGCTCGATCCGCAGCGTCTCGGTCGGCGGCCGAAGGTGGTACAGGAGCGACGAGCGGCCGGTGAAGCCCTCGACGCCGAACAGTTCCTCGGAATAGAGGGAGCCGTCCGGCGCCCGGTGCTGCGTGTGTCGCGTGTGCGGAATGCTTCCCCGCGAGACGTAGAACATCCGCGAACCCTCCTGCGTCAGCCGGTCTTGCCACCTTCGAGATCTGCGTCCACCGTTTCGTCCGCCAGCCAGCGCGTGAGCAGCCAACGGCCGAGCAACCCGAGCGTCAGGCCGAAGAACACGTGCGAGAGCGCCGAGATCGTCGCGAACTCCGTGAAGTAGATCCTCGCGCCGGGCGTCTGCGCCCACCCGGGGTACAGGACGATCTGGAACGTCTCGAGGAACAGGCCCCAGCCGATCCCGGTCGCAATCGCCCAGCGCGTGCTCGTCCTGCCGTCGCGGCCGAAGAGCAGCACGTACGACAGGCCGAACATCGTGCCGTTGAGCAGGTGGAAGCTGGTCCCGACCAGGCGCTGCGCCTCGGCCGACGGCCCGTCGCCGAGGAGCAGGAAACCGAAGACCCGCATCAATTCGAACGGGTTGTACGGCGACGGGTCGAGTTGGGACAGGACGAACTTGGTCGCGTCGTAGACGAGCGTCGCGATGATCCCGGTGATGATCCCGGCGGCGATCGTGCGGCCGAGGCGCGCCCGCGGCTCCCCGGTGGAGAGCCCCCAGAGGGCGACGAGCGTGACGATGAAGAGCGTCGCCGTGAACGCCAGCGCCAGCGCCAGCGAGATGCTCGCCAGGATGGCCCCGAGCAGGGCGACCCCGCTGAAGAGAGCACCGAATCCGATGATGCGACGGGCCAGGCGCGCATGGGACGGCGTCATGCGCTCAAACCGGTCGATCAGGTCGTGCGAGCACCGGCGTCACCAGCTCGCCCAGCCGTTCGACCGAGAGCGCCACGGTGTCCCCGGGTCGGAGGAAGCGGCCGAACCCCGATTCCTCGCGGATCTCGAGGAGGCAGCAGGTGCCCACCGTCCCGGAGGCGACGAGGTCACCCGGTACCAGGCGAGCATCCGCCGATGCCCTCGCGAGGATCTCGCCGAACGAGTAGTGGATGTCCGACCAGGTGCCGCGGCTCAGCTCGACGCCGTTGACGGTGACCGTCGCGAGGAGCGCATACCCCTTGCCGGCGCGGGCGTCTTCCAGCTCGTCGGGCGTGACCAGCCACGGCCCGAAGCTCGATGCGAAGTCCTTGCCCTTTGCCGGGCCCAGGCGCACGGTGGTCTCATCGCGTTGCAGGTCGCGGGCCGTCCAGTCGTTGAAGATCGTGTACCCGCCGATCGCCTCCTCCGCCCGTTCCGCCGGAAGGTCGCGGGCAGCCGCATCCACCAGCGCGCAGATCTTGAGTTCGTAGTCCAGTTCGGTCGAGTCGCGCGGTGCCCAGACCGGGTCGCCCGGTCCCCGGATCTCCGACACGTTGGAGAAGTAGAAGACGGGCAATCGGTACCAGGCCTCCGGGACCTGCCCGCCTCGCCGTGCCCAGGCAGTCGCCACGTGCCGCTCGAAGGCGTAGAAGTCGCGCAGGCTCGCGGGCTGCAGGACCGGTGGCCCGAACCGCAGGTCGCGCACGCGGAGCGCCAGCTCGTCGAGATCGTCCGAGTCCTCCGTATCGCCGGCGTCGCCGGCGCCGACCGTTGGGGGCAGCAGGTCCGGCCGCTCCAAAAAGGGCTCCACGAGCGCGCGAAGCGCCTCGACCCGCTGGCCGGAGGCGAGCATCGCGTCGAGCGTGGTCACCGGGGCCCGGAAGAGCGACTGGTTGTGGGCCAGGCGCGGGTCACGCGTAGCAGGCGCCGGCGCGCCGGCTCGAGATCGAGCCACCGCTCGCCCGGTAGGGCCGCGGCCAGGCGGAATCCGGTGCCCGCAGGCGCGGTCCGCTCTCGGACGTGGGCGATCTTCACGTCCGAAGTCTACGTGGAGTGCGGGTCCGGGCGCGGACCGCGAAACGCCCCGAGGCGCGCACTGCAACCGCGCCAGGGGCATCCCTCGCGGCCCCGGGCGAGCACCAGGACGCGTCCCCGGTGCGCGCTTTCGCGGCGCGCGGTTCCGGACCACTCGCGACCTCACCCGGCGTCCAATGGGCCCTTGCGCCGTACACTGAGCCGGATGAGCGACCAGCACCCACCCGGCACCATCGACCCTGGGATTGCAGCAGCCCTCGCGCAGGGCGGCCTAATCGACATGACCACCCGCGGCCGGCGATCCGGGCAACCGCACCGCATCGAGATCGTCTTCTTCAACTTCGGCGGCAGCGTCTACATCAGCGGCTTGCCGGGCCGCCGAGACTGGTACGCGAACGTCCTCGCGGAGCCGCGGTTCACCGTTCACCTGAAGGGCACCCGGGTGGCCGACCTCCCGGCACGCGCGATCCCCATCACCGACGAGCCGACGCGACGTGCCATCCTGTCGCGGATCACGCACCAGTGGCGGCGCGAATTGCAGTTGGACCAGTTCGTGGCCGGAAGTCCCCTGATCCGGGTGGAGTTCCTCCACCAGGTGCAGCCCGCCGCCTGAGGATCTCGCAGGCCGGGTCGGACGCGCCCCGATCGGACGTTTCCGGCGCTGGCACCGCAGCGTAGACTGCGCCCCGGCGAGGTTCCCCGACAGGATCGCGATATCGCGGCCATGCGCAGCGGGGGCCTCCGAAGGGGTGGGCGGTGGCGGAGCTTGACCTCGGGGTCGCCGAAGATCTCAAGGTCACCAGCCTGTCCGGCGCTGGGCGGGTCTGGTGGTCGCTCCGGCGCAACCCGAGCTTCTGGATCGGCGCGATCGGCGTCGTCGCCATCGTGGGTGCGGCGGTATTCGCTCCCTTTCTGACGAGCCACGACCCCAACATCCAGTTCCGCAGGGATGGGCTGACCGCCGGCGGTGACCCGGTCGGACCGAACGCCATGTTCCCGCTCGGCACCGACAAATTGGGGCGCGACTACCTCTCCCGGCTCCTCTACGGGGCGCGCACGTCGCTCATCGTGGGGATCGGGGCGAACCTCCTCGCAACGGTGATCGGTGTGATCGTCGGCGCGGTGGCGGGGTTCGCCGGTACGCCGCGCGTCCGCCTGGGCTTCCCACGGCACTTCATCGAGTTCGGGCCGCCGGTCGAGTCGGTCCTGATGCGCATCACCGACGTGGTGCTCTCGTTTCCGGCGCTGCTGCTGGCGATCGCGCTGGTCGCCGTCATCGACCCCAGCCTGGGGCTGGTGATCATCGTCATCGCCGCCGTGCTGTGGGCCGGGATCGCGCGCATCGTCTACGGCCGGGTCGTCGTCGTCCGCGAGTCGGACTTCGTCCTCGCTGCTCACGCCCTGGGTGTCGGGTCGACGCGAATCCTCACGCGCCACATCCTTCCGCACCTGCTGCCGATCATCGTGGTGTACGCGACCCTGGGGATCGCCTCGACCGTCCTCTTCGAGGCGACGCTCTCGTTCCTCGGTGTCGGCGTCCCGCCGCCCACGCCGTCGTGGGGCGGGATGATCTTCGAGCACATCGGCTACGACGGTCGCACTGGTTTCGGCGCCCTCGTTCTGGGTCGGCTACCTGCTCCTCGAGGGCGTCTTCCAACTCAATCAGGCGCACATCAACATTCTCCCGGTCGGCGGCGGCTACCGGCCGTGGGATCCCCGGTACCTGCTCCTTCCGGCGCTCACGTTGGGCTTCGCCGGTGCTGCCTATTACAACCGGCTGGTCCGGTCGACGATGATCGACCAGCTCAACCAGGACTACGTGCGAACGGCCCGGGCGAAGGGCCTGCATGAGAAGCAGGTGCTCTGGCGGCACGCGTTCCGCAACGGGCTCGGACCGGCGATCACGCAGATCGGCCTCGACCTCGGGTTCTTTCTTGGCGGGGTCGTGGTCGTGGAGCAGGTGTTCAGCTGGCCCGGCATCGGCAAGCTCGCGGTGGAGGCCATCGTCACGGACGATGTCCCGCTGATCATGGGCACAGTGCTGTTCGGGACCCTGTGCATCGTGCTCGCGAACCTCGCCGTGGACGTCGTCAATGCGGTCGTGGACCCGCGCATCCGGCTCTGAGGAGGTCACCATGACGTTCTCGATCGTCGCCAGAGACGCCGCGACCGGCGATCTCGGGGTTGCCGTCCAGTCGAAGTTCCTTGCCGTGGGGGCGGTCGTGCCGTGGGCGCGCGCCGGCGTCGGGGCGGTTGCCACGCAGTCGTTCTCGAACGTGGCGTACGGAGTCGACGGGCTCGTGCTCCTTGCGAGCGGCGCGAGTGCGCAGGAGGCACTGGACCGGTTGGTCGCCGCCGATGTGCTCCGCGAGGAGCGCCAGGCGGGGATCGTGGATGCCGGCGGGCGTGCCGCGACGTTCACCGGCGCCGACTGCATGCACTGGGCGGGCGGCCGGACGGGGGAGGGCTTCGCGGCGCAGGGCAACATCCTGGCGGGGGCGGCGGTCGTGGACGGGCTTGCCGACACATTCCTGGCGGGGGGCCTCCGGTTCCCCGAGTTGCTGGTGCGCTGCCTGGAGGCGGCCGACGCAGCCGGCGGCGATCGACGCGGCCGGGAGTCGGCGGCGCTGCTGGTGGTCCGGGAGGGCGGCGGGTACGGCGGATACAACGACCGATGGATCGACCTGCGGGTCGACGATCACCCCGACCCGATCGGCGAACTCGGCCGACTGCTCACGCTGCACCGCCTGTACTTCGACCGACCGACGGCGGACGAGTTGCTCCCCGTGGACGAGGCACTCGCCGCCGAGCTTCGGGCGCGCCTCGGCAGGCTGGGCGTGGCGCCGGCGGAGCTGCGTGGCCGTGCCCGGGCGACGCCCGCCGGGGCCGAGGCAGATCGCGCCGAAGTGGCCGTCATCGGGAAGCCGCGACCACTCCCGTCAGGCTGGACCGAGGCATGGCAGGCCGCCCTGATCGAGTGGATGAGCATCGAGAACCTGGAGGAGCGGGCGGCGGCAGCGGGTTGGATCGACCCGCGCGTCGTGGCCTACATCCGCGAGAAGGGCGGAGCGGCGGGCTAGCGCCGGCGATCCGGATCGCCGGGGTACCGGGGTGGGTGCATGTCGCCCGCCGTCGTCGCCCGGTGGCGTTTCGGGTGTCTGCACAGGGCATGAAATGAGGGCCCCGGCGCAGGGAGGGTGCCACACGCCGGAGCCCCGACTGGAATGTTCTGTGGTTGAGCTCGGTTCCGATCCCGCCGATCGAGACCGGGTCCCGTCAGTAGCTGTAGGTTGGAGCCGCGACCGGCGACCCGCTGGCGCCCGGTCCGCTCAGGCCGGTTGTGCTGGGGGTCGCGGCAGCCCAGACGCCCCCCTTTCCCTGACCATTCGTGTCACCGGGCTTCTTGTCGCCAGCGAAATAGTAGAGCGGCGCGCCGTTGTACGCCACCTGCATGCTGCCATCCGACCATGCGAAGGTGCTGAGGGGTCCCGTGACGCCCGATCCGGCGGCCGGGGTCATGCCGGCGCCAACCTTGACGGCCGGCCAATTCGCCACGCACTGGGGATCTATGCAGGCGCTCGAGTTCGGCGTCGTGTCATTCGCGTAGACGTAGAGCGTCATGCCGCCGGTGCCGGTCAGGACGGTGCCCATCGACGTTGTCGCCGTGCTGATCGTCAGCCCAGAGGCCGCCGGCGAGCCGCCGGCTGCCGGCGAACCACCGGCCGCCGGTGAGCCGCCCGGCGCGGGCGAACCCAGGGGACCGGTCGGTCCGGCCACGAACCACACGCCACCGACGCCCTGTCCGTTAGTGTCGCCCGGCTTCTTGTCGCCGACGAAGTAGTAGAGCGCCGCCCCGTTGTAGCTGACCTGGGTGGTGCCGTCGCTTCGCGCAAACGTGGCCAGGGTGCCCGTCACTCCGCTGCCTGCCGTGGGCGTCGCACCCGAGGCGACCGTCGCCGCCGGCCAGTTTCCCGTGCACGCCGCAGCCGTGCAGTTGCTCGAATTGGGCGCGGTGTCCTTGGCCCAGACGTACAGGGTCATCCCATCCTTGCCCGTCAGGATGGTGCCGAGCGACGTGCTGGATGCTGCGACCGTCAGTCCGCCGGTTGCCGAGGTGGCCACGGAGGTGGCCGCCGGCGGAGCCGGAGTCGCGGGCGCCGGGGTCGGGGTCGTCGCGGCGCCCGAACACGCTGCGACGAGGAATGCCGTGACCGCACTCATACCGAGCGATCGGTACAGCCTCGATGAGCCGAACGTCAAAGCCATGCTTCCTTCTCCAACTGGCGGGGCCCGCCCCACGGCCTCGTTCCGGGCCGAGGACCCAACACGAGTGTCTACGTCGGCAGGCCAGACCCGGTTTCCGCCGCCGGGTGTCCTCGCGGGTCGGCCGGCGGCTGCGGCGCCCTAACCGCTGCCCGGCGAGCGGGTCGATGTCGACCGCCTCTCCGTCTCGGCCGAGTACACTCGGTCGTCCGATGACCGACGAACCCGCCGCGCTCGACGATCGCCACCGGCACCGGCTCGACCGGCTGCCGTCGCTGCTGCGCGAGCGGATCCTCGTGCTCGACGGCGCGATGGGCACCATGATCCAGGGCCACCCCTCGATGAGGCCGGCTTCCGCGGCGAGCGGTTCGGCGACCACCCGCATGACCTGCAGGGCGCCAACGACCTGCTGGTCGCTGACGCAGCCCGACGTCATCCGCGCCATCCACGCCGGATACCTGGACGCCGGCGCGGACATCATCTCCACCAACACGTTCAACGCGACGCGCGTCTCGCTGGCCGACTACGGCCTCGAGGCGTGGGTGGAGGAGATCAACGCGGCCGCGGCGCGGCTGGCCCGGGCGGCTGCGGACGAGGCCGAGGCACGCGACCCCGAGCGGCCGCGCTACGTGGCCGGGTCGCTCGGGCCGACCACGAAGACCGCCTCGCTCTCGCCGGACGTCGACGACCCCGGCGCCCGCAACGTCACCTTCGACGAATTGGTGTTCGCCTACCACGAGGCCGCGCGCGGCCTGGTCGGCGGGCGGCGCCGACATCCTGCTTGATCGAGACGATCTACGACTCGCTCAACGCGAAGGCCGCGATCTTCGCCGTCGAGACGCTCTTCGAGGAACTCGGCCGGCGGCTGCCGGTGATGATCAGCGGCACGATCACCGACGCCTCCGGGCGGACGCTCTCGGGCCAGACCGTCGGCGCGTTCTGGAACAGCATCCGGCATGCGCGGCCGATCAGTCGTCGGGCTGAACTGCGCGCTCGGTGCCCGGCTGCTGCGGCCGTACGTCCAGGAGCTGTCGCGCATCGCCGACCTGCCGATCAGCGTGCACCCCAACGCCGGCCTCCCGAACGCCTTCGGCGGCTACGACGACTCGCCGGCCGAGACGGCCACGGTGCTTCGCGAACTCGCCGACGAGGGCGCGGTCAACATCGTCGGCGGCTGCTGCGGCACCACGCCCGAGTACATCGAGGCGATCGTGCGCGCCGTCGCCGGGAAGCGGCCGCGCCGGATCCCGACGATCGAGCGCCGCACCCGTCTCTCGGGCCTCGAGCCCCTCGACATCGGGCCGGATTCGCTCTTCGTCAACGTCGGCGAGCGCACCAACGTCACCGGGTCGCGCCGGTTCGCCCGCCTGGTCACCGAAGGCCGATACGGTGACGCGGTGGAGGTCGCTCGCCAGCAGGTCGAGAGCGGCGCCCAGATGCTCGACGTCAACATGGACGAAGGCATGCTCGACTCGGAGGCGGCCATGACCCGCTTCCTGAACCTGCTTGCCGTCGAGCCCGACATCAGCAAGGTGCCCTTCGTCCTCGACTCGTCGAAGTGGTCGGTCATCGAAGCCGGCCTCAAGTGCGTCCAGGGGCGCTGCGTCGTCAACTCGGTGTCGCTGAAGGAAGGCGAGGCGGAGTTCCTGCGCCAGGCGCGCCTCGCTCGGCGATACGGCGCGGCCGTGATCGTCATGGCCTTCGACGAAGCCGGCCAGGCGGACACGGTCGAACGCAAGGTCGGCATCGCGCGGCGCGCGTTCGACCTGCTCACGCACGAAGCCGGGCTTCGACCCGGAGGACATCATCCTCGACCCGAACATCTTCGCGATCGGTACCGGGCATCGAGGAGCACGCCGGCTACGCACTGGCCTACTTCGAGGCGACTCGCCGCATCAAGGCGGAACTGCCGGGCGCCCTCGTCAGCGGCGGCGTGTCCAACGTCTCGTTCGCGTTCCGTGGCAACGACGCCGTCCGCGAGGCAATCCACGCCGTCTTCCTGTACCACGGGATCGCCGCCGGCATGGACATGGGAATCGTCAACGCCGGGACGCTGCCCGTCTACGACGATATCCCCGCCGACCTCCGGGAGCGCGTGGAGGACGTCGTGCTCAACCGGCGACCGGACGCGACTGAGCGTCTCCTCGAGATCGCCGATGCGGCCCGCGGCGGGGCACGCGCCGAATCCGGGCCCGACCTCGCGTGGCGCGACGCCCCGGTGGGGGAGCGGCTGACCCACGCGCTGGTGGACGGGATCGCCGACTGGATCGTCGCCGACACCGAGGAGGCCCGCACCGCGGCGGCACACCCGATCGACGTCATCGAGGGCCCGCTGATGGCGGGCATGAACGTGGTCGGCGACCTGTTCGGCAGCGGTCGCATGTTCCTGCCGCAGGTCGTCAAGAGCGCCCGCGTCATGAAGCAGGCCGTCACGCATCTTGTGCCGTTCATCGAGGCCGAGAAGGCGGCGCGCGGCGGTGACCCGGCAGCCGGTGGGCGCCGGCGCGCCGGCACGATCGTCATGGCCACCGTCAAGGGCGATGTCCACGACATCGGGAAGAACATCGTCGGCGTTGTGCTCGGCTGCAACGACTACGAGGTGATCGACCTCGGCGTGATGGTGCCCTGGCCGAAGATCCTTGAGACGGCCCGTGAACGGGTCGCCGACCTGGTCGGGCTGTCCGGCCTCATCACGCCCTCGCTGGAGGAGATGCGCACGGTGGCGGCGGAAATGGAGCGCGCGGGCTTTACGGTGCCGCTGCTGATCGGCGGTGCGACGACGTCCCGCGCCCACACTGCCGTCAAGATCGCGCCGAACTACTCGGGGCCGGTGGTCCACGTCCAGGACGCCTCCCGTGCCGTCGGCGTCGCGGGGGCGCTGATCAACCCCGCGACCCGCCGGGCGTTTGTCGAGCAGACACGGGCCGACTACGACGAGATCCGGCGTGCCCACGAGGGCCGAACAGGCCAACGCAGGCTCACGCTGGCGGAGGCGCGCGCCAACCGCCTCTCGATCGACCGGGGGGCGGTGGAGCCGCCGAGGCCCTCCTTCCTCGGCGTTCGGGCGCTGGCGAACTTCCCGCTCGCCGACCTGGTCGATCGGATCGACTGGACGCCCTTCTTCTCGACCTGGGAACTGGCCGGCCGGTATCCGGAGATCCTCTCGGACCCAACGGTCGGGGAGACGGCGTCGGCGCTGTTCCGCGATGCGCAGCAGATGCTGGCGAAGGCGATCGACCGGCGGATCCTGCGAGCGAACGGCGTGGTCGGCTTCTGGGCGGCCGGGTCGACGCCGGACGACGACATCGAGGTGTACGCCGACGACGGGCGGACCGTCGAGATCGTCGCGCGTGCACACGCTGCGCCAGCAGATGGCGAAGTCCGGGCGCGCCACCGACCGACCAAACCTGGCGCTGGCCGATTACGTGGCACCTGCGCGGTCGGGGGTGGCCGACTACTTCGGCGCGTTCGCGGTCACGGCCGGGATCGGGCTGGACGAGGCGCGCCGCGGGTTCGAGGCGACCCACGACGACTATTCCGCGATCCTGCTGACCGCGCTGGCGGATCGGTTGGCCGAGGCGTTCGCGGAGCGGCTCCACGAGCTGGTGCGCCGCGAACTGTGGGGCTACGCGCCCGACGAGGCGCTCGGCAACGACGCGCTGATCGCGGAGTCGTACCAGGGCATCCGGCCGGCGCCGGGCTACCCGGCATGCCCGGACCACACCGAGAAGCGGACCATCTTCGATCTGCTCGGGGCGGAGGAGCGCGCGGGGATCACGCTGACGGAGTCGATGGCGATGTGGCCGGCGTCGTCGGTGAGCGGCTTCTACTTCTGGCGGCCGGAGGCGCGCTACTTCGGCCTGGGCCGGATCGGGCGCGACCAACTGGAGGACTACGCGCGTCGCAAGGGCTGGACGATCGCCGAGGCGGAGCGCTGGCTGGCGCCGAACCTGGCCGACGGATAGGCCGGGCGCGTCGGAGCAGCGTTCCCGGTCGCCATCGGAGGGCCCGCTCCGCATCCTTACCACCGGAATTCGCATACGGTGTGTGCAGGGACGACCCTCGACCGCGCCATTTCCGGTCGAACGGCGCCGTGGGAGCCGGAATCGGGCGCCAACCGCCATTCTCCGTGCGCTTCTGCCAGGTACGGACGACTCGCGGGCCGCGCGCCCCTGAAGTCGGCCTCGCTCCGCGCATCCGACGGGGCGCTGCGGGCTACCCTTTGTCGGTGGCGGACGGACGGTGGGCCGACGGCATGGAGCCCGGGCGTGCCGCGGCGGGGCGAAGGCGCCCGGGCCTCGGCCGCCGGATCTCGCGCGGGACCAATGGGTTCATGGTGCGGTTCGCCGGGAGTCGCCGGTTCCCGCTGTGGGCCGTCCTGTTGCACCGAGGCCGCCGCTCGGGGCGCTGCTATGCGACCCCTGTTGCCGCGCGGTGGACGCCCGACGGCTTCTTCATCACGATGACATTCGGCGAGGAGGCGGATTGGGTACAGAACGTCCTCGCCGCCGGCGGCTGCACGATCCGATGGAAAGGTCGCGAGTACGTCGAGGTCCTCCCGCAGGTCGTGGAGCGGGCCGTGGCAGCCCCGTCGTTCAACGCCCTGCAGCGCCGGATGACGGCGCTCGCCGGACTGCACAGATTCCTGCAACTCCGCCACGCGGACCCGGCGGACCCGGCGGACCCGGGCCGGTGACGCGCCGTTGGCGGGCGATCCGGTGGGTCGGGCTCGCCGCTGCCGCGCGCAGACCGGGCCGGCTGCAGGTCGACCAGACCCCGCGGCAGGCCCACCGGCCGCCCTCGGCGATCGGTCGCCCGGGGGCTCAGGGTCGAAGCAGACGCAGGTACGCCGGCGGCCGTCCGGATCGCGACGATCCGCTACAGGTTGCCGCGCTTCGCCTGCTCCCGCTCGATGGCCTCGAACAGTGCCTTGAAGTTGCCGACGCCGAAGCCGCGCGACCCGTGCCTCTCGATGATCTCGAAAAAGAACGTCGGCCGGTCCTGGACGGGTCGCGTAAAGATCTGGAGCAGGTAGCCCTCCTCGTCGCGGTCGGCCTCGACGCCCAGTTCCTCGAGCGTGTCGATCGGCACGCCGACGTCGCCGACGCGATCCGCAAGGCTCGAGTAGTACTCGTGCGGCATGCGAAGGAACTCGACGCCGCTGTCGCGCAGGCCGCGCACGGTCCCCACGATGTCCTCCGTGCGCAGCGCAATGTGCTGTGTGCCTGCGTCAAGGTACCAGTCCAGGAACTCCTGGATCTGGCTCTTCTTCTTGCCCGCGGCCGGCTCGTTGATCGGGAACTTGACGCGCCCGTTGCCGTTGGTCATGACCTTGGACATCAGGGCCGAGTACTCGGTGTGGATCACCTTGTCGTCGTAGTGGATCAGCTGCGCGAAGCCCATTACGTCGCGGTAGTACTCGACAAAACGGTCCATGTCGCCAAGGCCGACGTTGCCGACGCAGTGGTCGATCTCGAGGAGGGAGAGGCCCTCGGCCGCGCGGGCGGGCCGTTTGATGCGACGGAATCCGGGGGCGAAGGCGCCGTGGTAGTCGCGCCGGTCGATGAACGAGTGGATGACCTCGCCGTACGTGTGGATCGCGCTGCGGCGGAGGATGCCATCCTCTTCCGTTCCGGCCTCGGCGTACTCGAGGTACGAGCGGGCGCCGCGGCTGGTTGTCTCGCGCCAGGCTGAGCGCACGTCGTCGACGGAGAACGCGATGTCGTGGACGCCGTCGCCGTGGCGGTGGACGTGCTCGGCGATCTCGCCGTCGGGCGTGAGCGGCGCAGTGAAGACAAACGTGATGTCATGCTGGCGCATCACGTAGCTGGCGCGATCCCGGATGCCGGTTTCCAGCCCGGCATAGGCGACCGGCGTGAAGCCCCAGAGGGCACGGTAGTACGCGGCCGACTGGCGCGCGTTGCCGACCCAGAACTCGACGTAGTCGATGCCGTTGAGCGGCAGGAAGTCCTTCGCCTCCGCGAAGGCGTCCCGGTTGACGTGTGCCCCTGCCTGGTTCGCGGCGCCCAGCCGCTCGAGCGTGTCAGTCATCTTCGCGATCCTCCCGCTGGCAGGCGGCAGTCTACGCCCGACGAGCCGGCGGCCAACGCCCAGGGTGCGGGCGAGGGCGAAGGCACGCCGGGACGGGCACCGCTCCGCGGCATGGGCGGTTGGGCCGAGGGTCCCGGCGACCCGCCCGGCGATCTTGTATCAATTCGGACGCGTCCGTCCCACCGGGCGGCGCCTTCGGGAAGCTCTCGGTGCCGTTCCGCCTCAAATCGGCCCGCGATCTGCCATTCGATGCAGGACGGTGCCGCAGCCGCGCCCCGCGGGCCGGCCGGACCCTACTCTTCGGATGGATTCGCCACCGCGTCATCGCCGGTTGGTATCCATGCTGCCCCGAATGCGCCGGGTTGAACGCCCAGCGTTCCAACCGACACGTTTCCGCCCCTCCCGCGCCCGGCCTGAACGCCGGGCGTTCCAACTGCCCGGGATTCGGCTCCTCGGGCGCCGGGTTGAACGCCCAGCGTTCCAACCGACACGTTTCCGCCCCTGCCGCGCCCGGCCTGAACGCCGGGCGTTCCAACTGACCGGGATTCGGCTCCTCGGGTGCCGGTTTGAACGCCGGGCGTTCCAACCGACACGCTGTTCGTCCCTTGCACGCCCGTTTGAACGGCCGGTGTTCAGGCGGCCGCTCGCCCGCTCGGCTCTGCCGGCCTGGGACAACTCCGGCCCACCGGATGACCAACCGCCACTCACGCTGTGGGCGAATCGTCCGTTTGAGAAGAGTCGAGCTCGGTCCACCGTGCCCCGACCACCGCATCGTCCCTGCCGGGCCCGTCGGCCGGCGAAGCCCTTCGCGAAGCCGACGAGCGGGCCGCGGCGACCTGAAAGCACGGGCCCGTGCGCGCCGCCGCACTCGGGCGCGCACCGCCTACACGCCGATACGCCCATGCGCCGATCCGCCGACGCGCCCTTCGCCGCCCCGAGTGTCGAAAACCGGACCGAAGTTGACCGATCGGCCCGGGTCGCCCACCATCTCGGGCATGGTGCAGGCGCGCAGCAAGCGGGAGCGATCGAAGGAAGCCGCCGGGGCGCCGCCGCCCGCCGCTTCGTCCGCGCCTGTTCCCGTCGCGACCGAGCCGCGCCGGATCGAGGAGTTGACCTTCCTCGCCGAGGTCGCGCATCACGCCGCGTCCGCCCGGACGTGGGACGAGTTGATGGACACGATCATCGATGAGGCGAAGAGCGCCGCCCGGGCGGACGTGTGCTCGCTGTACCTGTTGGACCGCGACGGCACGGGCGTCACGCTGGCCGCGACCAACGGCCTGGACCCGGAGGCGGTCGGCGTGGCTCGCCTGCGGCTCGGCGAGGGCATCACCGGCCTCGTGGCGCGCGATCGGACGCCGATCGCCTCGCTCGACGTGCGGACCGACTCGCGATTTGCGTGGATCCGCGGCGTCGACAAGTCCAGGTTCACGTCGATGTGCTCCGTGCCGCTGATCCTCAACGACCAGGTCGTCGGTGTGCTCAACGTTCAGACCGTGGTGCACCGGGAATTCAGCCCGGCGGACGTCGGGTTCCTGGAGACGCTGGCGGCGCTGCTGGCCGGGCTCGTCGAAAAGAGCCGGCTCCAGCGCGAGGCAGAGGCCCAGATCGAAAGCCTCCGCGCGATCGATGAGGCCCGCGCGAACCTGATCGCGGTCGTGACGCACGCCCTCCGCACGCCCCTCGCAGTGGTGCGCGCCTATGTCGAGTTGCTCGGCGGGCGCGCGCAGGCGGCCGATCAGCCGGATGCGGCGCAGTGGGAGCAGCTGGCCCTCGAACAGGTGGACCGCCTGGACCAGACGATCGACTCGATCCTCGAGAGCCTTCGGATCTTCCCGACGGCGCACATCGAGCTTGGTCCGGTCGATCTTGCGGAGATCGCCGAACAGCAGGTGCACGAGTTGTCGCCGATCTTCCGGCGGCACTCGATTGCGACCACGTTCCTGGTCCGGCCCCTGATGGCCCGCGGCTCTCTCGAGATGCTGCGGCGGCTGCTCGGCTACCTCCTGGAGAATGCCTCGAAGTACGCGCCGGCCGGCAAGACGATCGACATCTACGGCTGGGAGCTCGGCGACCGCGCGTTCCTGGCGGTCACGGACGACGGACCGGGCATCCCGGAGGCGTGGCGAGAGCGCATCTTCGAGCCGTTCGTCCGCCTGGACAACTCGGCTCGTGGAGCCGGGATCGGGTTGTTCGCCGCGCGGCACCTGGCGCGCGCGATGGGCGGCGATCTGCGGGTCGAGCCACGACGGCCCTCCGGCAGCCAGTTCGTGCTCGATCTGGAACTGGCGAGACGTTCAGCCGTCGAGTAGCCCGGGGTCGACGAGCCGGCAGGAGACGAAGCCGAGCGCCGCCCTTTCCACGCCCCGCCTGCCAGCCGACCGGGTTCACCTGCCTCCGCCGTCCCCTTTGCATGCCAGCGCCCGCTCGACGCGGGAGCAACTCGTCCCGGACAGCACGAAACCCGCGGAGAGGGGGCCGCGGGTTTCGTGTGGCGTCGAAGGAACGGAGGTCAGGCCGCTGCCGCGTCCTCGTCGCCTGGGAGGAGGGTCTCGTCGGAGCCGTAGCCGTCGAGGAAGGTCAGGTCGTCGAAGCCCGGACGCAGGGCGCGTCCGTCGTGGCCGTGCAACTCGTCTGCGCACACGGTGCGACATCCGCGGGCATCCTGCCCGGGATGCAGCGACGAGAAGTGACGCCATGAGTCGGGCGCGTCCTCGGCCTCCACGAGCCTGCACCCGCAGATGGCGCAGCTCACCGGCCCCATCGGGTCGGGGGGCGGCAGCCAACTCGTGAGCGTTCCGTACATGGCAGTCCTCGCATGGCAGATGAATATGTGCTGAAGGTGATGCCGACAGTGTGTCCGGCAGCGTTCGATGGGTCAGTCCCGGGCCGGTACGAGTTCGGTGGTGAAACGGTGACGCAGGCGCCGGCCTGTCCCGACGGCGTCATCGTCCCCGGAGAGACTCGTCCTACGAGGTCTGGTAGGCGGCTTCCCCATGAACGCCGAGATCGAGGCCGACTTCCTCGATTTGGGGGGCCACGCGAAGCCCGAGCACCAGTTCCACTGCCTTGACGATCACGAACGTCGCGCTCGCCGAGAAGAGGACGGTGGCGATCACCGCCACCAGCTGCTTGCCGATCTGCGCGACGTTGCCCTCGATCGCACCGGAGACGCCGCCGATCGCCGCGACCGCGAAGACGCCGGTCATGACCGCGCCGAACATGCCGCCGACGCCGTGGACCGCGAACACGTCGAGCGCGTCGTCCACGCGAAGCCGCTCGCGCAGCAGCGTGGCGGTGTAGCAGAGCCCGCCGACGGCCAGGCCGATGACGAGGGCTCCGCCGGCCGTGACGTAGCCGGACGCGGGCGTGATGGCGACGAGACCCGCCACCGACCCGGCGGCTGCACCCACGACGCTCACCTTGCCCTTGTGCAGGTAGCTCACGAGCACCCACGTGATGCACGCGGCAGCCGCGGCGGTGTTGGTCACGAGCAGTGCGTTTGCCGCCTGGCCGGTCGCACCGAGCGCCGAGCCGGCGTTGAACCCGAACCAGCCGAACCACAGCAGCCCCGCGCCGAGCACGGTCATGGGCACGTCATGCGGCTCCATCCGGTCGCCGTTCGCGGCGCGCCGGCCGATGAGGACCGCGGCAACGAGCGCCGAGACCCCGGAGCTGATGTGGACCACGGTGCCGCCGGCGAAGTCGATCGCGCCGAGGTTGCGCAGCCAGCCGCCGGGCGCCCACACCCAGTGGGCGATCGGCGAGTAGACGAGGATCGACCACAGCACCGTGAACAGGACGAACGCCGCGAACCGCTTGCGCTCGGCGAAGGCGCCCGTGATGAGGGCCGGTGTGATTGCCGCGAACATCAGCTGGAACGACGCGAACAGGACGAATGGGATCGTCGCGGCGTAGTCCGGGTTGGGCGTCAGCCCGACGTTCATGAACCCGATGAAGTTCAGCCCGCCGATGAGGCCCCAGCCGTTGACGTCGGGTCCGAAGGCCAGCGTGAAGCCGATCAGTACCCAGACGATGCTCACGATGGCGAGCCCGAAGAAGCTGTGCATGATCGTCGAGAGGACGTTCTTCCGCCGGACAAGGCCGCCGTAGAAGAGCGCAAGTCCCGGCAGCATCACCATCACCAGGGCCGTGGCGACAAGCAGCCACGCGGTGTCTCCCGCGTTGATTTCTGCCATCTTCGTCTCCTCTGCTCGAGGGCCGGGCAATGCGTGGGCATCCCCTGTCCCAGCTTCGGTGTGAGCCTATGGCCGGAGGTTCGGCGGGTCAGTCCCGGGGTGGTGGAGTGGAGGTGACGGGTCGGATGAGATTCCGGTGGCGCGCCGGTGACGCGCCGTCACCGAACGCGTGAGCGAATCGCGACCGTCGAGAGGCGGATCGCCATGCCCGGTCAGCCGGGCGGCCGGGCGTGGCGCAGAGTCTGATCGCGCCCTTCGTCCGGTCGATAGGTCGGCCTACGCCTCGAGCCGGTACCCAACCGCGCGAACCGCGATCGGCGATGGTGCGCCGAGCGCGACCAGCTTCTCGCGGAGACGGGCCACGTGCGACTTGAGCCAGAGTGGGTCCGGGTCCGGCACGTCCGGCCAACCCGCGTCGAGCAGGTCGCGGTGCGAGATAAGCTCGTCGAGGCGTTCCACCAGCAGGCGGAGCAGCCGGAACTCGATCGCCGTCGCCGGCACGACCGCCCCCTGCCAGCGGATCTCATGGCGCCGCATGTCCAGCTCCCAGCCGGAACCGGCAGTGGGCGTGCTGCCGCTTCCCGCGGTGCGGACGGAGGCGCGTCGGCGCATGACGGCCCGGATGCGCGCCAGGAGTTCGTCCGCGCGAAACGGCTTGCGAACGTAATCGTCCGCCCCCAGGTCGAGCAACTCGACCGTGGCCGCCCGGTCGCGCTCGCCGGAGACGATCACGATCGGCGTGTCGCTCTCCTCGCGGACGCGCTGCACGACGGTCGTGCCGTCCATGTCCGGCATCGCGAGGTCGAGCAGCATCAGGTCGGGGGCGTCGGCGCGAAACCGCCGCAGCGCCTCCTCACCGTCGTACGCGGCGACGATTCGATGACCCGCCTGGCCCAGCAGCGCGCCGAGCGCGCCGACCATCGCCGGGTCGTCGTCCACGACGAGAATCTTCAGCGGCTCCGTCGGCCCTGCCGGCGACGGTGTCCGCGGGCTGCGCGGCGCTTCAGAGTCGATGGTCATCGGGCTGCGGCTCCCTCGGCATGCATCGGATGTGGGTCCATCGCGTTCAGGTGGCGTGAGTCGGGGCCGGCTTCTGGTCCTCGCGAAGCCCTTCGAGCCTTGTCTTCCACTGCGCGAGCCGCTCCTCGTTCGCGAAGAGCACCAGGACCGTATTGTCGCCTGCGAGCGTGCCCTCCTGCTCGTCCAGGCTCGACTCGTCGATCGCCTGGGCGATCGCGCTGGCGGAGCCGGGCGTCGAGACCAGCAGGAGCGTGAGGCCGGACCGACGGATCGTCAGGGGCAGGTCTCCCAGCAGGCGCCGCAACGGCTCGTCGGAAGCGCCCGGCATCGGGCCGATGTCCTCGCGGGAGGCGTAGACGTGGCGATCCGCCCGCAGGACCTTGACGAGGCCCAGCTCGCCGATATCGCGGCTGACGGTTGCCTGGGTCACGTCGAACCCTCGCTGGGCCAGCAGGTCGACGAATTCCTGCTGGCTGGTGATCGGGTGGCGTGCCACGAGTTCACGCATGGCGCGTTGCCGGGCGCGTTTGGCAGCCCGGGTCGTGCCGGCCGCACGACCCCCGATTGCTCCCTCGTCCATGGCAACACTATACAATTCGGTGCCATCTTATGCAGTTCGGCGACCCTGGAGAAACCAGCGCGGCTTCTGGCGGAGGAATGGCAGGCGGGTCCGACTGCATAGACGGCCATCGCCGCCCGTGTGAAGCGCCGATCGAGGGAGGCGTGCTCGGTGGTGGGCGATCGGGTGGACCGAAGCTGTTCTGGGAAGGGCATACCTCCTGCGCCCGGTGGCGACATCGGCGGCTTCGGGGCGCCGCGGCACGCCCCCGATCATCTCCATGACATCCGTCGCCTGTGGCCACCGCGTCACCCGCGGTTGGTATCCATGCTGCCCCCCATGCGCCGGGTTGAACGCCCGGCGTTCCAACCGACATGTTTCCGCCCCTGCCGCGCCCGGCCTGAACGCCGGGCGTTCCAACTGCCCGGGATTCGGCTCCTCGGGCGCCGGTTTGAACGCCGGGCGTTCCAACCGACACGCTTGTTCGTCCCTTGCACGCCCGTTTGAACGGCCGGTGTTCAGGCGGCCGCTCGCCCGCTCGGCTCTGCCGGCCTGGGACAACTCCGGCCCACCGGATGACCAACCGCCACTGACGCTGTGGGCCACAGGCGACGTTCGCCATCGTCCACCGCAGCGCTCCATGACATCCGTCGCCTGTGGCGACGCTACACAGGCCGAAACCCGCTTCCGGTGCTCCAGTGCCACCCAGATGAGCGTGAGCCCACCCGGCGTGTGCTCACGGCGGCGGAGGCCCGCCGTCTAATGTCGGGTGGAGCGACAGATGTCATAGAGACACCGAGCGTGCCGGGTGTCGGGTGGAAGCGCCCGCACTGAGCAGCAGGGTGATTCCCGACTCTGTCAGGTGGGTCGCGCGGAGCCAACTGCGGTCCTGCCACGACCGAACCCGCATGTGGCAACTCGCGGACTGTCAAGACGAGAGGAAAGATCGCGATCCAGACGTGCAGCCGGAAACGTGCACCCGCTTGCATGATGATCCAGCACGTGGCACACTCAGCGCATATGCAACCGCTGGTCAGCCTCATGGCGATGCCCGCGGCCCCGCCGGGATCGGTCGGGGCCTGAGGTACCGGCGCGCAGAGATTCCGCCGCCGGAGCCATCCAGGCTCGGATCCCCGGGGCCGCGACCCGCAATGGTCGCGGCCTTTGTGATTCCCGGCGACCTTCCATCGACCAGACAGCAAGAGGAGCAACAGATGTCCCCGATCGCCACGGCCCACGTCGATCCCTACCTCGCCGAAGGCACCTCCCCGCCGGGGGGCCACGCCGCGACCCCGTCTCGCGCCGCGACCCCGTCTCGTGCCTCGACCCCCCCTCACGCCGCGACCCCGTCTCGCGCCGCGACCCCGTCTCGCGCCGCGACCCCGTCTCGCGCCGCGACCCCGTCTCGTGCCTCGACCCCGTCTCGCGCGCCGACTGCGGCGCCCGGGTTCACCCCCGGTTTCTCTGGGCTGCGCTGTCGTGCCTGCGGCGCGCCGCATGCCACCGGCCCGCTGTTCGTCTGTACGAGTTGCTTCGGCCCGCTCGAACCGACCTACGACCTGGCCGCCGTTGCCGGCCGACTCTCCCGCGAGATCCTCGACGCCCGTCCGGCGAACCTCTGGCGCTTCGCGGAACTCCTTCCCCTCGACACGCTGCCGCGGGCCGGGCTGCCCGTCGGCTTCAGCCCGCTGGTCCCGGCGCCTCGATTGGCCGCGAGGCTGGGGCTTGAGCGCCTGTGGATCAAGGACGATTCCCGCAACCCCACGCTTTCGTTCAAGGACCGCGTTGTCGGCGTTGCGGCGGCGCGCGCGGTGGAGTTCGGGTTCACGACGCTCGCCTGCGCCTCGACCGGCAACCTGTCTGCGTCGGTGGCAGCGGCCGCGGCGTCCCTCGGGCTGCGCGCGGTCGTGTTCGTGCCGGCCGATCTCGAACCGGCGAAGGTCGCCCAGGCGCAGGCGCTCGGCGCAACGGTCGTCCGCGTCGACGGCCCGTACGACGGCGTCAACCGGCTGTGCCTGGAACTGACCGGATGAACTCGACGGCTGGGCCGTCGTCAACGTGAACCTGCGGCCGTACTACGCCGAGGGCTCCAAGACCATCGCCTTCGAGATCGCGCAGCAGCTTGGCTGGCGTGTGCCCGACGTGGTTGTCGCGCCGCTTGCATCCGGCTCGCTCTACACGAAGCTCGCCAAGGGGTTCGGGGAACTGCGGAAGGTCGGGTTGCTGGACGGTGGCGGGACGCGGTTCGTCGGCGGCCAGGCGGCGGGTTGTGCGCCGATCGCCGGGGCGTTCGCCGAGGGCTCGGAAATCGTCAGGCCGGTCGAGCGCCCGGAGACGATCGTCCGCTCGCTGGCCATCGGCAACCCGGCGGACGGGCGCTTCGCCCTGAAGTTGGCGCGCGAGAGCGGCGGCGGCATCTACGGTGTCGACGACTCGCTCACCATCGACTCGATCCGGCTGCTCGCGGCCACCGAGGGCATCCTGACGGAGACGGCAGGTGGCGTGACGCTGGCGGCGCTGCGGACGGCGATCGAGCAGGGGACCGTCGACCATGGCGACGAGGTGGTGCTGGTCATCACGGGCAACGGGCTCAAGACGCTCGACGTGATCGGTGACCCGGCCGGACTTCCCGCGCCGATCCCGCCGACGTTCGATGCGTTCGAGTCCTGGTGGGGCGAGCGCGAGGCGGCGCTGGCGGCATAGTGTCGGTCGTCAGTCGCTCCTCTCGTGCGACCCGCCTGCCACCCGGATCTGCAGACCATCCAATGCTGAGGGCCGTCCCGGGGCCGAAACCACGGCGCGGGGAACTGGTGATCCCCGGCGACGTACTCGTGGGATCTCCTTTCTGGGAAGTGGGGAGTTGACGGGCCCTGGAGACCGGTTTCCGGCGTCGGCATCGCCCGGTGGAGGCCGCGGGCCTCACGCCTTCCGCAGGACTTGGAGTGGAGGCGGCCGCAGGCGGACCGACCGGCCCCTGCCCGACCATCCGCGACCCAAATGACACCGTCACGGCGCGCCGATCCGTGGCACCCTGTCCGCGATGTTCTGTCCGATCGTTTCCAAGGCGAAGCGAAGGCGGCCCTGCCGGGAGGCACGGGCCCTGTAGGCCTCGCTCGGAAACGAACGACACGGGGCCTGCCGGGCAGGCTCCGAGGGCCGCAGACACCATGGTGGTGACTGCGGTCTTTCTGTGTTTGGCGCATCGGAGCCGAAGCCACAGGTCCCTCCACCACGAGAGGACCAACCGATGCGAGCACTCATCCTTGGCGCCGGCAACATGGGCCGTGCGATCCGCGCTGCACTGGAGGCGCGAGGCGACGAGGTCGTGGCCGTGGTCGGCCGTCGCTCGCCGGATCGAGCGCCGCGTCCCGACCCGCGCTCCCTCGGAGCGATCGACGTGGCGTTCGAGTTCAGCCACGCATCGACGCTCCTGGAGAACATCGACGATGCCCTCGCAACCGGCTGCCACTCGATCGTCGTGGGGACGACCGGCTGGGCCACCAGCGAGACGACCGTCGGCGGGCTGCGCGGCCGGCTCCTGGAGTCGAACGCACGGGCCGTCGTCGCCCCGACGTTCAGCCTCGGCGCCGTCGTGTTCGCCGACCTCGCCGTCGAGGCGGCACGCCGCTTCGGGCGCTTCACCGAGTACGACCCCTACGTCTTCGAGTGGCATCGCCGGACGAAGGCAGACCGCCCGTCCGGGACTGCACTCGCGATTGCAAACCGGCTGATCCCGCACCTGCCGTCGAAGCGCCGGGCGTGCCTGGCGGACGGCCAGGGCGCGCCGGATCCCGACGTCCTCGAGGTCGTCGCGCTCCGAGCCGGTTCCTCACCCGGGATGCACGTCGTCGGGTTCGACGCGCCGGGCGAGTCGATCGAGCTTCGGATCACCGCCCGCGACCGATCCGCGTACGTGAGCGGCGCACTCCTCGCCGCCGACCGGCTGCTGGCCGATCCGGGCCTGCCCGCCGGCATCACGACCGTTCGACGGGCTGGTCCGGGCGATCGCGACCGAGCGGCCTGCCGAGCGCGGGAGCGCAGCGACGCCCATCGATCCACTTGCGATACCCACCTGACGAACCCCCGACGGAAGGACACTCCAATGACTCGCACGACCCACGACCGTCCGCTTCACATTCGCGGCGCGTTCACCGCACTCGTCTCGCCTTTCCGGCGAGACGGTTCACTGGACCGGGAGGCGTTCCGCGACCTCGTCTCGTGGCAACTGACGGCCGGCATCGACGGCCTCGTGCCGTGCGGCACGACCGGCGAGGCGCCTACGCTCACCGCCGCCGAACGGGAATGGCTGATCGGCACCACCGTGGAACTTGCCGGGGTGAGACGTCCGGGCCGCCGCGCAACCGTCATTGCCGGCACCGGCACCAACGACACCGCGGCCACGATCGCGGCCACGCGGCGCGCCGCCGACCTCGGCGCGGACGCGGCACTTGTGGTCGCCCCCTACTACAACCGGCCCGACCAGCGGATGCTGGAGGCGCACTACCGCGCCGTCGCCGACGACGGCTCGCTCCCGATCGTCGTCTACAACGTTCCGTCGCGAACCGGCACGAACGTGGAGGCGGACACGCTCCTGCGGCTCGCCCGGCACCCCCGGGTCGTGGGCGTCAAGGAGGCGTCGGCCAACCTCGACCAGATCGCGACGATTCTCCGCGATCGCCCGGCCGGCTTCAGCGTCATGGCAGGCGACGACGCCTGGACGCTGACCGTGCTCGCGCACGGCGGGGACGGCGTCATCTCCGTCGCGTCCAACGAGATCCCGGCCCAGATGGCCGCCCTCTGCGGGGCGGTGCGAGCGGGGGACCTGGACCGGGCGCGCCACCTCCACGAGCGGTACCTCGACCTCTTCCGGGTCAACTTCATCTCCCCCAACCCGGTGCCGGTGAAAGCGGCGCTGGCAGCGATGGGTCGGATGACCGACATGGTCCGCCGGCCGTTGCTGCCGCTCGCCGACGATGCCGGGACCCGGCTGGTTTCCGTTCTCCGTGACGCGGGCCTCCTGGGCGGACTTGTCGCCGAGCCGATCGTCCCCGAAGTTGTCGCGATCGGCGTTCGGCAGGGGGTGGCGTGATGGGCATCCCCGTCATGGATCCGACCGTTGCCCGCACGACCGCCGACGGTCTCCGCGCGCGCATCGAGGACTTCATCGCCTCATGGCCCGCCCCGGGTACGCCGGCCTCGCACGTCCTCCTCGAAGATGGGCGGGCGGCGGTCGACGCGCTGCTCGCCGCGCTGGAGGCAGGTTCCGTCCGGGCCTGCGAGCCCGACGCCCGCGCGCCCGGGGGCTGGCGAGTCAATGCCTGGGTGAAAGCCGGAATCCTCCTCGGGTTCCGCCTGCCCGGCCTCCGCGACTGGCATGCCGGCGACGTCCTCGCCGCGCGGGACCGTGAAGCGTTCGGACTGCTCGACTGGCTCGACGGACCTGCCGCTCGATTCGCCATGGCCGTCGGCTCCCCCATCCGCGTGGTTCCAGGCGGGTCCGCGGCCCGATCGGGCGTCCACCTGGAGCCCGGGGTGACCGTGATGCCGCCGTCGTACCTCAACGTGGGGGCGTGGGTCGGCCGGGGCTCGCTGGTGGATTCGCACGTCCTCGTGGGTTCGTGCGCCCAGGTCGGGGAGCGCGTCCACCTCTCGGCCGCGGTCCAGGTGGGCGGCGTGCTGGAGCCGGCCGGCGCTCGCCCCGTCGTCGTGGAGGACGACTGCTTCGTCGGCGGCGGGTGCGGCCTCTACGACGGGGTCGTGGTCGGAAGCGGCGCAGTGCTCGGCGCCGGCGTGATCCTCACGGGCCAGGGTCGCCTGGTCGACGTGGTCGAGAAGCGCGAACTGAGAGGCACGCCGGAGGCTCCGCTCGTGGTGCCGCCGGGCTCTGTTGTCGTCCCGGGAATGCGCCCCGCGTCCGGCACGTATGCCTCCAGCCTCGGGATCGGCCTTTCGGTCCCCGTGATCGTCAAGCGTCGCGACGCCTCGACGGACGCTCGAACAGCCCTCGAGGAGGCACTCCGATGACGACCCTTGCAGAACCTGGTTTGTTGGAGAGTGCCCCCGCCGGAGTCAGGCGGCATCCCCGAATCGAGGCCGGCACGAGGCTTGCCGGCCTGGACCCCGCCGGACTCGTGGCGGCGTACGGCACGCCGTTCTTCCTCTACGACCTCGACGTCGTATCCAGGCGCATCGCGGCGCTCCGGGCCTCGATCCCGGACCGGGTCGACCTCGCGTTCGCTGTCAAGGCCAACCCGTCGCTCGCCGTGGTCAGCCACGTGGCACGACTCGGGCTGGGCGCAGACGTCGCCTCCGGCGGCGAGCTCGCCGCCGCGATCCGTGCCGGGATCCCGCTGGGGCGCATCGTGTTCACGGGGCCGGGCAAGACGGACGCCGAACTGGGGCGCGCGCTCCGGCTCGGAATCCGGGCGCTGACGGTCGAGTCGCTCGACGAATTGGACGTGCTGATCGAGCTTGCACCGCAGGCCCACCTCGGCCAGGGGCTGCTGCTGCGCCTTGCCGTCGAGCGATCGAGCGAGTCGATCCCCATCATCGGCGGCGCCGGCGGCGGCAAGTTCGGCCTGCTGCCGGCGGAGGTCGACGAGGCGATCGACCGGCTGCACCGGACCGGCGCCGCGGAGCGCTACGGCGGGTCGTACCGCGTCCTCGGGTTGCACGCGTTCGGCGCGACCAACGTGCTCGACGCGAGCACCCTGGTCGACGGCGTGCGGAGGCTTGCCGTCGTGGCGGAGGCCGTGGCAGCCCGGCACGGGCTCGATCACCGGCTCCTGGACGGCGGCGGCGGCCTCGGCATCCCCTATGCCGACGACGAGGCACCACTCGACCTGGCGGCCCTCTGCGACGGCCTGGCCGCCGAGCTGGCGACGTGGAGACAGAGACCCGGCCTGGCAAACGCCCGGCTGCTCCTCGAGCCCGGCCGCTTTCCCCTTGGTCCCGCCGGCGCCTACGTCGTCCGGGTGATCCGGACCAAGCGGCGCGACGGGCGGCAGGTAGCCATCGTCGACGGTGGGGTCCACCAGCTGGCCAGGCCCGCGCTCATCGGCACGTCGCAGCGCGTGGTCGCGGTCGGGACGTCGGCGGCCCGCCTTCCGGTCGAGGACGTCACGGACGTCGTCGGCCCGCTATGCACCGGGCTCGACGTGCTGGCGACCGGTGTGCGACTGCCCGCACTCCGTGCCGGGGACCTGCTTGCCGTCCTCGACGCCGGGGCCTACGGGTTCACGGAGTCGATGCCGTACTTCCTGTCGCATCCACAGCCGGCGGAGGTCGTCGCGCTCCGCGGACGCGCCGGTGCCGCCAGGCTGCGGCGTGACCCGACCGAGTCGATCAGCGCGCAGGTGCTGCCGTTCGGCTGAGGAGAGCCCGCGCACGCCGGGATCGCAGCCCACGAAGAACCAGACCCCGGCTCACCGCGGAGATGACACGCGCGACGCACGCCGAAAGCTGCAATACTCCTGCAACGCTTTTCGGGTGTTTTGTCAGGTCCACGTTGCGGGGGCGCACCCTAGGGTCAGCACAGAATCCGGCCGCATGTGTCCGATGGCGGGCGGATCGTGTGTCGGTTATGTTCCGGTAGGGCCTGCGGGGTCGCCGACAGGGCGGGGTTTGGTGGGAGGTTCAGGTTGCCTGTTGCCATGGTTGAGAGCGCCGTGCGCCCTCTGGTCGACGTGAGTGCGGCTGGCCACGCGGAGGTGTCCCGCGATGCCGGGCCGCCGCCACGGACGAGCGTGCTGTTGCCCGCCTATAACGAGGAGCGCGGCCTGGCGACGGTGCTCGAGAAGCTGCAACCGTTGCTGGACTCCTCCTACGAGATCGTTGTCGTTGACGACGGGTCCCACGACCGCACGGCACTTGTTGCCGAGCGACACGGCGTGCGCGTGATCCGCCATCTCGTGAACCGCGGCAAGGGCGCGGCAATGCAATCCGGGCTCCTCCACATGCGGGGCGATCGCGTCATCACCGTCGATGCCGACGACACGTACCCGGCGGAGGCCATCCCGGAGATCGCAGCCGCGCTCGATACCTACGAACTCGTTCTCACCACGCGCCGCTCGGGACGATTTAACATCTCCCCCGTGAACCGGGTGGGGAATGCCGTGTTTCGACATGCCATCAGCGCCGTCGCCGGCCGTCCGCTCTCGGACCCGCTCAGTGGGCTCTACGGCCTGCGACGCCACCTCGTCGACCGGCTGAACCTGAGATCCAACGGTTTCGGAATCGAGGCTGAGATCGTGATCAAGGCCGGGCGACTGCACGCCCACACGCTCGAGGTTCCGATCGTGTACCGGCCTCGTATCGGGGAAAGCAAGCTGCACCCAGTCCGCGACGGGCTGGTGATCGGGCGGACGATCGTCTCGATGGCCAGGACGAAATCGCCGCACGACCTGGCTCCGGCACCTGTCGACGCAGGGGAGTACGAACTCCAAACGGCCGGCCGCTAACGCTCCTTCGTTTCATCGGGCGCAACCGCTCACCGGCGCGCGCTCCGATCCGTGCTGTCCGCGCATTCGGGCATGATTGCAGACGTGCAGGGGCCGCCCGAGTCGAGTGATGTGAAGGGGTTCGTCCCGGCGCGCGCTCTGGAGGTCGAGATCGCCTTCCCGCTCGCGCAGGCACAGGTGGTGCCCGGAGCCGACGAGGCATTCGTCGGCAGCGCCCTCCTGCTGGTTCGACTCCACACGCTGCCGATCGGCCTCATCGAGGTCGAAATGCCGGACAGGACGCTCTCCCCCTCGGAGCTGGCCTCGGCGATCCAACTCCACCTGGCCGATGAGATCGCAGCGCACCTCGTCGGTGACGGCCTCCCCGTTCCGTCGGTGCTGTCGCCCTCGGGGATTGCCCCGGTGTCCGATCCGCCATGCCTGGCTGAACGTCGCGCCGCGCTGCTGGCAGCAGTGCCGGCGACGGTCGTGGTACCAACAATCGATCGCCCGGACCGCCTGTTGGCGTGCGTCGAGGGGCTCTTGGCCCAGCAGTACCCCGACTTCGAGATCATCGTGGTCGACAACGCGCCGGCCCGAAGCGGAGCACACGACGTCGTGGAGCTCCTGAACGCGCGCGGAGCCTCCGTTCGATATGTTGCGGAGCGGACTCGTGGCACGTCGCGGGCGCGGAACGCCGGGCTGGCGGCAGCGCGCGGCGAAGTAGTGGCGTTCGTGGACGGCGACGTCCGGGTGGACCGCCACTGGTTGGCGGAGCTCATGTCCGGGTTCGCGGCGGCGGACCGAGTCGAAGGCGTCACGGGTCTCATCCTGCCGACGGGGTTCGCGACGCCGACGCAGCGCTCATTCGAGGAGTGGGGCGGGTACGCGAAGGGCTTCGAGCGGCGCGTCTTCGACTTGGGGGAACACGCCCCGGCCAACCCGCTTTACCCGTATGCCGCGGCGATATTCGGCTCGGGGGCGAACATGGCCTTCCGGGCCTCGGCACTGCGGGAGGTCGGCGGATTCGACCCTGCACTCGGAGGCGGGACGCGTGCGCGCGCCGGCGAGGACCTGGCCGCGTTTCTCGACCTCGTCCTGCGGGGCGACCGCCTCCTCTACACGCCGAGGGCCATCGTGTGGCACGAGGGTCCCCTGGACGCGGCCGCAATGCGCGACAAGCTGCACAGCTACGGCGTCGGGCTGACGGCATACCTTGCCCGCGAGGTCGGCCACCGGCCGACGAGCGCCCTCGGCATCGCCGCGCGCATACCGGCCGCCCTCCGGTACCTGGTCAACCCGGCCTCGCCGCGAAATATGGATCGCTCGGAGACGTTCCCCCGAGGCCTGTTACGCGATGAAATGCTGGGAATGGCTGTCGGCCCGATCGCGTACGTCCGCGGGCGGCGCCTCCGCCTCGGTCGCGGCCGACGTCCCCGCCGGCCAGGCGCGGGGGCGATGCGGGACGCGGCTGGACGCGGCGCCACAACGCACGAGCCGTCGGCGCCTGCTGCGCCCTCGGTGGCCAGCCAGGGACCAATGCCGCGCGAGCAACCGGCATCCGCACGTGCGGCAGATCTGGCCGGACCGTCGGCCGCCGGCTCGTCCGCGCCTCAGGCTGGCCTCTCCGGCGCGTTGGCCGAGACAGACGCCAGGGGAGGGTCGAGCCCCGGCGCGGACACATCGCGGGCCGTCCGATCGTCGTTTCTGCCGTGGCTGCTCGTGGCCATGGCACTCGGCCTGCTCATGGTCGTCTTCGCCGGAGAGCTTGCCCGGCGCTCGGACCCGAACGCGCTCCTGGTCTGGTGGGCCGGGATCGTCATCATGGTTGTGCCGGCAACCTTCCGGCTCATCGGCCGGGACGCGGATCGCCGGGAACGTCTCGCGTGCGTCGTGGCCCTCGGTCTCGCGCTGTACGCGGTCAAGGTTCTGGCGAGCCCGACGTCGTTGACGCTTCCCGACGAGTTCTCGCACTGGCGCACCGTCGACGACATCCTTGCCGGCGGCCACCTCTTCGCCTCGAATCCACTCCTGCGACTCAGCCCGCCGTACCCCGGGCTCGAGACAGCGACGGCATCGGTGATGCTCTCGACGGGTCTGCCGCTGTTTCCCGTAGCCGTGGTACTCATCGGCATCGCCCGCGTCGTCGTCATGGTTGGCCTGTTCCTCTTCGTCGAGTCCATCTCCGGGAGCGCGCGGATCGCGGGCATTGCTTCGCTCATCTACGCGGGCGACCCCAGCTTCCTGTTCTTCGACTCCCAGTTCGCATACGAGAGCCTGGCGCTCGCGTTTGCGCTGCTGGCCCTCTGGGCCATCGATCGATGGCGTCGGCGCGCGCATCCGACGGTCATGTACGCCCTGGTTTCGATCCTCGCGGTGGTCGCGACGGCGGTTACCCATCACCTGACTTCGATCGTGCTGACGGGGACGCTCGTGATCTGGGCTGTCGTGCTGCTGCTTCGCCCGGAACCGGGCCGCGCCGCGCGTCCCGTCCTGCTGGCGGCAGCGGCGTCGCTGGTCGCAGTGGTGGTGTGGATCGGCGCCGTCGCCACGGACGCACTTTCCTATCTCGGCGAGATCGTGGGTGGCGGCATCTTCCAGCTGTTCAACGTTCTCGCGGGCGGGCAGGGTGGTCGGCAACTGTTTTCCGCCCGAGCGGCGATCCCGATCCCGATCCTCGAGATCATCGCCGGGTACGGCGGGACGGTAGCTGCTCCTCGTCTGCCTGGTGCCGGCCTGCCTGTTCGCGCTGCGGCACCGACGCGACAGCGCCATGGTGGTCCTCTTCGTCGGCGCGGCGATCCTCTTCCCCGTCACCCTCGCGCTCCGGTTGACCTCCGCCGGAGCGGAAACCTCGCAGCGCGCGTCGGAGTTCCTCTACATCGCGCTCGCATTCCTGGTGGCCGATTGGCTGGTCAGCCGCGGCCCGCTCCGGGGCACAACGGTCCTCGCCAGGTGGCGCGTCGCCGGGACGGCGCTGCTGACATTGATCTTCGGGGCGGGCGTGATCCTCGGCGATCCCTGGTATGCGCGGATGCCGGGTCCCTACCGCGTCGCCGCCGAGCAACTCTCGATCGAGCCGGAGGGCATCATGGCGGCCCAGTGGGCGAAATCGGCCCTCGGTACGGACCAGCGTCTCATCGCCGACCGGACGAACCAGAAGCTCACTGCTGCCTACGGCGGCCAGTTTCCGGTCACGGCGTACAACAGCAGCGTCGGCACCGCGTACGTGATGTACGGGCCGACGCTCACTGCAGACGACAGGAAGGTGCTCCTGGAATCACAGGCGGATTACGTCGTCGCCGACCTGCGGATCACGCGGGCCGTGCCCGTCTTCCCGTATTACTTCGAGGCTGCGGAGCCCGACGCGGGCCAGCACACCACGCCGTGGCCGGCGAGCGGTCTCCTGAAGTTCGACTCGATCCCGGGCGTCGATCGCGTGTTCGACAGCGGGAACATCGTGATCTACAACGTCGCGGGGCTGACCCATGCCGCGCCGTAGGGACACCGCGACCCTGGAGGCGGCGTCCATCCTGGCCTACGCGGTGATCGTTGGGCTTGCGCTCGCCGTTCTCGACCTGCCCTGGGCCGGGCTGCTCGCGCTCCCGATGCTGGTCTTCCTACCCGGCTACGCGCTCTACCGGGCGTTCGCGCGGCGGAGCCGATCCATGGCTGAAGCGGTGCTGGTGGGATTCGGGTCCAGCCTCGCGATGACGGCACTGGGAGGCATCATCATCGCGCTCAGCCCCATCGGCCTCACCCGACTGTCGGCGATCGCCCTTGCGTCGGGGCTCACCGGCATCACGGCGCTGGTATGGCTGATTCGTCTCCGCGGCAGGAGTCCCGAGACCGGGGTCGTTCGCCCCCAGGGCGCGGGCTCCAGTGCCGCTGCCGCGCCGCTCGGTCGCCGGCAGGTTCGACCGCTGCTCCCGTATGGCCTGGCGGCGGCACTCGCGTTGGTTGCGGTCGTGGTGGCGGTCCAGTCGGCAGCCTCGCAGGGAGTCCCGCACGTCATCCAGGCGTGGTTCGTGCCGGCCGGCGGGCCTGCGGCAATGGCGTCGTTCGTCGCCGATCCGGGCTCCAGTCTCCCCGCGTCGGTCGTCCTCGGCGTTCGGAACGCGGAAGGAGAGGACATCTCGTGCGCCGTCCAGGTCAGCTGGGGCACCGCGTCGGTGTCGCGCTGGCCGCAGGCGACGCTGCACGACGGGGAGACGTGGACCGGGGAGGCGACGGTGCCGGCCGGGCTTGCGCCCGGCACCAGGGCAAATGGCGTCGCGACATGCACCGCCGCCGAATGGTCTCAACGTGGAGCGACGTGTGTCGATGACGGTCGGTGGCTGAGCGCGGCGGACTGCGGCTCCTCCTGCTGTCCGACTCGTATCCGCCGTTCGTCGGTGGAGCGGACCGGCAGGTGCAGATGCTCGCCGCGGGCATGACCGAGCGCGGGTACGAGGTCGCCGTGATCACCCCCTGGCAGCCCGGCCTCCCGGCCGAGGAACGCGAGGGCGGCGTCACGGTGCACCGTGTTCGCCCACTCGCCACGCGCGTCCCCTGGTTCGCACGGGACCCGAACCGCCGGCACCATCCGCCGTTCCCCGATCCGGGCACGGTGGTCGCGGTGCGCAGGATCATCGGAAGTGTCCGGCCGGACGTCGTCCACAGCTACGGCTGGATCTCGTACTCCGCGGCGATGGCCCTGCAGCTGTCGCGGCACGGGCCGCCGCTGCTCGTGTCGGCGAGGGATTACGCGCACATCTGCGCGGTTCGCAATCTGCTCCACTACCGAGGACGGATCTGTTCGGGGCCGTCGCCGCTCAAGTGCCTGGGTCTGCGCGGCGTTCACCTACGCGCAGGACCAGGCGGGGAACGCCGTGCTCGGCGCACGGGATCGCCCGGTGCGGGACGCCGACCGGCTGCGAGGTGCCGCGAAGGGCACGGTGGCGGTTGCGGCGGTGCTCGGCGGTCGACCGCTGCTCCGCCGACCCCTGGGCGGGCTGCATAGCGCCAGCACGTTCGTCCGCACCGTGATGGACCGACACCTGCTGGGGGTGGACGGCGAGGCGCCGACCGGCGCGACCGCGTCGATGCGGCCCCTCAGGCGGAGGGTCGTGGTCGACGAGGTGATCCCGAACTTCGTCCCGCGCGACGAACCGGGATCGCCCGACCCGGAGATGCTGGCGCGTCTGCCCGACCGGCCGTACATCCTCTTCGTCGGCGCCCTGTTGCCACAGAAGGGGATCTGGCCCCTCGTTGCCGCATACCGCCGGCTGCGGGAGCCGCCACCGCTGGTGCTCGTCGGTCCCAGCTTCCACAACTCGCCCCGACAGTTCCCCGAGGGCGTCACGGTGCTTCCCGCGGTCTCGCATGCGACGGTCATGGCGGCATGGGACCGCGCCCTGTTCGGCGTGGTCCCGTCCGTTGTCCCGGAGACGTTCGGCAACGTGATCACCGAGGCGATGAGCCGCGGTCGGGCGATGATCGGGTCGGGTCTTGGGGGGATCGTCGACATCATCCTTGACGGAGAGACCGGGCTGCTGGTCCCGCCCGGCGACGAGGCTGCGCTGGCGCAGGCCATGCGGCGGCTCACTGACGATCCGGCGCTCTGCGCGCGCCTGGGCGAGGCCGGGCGGAAGCGCGTCCGCATGTTCGACGCGGACCTGGTGCTGCCGCGGTTCGATGTGCTTTACCGGCGGCTCACGGCGGCATGGCGATGAGCAGCCCGCGTTCGGTGCGCCTGCTCCTTGGGCGGGCGAGCCTCGACATCGGCAGCCGGCGGCTGGTCATGAACGCCGGCAGCCTCTTCGGGACGACTGTGATCACGTCGGTGCTCGGCGCGGTCTATTGGGCTGTGGCGGCGCGAGCGTTCCCGCCGGCGACAGTCGGGATCGGGGCCGCTGCGATCTCCGCGATGACGCTGCTCGGCCGGATCGGCACCCTGGGGCTCGGGACGATGCTCACCGGGGAACTGCCGTCATACGGGGGTCGCGAGCGGCCGCTGGTCCTGGCCGCGCTCCTCGTGTCAGGTGTGGTCTCGGCCGCGCTCGGCTTGGTCTGTATCGTCGGCGCGAACCTCCTGCTCCCGCCCGCCGACAACACCGCGCCTCTCGGCGTCGCCATCTTCACCGTGGGCGTCGGCTGCACGGCGGCAGCCTTCGTGCTCGATGGCGCCTTCATCGGCCTGTTCCAGAGCGGGCTGCAACTGATTCGCAACGTTGTGGCCTCGGTTGGCAAGCTGCTGGCTCTCGTCGCGACCGCCGCGCTGACGTTGACGCTGGGCGCGGACGTGATCTTCCTCACGTGGGTGGTGGGGACCGTGGTTTCGATGCTGCTGGTCGTCGCGGTCCGGCGCCCGAAGCATGCCGAGCCCCCGGTTCCCGCCGACGCGACAGCGAGCCCGGCGATCGAATCCCCGGTCGTGTTGGTCTCGGTGCCCGAGTCCATTCGGGACCTGCCGGCCGACGGCCTCCCACAGGGGGCCAAACCGGTGACCCGGGCAACGCGCTCCCGGCGACAGCGCCGATGCAGCAGGGCCGGGTCGGCTGAGGCTGCCGCGCAACCTTGTCGTGCTTGCGCTCCGCCACCACATCCTGAACCTTTCGATCCTTGCGCCGGGCCTGATCCTGCCGGTGCTCGTCACCGCCCTGCTCTCGGCCCAGGCCAACGGCTACTTCTACATCGCATACACCATTGCCGGGCTCGCGCAGGCCATCCCGGCAGCCTTTGCGATCGCCCTCTACGCGACGGAGTCGAAGGGACGGAGGGCCATCAGCGATCGAGTGCTCCTGGCGTTTCGGCTCAGCCTCGCGGCCGGCGTGATTGCCAACCTGGTCACGTTCGTCGGGGCGGACCTGCTGCTTTCGATCTTCGGGGCCAGCTACGCGGCCGAGGCATCGGGAGTCCTCCGCATCCTGATGCTCGGCGTCTTCCCCATCATCGTGAACAGCCTGTACATCCCGATCGCGCGACTGGAAGGGACGCTGCTCCGCGCAACACTGCTCGAGCTTGCCGGCATGGCCGTCGAGCTCACCTGCGTGACCGTCGGGGGTCGCGCCGCGGGCCTGAACGGCGTCGCCGCCGGCTGGCTGATCGGCCTGTCGTTGTCGGTGATCCCGCTCGTCCCGACGGTCTACCGCGTCGCCCGCGGCTCCGACGACAGGCGCGAGGGCATGCCCGAGACGCTCTTCCCGGAGCCGACGGCATGACCCACGATTGCCGCCGTGGCCCGCGCGCGCTCGATCGCGTACGCCAGCCCGGTCGTCGCGAGCACGGTCAGCAGCATCGACGCACGGGTCAGCTCCGCGCGGTCACGGCGAGCAGCCGCCACGGCGAACCGGTCGGTGGCCTCCGCCAGCAGCTCACCGGCATACGCCGCCTCCACGCCGAGCACGGGTCCGTGGAGGCTCGCGATGCGTGCCTTGGAGCGGCCCTCGCCCCACGCGCGGCGCCACGCGTACCCGAGCCGCTGCCGCGACCTCGGAACGACCTGCCAGGCCCGCGAGCCTGGCGCGTACAGGACAGTGGTCCCGCCGAGTCCGGCCCTGATGCAGAACTCGGTCTCCTCGGATCCGATCAGGGAGCCGCCCTCTCGCCCCAGGCCCTCGCTGAACCCGCCAGTCGATCGAGCAGCCGGCGCCGGATGAGCATGTTGCAGCCGATGACGCTGCGCACTCGCGCCGGCTCACGCGGCAGGCCCCGGAAGGAGCAGCCGACAATCCAGCCGATCCGCTCCGTGTACCAGGTCGGCGCCCGATCCCCGGCCCAAATCGGGTCGATGCGCCCGCCCACAATGTCACCCTCTCCGCCCGCAGCGGCGCCGGCGAGCGCCGAGAGCCAGTCGGCCGCAACGAGCGCATCGTCGTCCACGAACGCGACCCATTCGGACGTTGCGGCCTTCCAGCCGACGTTGCGGGCGGCCGAGAGCCCACCGGCCCGCGAACACAGGACCTCGATCCGCCTGCCCGCGAGTTCATGGCGAAGCAGCGTCTCCAGGTGCTGGTTCGCGTCCACGACAACGATCGTCTGGTCGGGGAGGCGAGTTCCGGCTTCCACAGACAGCAGGAGGTCTCGGAGGAGCGGAAGGCGCGCTTCGAGGTAGACGCAGACCACGAGCGACACACAACCCGACGTCCCGGACGATGAAACGGTCACGCTACCTTTCACCAGTTGCGCCGCTCGGTCCCGGACGATTTCGGGACGCAGGGCCCGCAAGTCTATCGAGTCGACATGACACTCTCCGCGCAACGGGCCGGCCCGCCGGCAAACGAGGCCGTCGACGTGGATCGCACCGGGCCGCGCTTGGCGCTGCTCGATGATGGGAGGCCCACACAGGCGTGGCATGTGCGTGGGCTGGAACTGCTCCTTGCCATTCCCGGGGGGTCGCTCGCCCTCGTCGTCCGAGTTCCCCCGATTGCCGGCGCGCGCCGGGCGCGTGCGCTGATGGGCCGGACGGGAGCGGGCGGCGCGGCCCATCGCGAGGTCGCGACAACGGCGCTGATGGCCAGCATCCCGCGGGTCTCCGGCGTTCGACTCCCCGATGGTAGCGTGTCGTTGTCCGCGGCCGACCTCGACCACGTGGCCGACCTCGACCTCGACCTCCTCCTCGACTTCGCGGCCGGGCCGGTGGACGCGGCGGTGGCCGGGGCATTCCGGCACGGCTGCTGGAGCTTCGCATCAATGGGTCGCGCGGTGCCGGGCGAGCCGGTGGCGGGGTTCTGGGAGGTCCTTCGCGGTCACGCTCCGATATCGGTGCGCCTGGAGCGGCGGTTCGCCCAGGACGACCGGAGCTGCACGCTCCGCGAGGGCCATTTCGCGACCTGGGACCGGCCGTGGGGCGAGGTCCGGGATCGAGCGGCGTTCGCGTGCGCCGCCTGGCCCGCACTGGCGTGGCGCGCGCTGCAGCCGGAACGGATCGAGGCGCACGACTCGTTGGACAGGCCCGTCCCGCTCGACGCGTCCGGGCCGGAATCCGGGCCTGAGCCGGTCGTCGGCCCGCGGCGCGGCCCCGCTCACCTCGCCCGGCTTCCAGGTCCCGGCGATGTCGTGCGGTTGCGCGCCAGCCTTGCCGGCGATGCCGTTGCCCGGCGCCTGCGCCGCCTCCTGCGCCACGACGACTGGAACGTCGGGATCATCGACGCGCCCATCGACCACCTTCTGTCGGGGCCGCCGGGAGCCGTGCGCTGGCTCGAGCGGCGGCGGGGACGGTACGCCGCCGATCCGTTCGGGATCGCGTCGGGAGCGGTCGTCGACGTCGTCTACGAGGAGTTCGACCATCGCTCCGAACGCGGCGTCATCGCCCACCGGCGGGTCCACCCGGACGGCAGCGAGACGCCCGCGGAGACGATCGTCGCGCGGCCCCGGCATGTCTCGTACCCATTCCTCGTCCCGTGGGACGGCCGACTTCTGATGGTCCCCGAGACCAGCCGGGAAGGGAGCGTTCACGCCTTCTCCGCCGCGACGGTCCAGGGGCCGTGGCGGCACGAGGCGGTCCTCGATAGAGGGGATCGCAGCCGGCGACCCGACCATCGTGCGGCACGGCGACCGGTGGTGGCTCTTTGCGACCGCCGGCGAGTACCACACGCGACCACGAGCTGCACGTCTGGCATGCCCCGACACCGCTGGGCCCCTGGCTGCCGCACGTGCAGAATCCCGTCAAGACCGATTGCCGGGCGGCGCGCCCGGCGGGCACACCGTTCACGAGCGGCGGACTCCTCTACCGGCCGGCGCAGGACAGCTCCCGTACCTACGGTGGGGCCGTCGTCCTCAATCGGGTCGTGGTGCTCACTCCGGACCGCTTCCGCGAGGTGCCCGTCCGAACCATCGGCCCGCTGACGGCGGGGCCATATCGCGCGGGACTGCACACCGTCAGCGCGGTTGGCGGCCGCACGCTGATCGATGCCAAGCGGACGATCGTCTCCTCGGACGCCGTCCTCGGTGTTGCCGCCACCGCTACTCCGGCGCTTGCGGGGGCGCGGCACTTGACCGCCGAACGCAGGTCGGCGCTGATCGTGGGCCCGGACGATTTCGAGTCCAGGAACGTGCTGGCAGCCGTGCGCTCACTCGGCGCGGCGGGTTGGACCGTGGGGATCGGCTCTCCGCGCCGAGGGCTGGCCGTACGCTCGCGCTGGGTTCGCCACTGGCATCGGGTCCCTGGGCCGTCGCAGGACTCGGACGGGTTCGCCCGCGCGATCGCCCGCGCGATCGAGTCAGTCGGCTACAGCGTCGTGTTCGCCGGGGGTGACGCCGAGGTGCTGGCCCTCACGGCGGACTCCCACAGACTGCCAGTGCGCATCCCCTACCCGTGCTTCGACGTCGCGGTTCACGCGTTCGACAAGTTCGCGTACGTTGACGACGCGATTGCCGCGGGACTCAGCGTGCCCCGCTCGGAGCCGCTGTCCGAGGAGGCCATCTCGGCCATTTCGGGTCCTGTTCTCGTCAAGTCGAGGCTCCATTGGACGCCGGGAACACAGGGGGTGCCGGCGCGATTTAACGCGACCGTCGTGACCACCCCCGATGAGGCGCGCCGTCGGGCGGCTGCCGTCCAGGCTGCCGGTGGCCATGCGTTCCTGCAGGAGTACATCGAGGGCGAGCACCTGGCACATATGTCGCTGCTGGATCCATCGGGCCGGGTGATCGCGGAATTCCAGCAGCGCAGCGCCAGGACCTGGCCGCCACGCGCCGGCGTCTGGACTCGCGCCGAAACCGTGCCGCTGGACGCCGATCTCGCCGCTCGCGCGACGGCCTTCCTGCGGCGAATTGGATGGGTCGGGCTCGTCCAACTGCAGTTCCTCGTGCCCGCGTCCGGGGAGCCCCATCTGATCGACGTCAACGGGCGCTTCTACGCCTCCATCGGCCTGGCCGTCGCCGCGGGCGTCGACCTGCCGGCGCTGTGGGCAGAGGCGGCACTCCGTGACTGGGCGCCCGAGCCGGGTTGTCCGGCGCCGAGGACGGCTCGCCCCGGCATGCGATATCTTTGGACGGAGGGGGACCTGCAGCGGTCGTGGAGCGAGCGGCGGGGCGGGCTGTTGAAGGATCTCCTTGACCTTGTTCGGTACCGTCGTGGGGCGATCCACAGCCTTTGGCGCCGCGAGGATCCTTGGCCTTCCGCCTACTGGGGCGTCAACACGGCGCGTCGCGCCCTGCGACGGTTTCATCGGCTTTCGGTCCGACGGCACAGATGACACGGAACAACTGGACGGTGTCGACCGCAGCGGGGGTTGGCACCTGCAACATCGAGCGGGAGGTGCCACCTTGCGACATCAACAGGTCCTGAGCGTCCTGTGCGCCGCCGTGCTGCTGGCCGCGGCCCCTTCGGGCGCGGGAGCCTCAACGGCGCAGCCGGTCGAGGGCATGGGTGCCACCGGCGCGAGCGGTGCGACGGCAATCGACTCGAGCGCGGGCTCGTTCGAGCTGAGTACCGTGCATCCGGATCCCGGTGCGACATCCGGTCTCGCGACCGTTGGCGGGCCGACCGTGTCGGTCCGATGGGCCGCGGACTCGCCGAGCGAACCGGCGACGATCGCATCGGGCGCCGCGGCTGCGACCGCGAAGCCGCCAATGGCCCTCGGCGTGTTCATTCCAGGCGTGCCGCAGTACATGAGCCGCCTGGACCAGTTCGCCACAACGACCGGCGCCATGCCTCACATCGTCGAGTTCTTCCAGGCGTGGGGCGCAGCCTGGAACTACTTCGACGCCACGGCGATGGATGCCATCACGTCACGCGGCGCGGTTCCAATGGTCGCCTGGGAGCCCTGGGCGGGCACGACGAACGACACTCGCTGGGCGCTGCGGACGATCATCTCGGGTGCCCATGACGCCTATATCGACGCTTGGGCGGCCGCGGCCGCCGCCTGGGCGAAGCCGGTCTACATCCGGTTCGCGTACGAAATGAATGGGAATTGGGAACCCTGGAGCCGCTGGCACAACGGCAACACGCCGGCGCAATTCATCAAGGCATGGCGCCACGTGGTCACGCGGTTCCGGCTGGCCGGCGCTACCAACGTGCGGTGGGTCTGGAGCCCGAACGAACCGGACATCGGGACCACCACGCCCCTGTCCCAGGACTACCCCGGCGCGGCCTACGTGGACTGGGTCGGCTTCTCCGCGTACAACTGGGGCACCGCAGTCCCGGCCTGGGGTCACCAGTGGCGTTCCATGGTCAATGCGTTCAAGACATCTGTGCACGCGCTCACCATCCTGGCGCCGGGCAAGCCGATGGTCGTCACCGAGACGGGCTCCGTCGAGCAGGGAGGGAGCAAGGCCGTCTGGATCCAGAAGGGGTACGCCGCGTTGATCACGACCTACCCCGCAATCCGGGCGATCATCTACTTCGACTACAAAGACTCGAGAGCCGACTGGCGCCTGAACTCAAGCGCGTCGTCCCTTGCGGCATACAGCAATGTGGCCGTCACGCCCGCCTACTCGGGCACCCTGCCGTGACCTGCGGCTACGGTGCCCCGCCGGCGAGCGACTGGACGACGGCACGGTAGGCGGCGAGCGATGTGGCGGAGGTGTCAACAGGCCAATCGGCGCCGTCCTGTGCCTTGTCGAACCAGATCACGGCACGAACGCGGGGCATCTGCGCCGCCAGCGCCGCATAGCCATTGGTGATCCATGTCGCCTTGCTGCCGCCGAGCTCGCTCGACGCGGTCTCGCCGATCATGATCGGCCTGCTGGACAGGGCAGCGAGTGCGTCGACCGATGGCTTGTAGATGGTCGCCATCGACTGCCAGGCCGACCAGGTCTTGGTTGTCCCCCAGTTGTAGCCGTCGAGGCAGGTCCAGTCGACATAGGCGTCTCCCGGGTACACCGACGCGAACGGCGTCGTTGTCGGCGACGCCACGTTGGGGCACCAAACCCACGAGATGTTCGCGGCGCCCTGCTGCCTGCTGAGGTCGACGATATGCCGCCACGCGGCCACGAACTGCGCAGCGGTGTTGCCGTTGATTCCGGGGCTCCACGACGTCCAGTCGCCGTTCATTTCGTGCATCGGTCGCACGAGGATGGGCTTTCCCCAGGCCGCAACGGCGCTCGCCCAGCTCTTGATGTACGCGTCGTGACTGCCCGAGACGATGGTCCCAAGCGACCACGCGGGGTCGCTCACGGCATCGGCCCACGGTTCCCACGTGATCATCGGCGTCGCACCGCGGGCACGGATCGCGTCGGCGCCCTGGGCATAGAACGCGGTCCATTGTCCGGACCATTCCTGGTACCACATGACGATTCCCGGCATGCCACCGACGAGCGACGCAAAGGCATCGATCCTGGTCGGATCACTTGGGGCCCCGGGGATGTACGCACCAAGTGTCAGCGGCACGGACGGTGCCGGCGTGGCGGTCGGTGCCGGCGTGGCGGTCGGTGCCGCTGTCGGCGTGGCGGTCGGTGCCGCTGTCGGCGTGGCGGTCGGTGCCGGCGTGGCGGTCGGTGCCGCTGTCGGCGTGGCGGTCGGTGCCGGCGTGGCGGTCGGTGCCGCTGTCGGCGTGGCGGTCGGTGCCGGCGTGGCGGTCGGTGCCGCTGTCGGCGTGGCGGTCGGCGTGGGACTTGACGTCGGAGCCGGTGTAGGTGAAGGCCTCGGCGTCCGCTTCGGTCGCGCAGGGTTCGCCCGGGCCGAGAGATCGTCGAATCGGGTCGTTGCAGGCAACCCGGTCGCCGTGGTGCTGGCGAAAGCGCGAACGGCGATTCCGCCGGGACTCGTCAGTACGGTCGACGCGTCCGATGCGGTCGCCAGCCATTCCGCGGGCTCGGCGTCGCCCGCTGGCCAGGCCTTCAACTGCAACGCCGTCGGCGCGGAACCGGAGACACTGAACCGAATCCAGGTGTACGCACCGGGTTGAGCCACGAACCCGGTGATCGGGACCGCCTGTGCGATCCCTAGCAGCCGACCGCCGGTTACCCGGCCGAACCGAACCTCCATGGCACCCGAGGGCAGGACGTGAACCCGCGCGCGGTACTCCGCCCCGGAGGCCTGGTGGCGCGCCACCACGGTGATCGTCAGGCCACCCCCGCCGACCAGCTTGTCGAGCGAGAACCGCATGGAGATGTCGACGTCTGCCGCTGTGCCGAGCGGGAGAGCCGCAGCGTAGGCTTTGGCCGCCACGCCAACGGTGATGATCCCCTGCGTCCCGTCGACCCTGAAGGCGCGGGCCGGGCCGCTCATCGTGTACGCGCCGCCAACATCGGCGGGACCCCACGCTCCCGTCACCTGGCGCGTGAATCCGTCAGACGCGAGCGTGGGCGTGCCCGCGTACGTGCTCGCTCCGAACATCGCTGGAACGAAGGCTGCCAATCCGAGCGCCAGAATGGCCAGTGGTGCGCGGCACCGGCCCATCAGTCTGGTCGGTGGCCGGAACCTCGGCTGTGTTTCCGGGATGTGCGACATGTTTTGCCCCCTCTGTCGACCAGGGCCGAATTGCCGGCCTTCGTGACGTGAGGCGGATGCGGACGATGTCCGAGCGGTACGGCGCGACCGGCCCGGCGTCGCCAGGCGCCTGCGGTCGATGCAGGCCCGGAGAGGTTCGATCCGCCCAACGGGCGGTGTGCGGCTGTCGATCGGCGACGGACGTTGTGTGCGCCGGGACCCAACGTTGCCAACCGAGCTGCGGCCGAACTACCGCCCGATGGTCCCGGCCCCCCCGGCCAACAGGAACCGTCTTCCACGTGTCGAGTGGCCCGGCGACCTCGTGACCGGCTTGGGGTTCGCGGGCGCGCCTCCGACCTGTGCTCGCCCCCGGGAACATGTGCTCCGGCAACAGGTGCCATCCGGCCATCAGTCGGCGACGCATCTCGTCCGCGCGGGCGCCGCCGGCCCGAGGCAGGGCTACTGCCCGATGGTCCCGACGAACCAGGTCACACGGCCCGTCGTTCCCGTGTCGAGTGGCCCGGGCCCGGCCCAGGTCCGCGGCACTACTCCCCGGTCGTCTCCATCCCCAGTCGCTTCGCCGCCGCCTCAAGCTCCGCTCGCACCCGCGCGGGCGCCGTTCCCCCGACCACGTTGCATCGGGCGAGCGCCCCCTCGATCCCGGCTGCCGCTCGCAGCCGCGTCCCGACCCCGGGATCGGCCGCGAGGCGCCGCGCTCCCTCGTCATCGGAAACAGAGAGCGCGGCAGCGATCGCCCCGTCGTCCAGCCCGTCCAGGCCCGCGCCCCCCGCCTCGGCCGCGGCAACCATCCGTCCAACGACATGGTGCGCATCCCGGAACGGGACCCCTTCCTCGACGAGGGCGTCCGCCACCGCTGTGGCCGTCGTGAAGCCCTCCGCCGCGGCACCGGCCATCCGCTCGCGATCCACCTGCAGAGTCTCGATCATCCCTGTCAGCACGCGCAGGGACCGCTCCAGCACCGAGAGCGACTCGAACAGCGGCGGCTTGTCCTCCTGGAGGTCGCGCTGGTAGCCCGACGGCAACCCCTTGAGGAGCGCCAGCATGCCGGTCAGGTGCCCGATGACACGCGCTGCCCGACCGCGCACCAGCTCTGCCGGGTCGGGGTTGCGCTTGTTCGGCATCATCGAGGAGCCTGTCGAGAAGGCATCCGCCGGTCGCACGAACCCGAAGCGCGGGTTCGACCACCAGACGATCTCTTCCGCCAGCCGCGACAGATGCGTCATCGCCAGCGACGCAGCCGCCAGCACCTCGACGACGAAATCCCGGTCGCCGACCGCGTCGATCGAGTTGCGGGTGACCCCGTCGAAGCCGAGCTCGTTGGCCACGATCGCGCGATCGATGGGGTAGCCGGCACCGGCGATCGCGCCGGAACCCAGCGGCGACACGTTGAATCGCCGCCTCGCGTCGTGGAGCCTGCCGCGGTCACGCTCCAGCATCTCCACGTAGGCCAGCAGGTGGTGCGCCAGGCAGCACGGGCTGCGCAGGCTGGACGTGCGTGTAGCCCGGCATGACGGTCGTCGCGCTCGCGCCTCCCGAGGTCGACGAGCGCGCGCTCGAGGTCCGATCGCGGCGCCGTCCAGCTCGTCGACGCGACGCCGCAGCCAGAGCCGCAGGTCGGTCGTCACCTGGTCGTTGCGCGACCGGCCGGTGTGGACCTTCCGGCCCACCGGTCCCGACGCGCGCGACGAGCGCCATCTCCAGGTTGAGATGCACGTCCTCGAGGTCGTGGTCCCACGGCGAGCGTCCCGGCCGGACCTCTTCCTCCAGGGCATGCAGTCCACCGATGAGCGTCGCCAGCTCCGAAGGAGTCAGCAGGCGCGCACGCCACAACCCGCGGACGTGCGCGATCGACGCGGCAAGGTCGTCGAGCGCAAGCTCCCGGTCGACCTGGATCGAGCGACCGAACTCGGACGCCAGCGGATCGCTCTCGCCCGAGAAGCGCCCGCCCCACGCCTTCATCGGTCGTCCCTCTGTGGCAGGCGGCGTGCGTACCGGTACCGGTCGAGGCCAGTCAGTTCGCCTTCACCGCCTCCGGAGCGTCGGTGACGTCGATCGGCAGCTCGCCGAGCAGCGGTTGCGTCCAGCTCCATGCCGAGCCGTGGCGTGCAGCCTCCGTGCGGAGCGGGAGCCCGAAGATGCGGATGAAGCCGACCGCGGCCGCGTGATCGTAGGCGTCGTCGGCGTCGTAGGTCGCGAGTGCCCGGTCGTAGAGGGAATCGTCGCTGCGCCGCCCGACGACGATCGCCGCGCCGTGATCCAGCCGCAGCCGAGCCTGCCCGTTGACCACGCGCTGGGCCGAGCGCACGTATTCGCGCAGGTCCCGGTGCAGCGCGCTGAACCACAGGCCGTCGTAGGTCGCCTGCGCAAGCTCGTCGCTCACGAGGTGGTTGAACCGCAACTGCTCCTTGCTGAGCGTCAGGCCCTCGAGCGCGGCATGCGCCGCGTGCAGGATGGTCGCCGCAGGCGTCTCGTAGATCTCGCGGCTCTTGATGCCGACCAGGCGGTCCTCGATGTGGTCGATCCGGCCGACCCCGTACCTGCCGCCGAGCTCGTTGAGCCGCTCCACCAGGTCGACCGGCGGAACCGCCTCGCCGTCCAGCGAAACCGGCACGCCACCCTCGAACCCGATGACGACCTCGGCGGGGATGGACGGCGCGTCGCCCGGCGACACCGACCACTGGTAGACGTCGGCCGGCGGCGCCGCCCACGGATCCTCCAGCGCGCCTGCCTCGCACGATCGACCCCACAGGTTCACGTCGACCGAATAGGGCGAGCCTTTCGTGACCGGGATCTCGATGCCCCGCTCCTGGGCGTACGTGATCTCCTCGTCACGCGACAGGCCCATGCCGACGCGCATCGGCGCGATGACCTCCAGGCGTTGATCGAGCGCGTGGACGGCGACATCGAACCGGACCTGGTCGTTGCCTTTGCCGGTGCAGCCGTGGGCAACCGCGTCCGCGCGCTCGCGGTGCGCGACCTCGACCAGCAGTTGGGCGATCAATGGTCGGGCGAGCGCGGTCGCCAGCGGGTACACGCCCTGGTAGCGGGCGCCGGCCTGGAGGCTCGGCCAGACGAACTGGCGCACGAACCGATCGCGCGCGTCGACGACGTATGTCCGGGATGCGCCGGCGCTGATGGCGCGGGCGGCGACGCCCTCGCGGAGCGACCCGCCGCCGACGTCGACGGTCAACGTGACGACCTCCACGCCGTACTGCTCGCGCAGCCACGCCACGGCCACGGATGTGTCGAGGCCGCCCGAGTAGGCGAGAACGACCTTCTTCAACGGGCCCTCCAGTCCTGTTCGTGGGAATGACGCGGGCGGCGTCCACGGGGCGACCGCCTGCCGATCAGCCGCGGCACCGCACGCTGCCGCACCGTCCTGTTATGCATGTTCATTCGCCGAGGATGCATTCTTGCATATCCATGCACTCTGGGCAACCTCGCCGGCAACCCGGGGCGCCTCAGGGCCGTAGCCGGGTCCCGAATGCGGGGTCGTCGAGCGCTCGGCTCAGGGGCGCAGGGGCGCCCCCATCGGCGATGATGACCGAACAGCCCGTCCAGGTGAGCGCGCGAAGGCTGGCGCGAACCTTCGGGACCATGCCCCCCGCGATGACACCGGTAGCGATGAGGTGCTCTGCCTCGCGCGCGTCGAGTCGAGCGATCCGCGCGCCGTCCGACCCGCGGACACCGTCGGAGTCGGTGAGCAGCACAAGGCTCGCCTGGAGCCCCTGCGCCAGCCCGGCGGCGGCGTCGTCGGCGTTGACGTTGCAGATGACGCCGTCCTCGTCGAGCGCGAGCGGTGCAATGACCGGCAGGTTGCCGGCGGCCAGGATGGCGTAGAGCACCCGCGCGCGGATCCCGGTGACGGTCGCCACGCGGCCGAGTTCCGGCACTCGCTCCGCGATCAGGAGGCCGCCGTCCACACCGGAGAGGCCGACGGCCTCGGCGCCCATCTGTCCAAGCGCCGCGACGAGTTCGGTGTTCACGACGCCGCGAAGCACGGCCAGGACCACGTCCATGGTCTCGTCGTCGGTGACTCGAAGGCCGTCCTGGAACCGTGTCCTGATCCCGAGCCGGCCGAGCCACTCCGTTAACCGCCTGCCGCCGCCGTGCACCAGCACCACGTGGCGTGACGCGGCGACCGCCGCCACATCCTGGAGCGCTCCCCGCTGCTCCGCCAGGGTGGTGCCACCGAGCTTTACGACGACCAGGTCGCGGGGCTCTGGGTCATTGAGTTGGTCCCACGGATGGTCCGATGGGGCGACGGCGCCGCTCGACGGTGCCGACGGGCGCGAGGGTCCCCCCGCCTGCGCCCGAGATCGAAGCGAGTGTTCACCCGGGCCGTCCGACTGCGTCACGTCGAGTACTCGGAGTTCTCGATCACGTAGGCCTCGGTGAGGTCGCAGCCGAACGCCTCGCCCCAACCGGACCCGTAGCCCAGGTCGAGCGTGATCATCACCTCCGGATTCTGCATCGCCGCGCTCACCTCCGCGCGGTCAAATGGCGTGGGCATGCCGTCGAACACCGTCGTCCCGCAGATGGCGATCCGCATCCGAGCGGGCTCCAGCGGGACGATCGCCCCCGCCCGCCGCGCAGCGTCTTCCGGTGACAGGCCGGCGGCTTCAAGCACTGCGGCGTCGGCGATGTGCGCATTCCCGGCGGCCCCGGCGACGCGTCCCCAGTTGGGATCGCGGCCGTGGATCGCGGCCTTCAGGAGGCTGCTGCCGACGACCGATCGGGCGACCGCACGCGCCTCGACGTCATCTCGTGCGCCGGTCACGGTGCAGGTCACCAGGGTCGTTGCGCCCTCACCGTCCGCGGCCTGCTGCCGGGCCAGCGACCGCGCGACAGCCTCCACGGCTCGGCCCAGCGTCGCGGCCTCCGGGGAGCCACTGCTCACCGGGGCGGCACCGCTTGCACCCGACGCCACGAGGAACACGGTGTCGTTCGTGCTCGTGTCGCCATCCACGCTCAGCTGGTCCCAGGTCAGCGCGACGGCCGGATGGAGCACGGAAAGCAGGGTTTCGGGCGCCGCGGCCGCGTCGGTCAGCAGGAAGACCAGCATGGTGGCCATGCGCGGGTGGATCATGCCGACGCCCTTGGCGATGCCGCTGACGATCACGGGCACGGACCGACCGTCGGCCGCCCGCAGTTCCAGCCGGACCGCCGCCGACTTGGCGTGCCGATCGGTGGTGCGCATCGCCTCGGCGACGGCCGCGAAGGAGGCGTCGTCGCTCCCGAGGCCGGTCGCCACGAGCCCGGCGAGGACGGGTTCGATCCGATCGACCGGGAGACGGGTCCCGATCATGCCGGTCGCCACCGCCAGCGTGCGCTCGGTGAGCGTGCCGGCGGCTGCGGCCAGCGCGACCGCGAGCCGCTCCTGGTCCTCGATACCGGCGAGGCCGGTCGCGGCGTTGGCACTTCCCGCTGTGCAGAGCATGGCCTGGACGAACCCGTACGAGGCGCCCGGCCGGCCGGACGTCATCGCGAGGTGCCGGCGATCGAGGATGACGGGCGCCGCGGGAACCTGGTTCGTGGTGAAGGTGGCTGCGACCGGGGCAGGATCCCCATCCACGAGGATCACGCCGACGTCGGGGTTGCCGGACGCCTTGATCCCGGCTCGGGTTGCCCCTGCCCGGAAGCCGAGCGGCAGGATCGCCCGCGTTTCGACAGGGGGCAGAACCGCCCGGGTCTCGAGGGTGGACAGAACCGCCCGAGTCTCGAGGGGGGACAGTCCCGCACGCGCCTCGTCCGGGGGTCGATCCGCGCCCGTCACCGGCACCGGCCGGCGCCTCAGGGGGCCAGCGGCAGTTGCTCGAGCCCCGTCGTCTCCGACAGCCCGAACAGCAGGTTGAACGCCTGCACTGCCTGCCCGGCGGCTCCCTTGACCAGGTTGTCGATGACCCCGATGGCGAGCACGCGGCCCGTTCGCGGATCGGCCGTCACGTGGATTCGCGCGTAGTTGCTGCCGAGCACCTGGCCGGTCGCGACCGGCCCGTGGGCCACCTGGACGAACGGCTCATCGAGGTACGCCTCGCGGTAGAGGGCGGCGAGTTCCGGGCCGGCGATCGGGCGCGTCGGGCGCACGTGGCAGGCCGCGAAGATGCCGCGCGTCATCGGCACGAGGTTCGGCAGGAAGTCGACGTGGCGGCCACCGGGATTGGCATCCGGGCCGCTGCCAAGGGCCGAGAGCTCCTGCTCCATCTCCGCGACATGGCGGTGCCCGCCGATCCCGTACGCCCGGACGCTCTCGTTGACCTCGGAGTACGTCAGCTCCGGTTTCGGGTCGCGGCCGGCGCCGGAGACACCGGTCTTGGCGTCGACCACGAGATCGCCGATGAGCCCCTGCCGGGCGAGCGGTGCGAGGGCCAGGAGCGTCGCAGTGGGAAAGCACCCGGGCGAGCCGACGATCGCGCGGCCCGCATCGGCGAGGTCGAGCAACTCTCGGCGATGGAGCTCCGGGAGGCCGTAGACGGCGCTCGCCAGCAGTTCGGGGTGCGGGTGTTCGAACCCGTACCAGCGCGGGTAGTCGGCCGGGTCGCGCAGGCGGAAGTCCGGACCGAGATCGACCACCCGTGACCCTCGGGCGGCGAGGTCCGGCACGAGTGCGGCCGCGGCACCGTGGGGCAGGGCGAGGAACACGGCATCCGCGTCGGGAATGGCCTCGTCGACCCGGTGACCCGTGCCCGCAAGGTGCGGGTGCATGACCTCGATCGGCTCGTCGTCGCGGCCCCGGCCCGACAGGCCGACGATCCGCGCCCTCGGGTGGCGGTCCAGCAGCCGCACCAGTTCGCCGCCGACGTATCCCGTGGCGCCGACGATCGCGACGCGGACGCGCGCCCGCCCGCCGAGCGCGGGCATGGCGTGGAGGGCAGGTTCTGACGCGGGCCCCATCGTCGTGTCCGTCACCGCATGATCATACGCTCTGCTGCATACTCGACAGGTGGCCGACGAACCCGAGACGCTCGAAGTCCTGAACGGTCCGATCGCGCATGCGGCGGAGATCCCGGACCTCCAGATCGAGGAACCGGGCCACACGCTGTCCGCCATCAGCGTTCGGGCGACCGCGGACGCCGACCTCGTCGAGATCCTGGTCCGACTGCGGTCGCACGGAGCCGAGGTCGTTTCGGTCAACTCCTTCCCGGCGACGAAGGGCGAGCCGGACGTCACCCGCGTCTTCGACATCGAGTTCCGGGATTGCGCAGCAGGCGAGGCCGCCGAGGTTGCCCGGGGCGTCCCGGGCGTGCCGGTCGCGCATGCGCGTCCGACCCTCGGCCAGATTTTCGGCAAGCGTGTCATCGTCATCGGCGGCGGGGCACAGGTCGCGCAGGTGACGCTGGGCGCGGTGAGCGAGGCGGATCGCCACAACCTGCGGGGGGAGCGGATCAGCGTCGACACGATCGCGCTGGTCGGCGAGGATGCCATCGCCGCGGCGGTGCGAGCGGTCGGCGACCTGCCGCGGGCGCACATCCTCGTGCTTGCCGGCTCGATCATGGGCGGCAGGATCACCCGGGCGGTGCAGGACCTCCAGGCGATCGGGATCCCGGTGATCTCCCTGAACATGGTCGGCTCGGTGACGGATGCCGTTGACCTCGTCGTGACGGATCCCGTCCAGGCGGGCACCATGGCCGTGATGGCGATCGCGAGCACGGCACGCTTCACGCTCGAAAAACAGCGCGGTCGCCGATACTGAGGGGCGTCGTCGCGCCCGACGCGCATCGAGACCACGGAGAGCCCTGCAATGACCGACGTTCTCAGCCCGCCCGCCGCCGCCGCATCGTTCGGCACCGCCGCGTCCACCGATCTCGCTGCCCGCTCTGAGGCGCATCTCTCGCCGGTCGTCGGCGCGGTACTTCGAGCGTGGCTGGGCGCGGGGCGAGGGCCATCGCCTCTACGACGCCGACGGGCGCCCCTACCTCGACTTCGCGTGCGGGATCGCGTCGACCGTCCTGGGCCACGGGCACCCGCGCGTCGCCGCGGCGATGCACGCCCAGGTCGACACGCTCATCCACATCTGCAACGCGCTCGGATACCTGGAGCCGGTGACGGCGCTCGCGGATGCGATCGCAGCAGCCATGCCGGACGGGCTGGACACGGTGTTCTTCGGCAATTCCGGCACCGAGGCCGTCGAGGGCGCGATCAAGCTCGCGCGCCGCACGACGGGCCGAAGCCACATCATCGCGTTCAGCGGCGCGTTCCACGGCCGCACCTATGCGTCGATGAGCGCGACGACGTCCAACCTCACCTACCGGGTCGGCTACGGCCCGATGGTGCCGGGCATCCACATCGCGCCGTTCCCGGCCGCCTATCGCGACTTCGCGGGCGACGAGGCGGCTGCCACGCAGTCCTGCCTCGACGCGCTGCGCCAGCTGTTCGCCACGGAGATCCCGGCGCACGAGGTGGCCGCGTTCCTGATCGAGCCGGTCCAGGGCGAGGGCGGCTACATCCCGGCGCCCGCTGCCTTCCTGCAGGGCCTCCGCGCGCTGGCCGACGAGCACGGGATCCTCCTGATCTGCGACGAGGTGCAGTGCGGCTACGGACGTACGGGCAGGATGTGGGCCTTCGAGCATGCCGGGATCGTCCCGGACGTCGTGACGCTCGCCAAGGCGATCGCCAACGGGCTGCCGCTCGGCGCCATCGTCTCCGGCCACGCGCTGCAGGAGCGGTGGGGCAAGGCGGCGCACGGATCGACCTTCGGCGGCAACCCGGTATCGTGCGCTGCCGGCCTGGCGGTTCTGGACGCGATCCGCGATGACGGCCTGGTCGCGAACGCGGCCGCCCGGGGCGCGGAACTGAGCGCGGGCCTGCGCGAGGTCGCCGCAACTGATCCGCGGATCGGCGACGTGCGCGGGCCGGGGCTCATGATCGGCGTGGAGTTCGTCAAGGACCGCGCCACGCGCGAGCCCGATGGCCCGATGGGCGACCTGGTCATCAACCGCTGCCTCGACGATGGGCTGATCCTGCTGAACTGCGGGCCGCAGCACAACATCGTTCGGTGGATCCCGCCGCTCGACGTGACCTCTGCCGAGCTCGACGAGGCGCTGGGGATCTTCCGGGGAGTGCTCGCCGGGATCTGACGGGAGCCCGGGCGGGCTCATGCCGCGCCCGGGATCCCTCGATCGCTGGTTCTGACCTCTGAGGGGCCGGACCGGGGAGCCCTGCGCAGGGCGGCCGAGCCGGCGATCAGGTCATTCCCAGTCGTCCGCCGCCCATACCTTGCCGCTCCAAGAGCTGCCCGACCAGCTGCTGCCCGACCATGAGCTGCCGCTCCACGAGCTGCCCGACCACGAGTTGCCCGACCAACTGCTGCCGCTCCACGAGCTGCCGCTCCACGAGCTGCCGGACCAGCTGTTGCCCGACCACGAGCTGCCCGACCACGAGCTGCCGGACCAGCTGTTGCCGTTCCAGTCGCCGCCCGACCAACTCGAGCCGGCGGCCTCGGACGTGGCCATCGAAGCAGAATCGAACTCCGCTCCGAAGATGTCCTTCTGGCCCGTGAGGACGACGCCGTCCTGCGTGAGGTGATCCTGGCCTCGAGTCGCCTCGAGCGACCCGGTCCCGCTCGAGGGGATGAACCACTGGATCGCCAGCAGGGATGGTCGCCTGTGGAGCATCTGTCCGAGCTGGATCTCGCCGCTGCCCTGCGAGTGAACGTCGAACCGGTCGAGCGGCCTCGCGTTATCCGCGAGGAAGTCCTTCACCTGGTTCGGCGTCAGCCTCGGGTATTTCTGGAGGACCAGCGCGATCGCGCCGGACGTAATCGCAGCCGCTTCCGACGTACCGCTGCCGCGCAGGTACCGGTCGTCCAGGATGCCGGCCCGGTGGTTCGCGTCGATGTACGAGTTGACGACTCGCAGGCCCTGCAGGTGCGTTCCGGGGGCCACGAAGTCGGGGTTCCTGCATACGAAGCAGCGGGCCGAGCTGGCCGAGAACGAGGCGACGACGTCGTCGTCGGTGTCGTCGGTCCCCCCGGAATCGGAGGCCCCGACGGCGATCACGAACGGGTCGTATGCCGGGTCCGCCAGGCCGGGTGCGCCGGCGCCGCGCTGGTATCCGGTGTTGCCGGCTGCGGCAACGACCACGATGCCCTTCTTCCATGCCTGTTCGGCCGCGTAGGCGAGCGGGTCCACCTCGTACCGCTGTGTCGTGTTCGTCCCGTACGACAGGTTGATCACCCGGATGTTCATGCCGTTGTCGCGGCGGTGCTGCACGACCCAGTCGATCGCGGCGATGACCTGCGTGACGTCGGTGCCGCTATCGGCGGTCGCGACCTTGACGCTCACGATCCTTGCGTCGGGTGCCATCCCGCGGTAGGCGGAGGCCGGGGCGGACGCGTAGGGCGCCGTCAGCGTCTCGTCCTTCCCCGCGATGAGGCCCGCCATGAACGTTCCGTGTCCGTATGCGTCGAGGTTCTGCAGGTTCGCCGCCTGCGACTCGAGCGAGAGATCGGGGCCGTAGATGATCTTCCCGGGTCCTGCCAGGCCGTCGACGGGCGCGACGCCGGAGTCGATGACCGCGACGTCGATGCCTTTCCCGGTGTACCCGGCGTCCCACCAACCGGCCGCGCCGGTGTACTGGGTCGTGTGGTACATGGAGTAGCCGTCGTCCGAAGACGGGTCATACGATGCCGCCAGGACCTGCGCCGGCGCGAGGATGACGACGCCGACCGCGAGTGCGAGGATCGCACCGACACGGCCGGGGAGCTGCACATCGAGGCTCCACCCGTGCTCGGCGGATCGTTGTCCGCTCGACCGCTCGGTCGGCGTCGGAGCTTGTGCGTGCGCCATCGAACTGCCACCTCGGCGTGAATCGACGTGCGGCGCCTGGCGGCCGGGCGGTCTGTGGGATGCGCTCCCCGAAGATCCCTGGCTTTGCGTCCCCGCCTTTCGACGGGTTTGCCCTGTTTCAGACCGTACCTGCAACAGCGTCCTTCGCTGTCGTCAACTGACTTGCACGGTACGAGGGCTGTCGGAGGGCGCCCATGAGAGGAAAGTACCTTTGGTGCCCCAGGTCACCGCGGCATTGCAGGGGGCTGCCCCACCGCCAGACGGGCGGGCCCGACTCACGCTCGAGGATCGGCTCAGCTTGCCCGGGGCACGGCCGGCGGCTCGCCCAGCGACCCCTGGGTCCCCGGTCGATCGCGATTCGACAGGTCTCCCCCGCTCACCAGCAGCGCCTCCAGGTCGCGCGCATCGAGGGGTCTGGCGAAGTAGAAACCCTGGGCGTAGGTGCATCCCAGCGCGCGCAGGCGCCCGAGCTGCGATCGGCGCTCCACGCCCTCGGCGATGACCGTCAGGTTGAGCGCCCGGCCGAGGGCGATGATCGCGCTGGCCAGTTCCCACCCGTCGGCCGTCTCCTGCACGTCGACGAAGTCACGTGCGATCTTCAGTGTTGTGACCGGGAACCGCTTGAGGTAGCTCAGGGACGAATACCCCGTTCCGAAGTCGTCCACGGAGATGCCCATCCCCGCCGCCCGCAGCTGGCGCAGCTTCTGGCGTGTCGCATCGAACTCCTGGAGCATCGCGGTCTCGGTCATCTCCAGCACGATCCCGGTCGGATCGACCCCGGAGCCGCTCACGATGGCCAGCACCTCATCGACGAACCCGGGCTGACTGAGCTGTCGAGCGGAGACGTTGACGCTCACCGAGAAGGCACTGCCCGGCTGCATGTCGCGCCATGCTCGCGCCTGGCGGCATGCCGCGATGAGCACCCAGCGACCGACCTCCAGGATCGCGCCGGACTCCTCGGCGATGCGGATGAAATCGTCGGGCCCGATTCGCCCGCGCTCGGGGTGCAACCAGCGCACGAGCGCCTCGACGCCGATCATGGCACCCCCATCCAGGGCGACGATCGGCTGGTACTGGAGCACGAGCTCTCCCGCCGCAACCGCCCGCTCCAGGTCGGATGACAGCCGGGCTCGCGCCACGACGGCCTCGTGCATCGACGGCTCGAACACGACGACGCGTCCCTTGCCACGTGCCTTTGCCGAGTACATCGCGACGTCGGCGTTGCGCAGCAACTCGCCGGCCGTCTCCCGATCACCACGACCCGCAGCCAGCCCGATGCTCGCACGCACCACGGCCTCACGACCGCACAGCTCGAACGCCGGCCCGAAGGCCGCCGTGAGACGGTTGGCGACGCCGAGCGACGCAACCAGGTCCGGTTCGTCCCACAGGAGCACGGCGAACTCGTCCCCGCCGAACCTCGCCGCCACGTCCGTCGCCCGGACAGACGCGGTGATCCGGCGGCTGACGGCGATGAGCAACTCGTCGCCGGCGGCGTGCCCCAGGCTGTCGTTGACGAGCTTGAAGTCGTCGAGGTCGAGGAACAGCACGACCGGGATCAGGCCGCTCGCGTCGGGTGTCTCGAGTCGCTGTGCCACCACGTCCGCGAACAGCGCCCGATTCGGGAGGCCCGTGAGGGAGTCGTGGAAGGCCTGGTGGCGGAGTTCCTCCTTGAGCCGCGAGAGCTGCTCGAGCGATTGTTCCAACTGGCCGTTCTCGAGGGCGACGGCCGTGTGGTTCGCCAGCGTTTCGAGCAGCCTGAGGTCCTCCGGACCGAACGTGCTGATGTCGCTGAGGCGGTCGGCCACCATGAGCGTCCCCACGACGTGCGTGTCGCCGCGAAGCGACGTCACCATCGCGTTACGCGATCGCACCGCGATCGGGGCACCACGGTCGCCGGTACCTTCGCCCTTCGATGAGACGCGCCCGCCGGTCGGAAACCGCGCACGCGAGCACCGGGTCCGCGAACGTGGGGCCGATCCGCTCCATGACCGTTGTGGCTGCTCCGGGTCCCGCGCTGGTGCGGAGGATGGCATCACCGGGCCGGCGCGGCAGCAGGCAGATTTCGGCGATGTCCGCCCGGAACATCGCCCGCGTGTGTCCGAGCAGCGCGACGAGTGCGGCGTCGATGTCGGGGGTACGCTGGAGGATGAGCGTCGACTCGTGGAGCATCTCGAGCGCCTCGTGCCGCTGGCGGTCGGAGATGTACGCTCGATACGCGATCGCGGCAGCGACGGTCGGGACGACGAGCAGCCACGCGGCGCCGGGATTGCTCCAGAACACGGTCAGGCCCATGAGTGCCAGGCTCGTGTTCGTCATCGAGACGAGCATTCCGATGCGCACCATCTCCAGGATCCGCCGGTACGTCGGCGTTGCCTCCGTGAGCGAGATGGCGATGCTCACGCTCAGAGTACTGATGAGGTTCTCAACGACGGTGGCTGCGAAGATCGCGGCCCACAGACGGGGCCCGAGGTCGTGGGCGGGATTGCCGACGGCGCTCACGATCGCCACGGAAACCACAGAGCAGAGGGCGAACTGGGCGAGATTGAACGCCAGCTTCACCGATCGCTGGTGGCGGCCGACCACGAGGGCGAGCCCGGACCCGATGAGGCGCGCCGTGATGAACGCGACCGGAGCAAAGCAGCACAGCCCGATGACCACCGGGATCTCGCTCATCGAAAACGAATGCGCGCTGCGCCCGATGTGGAGATGGATGACCTTGGCCTCGGCGACATAGAACAGGCCGGCCAGGAACAGCCACGGAATCGCGAGCGGCGGAACCGCCGGCGCATCGTGCGGCAACGTGACCGCTGCCAGGAAGACGGCCAGCGCAGTCAGGAGCGCCGTGAAGACGACGATGCGCCTCGCGCCGGACGTGGTCCGTGCGGCACGGGCGGTCATCGCCCGAAGGGGCCCTCCGATCAGACCGGTCGTTGGGATGGTCACTGCGTCTCCGGCCCGGGTTGAGCACGGCGGGTGGAATGCGATTGGGCCCGCAGATCCGCCGGGTCCATCGTGGAGTGACCGGGTACGACCGGCCATGACCCGATCGGGTCACACATGTCCGGTACGGCTGGGTGTGGACGTGTGCTCTCAACTGCGTCACGGCCGCACAGGTGCGCCCCCGGCGGCCCGAATCTCGCGGCAGCGGTTCACGAGCCGGCCGATGCTCTCGATCTCGATCGTCACCTCGTCCCCGTCGTGCAGCAGCACCTTCGGGTCGCGGTACCAGCCCACGCCGCTGGGCGTGCCCGTCGCGATGACATCTCCCGGCTCCAGCGTGAATGCCCGCGAGCAGAACGCGATCAACTCGGGGACGCCGAAGATCAGGTCGCTGGTGGAGGCGTCCTGCATCACCTCGCCATTGCGCAGGCTGCGAATGTGGAGCGAGCCGGGATCCTTGATCTCGTCCGCCGTCACCAGCACCGGGCCCATCGGGCAGAACGTGTCGAGCGACTTGGAGCGGACCCACTGCCTGTCCGAGTCCTGGAGATCCCTGGCGGTGACGTCGTTGAGGCAGGTATAGCCGAGTACGTGATCGAGGGCCTCCTCGCGGGCCACGCGCCTGGCGCGTCGACCGATCACCACCCCCAGCTCCGCCTCAAGGTCGACGGCGGCAGTCAGATCGGGATCCCACTCGATCGTCGCACTGTCGCCGACGACGGAGGTGGTGAACTTCGCGAACAGCATGGGCGATCGCGGCGGCAGCTTGCCCTGCTCGGCCGCGTGCCGGTGGTAGTTGAGTCCGACCGCGACCACCTTGCCCGGCCGCGGCACGGGGGCCAGCAGCGTGACCGTGGACGGCTCGATCGCCGACCCGGACGCCTCGTCCGAGGCGGCCGCGGCGCGGAGCGCGACGAGCGCCGCGTCACCGCCGGAGAGCAGCTCGGCCATCGTCGCCGGATGCGCGCCGGGCAGGTCGACGGTCGGCACATAGCGACCGTCGGCTCGCGCGATCCCGAGGCGCTCTACCCCGTCGTGTCGGAACGAGACCAGTCGCATGGATCCTTCTCCCTCTCGGCGTCGTTTCGCGTGCGGCCGCGCTCGGACGCGGCTCGTCGGGCAGTCAGGCTACGACCGTGGCCCTATCCGCGCCCGAACCCGGCGCAGCGGGCTCGGCGGCCTGCCCGCTCTCGGCGAGCAGCACGCCGAAGATGATGAGCGTACCGCCGAACATCTGGATCGGCGACAGCATCTCTCCCAGCAGGATGGCCGCGAACACGATCGTGTAGAGCGGCTCGAGGGTGCTGATGAGCGAGGCGCGCGCTGCCCCGACCCGCCGGGCCCCCGCGTAGAACGCCTGCACGGCGAGGGCGGTCGAGAAGACACCGACGCCGATCAGGCCGACCCACGCATCGCTGGGCACGCTCTGTGGCGCGATGGAATGCCCGGTCAGCAGCATGCCCGCGAGGTAGACGGCCGCTGTCCCGGTGGTCATGACGGCTGCGGCCGGTGCAGGATCGGTCTCCGCGGGCCGGGTCATCATCTCCGCGTCCGGAGGCGGGATCGTTGCCGCGGAGGGCTCGGCGGCCCGGCGGGGTCCCCCGCGTTCCTCCCGGCGCTCGCCGCCCAGCCGCGCGGCCAGGATGATCCAGACCGCGTAGATCACCGGCGAGGCCGCCACGAGCACCAGGCCGGACAACGGCGGTGCGGACGCGGCCGGGATATTGCCGATGGCCAGCGTCACGCCGACCATTGCCAGGCCGAGGGCGGCCCACGCCCGTCGTCCGCGCAGGCGACGTCCGAACCGCAGCGACATGACCGCTACGAGCGCCGGATAGATGAAGACGATGAGCGCCGCGAGCGAGGCCGGGACGGTCTCGAGGCCGGCGTAGTACGTGGCGCTGTTCCCCACGAAGAAGACGCCGAGCGCCAGCATGATCAGCGCACGCCGGCGGGTGAGCAGCCGGAAGGACGCCCGATTCCCGGGCACCAGCAGCAGCCACGCCCAGGAAAGCGCCGCGGCGATCGTGAACCGCCAGAACAGCAGCGTCATCCAGTCCACGCCGGCGGCGTAGGCCGGCTTCGCGAAGATGGGACCGGAGCCATAGCCACAGGCGGACGCGACCACGAGCGCGATGCCGATGGCGCGGGCGTCGACGCGGCGAGGCAGTGCGAGTCGGCCGACGGCGGGTGTGACGGTCACGGCCCGATGCTACAGACCGAGGGGGAACTCGGCAGTGCCGAAGGACGGTTCCGACCCATGCCGGCCGGCCGCCGACGAATTGGGTGGTGGCGACCCTCCTGCGCCCGGTGGCGACACCGGCCGACGAGAGTCGCCCCGCACACCCCGCTCCGCTGAGCGTGAACCCACCCGACGCATGCCCCAGACGGCCGAGGCCCGCCGTCTAGCGTCGCCTGGGCCGACATCTGTCATAGAGACGCCGACCGTGCCCGCCGGCTGACCGGGCGTCCGGGATCGCACCACACCGGCGGCGAGCGGTCGGGGTGGTCGTGGCGGTCGGCGTGACCGGCGTATCGGGAGGGGACGCGCGTCAGCCGGTCGCCGCGCGTCTGCCGGTGCGACTCGCCTGGCAGGGCGATCTCTCGACTCCCCGAGAGATGTCGTTCCTGAGCCAGTCATCGCGCGACGCTCGGCACGAAGGCCGGCCCGGGCCCAGCCGCCACGCCGCAGGGCCGCGGTCCGACCGCGCCGACTACAATCGCCACTCAACCAGCCAGCAGGCCAAGCACCTCAGCCCGGAGGCCGGCAAGTGCCGCTCACGAAAACCGCCGACCACACCACGGAGCACCTCAGCCGCCGCGAGCTGCGCCGTGAGCCGCTCAAGACGCTCGGCCGCAGCAGGCCGGTCGTCGTGCAGACCGGCACCACCATCGGGGAGGCGATCGCTCGCATGCAGGCCAACAACGGCGAGTGCCTGCTCATCTGCTCGGGCGAGCGCCTCGTCGGCATCCTCACCGAACGCGACGTCCTGCGAAAGGTCCTGGCTCGCGGCATCGAGCCGGATGCGCTCGTGGACGGCTTCATGACTCCCGATCCGGACACGCTCACGCTCGATTCGACCGTGGTCGAGGCGCTCGAGCTGATGGACCGCGGTGGCTATCGAAACGTCCCGCTTCTCGGCGCCGCTGGCCGCATCGAGGGTGTGCTCCGCCAGCAGGACGTGCTCGAGTTCGTCGCCGAGGCCTTCCCGCAGGAGATCCTGAACCTGCCGCCCCGGCCGCACCAGGTGGCGGAGCAGGCAGAGGGCGGCTGAGCCCCAGCATCCCGGCGCTGCCGCGGCGGGCCATGTACCGCCGGGCGGCACCCTCACGCGCGCGAAACCATCACCAGAACGCCGACCGTTGTCACGGGGGTAGAATTGGCCGCCCCGGCGCGTGCGGGCCGGGCGCCTGCCGCACGAGTACCCACCAGCACAGATCAAAGGAGCCGTAAGGCCGGTGACCACAGAGGCTGTCCCCGAACGTCAAACCCCGGTCCAGGAGTTGGAACGCGTCACCATCCGCTTCTGCGGGGATTCCGGCGACGGCATGCAGCTCACCGGGACCCAGTTCACCCGCGCTGCCGCGGTGTTCGGCAACGACGTGAGTACCGTGCCGGACTACCCGGCGGAGATCCGCGCACCGGCGGGCTCGCTGGCCGGCGTCAGCGGCTTCCAGATCAGTTTCTCGTCGGCCGAGATCCACACCGCCGGCGATGCGCCGGATGTCCTGGTGGCGATGAACCCCGCCGCTCTCAAGTCGAACATCGGCGACCTGCCGGCGGGCGGCGCGCTGATCGTGAACGCCGACGCCTTCACGCCGCAGAACCTGGCGAAGGCCAGCTATGGCGCGAACCCGCTCACGGACGGCTCGCTGCAGAGGTTCGACGTCTTCGAGATCCCGATCACTTCGCTCAACGCGAAGGCGCTCGAGGGCCTCGACATGACGAACAAGCAGATCGACCTGACGAAGAACTTCTTCGCCCTCGGCCTCATGTTCTGGCTCTACGAGCGGAGCATGGAGCCGACGTTCCGGTGGATCGAGACCACGCTGGCCACTCGGCCTGTCCTTGCGGAGGCCAACAAGCGCGCCCTGCGGGCCGGCTACGCCTTCGGCGAGACGACCGAGATCTTCCACACGAGCTATCGCGTGGCGCCGGCCCACCTGGCTCCGGGCACGTACCGCCAGATCACCGGCAACGAAGCCGCGGCGATCGGGCTTGTCGCCGCTTCCCAGCTTGCCCGGCGCTCCCTGTTCTACGGGAGCTACCCGATCACACCGGCCAGCGAGATCCTGCACTACCTGTCCGGTTACAAGAACGTTCGGCGTCAGGGCGTCCAGGCGGAGGACGAGATCGCCGCGATGGGCGCGGCCATCGGTGCCGCCTATCGGCGGGGCGCTGGCGAGCACCGCCACGTCCGGGCCGGGCATCTGCGCTCAAGAGCGAGGCCATGGGGCTGGCCGTCATGGTCGAGCTCCCGGTCGTGGTCATCGACGTGCAGCGCGGCGGCCCGAGCACGGGCCTGCCCACCAAGACCGAGCAGGGCGACCTGTTGCAGGTGATGTACGGCCGCAACGGCGAGGCGCCCATGCCGGTCGTCGCGCCGGCGACCCCGATCGAATGCTTCGACTACGCGATCGAGGCCTGCCGGATCGCGCTGAAGTACATGACCCCGGTCGTCTACCTCTCGGACGCCTTCCTGGCGAACGGTGCCGAGCCCTGGCGAATCCCTGACATTGCCGACCTGCCGAACATCGCGGTCGACAACTGGACCGCCAGGGAGACGTTCCGTCCCTACGATCGCGATCCGGTCACGCTCGCTCGACCGTGGGCCATTCCCGGCACGCCCGGCCTGGAGCATCGCATCGGCGGCCTGGAGAAGGCGGACGGCCACGGGAATGTCAGCTACGACCCGGACAACCACCAACACATGACCGAATTGCGAGCCCGGAAGGTCGCCGGCATCGTCAACGACATCCCGGACCTCCAGGTCTTCGGGCCGGAGCGTGGCGAACTCCTGATCCTCGGCTGGGGTTCCACCTACGGCCCGATCCGCAGCGCCGTCGAGATCCTCCAGGCGGAGGGCCTCAGCGTCGCCCACGCGCACCTTCGCCATCTCAACCCGTTCCCGCGCAACACCGGGGACGTCGTCACGAGCTACCGCCGCGTATTGATTCCCGAGATCAACCTCGGGCAGTTGCGCCTCATGATCCGGGGGCGCTATCTCATCGATGCCGTGGGCTTCAACCGGGTGCGCGGCAAGCCGTTCCGCATCTCCGAGATCGAAGATGCGGCCCGGCAGATGCTCAGCCAGGACGGAGCCGATCGATGACCGACACCATCTCGCCTGCCCCGGAGGCCGCGAAGGTCCCGGCGCTCACGCGCAAGGACTTCGTTTCCGACCAGGAAGTTCGCTGGTGCCCCGGCTGCGGCGACTACTCGATCCTCGCCCAGACGCAGCGCGTCATGCCCGACTTCGGGTACCCGCGGGAGAACATCGTCTTCATCAGCGGCATCGGCTGCTCCGGGCGGCTGCCGTACTACATGAACACCTACGGCTTCCATTCGATTCACGGGCGCGCCCCGACGCTGGCCACGGGTCTGAAAACCGCTCGCCCGGACCTGATGGTCTGGGTCATCACGGGCGACGGAGACGCCCTCTCGATCGGCGGGAACCACGTCCTCCATTCGATGCGCAAGAACGTGGACATCAAGCTGGTCATGTTCAACAACCGCATCTACGGGCTCACCAAGGGCCAGGCGTCCCCGACCTCGGAGCTCGGGAAGAAGACCAAGTCGACACCGGTCGGCACGGTCGACCGCCCCGTGATGCCGCTGTCGATTGCGCTGGCCGCCGAGGCGACGTTCGTGGCCCGGTCCGTGGACACGTTCACCGACCACCTGAAGGAGACGCTCGATCGGGCAGGCCGGCACCACGGCTCGGCCTTCCTCGAGGTGCTCCAGAATTGCAGCATCTTCAACGACGGCGCCTGGCGCGACGTCACCGACCGGGAGGTGCGGGACGATCGCGTGCTGACCCTTCGGCACGGTGAGCCGATGATCTTCGGAAAGGACCGCGACCGCGGCATCCGCCTGCGCGGCCTGCATCCGGAGGTGGTCCAGCTCGGGAACGGCGTCACGGAGGCGGACCTGCTGGTCCACGACGAGACGGCCGAGGATCCCTACCTCGCCTTCATGCTCTCCCGGATGTCCTACCCGGAGTTCCCCGTGCCGGTCGGCGTGCTGCGGCGCGTCGAGCGGCCGACGCACGACCAGCTGGTCCAGGCGCAGATCGACGAGCAGATCGCGGCGAAGGGTGCGGGGGACCTGGGCAAGCTGCTCAAGGGCGGGGAGACGTGGGTCGTCGCCTCGTGAGAGGTCAAGATTGAGCGGGCCGTTCGCGGCCCCGACCAGGAGGGCCGGCTGCGTGATCTGTCCCGTCTGCGGATTCGAGAACCTGCAGGGCGAAGACGTCTGCGCGAACTGCGGCGCCGACCTGGCGAGCGTCGACGTCCCGCAGCCGTCACGCGGGCTCGAGGACCGGCTGGTCCACGATCACCTGGGCAAGGTCCGGGGTCGCGCGCCGCTGCTGGTGTCGCCGGACACGCCCGTGCGAGCGGCCATCCGCCGCATGCAGGACGAGCACGCCAACTGCCTGTTGGTCGGCTTCGAGGGCCGGCTGGAGGGCATCTTCACGGAGCGCGACGTGCTGCTGAAGGTGGCGAGCTCATTCGCTCGACGGGCGTGGTCGTCGCCGACGTGATGACGCCGGACCCGGCCGTCCTGCGCCAGGACGACACGATCGCAATCGCGATCCACAAGATGGCGGTCGGCGGCTTCCGGCACATGCCGCTGGTGGAGGACGGCCACGTCAAGGGGATCGTCACGGCGCAGGACGTCTTCCGGCACATCCTGAGGATCCTGGGGTAGGGATCCTTCTGCCGGCCGCCGTGCGGAAGCGCTGACAATTCTTGCTCCGAGCACATCAGTCAGCGAAGAACGGTCGGTCCGCGGGTCTGGACGGGTGTCCAGCGGGTCGCCCGGGCCGAAAGCCTCGTCAATTCGTGCTGCACGTGCATGACCTGGAGAAGAATGGCGGGCGAGCCGACCCCGCCAACCCTGAGGACCGGAAACGTCGCCGAGTCGTGCGCCACGCGCACAGAGTCGAGACGACCGCAGCCCGGCCGCGTTTCCTGTGCCGCATCGTGGGCGCCGGTCACATCCCGGCCGGCGGCTTGCAGTGTCGCCGTGCGCAGTCTTCAACGGCGGATGTTCGCGATGGCACTCGCCTCGAACGCGCTGGTCTTCTGCTCCCTCGCCGTGACGTGCGTCGCGGCCGCGCTCACCCCCGAACCGCTCCGCGCGAACGGGTCATGCGACTGCCTGTTTGTCGGGGACGAGGCGCTGTGCCTCGGCACGCACGATCTTGCTGGTCCTCGGCAGCGACTGCCCCCGGGCGACGAACTGGAGCATGTGCGGGGCATTGTGGAACTGCGCCGAATCGCAACGCTCGACCGCCTACCCCGGCAGCGCCGTCTCCCCGTGCATCAGGAAGCGGTCCACGCCCCGCGCGGCGCGCCGTCCCTCGTGGATCGCCCACACCACGAGCGACTGGCCGCGTGAGCAGTCGCCGGCGGCGAAGACGCCCGGCACGGTCGTCATCTTGTCCGCGTCCGTCACGATGTTGCCGCGAGCGTCGAGCTCGCAGCCGAACGCTTTCGGCAGCGACCGCTCTGGTCCGATGAAGCCGAGCGCCAGAAGCACCAGGTCGGCCGGGATCACTCGTTCCGTTCCGGGGCATCTCGTGGATCGTGAGACGGCCGGCCGGGCGAGCGGACCCATTCGATCTCCACCGTCTCGATCGCGGCGACGCGCCCGCCGTCGCCCAGGAACCGCTTCGTGTTCACCGCGTACCGGCGCGGATCGTCGCCCCACAGCGCGGCCGCCTCCTCCTGCGCGTAGTCGAGCTTGTAGACCTTGGGCCACTGCGGCCAGGGGTTGTCGGCGGCGCGCTCGTCGGGCGGCCGGTCAGGATCTCGAGCTGGACCAGGCTCCGCGCGCCGTGGCGGATGGCCGTCCCGACGCAGTCGGTGCCGGTGTCGCCGCCGCCGATGACCACCACGCGCTTGCCGGCGGCCGTGATCGGCAGCCGAGGCGCCGGAGCGCTGACTCCTCCGCGTGCCCCGCCGTTCGCCAGCAGCGACTGCGTGCTTGCCGGCAGGAAGTCCATGGCCAGGTGGATGCCCGCAGGTCGCGGCCCTCGACCCGCGAGGTCGCGCGGCACGGTGGCGCCCGTCGCAGAGCACCACCGCGTCGAAGTCGGCCAGCAGCCCCGCGGCCGGGATGTCCGTCCCCACCTCCGCCCCGGTGACGAACCGGATGCCCTCGTCGGCCATCAGCTGGACGCGCCGCTCCACGACCTCCTTGTCGAGCTTCATGTTGGGGATGCCGTACATCAGCAGCCCGCCGATCCGGTCGGCCCGCTCGAAGACGGTCACCTCGTGGCCGGCGTGGTTGAGCTGCGCGCCGCCGAAAGCCCGGCCGGCCCGCTGCCGACGACCGCCACCCGGATGCCGGTGCGGGCCAGCGGCGGCTCGGGCGTCACCCAGCCGTCGGCCCAGGCCCGTCCGCGATCTCGACCTCGATGGTCTTGATCGTCACCGCCGGCTGCGCTGATCCCCACCGTGCAGGAACCCTCGCAGGGCGCCGGGCAGACGCGCCCGGTGAACTCGGGGAAGTTGTTGGTCTTCTGCAGGCGGAGCGCCGCCTCGCGCCACTTGCCGCGGTAGACCAGGTCGTTCCACTCCGGGATGAGGTTGTTGATCGGGCAGCCGGAGGCCATCCCGCCGATGATCTCGCCGGTGTGGCAGAAGGGCATGCCGCAGTCCATGCAGCGCGCGCCCTGCTCGCGCAGCGTCCCTTCCGTCGTACGGCGGGTGCGGCTCGCTCCAGTCCCTGATCGCGCTCCAGCGGCGGGCGCTGGCGTGCGACGGCTCGCGCTCGTACTCCATGAACCCGCGTCGGCTTGCCCATCGTTCCGCTCCTCGCCCGCGGCTAGTTCCGGCCACGCGCGGGCGTCGCGCACGTTCTCCTCGAACGCCGCCATCTCGGCCTCGTCGCCGGCGAGGCCCGCGGTCCGCGCATCCGGGCCTGGGCCTCGAGCACGCGCCGGTAGTCGTTCGGGACGACGCGCACGAACCTGTCGGCCGTCCGGTCCCAGTCGGCCAGGACGCCGCGAGCCGCGCGCGCTGAGCCGGTGTAGCTCCGACGTGGCGCTCGACCATGCGACGGACCACGGTCGCGCTCCTCGCTGGATCGGCGAGCGGCAGCAACTCCGACCATCTCCCGGTTGCAGCTGCGCTCGAAGTCGCCCTCCTCGTCGAGGACGTAGGCGATGCCGCCCGACATGCCGGCCGCGAAGTTGCGCCCGGTCCGGCCGAGGACCACGACCCGGCCGCCGGTCATGTACTCGCAGCCGTGGTCGCCGATGCCCTCCACGACCGCGTCGCACGCCGGAGTTGCGGACGCAGAAGCGCTCGCCGGCCACGCCGCGGATGAAGGCCTCGCCGGAGGTGGCGCCGTAGAACGCCACGTTGCCGGTGATGACGTTCTCCTCCGGCACGAACGTGGAGTCCGCCGGCGGGAACAGCACGATCCGCGCCGCCCGACAGCCCCTTGCCGAGGTAGTCGTTGGCGTCGCCCTCGAGGGTCAGGGTGATGCCGCGCGGCATGAAGGCGCCGAAGCTCTGCCCGGCCGAGCCCTGGAAGCGGAGCGGGATCGTGTCGTCCGGCAGGCCCGCCGCGCCGTACCGGCGCGTGACCTCGCTGCCGAGCATCGTGCCGACGACCCGGTTCATGTTGCGGATCGGCAGCGTCGGCGCGCACCGGCTGCCCGTCCTCCAGCGCCGGCCGGCAGAGGTCGAGCAGCGTCGTGGCGTCGAGCGACTTCGTCGAGGCCGTGGTCCTGCGGGATCTGGCAGGTGCGGCCGTACGTCCGCGGGCACGATCGGCCTGGTGGAGGATCCGGCTGAAGTCGAGGCTGCGCGCCTTCCAGTGGTCGACCGCCCGGCGCATCTCCAGCGCGCTCGGAGCGGCCGACCATCTCGTCGATCGTCCGGAAGCCCAGCTCCGCCATGTGCTCGCGCACCTCCTGCGCGATGAAGCGCATGAAGTTGACCACGTGCGCGGGGTCGCCGGTGAAGCGCCTCCGCAGCTCCGGGTCCTGCGTGGCGATGCCCGACCGGGCAGGTGTTGAGGTGGCAGACCCGCATCATCACGCAGCCCAGCGACACCAGCGGCGCGGTGGCGAAGCCGAACTCCTCGGCGCCGAGCAGCGCGCCGATGACCACGTCGCGGCCGGTCTTGAGCTGGCCGTCGACCTCGACCGCGACGCGCGAGCGCAGGTCGTTCAGCAGCAGCACCTGGTGCGTCTCGGCGAGGCCCAGCTCCCAGGGGATGCCGGCGTGCTTGATCGAGGTGAGCGGCGAGGCGCCCGTGCCGCCGTCGTGGCCGGTGATGAGGATGACGTCGGCGTGCGCCTTGGCGACGCCGGCGGCGATCGTGCCGACGCCGACCTCGGCCACCAGCTTCACCGAGATGCGCGCGTCGCGGTTGGCGTTCTTGAGGTCGTGGATGAGCTCCGCCAGGTCCTCGATGGAGTAGATGTCGTGGTGCGGCGGCGGGCTGATGAGGCCCACGCCGGGCGTCGAGTGGCGGACCTTGGCGATCCAGGGATAGACCTTGTGGCCGGGCAGCTGGCCGCCCTCGCCGGGCTTGGCGCCCTGGGCCATCTTGATCTGCGAGCTCGCGGGCGTTGACCAGGTACTCGCTGGTGACGCCGAAGCGGCCCGAGGCCACCTGCTTGATGGCGCTGTTCCTGCGAGTCGCCGTTGGGCAGCGGGACGTAGCGGGCCGGGTCCTCGCCGCCCTCGCCGGTGTTCGACTTGCCGCCGAGGCGGTTCATCGCGATCGCCAGCGCCTCGTGGGCCTCCTGGAGATGGAGCCGTAGCTCATGGCGCCGGTCTTGAAGCGGCGCACGATCGACTCGACCGGCTCGACCTCGTCGATCGGCACCGGGCGGTGGCTCGGCTTGAGGTCCATCAGGCCGCGCAGCGTGCACGAGGCCTGGTCGACTGGTCGTCGACGAGCGCCGTGTACTCCTTGAACGCCGCGTAGTCGCCGGTGCGGCGGCGTGCTGCAGCTTGTGGATCGTCAGCGGGTTGAAGAGGTGGTGCTCGCCGTCGGCGCGGTACTGGTACTGGCCGCCGGCGCCGAGCTGCGGTGGGTCGATCGGCCGCTGCGGCGGGTAGGCGCGGTCGTGGCGCAGCCGTGACCTCGCGGGCGACCACGTCGATGCCCACGCCGCCGATGCGGGTCGGCGTCCAGGTGAAGTACTCGTCGATGAAGTCCTGGTTCAGGCCGATCGCCTCGAAGACCTGGGCGCCGTGGTAGCTCTGGATGGTCGAGATGCCCATCTTGGAGATGACCTTGACGATCCCCTTGGTGACCGCCTTGACGTACTTCTTCTCGGCGGTCTCGGCCGGGCCGGGGATCATGCCCAGGCGGACCTGGTCGTGGATGGTCTCGAAGGCGAGGTACGGGTTCACGGCGCTGGCGCCGTAGCCGATGAGCAGCGCGAAGTGGTGCACCTCGCGCGGCTCGCCCGACTCGAGCACGAGGCCGACCCGGGTCCGCGTGCCCGTCCGGAGCAGGTGGTGGTGGACCGCCGAGACCGCCAGCAGCGCCGGGATCGGGGCGTCCTCCTCGTCGTGGCCGCGGTCGGAGAGGATGATGATGTTGTGCCCCTCGGCGATCGCCTCCGAGCACGCGGTCGCGGACCGCCTCGATCGCCCGGCGCAGCCCGGCGCCGCCGTCGGCGACCTGGAAGAGGATCGGCAGGGTGATGGTCCGGAAGCCGCGGCGTCGCCGTTGCCGCCGTCCGAGGGCGCGGATCTTCTCCAGCTCCTCGTTGCGACAGGACCGGGGAGGGCAGCGCCAGCTGGTGGGCCGACTCGGGGCTCGGGCTCGAGCAGGTTGCCCTCCGGGCCCGATCGCCGTCTCGATGGCCATGATGATCTCCTCGCGGATGGCGTCGACCGGCGGGTTGGTGACCTGGGCGAAGAGCTGCTTGAAGTAGCTGTAGAGCAGCTGCGGCCGCTCGGAGAGCACCGCGAGCGGCGTGTCGTTGCCCATCGAGCCGATCGGCTCGGTGCCGGTGGTGGCCATCGGGTTGATGAGCATGCGGACGTCCTCGGCGGTGTAGCCGAAGACCTCCTGGCGGCGCAGCACGGTCTCGTGGTCCGGGCTCGATGACGCGCGGCGGCGGCGGCAGGTCGGTCGAGCTGGACCAGCTACTCGCGGCACCAGTCGCGCGTACGGGCTGCTCGGTGGCGATGCGCTGCTTGAGCTCGTCGTCGGAGACGATGCGCTGCTCGGCGGTGTCGACGAGGAACATCCGGCCCGGCTGGAGGCGGCCCTTGTGCGACGATCTTCGCCGGCGGGATGTCGAGGACGCCGACCTCCGAGGCCATCACCACCAGGCCGTCCGTCGGTGACGTAGTAGCGGGCCGGGCGCAGGCCGTTGCGGTCGAGCGTGGCGCCGACGCGGATGCCGTCGGTGAAGGCGATCGAGGCCGGGCCGTCCCACGGCTCCATCAGGCAGGAGTGGTACTCGTAGAACGCCTTCTTCTCCGCGGACATCGACTCGTGCCGGCTCCAGGGCTCGGGCACCATCATCATCATGGCGTGGGGCAGCGAGCGGCCGGACAGGTAGAGCAGCTCCAGCACGTTGTCGAACATCGCCGAGTCGGAGCCGTCGGTGTCGATCGCCGGCAGGACCTTGCGCAGGTCGTCGCCGAAGAGCGTCGAGCGGAACATCGACTCGCGGGCGTGCATCCAGTTGATGTTGCCGCGCAGCGTGTTGATCTCGCCGTTGTGGGAGATGTAGCGGTACGGGTGGGCCCGGCTCCAGGACGGGAAGGTGTTGGTGGAGAAGCGCGAGTGGACCATGGCGATGGCGCTCTCGACACGCTCGTCGTCGCAGGTCCGGGTAGAACGTGCAGCAGCTGGGACGCGTTGAGCATCCCCTTGTAGACGATCGTCCGGCAGCTGAGCGAGGGGACGTAGAAGTCGGCCGCGTCGCGGGATCGACGAGCGCGAGACCGTCTTCTCGACCAGCCGGCGGGCGACGTAGAGCTTGCGCTCGAAGGCGAGGTCGTCGGCGAGCCGCTCGCGGGCGGTCGACGAAGACCTGGCGGATGACCGGCTGGCTGGCCTTCGCGCTGTCGCCGAGGCCGGTGGGGTCCGTGGGGACGTCGCGCCAGCCGAGGAGCCGCAGCCCCTCCTCCGCGAGCGACGCGCTCGACGAGTCTGCACGCAGGCGACGCGGCTCGCCTTGTCCGGCGGCAGGAAGACCATGCCGACGCCGTAGCCGCCCGCGCCGCGGCAGCCCGATGCCGGCGTCGGCCGCGACCGCGGTCAGGAAGCGCGTGCGGGACCTGGATCGTGCAGGCCGGCGCCGTCGCCGGTGTTCTTCTCCGAGCCGGCCGCGCCGCGGTGCTCGAGGTTGACGAGCACCTGTCAGGGCGTCGCGGACGATCGCCGTGGGAGCGGGCGCCCGGCATGTCCACGACGAACCCGAAGCCGCAGGCGTCGTGCTCGAACCGGGGTCGTAGAGACCCTGGTTGCGCGGCTGACGATGCGGCGGTGGCTGTGGCGACTGCGGCATTGGCGGCGTCCCTGGTCCGTGACCTGAGCGGTTCCTCCGGGTTTCGCGGTCGAGGGGCGTCCGGCGGGCGCCGTCGCCGTCGGCGAACTGCCCGCGATCTCGAATCCGGGGTTTCGAGTGTGCGGAACGAGCCGCAGCGGGTCAATCGGGCGAGGGTTGCGATGCGGAGTCACTCGGTGTCCGTTTGGTGCGGAGGTCGCGGCGCGGGTGCCAAATGGACCCGAACCGGCATTGCGTCGAACACCCGACCGGCACACCAAGCTCCTTCGTGCGCGACATCTGATGCGGTATGGCTTCGGCTGGACACACTGACGCCGGCCGGCTGATTTGTTTCTTCCTCGAGTTGCAGCGATGCGCTATGATGGCAACATCATGATGTCACGTACGCAGATCAGCCTCTCACCCGAGGAGCATCGTCGGGCACGCCGGCGGGCCTCGGAGCTGGGCATCTCCCTCGCCGAGTACGTGCGGCGCCTGGTCGAAAATGACCTCGGTGGATCGGCGTCTCGCGCGGACATCTCCGCCATCTTCGATCTCGGGGACTCCGGGGGCTCGGACGTCGCGTCCGAAAAGGACGCGATGATTGCCACCGCCGTCGAGACCGGGAGCGGTCCGAATACGTGACCGTTTTCGTCGATACGTCCGCGTTCTATGCGGCTGCCGACACGAGCGACTCGAGCAACAAGCGCGCGAAGGCCGTTCTCTCCGCCGCGGATGCACTGGTCACCTCCGACCACGTACTGGTCGAATCGTGGATCCTGATTCGTCACCGCGTCGGTCGCACTGCCGCGGAGCGGTTCTGGGGCGCGGTCAGAAGCGGCGCCGCGACGATTGAGTCGATCGGGATGGCCGATCTTGAAGTCGCCTGGTCGATCTCGGAGGACTTCCCCGACCAGGACTTCTCGATCGTGGATCGCACCAGCTTCGCACTAATGATGCGTTTGGGCGTGCACCGCGCCGCGACGTTCGACAGCGACTTCGCGATCTTCAGGTTCGGACCGGGCAGGCGTCGAGCGTTCGAGATCCTGGCGTAAACACCGTCGAGGGTCGGTGAGCTCGTTCAGGCGGACGTGCTGCATCGTTGGAGGGGAGTCTGCAAACCAATTTGGCCGGTGGCCCGGAGTTGCGCAGCCCGTGGTTGGGGAGCGCAGCCCTGGCAAGAAGAGCAGCGCCCGCCGGCGCTACTCGACGGGTGGGTGGACAGCCTGGCCGCTTGGCCCAAATCGCCTCCGCGCGGAATCCGCGGATGCCGCCCGCCGCGATCAGGGGTGCGGCGCTCGGCTGTCTTATCTCAAACCGGACGCAATCGGCCCACCGAATCGCGTGACGGGCCTCGACTTGTCACAGGTCTGCGCTTCGATGCCGGATTGAGAAGAAGCAGCGCCGCCAGCGCGATTCCTCCGGACGGAAACGGCCGAAATGGGACAAAGCGGCGAAGGACGACACGACGCGCCCGCTTGGCACATATGCGCACAAGCTCGGGGTGCATGGGTGAACGCCAAACCGGCCGGCAGGCCGGTCATCACCCGCCACGAGGCCCCGATTCAGCCTGATCAGGCCGGAACCGTGCAGCGAGTGCACGGATCGTCAGAAACCGGACGGCGGCGGGCCGGAATCCCGGGTCTTACACCGTCCTCGCCTCGAATCGGCCTTCAGTCAACCATCGGGTGCAAGAACGGGGCCGGTGCGGTGGCCCGGGCCCGTCCTCAGTCGCCGTCGTAGCGCTTGAAGATCACCGCGCCGTTGTGTCCGCCGAGGCCGATGTTGTCCGAGATCGCGTAGCGGATCTCCATCGAGCGCGCCGGCCCGTGCACCACGTCAAGGTTGATCTCCGGGTCCGGATCGCGGTAGTTGGCCGTCGCCGGGGCGCACTGGTGGTAGACCGACAGCACGGTGGCGACGCCCTCGAACGCACCCGAAGCGCCCATCAGGTGCCCCGTCAGCGACTTCGTCGCACTGATCGCGACCTTGGGCGTGTGCTCGCCGAAGACCGCCCAGAATGCCTGCGCCTCGCGCAGGTCGCCGAGCGGCGTCGACGTGCCGTGCGGGTTGATCAGGTCGACCTCGTCGGCCGGGATGTCGTGGCGCTCCAGCGCCTGGATCAGTGCTCGGCGCATCCCGTCGCCCTGCTCGATCGGCTGGATCAGGTCCCACGCGTCCGCCGCCGACCCGTAGCCCGTGACCTCGCGTAGATCCGGGCACCGCGTGCCTTTGCGTACTCGAGATCCTCGATCATCATCGCGGCCGACCCCTCGCCGAGCACGAATCCGTTGCGCGTCAGGTCGAACGGGCGCGACACCGTCTCAAGCGGCTCGCCCTCGCGAGGCGAGCCCATGCCGCGCATGTTCATGAAGCCGATGTAGGCGAGTTCGTGGAGCGGGTTCTCGGTGGCACCGGCGATCGCGGCGATGTAGTCGCCGCGCCGGATGCCCTCGGCCGCCTCGCCGATGTAGTGCGTGCCCGAGGAGCAGGCCGTGACCACGCACATGTTCGAGCCGCGGATGCCCGTCTCGATGGCGATCTGCCCGGACGCCGTGTCCGGCAGCATGTTGGCGATGAAGAACGGGCTCACCGCGCGCGGCCCCTTCTTGTCCCAGGTGATCTTGTTGTCCATCAGCAGGTACGGGCCGCCGGCGCCCGAGCCGAAGACGACGCCGATGTCGTCGCGGTTGGACTGTGTCGATCATCAGGCCCGAGTCGGCGAGCGCCTGCTTGGCCGAGGCCACGCCGATGTGGACGTTGCGGTCGGTCCGGCGGGCGTCCTTGAAGTCCATCTAGTCGGCGGGGTTGAAGTCGTCGATCTCGCCGGCGACCTGCGCCTCGTAGGGCGTGGGATCCCAGCGAGTGATGCGGCGGAGTCCGGTGACGCCGTCGACGAGGTTCTTCCAGACGGTGTCGACGTCGAGCCCGATGGGGCTGATCACGCCGAGGCCTGTGACGGCCACTCGGCGGTTGAAATCGGGACGGCGCATGGTGGACCTGTGGGCTCCTATCGATTGGGTTGAAGGACGGTCGGGGTGCATTTCGAGGGAAGGAAGGCGGAGACCGCCCGAGGCCGAGGGATCGTCGATGGCGAGCGCTTCTACGTCCGGAGCGATGCGCTTGATGAGGCCGGTCAGGACCTTGCCCGGACCGACCTCGACGAAGGTCCCGACGCCGGCGTCGCCCATGAACCTGACCGCTCGCACCCAGTCGACGCCGCGGGTCAGGTGCTCGATCAACTCGCCGCGGCACGCCTCGCCGGTGGTCAATGGACGGGCATCGGCGTTGGCAAGCAACGGCGCGCCCGGATCGTGGAACGTGACGCCGGCAAGGGCCGTGCGCATGCCCGCGGCGGCGTTCTCCATGAGCGGCGAGTGTGCGGCCACGCTCACAGGCAGGACGATCGCCCGCTTCGCGCCCAGCGACTTCGCAGCCCCTGCCGCCGCCTCCACCGCGACGCGTTCGCCGCTGACGACAACCTGGCCGGGCGAGTTGCGGTTGGCGATCGTGAACATGCCCGCAGCGCGCCCCAGCAGCTTCGAGGTCCGGCAACCGGGCGTCGTCGAGGCCGATGATCGCCGCCATGGAGCCGTCTTCCGCCGAGGCCTGCATGAGGAGCCCGCGCGTGCGTACCAGCCGCACGCCGTCGGCCAGGTCCAGCGCGCCGGCCGCGACCATGGCGCTGTACTGCCCCATCGAGTGCCCGGCGAAGAAGGCAGGCTGCGGCGCCGGCTGCCCGGCAGTCGACCATACCTCCTCCATCGCGCGCAGGAAGGCCAGTGATGTCGCCAGCATCGCCGGTTGGGCGTTGACGGTCAGGTCGAGCCGGTCGGCCGGGCCTTCCCAGGCAAGGCGGCTCAGCGCTTCGCCGAGCGCCGCATCCGCGGCCTCGAAGACGGCGGCGGCGGCCGCAGACTCCGCTGCAAGAAGGCGCCCCATGCCGACGGACTGCGAGCCCTGTCCCGGGAAGACGTAGGCGAACGGCACGGGCCGATGCTCCTCGAGTGGCAGGGAATCCCGGCGCCCCGGTCGGGCGCGGACCTGACGGGCGAACCCTACCAGCCCGCGCGGATTTCCCCGCCAATCGTGTGCAACCCTGCATCGATCGGGGTACCCTGCTTCGCGTATGGGCATGGATCCAACCGACGACCTGTTGAGTCCCGTTGTCGCGGCGGCCCGCGACGAGTTGCAGAACCCGAGGTTGCTTTCCGATCGGATCGCGATCGGTCGGGCGCTGTGGCGCGACCTGGTCATCGGGTTCGCTGCGCAGCTGGGCGAGCTGCGGCTCGGCTTCACGCAGCTGGCGGCGCTCTACGCGATCGGCGGGCACGGAGACGCTGACCGTCGCGGACCTGGCCGAGCAGATCGGCCGCTCGCCATCCGCGACGAGCCGCATCGTCTCCTCGCTGGAGGGGCGCGGCCTGGTGGAACGCGCCGAGGAGGTGGCGGACCGCCGCCAGCGAACGCTCGCGCTGACGCAGCGCGGCGCCGGGCTCCTCGCAACGATCGACCGGGCACGGGCGGACCAGTTCCTGGCAATCGTCCGCCCGCTGCCGATGGCGGAGCGCGCACTGGTGGCGATGGGGGTCGCGGCGCTGGCGAGCCGCGCGATGACTCGCCGCGGGCGGCTGATCAAGGGCAGAATCGAGCCCTGATCGGCGCTCCGCCGTGAGATCAAGGGCCGATCTCGCCCCAGCCGATCGCGCGCAGGACCGTGATCCGGATCATCGGCCGCAGGTCGATCGCCTGGTCGCAGTACTGCGGGTACTTCTCGCGGAGCGCCGTCACCGCCGCCGCGTGCGCACCGGCCTCATCGCCGGGCTCAAGGATCTCCGCCGTGCCCTCCGCCCGGAGCCAGGCCAACCGAGACCAGTCCTCGCTCCAACGATCGAACAGGAGCGTGACGTCAGGCCGGTGGACGATGTCCCGGACGCGGGCAAGCCGCCGCGGGTCGTCGCTGCGCTTCGGCTTCTCGTCGAGCGGCACGTGGAGCACGGGGCGCCCGGGGTTGTCCGCCGTCTCCCCGAGCACGAAACACACGGGAACGAGCCGCGGCCGGCCGTCCGGCGCAATCGTGGCGAGCGTTGCCGTCCGAGCCGACTCGATGAACCGCCGCCCGGCGTCGTCCAGGATGGGCTGGGACATGGGCCTACGCGCCCTCAGCCCCGGCGAACCCGTGTGACCGCCCCCTCGCTGGCCGAGCTGACCAGCGCCGCGTACTTGGCGAACACGCCCGTCGTGTAGTGGGGCGAGCGGCGGCATCCAGGCCGCCCGCCGGCGCGACAAGCTCGGCGTCGTCCACCTCAAGGTTCAGCTCGCCGCTCGTCGACGTCGAGCGCGATCGAGTCGCCCTCCTCGACGAACGCGATCGGCCCGCCCAGCGCCGCCTCCGGCGCGACGTGCCCGACCATCAGCCCGTGCGTGCCGCCGCGGAAGCGGCCGTCGGTGAGCAGCGCCACCGTCTCGCCCGAGCCCCTCGCCGACCAGCGCCGCCGTCACCCCCAGCATCTCGCGCATCCCCGGTCCGCCGGCGGGTCCTTCGTACCTGATCACGATCACGTCGTCCGGCTTGATCTCCTGGGCTCTGACCGCCTCGAAGCAGGCCTCCTCCGAGTCGAACACGCGCGCAGGACCGCGGTGGAACGTTCGCTCGTGGCCGGCCAGCTTGACCACGCAGCCCTCCGGCGCAAGCGACCCGCGCAGGATCGCCAGGCCGCCGGTCGGCTTGAGCGGGTCCTCGATCGAATGGACCACCTGCTGGCCGAGCGTCTCGGTCGCGTCGGCGGCGATCTGCGCGATCGTCCGCCCGTCGATGGTCGGCGCGTCGCCATGCAGCAGGTCGCGCTTCAGCAGTTCGCGCATGACGAGTTCCACGCCGCCTGCCTTCGTCAGGTCCGGATGCGCGGTATCTGCCGCCCGGCCGCAGATCCGCGATCACCGGCGTCCGCTCGGCGATGACGTCGAAATCGTCGATCTCGAGCGGGATCCCGAACTCCGACGCGATCGCAAGCAGGTGCAGCACGCCGTTGGTCGAGCCGCCGGTGGCCGCCACCGCCGCGATCGCGTTCTCGATGGAGCGCCGGTCGACGATCGCGGACGGTCGCGTGTCGGCCTTCACCAGTTCCATGACCAGCTCGCCGCACCGCTGTGCAGCCGCGTCCTTCGCCGGGTCCTCCGCCGGATGCCGTTCAGCCCGGCAGGCGACAGGCCCAGGAACTCCAGGATCATGCTCATGGTGTTGGCCGTGTACTGGCCGCCGCATGCGCCTGCGCCGGGACAGGAGCGGTTCTCGATCTCGTACAGCTCGGAGAGGTCGAGCTTGCCCGCGTTGTACGCGCCGATCGCTTCGAAGACGCTGACGATGTCGAGATCCTGGCCCTTGTAGGTGCCCGGGAGGATCGTGCCGTTGTAGAGGATCACGGTCGGGCATGTCGAGGCGCGCGGCCGCCATGGCCGCCGCGGGGTTGGTCTTGTCGCAGCCGACCAGGCAGACGAGACCGTCGAAGAGGTGGCCCCGGACGACAAGCTCGATCGAATCCGCGATGACCTCGCGACTGACGAGCGAGGCCTTCATGCCCTCGGTGCCCATCGTCACGCCGTCGGAGATGGCGATGGTGTTGAACTCCATCGGCGTGCCGCCCGCCGACCGGATGCCCTCCTTGACGCTGTCGGCGAGGCGCCGCTGGTTGTAGTTGCAGGGCATGGTCTCGATCCAGGTCGTGGCGACGCCGATGATCGGGCGGGCGAGGTCGTCGTCGGTGAACCCGATCGCCTTCAGCATCGACCGCGCGGGGGCGCGATCGGGCCCGTCGGTCAGGGTGGCCGAGTTGCGCTTGCCGGGATCGGTCGGGCGGTCGTAGGGCAGGGAGGCGCTCGCGTCGGGCATCGGGGTTCCTCGTGGCTCGTGGCTGGTCGGCGGTCGGTAGGCCAAGTGTAGGACGGGCAGGTCGGCGGAGGCGTCGCCCCCCTGGGCCCGGGCGCTACGGCGCCATCTCGTCAAGCAGTGCGAGGAAGCTCGCCTTGGAAGTAACCATCGCGGAAGCGCGGATCCGGCCTGTCCCCGTCAGAACGAGGGCTCGCCCCGCATGAATTCGCTGACTTCGTCCGGGTCCTCGGCGGTGTAGAACCAGACCTCGCGAATCAGGCCGCCCTCGACGCGGAAAACGCCGACTTCGCGCCCGAACATCTGCCCGCCGCGGCGCTCCGCGGAGAAATCGACAAGCGCAACGACGTGATCATCGCTGGAGAGCAGATCGGTCAACCGCAGGCTGAAGGTGCCGTGCGTCTCCTCCATGCTCAGTGTGATCGCGTCCATGACCGACTCGCGACCGTGGAGGGTTCCGAGGTAGTCGTACGGCTCGTGCCAGATCACGTCCGGCGCGATGAACGATGCCGCGGCCTCCAGGTCGCCCCGAGCGCGGGCCTCGTAGAGACCCCGAACGACGCTTGCGTCAGCAGGCATGGTCACATCATCCCGCACTACCCGGCGGCAGCGGCGCTCACCGGCCGCGTGTCCACGCGCGCCGCGTGTGCTGCCTCCCAGCCGTCGATCGCCGCGGACCGCTCCAGGAGCCAGCCGATCTCGTCCGTTCCCGCCAGGAGCATCTGCCGCGCGAACGGGTCGACCTCGAACGGGATGTCCTCGTCGCCCGGAAGGTGCACCTGCTGGGCCTCGAGGTCGACCGCCAGCTCGACATCCGGGTCGGCGGCCAGCATGTCGAGCAGCTGGCGGTGCGTATCGGCGTCGACGACGATCGGGAGCAGTCCGTTCTTGAGCGAGTTGTTGCGGAAGATATCGGCGAAGCCGGTCGAGAGGATCGCGCGAATGCCCCAGCTCGTGAGCGCCCACGGTGCGTGTTCGCGCGAGGACCCGCAGCCGAAGTTGTCGCCGGCGAGCAGGATCTGGCGACCCTGCATCTCCGGCCGGTTGATGCACGAACTCGGGCTTCGGCGAGCCGTCCGGGAGGTAGCGCCAGTCGCAGAAGAGCGCGTCGGCGAGGCCCGCCTTCTCGGTCGTCTTCAGGAAGCGTGCCGGGATGATCTGGTCGGTGTCGACGTTCTCCGCGGGCAACGGGATCACGCGGCTGGTGAACGTCTCGAACGGATCGGCCATCTCTGCCACCTCTCCCGCGTCAGCCCGCGCGACCGACAGTCCCGTCGACGAGCGTCCGGGGGTCCGTGACGACGCCGGAGAGTGCCGTCGCCGCGGCGGTCAGCGGCGAGGCGAGGAACGTGCGGGCGCCCTTGCCCTGGCGGCCCTCGAAGTTGCGGTTGCTCGTGCTGACGATGTACTGGCCGCGGCTCACCCTGGTCGCCGTTCATGGCGATGCACATCGAGCAGCCGGCCTCGCGCCACTCGGCGCCGGCCGCGCGGAAGACACGGTCGAGGCCCTCGCGCTCGGCCTGTGCCTTCACCTGCTGCGAACCCGGCACGACCATGACGCGCAGTCCGTCCGCCACGCGTCCGGCCCGCGCATGAGCGCCGCCGCCGCGCGCAGGTCGCTGATCCGGCTGTTGGTGCACGAGCCGATGAAGACGATGTCGACCGGCTGGCCGAGCATGCGCTGGCCCGGCTGCAGGCCCATGTAGTCGAGCGCGTGCTCGAGGGCGCGACGGCCGGCGGCGTCCGGCTGCAGCCGGGTCCGGGACACGCCCGGTGATCGGCATGCCCATGCCCGGGTTCGTGCCGTAGGTGATCATCGGCTCGAGCGCGGACGCGTCGATCGTCATCGACTTCGAATGGGTCGCGCCCGCGATCGGACGGGAGTGTCCGCCACCGCGCGACCGCGGCGTCCCAGTCGGCGCCCTTCGGTGCGTGTGGCCGACCGGCCACGTACTCGAACGTCGTGTCGTCCGGCGCGATCAGGCCGGCCCGCGCGCCGCCCTCGATCGACATGTTGCAGATGGTCATGCGCTCTTCCATCGAGAGCCCGCGGATCGCCTCGCCCGTGAACTCGAACACGTGGCCGGTGCCGCCGCCGACGCCGATCCTGCGCGATGAGCGCCAGGATGATGTCCTTCGCCGTGACGCCCGGCTGGAGCCGCCCGTCGACGCGGACCTCGTAGCTCTTCGGGCGGCGCTGGAGCAGGCACTGCGTGGCGAGCACCATCTCCACCTCGCTCGTGCCGATGCCGAAGGCCAGCGCGCCGAACGCGCCATGTGTGGCGGTGTGCGAGTCGCCGCAGACGATCGTCATGCCCGGGCTGCGTCAGGCCGAGCTCCGGCCCGATGACGTGGACGATGCCCTGGCGATCCGAGCCGAGCCCGTACAGCGGGATGCCGAACTCGGCGCAGTTGCGGCCGAGCTGGGCGACCTGGAAGGCGGCCTGCGAGTCGAGGATCGGCAGGCCGCGATCGTGCGTCGGCGTCGAGTGATCGGCCGTGGCGATCGTCCGCTCCGGGTGACGCACGGTCGGCACCGCGCCGCGCGGAGGCCCTCGAACGCCTGCGGGCTCGTGACCTCGTGGACGAGGTGCAGGTCGATCGCGAGGACGGTCGGGTGCGCCGGGCGTGCTCGAGGACGACATGGTCGTCCCAGATCTTCTCGACGAGGGTGCGGGGCGCTGCGGGCAGGTCGCTGGTTGCCATCGGGGTCTCCGGCGAATCGATCGGCCCCGCGAGGGTAGCAGACGACGGGGCAGCCGATCTGCAGCCGAGGGCCGCATCCTACCCGCTGGTCGGACACCCGCGTAGGTCGCCAGGGGGCCCTCAGCGTTCGGTGATCCGCAATTCGACCTGGGACGGTCATTGGAGCGGTGGGACACGAGAACGTGGTGGCGACCGACGTGAGCGCCGACCACATCAGCGCAGCCCTCGCCGCCGTTCGCCGCCTGTCCGCGCGCCACATCGCGGATGCGCTCATCGCCGTGGCCGCCCGCGAGGCGGGAGCCAGGGCGCTCGTCACCGACGATCGATTGTTCGCGTCGCGACTGGTGTCGTTACAGCAGCTCGGCGAGTAGTGTTCGGCGCGCGCGCACGGGCTGACGGTTCGCCGCCGGGTTACGCCGACGGATTGCGGAATGACCGCAGCGGATCAGGTCAGAACCGGCTCAACGCGCGATCCGGCCCTCCGCCGGCGCCCGCTGGTGGGCCGTCTTGCGGAAAGAACACGGCTCTTGCCGGCTACTCGGTGGTCCGACAGCGGCGTATGTCGCCAGAGGGCGGCGGTGTTCGGTGATTCCGCAATTCGACCGGGGAAGGTCATCGGCGCCCGCCCTCCGCCCCTACGGTATCGCGCTCGCGCTCGGGGACAGGTTCACGCCCGGCGTCGGGCTCGCGGCCGGGGAGGGACTCGGAACGGGCGTGCCCACCGGGACAGGGGGCGGGCCCTTCCTGCCGTTCGGCCAGGGGTCAAGGATCAGCGGCGCCCGCGGGGGTTGGTTGAAGTCGAAGTCGGCCGACAGGTCTCCGAGGACCGCCGCGTTCTCACGCACGTCCGGGCGCAGGTCCGGTCGACCGTCCGTGGTGGGGTCGATGCGCGCGCTGGCCAGGAAGTCATCCTCGATGAACTTCAGGTAGGCGTCGTAGCTCAACGTCTGGTGATCGATGTAGCCGGCCTTGGCGTACGGGCTGATAACAAGCCCGGGGACCCGCAGACCGTACCCGTTGCTGTCCACGGTCGGCGGCACGACGTGGTCGTAGAACCCGCCCCAGTCGTCCCACGACACGAAGATGGCCGTGCTCGACCACTCGGGCGACTGCATGATCGCGTTGATCAATCCTGTGACATACGCCTGGCCGTGCGAGATCAGGGACGGCGGGTGCTCGCTGACGGCCTGGTCGGGCGTGATCCAGCTGACACTCGGCAGCGTGCCGTCCTTCACCGCGGTGACGAAATCGGTCAGCGGCCGGATGTTGGACAGCTGGTTGTTCTCCCTGACAGTGTCGAACCACGGCAGCGGGTTCCAGATCGCCGGGGTTCCGGCGCTCTGCCGCTTCGGCGGGCACAGCATGCCGTCGTCCTCGCAGTCGGGCTGGAACCCGTCGGCGACGTAGTAGGCCCAACTGACGCCTCCCGCGTGCAGCAGCCACGTCAGGTCCGTCCAGGCAAAGTCGGGGGGATTTGGAAACCCGCTCGGTCCCGGCGTCGCGTTCGGGGCGCCGATCTCGAGCGTGTTGTTGCAGCTCATCGGATCACCCGGCGTCGTGCACCTCGCCGACCAGGCGGAAACCATGTAGAGGTGCGCAGGCAGGCTCCAGGAGGCCGCCGATTCGAACATTGCGTCCTGCAGGACAAACTGGTGCGCGTAGGCCCAGTAATTGGGAATCTCTCGCGCATCGTGGTATCCCATCACGTCCGGTGTCCCGGTCCCGGCGGTGTCCGGGCAATACACGGGCGGGTGGGCGACGCCGCACTCGGTCTGCAGCGCCAGGCGCATCTGGGCAACGAAGCCGTCCATCTTCCCGCCGTTGATATCGCCGATGGAGTCCTCCGTGCCGTGCGGGCCACCATGGTTGAGATCGGCGCTGTCGTGGAACGGAGCCACGCACGTCCCGTTTGACGGATCCGGGGCACAGACGGTCGGTACACCGTCCTGCATCGGGATGCCGTTGGCACCAGGGAACGTGCCGAAATACTCGTCGAACGACCGGTTCTCCTGCATGATCATCACGACATGCTGGATCTTGTGGATGCCGGCGAGGGTTGCCGAGGTCCCGCTCGGCGACGGCGCGACACTCGGCGCGGGAGTGGCGCTCGGCGACTGCGCGGCGCTCGGCAGTGACGAGGCACCTGGCGCCGGGGTTGCGCTCGGCACCGCCGCCGCGCTCCCGGCGGGCGTTGCGCTCGGTCCCTGTGTCACGCTCGGCCCGACGGACGATGTCGGGACGACGTTCACGCTGCCGCAGGACGCGGCCACGAGCAGCGCCGCGACAACGAGGGCGGAGGCTCGTCGTGAGGTCGGTATGCCTGGCGATGATGGCGTGCGCATGTCCGGACCACGTTGCTGGGGTTTGCCGTCCGCCATCATAGGTGGCGGCACCGGATCTCCCCAAGCCGCGCCAGGTGCCCCCGGACCATCGCCGTGCCGTGATGTGACCAACGACGAACGCTGGACATGCTTCGCCGGCGCGGTGTACAGTCCGCGTCTACCCCTCCACTGAGAGGAGAAGGAACATCGTGAAGCAGGCCTCCCGGCGCCGCTCGTTCGTCGCCGTCGCAATCCGCGCCGACGGCACTCGCGTGCCCATTCGGCTTCACGATGACTCTTCCCTGCTCGCCAAGCTGGAGCTCCTCGTACTCGGGCTACTGGCCCTTATTACCGGCTCCCGGCGGGAGCCTGGAGGGAGACGGAGGTAGCACGCCGCTCAAGGACGGCGCAACGTCGAAACCCAGGACCCTCGCCGGGTGGCGAGGGTCTTTTGTTTGTCCAGGCATGGAGAGAGCCCCGGCGGAGCCGAACGCGGTCGGACCGACGGCAGACACGAGCAGTGAGGAACCGAGCCATGACGATCGAGAAGACGCTGGAGGCGGATCCGGAACGCGCCGGCCCTGGAACGCCGAAGAAACCGGGCCTCGGGGAGCGCTCTCGCGATGCACACGCCGCGCCCCAGGCTGCCACCGGTGCCGGCGCCTCCGCCGAGGCGTCGGCGGCGCACGAACCGTCCGCCGCAGGCTCGCGAACCTCCCATGCCCCCCATGTCGGTCCCAGGCACAGCCATGTTCCTGCCGCGGGCACGCTGGCGGCCGCCGAGGTCGAGCGCGCCCGGACCGAGATGCTCTCGGATTGCGCGGGTTCGGACGCGCACGCGCATCGGCGCCGACGTCGTGTGCGAGGCGCTCATCCGCCAGGGCGTCGACGTCATGTTCGGCTACCCGGGCGGCGTCGTCCTGCCGCTCTACGACGTGCTCGACGAGTACCCGCAGATCCGCCACGTCCTGGTTCGCCACGAGCAGGGCGCTGCCCACGCTGCCGATGGGTACGCCCGTGCCTCCGGTCGAGTCGGCGTTTGCCTCGGCACTTCGGGGCCCGGCGCCACGAACCTTGTCACCGGGCTCGCCACCGCGCAGCTCGACTCGGTTCCGATCGTCGCGGTCACCGGGAACGTCGCCGGCGCGCTGCTCGGCAAGGACGCCTTCCAGGAGATCGACATCACCGGCATCACGCTGCCGATGACCAAGCACAACTACCTCGTCCGGAATGCCGACGACCTGCCGCGGGTCTTCGCCGAGGCCTTCCACATCGCGCGAACCGGCCGCCCGGGCCCCGTCCACATCGACATCACCAAGGACGCGCTGATGGCCGAGACCCGCGCGACCCACCCGGACACCGTCGACCTGCCGGGCTTCAAGCCGACCTTCGAGGGGCACCCACGGCAGCTTCGCCTGGCTGCCGAGGCCATCGAGCGCGCGCACCGCCCGCTCATCCTCGCCGGCCACGGGGTCCTGCTCGCAGGCGCGGTCGACGAGTTGCGGACCTTCGCCGAGACGACGCAGATTCCGGTCGACGCACACCCTCCTGGGCGTCGGCGCAATGGACGAGCGCCACCCGCTTTCCTACGGCTACATGGGCATGCACGGCTGGAAGCACGTGAACCGCGCCATCCAGTCGGCCGACCTGCTGATCGCGCTCGGCATGCGGTTCGACGACCGCGTGACCGGCAAGGTCAGCAGCTATGCGCCGCATGCCCGGATCATCCATGTCGACATCGACCCGTCGGAGATCGGCAAGAACGTCGCCGTGGACGTGCCGATCGTCGGCGACGTCCGGCGGGTGCTCCGCGCCCTGCTGCCGTTGCTCAGGCAGCGCGACCCGGCGGACCGCGCCGGCTATTTCGAGCAGCTGGCCGAGTGGCGCTCGGACTCCGAGGGCAGCAGCTGGCACGGCTCCGGCGCCTGGCGGGACGGGCTGCTCTCCGCCGACTTTGTCGTCGCCCGGCTGGGCGACCTCACCAACCACGACGCGACGCTGGTGGCCGACGTCGGGCAGAACCAGATGTGGCTTGCCCGGTACGCCGGGTTCCATCGCCCCAATTCGCACCTCTCGTCGGGCGGCCTCGGGACCATGGGATTCGGACTGCCGGCGGCCATGGGCGCGGCGCTCGGCCGCCCCGACAAGGAGACCTGGGCCGTCGTGGGCGACGGTGGGTTCCAGATGACGGTCCAGGAGTTGATGACCATCGCGGCCGACAGGATCCCCGTGAAGATCGCGCTCATGGATAACAAGAAGCTGGGCATGATCCGCCAGTGGCAGGAGATCGTGTACAGCGGCAACTACCACTCCTCCCACCTCCCCGGCCCCGACTGGCTGAAGCTGGTGGACGCATACGGCATCCCCGGCTTCCGGGCCCGGACGCCCGAGGAGGTCGAGCCCGTGATTCGGGCCGCGCAGGCGGTCGACGGACCGGCGCTGGCCTGGTTCGAGATCGCCGAGACACAGAACGTCTTTCCGATGATGCCGGCCGGCAAGGGTCTCTCCGATCTCATCGAGACCTGGGGCGAGTCGGCGGAGGGTTGATGCGATGACGACTCCCAATCCGATGCCGTCCCCCTCCGCCACCGAGCGCTACGTGCCCGGGACCGGAGAGGTCAATCGCCACACGCTGGTGGTCATCGTCAACAACCGGCCCGGCGTCCTCAACCGGGTCGCGAGCCTGGCGCGGGCCCGCAGCTTCAACATCGAGTCGCTCGCCGTCGGCCACACCGAGCGGCCGGACATCAGCCGCATGACGATCACCCTGCGCGGCGACGACTTTGCCGTCGAGCAGCTGGGCAAGCAGCTCTACCGGCTGATCGACGTGCTGAAGATCCAGGACCTGCCGGAGAGCGGCGTCATCGAGCACGAGCTGGCGCTCATCAAGGTCCGCGCGACCAACCACAACCGCGCCGAGATCCTGAAGATCATCGAGCTGTTCAAGGGCCGCGTGGTGGACGTGTCGCCGGACTCCGTGGTCATCGAGCACAGCGGCACCGAGCAGGAGATCGACTCGCTGATCGCCCTCATGGGCAGCTTCGGGATCAGGGAGCTCGTCCGCACCGGGACCGTTGCCATGTCCCGCGGCTCGAGCGCCATCGACATCGATTCGATCCTGAAGGCCGGCGCCGTGCCGGCACTGCCCACCATCGAGGAGGACCGCTGATGCCGGCCCGGATGTACTACGACAGCGACGCCGATCTCGCGGCACTGGCCGGCCAGACGGTCGCCATCATCGGGTACGGCAGCCAGGGCCACGCGCATGCGCGCAACCTGTCCGACTCGGGCGTGGACGTCGTCGTCGGGCTGGCCCCGAATTCGAAGAGCCGGCCGATCGCGGAGGCGGCCGGCCTGCGGGTGACCGACGTTGCGGACGCCGTGAAGGCCGCCGACGTGATCATGATCCTCGTGCCGGACACGGCGCAGAAGCGGCTCTACGAGTCCGAGATCGCGCCCAACCTGCGCCCCGGGCAACTGCTGATGTTCGCCCACGGCTTCAACATCCGGTTCGGGCTGATCGACCCGCCCGAGGGAGTCGACGTCGGCATGGTCGCGCCCAAGGGCCCGGGCCACCTGGTTCGCTCAGTCTACGAGGCTGGCGGCGGCGTGCCCTCGCTGTTCGCGGTGCACCGCGATGCGACCGGGACCTGCCGGGCGCGGGTGCTGGCCTATGCGCGCGGGCATCGGGTCCACGCGCGCCGGCGTGCTGGAGACGACGTTTGCCGAGGAGACGGAGACGGACCTCTTCGGCGAGCAGGCACTGCTCTGCGGCGGCGTCTCGGCGCTGATCAAGGCGGCGTTCGAGACGCTGGTCGAGGCCGGCTACCAGCCGGAACTCGCCTACTTCGAGACGATGCACGAACTGAAGCTGATCGTGGACCTGATGTACCGCGGTGGCCTCAACTTCATGCGATTTTCCGTCAGCGACACGGCCGAGTACGGCGACTACGTGTCGGGCCCCCGGATCATCGAGGGCGTCAAGACGACGATGCAGGACGTGCTTGCGGAGATCCAGAGCGGCTCGTTCGCGGCCCGCTGGGTCGCCGAGAACGAGGCCGGGCGGCCGGAGTTCGAACGGCTGCGGGAGCAGGACCGGAACCACCAGATCGAGCAGGTCGGCGCGCGGCTGCGTTCGCAGATGACGTGGCTCAACCCGGTCGAGGTGCACGCAGGTCAGGCGCAGGCCTCCGCCGAGGGCAGCGGAGCTGGAACGGCCGCCACGGCGACCGCGGAGGGACAGTCATGAGTGCAACCGAGGTACCCGGCGTATCCGGGCAGCCCGCGATCGCCGTCCCGGGTCCGATCCGGATCTTCGACACCACCCTTCGCGACGGCGAGCAGGCGCCGGGTGCCGGTCTCACGGTCGCCGAGAAGATCGAGGTCGCGCGGCAACTGGTCCGGCTCAACGTGGACGTGATCGAGGCCGGCTTCCCGGCGTCGTCGCCGGGCGACTTCGAGGCGGTCCAGCGGATCGCGAGCGAGACGAAGGGCGTGGCGGTGGCCGGGCTCGCCCGGTGCCGCGACGGCGACCCGGAGCGGGCCGTGGAGGCGCTGCTCCCCGCCGAGCGCCCGCATCTCCATGTCTTCATCGCCACGAGCGACATCCACCTCAAGCACAAGTTGCGCATGTCCCGGGAGGAGGCGCTTGCTGCCGCCGTGCGCTGGGTGCGCTACGGGCGTGAGCGCCTTGGCCGCGACGCTGAGGTCGAGTTCAGCGCCGAGGACGCCTCGCGCACGGACCCCGAGTTCCTGCTGGCTGTCTACGAGGCGGTCGTCGACGCGGGCGCGACCACGGTGAACATCCCGGACACGGTCGGGTACGCGATTCCTGCCGAGTTCGGCGACCTCGTGGGGCGCGTCGTCGCACGGGTGGGATCCGGGGCCGTGGTGAGCGTCCACTGCCACAACGACCTGGGTCTGGCGACGGCCAACACGCTCGCCGCAGTGCAGGCCGGGGCGCGCCAGGTGGAGGTCACGATCAACGGGCTCGGCGAGCGCGCCGGCAACGCCTCCCTCGAAGAGGTGGTCATGGCGCTTCGGACCCGGCCGACGCAGTTCGAGGTCCAGAGCAGCCGGGTCGCAGACCGAGCAGATCAGCGCCGCGAGCCGGCTGGTCAGCTACCTGACCGGGTTCCTGGTCCAGCCCAACAAGGCGATCGTCGGGCGCAACGCCTTCGCCCACGAGTCGGGCATCCACCAGGACGGGTTCCTCAAGAACCCGCTGACCTACGAGATCATGACCCCGCAGTCGGTCGGGCTGGCCGGCAGCCGCCTCTCGGTCGGGAAGTTGTCCGGGCGTCGCGGACTGCAGGGCAAGCTCCGGCAGCTCGGGTACGACCTCGAGGGCGAACCGCTCGATACGGTCTACCGCGCGGCGATCGCTCTCGCCGATGCCAAGAAGGAAGTCACGGACGCCGACCTCGCGGCGCTCGTCGAGCAGCACGCCGCGCAGTCGCCGGTCTCGTCCGCGCCGACGGTCGCGCTCGAGGGCTGGAGCGTGACGTCCAGCCACGGTGGCCGCTCGCGGGGCAGCGTCCCGATGACGGTCCTGTCAGTTGACCGGACGGCCGAGGCGGACGGCAATGGTCCGGTGGACGCGCTGTACTCGGCCGTGGACGCCGCGGTCGAACCGGTGCTGGGATGGCATCCGGTGCTGGACCGACTACGACATCCGATCGGTCAGCGCGGCGAGGACGCCCAGGGTCAGGCGACGGTGCGGTGCCACTGTTCGTGCCCGGACGACACGCCGGTGCCCCAGGACTGGACGGTCACGGGCCACGGGCTTGCGACGAACATGATCGAGGCGTCGCTGCAGGCGTACGTCTCAGCGGTGAACAAGCTGGCGGTCGGCGAGCCGGTCGCAGCGACACAGGCGTTGGGCCAGCGGCTCCCGTGAGCGATACCGTGATCCACGACGTCGCGCCCCTGCTCCCCGCCGAGGGGCCGCTCCCCGCCGAGGGGCCACTCCCGCCGAGGGGCCGCTCCCGCCGAGGGGCCACTCCCCGCCGAGGGGCACCACCATCGCCCCGCACTGACCACCTACCGCGTCGTCGTCCTCCCCGGCGACGGCATCGGCCCCGAGGTGACCGCGGCCGCGCAGAGCGTCCTCGAGTTCATCGCGCAGCAGTTCGACTTCCGCTTCGAGTGGCTGCCGCTGATCGTCGGCGGCGCCGCGATCGACGCCTACGGCATCGCCATCCGCGACGAGGACCTGGCCGCGTGCCGGGCCTCCGACGCCGTGCTGCTCGGCGCCGTCGGCGGCCCGAAGTGGGACGACGCCGGGGGCCGCCGTCCGCCCCGAGCAGGCGCTGTTCAGCCTCCGGCAGGGAACTCGGCCTCTTCGCCAACCTGCGTCCGGTCGTCGCCGAGCCCGCGCTCGTCGACGCCTCGCCGCTCAGCGCGGAGCTCCTCGACGGCGTGGACCTGCTGATCGTCCGCGAGCTGACCGGCGGCCTCTACTTCGGTGAGCGCGAAGGAGGACCACCCCGGGCTGCGACGGCCGCCAGAGCGTCCGTCGGACACGCTGCCGTACAACGAGAACGAGATCCGCCGCATCTGCCGCCTCGCCTTCGAGCTGGCCGCCGGGCGCCGGCGCCTCGTCACCAGCGTCGACAAGGCGAACGTCCTCGCCACCAGCCGGCTGTGGCGGACGCATCGCCGACGAAGTCGATCGCGAGCTACCCGGACGTGACGCTCGAGCACCGCCTGGTCGACTCGTTCGCCATGCGCTGATCCAGCAGCCGGCCGCCTTCGACGTGGTCGTCACCGAGAACCTCTTCGGCGACATCCTCTCCGACGAGGCCTCGGTGCTGACCGGGTCGCTCGGCATGCTGCCGTCCGCGTCGCTCGGCGAACGGCGAGACCGAGCACGGCGTCTTCGGCCTGTACGAGCCGGTCCACGGGTCTGCGCCGGACATCGCCGGCCAGGACGTGGCCAATCCCGCTCGGCCGCCATCCTCTCGGGCGCGATGCTGCTGCGCTGGTCGCTCGGCCGGTCGAGGCTCGCCGACTGCGATCGAGTGGGCGGTCGCACGCGACGCTCGACGACGGCTATCGCACCGCCGACCTGATCGCGGGTCTCGGACGATCAGCCCCATCCAGATCCGGTCCGCCACGACCGAGATGACGACGCCGTGATCGAGCGACTCGCGATCTCGCTCGAAGAGCCGCGCCGACGAGGACGACGAGCACGACGACGGGGGCGAGGGATGACCCCGCCCGCAGACGCCGTTGACGAGCCCGTCCTCCTCTACGACACGACGCTGCGCGACGGCACCCAGCGCGAGGGTCTCGTCCTGTCGCTCGCCGACAAGCTCAAGATCGCGCGCCGGCTCGACGAGGTCGGCTTCCCCTACATCGAGGGCGGCTGGCCGGGCTCCAATCCCAAGGACGCCGACTTCTTCGACGCGGCCCGGTCCATGACCTGGCGCAACGCCCGGACTGGCGGCCTTCGGCTCGACGCGGCACCGCGTCGAACACGCCGGAGTCGACGACCCGAACCTCCGCGCGCTCGTCGAGGCCGAGACGCCCGTCGTCACGATCTTCGGCAAGAGCTGGCTGCTCCACGTCACCGAGGTGCTCGGCGCGACGCCGGACGAGAACCTCGCGATGGTCGGCGACTCGGTCGCCTTCTGCCGGTCGGCCGGCCGCGAGGTCGTCTACGACGCCGAGCACTTCTTCGACGGCTACAAGTCGGACCGCGGCTACGCCCTCGCCACGCTGCGCGCGGCGCTCGCCGGCGGTGCGACGACGCTCGTGCTCTGCGACACCAACGGCGGCTGCCTCACCGACGAGCTGCGCGACATCATCGCGGCGGTGATCGCCTCGTTCGCGGACGTGGCCGCCAACGCCCGGCCCGCGGTTCGGGATCCACGTCCACGAGGACGCCGGACTGTCCGTGGCCAACTCGCTGGCGGCCGTCCAGGCGGGCGTCCGCCACGTCCAGGGCACCGTCAACGGCTACGGCGAGCGCTGCGGCAACGCCAACATCGTCACGATCTGGGCGGACCTTGCGCTCAAGATGGGCCTGCCGACGATCCCGTCCGGGGTCGACCTGATGGGCCTGTCGGAGCTGTCGGCCTTCGTGGCAGAGGTCGCCAACATCGTGCCCAATGACCACCAGCCGTACGTCGGCGTCAGCGCGTTCGCTCACAAGGGCGGCGTGCACGGTGCGGCAACGGCGCGCGTCCGGCACGCCTACCAGCACGTCGACCCGGCGCTGGTGGGGAACGAGACGCGCCTCGTGGTGAGCGAACTCGGCGGCCGGGTCAACACCCGCTGGCGCCGCCGAACGGCTCGGCCAGGAGCTGGACGGCGTCATCGACCCGAGGGCACTCTCGCAGCTGGTCAAGGAGCTGGAGGCCGAGGGCGCGTCGTTCGAGGGAGCGGACGCGTCGTTCGAGCTGCTGATCCACCGGCGCCGGCCGGACTATGCGACCGCGTTCCACGTCCGCGACTTCACCGTCCTCGTCGAGCAGCGCAACGGCGGCGAGACGAGGGCGGAGGCAAGCGTCAAGGTCGAGGTCGGCGGCGAGGAACTGCACACCGCCGCCGACGGCAACGGCCCGGTCAACGCGCTCGACCGGGCGCTCCGCAAGGCGCTCGGCGCCTTCTACCCGATCATCGACACGGTGCACCTCGTCGACTACAAGGTGCGCATCCTGGACGGGGACGCGGCGACTGCCGCGAAGACCCGCGTCCTGATCGAGTCGCGCGACGGCGCCGGGGTCTCCTGGACGACCGTCGGCTCCGCGACGAACATCATCTCCGCGTCGTTCGCGGCGCTCGTCGACTCGCTCGAATGGGCGATCTGGAAATCGGGCGCCCACCTCAGCCGACGCGACGAGCGTGCATTCACGACGCTGACCAAGCCGTAATCCCATCGCCGCTCGTTCCCGAGGAGGAAGCCCCGATGACCGATCCAACTCCGACTTCCGTCGCCGAACCGATTCCGCTCGACGCCCCCGCCCTCCATCTCGCTCGCTGGACTTGCAGCACGGGCTCCAATACCCAGAGCCGCGGGGTGGTCGTGATCACGGCCGGCGACCATCGCTGGCAGGCGACCGCCGACGGCAACGGCCCGATCGCGGCGCTGTTCCGTGCCGTCGACACCGCCGTCCAGGACGTGCTCCAGGGCCATCCCCGCCTCCTGGCATTCAACGTGCGGGCGCTCTCCGAGGGTGCCGACGCGGAGGCCCGCGTGACCATCGAGCTGGGCCCGCCTTCGGACGCCGAGGGCGCGCGGTCGGAGGGCACCTACGCGGGCTGCGCGGAGAGCGGCAACATCATCGCGGCGTCGGTGGAGTCGTACGTCGACGCCATCAATCACCTGCTGGCCGAAGATCACTGGGCAGGCGCGACCGAGGAGGCCGGCAACTGGCGCGAGGCTCAGCCCAGGGCCGTGCCTGAGACGCAGGTCGACCATTCCGCCGGCCAGCTCGACAGCACCGCGTGGTTCGAGCGATGAGCACGTCGGCGCGGTCGCTGGGCGCCGCCGCGGCGGTCGAACCGGTCGGGACCGTGGATGCCGGGCGCGAGGACGGCTCCGGGTGGGAAGCGCCCGCGCCCGGGCGCGACGACGCGCTCCATACATCCATCGGTTCGTTCGCGTACTTCGAGAGGAAGCTGGTCCCGTTTGCGGAGGCGAATGTCTCGATCGCGACGCATGCCTTCAATTACGGCACGGCCATCTTCGAGGGGATCCGCGCGTATGCGCAGGCGGGCGGCGGCCTCGCGATCCTGTTCGCGCCCGAGCACTACCGGCGGCTGCTGCGCAACGGGCGGCTGATCCGGGCGGCGGTGCCGGAGACGGCGGAGGAGCTGGTCGAAATTACGCGCGAGCTGCTGCGGCGCAATGGCGACGACCGCGACCAATACATCCGCCCGCTGCTCTACAAGTCGGCACGGGCAATCCGGCTCCAGCTGTCCGATCTGGACGATCGGATCTGCATCTTCACGCTGCCGATGGGCGGGTACGTCGACACGTCCGGCCTGCGAGTGGCGATGTCCGCCTGGCAGCGCGTCAACGACAACGCGGTGCCGGCGCGCGGCAAGATCACGGGGTCGTATGTCAACGCGTGCCTGGCTGTGGAGGATGCGCACGCCGCGGGCTACGGCGAGGCGGTGCTGCTGACGTCGGAGGGGCACGTGGCGGAGGCATCGTCGGCGAACCTGTTCGTGGTGAGCGACGGGCGGATCGCCACGCCGCCGCTCTCCGACGACGTGCTGCCGGGAATTACCCGGACGGCGGTCCTGGAGCTGGCTGAGGACCTGGGCCACCCGGTCGACGTCCGCAAGATCGACCGGACGGAGCTGTACACCTGCGACGAGGTGTTCCTGTCGGGCACGGGGGTGCAGATCGCCGAGGTGGCGTCGATCGACAGCCGGCCGGTCGGCGAGGGCGCGCACTACCCGATCACGGCCGACCTGCAGAAGACCTATTTCGAGGCGGTGCGCGGCCTGCATCCGCGGTTCTCGCACTGGCTGACCGCCGTCTGATGGCGGCGGAAGGAACGGCTCGAAGGCCGCGCGGCCGCCGGCCGGAGGCGCGTCCCCGGACGGATCCGCACGCGCGAGGGTGGACGAGTTTGCACGCCCTGCACGAGTGGGCGGCATGTCGGCGGGAGCGGGGCGTCCCAGCTCCCGAGGTGTCCGATTTCGCGACGAATGGTGCGTGCCGTGCACACACGTGGCCAACAAGGCGACCTGACGGCCGGATTCCGCGGTCCGGGGCACGGTTCGCGGGCCCGCGGACAGGATTCGGCTCCCACTCGTGCACGTGGTGCAAGGTCAGCGTGTGACCCCGCCCGCACTCGCCGCGGCATTTGCGGGGGAGCCCGGGTCGTTCGCCGAGGACGCGGTACTCGCCTACTTCGGGGAGCGTGCCGGTGCCGAGGCCGCGATCGCGGTCCCGACGTTCGCCGACGTCGTCGAGGCGGTGGCGTCGGGTGCGGTCGACGCCGGGTTGCTGCCGATCGAGAACGTCGTCTTCGGCACGGTTCGCGAGGTCTACGACCTGCTCGCCGCGTCGGACGTGACGATCGTGGGCGAGGTGATCGTGCCGGTCCGGTTGTGCCTTGCCGCGCTGGAGGGGGAGAAGCTGGAGGGCATCGAGCGCGTCTACTCCCACATCCAGGCGCTCGGCCAGGCAGAGGCGTTCCTGCGGACCCGGCCGTGGTCGCTGCTCGCGTCGACGAACACGGCAGGCGCCGGGAAGATGATCCGTGACCGGGGCGAACGGGGCTCGGCGGCGGTCTTGTCGCCGCGTGCCGCGCAATTGTTCGGGTTGAACCTGCTGGCGTGCGATATCCAGTCAGAGCCGCGCAACCGGACGCGGTTCCTGGTGATCGCGAAGGGAGCGGCGGGGCAGCGGAGTGGCGGCCCAGCAGCGAGTGGCGCCCATGCAACCGCTGCCGCCCCTGAAACCCCCGGCACCGCAACGCGCTCCACGCTGCTGATCGGCGTCCACAACGAGCCGGGCTCCCTGCACCGCGTGCTGGGGGTACTCGCCCGGCACGGCCTCAACATGTCGAAGCTGGAGTCGCGCCCCTCACGTGACCGAGCCTGGGAGTATGTCTTCTGGGTCGACCTGGACGGCGACCTCTGTGCAGCGTCAGCCGAGCCGGCGCTGGCCGAGTTACGCGCGGCGGCCGCGCTGGTCCGCGTGATGGGCTGCTACGCGAAGGCGGAAGAGCCGGCCGAGCGAGCTGGCGATTGAGGTCCCGCTGACTCGCGGGCCACGCCGACGCTATTCCCGCGCAAGCCCCAACCCGCGCTGACCGGTGTTCGGCGGAGCTTCCAAGCGAGCCGCGACCTTACGCTTCCACACAGCGAGCTGCAAGAGAGACCACACCTTTGCCGCGGCCGCGTCATTGCCCGTAGCGGGTCTCCGCAACGCGACGAGGTAGGGCTCCGAATCCACAAACGATGTCGCACGGTGTCCGTGGCCATGAGAAAGTCCCCGCTGGCGGCCGCCTGGAAGTCCCCGCGGCCGGCCGCCTGAAGGTCCCCACCCTCGGCTGATCCACTCCCCCTGGGCAATCCCCCGGGCGCAGATTGGCGGTCTTCCAACCCCACCCTTCTGCCACCCGGAGGAGGCACCCATTGTGAAGATCGCGAGGGAACACTTGGACATCCTGTCCGCCTGCTCGATGACGACTTTCGAGCCGACATGACCGATACCGACCAGGTTGAGTGGTCTGCATTCGATGGCGGAGAGACCAATGACCGTGGGTGGGCCTTGACCTACCGCCATCGTGACACCGACGACTCGACGCTCGGCTGGCGGGCAATCTGCGAGCTCAGTGAGACCGACGGGGAGGTGCGCTTCACTCTCCGCCTGGCCCAGGAGTCCCTCGAGCCGCGCGTGCGGCCCGCCGTCGACGTGCCTGGCCGGCCTCGCATCGTGCGCGACCTCGCAAAGGGACTCGGAGGATCCCTCGACGGCCGATCGCTGGGTACACATCCGTGGCCGGTCTTGTCCGACGAGGTCGTCCACCTGGTGCACCTGCTGACCGATCCGGCTCGGCTGCTCCCAGTCGTCGTGGCCTCGATCGACCCGGAAACAGGTCGGCCGAGCATCGATCCGCTGCAACTTGCTGACCAACTGGTAGGGCTGGTTCACGTGGCGACGCTGCAAACCGTGCCAGCGTCGTTCGAACTCACCGAGCATGTCGGGAGGCTGCGCACCGTCTACGACGGAGCTGTACGCCTGTACTGGCCGGGCTTCTCCCTGGACGCCGACCACCCCTACCTGCATCGACCGTGGCTTTCGAGGACCGTCGATCTTATCGATGGCCTCACTTTGGTCCAAGGTCGACCGATCGGCTTCTCGCGTCGCCTCTTGGGGCTCATCGGGGACGTCGCCGCCTTGCGCATCGGCCCGGATCCAAGGGTGCGGATGCTGCGCAGGGAGACGGAGAAGCGGCGCCGGGCGTCAGAGCGCGACGAACTGGTGCGCAGGGTCGCAGCGCAGGTCACCATCCCTGACGTGTTCGCCGATGAGTTCGATCGCCAGGCGCGATTGATAACCGAGCTCAAATTCAAGAACGAGCTGCTGGAGGAGGAAAACGAACGTCTGGAACGCGATGTCGAGCGGCTGGTTCGCAGCTTCGCCGACGTGCAGGCGGCGGTGGCCGAGGAGCGCGGCGACAGCGATGAGACGGCGATCCCGCCACGCACGATCCGTGAGGCACTCGAACGCCTCGCTGGGAGTTGCACGGATGCGGTGATCGTGCTGCCCGACGCGTACGAGTCCGCTGATGCGACCGCTACAGCCAGATCGGCCGGGCAGCGGCTGCACTCGCGGCGGTGGGCGCCGTTGCCCACGGCTGGCACGACGGAACCCTGGGGACACACTTCGACGCGGCGTTCGCGGAACGCGGCTTCGAGCTGCGGAGCGTGAGCGAGGTCACGCAGGGACGCCATCGTCGCGAGTACGAACGGTCCTACGACGGTCGTCGTGTTCTCTTGGGGCCGCACGTGGCCCTCGGCGACGGCGGTGCGGCCGACAGCATCCTGCGCATCTACTGGTACCTCGACGAGCAACGTCGCTGCTTTGTCATCGGCCATGTCGGGCGCCACCTTGCCGACAGCAGCACGTGAGCGCAGCCCCGCAACAGCGACAGGGCCCGAGAGTACCTCGTGCGGCTACCCGCACGATGGCCGGGACCGGCGGCGACGCCGGATGCTCAGCGGAGATCGTACCCGAATCTGGCGGCAATCCGGTTGAGTGGGAGCGCGAGACCAGGGTGCGCGAGCGGCAGATTGAGCGCCGGCCGCCTGGGTAGGGCAACCGCGCCCCGCTCGTAGATCGCGAAATTCGTCGACCCACCTGCCATCGCAGAGCGGTAGACGAGTCCCAGCACTGCGGGATAGGCCGTGTGGATGGCGCGGCTCCACGCCTGTGACACATCCCGCCTGCCGGTCGCGATCGCCTGGCTCGCACCGGCGCGTGTCGGCCACGCCCCGGTGAGATCAAGTGCCACAAGATCGCCCTGGAGGTCGAACGCGGCGAGCCACGGCGCCTCCTGCGCCCGGTCGATCGTCCGGTCGTCCTGGAACGCCTCGACGATCGCGCACTCTGGGTCGAGCGCTCCGTACAGAATTCCGCGGTCCGGCTGGTCCGACGGAGGCGGCAGATGGTGATCGAAACGGCCCGTCGCAACCGGTCCGAAAAGCCGGAAGGTGTTCCAGCCAGTCGGGTGTCGGCCCCGCGCGCGATAGATCCGCCACACCCGGGTTCTCGCCACGACGACTCGCCAGTCGATTGGGTTCTCCGGCGGCAGCGCCGGTGGGGGCCAGGGCAGCTTCGGCACCTCGTCAGAGCATCTCTGCGATGGCCGCCACCGGCTCCGGGCTGCCACCGGATGCCAGCCACGCGAGTGGCGACACCGGCTCGTCGTTGAGTTCGAGATCCGGGCTCGGTTCCGAAAGGAAGCGGTGCACGGCGATCGGGTGGAGACTGCGAGGGATCAGCGGAAAGACAGCTGAGAGTCCGCGAATCAGGACGCCTGAGGCGTCGAACTGCCAACTCGGGAAGCGCCATTCGCCGTCGTCGCGCAACCCGTACAACGTCCTTTCGAGCGCACGCTGGCGCACACGCGACGGTGTCACGCCGAGGTCGCGGGCGACCTCGGCTGCGCTCCTGGCCTCCAGCAGCATCGCGGCATACCGCGCGGCGGTCCGCAGCTGCACGTCGGGCTCTCCGGCCCGGCCAGGCGAGAGGTCGAGCCCACCCTGTGCCAGGATTCGGGCCTCGTCCTCGGTGAACTCGCCAGCCGGATCTTCTTCAACCCGCCTCGGCGTCAGATCGCCGATGGCGGCCACGGCAGCCTCCTCGAACGCCTCGGGCTCGATTGCGGCGTCACGCAGCGCGCCTTCGAGCGAGGTCCATTCGTGGCGGGATCGTGCCGGCTGGGCCATGCTTTCGTCTCCTTGCGTCGTTAGCCTACGCCAACGGCCGGAGTGGCGTCAACCTGGGCGCGTCGAAAGGCCGCCGGCGCCCTCGGCCGGCGAAGAGACACCAGCCAGCATCAGGCTCGGGCCTGGCGGCAGAATTCTCGGGCCAAGCGGTTCAAGGGCACCTATGCCGCCTCCCTGATCGGCGGGCGTCCGAAGGGCGGCCGCGAGATCGCGCGCTACGGCGTGTAGGTCCAGAGCTCCATGCCGTGGACGCCGTCGTCCGCGAAGAAGACCAGCTTCGTCCCGAACCTCGTCAGGAACGTCGGCTCGGAGCCGGTCGCTCCCGGCCAGATGTCCATGACCTGCTTCGTGCCGGCGGCCGTGCCGTTCGAGCGCCAGAGCTCGTCGCCGTGCGTGCCGTCGTTGGCGGAGAACAGCAGCGTCGTGCCGATGACGACACCGTCATAGGGGAATGAACCGCCCGTCCCCGGGTTGATGTCCCGGACGAGCTTCGTGCCGGCTGTCGTACCGTTCGTCTTCCACAACTCGACGCCATGGGCGAGCGTGGTGTCGCTGGCCGAGAAGTAGAACGTCGAGCCGATTGCGCCCAGCGGGTTCGGGTCGCCCGACAGGGGACCCGGCCAGATGTCCCTGAGCAGCTTCGTGCCCGAGCCCGTCCCATCGGTGACCCAGAGCTCGTACCCGTGTGACGCATCGGCGGCCGAGAAGTAGACCTTGGTGCCCACTGCTTTCATCCACGCGACCTGGGTGTCGGCGGTGCCCGGGCTGATGTCCTTGACGAGCTTCGTGCCTGCAGTCGTCCCGTTGGTCTTCCACAGCTCGAAGCCGTGGCCTCCGGGGCCTGTGCCATCGCTGGCCCAGAAGTAGTACAGCCCGCCCGCGACCGCCGGCGCCGGCCCGCCACCGGGGTAGGGGATCATGTCGCCCGAGGGGTTGACGCGCTTGAGCAGCTTCGTCCCGGCCGCCGTGCCGTCGCTCTGGAACAGCTGCAGCCCGATGCCCGAGTTGTCGTTGGCCGTGAAGATCAGCTTCGATCCAAGGACGGCGACGTGGTTGATGCCCGAGTCGGCCACGCCGGGCGCCAGATCCTTGACGAGCTTGGTGCCGGCCGCCGTCCCGTCCGTCTTCCACAGCTCGTTGCCGTGCTCACCGGTGAACGTGCCGTCGCTCGCCGTGAAGTAGACACGGCCGCCCATGACGGCCATCGGAAACGCGTTCGAGCCCTCCCCGCCGTTGGTATCGACATCCTTGACAAGCTTCGTGCCGGCCGCCGTCCCGTCCGTCTTCCAGAGCTCCGTGCCGAACGTGGCGTCGGTCGCCTCGAAGTACGCGTTCGTGCCCAGGATGACGACGTGGGGGTCGATGCTCGAACCCTGCAGGCCCGGATTGATGTCCTTGACGAACTTCGTGCCGGCAGCGGTGGCGTTCGTCTTCCACAACTCGTCGCCACGGCCGTTCGAAGCGTCCGCCCGCACGAGGACGGTTGAGCCGAGGGCGCGCAGGATGTACGAGGTGCCGGGGACGAGCCCGGCGCTCCCGGGCACGAGGTCTTTGATGAGACTGGGGCCACTCGCGGCCGAGGCCGGCGTTGCGGCCAGCAGGGCACTCAGCGCGACCGAGGCGACGACGATGCGACCGACGCGCCGGGTCAGGGCGGTCCGGGTCCCGGCCGGATGGAAACGGACGGACGGCCGAGTGACCCGGCCAGCTGAAATCGCCATGGACAGCTTCTCTCCCGCTGCGGACGCCGCCAGCCCCGCGCGACGGACGATCACCGGGAGCCTATCGGGGCCCGGAGGATGGGTCAAGCTCGGGGGATCGAAGGCGTCGACGGCCAGCTGTGCTCGAACGTCCGGACACCGGTGCGCGAATAGCCGGACAGCTCGATCGCCGCCAGTGTCGCTCCGTGGCTTTGCCTCGCAGGCTGAGCGCGTTTGCGCCTCGGAACATGCCGAGGGCCCGGCCGATACGGCGCGGGCCCTCGAGGTGCTGTCTGTTCTGCTCGCTCGGCGATGACGTCTCCGTCCCGTCGGGCGCGATCAGGGCTGTCGAATGGTCAGGGCTTGGGCGAGAAGGCGTAGAACTTGTTGTTGCCGGTGCCCAGGCTCGGGCCGAGGTGGCTGTAGCCGGAACCCCAGTAGACCACGCCGTTCGCGATCGCGGCGCCCGCGTTGCAGGAGCCGCCGCTGGCGAAGCTCCAGAGGATCTCTCCGGTCGAGGCTCGCATCGCGTACATGTGCCCCGTCGAGTCCATCGAGCAGGCGTACACGAGGCCGCCGCCGGCGGACACTGCGCCCGGGTCGATCGCGCCGAGCGGATCGGCGGTCTGCCAGACGATCTTTCCGGTGTTGACGTCGAGTGCGCTCCAGAAGCCCGCGGTGGCCGTCTGCCCGTTCACGAGCGTCGTTGGGATGTGATACAGGTTGGCGTCGGCCGCGTAGATCTGGCTCCCGTCGGTCGCGGAGCCCCACTCCAGGCCGCCGAGGCTGCTGCCGGGGCCGACCTGCGTGACCCACAGCACGGCACCGGTGCTCGGATCGAAGGCCCAGTACTGGCCGCTCTTCTGGCCGGCACCGAGGATCTGCTTGGTGCTGCTGTTCCCGTTGACGTTGATGAGGCTGGCGCCCTGCCCGAAGTCGTAGTCGGGGCCGGCGTGGGCCGGGCAGTTGGATCCCCCGAAGAAGCACGCCACATTCCAGGCATCCGCCGGAAGCGCCGTGTAGGACCACTTGATCGCACCCGTCGCGAGGTTGAGGGCCATCACCGAGTCGAAGTGGTCGTCCGAGGAGAGGCAGCCCTGGAGTTGGGCCGCGGTCGGATCGGGACCCGCGCATTGGAGCACGGACGCCGGCCACGTGTAGTTGTTGCCGGTCGTGATATAGACGTTGCCGCGGCTCCTATCGACGACGGCCGTGCTGCCCCAGACCGAGCCACCGCTGTACCCGGGCGGGACGGTGTACGTGCGCCAGACGATGTCGCCTGTCGCCGAATTCAGCGCAAGCATGCTGCCGCGGAAGCTGCAGCACACGTATGTGGGGTCGAACGCAGCATCACCCTCTTCGTTGGACGACACGCCGACGTAGGCGATCCCGGTGGCCGGGTCGACGACCGCGCTCTGGGTGATGATCGAAGCGAGGTGCGTATCGGCCTGGGTCATCCAGACGAGGGCGCCGGTCTGCTTGTTGATGCCGAGGATCTGGGCCGGGTGTCCGTAGGTCGGCTGGTCGCCCACGATCAGCAGGTTGCCGTAGACCGCCGGCGTGGCACGTGCGAGGTCGCCGGTCACACCCGTATAGCTGGAGATCTGCTTGGACCAGAGGACGGCGCCCGTGGATGCGTTGAGCGCCCAGAGATTGCCGCCCCAGTCCGGGACATAGACGGCCCCGCCGTCGACGGCCGGCGTGGCCGACACGTCACCGCCGGTTGTCAGGACCCACTTCACTGCCAGCTTCTTTGCCTGACCGATCCCGATCGTCTTCTCCGAGTCGGCGTACCGCGTGTTCTGCAGGTTGTTGCCCGCCATCGACCACGTCGCTGATGGCGCTGCCAACGCCGGCGCGGCGGCCAGCCATAGGGCGGCAACGAGCACGCCGAACTGAACCCCGAAGCGCTTGATCATGCTTCCTCCCTTGTCGCAGCCCCGCGCTGCCTTGGACCGTCGATGCGTCACTGCCTCGACGCGTCCGCAAGTGCCAAAGGTCCTGACATGGCCGGGACCTTCGGACCGGGATTAACGCACAGGCCAACGGCATCCGGCAAGGGCGTTCCTATATGTGGAATTCTTAATGTTGATTGGGCGGCCGAACTTGGCCGCCTCCTCCGCTGCCTTCACGACCCGGTCCGCCTTCCCGCGGCATCGGTCCGGAAGACCAGATCCGGTCCGCCTCGCCCGACGTATATGCAATCGAGCCGCCCGACGAACGGCAGATCAGCCGGGCGGCGCACCAAGAGGGCCGGGAGACGCTCCGGCCCGCCGACATGGCACATCCCACTTCGGAGTGTGGCCCGCCGTTCCTCCTTCCGGCGGGCCGCACGCCCAACCCAGGTGCCGTGTCAGGTCGAGGGGATGGGCACCACCAGCACGGGCACCTTCGAGCGGTGCAGGAGCTTCAGGGGAACTGATCCAAGGATCGCCCCGATCATCGGGTTCTCTCCGTGCGTGCCGACCACGATCAGGCCGGCGCCGCGCTGCTCCGCCACGTCAAGCAGGCTTGCTGCCGGGCGGTCATGCACGATCAGGACCTCGTGCTCGACGCCGGCGCCGACCAGGTAGTCGACGGCATCCTTCGTCGCGTTCTCGCCCATCTCCTCCAGGAGACGTTCCTGGTCCTTCGTCTCGCCGCCCACCGGGTAGACCGCGTACCCGAACGTCACGATCACCTTCTCGCCCAGCGCCGTCGCGTACCTCGCGGCCTCGTGGAGCGCCGCGACCGATGCGGCCGAGCCGTCGTAGCCGAGAACGATCACGCCGGGCATATCAGTCCGCTCCTGCGGCGGCGTCGCCACCGGTCACCGCACCATGCCGGGCGACCTCGGGATCGACAACCTCCGCCCGGCGCCGGAAGAAGGCCGGCTGGTAGACCCGCTGGGCGATCATCAGCACGACTCCCGCGACGAGGAACGCGGCGCCGATGACCACCGGCAGGCCGATGCCGGCAACGGAGTCGCCCGAGCACGAGTCGCACCCGGGGTTAGAGAGCGTGATCACCGACTGGACCAGCGCCCAGGTGAGGATGATTCCCCCGATGACCGGCAGGACGCCGATGAAGAAGAGATTCTTCGCACTCCTGAGCAGCTCATGGCGGTAGTAGACCGCGCAGGCATATCCGGTGAGGCCGTAGTAGAACGCGATCATCAGGCCGAGCGCGGAGATCGAGTCGCTGAGCACGTTCGTGGAGACCTGCGTCAGCCCGACGTACCAGATGATCGAGAAGGCGCCCATGCCGATGGTGGCCGTCGAGGGCGTCAGGAAGCGCGGGTGGATCCGCGCCCAGAAGGCGGGGATCGCGCCCTTCGCGGCCATGGACAATGCCGTTCGGGCGGTCGGCAGGATGGTGGTCTGGGTCGATGCCGACGCTGACGTGAGGATTGCAAGGATGAGCAGCTTGTCCAACACCGGGCCGAGCACGTCCGTGCCCATCGCGTTGAGGACGTCGTCGCTGTTGTTCGCCAGGAAATCGGCCCCATGGTACGCAGTGGCGGCGATGGAGACGATGACGTACGTGAAGAGCAGGATCAGCGTCGAGACAAGCGCCGCCTTGCCCGGTCCCTCGGTCGAATCGCGGCTCTCCTCGTTGACGGTGACCGTGCTGTCCCAGCCCCAGTAGATGAAGATGGCGATGATGAGCCCCGTGGCGAGCGCGTTCGTGTCGAGCCCGATGGGGTTCAGCCAGTCGAGCTGCGGCTTCACGGAGTCGGGGACACTGCCGCTGTAGACCTGCGCGAGCGCGACGGCCGAGAACAGCACGAGGATGATCACCTCGGCCGAGAGCAGGACCATCTGCACACGGGCCGACAACTCGATGCCGACGTAGCAGATGACGGTCATGACCACGATCCACGCGACGCCGACCGCCAGGACGGCGTTCGGGTCGGGGTTGTCGATGCCGAAGAGCGCGAACGTGTAGATGCCCGCGATCTGGGACAGGTTCGCCATCACGATGATGTCGGCGACGATGATTGCCCAGCCGCCGATCCATCCGGCCCACGGCCCCATCGCCCGCGTGACCCATGAGAACGTGGTGCCGCAGTCCGGGTCGGCCCGGTTCAGGTAGTAGTAGGACGCGGCGATGAACAGCATCGGCACGAAGGCCACGAGCATGATCGCCGGGGATTGGAACCCGACCGCCACGGCCACCAGGCCCAGTGACGAGGCCAGGCTGTAGGCGGGTGCGGTCGAGGAAACCCCGATCACCACGCCCGCCATGAATCCGAGCGCTCCGCCCTTCAGGCCCTTTGCGCCCGGCTCGCCGACGACACCCTCGGCAATGGCCGGAATTGCGGTCATGCTCACCTCCTTGGCACCCTCGGACGGCTCGGCAATTACGGCGCATCGTGCAGCGCGGCGGGCCGCGAGTCAATCGTCTTTCGCAGCACTTGACGGGGATTGCGCGAGCAAATCGCACCGATCGGGTCACATCGGAACGATTTGGGCAGGTATTCCGGCGCGCAGGCTCAACAGCGCCCCGCGGCCGCCTCGCTCGGCAGCGTTGCACGGCGACCTCGGATCCCCGTCTACAACCCCGGCCGGGCCTCCTCGTCCGGATGTCGGCCGGCAGGGATGATTCCGCGGGTTCGGCCATGACGGTCGCGATCCCGGCCGGGTGGACCGCGCCCAGGCACGCTTTCGCCTACCGGCGCACGATTCCGCGAGCCCGACCTGGCTAGCCCTTCGGACCGACGAGGTCCGACATCGGCTGCACATTTGCCACGTCGCACGTGAACGCAAGGCAGCCCAGCTTCCACCCGCCCTCGATCGTGGCCAGCATCGAGTAGTGGTTAGCCGCATCGTCGGAGACGCGCGGGCTGTGGTTGGAGTGCGAGAGGACCAGCGTGACCACGTGGCCGCCCCCGGGATTGGCGTCGCAGCACCCGCTCGTGTCGCCGAACCCGAACGGTCCGCTGCCGGTGAAGTCGCTCTCGTCCCAGGTGATGAAGATCACGGAGTTGCCGGTCCAGGCACGCGAGTGCGTGATCCTGCTCACCAGGTCCGCCAGAAACGCGTCACCCGTAGCGATCAGCGACTGCACCTGCGAGAAGTCGCATGGATCGCTGGGTGTGGCCGCGCGACCGTGCATGTCGTGGCACTGGTCCGGGGCGATGAAGCTGAAGTCGGCGACGTTGCCGCTTGCGAGGTCGGAATCCAGCTGTGTGAGGTCGACCACGTGCGCCATCCGTGCCGGGCTCGACTGCACGTCGGCATAGCTGACGAACGGGTTGTGCTTCCGCTCGTAGAGCTGGTTGCCGCAGGCATGGTCGAGCTTGGTCGCGCAGAGCGAGAGGGATTGCTGGTAGTCGGCCCAGGTCTTCCCGTGCGATTCCAGCTGGTCGACGATATTCGGGACGTTGATCGTGATGTCGTTGTCGTTCAGCACGCCGTTGGTGGAGCCCGACGTCAGCGCGATGTAGTTCGGCTGGCTGGGATGCGTGACGCCGTAGTAGTTGGTCGCGAGCCCGTAGGTCGTGGCTGCCGCGTTGATCCACGGCGCGTTCGGGTTGCCGATGAGGCTGTCGTAGCCCGTGTTCTCCATCATGATCACGAACACGTGCTGGAAGTTCTTGAGGTCGCTGCGACTGGCCGCCGCCGGCACAGCCTGCCCGGCAAGCAACCCCATGGCGAGCGCGACGCCCCCGAGGCGAATGAGCACACGGCGACCCGGTAGTCCGTAACCCATGCTCTGATCCTCCCGCAGTTGATCGAGTAGGCCGACGGCGGCCTACCATAGCGGGGGCGCAGCGCCGCGACAATCCCGTTGGCACGCCCTGTTCGAGCGGCAGCTGCGCCGACCGCCCGCACGTACGAGGGGAGAAACCATGCGACAGGAGTTCCTGGTCCTGGCCGAAGCCGCAGAGGTGGCCAACGGCAAGATCTTCATCCACGGCGGTTGCGTCGAGCGCCACCAGGCGCCGGGGTTCCCGACGATGCTCACGGCGGACATCGCCACGAGCGTGCTCGTCGGATGGTCGGAAACGAACCGGCAGCACGTCCTGCAGTTGAAGATCGTCAACGAGGACGAGCAGCCGATCGCCGAGATCAAGGCCGACTTCACGCCCGGCCGGCCGTCGGGGGCAAAGCTCGGACAGGAGCTGCGGCACCTGTTCGCGCTGAAGGGGCCGTTCCCCATCCAGGTGCCCGGCCAGTACAAGGTCGAGGCGCTCCTCGACGGGGAACTCCAGGAGCCGCCGTTCCGCTTCTGGGTGGAGGAAGTGACGCCGCAGCCGGGGCGGTAGGCCGAGGGCGCTCGGCGGCGATTTGCGTGCCCGTCCCTCGCGTCGGGCGCCCCGCCCGCCGCCGAGCCCGCCGCAGGGAACGAGGAGGACGCCGCCACGCCGGACCAGGTCGACCTGATCGTTCGAAACGGGACCGTCGTCACGAGCGCCGGTCGCCGGGCCGCCGACATTGCGATCCGGGATGGGGCGTTCGTCGCGATCGCCGACAGAGGCCGTCTCGACGCCGTGGCGGCCGACGAACTCGACGCGACCGGCACGTTCGTGCTGCCGGGCGTGATCGACGGCCACGTCCATTTCCGCGAACCAGGCATGGAACAGGAGGAGGACTGGCTCACAGGTTCGCGCGCCGCCGTGATGGGCGGCGTGACGACCGTGCTCGACATGCCGAACACGATCCCGCCGACGTCGACCCTCGAGCTTGCCCGCCACAAGGCCGAGCTCGCGGCGGCGAGGTCCTACTGCGACTTCGGCCTCATCGGCCTGCTGGTCTCGGAGAACATCGCCGAGCTTTCACCGATGGCCGAGTCGGGCGCAGTCGTCGGCTTCAAGGCCTTCCTCGGCGCCACGGTCGGCGGGATTCCGGCGCCTGATGACGGCGCGATCCTCGAGGGGATGCGCGAGATCCGGCGGCTGGGGATGCGACTCGGCTTCCACGCCGAGAACGGCGCCATCATCGAGCACGAGATCCGCCGCCTGAAGGCGGCCGGCCGGGCGGACCCGCTCGCGCACATCGAGAGCCGGCCACCGATCGCAGAGGCCGAATCAATCCTTCGGATGGGCCTGTTCGCGCGCGTCACCGGCTGCCCGATCCACATCTTCCACCTATCGTCGCGCCAGGGGCTCGAGATGGTCGACGAGTGGCGGGCCCACCGGATCGACTGCACGTCGGAGGTCACCCCGCACCACTGCTTCCTCGATGCCGAGGACATGGCCGCGCTCGGGTCGGTCCTGAAGGTCAATCCGCCGGTCCGCGAGGCCGGCCACGCGGACATCCTGCTGCGGGCGCTCGCGGAGGGCCGCATCACGGGTATCGCCACCGACCACGCGCCGCATCTCCCGGCGGACAAGCGCAACCCAGACATCTGGAAGGCGGTCAGCGGGCTGCCCGGCGTGGAAACCAGCGTCCGCGTGTTCCTCACCTACGGGGTCGCTGCCGGACGGCTGACGCTCGAACAGTTCGCGAGGGCGACGTCGGAGGGACCGGCGAAGACCTGGGGCCTCTGGCCGCGGAAGGGTTCCATCGAGATCGGCTCGGACGCGGACCTGACGGTCCTCGATCTCGACCTCGAGGGCGTCATCACCGAGGGATCGCTCCACGGGAAGAACAATCTCTCCCCGTGGGAAGGCCGCCGTACGAAGGGCATCGCGGTTGCTACGGTCAGCCGCGGGTCCATCGCGATGCGGGACGGGACGCTCTGCGGTGAGCCGGGCCATGGGCGGCTCGTCGAACGGGTTCCCGTGCCCGCGGCCGGGGCAACTTGACGATTGCGTCGTGAAATCGGGACCGGGCGGCGTGCGCCCGGTCCCATGACGGCAAGATCGCTGCGCGAGGTTGACTACTGGATGACGAGCGGGATGTACGTGCCGCCCGTGACGACCTTGTCGAGGATCTTGGAGGCCTGCGCGGCGATTGTCCCAGAGTAGGAGCTATCCGAGGGAACCAGGACGTAGGCAAGGAGCGCGTCGTAGCGCGGTACCGCCTGCATGGCCGCCAGGTAGGTGAGGAACGTGGATACTGTGGTGGCAGCGTCGGCCGCCAGGCCGGTCGAGCGGCTCGCCATCGTTCCGCTGTACGGGTTCGAGCCTGTCACGCTCCCCAGGTACAACGCCCCGCTGTCGGTCGGCGTATTCGGAACCACGAGCGAGAGCCACTTCTGGGTGGAGACACCGGCCAGGTTCGTGACGGTGATGCGGAAGCGGAGGGTGTCACCCGGCTTCACTGTGAGGTTGGAGCGCTCCTTGAACGGGCCACCGTTCTTCGAGACCAGGACGGTGCCGACCGCGTAGCGGTCGACCGTCGAGTCGATCGTCCCCTTCACCGTGACGCTGTCGAACGTGATCGCCTCGTATGGGTTGTTGAAGATGCTGTAGAGCTGCCCGTAGAACTCGTCGACCGAGGCGTACGGGATGTTGCCCCCGAGACAAACCGGTCGGTGTACGCGAACGTCCATGGATCCCCGTTCGCACGCTTTCCCGTGACCGACATGGACATCAGCGACCCGCCGGCAGCCTCGGCATCGAAGACGGCCAGCAGGTTTTCGAAGATGTGGTTTGCCGTGATGTTCGGGAATCCAGTCGGACGTGGTGACGGCGGTTTCGCCGGCGCGGCCGACTCCGTTGTCGCCGTTGGTGACGGTGGATGTCACCGGGATCTGGGAGGGGACGCTGCCGAGCGTGGCCCGGATGCCCGCCATGCGATCCTGGTCGACCTTTCCGAATGGAGCCCCGATGTTCGCGAGCTTGTAGGAGCCGCGCACACTGTCGTCGACGATCGCGACGGCGGACGCGCCGTTGGCCCCGAGCGCCGAGGGACCGGTGAAGTCGAAGGGGTGACCAAATGCGAGCGCGACGCCGTGGCACACGTACGTCGTCGTTCCGATGGCACCGGACGTCATGTCGCCGTAGGAGATCAGCGCCGAGAAGTTGCCACCGGGTCGTGGCCTGTTGAATGTGGTGGTCGCGGTGGGCAGGGATGCGGCGGCCGCCCGGCGTCACGATGACGGCCCGGCCGGCCCTGTCGAGATCCGCCTGGAGTGCGCGCGCGGCGCTGCCCGTTAGGCCCGACACGGCCAGCGGGATCGCCAGCCTGGTCTGGTCGCGGAGCGCGCCGCGGACACCCGCCGGCCGTGGCCACGCGCGACGCAGCGGCGACGAGAGGTCGGATCTGGTGCCGGCGGTCCGCGCGGTGGCCGCCGGCGTGGGCGAGTAGCCCAGGAGGTCGTCCATGGCGCTCGCCGGCGTCAGCCGCCGATCGGCGATCCCGTCGAGCCGCTCAGCGAATAGGAGACGGCGCCGGCGAGCTTGCCGTTGACGTAGACGGGCGAGCCGGACATGCCGGCCCAGATGCCGGACTTCGCCAAGGCGTGGCTGCCGGTCTCGTCCGCGGACCTGATGACGATCATGTCCATTCCGACGTTGATACCGTCCTTCAGGACCCCCAGGACCTTGATGTCGAAGCGTGTTGGCGTCGTGCCCTTTTCGACGGTCCAGCCGTGGCCGGCCATGCCGATCTTGACGCCGGCCACCGGCATGATCGTCGGGCAATCTCCTGGCGGCGACGGGGTCGCGGCAACCGTTGCCGCGCCGGGGCCGGCGAGGCCTGCCGGTCCGGCGGCCACCGCCGATCCGACGAGCGCGGCGCTCATCGTGAGCGCGATCAGGAGCGCGGTTGCTGCGCCCCGGGTGACACGACGAAACATGGAACGCCTCCCAATCCTCCGGCCGACGCGCTGACACCGCGTCCAGCCTGCTCAGGCTGGCGAGTCTGGACAGCGTTGTCCACATGCATTTGGACACTGTTGAGGGGCCGTCCAGCCCTCGCAAACCAATTCCGCGGCGTGATCGGACGGGAACAACGCCGGACGGTTCGGTGAGAGAGACGATTCGGGAACGCGGATCGTTGCGGAGTCGGCGGTGGGAGCGCCCACGGGGCCACCGCGGGGCCGCCGCGCCGGTTGTCTCCTACTTGACGACGAGGTCTTCGATGCCCTCCTCGGCAGCCGGGTACGCGAGCTTCATGTCATCCATCGTATCGACAAGGATCTCGGCGACCGCGAAGTTGCGGAACCACTTGCGGTTGGCCGGGATGACGTACCAGGGTGCCGCGTCCGTGGAGCACTGGCTCAGCGCGTCCTCGTACGCCGTCATGTAGTCGTCCCACTGGCCCGCGCTCCTTGAGGTCGTCCGGGTTGAACTTCCAGCTGCTTGGTCGGGTCGTCGAGGCGCGCCTGGAGCCGCTCCCGCTGCTCGTCCCTGTCGATGTGCAGGAAGAACTTGACGACCGTCGTGCCCTCCGTGAGCTCCTGCTCCCAGTCGTTGATCTGCTCGTAGCGCTCGCCGCCAGTGCTCGCCGGCACCAGATTCGTCGACACGCTCGCACAAGCACGCTCTCGTAGTGCGACCGGTTGTGGATGCCGATCCAGCCGCGCTGCGGCGAGTGCAGGTGATGGCGCCACAGGTAGTCGTGCGCGCGCTCCTCGGGCGCTCGGCACGACGAACCGAGCTACCTCCACGCCCTGCGGGTTGAACGGCGCTCATGACGTGCTTGAACCGTCCCGTCCTTGCCGCTCGTGTCCATACCCTGCGAGCACGATCAGCAGCGCGCCGCCCTTCGTCGCGTACAGCCGCTCCTGGAGAACGTCGAGGCGCTCGAGCCCACGCACGAGCTCCGGCTCCGCCGCGTCCTTGTCGAGTGTCCGAACGTGTCGATGGGTCCGATCTTGCCAGACGTGAACGCGCGAGCCGGCGGCGAACGCGCAGCTTCGGTCGCCCAGGCGATCGCCCGCTCGGAGCCTTCGCCGTCGGGCACGCTCAGGCCTCGTCGATCCGGATCGAGGTGATCGAGACGGGCTGGTTCGGTCGGTCCTGGGCGCCCGCGGCGCCGTCGCGATCGCGTCCACGACCTCCTCGCCGGCGGTCAGCTTGCCGAAGATCGTGTAGCTGGGCGGCAGCGCGTAGTCGGCGTGCATCACGAAGAACTGGCTGCCGTTCGTGTTCGGGCCGGCGTTGGCCATCGCCAGCGTGCCGCGCGTGTACGGGCCGCTTGCACGGGCTCGTCGTCGAACTTGTAGCCGGGGCCGCCGCGTGCCGGTTCCGGTCGGGTCGCCGCCCTGGATCATGAAGCCGGGGATGACGCGGTGGAAGATCACGCCGTCGTAAAACCCGTCGCGCGCGAGGAAGACGAAGTTGTTGACGGTCTTCGGCGCGTCGCCGGGGAACAGGTCGGCCGTCATGGTACCGGCCGTCGTCTCGATGGTCGCGGTGTAGCGTCTTCGCGGGATCGATCGCCATGGCGGGCGGCCTGGGCGTACGACTTCACGGCGTCACCTCGTGGTTTCCGGACCTGGGTGGCTGAGCATGCCCCGCGGACGTCTGGGCGGGCGCCGTTCAGCCTAGCGCGACACGGATGCCGGCGCAGCGGGCGTGGACCCACCCTGACGCCAGGGCGTCGGCGGGCGAAGGCGTTCTCGACCTTGTAGAGCGGGCGCAGCGGTGCGTAGGTGCGCTTGGCTCTCCTCGGCCTGCCGCCCGGCTTTGCGGGCGGAAGAGTCGGCGGCGTCGGCGGGACCTTGATATCGAGGTTGAGGCCGTGGTTCGCGGCGAGTGCGGATCCGTGCGCCGGTGCGACATTGCCGGCTACCCCGCGCTGGACAGCGCGGCTATCCTCGACTGGTTCAGTGAGCCGGGAGCGGTGGCCCGGTCCTGATGAAGGCGCGGCGGGAGCGCCTTCTCCATCGGCTGCTCGGTGCCGGGAGGATCGTCATGGCATTCACCAGCAACTGCGACCTGTTCGTGTCGGTGAACGAGGCGGGGATCAACCAGGTCGTTCGACATGTGATGCGCCAGCGGCCCTCGCTCTTCAATTACGGCACGGACGCCGTCATCCGCAACATCCAGTTGCTGTGCGCACCGATCGTCGCCGCGCCGGCCGTGTTCCAACGCGGCAACCCACTGCTCACCCGCGAGCCGGCCGTGCCCATCTTCGGGACGCATCCACAGGTAGGGCTCGACTTCGCCGTGCAGTTGACGGACGCCGAGGTCGATTTCTCGCCTGGTAACGCGATCACGCTCCCGGCCGACCTCAACCCGCCGCTGCCGGCGCAGCGCGTCGCGCTCCACGCCAAGGTCTGCGCGGGGCTGGGGTGCCCTTCGGAGGACATCTCTGGCGGCTTCATCCGGCGTGGTCCGGTGATGTCGGCTCCGGGCCTGATGGTGTCGAACGCCAGCGGCTCAGGTGGCGTCGGAAGCGCGCTCGCCGGCGGCACGCCTGTGGGCGTCTTCGCCGGTGGAGTTGCCGGCGGCCGCATCGGTGGCATCGGGCCCGGCCGCATCGGCGGCGTCCTCGGCGACGGCGGCGACGGCGGGACGACCGTCATCCCGTCAACTCAACTCGACTGCTTCTGCGTCGATCTCTACGGCGTCGCCCACGCCGGCATCACCGGCCCGAGCGGCGCCGAACACGCCTTCGCCGCAGTGGACGGGCTTGACATCGTCGACATCACCCCCGACGGGCTCGAGAGCAGCATCCTCTGCTACGCGAAGCTGATGCTGAACATGGGCGTGCTCGCGGGCGGAATTTCGGTCCCCCAGCTCACGCTGGCAATGACCGGGCTGCCGCAGATCGTCGTCGAACCGACGCCGACATCGGCCGCGGTGCCCTTCAACCCGGCGATCGAGGACGACCAGGTCAAGCTGTTCGTCAACGTCACGCCGACCATCCCACCGCCGACCGTGGTGCCGTGCGTCCCAACCAGTGGTGGTGGCGGCAGCAGCGGGGGCCCGACGCGGTCGATTGGGTGGGGGCCAGGCCCGACCCCGCCCCCGGGCCCGGAGCACCTGATCGTCGCCGTCTCCTCGCAGCTCATCTCGGCGATGTTCGCCGCGGTGCGGAACAGCTTCCACCCGTGCTTCGGCCCGAGCGGGACCTTCGGACCCTTCACTGCCCGGGTGACGGCGGGCGGACATCTCGAGAACGGCACCGTCACCCTCGCAGGCGACGGCTCCATCAGCATTTCCGACCTCGCGATGCAGTGGGACACGCTGAAGCTTGCCCTCGACGTCGACATCCCGCAGATCTGCGTCGGCGGCTTCTGCATCATCCCCAACCCGTTCGGCGGGTGCATCGTCGAACGCGCCGCAGGTCTGCGCGTTCAGCGCCAACCCGGACTTCACGATCAACCTCGACCTCTCCGGCCTCGTCACCTCGCGCGTGACGGCGACGGTGACGCCGCTGACCCAGTACGGCGTCGAGACGACGCGCGGTGCGATGTCCGACCTCGACGCCGAGGACGCCGGCATCCCCAACGAGTGGGCGGTCTTCCTCGATCCGCAGTTCCTGCACGTCGAGTTCGTGGACATCCCTGCATTCGTCGGCACGCTGCTGACGAACGCGGTCGATTCGGCGGTCGACAACCTGCTGGGCTTCCTGCCGGGCTGGGCAAAGGACCTGATCAAGTCGATCCTCGGGGGAGCAATCGGGATCATCCAGGACATCCTCGGCATCCCCGGCGACATCGTGAGCTGGCTGTCTCATCTGCTCGGCGTCGACCTCGACCTCTTTGATCTCGTCACGACGGCGCTCGCGCAGCACTTCGCGAAGGACTCGCCTCTGGTGCAGCTGGAGGATCCCTTCCCGATCCTCCAGGCGCAGACGGCGCCCGTCCCGCTCATCCCGGTGAAGATCCCGGTACGGGACCTCTCCGTCGGTATCACCTCGGACGAGATGACGCTCCGGGCGAAGGTGGGAGCCTGACATGAACAACCTGCTGGACCTGCAGTTCCTGACCCAGACACACTTCGACAGCGGATCGCTCAGCGGACTGGGTGCGGTCGCGCACAGGCTGGTCGACCCGGGCGACCACCGCATGACGGTGATCCAGGCGGACAACCCGGTGCACACGCTGTTGCTCCGAGTGATGCCTCCGGCAGCGACCGTGGTCTCGGGTCCTGCCACGACGGGAGCGCCACAGGCTGCCATCGGACCCGCGGGAGCGCTCCCGGCCCTCGCCGGGCCGGTCCAGGTGCATGTCGACCTTCGCGGATTGCTCGGGCCGGTCGGGCAGCTGTCGCCCGCGCAGCCAAGCTCTCCGATGCAGGTGGCCGCCCAGGGGTACGCGGTGTTCCATGCGCCCCCGGGCGCGACCGGGTTTGCGGTGCAGCTGCGCGCGCCTGGTGCCGACGACCAGTCGCCGCCGGCGTTCGATAGCCGGGCGCTCGGCCCGGGGGATGTCTTCGCGACGCCGCTGCTGCGGCCGGGCCGTTATTCGGCGACGAACACGATGACGGGCGCGTCGGCGCAGATCGAGGTGTCGTATCCCGTCATCGGCCCGACACCGTACCGGCCACCGGGCCCGGTTGAAGTACACGTCGGCGACGGCGGCTTCGCCCCGAGCTCGATCTCGTTGCAGCCCGCGCAGGGCGTCATCTTCCGGATCGACGCAGCGGCGCGGATCGAGATCGACCTTGTGGCGCCGGACGACGGACCGAACGCGGGATCGGCAGGCGGCGGCACGGCGGCAGGCGGCGGCACGGCGGCAGCTGGCGGCACGGCGGCAGCTGGCGGCACGGCGGCAGCTGGCGCCTCCCCGACGAGCGGCGCCTCCCCGCCGAGCGGCGCCTCCCCGCCGAGCGGCGTCGGCCCCGGCCTCTCAGGCCCCGGCTTCCACTGGCAGAAACCAACGCTGCCGTTCGGGCCGTAGCTCGTGCCGGGTTCAGCGCCGACGCCGCCGAACCCGCGCTCTACCAGTTCTCGTCGCGCTCGTAGCCGAGTTCGACCAGGAGCCGCCCGCCGATCTGCCTGAAGAGCGCCTGCTCATCCGGGGCGAGCTCCGCTCGCCATCGACCGATGGACGAGCGGTGGATCGAGCCCGTGGGTTCGGGACCCGTCTCGCCGTCAGTCGCCCGACGCGCCCGCTCCGTGTCCGTCCGGTATTGGAGCACTTCTGGCTCGAACGGCTCACCGATGAACTCGAACAGGCGTCCGAGCGTGCCTTCCGGGTCGCCGACGAGGTCCTCGTACCGGACCTCGTGGTACCGGGGTTCGCCGCGACGCGACATCCCGATTCGCACGTCGTAGTCCCAGCGGCGGATCAACTGCTCGGTCGTCCGGGTTTGCGGAACCCTGACCCATTGGCCATCCACCAGCCTGCGGTCGGCGTGTTCCCGCATCGAGCAGACCGTGTCTCGCCCGTCGCGGATCACGTGAATGAACCGCGCATTCGGGAAATGCCTCCAGGTCCAGTCGAGGTGGCGGATGTTCATCGGCGTCTTCTCCGCCCACCGGCGCGTGCCGACGCTCGCCGCGTACGCGCCCATGAACCGGTCGACGAACTCGGCCTGCGCACGCGATCGGCCGAGGATCTCGCGGATGCGAGTCTCATCGAGCCCATACCCCAGAGAGAGCGCGGCGAGGTTCGGGCGGCCGGGCAGCAACAGGCTCGACTCCGGGCCGCAGCAGATCGCGGAGTGCGTGTCGAGGATCCGGCGCAGCAGCGTGGTGCCGCTCCGCGGGCACCCGCCGATGACGATCGGGTCAGCCGCCGAGACGTACGCCCGCCGCCGCCAGCGCAGGGTTGCCGCGCGATCGAGCCGATTGCGGACCTTTCGCGTGAGACCGGCGGCGATGCTCACGACCGGGATGTCATCGATGGTTCGCGGTCGGCGGGGCGGTCTCGGCCGGCGCCGCGGGATCGCCGTCCGCGAGCGCCGCGGGATGGCCGTCCGCGCGCTCCGCGGGGAGGTCGGGGAGCGTGACCCAGCCCTCGATGATCGGGGCGACCGCGCCGGAAACGCGCACCGCGACGGCATCGCCGTTGATAATGAAGTCGACCTCAACGACCAGCCGGGACGGACGGCCGATCTCGACTCCCTGCTCGAGGATCAGTCGATGGGTGCCGTCCCGCACCTCGGCGAGCCCGCCGAGGTAGACGCCGATCGGCCCGGCGGCTGAGCCGGTGGCGGGATCGGAGGCGATGCCGAAGGCATCCGCGTCGAAGACCCGCACGGACACGTCCGCATCGGCGATCACCCCGGAATTGCCGCGCGCCACGAGCGCCGCGCTGTCGCATCCGAGGGCGTGGGCGCACGTTGCGACCTGCGAGCGCCGCGCCTCGGCGATACCAAGCATGGCCTTCCGGTCGGCGAACGGGACGACCAGATGCGGCAGGCCGGTTGAGACGACGGCCGGGATCGCGCGCGTCAGCGCTCCATCGTCATGGCGCCAGCCCACGGCGGAGACGGCTACGCCCAGCGCTTCGCAGAGTTCGACGATCTCGTCGGCGTCCAGTCGACGCAGAACCTCGGCGGTTCCCTGGGTCATCGTCACCTGCCCGATTCGGCGGCCGGCACGGTCAGGTTCGCCGCTTGACGCAGGTTCCACCTCGATGGAGAGCGCCAGGACGCCGATGACCAACTCCTGGCGGACGGTGACCTGCGGCGCATCCAGCGGGAAGCGCCCTTCTTCCGCGAGCACCCACGCCGAGCCGATCGACGGGTGGCCCGCGAACGGCAACTCGAGACCGGGCGTGAAGATCCGCAGCCGGTAGTCGGCCCCTCGCGCCATTCCTTCCTCGGTCGGCGGCAGCACGAAGGTAGTCTCGGAGAGGTTCATCTCACGCGCGAGCGCCTGCATCTCGGCGACGGTCAGGCCGACCGCTCCAGGGAACACGGCGAGCGGGTTGCCGTGCAACGGCCGATCGGTGAACACGTCGACCTGGCGAAACCGGTACCGGCGGGGCATCGGGCAGAGTCTACCCGTAGAATCTGCCGTGTCCGAAGACCTCCTCGCGCACAATCCCTGGAGGAGTCGCCTCATGGCCACGCTCGCCGGCACCAAGCCGCACCCCATCTACGTTGCCGGTCACTGGGCCGAATCCCCAGATGTGCTGGAGGTCACCAACCCCGCGCATCCCGGCGAGCCTGCTGGTGCGACGTACAACGCCACCGATGCCCAATACGAGGAGGCCGTTGTCGCCGCCGTTCGGGCGTTCGAAGCAACGCGCCTCCTGCCGACGTTCGAGCGGAGCCGTGCGCTGCGCGAGATCAGCTCCGGTATCAGGGCGCGCCGCGAGGAACTCGGCCGGCTGATCGCGACCGAATCCGGCAAGCCGATCCGCGACGCCCTGGTCGAGGTGGATCGCGGCTCGCTGACCTTCCGTCTCGCCGCCGAGGAAGCCGAGCGGACCATGGGAGAGACGATCCCACTCGACCTCATGCCCGCGTCCCGCGATCGAACCGGGATCACGCGGCGATTCCCGGTTGGGCCCGTGGCGGGAATCAGCCCCTTCAACTTCCCGCTGAACCTCGCGGCCCACAAGCTGGCACCGGCGATCGCGGCCGGTTGCTCGATCGTGCTCAAGCCGCCCTCGAAGGACCCGCTCACGATGCTGGCGATCGCCGAGATCGTCGCGGACGCTGGCCTGCCGGACGGCGCGGTGAGCATCCTTCCGATGACTCGGGCGCAGGGCGACCGGATGATCGCCGACGACCGCTTCAAGCTCATCACCTTCACCGGCTCGCCGGCCGTGGGGTGGCGGCTCAAGGAGCGCGCCGGCAAGAAGCGCGTCGTGCTCGAGCTCGGGGGCAACGCCGGCTCGATCGTGGATGCCTCGGCCGACCTCGACTGGGCGGTTCGGCGCAACGTTGTCGGCGCGTTCAGCTACGCCGGACAGGTCTGCATCAGCGTGCAGCGCCTCTACGTCCACGATTCGATCTGGGACGACTTTCTCCCTCGGTTCATCGATGCGGCGAGCGCTCTGAAGATGGGCGATCCCCTGGACCCGGAGACCCAGGTCGGGCCGATGGTCGACGTGGCAGCCGCCGAGCGCGTGGCCAGCTGGCTCCAGGAGGCGGTCGACGGTGGCGCGAAGGTCCTGACGGGCGGCAGGGCAGACGGTCCCTGGTTCCCGCCCACCGTCCTCACCGATACGCCCGGGGATGCCCTGATCTGCCGGAGCGAGGCGTTCGCGCCCGTCGTGCTGATCTCCCGGTTCTCGGACTTCGACGCGGCGATCCGCGAGGTCAACGACAGCGCCTTCGGGCTCCAGGCGGGGGTCTTCACGAACGACCTCGCGCACGCATGGCGAGCGTTCGAACACCTGGAGGTCGGCGGCGTCATCGTCAACGATGTGCCGACCTATCGAGCCGACCACATGCCGTACGGCGGCGTCAAGGACTCGGGGCTGGGTCGCGAAGGTCTCCGTTGGTCGATCGCGGACATGACCGAGGTCCGCATCATGGTGCTCGCGCAGCCTGGTTGATCCCCCGAGCCGGCACTCGTGGCCGTCCCGCAGCGCCACGGTGGGACCACCGCCACAGAGTCGACCGGTACGTTCTGACCACGGAGTTGTCCCCGCGGCAGGTCAGCCTGGCCGCACTGCGTTCATCCGTAGCCGCCCTTGCGCCGTACCGACGTACCGCCCCCCGTGGAACCTCTGAGCGATGACCGCCGGCCCCTCTGACTGGTTTGCTTCCGACACGCGACGTCTCGGTACCTGCTGAGCCCGATCCGGCCGACTGCCGTGAGGTCGAACGAGGGCCATCGACGCCGCGGGGCGATCGTCCAGGGTATCCGGTGATCGTCCCCATTGTCCGTACCGCAGGTATCGCGGTGCGTGGTGATCAGAGACACAGGACAGGAGCAGAAGGAAATGGCGGAGATGGTCGAACAGACTGATCAGAATCGGAAGCGCCGGTCGCGGCTGCTGGTGCTACTGGCGATCGCCGGCCTCTCAATGGTGAGCCTGGGTTCCGGCATCGCCTCCCTGGCAGTCTTCACCAGCGGGGCGACCGTCCCGGACAACTCCTTCACGGCCGGCACGGTGGTGCTGGGGACGAACCCGACATCTGCACTCATCACGTACGACAACATGGCGCCCGGCGACCAGGTCACCGCGCCGCTGACGGTCAGCAACACGGGCACACTCGAACTGCGCTACGCGGCAACCACCGTCGCGACCGACGCCGACGGGAAGGGTCTGGCCGCCGCGCTGGTACTCACCGTCCTGCGGAACACGACAACTTGCACAAGTTCGGGCTACACCGGCGGGACGGCCATCTACGGCCCCAGCGTCCTTGGCCCGGTCGGAACAGCCGGCGTGCTGTTCGGCGATCCCGCAGCCGGTCAGCAGGGCGGCGACCGCGTTCTCGCAGCAAGCGCGAACGAGGTCCTCTGCTTCCACGCCAGCCTGCCGCTTGCCACGGGCGACGGGCTGCAGGGCTCCACGACCAGTGCCACCTTTCAGTTCTACGCCGAGCAGACCAAGAACAACCCCTAGTCGCGGTCATTCCTCGTCGTGACGCCTTCTCGGCCCGGCCACGCGGCCGGGCCGAGAACCGTCTTGTCCGCCACCCCGGAAAGGTGACGCGATGCACCATTCACCTGTAACACTCGCGCGCCTGGCGGTCGGTTTGGTCCTGGCGGTGCTGATCGTGGTCTTCGTCGGCATCGACGGAGCGGTCCTCGTCGTCCAGCACATGGACCGGTCGGCGTACGTGATCCGCGGCGGTTCGATGGCTCCCGCCATTCCGCTCGGTGCGCTCGTCTTCGCCGAGCCCGTCGATCCCGCCTCGGTGGTGCCCAACGACATCATCACCTTCAGGACCGACAACGGGCTTGTCTTCACGCACCGCGTCGTGAGCGTCGTGGATTTAGGCGGCGAGCGGCAGTTCCTGACTCGTGGCGACGCGAACGCGACACCCGACCCCACGCCGGTTCCTGCGAATGCAGTCCAGGGTCGCCTGACCTTCATGCTTCCGGCTGCCGGGTATGTCGTGGCCCTGCTCGAACTGCCGAGCGGTGTCCTCTGCGTCATGAGCCTCCTCTGCTCGTTGCTGCTGCTCCTGTGGTTGCTGGAGGACCTGGAGCCCCGCCGGCAGGTCAGGCCCACCCCGGTCGCCGCGGGGCCGACACCCTCCGGGTAGGGTCCGTGATGCTCATTCGCTCGCGTCTGCCCCAGGCCCCCGCCGCCCACCCGGTCCGCACCGGCGTCATCGGCGTGCTGCCGTCACCGCCACGCAGGCGCGTACGCCAGATGGCGCTCATGGCGTCGGCTTCGCTGCTCGCCATCTCGCTCGTGAGCGGCCTCGATTCGACCGCAGCGGTCTTCACCAACAGCCGGGGCAGCGTCAACACGGTCGGCACGAAGCACATCTTTCCCGGAACGCACGTGACGAGCGGCTTCGACGTCCGGGATGCCTCGGGCGGAGCGGAGGTCAATCGGTCGAGTCCCTACGCGGTTGCCGGGGACGGCCGCACCTCGACGACCAAGGCATGGGCCGTGAGCTTCGCGATAAACCGGTACCTGCAGTACGACATGAGTGCGCCGCTGCCGGGAGGGCTGTCGGTGGCATCGGCGACGTTCCGGTTCACGTTCGCCAGCGCAGGCGCCGGGGCAACGTCGTGCGTCTACTTCGAGGTCAGGCGGATCTCCACGAATGCCGTGATTGCCACCTACGGAAGCGCGGGAAGTCCCGCGGGGTGCGTCACCGGAACCACGCTGACCACCCTTGCGCAGCCCATCGCGGCGGTCGGATCCACTGATCTCGCGGATGACCTGCGCATCAGGGTCTACGCGGGCAACAGCGGGTCGGGCGGAATGGTCATCGATGAGGCACGCCTTGCCGGTTCGACGCCGTACGTGGGCTTCAGCACGTACCCGGTGCGCTGCACGGACGCGGCGGACACGCTGCTGTTGACGACCCCGTGGGACCTCCAGGGACCATAGGAACCGTGCCGTGAGCCAGAACGTACAGGACCGACACTGCGGACGCGTCGTTCGGGCCGCCACGTGCGGGCTGCTGGCCGTGGTCGTCCTGTTCGCGAACGCCCCATTCGCGGTTACTGTGACTGCGGCAGTGGGCGTGGCGCAGAACTCGACGCATGAGGAGGTAGCACCGGCGCCTGAGCCGACGGTCGCGCCGGCTGCCGCTTCGAGCGCCGATCCGAAGCCGAAGGACGATCCGAAGCCGACAGGCGATCCGAAGCAGACGCACGAGCCGAAGCCGACGGATGAGCCGAAGCCGACCGACGAGCCGAGGCCGACCGCTGCCCCGTCGGCCGACCCTACCCGCTCCCCGGTCACCGAGACTCCGGCACCGACGACGAAGCCGACGGCTGGGCCCGACCCGTCCCCGGCCCCGACCGCGTCGCCCGTGCCCGACCCGTCCCCGGACCCGACGGCGTCGCCCGTGCCCGAATTGTCGCCGGCGCCGAGCGCATCGCCCGTGCCCGAAGCCTCCCCCACGCCCGACGACTCACCAACACCCGACGCATCACCGGTGCCCGGGGAATCGCCCGTCCCCGAAACCTCGCCCGCGCCGGGGGACTCGCCCGCGCCCGGTCCGTCGCCGTCGTCGAGCCCCGATCCACGAGCGACTGTGCCCTACATCGTCACGTTCAGGACGTCCCTTGGGCTCGCCGACACCGCCGATGTGCTGACAGCCGCCGGCGCCGCGCTCGTGTCCGAGATCCCGCAACTGCACATGGTGGCGATCTCGTTGCCCGCAGCCGGTGCCGCCGAGGCTGCGGCCCGGCTCGCCGTGGACTCAAGGGTGTCTGCCGTGGAGCCCGACCGCGAGCGCCACGTTGAAGGAGTGCCCACGGATCCCGGGTACGGCGATCAGTGGTCGCTTTCCCGCATCGGGTGGGACAGGGTATACGAGGGGCCCCCGCCATCCGGCCGGTCCGTCGTGGCAATCCTCGATACCGGCGTCGATGCTGGGCAACCCGACCTCGAAGGCGATCTCCTCCCTGGCGCCTCGTTCGTCGACGGGGTCCCCGTCGGCCGGGACCCCAACGGCCACGGCACCGCGATGGCCGGGATCGTTGCTGCGAGCACCGACAACGGGATCGGGATCGCCGGCATCGGCTACGCGGGCGTCCGGGTCCTGCCCGTGACCGTCCTCGGCCGCGACGGGACCGGGCTGGACAGCGACATCGTCGCCGGGCTGGCCTACGCCGTGGACGCGGGGGCGGACGTCGTGCTCATGGCGTTCAGCAACCCCGGGTATTCCCGGGCCCTGCAGGTCGCCGTCGACTACGCCTGGTCCAGGGGCGCGGTGCTGGTTGCCGCAACCGGAAACGACGGCTCCTTCCTCGCAACGTATCCCGCCGGCGACCACGCCGTGATCGGCGTGGCCTCAACCGACCGACACGACGCGCCTGCCGCCGACAGCAACCACGGACCCGCCGTCTTCCTTGCCGCACCGGGAGAGAACATCCTCACCACTGCCGCGGGGGGTGGGGACGTGAGCGTGAGCGGAACCTCCGCTGCTGCGGCGGAAGTCGCCGGCAGTGCCGCGCTCCTGCGAGCGTTCGACCCGCGGGCGAGCAACGGCGCGATCGTGGGCCGGCTGGCGCGTACCGCCGCTCCGGCGGGGACCCGTGACGAGACGGGCAACGGGCGGCTCGACCTGGGCCGGGCGGCAGCCGACACCGGCACCGACCAGGTGGTCCCGGCAGGCGTGGCCGGAGCGGCGGACGGCGGCCCGTTCGTCGGGCCATACGTCGCGGCGGCGACCTCCGGCAACATCACGACCAACGCCGTCACCCAGGTCGGCCCGGCGACCGCGCCTCCGCACGCGGACCTGATGGGTGTCTACTCGTTCCAGGTGACGCCGGCGGTCGCCGACACCCTGAGCCAGGTCAAGGTGACGTTCACGGGAACCTCTGTGGCCGACGTCTCGACCGTCTACCTGTACCAGGAGTCCGGGACCGTCCCGGGAACGTTCAGCTCGGCGACCGACACGCTGCGGACGAGCACCGCGACCCAGACCGGCGGTGTCTACACGCTCAGTCCGGCGCTCGCGCTGACCGCCTCGCAGAAGCAGTTCTATATCGTCGTCGACGTCGCCCCGGCTGCCACGGTCGGCGACACGATCGACTTCAAGATCACCGCCGACCAGATGACCTTCACGACCGGCACCTGGCCGCCCGCGGCCCAGGTCTCGGCCGGGACGTGGGACCCCGCCGGCGCCACGACGATCGACCTGGGCATCTTCACCGCCCACGCGGACATCGGCGGCCCGGGACTTGCCGGCTCCGCAAGTTACTCCGCCCCGGTGTACACCGTCTCGGGCAGCGGGACGGACATTTGGGGCGCCTCGGACCAGTTCCACTTCGTGTACCGGGCACTCACGGGCGACGGGCGGTTGACCGCCCGGGTCCTCTCCGTCCAGAACGTCTACCCGGCGGCCAAGGCGGCGGTGGACTTCAGGAATACGCTCGCGGCCAACTGCGCGCACGCGCTCATCGACGTGACACCGGGCATCGGCGTCGAGTTCCTGTGGCGGACGACGGCGGGTGCGACCACCAATGTGTCGCTGACCGCCGGGCTCACGGCGCCGTACTGGATCCGGATGACCCGCGTCGGCAACACCTTCACCGCGGAGCGCTCTCCCGACGGAGTCACGTGGACGCAGCAGGGAACCACCCAGACGATCACGATGGGATCGACCATCTACATCGGCCTTGCCGTCAGCTCGGTCAACAACACCGCTCTCAACACGTCCACGTTCGACAACGTCTCGCCCAGCGGCGTCCCGACGGCGGTCGCGGACGCCTACACGACCAACGAGGACGCGCCACTCACCGTTCCGGCGAGCGGGGTGCTCACGAATGACAGCGACCCGAACGGCCGTCCGATCACCGCCGTGCTCGTCTCCGCCGCCTCGAACGGCTCGGTGACCTTGAACAGCAATGGGTCCTTCGCGTACACGCCGATCGCCAACTTCAACGGCACGGACAGCTTCACCTACAAGGCCAACAACGGCGTATTCGACTCGAACACGGTGGCCGTGACGCTCACGGTCAACCCGGTGAACGACGCCCCGAGTTTCGTGAAGGGACCGAACGAGACGGTCACCGACAACCCGCAGACGTTCAGCGGCTGGGCCACCGCGATCAGCGCTGGTCCGCCGGACGAGTCGGGCCAGGCGCTCAACTTCATCGTCACGAACGACAACAATGGGCTTTTCACCGCGCAGCCCGCGCTCAGCCCCAGCGGGACGTTGACGTTCACGCCGGTCGTCAATTCGAGCGGCGTCGCCACCGTGACGGTCTGGCTCCACGACGACGGCGGAACAGCCAACGGGGGCGTCGACACGAGCGCTCCCCAGACTTTCACGATCACGGTGAACAACGTCAACGACGCACCGGTGAACGGCCTGCCGCCGGCGCAGATCACGGCCAGGAACAACGTGCTGGTTCTCTCGAGCGTGACGGGCAACCAGTTGTCGGTGAGCGACGTCGACGGGCTCGGCGGCAGCGAACAGGTCCAACTGACCGCCACCAACGGCACGCTGTCGCTCGCCAACACAAATGGCCTGACGTTCTCGGTCGGCGACGGGACGGCCGACGCCACGATGACCTTCGCTGGGACGCTCACGGCGCTCAACACGGCGCTCGACGGCCTGCGCTTCCTTCCGACAACCAACTACACGGGGGCCGCCGGCCTCCAGGTCGTCACCAACGACCTGGGCAACACCGGGTCCGGCGGTGCCAGGAGCGACACCGACACGCTCGCGATCACGGTCGCGAACCTCGGCATTTTCACGGCCAACGCGGACATCGGCAGCCCGACCCGGGCGGGATCCTCGAGCGAGACGTCCGGGACCTACACCGTCGTCGGCGCGGGCACGGGCGTCAACGGCACGAGCGACCAGTTCCAGTTCATCTACCTCGCGATGACCGGCGACGGTCGCCTCACGGCCAACCTCGTGTCGGAGTCGAACCCCGGCACGGTGGCGCTCGGTGCGGTGATGATGCGCGACACGCTGGACGCCAACAGCGCATTCGTCCTCACGGACCTCACCGACGCCGGGACCAGGACCATCGACCAGAAGTACCGCACGACGGCAGGCACGACGACGGTCACGGGCGCCTCGGTCGCCGCCATGCCAGTACCGAAGATGCTGCGGATCACGCGCGTCGGCAACACGTTCGCCACCGAGTACTCGACCAACGGGGGTACCACCTGGCTGACCGTCGGAGCGACGCGCACCATCACCATGGGCGCGACGATCTATGTCGGCCTGGCGGTCACATCCGCACAGGCGACATCGTTGAACACGTCGACCTGGAACACGGTTTCCATCCAGCGGCCGCCGGTCGCGATCGGGGACATCTACTCCGTCAACGAGGACTCGGCGCTCAGCGTGGCGGCGAGCGGCGTCCTCGGCAACGACGTTGACGTCGAGGGGAACCCGATCACGGCAACGCTCGTTTCGGGCGTCTCTCACGGATCCCTGACCCTGAACTCCAACGGCTCGTTCACCTACACGCCGAGCGCCAACTACAACGGCAGTGACTCGTTCACGTACCAGGCCGGCGACGGGACGTTCGCCTCGAACACAGCCACGGTCACCATCACGGTCAACCCGGTGAACGACGCCCCGAGCTTCACGAAAGGCGCCAACCAGGCGGTCAACGAAGACGCGGGCGCACAGAGCGTCCCGGGCTGGGCCACCGCGATCAGCGGGGGTCCCCCGGACGAGTCGGGCCAGGCGCTCAACTTCATCGTCTCGAACACCAACAACGGCCTTTTCAGCGCCCAACCGGCCGTATCTGCCGCAGGGACGCTGACCTACACGCCGGCGGCCAACGCCAACGGCGTCGCCACCGTGACCGTCCAGATCCGCGACAACGGCGGCACGGCCAACGGCGGCATCGACACCAGCGCGGCGCAGACATGCACGATCACGGTCAACGCGGTCAACGACCCCCCGGTGAACTCGGTCCCGGGAGCGCAGACCACGCCGGTGAACACGCCGCGGGTCTTCTCGGCCGCCAACGGCAATGCGGTCTCGATCTCGGACGTGGACGCTGGGGCGGCGAGCGTCCAGGTCCAGCTTACGGCCACGAACGGCACGCTGACCCTGGGTGGCGTATCGGGGCTCGTCTTCTCCGTCGGAGATGGCATCGCCGACATGACGATGACCTTCACCGGGCCCATGATCACGATCAACACTGCCCTGAACGGCAGCAGCTTCATCCCGACGCCCAACTGGGCGGGCGCCGCCGGCCTCCAGATCGTCACCAGCGACCTCGGCAACACAGGTGCCGGCGGGCCGGTGACCGACACCGACACGGTTGCCATCACGGTCACCGACACGCCGCCGGCCGGCGTGGCCGACGCCTACTCCGTCTCCGGGAGCAACACCCTCGCGGTCGCGGCGCCGGGCGTGCTCGCCAACGACACCGACCCGGACCCACAGACGCTCAGCGTGGACGTGCCACGGCCCCTCAGCGGGCCGAGCAACGGGTCACTGACGCTGAACGCGGACGGGTCGTTCACGTACACGCCGAACGTCGGCTGGAGCGGCACGGACAGCTTCACGTACCGCGTCACCGACGGCATCGCGGACTCGGCGGCGACCACGGTCACGATCACCGTGGTCGACACGGCGTTCACTCCGTCGAGCGGCTGGCCGGCCGCGTTCAGCAGCGGCCGCTACTTCACGGTGACCTTCCCGCCCTACGTCCCGGCAGGATCGACAGTGACCGGGGCGACCTTCACGCACACCTATCGTTCGCAGACGTCGGGCGACACGACCTGCTACTACTTCGAGGTCTACCAGGGCGGGACCCTGATCGGAGCCCACGGCAGCTCGGCGTCCCCTGTCTCATGCAATGGCGCGAGCGCGTGGGCAACCGACACGGTCTCGCTGCCGGAGATCAACTCCGCCGCTCGGGCGAACGCCATCACGATCAAGATGTACGTCAGGAGCTCCGGCGGAGGGCGCTCCCTGCACCGGCTGATGACAATCGGGGTCGCCTACTCGCTGGACTAGACGAGGCGCCGAGCCCGAGCACGGCGGCCGGGGCGAACGTTCGCCAGCCGCGGGTCAGCGGGGCGAAAACCGTCGCATTTACGGCCGGCGACACAGCCTGCTGTGCTCCGGCAGATTGCCGGTGAGCCTCGGCCGCGGCCACCACCTCGCGGCCGCGACACATGAATGGGCCCGATCCGGTCAGGCTGCGGACGCGTCGCCCTCGTGCTGAGTCAGGGACGTCATCGGGCCCGCTCCGGCACCGGCCGTCGTGGCCGCCCCGCGGAGGATGTACGCCTCCAGCGCCGTGGGGTCCAGCGGGCGGGCGAAATAGAAGCCCTGCGCGTACTCGCAGCCCAGCGCCCGCAGCCGGATCAGCTGTGACGGACGTTCCACCCCCGCTGCGACGACGGTCAGATGCAGCGCTCGGCCGAGCGCGATGATCGCGCTGGCCAGTTCCCATTCCTCGGGGTTCGTCCCTGCCAGGGTGACGAAGTCGCGTGCGATCCTGAGAATCGTGACCGGGAAGCGCTGGAGGTAGCTCAGCGACGAGTACCCGGTGCCGAAATCGTCGACCGAGATGCCGATCCCGGCTCCTCGCAGGCGATGGAGCTTCTGCTTCGTCATCGCGCCGTCCTGGAGCATCGCAGTCTCCGTCATCTCCAGGACGATCGCCTCGGGAGGTGCCCCGGAACCCTCGATGATGCTCAGCACCTCGTCGGCGAATCCCGGCTGCGCGAGTTGCCGAGCTGCGACGTTCACGACCACTGGAAACGGCCGGTCGGAGGTCAGCGACTGCCACGCGCGCGCCTGGCGACAGGCCTCGGTGAGGACCCGATGTCCGATCTCGAGGATGGCGTCGGATTCCTCGGCCAGCCGGATGAACTCGTCGGGAGGGAGGCGGCCGCGCCCGGGGTGCTCCCAGCGCACGAGCGCCTCGGCGCCGCGGGCACGACCGGAGGCCAGGTCGACGATCGGCTGGTACTGGAGGATGAACTCGCCGGCGGCGATGGCCCGTTCGAGTTCGGAGGACAGCCGGGCACGCGAGACGACGGCCTCGTGCATCGACGGCTCGAAGATCACGACCCGACCCTTCCCGTGGGCCTTCGCCGCATACATCGCCACGTCAGCGTTCCGCAGGAGGTCACTCGCCGTGTCCTTCCCGGGGACCCCGGCGGCGAGGCCGATGCTGGCGCGCACGGCGACCTCGTGCTCGCCGAGCCGGAATGCCGGCCTGAATGCCGCGACCAGGCGTTCGGCGACCCGCGCCGCGGCCACCATGTCCCGCTCATCGGACAGGAGCACCGCGAACTCGTCGCCGCCCAGGCGCGCCGCAACGTCGCTGCTCCGCAGCTGCTCCCTGATCCGGATGGCGACGGCGACCAGGAGTTCATCGCCGGCCGCGTGGCCGAGGCTGTCGTTGACGAGCTTGAAGTCGTCGAGATCGATGAACAGCACGATCGGGATCCGGCCTCCGACATCAGGGGAAGCGAGTTGCTCCGCGACGAGCTGCCGGAACAGCGACCGGTTGGCCAGCCCGGTCAGCGCATCGTGGTATGCCTGCTCCCGCAGTTCCTCCTGCAACTCCGAGAGCTGGGCGAGCGACTGCTCGAGTTGGCCGTTCTCAAGCGCCACGGCCGTGTGGTTGGCGAGCGTCTCGAACAGCTTGAGGTCGTCGCGGTCGAACGCGCTGATGTCGCTCAGTCGATCGGCCACGATGAGCACGCCGACGACGTCGGCATCGCCGCGCAGTGGTGCCACCATCGCGTTTCGCCGGCGTCCAACGTCGCCCTCCGTCGCCCTGCCGCCCGTTCCGTCGAACAGCCGGGCCTCGTTCTTCTCGACCGCCTGCGCGGCGAGCGGATCGCCGAAGGTCGTTCCGATGGGCGTCATGACCTCCATGGCACCCGTGGGCCCCACCCGCGTCCGCAGGATCTGGTCTCCCTCTCGGCGAGGCAGGAGGCAGATCTCCGCCACGCGTGCGCGGAACATCTTGCGGGCATGATCGAGCAGTGACACGAGTGCCGCGTCAAGTTGCGGGGTCCGCTGCAGGATCAATGTCGACTCGTGGAGCATCTCCAGCGCCTCGTGCTGTTGCCGCTCCGTGACGTACGCGCGGTAGGCGAGTGCCGCGGTGACGATCGGCACGAAGCAGAGAAGCAACCCCGACGGGTTGGCCCACACCAGCGTGAGTGCCATCAGCGCGAGGCTCATGCTGGTCAACGAGACGGTGAGGCTCACCTTCAGCATCTCCGGGATGCGGCGGTACTGGGGCGTCGCCTCGGCCAGCGAGATCGCGCTGCTGACGGTCAGCACTCCGATGACGTTCTCGACGATGTTGGCGGCGAAAATGGCCAGCCACATGGGCGGACCGAGCGCTCCATCCGCACCCTGCGCGAGGTGCACGATCGCCACCGACGTGACCGAACAGAGCGTGAATTGGGCGATGTTGAACGCGAGCTTGACCCCTCGCTGGCGTCTCGCGAAGAAGAGCGCGAGCCCCGAGCCGACGGCGCGGGCGATCACGAACTCGAGAGGCGCCACGAGCAGGAGGCCGATGACGACCGGGATCTCGCTCATCGAGAACGAATGGGCGCTCCGGCCGATATGCAGGTGGAAGACCCGGGCCTCGGCGACGTAGAACATGGCGGCAAGCAGCCACACGGGGATGGTGAACGGCGGTTCAATCGGGGTGCCGGCCGGTACCAGGGCGACACCCAGGATCACGGCGGTTGCTCCGATGGCCGCCGTGAGCATGATCACTCGCGTGTTGCCGGTCGTTCGCCTCACGAGCGCGCCGAGGGGTCGGCCGGCAGATCCGGCTGTCACCGTCGTCACACAGCTCTCCACCTCGTTCGCCGGACGGACTTCACTCATCGGTGGCACGGGCATGCCGCTCCGGCAGGCCACCAGGGAAGGACCGTAGGCCCCAGAGGTCCGGCCCACCATGACCCGAACGGCCCAGGCCATGGACCCGATCGGCCGTCCCGACGCCGGTTCGCGAGTGCACCACTCGCGACCGCCCGTCGGCCCGTCGCGCGGCGCTGAGCCGCTTGCCAGACCCAGGTCGGCCGACGCCCGACCATCGTCGCTGGACGGCTCAGCCGCGCACCGGCACCTACGGCGCCCGGGGGCCGGCGGTCGCTGTTCGGCGGGTCAACTGACTCCCGCGACTCGTGCACCTTCCGGGCAGGGCCCGGCCCGAACCGCTAGGGGACGAGGTGGACGGGGCTGCCCCGGATCGCGACCTGCCAGGTGGTCGTGTCATTGCCGCCGCTGACCGTGTACTCGATCTTCCACCAACCCCCCTGGGCCTCGCCGGGCGGCGTCAGGCCCACCGACCCATAGGAGCTCGGCAGGGTCACGTCAATGGTGATCGTCGCATCGTTGTAGAGGCTGCCGCCTGAGGAGGCCGTCTGGATCTGCGTCACGTTGGTCCCGGATCTGCCGTTATCGGCCGTGTACGTGAACGTGGCGTAGTTGTAGGCATTGCCGTTCGGTGACAGGATCCGGAGGTACGCGTTTCCGCTCACGTCGCCCGGGTCGAAGAGCGTGATCTCCATCGTCTTTCCGGCATTGGTGCGGTCGATCTGGGCGAGGTAGAACAGCTGTGCACCCGACGTGAGGTTGTTGTACGCGCACATCCTGGCCTCGCCATAGATCTGCGACTGGCCGCCGGTACTGGACACCTCTGCCGACCACATGTTCTCGGCGTTCGTGGAGTTGTTGCTGGTCGAGCTGGTATTCACATTGAGGCGATACCTGCCGGCCGACAACCCGGACGCCAGTGTCCACCATTGGTTGTGGTACGGATCCGAGCCGCAGTCCGTGAGGCCGGAATGCGCGGGTGTACCCATCACGCCGCTGTAGTCCGCCTGGATCTTACCGGCGAACAGATCTCCGGACGTGGTGACGAGCGTATCGTCGCCTGTGCTGTACGGGGTGCCGTTCTCATTCCAAAGGCTGTACACGGTGGTCACCGCGTTCGCCGAGCCGGCGATCCAGTGGTCGCCTGCTCCCAGGTTTCCACCGCTGCCGTTCGAACCGGTCTCGCAGAAGGTCGGGTCGAAGAGCGCGACCTTGCCATTCGAACCGTTGATGATGACTGCGTAGTCGTAGCCGCTGGCATCGAATTCCGCGTTCGTTGACGTATGCCCCGCGATCGACGCGTTGTCGTTGGCCGGGCTGAACTCGTCGCCGTTCTCCTTGCTCCCACCCCTCGTGATGACGGCTCCCCAGAAGCCCTGTGTTGTCGGCGTTGAACCGTCGGGGGCGGCGGGCACCGCCGCCGTGCCGGTCGTCGTCGTGGTCGTCGTGTGGTGCGAGGTGACCTCGACCTGCAGGCCGTCGAGGCTGGCGGTGGTGCAGCCGGTGCCCTTGATGTATGTCACCCGTACCAGGAAGCTCGCATCGCCGAAGTCCGTGCTGACCCACGCGTGCGCACCCCATGCGGACGTGCTCGTCGTGCTGCCGAGCGCCGCCAGGACGGTATTGGTCGTCGTGAGGTTCGCGCCTGTGACGGCGGTCGACCAGTTCGTTCCGTTGTTCCAACTGAGATCGACCGTGAACTGGCAACTGCTACCGGCGGCCACCCTGCCGCCGAGTTGGACCTTGAGCCCGTCGATGGTGTCGCCGGACGGGACCGCCGCCTGGAGCCCGAACCTGCTGAGCGTCAGTTGGGCATTGGCGGTGCTGGTCGTCGCGAAGGTCGAGTTGTTCCACGTGTAGGCATTGGTGGTGCTGGCCCACGAGGCGCCGCTCGCGGTGCTCGAGTTCTTCCAGCCGCTGTCGAACGAGCTCGTGTTCGTCGTGATGGTGTTCTTGATGAAGGTGCCGACGCCGTAGAAGTTCTGCGGGCTGCCCATGGGAACGGGCAGGGTGAACTCGGCCCTGGCGGACGCGCCTTCGTTGACCTGGGACATGCCGAAGACCCGTGCAAAATACGTCGAGACGGGACCCGAGACCGAGACGGCCAGGCGCCGCTTGTTGGATGCATCCTGAATCGGCGTCACGCTCACACCACCGACGCCATTGGTGTAGCCGTTCTGTGTCGTCGCGGCGCGGGCCGCGGCATACGCGCCGGGAATGTTCCCGGGCAGAAAGACGGCGCCCGCGAGCGCCCCTGCATCGGCCGCGCGCTGCATCCGCTGCTGATTCACCCAGAACCACGACACGTCTGTGACGATCGCGACAGACCCGATCATGACGAACGCCAACAGCACGAAGAGGACAAGGGTCTGACCGCGCTGTTCACGGGTACGCTTCCCAATGCGGCCACATTCTGACCGGGAGACAGACCGGAAACGTCCCACGTCGCGACCTCTCAGTTCGTTGGATTGAGGACCATGACGGTCTGGTCGTTCATCACGATCGGGTTTGGCTCAGTGCGGTGAAGAAAGTTCATGAGCGAGCCGAGTGGCGTGACGAGGAAGTAGTTGTACCGGATGGCTACGCCGATCGAATCGGGTGTCAGGCCATTGACTCGCGAGCAGGCCGGCCATGCGACGCTCTGCTGGCTGAAATCGAGAATGTCGAGGCCGGAGCCGGGATCGAGGTCGGGGCCGGCACCCGGTGTATACGTCCAGACGTTGACGTAGCTACCGATCTGGGCGCCGGCGGCATTCGCCTTGAAGATCCGAATCTGCGTGATATGCGACATCACGACGTCGGATCCGGGTGACTTGAGGACGCGCTGTGCGCCACCGATGATCTGCCGATCGACGTTGGACGGATCGTTGCCGCCTGAGCACGTGGTGACGCCGCCGCTCGCAAGGGCGGCGCCGGTCCTGGCAGCTTCGCGCGTTGCCAGCCCAACGGTGAGGTTGTGATTGAACGCAGTGCCGAACTCCAACGTGCTCAGCAGGATCAACAGGAAGAGGGGCAGGACCAATGCGAATTCGACGAGTCCCTGACCACGGTCCGACTCGCGTGGTATCGGCGCCTGAACGCCGCAACGGCCGGCGGCGCAGCGCAACACGGAGGTGGCCATTCGAATGCGGCGGGCGTGTGACCGGATCACAGCACCGGTTCCAACCGCGCGACGTTCCGCTTCTGGAAGGTCCAGCCGGTTCCTGTCGTCGTGGAACCCCCGATCAGCGAGATCAGGGATCCCAGCGGAGTAGTCCACGTGTAGGTGTACTTCACCTGGACGGCAATATTGTCGATCGTTGTGCGGGGCGGCGTGTACGTCGGGCACCCGGCGAGGATGTTGCAGCGTTGCGCATCGGGGTAGCCGACCGACGTGGCTGTGTACGGCACAGTGACGGTGGAGCCGCCGGCGACAGTGCAGGTTGTCGAACCGCTGCGCGAATAGATGTCGGCCGCGTACACTCTGCCGCCCGCCGGCCCTGTCCGTTGGACCTGGACCTCGAGAATTCTCCGCCTGTCGTTGGGAGTCTGGATATCGGCCTCGACTTTCTGAAGAATCAGGCAGTCCGAGCCGGGTGAGTCGCTGGCCTCGGAAGCGATCAGGACCGCATCCTGACTCGCACGGTTGATGCCGAGCGAAGCCTGGAAGGCAAGGGCGAACTCGATGGTGGCCATGACGAGGACCACCAACAGCGGGAAGATCAACGCGAACTCCGCGAGGGCCTGTCCGTCGCCGGACGACGGCCTCCCGGGTCGCAGGCCGCGCGAGAGCGCCCGGCGCACGTTCAGGAACCGACACTGGGACATGTGGATATTGGAGCCGCGCCGCGGTCTCTTTGTCATTAGCGAAGTCGAACCCGGTGCTCGGTACTTTCAGATCAGGCCGTACCTCACCTCAGGCCTGCGCAGTCCACTTCGTGCAGTCTCGGGGGTACCAGACGGCAGTCTTCGGCAGTCACGCGACCATGGGTGCCGCCCTGGGTGGACGAGTCCCGTGTGAGGTGATCCGGCTGGGCCTGCGCAGGCCGAACGTCTCACGGCCCCGGGAGACGTCCGGGCCAGTGCGGTGGGACGCGGACACGCATTGAATGGGCCTGTTCAGTCCGCTTCGGAGTGGAGAGCCCGTCTTGCCCCTGCTGCGGCGGTCACACGGAGCCGGGCCCGGCCCTGACCGCGACCGAGGCCTCGCACTCAGTCGGCTCCGGCTGCGGCTTGCCCTCCTGGCGATGGCCGTCGTCCCGGCGGTCATCTCGATGGTCCTGTTCAACGCGGTGGTCGAGAGCCAGGGCCTCGACGAGCGGTCACGGGCGACCGGCGAATCCAACGCCATCTCCGCGGAACTGGCCTCGCACATCCAGCGCACTGAGGGCATGCTCCAGGTCCTGGCCGCCGATTCCAGCTTCAGCCGTGTCCTGTCCGATCCGGTGGCCGTGGACGATGCCCGCGACGACCTACGCATGCTGGGGGCGACGACTTCCGGACTCGTGCTGGGTGCGACGCTGGTGGACCGGATGGGCAACGTCCGCCTCCGATTGGAGGAAGGCCTGGTGACGGCGCCTTCTGGCATGTCCACCGGCGACACGACGCTCCTCCGCGATGCGCTGTCGATGCCACTCGGCCAGATTGCACGATCCGCTGCCTTCCGGGGGCCGGACGGCTCGATGCGGCTCACGCTGGCGATGCCCCTCGGTGGGTCGAAGGCGAGTGCCGCACCCGCCGGGATTCTTGCCATCGACCTGTCGTTGCCGGTGCTCGTGTCGGTCATCGAGCCACGCCTGGACGCAGAGGGGGCCTACGCGCTGCTCGTGGAGCGTGGTACAGGGGCGATCATGGCCGATAGCCGGACGCTGCAGTCTGCGGCCACGAGCCCGTCGCCGGCGGGCCCGCCCGATCTTGACGGGTCGCTGGCGGCGATGGTCTCGGGTGGACCCGAGCCCTGGCAGACGCTCCTGTCGGAGGGCTGGGCCGCCGGGTCGGCGGATGTGCCGCCCGCGACGTCGAGTGCACGCTGGATGGTCCTCGTACTCCAGCCCGCCACACCCCCCGCGCTGCCCGTTCACCTCCTCGCCGCCCTTGGAGCCATGGCGGCGATCGTGGTGGCACTCGCCGTCTGGATGTCGCACCAGGTCCTCCGGCCGGCGGAGCAACTCGAGACGTCCCGACGTGAACTCAAGCGGATGTACGAAAAGGCGCGCGAGGAAGCGCTGCGGGACGGCCTCACGGGACTGGGCAACCACCGTTCGTTCCAGGAGGAACTTGATCGCCAGGTCGAGTCGTATCGCCGCCACCGGGTGCCGGTGTCCCTGCTGCTCATCGACATGGACGATCTGAAGATCGTCAACGACTCCGAGGGCCACGCAGCCGGCGACGAACTGCTCGGGCTCATGGGTGCCCTCATCGCCGAATGTGTCCGTTTCTCCGATCGTGCATTCCGCATCGGCGGAGACGAGTTCGCCATCCTGATGCCACACACCGATTCGTCCGGGGCCGCCCAGCTTGCCCGTCGCCTCAGGGCGCGTGCGCACCAGTCGGACACAGGCCGGCGTGCGCTGCCGTTCTCCGGCGGCGTTTCAGCATGCCCGGAGTTGGCGATGACCCGCCAGCAGCTGTACGCGCAGGCGGACGCCGCGCTGTACTGGTGCAAGCGGCATGGTCGCAACGCGATCGATGTCTACGACCCGGACAGGGACCAGGGATCGAGCCGGTCCGCCACCGGCGGGGTCTCGGCCGCGGTCATCCGCGTTGCGTCCGAGCGGCTTCTCCGCGCCGTCTTCCAGCCGATCGTCGACCTGCACAACGGGAAGGTCATCGGCTACGAGGGACTGATCCGGCCGATCGCGGGTGCTCCCTTCTCCAACCCCGGCGAGATGTTCGGCGCGGCCGAGGCCGCCGGTCACACGGTGGAGCTGGATGCGGCGTGCTTCGACGTGGTCGCCGAAGCGGCACGCGCGATTCCCGCCGACAAGCTCGTCAGTATCAACCTCTCGCCGCGGACGGTCGAGGCGCCCGACTTCTGCGTACAGAACTTCCTCGCGGCGCTCGCCGGGCACGACCTGGACCCCCGTCGGTTGATCGTCGAGGTGACGGAGCACGAGATCGTCCAGGACCTGGCGCGTCTGAAGCGGAACCTGTCGGATCTCCAGGCGGCGGGGATCCGTATTGCCGTCGACGACGTGGGGGCCGGCAACGCGGGCCTGCAGCTTCTGAGCCAGTTCCGTTTCGATGTCGTCAAGATCGACCTTTCGCTGGTGCAGGACGGCGCGCGCCACGACACGTCCCACGCGGTGCTCCGGTCGCTGCGCGATCTCGCCGGCCGCTGGGGCGCCTTCGTCATCGCCGAAGGGCTCGAGACGACCGAGCAGCTGCACATGATCCGGCAGTTGGGTATGAGCGCCGGCCAGGGATACCTGCTGGGCCGCCCCGGGAACGACGTGGGCCTGGCGTCGTTCAACCTGGACGACCTCGAGGCCGGCGTCCTGATGATGGGTGCCGCCGCCGTGTCGCGCGAGCGCGTCGAGGGGGCCCTGGGACCCGCCGCCTGACCACTGGTACCAACCGAGCGCGTCGGCCACGGATCCAGACGCCGGCGCGGCAGGCTCGACGTCCCCGCCGCAGACCGTCTCGATATGCCCTGCTGACGCCGTCGATGGCCCATTCGAAAATTCCGGCTTGACGTTTCCGCGATTACGGTACGTGTGAACCGCAGCAAACCGCACCGGAATGATCCCATCTACACCCGAAGCATCCGCACGGCCCATATCGAATGGGGTGTCGGCCCGGCGTCGCCTTCGAAGAAATGCCGGATCCGGGACGCGGGCGATGGCATCGGCGGCTGCCGCGTCCACGCGCACACATCTGAGATGTGACAGCGCGCAACGCGTACATCGCCAGGGTCCTTGACCCTGTAGTACGAAGGTACTACGTTCGCCACACGGTTCCGTCACCCGATCGCCCCGGGAACGATGTCCATCGACCGACCCAGATGGTCGATGGGGCCGAAAAGACGAACGGCCGATCGGACAACCGCATCCCAGTTCATGGGAACCGAGCGCCCAGCGAACATCGACGGGGAGAACTTCGCGTGGGAATGACGCCGACGATCACGGTCATCGTTCCGGCCCTGAACGAGGCCCAGAATTTGCCGCACGTACTGCCATTGATCCCCTCCGACGTTTCCGAGGTGATCCTCGTGGACGGGCACTCGACCGACGAGACGGTCGAGGTGGCACGCCAGCTGCTGCCCTCCATCCGGGTGGTGCTCCAGCGCGGTCGCGGGAAGGGTGCGGCGCTCCGCACCGGGTTCGCCGCAGCGCGCGGCGACATCGTGGTCATGCTCGATGCGGACGGCTCGACCGATCCGCGCGAGATCCCCAGCTTCGTGCGCGCGCTGACGAGCGGCGCCGACTTCGTCAAGGGGTCCCGCTTCATGCGCGGTGGCGGCACGGCGGACATGCCCCTGTACCGCAAGCTGGGAAACGCAGGCTTCGTGCTCATGGTGCGCCTGCTGTTCGGCGGCGGGTACACCGACCTCTGCTACGGCTACAACGCCTTCTGGCGGCGGGTCATCCCCGCCCTGGAGTTGGACGGCGACGGCTTCGAGATCGAGACGATGATGAACGTCCGGGCGCTCCGTGCCGGCCTGACGGTGGTCGAGGTGCCCAGCTTCGAATCGCGCCGGGTCTACGGGCAGGGCCGCCTCCGGACGATTCCGGACGGGATCCGCGTCCTGCGCACGATCTTCCTCGAGCGACGCCGGAAGGCCCCGGACATGGCGGGTCTGCAGGTTCGCGCCGGCGCGATCCTGATCGTCCGCCCGGCGGCCACGGTGCCGATCGAGTCCGGCGCCGGGGTCGGCCGGTTGGAGTCCAGGCCCTGGGCGGAGCCGACGTACGGCGAGTCGACGACCCGGGAAGCGATGCGGGAGAGCCTGATCCTCGGGTAGGCTCGGACCGCCACGCTGCCCGTGGCGCCAGGAGGGCCGAGATCTGTCATGGCAATCGAGTCCCTGGTTCTCGTCGGCGGGCTCGGGACGCGCCTGCGACCGTCCGTCGGGGACATCCCGAAGCCGATGGCCGAGGTGGCCGGGCGCCCGTTCCTCGCGTACCTGCTGCGCCGCCTGGCCAGGGATGGGTTCCGCAGCGTCACGCTGCTGACCGGGTACCGCGCCGGGGCGGTGGAGCAGTACTTCGGTAGCGGGGCGGGCACCGAACTCTCCATCGCATACTCGCCGGAACCGGTGCCTCTCGGCACCGCCGGAGCGCTGCGCAATGCGCTTCCGCGCCTGGTCGGACGACGCTTCCTGGTGATGAACGGCGACTCCTTCTTCGACATCGACCTCTCCGCCTTCGTCGCCGCGGCCGGCGACGCGCCCGCCTCGCTCGCGTTGGCGCGTGTGCCGGAAACCGGCAGGTTCGGCAGCGTTGACGTCGACTCGCTGGGGACGGTCTCCGGGTTCCGCGAGAAGTCGGCCTCCGGCGGACAGGGACTCATCAACGCGGGCGTCTATGTCCTGGATCGCGACGTGATCGCCGGCGTGCCGCAGGATCGCCCAGCCTCGCTCGAACGCGAGGTCTTTCCCCGCCTCGTCGGGCATGGGCTTCGCGGGATCGCGTTCGACGCGTTCTTCGTCGACATCGGGGTGCCGGAGGCCTACGACGGCATCCGCGCGGATCCGGCGCCGTTGCTCGGGCCACCGTCGAATGGTCGACCATCATGCTGATCCGTGCCAAGGCGCCACTCCGAATCAGCTTCGCCGGCGGCGGCACCGACGTTCCGCCGTTCCCGGCCCGAGAGGGCGGGTGCGTGCTCTCCGCGACCATCGGCCGGTATGCCTGGGGCACCCTCCGCCCGCGTGACGACGGCAGGATCTGCATCAACTCGTTCGATTTCGGGGTGACGCTCTCCTACAGCTCGCGCCGCGACATCGCGTACGACGGGAACATGGACCTGGCCAAGGCGGCGATCAGGAAACTGACCGGCGCGTACGACCAGGGATTCGACCTGTACCTCCATTCGGACGCGCCGGCCGGCTCCGGGCTCGGGTCCTCCTCGGCGATGATGGTCGCGCTCGTCGGCCTGTTGAAGGAATGGAAGAACCTGTCGCTGACCGATTACCAGGTGGCGGAGCTGGCGTACGAGATCGAGCGCGAGGACCTCGGCATCAAGGGCGGCATGCAGGACCAGTACGCGTCTGCGTTCGGCGGGGTGAATTTCGTCGAGTTCCTGGGTGACCGTGTCGTCGTCAACGGCCTCAAGCTCAGCTCCGACATCACCAACGAGCTCGAGTACAACATGCTGCTCTGCGATACCGGCAAGATCCGGCTCTCGTCGAACATCATCGCGGACCAGGTGGAGCGGTACGAACGGCACGAGCATGACTCGGTCGAAGCGTTGCGGGAAATCAAGCGGCTCACCGTCGAGATGAAGGAGCGGATGCTGCGGCGGCAGTGGGATGAATTTGCAGCCCTGCTCCACGAGGAATGGCAGCAGAAGAAGCGGATGTCGAACCGCATCTCGACGCCCGAGCTCGACGACCTCTACGCGCACGCGCTCGAATGCGGCGCCGTGGCCGGCAAGATCGCCGGTGCCGGGGGCGGCGGGTTCATGCTGCTCTGGTGCCGCTTCGAGACGAAGCACCGCGTCGCCGACGCCATGCGCGCTCGCGGCTGCGACGTCAGCGACGTGGCCCTCGAACCGCTGGGTCTCCAGACATGGCGGGTGGCGTGAAAGCCGGGGCGCGGCCGAGCCGTGATTCGCGGTCGCGCGATCCGCGGCGGCGCGACCGGCGGCTGCCCGGCAACCGGCGCCGGATGGCGACGGCGTGACCGCCGCGCTGTTCCTGGACCGGGACGGTGTGATCAACGAGAAGGCGCCGGAGGGCCGGTACGTCACGACCCGGACCAATTCCGGTTCCTGCCGGGCGTGGTGGATGCACTCGCCGAACTCCGCATCCTGGCGCCGCTGGTGCGGATCGTGGTCGTCACAAACCAGCGGGGAGTGGCGACGGGTGCCATGCCGGCAGGCGCGGTCGACGAGATCCACGATCGCATGCGCCGCACGCTTCGAGCGGCGGGCGCCGACGTCGATGCCGTCGAGGTGTGCCCCCATGAGACCGGGACCTGCGACTGCCGCAAGCCGGCACTGGGGCTCTTCCGGCGCGCGATGGAGCGGTGGCCCGACATCGACCCCACCGCTTCGGTCGTGGTTGGCGACTCGGCCGCGGACCTGCTGGCGGGCACGCGACTCGGCGCTCGGACCTGCCTGGTCGGCGACGCCGGCCGGCGGGCGCGCGTCCGGGCGGAGGCGATGGCCCTTGGGGCGCGCATCGACTCCGAGGCCGACTCGCTCGCCGACCTCGTCACGACCGGCCCGCTGGTCGCCTGGCTCTCGTCCCCGGTGGGGCCTTCGGAGGTCGGTCGGTGATCGGGCGCCGGCGACGAGCGACCCGTCGAGCGTCGCCCCCGCGGACCCGGCGAGTGATGGTGGTCGGCTCCGGCACCCGGTTTCTGTCAGGCATCAGCGTCTACACGGTTCGCCTGGCGAACGCGCTGGCCGCGGCCGGCGCGACGTACCTCGATCATCACGATGCGCCAGTTGTTGCCGACCCGCCTGTACCCGGGTCGGTCACGCGTGGGCGCCGACCTGACGCAGCTCGCGACGCGACCCGGGGTCCGGCTCTTCGACGGGATCGACTGGTACTGGCTGCCGAGCATGTTGCGTGCCTGTCTGTTCCTGGGGTGCCGGCGGCCGGACGTCGTGATCCTGCAGTGGTGGAGCGGGCACGGTCCTCCATTCCTACCTCGCGCTGTCGATGCTGGCGCGGCTCCTCGGCGCGCGTGTCGTCATCGAATTCCACGAGGTCCTGGACACGGGCGAGGCCCGCATCCCGCCGGCGCGTCTCTACGCGGGGATGGTCGGCGGCGCGGTGATCCGGCTCGCGGCCGCGTACGCGGTGCATTCCGCGTTCGACCGGGAACTCGCTGCAGGCGAACTGGGACCTCGGGCGGCGACCGGTGGCCGTCCTCCCGCACGGACCGCACGACCACTACAGGACGGCCGAGGCGGAAGGTCCGCCGGTGGCGGCGATCGGGACGCCTCACCGCGGTCGGCCCGTGCGCGCCTGCCCTCCGCGACGCGCCCGAGGACGCCTGCAACCTGCTGTTCTTCGGCGTCATCCGCCCGTACAAGGGCCTCGAGGACCTCGTGGAGGCGTTCGAACGCATCCCGGAACACGAGGTCGTCCGGCTACTGGCTCACCGTCGTCGGCGAGACGTGGGAAGGGCTTCACGCTGCCGGCCGAGCGCGTCGCGGCGAGCCGCCACCGCGACCGGATCACCTTCGTCAACCGATATGTCAGCGATGCCGAACTGGACGGCTACCTCCGCGGCGCCGACGCGGTCATCCTGCCGTACCATCGCTCGTCGCTGTCAGGGCCACTCCACGTCGCCATGGGCTACGGCCTGCCGATCGTGATGACCGACGTGGGCGGAAACGCCGAGGCGGCACAGGGCTACGAGGGCGTCCGCATGGTCGCGGTCGGTGACCCCGACGCCATCCTCGCCGCGATCCGCGAGGTCCGAGGGATCTGTGGCCGCCGCTTCCGTCACCCGCACTCCTGGGCGAACACGGCCGACGCGTACGAGCGCTTCTTCGCGATGATCCGCCGCGACGGGGCGACTCCGGTGGGTGCCGGGAGTCAGGCCGAAGGCGAACCATGAGCGCGCCGGAACCATCGTCCGGCCCCCCGGCATCATGGAGCGCCGCGGGGCCGACTCCGTCCGCGGAATCGCCGGCCACATCCGCCGGGCCGACCCTCTCCCCGGGCCGCCGGCCGCATCCCCCGGGCAACCGGCCGCGTCCGGTGGTGCGCCTGGCTCCGCCGGTTCGCCGGCCACATCCGCCGGGCCGACCCTCTCCCCCGGGCCGCCGGCCGCGTCCGGTGGTGCGCCTCGCTCCGCCGGTTCGCCGTCGTGGCTGCAGGCTCGATGGCGAGCCACGCTCGAGGAGCTCGACCGGACGGGCGCGGCGAGCCCGGTGGGGCTCGTCCCGCTCATCGCGCTCGTCGGCTCCATCGGCCTCCTCGCCGTGGCAATCGCCGACACCATGGGTCGGCTGTCCAACCCCTGGGCGCCCGTGGTCTTCTGGATCGGCCTGCTGGCGATCGTGCTGCCGGCGGCGGCACGGCTGCTCGGGGTGAGCGCGGGCCGGGGGGAGCGGCTCTGGATCATCGCCCTGCTCGCACTTGCCCTCTACGGCATCAAGGTGCTCCACTCGCCATCGGCGTTCACGCTCTTCGACGAGTTCCACCACATGAGCACGCTGAACAGCATCCTCTCGACAGGGCACCTGTTCGGCCATAACAACATCCTGCCGGCGAGCCCTTACTACCCGGGCCTCGAGATCGTCACCTCGACGCTCGTGAACGCCGGCTTCACGGTCTGGGACGCCGGCGTACTCGTGGTCGGAGCGGCGCGCCTTCTGCTCGCGCTCTGCCTCTTCCTGTTCGTGGAGCGGGCGACGGGTTCGGCGCGACTGGCCGGGTTGACCTCGCTCGTCTACATGGCCAACCCCAACTTCATCTTCTTCGACGCGCAGTTCGCCTACGAATCCCTGGCCCTGCCACTCGCACTCTTCGTGATGTTCTGCGTCATCCGCGGGGAACGGGGCGCCGTCGGCGGCGCCGTGCCGCTCACGACCGCGATCATCCTCGCGACGGCAGCAGTGATCGTCACCCACCACGTGACCGCCATCGTCCTCGCGCTCTTCCTCGCCGGCTGGGCGATCGTGGCGGCCGTGGTGCGCTGGATGCAACGCCGGTGGCCGCAGGCCCCCAGGACGGACCTGCCGACGCTCGGCGAGGACGAGCCGCACTGGCCGGGCTGGAACCCGCCGGGCTTCCTTGGACCCGCGCTGCTGGCCGCGATCGGGACGATCGCCTGGATGCTGTATATCGCCAACGTGACGGTCGGATACCTCGCACCGGCCTTCGGTGGCGCGCTCGACCAGGTGCTCCAGCTCATCGGCGGCGAGGAGGGCGGCCGAGCGCTGTTCGAGTCTGCTACCGGGTTTGCCGCGCCACGGTGGGAGCAGCTCGTGGGGTACGCGGCGGTCGCCATCCTGCTGGTCGCGATGCCCATCGGAGGGTTCGTCCTGTGGCGGACCGGACGTCGGAATGCCGCGGCGGCAACGCTCGGGCTCATGTCGCTGGTCTACCCAGCGACGCTGGTGGCCAGGTTCACGGTTCGCGGCGGCGAGATTGCGGCACGTTCGGCGGAGTTCGTCTTCGTCGGCCTCGGGTTCATCGTCGCACTCGCGGCGCTCGCCATTCTTCGAAACTCGCGGTTTCGACGGTTCGGGCCGGCCCTGGTCATGGGTTGCGTGGCCGTCGTGTTCGTGGGCGGCCTCATCGTCTGCC